>CAUJHV010000012.1 GCA_963205115.1 Pseudomonadota bacterium | reverse complement strand
CTGGCAGACGGTGCTGACCAAGGCGAAGTTCATCGCGCAGGTGATGAGCGGCGACAAGGGCCTGCGTTCCATCGAGGACGTGGAACTCGCGACGCTGAGCTATGCGGAGGTCAAGGCACTTGCCTCGGGCAATCCGAAGGTAATCGAGAAGGCCGGCGTCGATGCCGACATCGCGCGCTACTCGTCGCTGTTCATGGTGTGGCGCAACCAGCGCTATGCCAACGAGTCGGAAGTGGCGCACCTGCCGATGCGCATCGAAAGCGGCATGAAGCTGCTCAGCGCGCTGACGACCGACGCCGACGCGGCGGCCAGCCTGCTACACGCGGGCGATCTGGTGGCCACGATCCACGGTCGATCGCACCGGGGTTCGGAAAGTCTGGGCGATGCCCTGCGGACGGTGATCAGGATGGCGCGCGCGAGCGTGTCGGCCCGGTCGACGGAGGAACTGCTGGGCGCGGTCGGCAGCTTCGAGCTCTGGGTCTTCATCGGCCGCGAGTTCGACGATGTGCACCTGTACCTGAAAGGCGAAGCCATCCACGACTGCCGGTCCTGCCAGACGGGTCCGGCGCTGTACCAGGGCCTGCGCGACACGATCCTGGCCATGCCGGACCGACGGGTGGAGACCGAGCGCAGGCTCGCGTCGACACGTCGCCGGCTGGACGAACTGCGCGAGGAACTGGGCAAGCCGTTCGAACACGAGGAACGGCTGACCGCCCTCCTGGGCAGGCAGCGCGCACTGGCTGCGGAGCTCGATCTCGACAAAGACGAGGCCGGAACCCAGGGCCTGGAAGCAACTGAAGAATCCCTGGCAGCCTGAGCCTGCCCTTTCGGCCCCACCGCATCCGCGGTGGGGCCGATTTTCTTGTGGGAAGCGCTTCCGCCCATGCCAAAAATCCCGCCTTCCGGTTTCGGGAAAAGTGTGCGTCGGCTGGCAAAGTCGGGAAGGCGAACTGTCGCAGGAACATCTGGCCGAAAGCTTCAAATGGCGCTTGTGACGATCACGCACGAGGCTTGACGACGAATCGCACGTTGGTTCAAATGTTCCGACCCACCTGCAGCGGTTTGACTTCGTCGAATGGCGGTTTGTGGGGCGGTGCTACTTCCTTCAAGTACGAGGAGCAAGCACCCGTTTGCGGTCGTGACCCGCACATGAATGCGTCCCCTGATCGACGCCGCGGTGGAGTTGATTCGAGCCCCTGATCTCTCTGCAGGCCCCACCCCACTCAGCAGCCCAAGTTGCCTCCTAGCGCAACAGGCATTGCTGACTTCTGCATCCCGGATTGCCCTGCACCGGGCAATCACCTCTGCAGTCGCGCGTTGGCACGGCGTGACTTGCGCTTCCTGAACACTCTTCGATAGACGCTTGGCCAAGGACACCGGCAGGTCTTCGTTGAGATCAACCGTGCCCGCCGTACAGCTCCCGTTCCAAGTTCGGAGGTGATTCATGCAAACACGTCCCTGTCGCCATCTGGCCTCCCGTCGCATACCCAACTCAGCGACGCAGGCAGCTCTTTCAAGACCGGTTCTCTCGTCCGGGGAAGCTTCCCCATCCTCTCGTTATGCCGCTGGGTCGGGCCCTTTCGAGCAAACTCGGCGACACCAAACAGCGGCGACACGATGATGTACCTGTCCGACACCGAAGTTGCGGACTTGTGCGCTCCGCTCACACAACCCGCCGCACAGGTGCGGTACCTGCGCGCTCTCGGCCTCACCGTCACTTTGAAACCCAACGGCCGCCCGGTGGTGATACGCTGCCACGCGGAAGCTGTGCTTTCTGGCCGACGGGTGGCGAGTCCTTTGGCAACGACGGACCAACCATCGGGCGCAAAGCAGCAGCCTAGCCGGTCCTCCTTGGTCACCCTGCTGCAACGTGGACGGGCTCATGGGACGTCGAAGACTTCACAACCCGCTGAACCTGCCGCAGCGCGTCTACGCTAAGCACGGCGCGTTCTACTACCACCACCCAAAAGGGCGGTGGGAACATCTAGGGCGTGACCTCGAAGCCGTGAAGCGGCGCGCTGCGGAGATCGCGAACGGACTGGGTGCCGAATACGGCACCACATCCTTCTACCTCGATGAATTCCTGACCGCTTGTCGGCGTCGTGTCACTGCCGCTGACCTTGCGCCACGGACGCTCGAGGACTACACGAGAGACTCCGAACCACTGAAGGCATTCTTCGGCGCCATGTATCCGATCGGCGTCGAGCCTTCGCATGTCGCCGAGTACCTCGACACGAATCTCGAGCTCGGCCGAGGCGTACGCGCAAACCGAGAGAAGGCCTGTCTTTCCTCGATGTTCACCTGGCTCATCCGGACAGGCCAGGCTGGCGTGAAAACGAATCCCTGCAAGGGCGTCAAGCGCAACAAGGAAACCAAGCGCGAGCGCTACGTCGAGGACGAAGAGATGCACGCCACACTGGAGAAGGCACCGGCCCAGGTGTGGGCGATGGCCGAGTTGGTCTACAGGACACTCCAGCGGCCTGAGGACATCATCGGCTGGACACCACGAAACCTCACTGAGCGGCGAGACCCCTCGGGCCGCGTCGTGCGCATCATCCGGACGCGGCAGGGAAAGACAGGCGCCGCAGTGGACATTGAGATCACGCCCGAAATCGATGCCGTGCTGACCCGGCTGAAGGCACCAGTGGCCAAGGTTGACGCCGAGGCGCCCACACCCAAGGTCATCACGGGTCTAACCATCATCCACCGACGGGATGGCAAGCCATACAGCTACGACGGTCTCTGCGCGATGCTCAAGCGCCGCCAGTCCGCGGTCCGGGTACGGCACACGACGGAGAAGGGGCCGCTAGCGACGATGCCGAGTTGGGGCTTCTACGACATGAAGGGCAAGGGTGCCACTGACATGTGGCTTTCCGGCGTTCCTCTGGAACAGATTCAGGTGCTGTGCGGTCATGACTCCGTGACCACCACCGAGCGCTACGTGAAGTCGCGCTGGAGGGGCATCGTGGCACCCAACAAGGTGGCGCGAGCTGTCTGATATTCGGCCTATGAACTCGGCGGAACCTGGGCAAACATCTCATGAACTTGGCAGAAATATCAGACAGCAAAACCCTGGAAAGCGAGCATTGGCGCGGGTTTCCGGCCCGTTCGGTGGTGGGGCTGTTAATCCGTAGGTCCCTGGTTCGAGCCCAGGTCGGGGAGCCAACAATCGCAAGGCCTCGCACGAAAGTGCGGGGCCTTTTGCTTTCTAGGCGTGACGAAAACGTGACAGCTCGGTCACGCCCCGCCCCTGCCCTGCCTCTATCCGAGACGCTGCGGTCAACAGGTTCTCTGTCGCAAACTGGGCATGGCGGTCGACCATCTGCCGCGACTTCCAGCCGCCCAGGTCCTTGAGCTCGTCGCAGGACGTTCCCGCCTGCCGATGCCAAGAAGCCCAGGTATGCCGCAAGTCGTGAAAGCGGAAGTCCTTGATCCCCGCACGCTTCAGCGCCGTGTGCCAGGCCGTGTTGGTCACGTCCGCCCGCAGGGGCTGGCTTTCGTAGGTGAAGCAATAGCGCGGATGCTTGCCGATCTGCTCTCTCAACACTTGAACTGCATCCTGATTCAAGGGCACTCCCCGGGGCGTCCCGTTCTTGGTCTGGTTCAACCAGGCGGTTGATCGCGCCAGGTCGACCCGTTCCCATTCCAGGCCGGTAATCTCGGCCGCGCGGCACCCCGTTGCAAGGGCATAGCGCACCAGGGCCGCCAGGTGAGGCGCACAGCACGCGATCAGTCGATCCGCCTCTGCACGCGTCAGCCACCGGTCCCGCTCGACCTCGCCAGGAAGCATCCGGATCTTCGGGATGGTGTCGATCCACTGCCATTCGTCGCGCGCCATGCGTAGCAGGCTGCGAACCGTGGCGAGGTACCGGTTCACCGTCGCAGCTTTGTTGCCCTTCTTCAACTCGCCCTGGATCACACGCCAGACCACGTCACCGTTGATCTGATCGAGCATGTGACTGCCCAGGTACGGGTCCAAGTAGCGGCAAATGCGCTGCACGTCCTTGAAGCTCCGAAGACCCCTCTTGAGGTCGAGATACCGAATCACGGCCTGCTGCCAACTTCGCTGGGGCTTGATGCCGAAGTGATGCCCTCGGTAGGCGTCGAGCTTGAGCTTGGCAAGCAGCGCCTCGGCGTCTTGTCGGTTTTCAGTCCCAGCGCTTTGGCGTATGCGCTGGCCGTTGGGGAGCGTTGCATTGATCCACCAGAAGCTGGAATCCGGCCTTCGGTAGACACCTTCTGCACGGGCCATAAAGAAACCTCCTTTCCGGCCCGCCTTCGCTCGCCCTTATGTTCATCGAGCCAGGCATCGAGGTCAACCCGGTCGAAGACCAGTCGGCGCCCCATCTTCAGGTGGGGGATGCCTAACTGCGCAAGGAGGGTGACGCCTATGCCCAGGTATTCCGCGGCCTGTTCTTTCGAGAGGCAGCGCACGGGCGGCAAAGGCAGAGCCGGGTCTTCCATCACAGCCCCTGCTTGCCGCGCCAGTACGGGTTTTGCAATCGCGGTTGCTCGGGATCTTCCTCAGGATCCGGATCGTTCACCGCAATGTTGTACTTGCGGTTGCAGACCTCAACCATTTCCGCGAAGCCCTGGTCGAGGCTGATGCCGGAGAGGCTGTAGCGCTCTCCAAGCGCATTGGAGGCCGCGTGCATCAGATCGAACGACGCTTCGGCAAAGTCGGACAAGTGCTTCAGCGAGGCGATAGACGCCACCAGCCCGAGTGCCCGACGGCCAATCCAATCGACAGAGGGCGCACGCGACTTCGGGAATGTGCGAGCCAACGGCCCCCCATCCGTCTCCCAGTCCACTGAGGCGAGCGCCGCCCAAAGCGGATGGATCGGCCACCTGGCCCGCGTCTTGTCGTTGGGGTTGGGATCGCACAGGCGCAGCCACTCCGTGAGCGCGTAGCTCCACAGGCCGTTCAGGTTGCCGAGCACGGCCGGCAACGAGCCCACGTCGAGCTGGGCCAGACACTCCCGCCGAAACTCCAGCTCCAGTCGCCAGACAGGCATCACCTCATCCCAGCCCGCCTGCCGCCAGAGGTCCATGAGATAGGCCTTGCCCGTCTTCTGGCACTCCAGGATCTTGAGGTAGAGCCGCGCGACGAGGGGACCGCCAGCGCCGATCATCCAGCCGGTGAAGGCAGAGTCCTCGGCGTATTGGTGGACGGCGCTTGCTCGGGTCACCCAGGCTTGTCGAGGCCACCCCTCCATGTCGAGCAGGGAGGCGAAGTCAACAAAGAGATCAACTCGGCTAACTTTGGGCGCTGTGACGTTCCCGATTTCGGCCAACAGCGCCCGGACCTCTGCCTCGATGTCTGCAGGTGACTTGGCAGTCAGTACCCCCGAGCGGACTTGGACGTAAGCCATTGGGACATTGCGAGCTTTCGAGGTTGAAAGCTTGATGTCGTAGTGCCCATCGACCAAGCCGAACTTGAAGAGCCCGGAACCCTTGTCCTTTACCTCGAAGATGTGGTCGCCCAAAACAAATTGGGCGCGGGCGGCCTCGTAGTCCTGCCCCTGGGCCTGCTGCTTCAGCTTGGATAGCTGCGCGTCAGCAGAGGCAGACAACTCTCCAGGGTAAGAGAGGTACAGGCTGTCGATGCCCCATCGAAGCGGCATACACGGGGAGCTGCTGTTATCAGGTGCTGTGTTACTAGGCGGCGCACCTGTTCCGCCCCTACTGCCGTCGTGCCCTGCCCGCGCTCCGCGCGTGCTGGGCACGCCGTCAGCAGGGACGGCATCATCGAAGTCCGACGTCATACAAGAGTCCTTTCAACCGCGCCAGGCATGCCACTTTGGCTTCCTGGAACGGATACGGACTCTCTACATGGTCGTCGTCGGCAGCGACCATCTCAAACTGACGGTTTCAGATGGTGGAGATCCTGCGAGATAGCTGGTACTGCGCGCGAAGGTTCTTGCGCGCAGACGGATGCGACGGATAGACGCGGAGAACATCCACCATCAACCGTTCGAGTTGCGCGTCACTGAGCTTGTCGAAGCCCAACTCACGGAGTGCGAAAAGCGCGAAGCGGAGGTCGCTGTAAGCTTCCCAGTGCTTCCTTGATGGTCCCTTGAGGGCACTGCGGAGATGTCGGAAGAACACCTCATCCTGGCGCAACTCGGCGCGCGCGATGCGATCAGCGATAGATGGCGAGGCGACCACCGCGCGATCGATCCGAACGGCCTTGAACAGCGCCTCATGGCTCCCCAGCGTGCGCACCTCTTGCAGCAGGGACGACATGCTGCGCTGATAGAGCATCACGCTGAGCATGGTTCGCTGAAGCGAAAACACCAAACCGATGACTGCCTGTGGTGGCAAGGTGATCGCATCCTCGCCGACCTTTCCGTCGTCCCACATCTCGTCGAGGACCCTTTGCTGCGGGTCAGGCGCGGACGCCAAGGCCTCCACGTAGGGCGAAAGGCCTAGGCCGTGAACCACAAGTGCTACGTGCTCATGAAACGTCAGCTCGTAAACGGCCGCCCAGTTATAGCCCTCTATCAAGAGCCCATCGAGGCGGGACAAGGGCACGGCACGTATCGCATCACGCAACACACCCTGCTGGCGCCGGAGCTCCGGGAGCGTGCCGATCATCTGTTTGAACTGCTCTGCAGTGAGCTTTCCGTACTCCTTTGGCGCTGTCACGTACTTCGCTCCTCTCACCCAGCACAAGAACACTTAGGAAATCAGTGCCATCAACTTCGGGGTTTACGGGGGAGGCGGCAACAATTTACTTTCAACACTCCGCCACACAGGCCATTCGATCACAACGGCGATGCAAAGGAGGACGCATGCACTCTCCAATGGACGTGAAAGCTATCGCCGGGGCATTTCGAGCGGGTGACTCGAGGCGCTTCGGCATCGACCTGAAGAAGGACCGGGATGCGATCATTTCAGCCGCTACAACCACGGCCACAGCAGGGTTTCAGGCGTTTGGCCCTGTGGAAAAAACCGTCGTCAAGGGCCGAATTTGCTCCTCGTTAAATGACTACTCTCAAACCCTGATTCTAAGAATAGTCGCGAAATTCATCGCACGCCGATTCTGAGTTGAAGCGCGAAATCGGGACAGGACTGTCAAGGGGGTCATCGAGGCGCTTTCAGATGCCACGCCAATGTACATCGTTCGGCGGGACATATTATCCTTCTACGAAACATTACCTCTCGATCAGATCCTTAAGCGCCTGACGCATGACGTTTTCATTCCAACAATTATAAGACGACATCTCAACTGCTTTTTTGACACCTTTTGTCCCCCGCCCGAAATCGGCTTGCCACGAGGCATTTGCATAAGTCCAGTTTTGGCTGACCTTGCCATGGAAGGCTTCGACAAAGCAGTCAAAGGCCTCCCCGGTGTTTATAAGTATTTTCGTTACTCCGATGATATCCTCATATTCTCCTTCGAGCCTACGACGAGCATCGAACTACAGCTGCCAACCCTCTTGCCGGTCGGAATGACTTTCAATCCAGACAAGTCCACGGAGTTCTCTCTAATATGTGACGACGAGAAGATTCAAAAAACCGTATCGATCGAATATCTTGGTTACTGCTATCAAGCATCAAACTTCAGCGGAGGAAAGGAGCCTCGGAAGGTCTCGGTAGGAATCTCTGATCGCAAAATCAAGAAACTAAAAACCAGGATATTCCGCTGTTTCAAGTCTTACCAAAAAGACGCCAATTTTGCCCTACTTAAGGACAGACTGCGATTTCTGTCTGGCAATTACACAGTCTATAGACGTGGCGCGGGTGTTGTTAAATCATCTAAATTTGCCAAATCCGGCATTTTTTATAACTACAAGCTTTGCGGCGTGTATTCGCGCGGCGAGTTTAAGTCGCATTCCGGAAATGAACTCAAACGCTTGGACGGCTTTTATCAAGCACTCATACGACCGGGTGTTGCACTCACTAGGCAACTCAATCCAGCGCAGCGGCAGCAACTCAAGATCCTGTCGTTCTTTAAGGGATTCGAGTTGAAGCTTATGACGCGATTCAAGGCGAACCGAGTTACCGAGATCAAGGGAGCGTGGCGTAATGTCTAGGAGTATCAAGAAAAACTTCTGGCACTATCGGCCACTTCTGACTGAGACACTCCCATATGAATTGCCGGTCATCTTCGGCAACGACAGACTTTATTACAGTCAATGTAGATCGATCGATCCCGCAGCAAGACCCCTGCTCGACAAGTTATTGAAGACGAGACGCGGGTATACAATTCCATATAATTACTCAATCCACAAGGATAGTGATCGCGTGACGCAGCTGTCGTTAATTCATCCGACGACTCAGCTGGAGTTCTGCGACTTCTATGCTCGATATGAATCATCCCTTTTGTATTATTGCAATCGAAGCGAATTCTCATTACGCCATCCGGCTGCGGTGGCAGCCGTGTACGTCGCATCCCTCGCCGATTTGAACGAGACTGTTCTAAAGACTGGCGAGGTCCACTTGGTGCCGGAAGGACCCGAGCCGGAACTGGCCAAACTGGTCTCATTCTTTGCGTACGAAAAGTACAACCTGCTCAATAAGTTTTACGAATCCAAGGAGTTCATCCGATTAGAAAAGAAGTTCGAAATTCTGCGACAAATAGACGTCTCCAAGTGCTTCTACAGCATCTATACACATTCAATTGCGTGGGCAACGAAGAGTAAAGATTTTGCCAAGAAGAATAAGGGAGCGCACTCGTTCGAGTCATGCTTTGACTCGCTGATGCAGCGATCCAACTACAATGAAACCAATGGCATTGTTGTTGGACCAGAGTTTTCGAGAGTATTCGCCGAAATTATTCTCCAGGATGTAGACAACAAGGTACAGCGCGCACTCGCCGAAAAGTCCCTGCTGGAGGGTCAACACTACGCCATTCGCCGGTATGTCGATGATTATTCTATATTTTCCAATAGTCAGGACACGGTTCAACAAATAGACTCATTGATCCGCCAGGAGTTACTAAATTACAAGCTCTACATTAATGAATCGAAATTGAGAGATTTTCGACGTCCGTTCGTGACCAATCTGACGCAAGCCCGGTCAGACATGCGAGCCAAGACCAGTTCGGCAAACGAAATCCTAACTGGTGCGGAATGGAAATCTGGGGCGGCGGCAACAAGCAGAGATCGCCACTTAATTGGCTCGCTTGTTCAGGAGATCCGCGTGATCGTGCGACGACACGACGTTCGACTGAGCAACCTGAGCGGGAGTCTCTTGGGTAGCCTCCGTGGGTTAGCTCGCGCTGCAAATGCGGCTCTCGAAAGGTCTCTGTCAACGTCAGTTGATAATTGGTCATTTGCCACGCGCAGTATTCTTGAATGTGCTTTCTATATCACTTCAGTTGACCTTCGGGTACGGACAACCTATAGCCTATGTCAATTGCTGACGATAGTCAAACGCGGAACCAACTTACTACCTGCGGTAGCGACAGATCTAGTTATGCACACCATTGCAGAGGAACTGGTTGGAATTGCCAAAATTGCCATGACCAGCCGGAAGTCAGACACAAACGAAGACTGCATAGAGTTGTGCAATATTCTCATTTGCGGAGCCCACCTGCTTAAAGAGCGGTTCACGAACAATGGGCAAGTCGAACACATCCTAGATCAACTATTGCAGGAGAAATTAACTTATTTCAAGTACATAACTCTTAAGTACTGCTTCCTTCGGAATGAAATAAAGTTCGCCTCCTCGTTGGCTCAACTTAACAAAAAGGCGGAGACTCAGCTTGACACTCTTGAGTCAATTAGGCTGAAGAGCGAGCTTTACCATCTGTTCTGCGACTTTCTCGGTGCGCCAGACATTGAAGTCTCGCGCAAGCGAAAGCTCTTCGTGAAGCTGTTCGGGGGCAATCCGAGCAATGCCGAGATTGAAAAACTAGGCGACTTGATCGGATTTGCCGACTGGAAGGGGGTATGGATCGAGCACTCGCTGAAACGGCGCCAGATGCGTCCTGTCTACGCTGTGGCATAGTCGCTGGGGGAGGCCAGGCTGGGCGAAGATCATCCAACCAAAAGTACTTGCGGTTGGATTTACGGGCGAACGCTGGCAACAGCGCGCGAACGGGCCCACGGGCACACACATGTCGTCCGACCGGGCCTCCCACCTAGCCGTTCGGAAGTCAGTTCTGCACAGCGCGGAGGATCCACGGCGGGGCCCGCTGAAGCCAGCTTGGCAACAACCACGATGCGACCGAACGTGACAGTCTTGGCGGGACTTCAAGCCGCTTGGCGAGCGAAGGCGAGCCTAAGTCGTTGAAAAATATGGGCTTCTAACCCCTGTTAATCCGTAGGTCCCTGGTTCGAGCCCAGGTCGGGGAGCCAACAATCGCAAGGCCTCGCACGAAAGTGCGGGGCCTTTTGCTTGGCGGATGCCAGATGGGGCCATTGGATGCCCACGCACCGCACAGAGCATCCGGTTGGATCGGCGCCATGCCCGCCTGCAGACTGTGTCCGGGGCATCGTCGTTCACGGCAGCCGTCCAGCGTCCGGTCGGCGCCTCAAAACACCGCGTGATCCCCACGCTCATCCGCGGCCTCGCCGCGCAGCAGGCGCCCGTAGTGCGCAACCAGCGTGTCGCTGCCGGTCGAAGGCGTCGCCGTGGCGTCGTAGCGGCCGGCGGCCGCGTCCCACACCAGCATCGACTCGGTGGCGTAGTAGCGGCCGATACGCGCCAGTTCGGCCTTGTCGGCCAGCGGCGGAATCACGCGCCCGAGCACACCCAGCACCGCGATGATGGTGTCCAGCAGCGCCACCGGCACCTGCTTGAACCGCGGCGGGCGGCCCAGCAGCGCGAAGAGCGCGTCGCCTTGCTGGCGCGGCGTGATCGCCTCACCCGGCCCGCCAATGGGCAGGATGCGGTTGTGGCGCGCGTGGTCGTCGATGCAGGCCGCGAGGTACTCGCCCAGGTCGTCGTCGCTGATGGGCTTGCAGGCCGTGAGCGTGCCGTCGCCGAAAACCAGAAAGGGCTTGCCGGCCTTCACGCGCGCCACCTGGCCTGACAAGGACTTGAAGAAGGCCGTCGCACGCACGATGGAATAGGTCAGCCCCGATTCGACCAGCGTCTTCTCGAAGGCCAGCTTCGCCTGCTGGAAAGCCAGCAGCGGCTTCTGCACGCAGATCGCCGAGAGCAGCACCACCTGCGTCACACCGGCGGCCTGGGCAGCCTCCAGCGCGAGCGACTGCGCCCGGTGCTCGATGGCCCAGGCGTCTTTCGGTGCGCCGGTTCGCGAGGCCAGGCAAGAGACCAGCACGTCGAAGTGCTCGCCGCAGAACCCGTCACGCGCCAGGGACGTCGCATCGCGCACGTCACCCACACGCACCGTGGCGCCGGCCAGCAGCCGGGCGCTGTCCTCGGCCGACAGCCGGCCACCCACCCCCGCGCGGGGCCGCACAAAACACACGACCTCGTGCCCGCGCCGCAGCAGCGCACGCACGGTGGATTGGCCGATGGTGCCGGTGGCGCCGATGACGAAGACGCGGCGCGGCATCAGGCGCTCGGCCCCGCGTGCCCAGCCACGCGACGCGGCTCGCGATGAAGGGCGTGGGCGCTGCGTTCCATGGTGGGCCGCAGTCTAGTCCGATGACTGCCGGGCTTCGGCAAGGCTTGCATGCCAGGCATGCCTTGCCCAGACGCGGCACCGCACAGCCCGGCCGCGCAACACCTGCGCGCCCTCGCTACCTGCCGATCACTCGCTGATCGCGCCGCTTTGCAGCTTGGGATCGGCGGCGATCTCCGCCTCGGAGAACGGCAGCTTCAGCCATTGCCCCGCGCTGTAGGCGCGCGTGTAGTCGCCGTTGTGCGCCGACGCGGGGTCGTCTGACAAGGAGAAGGTCAGAAAGGTTCGGGCGTCGACGCCGCCGTCGGGGAAGCGCACCACCTGCATGTAGCTGTTGCCGTTGGGGTCCTTGTCCATGGTGTAGCCACCTTGGTCGAGCCGGTTCTCGGAGCACGAAATGGTGAAGTAGCCGACGCTGCCACAGCCACCGAACAGGCCGATCTTCTGGCCGCCGCGTGTGGCAAACAGGACCTCGCCGCGTGACGCGTCGAACGCATAGCCGCTGGCCTCGACCCGCACGATGGCGGCGCCGAAGGCCTGCTTCAGGTCGCTGGCGGCCGATGCATTCAGGTCGCGCGGCGTGTGCAGCGGGTCGCTCGCGCTGAAGGGCACGCCGTAGAGCGAGGCCGCGGGCAGGCGCACCGCGCGGAACCAGAACTCGTCCCACACATGCGCACCGCGCGACGCGACGACACCGGTGTTGTTCCAGGCTTGCAGGGTTGCACAGGCCGTGCCGGTGGCGACACTGCGGCCGATGGCCTCGCCCGTCAGCGGGTCCTTGACGACATCGATCGTCGGCACGTCGCACACCAGCGCCAGCGCCTGCGTCTTGAACAGCTCGGCCGTCAGCACACGGCTGTTGAGCACCATGCGCTGCACGATGTCGGCGGTGGCCTTGTTGCCGCCGTAGCCGTCGCTGCCATCGAGCCGGCCCTGCGCCAACAGGTTGCCCAGGCGGGTGCGGAAGCTCACCGCGTCCGTGCCAGCCGGTCCCATGATGTCGGGGTAGCCCGTCATCGGCGCAGCAGGATTCGCCAGCCAGTAGCTGTCGTTCATGTTGGCGACATAGTCGTCGCGCAGCAGGCTGGGCATGCGCGAAGCACCGATGGCGCCCTTCTGGACCGAGTCCGGATCGCTTTGCCAGTCGCAAGCGCTGCGCGAACCATCGAAGAACGGCACGCGCGGCAACAGGGCGTTGACTTGCTGGCCTGCAGGCGTGGTGCAACTCGCCACCTGCGCGGGCGACACATTGGGCACGGCACCGATGTCGGCATACCAGGCCTTGGCCGCGCCGCGACCGACGGCCACGGTATTGACCCACGGAATGGCAGCCTCCTCGCGCTGGATGGTGGTGAACTCGTCGAGCGTCTTGGCCTGGCTCCAGCGCATCCAGTTGCGGTAGAGGCGGAAGTTGTCGGCATTGATGTCGCGGATCGCGTAAGCCTTGGTCTGGTTCCAGGCCAGCGCCGGGTTCAGTGGCGCCAGATTGACCAGAGGCCCGTACTCCGACTTGTAGAGCGTGCGCGTCACGGTCGCGAGGCTGCCGTCCGCCTGCTTGGCCTGCACCGCGATCGTGGAGGCCTGCATCTTCACGGCCGCGCCATCGCGCATGTAGCTCGTGCGGTCGCCCGATGCGAGGGTCAGTTCGTAGAAGCCGAAGCGCCGTGCGGTCGACACGGTGTGGCTCCACGCGACGTTGTCATTGAAGCCAATGAGGATCACCGGTATGCCCAGGAAGGAGGCGCCGCTGACGTTGAGCTTGCCGGGAATCGTGAGCTGCGCCTGGTAGAAGCGGTCAGGTCCGCGCCAGTACCAGTGCGGATTGCCGAACAGCAGCGGGCTGGCCTCGCCCGTGGCTGCCGTGCCGAATCCGAACATGTTGCTGCCGACACCTTCACGGCCGCCGACCTGCATATCGGGCAGCTGCAGGTCTGCGGCCGAGAACGACAGACGGGCCTGGCGTGCGTTCGTGTGTGCCGGCGTGGCGGCGGTGGGCGCTTCGGCGCTCACGATATTGGCCAGGAAGTTGCTGTAGCCGCCCGCCAGGTTGGTCTGGTACATCCGCCGGTAGATGTCTTCCGCGGTCACCGCGCGGACCCAGGGCTCGGCGGAACATGCGGCGTTCGCACCGGGCTTGGCCTTGATGTCGCGCACGTAGCGGTTGTAGCCCGCGGCAAAGCCCGTCACCAGCTGCTTGAGCTCGTCGGGCTGCGCGGCGATCAGTTTCTGCAGCACGTCGTCCGAGATCAGATGGCGGTGAAAGAAGTCGGAATCGATGTTCTTGGGCCGGCCGATCGTGCTGCTGGTGACCAGGACAGCGTCAGGGCCGAAGAACTGAGAACGCTCGCCCCGGTAGGTGAGGAAAGAATCCGCCATCGTGCAGAGGTTGTCCTCGGCCTGCACATAACCATAGCCGTAACCCAGGCCCTGCCAGGAATCGGCCTTGATGTGCGGAACGCCCATGGCCGTACGCCGGATGTCGGCCTTGTAGGTCGATTCGGCAATGTCGTTGTCGCCGCCACAGGCACTCAGCAGGGAGGCCGCCGCGGTCACCGCGAAGAGCACATGCGGCAGCGCGGAACGCCGGGGTTGGTGCGGTCGATTCATGAGCGTGTCTCCAGCAGTGGTTCTTGGGCGGCCCTGGTGGCGAACCCTGCTGGTAGTCTAGGAAGGCCGATGCGCTGCGGCTTGTACGCAGCCGCTGTCCTATGGCGCCGCGTGGGGCACTCCGGAGCCTGCCACTTCGCGGCCCCAGGCCTGTGAGGCGCCTTCATCCGATATCACCCGCACCTGATTCGTCAGAAACGAAGGCGCCACACCAAAGTAGCGCTGAAAGGTGCGGCTCATGTGCGCCGCATCGGCGAAGCCACTGGCCAGCGCCACCTCGGTCAAGGACCGGTGCGCGGGAAGCTGCTGCCCCGCACAGCGCACCTTGGTCCACAGCGCATAGCATTTGATGGACACACCCACCTGCGAGGCGAATACGTGCGTCAGACGGTCCGGCGAGAGACAGGCCAAGGTCGACAGGTCGCGCAAGGCCAGGTGGCCCCCTTCGGTGCGGATGGCCTCCAGCACGCGCGCCACGCGTGGGTCGATGTGCGCAGCAGGTGCCGAGCTCTGGGTGACGGACTCGATCATCGCCGTGCACAAGGACTGGACGCGCCCATCCGGCAGCGCGCCGCACTGCATGGCCACGAATTCGTCGCGCAGCTTCCCGAAGCGCCGTGCGTCGCAGGGCACGATGCCTGCGCCGCCCATGTGTGCGGTGAGCAGGCGGTGGGCACTTGCGGCGGGGTCGACGTTCAGCGACAGCAGGCCGCAGACGTCGACGTCGAGGCGGCGCTTGACATGCGGCGCCACCAGGGCCGCTGTGCAGCGCGTGTGGGTGCCATCGGCTGCCTCGAGCCTGAACGGACGCCCGCTCACCGACACCAGCAGCGTGGCCGACGAACGAGCCGTCAGCCACGATCCCACGGTCGCCGTGACGTAGAGAAAGCTGTCTTCCCACAGATGCAGGAAGTTTTGCGGTTTGCGCATGCAAGGTCCTTGCTTCCGGCCACGCATTCTGCGCCTACACCTCGAAATGCACCACTGCGCACAGGGCGATTGGCTGCTGGTCCGCCCAGGCCCTGGCGCGATCGCACCCGTCAGGGGCACTCTCTAACTCGTGTGTCGAGCCGAAAAGTGGCCTGAATCGGCGACGCGTGCAGGCGCCGACAAGCCCCTACTGGCGCGACGTGCCCTGAAGCCCAGTATTGCCGGGCCTCACCCCTTCACACACACCACCTGCTTCAAGGTGTGCACCACGTCCACCAGATCGCTCTGCGCGGCCATCACCGCATCGATATCCTTGTAGGCCGCGGGTGTCTCGTCGATGACGTCCTTGTCCTTGCGGCACTCGACGCCTTCAGTGGCGGCGCGGTGGTCGGCCAGCGTGAAGCGACGCTTGGCTTCGCCGCGGCTCATCACGCGCCCGGCGCCATGCGAGCAGGAGTCGAACGACTCCGGGTTGCCCTTGCCACGCACGATGTAGCTGCGCGCACCCATGCTGCCGGGAATGATGCCCAGCTGCCCGGCCTTTGCGCTGACCGCGCCCTTGCGGGTGACGTAGACATCCTGGCCGAAGTGACGCTCCTGATTCACGTAGTTATGGTGGCAGTTCACCGCCTCCACGTGACTCTGGAACTTCTTGCGGATCACGGTCTGGGCCGCTTCGATCACACGCGTCATCATCACCTCGCGGTTGATGGCGGCGAAGCGCTGTGCCCAGCCCACGGCGCGCACGTAGTCGCCGAAGTAGCGGCTGCCTTCCTCGAAGTAGGCCAGGTCGCGGTCCGGCAGGTTCGCCTGGTGGCGCATCGCGTCCTGCTTGGCCAGCTCGATGAACATCGTGCCGATGAAGTTGCCCACGCCGCGCGAGCCCGAATGCAGCATGAACCACACGAAGCCGGTCTCGTCCAGGCAGACCTCGATGAAGTGGTTGCCCGTGCCCAGCGTGCCCAGGTGCTGCAGGTGGTTGGTCTTCTCCAGCTTGGGGTAGTCGCGGCAGAGTGAGGTGAATGCGGGTTCCAGCTGCGACCAGGCCGTATTCACCGCGCCGGGTGGCTTCTGCCACGCGCCGGGATCGCGGCTGCCGGGCTGTCGGCCGTGCGGCACCGCGCGTTCGATGGCCGCGCGCAACGGGCCCAGGTTGTCGGGCAGATCCTCGGCCGTCAGCGTGGTCTTGCAGGCGATCATGCCGCAGCCGATGTCCACGCCCACCGCGGCCGGGATGACGGCCTTGAGGGTCGGGATCACCGAGCCCACGGTGGCGCCGATGCCGACGTGCACGTCCGGCATGGCCGCGATGTGCTTGAAGACGATGGGCAGGCGCGCGGCGTTGGCGAGTTGGCGCCGGGCCTCGTCCTCGACCGGCACGCCGCGGGTCCACATCTTCAGCGGCACGCCGCCGGGAATGTCTTCGTGGAGGTACGGGGTTTCCATGGGAGGCCTTCATTGTCGATCGTCGGCCGCGGCCGGGCGTTGAAGGGGTCCAGCCGGCCCCGCCGAACTCGACCGTGACCGTTCGCTGAGCGAACGCTTGGGACGCGCCAGCGCCGCCCGACGAGACTTCCATTCATGCCGCAGCACACGGCTCACCCGCCCCACGGAGACCGTCCATGCCCACCGCCTTCCGCCCCCAAGCCGCCGCCCATGCCCCGGACCCCTCGTTGCCACGCAGGCCCACGCCCTGCCCGTCGAGCCGCAGACCGGCTACGACACCGTGGTGGCGGCCCCTCACGTTGTGGCGCACCGCATCGGCACCGGCGCAGCCGGCGCGGAAGCGGCGCTACGCGCGCTGATGGCCGGCCTGGACGGCCAAGCCCATCAAGCGCTCCGACGGGGCGCTGGATCGACGACCGCGGGCTCGCCGCGGCCCGCGGCGCGGCCGGCTGGCACGAACCCGCGCCGGTGACCGACGTCGCGCTGGACGACGCCACGGTGTTGCGGCTGAGCTTCGGCTGACGTCGGGCGGGCACCCTGCCCGCGCGCCGGCCCCGGCCGACACGACCTGCCGGGTCAGGACCTGTTGGGTGCCGCGTGCGCCGGGCCCAGCAAGAAGCGCAAGGGCGTCGCCAGGCGCTCGCGCCAGGCGCTTTCGTCGTGCGGTGCGCCGGCAAAGACACGTGTCGTCCAGTCGATGCCGGGCCGGTAGCCCTTGGCCGCCAGCAGGGCGTCGACCTTCTGCTGGTGCGGGCCATAGTGGCCGTCCAGTCCCGCCGTGCCGTGATCGAAGTACAGCCGATGCCGGCCTGCCGCCGGCATGTGATCACGCAACCAGTCGCGGTAGGCCGCGGCCATCTGTTCGACACGCGGATCGCCATCCGCACCGGGCGCAAACGAGGCAGCGAACGCGGCGTAGTTGGTGGTGATGACCCAGTGCGTGGACAGGCATCCGGCCGCGCCAAAAACCTCGGGGTAGGACGACAGCGCATACAGCGAGATCAGCCCGCCCATGCTGGAACCCATCACGACCGTGTCGCTGGCGCCCGCGCGTGTGCGGTAGCGGGCGTCGATGAAGGGCTTGAGCTCGGTGGCCAGGAAGCGGACATAGGCGTCGGCCAGCGGCGTGGAGTCGCCGCTGCCGTCGTCACGCGGCACGATGCGGCGCAATGCCGCAGGCAGGCTGTCGATGGGCGCCTGCGGCCCGTATTCGCGCGCGCGCTGGCCTTCGGTATTCCACACGGCCACGACGATGGTGGGCCTGACGGCATTGGCGCGCCGCAGCGCGATCAGCTGCCGGTCCACCTCCCAAGCGCCCTTGGCCATCGGGCTCGGCGGATCGAAGAGGTTCTGGCCGTCCTGCATGTAGAGCACCGCGAAGCGCTCCTGCGAGCTGTCGTAGCCTGGCGGCAGCCAGACCCGCACGCGGCGCGGCCGCACGAATGCCGAAGAGAAGCTGTCGTGGTCCACGAAGCGGCCACCCGCGCGGGGCACGACCGAACGCTGCGGGCCGGGCACGGCACACGCCGTGACACCAACGCTCAGCGCCACCAGCAGCGTTCTTCGGGCCGGATCGGGCATCGAGGGGGTGTGATGAACTGGAGCGCGAAGTATCGCCACCCCGTGCGCGGCGGCAGCGTCTGGGTGAGCAAGCCGCGCCAGCGGCTGGTGAAGACTCGGTTGATCCGCGGCGCACCGCCATGTTCGCTGGTGCACAGACGCTTCGCCCCATCGTGCCTACATTGCCTACTGGCCAGTGGCCCCGACGCGAATAGGCGCACTGCGCGCATGCAGCACGTGTCTGACCTGCGCGCAGGCGACCTCACGCGTGCCGGGATGTGCCATCACCACACACCCGCCTCGCGGCCCGCAAAGGGCTTCGGCGCGGACACCCACACCTCACCCAGGACCCACCCGCCATGACGCTCTGCCCCATTGCGCTCGCCATCACCTGCCGCAAGTGCCCCATCGTCAAGGCCTGCCCGGTCAAGACGGTGATTGGCGACTACGTCGAGACCCCGGTCGGGAAGGCCACCGCGGCCGCGAAGAAGAAGTAGTCGACAGACCGACACCAGCCCCACACGCGGCGCCCGAAGCGCGCGTGACACGGCGACCGTGACGGCAGCGGCGCGCGTTCACCTGTCCAGGAGATTCAGCCATGCCCGTCGAAAACCCCTGTCCGTTCTCACCCGCGGCCCGCACCGAGGCCGCACCCTGGTGGCCTGAGCAATTGGATCTGAAGCTCCTGCGCCAGCACTCGAGCTTGTCGAATCCGATGGGCGCGGCATTCGACTACGCGCAGGCGTTCAAGTCCCTCGATCTCGATTCCGTGATCCAGGACCTGACGGCCTTGATGACGGACTCGCAGGAGTGGTGGCCGGCTGACTGGGGTCACTATGGCCCTCTGTTCGTCCGCATGTCCTGGCACGGTGCGGGCACCTACCGCGTCGGTGACGGCCGCGGCGGCGCGGGTGCAGGCGCCCAACGTCTGGCGCCACTCAACAGCTGGCCCGACAACGTGAACCTGGACAAGGCGCGCCGGCTGCTGTGGCCGATCAAGCGCAAGTACGGCCGCGGGCTGTCCTGGGCCGACCTGATGGTGCTGGCCGGCAACGTCGCCCTGGAGTCGATGGGCTTGAAGACATTCGGCTTCGGCGGCGGACGCGCCGACATCTGGGAGCCGCCGGCGGACATCTACTGGGGCGCCGAGAGAGAGTGGCTCGGCGACGAACGCCACCGCGGCGATCGGCAACTCGAGAACCCGCTGGCCGCCGTGCAGATGGGACTCATCTACGTGAACCCCGAAGGCCCCAACGGCCAGCCCGACCCGCTGGGCTCGGCCCGCGACATCCGCGAAACCTTCGCCCGCATGGCGATGAACGATGAAGAGACGGTGGCGCTGATCGCCGGCGGCCACACCTTTGGCAAGTGCCACGGTGCCGGCGATGCCGCCCTGCTCGGCCGCGAGCCCGAGGCCGCCGGCATCGAGCTGCAGGGCCTGGGCTGGCAGAGCCGCTTGCGCAGCGGCAAGGGCGGCGACCAGATCGGCAGCGGCCTGGAAGGCGCCTGGACGCCGCACCCGACCCGATGGGACAACGGCTACTTCGAGAATCTGTTCGGCCTGGAATGGGAGCTGAGCAGAAGCCCTGCCGGCGCACATCAGTGGACGCCGAAAGACATCGCCGCCCGGTCCAGCGTGGTCGACGCCCATGACCCGAACCAGCGGCGCGCCCCGATGATGACCACGGCCGACATGGCCCTGCGCCTGGACCCGGTCTACGAACCGATCTCGCGCCGCTTCATGGCCAACCCCGCCGCCTTCGCCGACGCCTTCGCCCGCGCCTGGTTCAAGCTGACGCACCGCGACATGGGGCCACGTTCGCGCTACCTGGGCCCGCTGGTCCCCGCTGAAGAGCTGATCTGGCAGGACCCGGTGCCGGCCGTGGACCACCCGCTGATCGACGAGCGGGACATCGTGACTCTGAAGTCGCAGCTGCTGGCGTCGGGCCTGTCGATCGCGCAGCTGGCCACCACCGCCTGGGCATCGGCCAGCACCTTCCGGGGCAGCGACAAGCGCGGTGGGGCCAATGGCGCGCGCATTCGCCTGGCACCCCAGAAGGACTGGCCGGTCAACCAGCCCGGCGAACTGGCATGGGTGCTGGCGCGGCTGGAAAGCATCCGCCTGGCCTTCAACGCGGCCCAATCCGGCGACACCTGCGTGTCGTTGGCCGACCTCATCGTGCTGGGCGGCTGTGCGGCCGTCGAGTCCGCGGCCAGGAACGCCGGTGTCGTGGTGACCGTGCCCTTCTCGGCCGGACGAACAGACGCTTCGCAGGCACAGACCGACGTCGAAGCCTTCGCCGTGCTCGAACCGAAGGCGGATGGTTTCCGCAACTACGCCAGCGAAGGCCTCCGCGCGCAGACGGCCGACATGCTCGTGGACAGGGCACAGCTGCTGACGCTCACCGCACCGGAGATGACGGTGCTGGTCGGCGGCCTGCGCGTGCTCGGGGTCACGGGCGGGCCGCATCCGCGCGGCACGCACGGCGTGTTCACCCTGCGCACGGAAACGCTGAGCAACGACTTCTTCGTGAACCTGCTGGACATGCGCACGATCTGGCAGAAGGTGTCGGGTGACGACGGCCTGCTGGAAGGGCGCGACAGGGCCACAGGCGAGCCCCGGTGGACCGGCAGCGTGGTCGATCTGATCTTCGGCTCGAACAGCGAACTGCGGGCCTTGGCGGAAGTCCATGCCAGCGACGACGCGCTGCCGCATTTCGTGCACGATTTCGTCGCGGCCTGGGCCAAGGTCATGAACCTGGACCGCTTCGACCTGGACGCCCATGCGCCGTCAGCCGCACCGAATGGTGGTGACGGCGACCCGCGACAGGCGCCCTTGCTGCTCTGAACGCGGCACGCTGACCACGGGCGCCACCCGGTCGCTCGGCAGGCGTGGACCACGCCGGCGCCGACGCGGGCGGACAATGACCGCTGCCGCGCGCCTGTCCCATGCCCGCACACGACCCCGATCCTGCCCGCCCAGCGCCTGCTGCGGCGGTCGCGTGCGAGGCGGGCGCCGGGCCGTCGGCCACCGATGACCGCAGCCAGCGCATCCTGCCCTGGCTGGTGGCCGTGGGCTTCTTCATGCAGACGCTGGACGGTACGATCCTCAACACCGCCCTGCCCGCGATGGCGCGCGATCTGCACGAGAGCCCGCTGCGGATGCAGTCGGTGGTGCTGGCCTACATGGTCACGGTGGCCTTGCTGATCCCGGCGTCGGGCTGGCTGGCCGATCGCTGGGGCACGCGGCGCGTCTTTGTCAGCGCCATCGGGCTGTTCACGCTGGGCTCGCTGCTGTGCGCGCTGTCGCCCTCGCTGTCGTTTCTGGTGGCTGCCCGCGTGCTGCAAGGCGTGGGCGGCGCGCTGCTGCTGCCCGTGGGCCGACTGGCCATCCTGCGTGTCTTCTCGCACGACGAGATGATCCGGGTCCTGAGCTTCGTGAGCATTCCAGGCCTGCTGGGCCCTTTGATCGGCCCCACGCTGGGCGGCTGGCTGGTCCAGTGGGCCACCTGGCACTGGGTGTTTCTCATCAACCTGCCGGTGGGCCTGATCGGCATCGTGATGACGCGGCGCTACATGATCAACGCGCGGCGCCCGTCGGGGCCTTTCGATGCCCGGGGCTTTGCACTGTTCTCGCTGGGCGTGGTGCTGCTGAGCCTGGCGCTGCAGGGGCTGGGCGAACGCGCCATCACCACGGCCGCGTCGATCGTGATGGTGGTGGCGGGACTGGCGTCCATGCTGGCCTATTGGCTGCATGCCGCGCGGGCGCGGCGCCCGCTGTTCAGCACCGCGCTGCTGCGCATACCCACCTACGCCATCGGCCTGGCCGGCAACCTGTTCTCGCGCCTGGGCAGCGGCGCGATGCCCTTCCTCGTGCCCCTGTACCTGCAGGTGGCGCTGGGCTACTCACCCGGCGCGGCCGGCATGAGCATGATTCCCAGCGCGCTGGGGGCGATCTCGGCCAAACCGTTTGCGCCCTGGCTGATCAAGACTCTGGGCTACCGCCGCCTGCTGACCGGCAACACGCTGCTGCTGGGCTGCAGCATCGGCTCGTTCGCGCTGTCGGGGCCGCAGCACGCACCGGGCTGGCTGCTGCTGCAGCTGGGCATCTTCGGGCTGGTCAATTCGACGCAGTTCACGGCCATGAACACCCTGACGCTGGGCGCGCTGGACGAACGCCACGCCAGCAGCGGCAACAGCCTGATGTCGGTGGTGGTGCAGCTGTCGATGAGCCTGGGCGTGGCGGCCGGCGCGGGCATCGTGCTGGCGTTCAGCGGGCCGGTGTCGGCCGCGCCATCCGCAGACGGGCACGCGCTGGCGCCGGCGCTGGTGGCCGTGCTGCTGCACGCCTTCCATGCCACCTTCCTGGCCGTGGGCGGCATGTCGATGCTGGCGTCGCTGATCTTCGTGCAGTTGCGCACCCAGGAGGCACAGGTGCTGGAAGATGTGCAGTGACGCGGTCCGACTGAGTCGCGGCGGGCGTGGCACCGATGACGCGCCGCCCCTACCGCGCATCGGCTTCCGCGTTATGCATCGAACCCGACCTGCGAACCCTCAGTCCTTGCCGACAGTCGCCGCGCGGAACGGCGGCCGGGCCAGCCAGATCAGCAGCAGCAGGCACAGCACGATGGCGGCGCTGGCCTGCAGCACCGCATTGGTGGACAGCAACGAGGCCTGCGGCGCGATCACCCGCTCGCGCAGCCAGGCGGCGGCGGCCGGCCCGTGCAGGCCGAGTGCATGCAGGCGCTGCAGATAGTCCGTCACTGGCGCCCTTCCGCGGCCCAGCCGGCCCGCCAGCTCGGCGCCGTAGGCCGCGCTGCCATGGGCCCACATCGAGGTCAGCAGCGAGGTGCCAAAACTCGAGCCGATGTTGCGCATGCAATTGGCCATGCCCACCGCGCCCGCGGCCTGCAGCGGATCGAGCCCGGCCAGGTAGATCGTGTTGAGCGGAATGAACAGGCACGACAGCGCCAGGCCCAGGGCCAGCCGCGTGAGCGCCAGCGTCCAGAAATCGACGTTCGGCGGGAACATCGACGAGCCGATGGCAAAGCCGGCGAAGACGATCAGGCCGAAGGTGGCCACCGCGCGCGAATCGGCGCGGTGGATATGGGCGCCGACCAGCGGCCCCAGCACGATGGCCGCCAGCCCGCTGAAGGCCAGCGTGCGGCCGGCCCATTCCGCCGTGTAGCCCATCTGCGTCTGCAGCCACAGCGGCACCACGACGTTGGTCCCGAAGAAGGCCACCGACGCAAACGCCAGGCACACCGTGCCCACCACAAAGTTGCGCCGCGTGAACAGGCGCAGGTCCACCACCGGATGGTCCGAGGTCAGCGTCCAGGCCACGAACAGCGACAGGGCCAGCGCCGCGGTGCAGGCCAGTGTCACGATCACCGGCGAGCCGAAGCCGTCCAGCGACAGCCACTTGTCCAGCATGATCTGCAGCGAGCCCACGCCCAGCGCCAGCAGCGCCATGCCCACCAGGTCCACGGGCAGGCGGCGCGTGGGCGTTTCGTAGCGGCCCAGCAGCGCCTGCGCAGAGGTCACGCACAACACGCCGACCGGCAGGTTGACCAGGAAGATCCAGTGCCAGGACAGGTGGTCGGTCAACCAGCCGCCGGCCAGCGGGCCGATGATGGGCGCGGCCACCGTGGTCATCACGAATATGCCCAAGGCCAGGCCGCGCTTGGCAGGCGGGTAGATGGCCAGCAGCATGGCCTGCGCGAGCGGGATCATGGCCGCGCCGACAAGACCCTGCACCGTCCGCGCCGCCAGCAGCACGGGGAATCGCGGGCTCGCCGCGCAGGCCAGCGAGGCCAGCGTGAACAGCGCGGTGGCCAGCTGGAACATGCGCCGCTGACCCAGGCGTGTAGCCAGCCAGCCGGTCAGGGGCAGCATGATGGCTTCGGACACCGCGTAGGAGGTAACGATCCAGGTGCCCTGGTCCGGCGTCACGCCCATGGCGCCGGCAATGGCCGGCACCGAGACGTTGGCGATCGTCAGGTCCAGCACGTTCATGAACGCCGCCAGCGCCAGCGTCACGGTGGCCGCCAGCCGGTGCGCGCCCGTCAGCGGCTCGAAGGGCACGCTCGGCGCGGCGAGGTGGCGTCCGCCCAGCAGCGCCGCGGCGCGGGCGTTCATCACCGGGCATTCGCCGCGATGACGGCGGCCACGCGGGCATCGGCGTCACGCAAGGCGGCATCGGCTGCGGCTGCCGGGCCGGTGGTTGGCGTGGCCAACGCCGGGCCCGCGCGGGCCGTCGTCGCCGGCGGCTGGGCGTCATTCGGATGCAGATCCACGTCCACCGTCATCGACAGCCCCACCTGCAGCGGATGCTTCGCCAGCTCGGCCGGGTCCAGCGCGATGCGCACCGGCACGCGCTGCACCACCTTGATCCAGTTGCCCGTCGCGTTCTGCGCCGGCAGCAGCGACAGTGCCGAGCCGGTGGCCGGTGTGATGCCGGCCACGTGCCCGCGGTAGGTGACGCTGCCGCCGTAGGCGTCGGCCACCAGCCTGGCGGGCTGGCCGACACGCAGCTGCGCCAGATCGGACTCCTTGAAATTGGCGTCGACCCAGGCATGCGCCACGGGCACCACGGTGGCCACCGCCTCACCGGCGGACACGTGCTCACCCGGCTGCACGACACGCGGGCCGGTCACACCGTCGCGCGGCGCGAGGATGCGCGTGCGGTCCAGGTCCAGCACCGCTTGTCGAAGGGTGGCGGCGGCCATCTCCACATCGGGCTGCCGGGCCAGCGGCACACCGGCCACGGGCGCGGCCGCGGCCTGCGCCCGCGCCGACGATTCGCTGAGCACGGCGCCGGCCGCACGCAGCGATTCATCCGCGGCCCGGTGCTGGGCCTGCGCCGCGGCCAGCGCGGTGCGGTAGGCCACCAGGGCCTGTGCCGAGATGAAACCGCGGTGCGCGAGGTCCTGCTCGCGCAGCAGATCCGATTGCGCCTTGGCCTGCGTGGCGGCGGCGGACTGCAAAGCCGCATCCGCCGCGGCCTGCTCGGCGCGGCGCTGGGCCACGGTCGTGCCGGCTGCATCGGCCGTGCGTGTGAGGCCCCGCGCCGCGCGCACGGCCTTGGCCAGTTCGGCCTCGGCCTTGTGCACCGCCAGTCGCGCGTCGGCATCGTCGAGTTGCACCAGCAGCTCGCCGGCATGGACCCTCTGCCCGGCCGCGCCGTTGACGACCTCCACCGAGCCACCCACCTGGGCCGCGACCTGCGTGACATCGGCATTCACGTAGGCATCGTTGGTGCTGGCGTGCCAGCGGCCCTGCAGCCACCACCAGGCGGCGGCCGCCAGCGCCAGCACGGCGGCCAGCGCAAATACCATCGCCAGGGCGCGGCGCCGCGCGGATGACAGGCCGGGGGTCGGTGCCGATGCGGGGGAGTTGGCGGCAGCACCCGAGGCGGAATCGAGGGCGGGAGCTGTTTCGTTCGCGTTATTCATGGGCCATCCCTGCGGGGGGTCGCATGCCCGCAAGAATGGCCGGCGCCGGTGACGCGGTGGCGTCGCACCAGTGCCTGGCACATGACGGCTGCAACACAGCGGCGCGACGGCGCCGCGGGGCCGTCAGCGCGCCGGATAACTCGCGGCCATGCCCTCGCGCACATCCTGCTGGATGCCATACACCGGGAAGGGATAGCGCAGCCCGTTGCCCGCCAGCGCGCGCATCCCGGTCACGGCCGCGGCCATGTGTTCGGGCGTGGCGGCCATCAGCATCTCGTCGTCGAGCACGCCGCCGTAGCGCCGCTCGGCAAAACACGGAATCGACAGGCTGGGCTCGCGGGTCTTCAAGGCGCGGCCCCAGGAATCGGCGCAGGCCGACTCGCCGACCACGGACCAGTCGAAGCGCCGGTAGCCCGACCACTGCAGGCCGTTGATGAAATACATCATCGCGCCCGGTGTGGCATAGAACAGCGCGATGTCCGGCGGGTCCAGCCGGCCGCTGGCCAGCGGCGCGATCGCCAAGGCTTCGTAACGGCCGTCCTCCACGCAGTGCATCGCGGCCTGGTGCGCCGTGGCGTCTTCGACCGTCGCAAACCACACGCCCACCATGGCCTGGCCGGACTGCCACTCGGGGTCCTTCGCGCGGCCCAGGCCCACCACCGACCGGCACTGCGCGCCGACCAGGTTGTCGGCCGTGACGCCCACCGTCCAGCCCAGGCGTGCGGTCTGCGCGACCAGCTGGTCCAGTGTGTGGATCGCCTTCGGCCGTCGCAGCTTGGGGATGCGCAGCATCTCCTCTTCGCTTTCGAACAGCTTCATCCCGAAGACGACGCTGCGCAGCTTCAACAGGCCTTCGAGGTCGACGGCCAGTTGCTTCCAGTCATAGATCATCCGATTCCCCTGCGGTGTCCGTGGTGGGCCAGGAGAGTCATTTTCATCCCGCCGTGCCGCGGGCGGCATCAATTCCATCTCGACGTCCTGTCGACCCGCGCCGGACGGCCTCTTGCCAGCCCCGTCGACCGCACCGGCCTGCGCGCGGGAACGCCGTCGCGGCGGCGCGCATCGAATGGGCACATTCACCGATCCAGGAGCCCATCATGTCGTCCTTCCTCCAGATGTCTTCCCCGCTCGTGGCCCGCCGGCTGTTCCTCGGCCACAGCGGCTTCGTCCTGTCCGGCGCCGCGGTGGCGCTGCTGGCCGGCAAGGACGCACTGGCCGCCAAGGCCGGCGCGACGGGCGCACAGGACGTGCAGATCTTGAATACCGCGCTGGGTGCCGAACTGGAGGCCATCGCCGCCTACCAGCTGGGTGCCGACAGCAAGCTGCTGCAGCCGCCCGTGCTGGAGCTCGCACTGGGCTTCCAGGGGCACCACAAGGCACATGCCGATCTGCTGTCCAAGACCGTCACCAAGCTGGGCGGCAAGCCCGTGCTGGCCAAGGCCAAGTACGACTTTCCCGTCGACCAGCTCAAGGCCCAGGCCGACGTGCTGAAGTTTGCGGCCGGCCTGGAAAAGGGTGCCGTGAGCGCCTATCTGGGCGCCGTGCCGCTGTTCGGCAACCGCGACCTGGCCAAGGCCGCCGCCAGCATCCTGGGCGACGAAGCCATGCACTGGGCCATCCTGCGCCAGGCCCTGGGCGAGCCGCCGGTGCCCACCGCGTTCATGTCGTGAGCACCTGCGCATGACAGGCGGCGTGCCCGCCGGCAGGCAGCGGTCTGCACGCGGGCGGCGCCGGGTCTGCGGCATCAGACCCCCAGGCAACGAGCACCGCGCCACGCGGAAAGGACTGCCCGTGATGTACACCGTTAAACATCTGGCCACCACCCTGGGGCTGGTGGCTTTTGGTGCCGCAGCGTCCGCCGCCGCGGTGCCGGATACCACACATGGCGAAGAGGTCTACGGCCGCTGCCTGGCCTGCCACGCGCTCGCCTACGACCGCGTGGGGCCGCGGCACTGCGGCCTGTTCGGCCGCCGCGCCGGCAGCGTGCCGGGCTTCGACTATTCGCCAGCCATGAAAAAGTCCGGGATCGTCTGGGACGACAAGTCGCTCGACCGGTTCCTGGCCGCGCCGATGGAGGCGGTCCCGGGCACCCGCATGACCTATGACGGCGTCAAGGATCCGAAGGACCGCGCCGACCTGATCGCCTACCTGAAGCAGGTCAACCAGTCGCCGATCTGTCGCGGGGTCTCCAAGCCTTCACGTTGAGTGGCCCGGGACGCGCCCAGGCCTCGACACGGCGCAACCGCCCCGGCGGCGGCGTGCACGCCCTCAGGCATAGGACGCGCAGACCTCACCTTCGGCACGCACGGCCTCGAGGGCGCTGTAGTCCGGCCGCCAGGCATGGCCGGATTGCCGCGTCAGCGCCTCCAGCGCCTCCAGCGTGGCCACGCCGTCGACAGCCAGCGCCTGGCGGCAGGCTTCGAGTCCCGGGAAGTGCTGGTTCAGCGCCGCCCACCAGATCGCGCGGCCGGCCAGAAAGCCGTTTGCGCCGGCGGCATAGGCATAGGCCATCACACGCTGGAACTGCGTGGGCGTCACGCCTGCCGACAGCATCACCCACGGGATGCCGGCCTCACGGCAGATCGCGCCCATGTCGTCGAAGCAGCGCTGCGCCACCTGCTGCGCCGCGCCGCCGTCACGCGCGGGCAGACCTGCGCCGGGCAGCGGCGACTCCAGCTTGAACAGGTCCACGCCATACTCCGGACGCGCAAACTCGCGCACGCTGTCCAGCACGAGCGCCGGCTGCTTTTCGGGCGCCTCGGTGTAGTCGGTGGTGTGGCCGGCGCTCTGCGGAAAGGGATAGACCAGCAACTCCAGCACGTAGGGGATGTCCCAGCGGCGGCACTCGTCGCCAACGGCGCGGATGTAGGCCTTCTGGTGCGCGATCACGTCCGGCGCGGCGTCGGGCCGGTACCAGGCGAGAACCTTGACACCGTCGCCGCCGGCGCGCTTGATCTTCTCCACGCTCCAGTCGCGGATGTGGTGCGAGAGCCGCCCGCCCGGGGTCTCGCGGAAGCGGTGGTCCTCCAGCGTCACCACCAGCCCCGTGCGCGCGGGCAGCTTGTCCAGCGCCGCCGGAAAGGCGTAGTTGGGGTCCATCAGCATGGCGCTGGCGTGCGCACCCAGCACCTCCACCAGCAGGCGCTTGACGGCCACCATGTCGGCGAAGCTCACGTCGGCCGGTGCGATGCCGCGCTTGGCGGCCACGAGGTTGGCAATGGGCGGGCGCTGGTCCAGCGCCACCATCGTGAAATGGCCCTGCGGCGTGGCCATGCGGCGCAGGCCCCAGGTCTTGCCCAGGCGTAGTGAACCCGTCATGTGGTGTTTCCTTTGGAGGACGTCAAAACTGCGCGTACGGTGGAAAGTTGGGGGATGCCGGCACGACCGCCCCGCTCACGGCACTTCCATGCGGCCACGGCCGCCGAGAAGCGCATCGCATCGGCGGCAGACGCGCCGGCCGCCAGGGCCAGCGCCAGCGCGCCGTGAAAGACATCGCCGGCACCCGTGGTGTCGACGGCGTCGACCGGGAAAGCGGCCTGGTGCTGCAACGTCCCGCCCGTGGTCCAGACGACACCCTGCTCGCCGCGTGTCACTGCCGCCAGACGGCAGCCGCGCGCCAGTGCCTGGCGCAGGCGCGCCTCGTCATCGGCGGCTTGCGGCACGTAGCCGGCCAGGCCCGGCTCGGAAAATACGGCGGCGTCCACCCAGGGCAGCAGCGCGTCGAAGACCTCGGCATCGGCCACGTCGCCATCCAGCACCGTGGGCACGCCCGCCTCGCGCGCCGCGCGAAAGGCCGCCAGCGCACCCGCCGGCCAGCGCGGGTCGGCCAGCACGGCGCCGGCTTCGCGCACCTGCGCCAGCGGCAACCAGCTGGCATCGTCAGGCAGGTCGGCACCACGGAAATTGACGATGCTGCGTTCACCCTGCGCATCGACGATGACACCCGAGACCGACGAGTGGCCGCCTTCGAACAAGCGCAGTCCGCCCACGTCCACGCCGCAGGCCGACAGCGCCTCTTGCATCGCGCGGCCGGCGTGGTCGGCGCCCGCACGTCCCCAGAAGTACGCGCGCCCGCCCAGCCGCGCCACGGCCACCGACGCATTGGCCGCCATGCCGCCGCCGCCGTCGCGGTAGGCCGTGGCGCGGATCTTCCCGCGCCCACTGGGCAGAGCGGCCACTTCCCAGGTCTGGTCCCAGGCGGTCAGGCCCACGCAGATCACCATCGGCGGCTGCAGCAGCAAACGGTCCAGCACAGGGTCGAGCGTGTCGGTCATGACTCGGCTTCTTAGCGAAGGCTTGCACCCGTCGTCGCATCGAAGGCATGCGCGCGGTCCATCGCAAAGGCCAGGTGCACGGTGCTGCCCGGTTGCGGTGTCTGGTCGGGCTCGAGCCGGGCCACGTGGCGCACGCCGTCGAATTCGAAATACGCCAGCGTGTCCGAGCCCAGCGGCTCCACCACGCTGACGGGCACCGACAGCGTGCCCGGCCCGGGTGCGCTGAGGCTCAGGTGCTCCGGCCGCAGGCCCAGGTGCACCGGGCCGGCCGCGGGCAGCGCGGTAAAGCGCCCTGCCGGCACCGGCAGCAAGGTGCCGTCCACCAACTTCAAACCGGCCGGCACGCGCTCGGCGGCAAAGAAATTCATCGTCGGCGAGCCGATAAAACCGGCGACGAAGCGGTTGGCCGGCTGCTTGTACACGTCCTGCGGCGTGCCCACCTGCTGGATGCGACCGGCCTCGAGGATGACGATGCGGTCGGCCATGGTCATCGCCTCGACCTGGTCGTGCGTCACGAAGACCATGGTGGTCTGCAGCTGCTGCGCCAGCGCCTTGATCTCGGTGCGCACCTCGCCGCGCAGCTTGGCGTCCAGGTTGGACAGCGGCTCGTCGAAGAGAAAGACCTTCGGGTGGCGCACCATCGCGCGGCCCATGGCCACACGCTGCCGCTGCCCGCCCGACAGCGCCTTGGGCTTGCGGTCGAGATAACCCTCGATGTGCAGCTGCCTGGCCGCGCGCTCCACGCGTTGGCGGATTTCGGCGCGCGGCATGTCGCGCATCTCCAGCCCGAAGGCCATGTTGTCGAACACCGTCATGTGCGGGTACAGCGCGTAGTCCTGGAAGACCATCGCGATGTCGCGCTGCGCGGGCGCCACGTCGTTGACGCGCTGCTCGCCGATGAAGAGGTCGCCCCCGTCGATGGGCTCCAGCCCCGCGATGATGCGCAGCAGCGTGCTCTTCCCGCAGCCCGAAGGTCCCACGAAGACCACGAATTCGCGGTCGTGGATCTCCAGGTCGATGCCCGGGATGACGGTGACGGCACCGTATGTCTTGCTCAGGCCGCGCAGCGTGACGGAAGCCATGTGAATCAGGCGAAGCTGAGCATCGGCTTGACGAGTTCGCCCGCCGCAAAACGCGCAAACATCTGCGGCAGTTCCGGCAGGCCGAACGTGGCATCCACCAGGCGGCGGTAGCGGGCCTTGTCGCGCCGCAGCCATTCCACGTTGGCCGCGTAATCGCCCACCGGGAAGTAGAAGGTGCGCACCATGTGGAAGTCCTTGCGGCGGATCGCCTTGTTCTCCTGCACGGGCCACGGGTGGTCGTTTTCGCCCACCAGCACGAGCACGCCGCGCGGCGAAACGATCTCCATGCCCAGGCTGCGCGCGGCGTGCGCGCCGCTGCATTCGACGATCAGGCGGAAGCGCTGGCTCGCGTCGCCCACCGGGTGGCGGCGCGCGCCGAAGGACTCGGCCAGCTGCAGCCGTTCTTCCTTCAGGTCGGACACGTGGATGTCGCGGTAGCCCAGGTTCTGCAGCGCGATGATGCCGCCCAGCCCCACCGGGCCGGCACCGGTGACGAGCACGGCGCCCGGCTCCTCCGGCGGCGCCAGGCGCATGATGAAGCGGATGGCGTGCGCCGTCGTGCCGATGGTGTCCAGCAGCAGCGGCGCGAGGTCGTCCTCGATGTCGTCGGGCACCGGCAGCAGGCACTGTTCGGGCACCGCCAGGTACTCGGCATAACCGCCGGGCTTGTCCCAGCCCATCAGCTGCGAGATGGTCTGGCACATGTGCGTGTCGCCGATCGCGCAGCTGGCGCAATGGCCGCAGAACACCGGGATGTAGACCAGCGAGCGCTGACCGTGCAGGCGGTGGCCGGGCTGCTCGACGACGCCGAAGATCTCATGCCCGGGCGTGACCTTCGCGCCCTTGATCCAGGGTTTGGTGTCGGATCCGCACAGCGCGGTGCGGCGCACACGCAGCAGCACCTCGCCCGCGGCGGGCTGTGGCATCGGCGCTTCGGCCAGGGTGACACGGCGCTCGCCGTGGAAGACAGCGGTTTGCATGGGTGCTTCTATCCCTTCACGGCCCCGAGCGCGAGGCCCGAGACCAGACGGCGCTGCACGAGGAACGCCATGATCAGTGGCGGCAGCGCGATGAGCGTGGCGGCGGCCATCAGCGCGCCCCAGTAGGTGGCGCCTTCGCCGATGAAATTGAACGAGGCGGCGATCAGCGTCTTGGTGTCGCCATTGGCCAGCACCAGCGCAAACAGGAAGTAGTTCCACGAGAAGACGAAGGACAGGATCCCGGCCACCACCAGCCCGGGCATCACCAGCGGGATCGCGATGCGCCACAGGATGCGTGTGACGCTGCAGCCGTCGACCTGCGCACTTTCCAGCACGCTGCGCGGGATGTTGTCGAAAAACGGCAGCAGCACCCAGATGGTGATGGGCATGGTGATCACCGCATGCGTGAGGATCAGCGCCCAGTAGGAGCCGATCATGCCCAGCTCGCGGAAGGCCATGTACCAGGGCAGCAGGAACAGCGTGCCCGGCGCCATGCGCGCCATCAGCGTGACGGTGGCCGGCCAGGTGATGCGCGTCCAGCTCACCGCAAAGGCCGCCGGCACGCCCAGCACCAGGCCGATCAGCGTGGAGCCGATGGTGACGATGGCGCTGTTGAGCGTGTGGCTGGCAAAGGGCGTGGTCTGGAAGAGCTGGCGGTAGTTGTCCAGCGTGGGCGAGAAGATCAGCGTGGGCGGATAGGCCGTGACCTGCGACGAGGGCTTGAACGAGGACAGCACCATCCAGCCGATGGGCGCCAGGATGAACAGCGCCACCAGCGCGATCTGCAGGCTGTTCAGGCGCCGGATCCAGGTGTCGCTCATCGGCACCGCACTCACCACGCCACCCGCTTGCGCGCCTGCGTCAGCACCAGCACCGCGCCCAGCACGATGGTCGACAGCGTGATCATCAGCGCGCTGGCGTAGCCGATCTCGAAGAACTCGAAGCCCTTGCGGAAGCCGTAGATGTTCAGCGTGTTCGACGCGTTGCCCGGCCCGCCCTGGGTGGTGATGTAGATGATGTCGAAGAAGCGCAGCAGATCGACACTGCGCAGGATGGCCGCCGTCACCAGCGTGGGCAGCAGCAGCGGCAGCGTGATGCGGCGGAAGATGCGCCCGCGCGAGGCGCCGTCGATCTGCGCGGCTTCGTAGACGTTGGGCGGCAGGCTCTGCAAACCGCCCAGCACGATGAGCGCGACATAGGGCGTCCACTGCCAGGTGTCGATCAGCGCGACCGTCGGAATCACCCACAGCGGCGAGGCCAGCCAGTCCGAACGCGGCAGGCCCGCGGACTGCAGCAGCCAGTTGGCCGCGCCGATGGCCGGGTCGAGGATCACCAGCCACATCATCCCCACCACCACCGGCGGCAGCACGAAGGGCGAGATCATCAGCGTGCGCACCAGCCCCGACATCTGCTTGGCGTTGTGCAGCAGCAGCGCCACCCAGGTGCCCAGCACCAGTTGCAGCGCGAGCGACAGCACGTACAGCACCAGCGTGATCTGCAGGCCGTTCCAGAACTCGGCGTCGCGCAGCATCGCGCCGTAGTTGCCCATGCCTGCAAAACGCGGCACGTTGCCCATGGTGACGTCGTTCAGGCTGAGCCACACCGTGTACGCAAACGGGAAGGCGATCAGCACCAGCGTGAAGACGACGGCCGGCGTGGACAAACCTGCCAGCTGCCGCTGCGTGCCGATGGACTGGCTCATGCCGCGTGCCTCATCCGGCCAGGAAACCGCCGTCCACGGCCAGCACGGTGCCGTTGACGTAGCGTGCCGCGGGCGAGCACAGGAAGACCGCGCCAGGTGCGATGTCCGCCGGCTGCGCCCACCGCCCGAGAGGGATGCGCGAGGCGATGCGCGCGTGGAAGGCCGCGTCCTGCCGGCCCTCGGCGTTGATCGCGGTCTCCACATACCCCGGCGCCAGCGCATTGACGCGGATGCCGTCGGCCGCCCAGGCCATGGCCAGGCTCTTGGTGAGCATCACCACCCCGCCCTTGCTGGCGCAGTAGGCCGGGATCCACGGCAGCGCCGCGGTGGCGTTCATCGACGCGATATTGACGATGGCGCCGCCGCCGCGACCGCCCGTCTGCGCGGACGCCATCAGCAGCGGCTTGCAGGCCGTGCACAGGCGAAAGGTGCCGGTGAGGTTGACGTCCAGCACCTTCTGAAAGACCGGCAGCTCGTACTCGCGGTGCCGCGCCAGGATGCCGGCGCAATTGACCAGCGCGTCCAGCGGTCCCTCGCTGGCCAGGCGCGCGACGAAGGCGGCGATGGCCGCATCGTCGGTCACGTCCAGCGGCGCCAGGCGCAGGCGCTCGTGCGGCGGCAGCCGGCAGGCCGCCACCGCCGCGGGGTCCACACCGGTGGCCACCACCGTGCAGCCTTCGCCAAGCAGCGCGGCGGTGATGGCCGAGCCGATATCGCCGGCCCCGCCGATCACCAGTGCGCGATAGCCCGGCGGGAATGCAAAGAGGCTCACTGGAGTGTGCTCCGCGCTGCGCCCTGCCGGTATCGCGCTTGTGAACGGCCAGGCGTGCTCATGAGCGGTTCCCTGTCACGCCGCAGCCCTCACTCCTTGGCGATCAGCGCATTCAGCGCGGTGTCCGCATCCGCACAGGCCTGCGCCACGGTCTTCTGGCCGAGGATCAATTCGTTAATCGCCTGGCCGATGGGTTCGCGCGAGGCCGGGTTGGCGACGATCGGATAGCCGACTTCGGAGATGCCGGTCTGGCTCAGCACGTTGAGCGCGGCGACCCACTCGCGGCGCACCGGCTGCTCTTCGGTCCACTTCTTGAAGTCGGGGTCGTTGGCCACGCTGGCGCGCGGCGGGGCGATGCCTTCCAGCGCCATCTTCTCCTGCGTCGCGCGGCTGGTGGCCCATTGCAGGAAGTACCAGGCAGCATCCTTGTTGCGGCTGTGCGCGGAGATCGACAGCGTCCAGCCGATGACGGTGGGCTTGCTGCCGCCCGTGCCGGCGGGCAGCGGCATGATGCCGGTGTCGGCCAGGCGCGCGCCGCCGTCCATCACGTTGCGCAGTTCGTTGGTGGATTCGAAGGCCATCGCCGCGCGGCCCTCGCGGTACAGCGAGCTGATCTGCGGGAAGCTGTAGTTGACGACCCCGGGCGGACCAAAGTCCTTCAGCAGCCGCGCGTACTGCCCCAGCGCCGCCTGGCCGGCGGGGCTGCACAGCTGCGACTTGCGGTCCTTCATGTAGCTGCCGCCGTGGTTGTGCAGGAACACGCTGAAGGTGAAGGGCGCGGCCGGCTTCAGGCCACGGCTGACAAACGGCGTGACGGCCGCGTCGCAGGCCTTGAGCTTGACGACCGCGGCATCCAGATCGGCCAGGGTCTTGGGGAAGGCCACGCCGCACTTCTGCAGCAGGTCCTTGCGGTAGTAGACGACCGGGCCTTCCACGTTCAGCGGCAGGCCCATGACCTTGCCGTCGTAGGTGGCGTCGGCCACCATGCCGGCGGAGAGGTCCTTGAAGTCGTAGTCGGCGGCAACGGCGCCCTTGATCGATGCATTCAGGTCGGCATACCAACCCGCCTTGGCAAACTGCTGTCCTTCACGCGAGGGCAGCGACATGAACAGGTCCACCTCGTCGCTCTTGGCATTCATCACCGTGACCAGGCGCTGGCGCATCTGCTGCTCCTGGTAGCCGTCGACCTTGACGGTGATGCCGGTGAGCTTCTCGAATTCCGGCTTGTACTTGACCAGGGCGTTGCCGATCGGGTTGTTGTTGACCAGGAAGGTGATGGTCTTGCCCTGGTGCTTCTTCCAGTCGAAGGTCTGCGCGTGGGCGAAGGCCCCGATGAAGCTCAGCGACAGCGCCACCGCAGTGGCCTTGCAAGGGAACGAACGCATGCTTGTCTCCTTTCGACAGCGTCGGTTGAACGCTGTAACCGGTTACAGCATTGTCCGGACCTGGTGCGCCGTCGGTCAATGCGTGCGGGGTGCTGGCAAGGCCATTTGGCATAGGTGATTTCCCTCGACGTGGCGCCGGCTTCGGGCCGCCAGGGCGCAGTAAAGTATTCTGAAAACTGTTTCATTCATGAAGCCCCGCACCATCGGCATCCGTGACGTCGCCCGCGAGGCGGGCGTGAGCACCGCTTCGGTGTCGCGCGCGCTGAACAACCCCGGCCTGGTGCGCGCCGAGCTGCGCGCGCGCATCGACGCCGCGGCACAGGCGCTGGGCTACATCCCCGATGCCGCGGCGCGCGCGCTGTCCTCGCGCAAGACCGGCACCATCGGCGCGGTCATCCCCACCGTGGACAACGCGATGTTTGCGCGCGGCGTGGAAGCGCTGCAGCGCTACCTGTCGCTCAAGGGTTATCTGCTGCTGCTGGCCACCAGCGGCTACGACCCCGAGGTGGAACACCAGCAGGCGCAGAACATGCTCGCCCGTGGCATCGACGGGCTGATCCTGCGCGGCGACGTCCACACCGACGCCCTGCGCCGGCTGCTGGCCACGCAACGCATCCCGTTCATCAACGTGGGCGTCTACCACCCCGACAAGCCCTATGCCAGCGTCGGCGCCGACAACGAAGCCGCTGCCCTGCGCGCCTGCCGCCACCTGCTGGGCCTGGGCCACCGGCGCATCGGCATGGTGGCTGCGCTGGGCCAGCACAACGACCGCGCCTCGGCACGCGTGCGCGGCGTGCGGCGCGCACTGGCCGAGGCCGGCCTGACCCTGCCGCCGGCGTGGTATCTCGAAGTGCCTTACCGGCTGGATGATGCGCGCCAGGCGGCACGCGCCCTGCTGCTGCCGGCAGACCGCCCCACGGCCGTCGTCTGCGGCAACGATGTCATCGCCTACGGCGTCATGCTCGAAGCCGAGCGCCGCGGCCTGCAGGTGCCGCAGGACCTGTCGGTGATGGGCTTCGACGATCTCGAATGGAGCCGCCACCTGCGCCCCAGCCTGACCACCATGCATCTGCCCACCGACGAGGTCTGGAGCCGCGCCGGCGAGTACCTCGTGAACACGCTCAGTGGCCAGCCGGCCGTGCAGCACTACGAGCTCGAGGCGACGCTGGTGGTGCGCGAGTCCACGGGCCCGGTGCCGGGCACGCTGCGCCGCGCCACGCCCCCGGCCTGAGCGCCGAACCGGCAACCGGGCGTATCCGGCGGCCGGACACCCACTCTTTTGGGGGACACTTCTGCGGTGCTGCCCTCCACGACTCGAGCTCCGCGTGCCTGGCCCGTGCGGGCCTTTCTCTCGCAAGCGATGCTTCTGCGGTCCTTGTACACACTGCTGGCTGCGATCGCGCTCGCCGCCACCACGACACCCGCCAGCGCCAACGACGCGTCGCCCACGCGCAAGAGCCTGCGCGACACGAAGACGGATGCCCCGCGTCGCGATCCCGGCAGCGAACTGTCGACCTGGTGCGCTGGCATCGCCGCGGCCCATCCACGCGGGCAGATCCCCGATTGCCTCTCGCTTCGCCTGACCGAAGGCCAGGGCCGATCGGTCAAGGGTGTGCCCCTGTGGTCGACCGACGTCACGCCCTCGTCTGCATCCGCGCCGCCGCTGCGCGTGCTGGTGCTGGGCGGCATCCATGGCGACGAAGAGGCCAGCGTCACGCTGGTCATCGACTGGATCGCCCGCGCCCGGCGCGAGACGCTCGCGCGGCCGGTGCACTGGCGCATGGCGCCGCTGGTCAACCCCGACGGCTATTTCCGATCGCCACGCACCCGGGTCAACGCCAACGGCGTGGACCTCAACCGCAATTTCCAGACGCGCCAGTGGGACACCGAAGCGCACAAGTACTGGATCAAGACCACGCGGCGTGACCCGCGGCGATTCCCCGGGCCATCGGCCCTGTCCGAGCCCGAGAGCCGCTGGGTGCACCAGCAGATCCACAGCTTCCAGCCGCAGCTCATCGTCGCCGTGCATGCCCCTTATGGCGTGCTGGATTTCGACGGCCCGCCGCCGCCGCCCACGCGCCTGGGCAACCTGATGCTGGACCAGGTCGGCATCTACCCCGGCTCGCTGGGCAACTACGGCGGCACGGTGCTGGGCGTGCCGGTCGTGACGATCGAGCTGAAGCACTCCTCGCGCATGCCGGCCACGGATGCCCAGGCCATGTGGACCGACCTGCAGCGCTGGATCGACAACCATCTGCTCACCGCCAGCGGGACCACGCGCTTCGGCGCGACGCGCACCCTGTCGCCCACGACGAACTGAAGGTCCACGGCGCAGTCCAGGGCGCCCTGCAGCCCGTCGACCGATACTCGGCGCATCCCGGCTCGACAAACCGCACCATGGCTTCCGCACCCGTCCACACACCGCTCATCGAAGACGAGCTCGAGGTCCTGGGCGCGCTGGTTCCGCTGTCCACGCAGGCCATCGTCGAACTGGGCTGCGGCGCGGCCCATCTGGCGCGCACCCTGCTGCAGCGCCACCCGGGCTGCCAGGTCACGGGCCTGGAGGTCGACGAGCGGCAGCACGCCAAGAACCTGGCCCAGCCGATGCCGGGCCTGCACTTCGTGGCCGCCGGTGCACAGGCGATTCCTTTTGCCGACGCCAGCTTCGACCTGGCGCTGATGCTGAAGTCCTTGCACCACGTGCCCATGGACCTGATGGCGCAGGCGCTCGGCGAAGCGGCGCGGGTGCTGCGGCCGGGCGGCCATCTGTACGTGTCCGAGCCGGTTTATGCCGGGCCGTTCAACGACGTGATCCGGATCTTCAACGACGAAGGCGTGGTCCGCGCCGCCGCGCAGGCTGCCGTCGACGCCGCGCTGCGCACCGGCACCTGGGAGGCGGTGGCCGAGCGCCGCTTCGACATGCCGGTGGCCTTCAAGGACGTGGCGGATTTCGAGCAGCGCATGATGCGGCCCACCTTTGCGGAACACCACATCGACGAGGCCAAGCTCGAGGCGGTGCGCGTGGCCCTGCAGCCGCACCTGGGCCCGCAGGGCGCGCGATTCCAGCGCCCGATGCACGTGCGGCTGCTGCGCCGCCGCGGCTGATCGCTGGGCCGGCCAGGGTCTGCCGCCACGCCACAACAACCCGCGTCCCGCAACCGCCCCGTCTTCGCCCGCGACCGACGATGTCGTATCTCGACGACCCCCGCGTCCTCTTCGCCGCCGAACGCACGCTGCTGGCCTGGCAGCGCACCGCCATCGCGCTGATGGGCTTCGGCTTCGTGGTCGAACGCTTCGGCCTGTTCATGCGCATGGTGACCAGCCAGCCGCTGTCGACCACGCAGCGCGGCTTTTCGCTGTGGCTGGGTGTGAGCCTGCTGCTGCTGGGCGCCTGTGCCGCGATCTTCTCGGCCCTGCAGTTCCGCAAGGTCGTGCGCGGGCTGGGCGAGAAGGAGATCCCGCGCGGCTACTGGACCAGCCTGGGCGTGTGGCTGAACTTTGCGCTGGCCGTCATCGCGCTGGCCTTGGCGGTGCACTTCGTCATCGACGGCAGCTGACGGGCACAGGGCCGCCCGGTTCGCGGGCAGCCGCACCACAGTCCTCAAGATGCCCTCGCGCGCGCCTGCGCGGCTGGCGCCACCGCGTTCGCAGCTTCGACAGCTAACGACACATCTCATGCGTCCGCGGGTCGCCCCGGGCCGGCATCGGCACCCTCCGGACGTGCAACCCACGCCCCGTTCCAGGGCGCCGTCCCTGGTGGCTGCGCCCTCCGATCACAAGGCCCTTGCCAGTCACCTTCCACCGTCCTACAGTCGGCCGCTTCGGTCCACGGCCACTCCTCGGGAGAAGCGCATGTTCACGCTGTACCGCATGCTGCCGCTGCGTCGCCTGCTGGGTGAACAGATGCCCGCACTGCTGCTGGCCTGGCTGCTGGCAGAAACCTTCTACAAGTTCCACAGCTTCACGCTGGAGTGCGCCGCGTTCCTGGCGACCTGGTTCGTCCTGGACGCCGCGCTGCAGGCCGCCAAGCGACTGATCGCACGCGGCACCGGCCTGGCCGCAGACCCGCCGGCACGCTGAACCCAACGCCAGGCCCGAGGGCCCCATGGGCGACACCGTCTCCGCGCAGGCCACACGCCACGTCCGCGCCGAGCGCGCGGCCAGGCGCTACGACGCGCCGCTGCAGGCCCGTGCCACCGGGCAGGTGTTTCCCCCGCTGCGCCTGGAGCAGGCCGCCGCGCGCGAGCTGCTGCAGGCATCGGCGAGGCGTGCCGCCGGGCTCTTCCGTGCATCGACCCACACGCAGATCGTCTGGGTCGAAGGCCAGCGCGAACTGGCCATCGAGCTCAAGGGGCTGGACATCGTCTTCGGCGACGGCCTGGTCACCGTGCTGCTGCCGGTGTTCTGCGAGCAGACCGGCGCGGCGCGTGTGCAGGTGCCGTTTGCCGTCGGCTCGATCAAGCAGCCTGGCGGGCTCTTCGCCTCCACGCTGAAGCGGCCGGTCGGCCCCGAGCCGGTCGTGCAGGCCTGGAGCGACGCGCTGGTCGCCTTCGCCTGGGACTGCCTGCTCGGCATGGTCGCCGACCTCGCCGGTGCGGTGGGCAAGGACGCACGCGGCAACCGGCTGGTGCCAGTGGAGATGGCCGCTGCGCCAGCGCTGCTGATGGTCTGGCCGATGGCCCGCCACCGCTTCGCAGGCGGCACGGGCCTGGACACGTCGCTCAACCGGTAGCCGCGGCAGTCGACGGCGATGGACTTCTCGTCTCAGAGCCTCGGCCCGTTGTCTGACCTGGCGCGTGCCATCGGGCTGTTGAAGCCCGACGGCCAGCCCGACCCCGATTGGCTGAAGGATCCGGCCTCGCGCCTGGCGGGCATGCTGGCCCGCGACAGCCAGCGCGCGGCCCTGTTGGCCTTTGTCGACGAGGCACTGGGCGGCAGCGCGCGCGAGACCGATGCGCGCGGCGTGATCTGGCTGCCGCTGGTCGAACTCCCCGCGCCGAAGCTGGGCCTGTTCATCACGGTCGACGAGCAGCCGGCCGACGGCATCCGCCTGGGGCTGGGCTTGCGGGTGCAAACGCCGGCGCCTGTCTCGCAGAGCCAGCTCGAGGTGCCGCTGCTGCGCGCCGCACGTGAAGGCGGCGGCGCGGTCTCTCCGGTGTGGCTGGGCCAGCCCGGCGCGCGGCTGCGCGTGTCCAGCCAGGTGACGCTGGATGGCAGCGCGCCGCTGCCGGGCCAGCCCCGCATCGGCAGCATCGGGCTGGAGATCGATGTGCCCAGCGCGCCGGGCGATCCACAGGCCGCGCGTTTCGGCCTGCTGCTGGGCGGCGTGCAGCTGCCCGGCGCCGCGGCACCGCGCGACATCCGCGTGGCCGCCGACGGCGTGGACGCGCTCGACGACGCCGCGCTGGACCTGGTGATGTCGCTGCTGCGCGCGCAGGCCGAGGCGCCCGGCGCGCCGGCCGCGCTGACGGCCCTGGCCGGCCTGCTGGGCCTGCGCAGCGCGGACGCCGTGCCCGACATCCCCATCGCAGAACTGCCCACCCGCGGCCTGCGGGCCTGGGCCGACTGGCTGCTGGCCATCGTGCAGACACCCGCCGCGCGCCAGGACTGGATCGCCCACGCCGCGGCGCTGGTGCAAGGCCGTGTCGAAGGCGAATCCGTGGCCTTCGACCTCGGCGGCGCCACGCTGCAGCTCGCGCTGGGCACCGAGACCAGCGCCGAAGGCCATCTGCGCCTGGTGCCGACACTCGTGCTGTCGCTGGGCGATCCGGGCCGCCGCGTGCAGGCGCAGGCGCAGCTGCTGCGGGTGGACCTGGTCAGCGGCCAGCTCGCCGGCCTGCCGCAGTTCGGCGTGTGGGCCGCGCTGGGTCGCGATGCCGATGGGCAACGGGCCCTCGATGTGACCGCGCCCAGCGTGCTGCGCGCGAACACCCTGCGCCTGGGCTTTGCGGGCGATGCACAGCGGCGGCTGGTCTTCGTGCTCGCGGCCGACGGCGTGCAGATCGGCACGCAGCGGCACGACACGCTGGACCTGTCCACACCCGGCGCGCTGATGGATGCCGTTGGCGAGACCGTCGCCGGCACGCTTGATGCGCTGCTTGCGCAGGCGGGTGTGGCCACGGGCCTGGTGCGCCGCCTGATCGGCATGGATGCGCCGGCTGGCGTCACGGCCGCCACGCTGGTCGATCTGCTCGCCGACCCGGGCGCCGCGCTCGCGAACTACTGGCACGCGCTGCTGGCCCAGCCCGCGGCCGTGCGCGAGGTGCTGGCCCAGCTGCGCGAGGCCCTGGCCGACGCCACGCAGGCGGCCGGCGCGCTGGTGCCCGTGGACGGCGACGGCAGCGCCGCCCTGCCCTGGCGTGTGCCGCTGATCGGCGGTCTCGCGCTGGAATGGGTCCATGACGCCACGGCGTCTGCGCTGGCCATCGGCCTGGCCTTTGCGCGCGACACGCCCATCGGCACGAACGGCCCGACGCTGCGTGCGCGCCTGGCGGCGCAGCTGCTGCGCGTCGAGCTGGCCGGGCCGCAGGCGCATGTGCTGGGTACGCTGGATTCGGCGCTATTGCTGCTGCCGCCAGCCAGCTTCGTGGACGGCGCACCGTTCGGCGACAACACGGTCGACAACCGCCCGCCGCGTGCCGTGATCGCCCTGGGCCCGGAGGTCGCGCTGGTGGCCGATGCCATCGGCCTGCAGCTGGGCTGGGCGCCCGCGCGCGGCCTGCGCCTGGACCTGGCCGTGCCGCAATTGCAATTGCGCGTGCGCGACGCGGACATCCCGCTGGAACTGCCGCGGCTGGACGGTGGCCTGGCCGGGATCTCCCCCGACACCAGGGACGGCCTGCAAGCCCTGCTGGGCAGCCTGGGCGAACGTGGGCCCGAGGCCTGGCAAAGCCTGATCGACGGCCTGGGCTGGTCGCTGGACGACCTGCAACTCGACCCGGATGCGGAAGACGACGACGCGCCGGCCCTGCGCCTGGCCGACCTGATGGCCGACGCGCCGGCCGCGCTGCGCGGCTGGTTTGCGACGTTGGCCATCAGTCCGCGCGCGCACCGCCTGTGGCGCTGGCTGGGCGGCGTGCTGGGCGCGGTGCTGGAAGGCACGGGCCATCCCGACGACCCCTACCGGTTTGCGCTGCACCCCGGCCTGCCGAACCTGGCGCTGAGCTTCCCGCCGCAGGGCCTGACGCCGCGGCTGGTGGCCGCTGGCGACGCGCTGCAGCGCTGGCGACCCGGCCAGACCGGCCTGGCGCCCGACGCGCTGGCCGAGGCCATCGAGGCCGAAGCGACAGTCGACACCGAGGTTCGCGCGCTGGCGCAGGGCCGCGACCTCGCCGCGGGCCTGGACGCGCTGCTGCAGCGCTGGGCCGGCACCGATGGCCGCGTGGCCGCGCCCGAATCCGTGCCGGCGGGACTGGCGCTGCACCTCGGCGCGGTCTCGGCGCCGCAACTGCTGCGGCATCTGGACCTGCGCAACCGGCTGGGCCGCGTGCCCTCGACCACCATCTTCGTCGACCTGGGCCCCGCGGCCTGGGCGGACCAGGCGGCCGAACGGCGCATCGACCTGTCCACCGCCGGGCTGGACGCCACCATGTTCACGCTGCCCGCGCTGGGCGCCGGCGCATGGTTTGTCGCATTGGGCACACGCGAAGCCTGCCGCAGTGCGCCCGCGGCCACGCCCGGCAGCGACGGCACGCCCGAACAGGCCGCGCGGCTGAAGCGCTTGCTGCAGGGGCTGCAGACCGGCATCACCGACGCAGCGATCGTCGCGCTGGGCGGCGCCGGCCATGCGGCACGCCTGGCCGTGCAGGACGCGCCCGGCGTGCGCGACCTGGTGCTGCTGGGCACGCCGCTGGGGCCAATCTCGCTGACGGCGCTGTCCACGCAGCCCACCGCCGACACACTGCGCCTGCTGCAGGTGCTGATCCCGCCGCCCGACACCGAGGAGCCCGACGACGAAGACCTGGCGCTGGGCCGCGGTCTGGTCGCCGCGTTGATGGACCTCAGCGCGCTGGCCGACCCCGGCGCGGACCTGCGCAGCCCCGCGCTGGAGCCGCCAGCCGCGCGCGCCGGCCTGCAGATCACCGCCGTGATGGGCGACGTGAGCGAATCGCAGGTGCGCCGTGCGATGACCGCCCTCGTCGCCGCCGGCCTGGCCGCGCGGGCGCAGGCGCGGGCGCTTCAAGACCTGCCCGACCCCACCGGCATGCGCCTGGGCCTGCTGTGGCAGGTGCAACCCGGCGCGCTGGGCGCATTGACCGTTCAGGCCCGCGCCTCGCTCACGCTGCTGGCCGTGGATGCCGACGCCGGCGTGGTCGCCCGGCCCGCGCTGCGCATCGAGTGCCGCATCGGCGACCGCCTGGCCTGGCTGGCCGCCGCGCCCGGCATGGAACTGCGCGCACTGAGCCTGGACCTGACGCTGCCGCTGGGCGAATCGGACCCCGCGCGTCCGCCGCAGGTCGCGCTGGTGCTGCACGAAGGCCTGGCCTTCGGGCGGCGCTTCGAGTCCCTGCGCCTGGGCAGCGCGGCCGGCGAACTGCCGGCGCTGCCCGAGGCGCGCCTGCTGTTGTCAGCGGCTTGGCAGCGCATCCGCGAGGACACGGGCAACCCTCTGGCCGTCGCATGGTCTGCGCTGTTGGAGGCGCTGGCCCTGGCCGATGCCGCCGGCGGGCTGGTCGTCGATGCGCTCGATGCGCTGTTGCACGATCCCGCCGGCTTCCTGCGGCAGCGCCTGGCCTTGGCCGGCCCGGCGCTGCAATCCGCATTGGCAGCTGTGCTGGGGCCCGCGGGCGCGGGGCTGGATCTGGCGCAGCGCCGCTTCACGCTGCAAGGCGGTGGCGACGCGGCAGGGCCGATCGGTTGGCATGCCGATGCGCAGGTGGCTTGGGCGGCCGCGGGCGCTGCGGGGCCGCCGCTGCAACTCAGCGGTCAACTGCGGATCGGGCCTGACGGCTTCAGCGCGGAAGTGCCGCCGCTGCAGCTGGTGCTGGATCTGCTGCCGTTGCACATCGCGCTGCGCTGGCGGCGCCCGGACGGCATCGACACCGTGCCGCTGTGGCCCGCGCCCGATGCCGCGGCACTGGCCGGTGTGGCGCTGCGTGTGCTGCCGGGCCTGCTGGCGCAGCCGCTGCTGCAGGGGCTGCGCGACGAACTGGTCGGCCACGCACCGCTGGTGCACGACGCGCTGGATACGGTGCTGGATGCGCTGGGCCTGCTGCGCGACGCGGTGCCGCCCGACCCCGAGGACCTGGGTCCGCCCGAGGCGCGCGAGCTGCGCCCGCTGCTGGCCCTGGCCGGCGATCCGGTCGGCTGGCTGCGGCAAGCGGCCGTTCTCGGCGGCTCGTCCGCGCGGCTGCAGTCCCTGCTCGACGGCCTGCGCAGCCTGCTGGGCGCCGACGGCCTGGCCGGTGCGCCGCTGGCCCTGGCCGCCGGCCTGGAACTCGCCGTGGCCGATGCCGGCGGCCGCCCGCGGCTGCAACTCGCGCTGGAACCCGGCGCTTGGCTGGCGCCGGGCGGTGGCGGCGCGCGGCTGCAGGCCGGCCTGGCGCTGGGCATCGAGCTGCCCGGCCCGGCCGATGCCGGCGACCTCGCGCCGCGCCTGGATCTGGCCGCGCACCTGGGCCTGCCCGGTGGCAGCGCCGGGCGCCAGGCGGTGCACCTGATCCTGGCCGACGGTGCGCGGCAGATCGTCTACCGCCCGGCCAGCGGCGCCGACATCAGCCTCGTGCCCTTCGCCGGCCTGGGCAGCCTGGCCTCCGCTGCCACGCAGGCTGCACAGATGGCCCTGTCGCATCTGCTGAATGCGCTGGCTCAGCGGCCCGCGCCGCTGGGGCCGCTGCTGGGCCAGGTGGGCGACGCACTGCAACTGCGCGAGGCCGGCAGCTTCAGCGGGCCGCGCCTGCAGGCCTGGGCGCAGGACCCGGTGCTGGCCCTGCGCGGCGCCGCCGCCTCGCTGGCCGAGGCCGCGCTGGATGCACTGGTGCCGGTGCTGCAGCCCGCGCTGCCGGCATCGCTGACGGTCCAACGCAGCGGCAACGAACTGCAGGTGGGCGTGGGCGCGTTCACGCTGGCCTGGGCGCCTGGTGCCGGGCGTATCGGCCTGTCGGCCACGGGCCTGGTCGTGCCGGGCCTGCACCGCGTGGGATTCACGCTGCGGCTGGATAGCGACGGCCTCGACGCATTCGGTCTCACGCTGGGCCCGGCACGCGTCGAGGTGCAGGGCGTCACGCTGCAGCCGTTTGTGCGCATCGCCGCGGGAGCCAACCCTGCCGGCGGGCCGCAGGTGGCCATCGGCCTGGCCGTCGACGACACGCACCGGCTGGCTGCGCGCTGGAACCTGGGCAACGGCAGCTTTGCGCTGGTGGACAGCGGCGGCACGCTGGACGCGCCGCTGGAAGACATCGATCCCGCCGCCGTCGCCCTCCGGTTGGTCAGCCTCATGGCCGATCTGGCGGCCGGCCTCGCGTTGGCACAAACCGCCGTCACGCAGCTGCTCGCGCGCCCGGTGGGCGCCAGCCACGCACGTGCGCTGATGACCGGCGTGCTGCTGGACAGCACCGATCCGCAAGCATTGATCCCGGCGCTGTTCGACCCGGCGCAGTGGCCGCAGCGCCTGCAGCGGCTCTTCAGCAACATCGCCGTCGCCCGACCGTCCTTCACCATCGACATCAGCGGCGGCAAGCTCGAACTGGCGCTGGCCCAGCTGTCCGAATCCGGCAAGGACATCATCGGCCTGTCGCTGGCGCCCGCGCCGCGCTTCGCACTGAACCCCAACGGCGACGTTCAGCTGTGGCTGGAAGCCGATGCCCGCTGGATCGCCGGCAGCAGCGGCCCCGCCGGCCTGGTACTGGGTGTCATGCCGGCCACCGGCAGCCCGGTCTTCACGCCCACGCTGGCCGTGCGCGGGCTGGGTCTGCGCATCGGCAAGAAGTCCGGCCCGCTGCTGGATGCCGGCATCAGCCTGGACTCCGTCGCCCTGCACGGCTATGCGCTGATCGACGGCGAAGGCGTGCGTGCCGGCGGTGCGCAGCTGCAGTTTGCCGGCCTGGCCGTGCCCACCGGCGGCGCGGGCGGCGACAACGGCATCGCGCAGTCCATCATGCGCGACGCCGGGCCCACGCCGCCGCGCCCGGCCTTCTCGCCCGCCCTGGTGCTGCTGAAGCCGCCGTCGCAGCCGCTGCAGGTGTCGCTGCGCGCCGGCGACCCGCCCGGGCCGTGGTGGATCGCCATCCGCCGCGGCTTCGGGCCGCTGTACCTGGAACAGGTGGGCTTCGGCGTCACGCCGCCCACCGGGCCGCTGCAAAGCATCTCGCTGCTGATGGACGGCCGCGTCAGCGTCTTCGGCCTGACCTGCGCCGTCGACGACCTGCAGATCACCTACTTCACCACGCAGGGCGACATCTTCAACCCGGCGAGCTGGGCGGTCGATCTGGGCGGCCTGGCGGTCTCGGCGGACCTGGCGGGCGTCAGCATCGCCGGCGGGCTGCTGAAGCACGTGGAGCAGAAAAACGGCCGGCCCCAGATCGAATACCTGGGCATGCTGCTGGGCCGCTTCGGCGTCTACGGCCTCACGCTCTACGGCGGCTACGGCCAGGGTGTGGACGCCCGCAGCAGCGAGACCTACACCGCCTTCTTCGCCGTGGGTGCGGTCATCGGGCCCATCGGCGGGCCGCCGGCGTTTTTCCTCACCGGCATCGGCGGTGGCCTGGGCATCAACCGCCAGCTCGTGATGCCGCCGATGGCCGAATTCACGCGCTTCCCGCTGATCGAGGCGCTGGACCTGGCCGCCAAGCCGCAGGACCCGATGGCGCAGCTGCGTGCGCTGGGCGAGCGTTTCCCGATGCAGCGCGGCAGCTTCTGGTTTGCGGCGGGCATCTCGTTCAACAGCTTCGCGCTGGTCGACGGCATCGCCGTGCTGGCCGTGGAATTCGGCGACGGGCTGGACATCAACCTCATGGGACTGGCGCGCATGGCGCTGCCGCGTCCGCAGGTGGCGCTGGTCTCCATCGAGATCGCGCTGCTCGTGCGCTTTTCCAGCAAGGAAGGTGTGCTGTGGGTGCAGGGCCAGCTCACCGACAACTCCTGGCTGCTGTACCCCGACGTCAAGCTCACCGGCGGCTTTGCCTTCGTCATCTGGTTTGCCGGCGAACACCGCGGCGAGACCGTGCTCACGCTGGGCGGCTACCACCCCGAATTCCACCGCGAGGGCTACCCGGTCGTGCCGCGCATCGGGCTGCGCTGGAGCATCGGCAGCAGCATCGTCATCAAGGCCGAGGGCTACTTCGCGCTGACCTCCGAAGCGCTGATGGCCGGCGGCGATTTCGAAGGCTCGGCGCACTTCGGCCCGGCCTGGGCCGAGGTCAAGTTCGGCGCGCACGCCATCGTCTTCTTCGACCCCTTCAGCTATTACGCCAACGCCTATGCGCGCATCGACGCGGGCGTGACCATCGACACCTGGCTGTTCGGCGAGGTGACCTTCAGCCTGCACCGCGGCGCGAGCATCGAGGTGCGCGGACCGGATTTCCGCGGCAAGGTGCGCTTCGACGTCGGCCCGATCACGCTGACATTCGCCTTCGGCGGCAGCGACCGCGTGCTGCGCGACCCGATGGCGGCGGATGCCTTCATCGCCAAATACCTGGCCGCAGCGGCCACCGGCGGCGCGCTGGCGCATGCCGTCATCACACGCGACGGCGCACAGCCCTCGCGCAACGAACGCGCCACGCCCGATGGATCACCCGACCGGCCCTTTGTCGTGGTGCCGGAATTCGGCCTGACGTTTGCCAGCACCGTGCCGGCGCAGTGGATCGACCGCGTGGGCCCGGCCGCCACGCAGAGCACCGAACACCCACCCAGCCAGGCGCTGGCCGTGGCGCCCATGCAGCGCGACAGCCTGCAGCCGCGCATCGCCCTGCGTTGGTTCAAGAGCGGCACGCTGCTGGCCTTCCCGTTCACGGCGACGGCGCGTCCGCTCGGCGCCTTCCCGGCTGGCGTGTGGGGGCCCGTGCAGGACCTGGACGCGCCCAAGGTGCCCAGCGGCGACATGATCCAGGCGCTGCACGAGATCGACCTGGACTGCCGCGCCGCCAGCTCGGTGCACGGCCCGCAGATCCCCTACCACCAGGTCGAGGTGGGCACGCGCAAGCCCCTGCCCTTTGCGCGCAAGGCCGATCAGGCGCGCGCCAAGCGCGACGACGCCGCGGCCGTGACGGCCCTGGTCGAGCAGCCGCACAGCGTGGATGCCGCCTTCGCGCGCACACGCGCCTTCCTGGCCCGCACGGCCTCGCCGGTGGCGCTGAAATCGCTGCGCGGCGAGCGGCAGTCGCCACCGCTGCTGGGCACGCTGACCGAAGGCCTGATCGACACCACGGCGCGCGTGGTGGCTGCGGATACGCCCAAGCCGCCGCCGCGGCGCTTCGACCACACCATCGACGCGCCCATCGCCGTGGCGCTGATGCATGCCGGCACGCAGGTGCTGCGTGTGGACACCGACCGCCGCACGAGCGTGGGCCCGGCCTACGACAAGGCTTGGCGCACGGCCGCACCCACGCTGGCCGCCGTGGAGGCCCAGCGCAGCCGCTCGATCGCCGCGCGCCTGGTGCGTGTGGACCGCCCGGCCGTGCTGCTGCGCGGCGCTGTCACGGGTGCCGGGCGCCTGGGCGACATGCTGCTGGCCAGCGGCGCGGCGCCGCTCACAGCCGCTGCGCAGCCGCCGGTGGCCACCGTGGCACGCGCGGGCGCGGCCGGCAGCGGCCTGCTGGCCGGGTTTACCGATGGGCTGATTCCCGCGCCGGTGGGGGCGCCCGCGCGCCGCGGTGATGCGCCGCAGCGCATCAGCCGCGGCACGCCTGGCGCCACGCTGGTGCCTGGGCAGGTCGTCGTGCTGAAGATGCCTAACGCGCGTGCCGATGCGTCCAGCGAGTCGCAGCGGCCGGTGCTCACGCTCAGCGGGCAGGCCGCACGCGTGGTGCTGCTGTCCGCCGGCGGGACGGTGCTGATGGACCGCGCCGCGGACCAGCCCGCACTGTCCACGCGCGACGGCACGCGGTCGGTCACGCTGCCGATGGGCGCGGCGCGGCTGGCCGTGGTCTGCGAGGGCGAACGCGGCGCGGCCGATCGTCAGGGCCTGGCCGGTTGGCACGCCGGCTTGTCGATGCCCATCATGGGCCACGGCACGGCCCTCGCGCCCGGTGCGGTGGTGCAGGCGCGCGGCGAGCCGCTGGCGCCGCATGACGAACGTGCCGATGGCGGCTGGGTGCAGGGCAGCGAACTCGCCCACGGCACCAGCACGGTCACGACGAGATTCAGCGGCCGGCCGCGTTGCGTGCTGATCGTGCTGGACGACCCCACGGCCTTCGGCGACCCCGTGGCCGCGCGTGAACTGATGATGGGCCTGCAGGGCGCGCAGCGGCTGGCGGGCATCGGCAGCGAAGCCTGGCCGCCGGTGCTGCTGTCGGCCGAAGGCCGCAGCGTGCTAGCCTACGACATCGTGCCCGCCGCCGACACGAAGCAGCCGGTCAGCGTGGCCATCGGCACCGACGCCGGCTGGTCGCTGGTCGGCGTGATGGCCAGTGACACGCTCGATGCACGCGGCGCGCTGGCGCTGGTGGCTGCACGCGGCCTGGACGCCGCGCTGCAGAGCCTGGCCGGCAGCGCCAGCGGCGGTGCCACCACACAACTGCAATGGCGTGGCGACAGCCGCAGCGCGGTCGAACGCCGCCTGGCACGCGCGCAGGCCAGCCGCGCCGCACCGATGCCCGGCGCCGCGCTGGCCCAGCGTGCACGCCCCGCGCCCGAGCCGCCGACTCGCCGTCCGGCGACCCGCCCCGACAAGCCCCGGAGACGCACCTGATGCCCACCACCGGCCACTTCGTGCTGCACGCCCACGTGATCCCGCAGGTCACCGCGGGACGTCACGTCCTGGAGACGCGCCAGGACGGCCTGCCCTTCGACGTCGCGACGCAGCAGACGCACATCCGGGTCGCGTCGCCACGTTTCACGATGCCGCCGGACCAGATCCTGTCGACCTGGCCGCCAGCCAATGCGGAAGGTTCGTTCGACGACCGGCTGCCGCAGATCGTGCTCAAGCGCCGCACCCTGCCCTGGGAGCGCAACCCTGCCGGCAGCGGTGCCCCCGGCCCGACGCCCTGGCTGGCACTGGTGGTGATTGCCGACGGCGAGGGCCAGCTGTCCTCGCCCACCGACGTGGCGGCCTGCATGACACCGGGCACACCCTGGCCGCAGCCCGAGGACAAGGACACCGACCAGGGCCTGTACCTGGCGGTGACGCAGACGGTGGTGCGCCGGCTGTTCCCGCGCGCGGCGGACCTGCCGCTGCTGGCGCATGTGCGCGAGGTCGACATCCACGACACCGAACTGGCCGGCGGCGACGACGACGGCTGGCTGGCCGTGGTGATGGCCAACCGGCTGCCGGTCTACGACCACGGCCGCGACCTGCCGGTGCGCTACCTCGCCTGCCTGGTCAACCTGGAGGGGCAGCTCGGGCAGTTGCCGACCACGGAGAGCACGTCGGAGAGCTTCCGCTTCGATCGCATCCAGGATTGGTCGGTGCTGGGCACCCTGGCCGCGGCGGGTGCGGATGCCTTCGTCACCGGCTCGGTGTCTGCGGCTGGCCAGCAGCTTGTTTCGGGCGTTGGCCTGCAGGCACCGGCACGCGCATCAGGCGCGGGCCTGCAAGACCCCGCGCGCGCCGCAGCAGCAGGCGCCACGCTGGATTCCGCCGGCCGCAACGCATCGCCAGGCGCCGAGCTGGACGGCGCCAAGGCGCTGGCCAAGCCGCCTTATGCGACGCAGTGGACGACGGGCACGGCATCCGCGACACAAGCCGTGAGCGCCGCCGCGCGTGACCCCGACGCCCGCCGCGTGGTGCGCGATGCGATGGGTGCGGGCTTCCGCTTCCCGATCGACGCCTATGTCGTCAGCGAGCCGGTGCTGCGCTTTCCGGTGCTGGCGCACTGGTCCTTCACGGCCACCCGGGGCAACAACTTCCGCACGCTGATGCAGAAGTTGGATGTCGGCCTGCTGGGCACCGAGCCGCCGGCCGCCGACCCGCTGGCGCCGCCCGACACGCGGCCCGCGCCGCAGGTCGTGGAGACCGGCCACATCGGGCTGAACCAGCAGACGCGCCGCGGCGACGCCACGCGCGCCTGGTACCGCGGACCGGCCGTGCCCTTCCCGGTGGAGCGCGACGTGCTCGGCCGCCCGGTGCTGGCCCACTCGGCCGACCAGCTGCGCCGCACGGTGCCCGACGGCCGCGAGGACCTGAGCCTGGCCGCGGCCTTCGAGATCGGCCGGCTCACGGCCTTGTCGCAGCTGTCGGTGGTGTCCGCGCTGCAGCGCCTGCGCCAGCAGCAGTTTGGCGCCGGCCGGCTGCAAGAGATCCTCGCCCGAGCACAGCAGCCGCCTGCCGCCACGGGCCCGGTCGCACAGCCCGGCAAGCAGCTCGCGCTGGGCATCCTCGGCCGCTTGGCGAAGGACCCCGACGGCACGCTGGGGCCGCGCCGGCCGCTGGCCGATCCGGGCCGCGCGCTGGACCTGCCCGCCGATCTGGATGCACTCGTGGCCGAAGGCCTGGGCCTGGACCTCGCGCGGCTGAAGAAGCAGGCCGATGCGATCGGCGTGCTGGGCGCACTGACGCGCAGCGAGGTGCCCGTGGTGGCGGTCTCGCCGACGGACCTGGATGTCGCCGCCGTCACACCCACGCTGCGCGCCGCGCTGGACGCGAGCCTGGGCCAGGTGCTGGATGTCGCCCGGCCGACGACGGAGATCACGCAACCGCCGACCCCGCCGACGCCACCCACGCGACCGCCGCTGCCACCGATCAGGCCGCCGATCACACCGCCCATCAAGCGCGTGGCACGGGCCGGCGCCCGCCGCGCGCCGCGCCTGGATCCGCTGGACGAATTGATCGCCCATGCGCTGGACGACGACAACGGCGATGACGACATCGACGCGGACGACGGCAACGGCACGCCGCCGGACGACACCCCCCGCAACCCCGCCTGACGACCGCCCATGCCCGCCCTGAAGCTCGACCCTTCACTCGTCATCGCGGCCAGCCGTGTGGCGGCGCGCGACTATGCCGGGCTGATCAGCGATCGCGACCCGGACGACGGCACACACGTCGTGCCCGGCGAACTGCGCCGCTTCCTGGCCCGCCTGCGGCTGCTGCACGGCGTGCCCTTCAGCTACCTCGTGCCCGATGCGCGGCTGCTGCCGATGGAATCGATCCGCTTCTTCTACATCGACCGCGCCTGGACCGACGCGCTGGTGCAGGGCGCGCTGAGCGTGGGCACGCTCAGCACGGCCGACCGCGCGCAGCTCGAGGCCATGTACCCGCACCTGCGCGACGAAGTCGACGAGACCGAGCGCACCGTGCAGCGGCGCTCGGATACGCAGGAGACACCCACCGGCACCGCCAGCACGCTGTGCGGCTTCCTGCTGCGTTCGGCCGCGGTCTCGGGCTGGCCGAACCTGCACGTGCGCGGCTACATGCGCGACGTGCTGCCCGACGACGCCCTGAGCACCGTGGCCGACGCACACCCGGACCGCGTGCGCGTGCTGCGCATCGAACGCCTGGCGTCGGCCGTGCTGATGGTCATCTTCGACGGCGTGCCGGTGGTCGTGCATATCGAAGAGCCGCGGCAAGGCCTGCAGTTCGGCGTCAACCGCATCAGCTTCAGCCCGAGCGGCGCGGCCAGCGCGCGGCTGAAGGTGCGGCGCGGGGATACAGGAACCCTCGTGCCGCCCATCGAGGACGACCGCTTCACGGACACCAACTCCGTGCCCGTGCCCTTCCGCAAGGACGCGCCGGGAGTCATCCACATGCGCCAGCTGATCCAGCGCCTGGTGGCCACGGCGCCGGCCGTGGGCACGACCCTGGAGCCGCACGAATTTGCGCTGCAGATGCTGCGCTTCCCCTACCGCCAGGTCTTCGGCGACCCGGATAACCCGCAGGGGCACAGCCACTACGAGCTGTCGGGCTTCAAGGTCACGCTGTCGCTGGATTCGTGGCAGCGCCGCATCTCCGCGGCACTTCCCCGTTAGAGGTCGGCCATGGCCACGCGCGCACCCCTGAAACCCGAAGAGATCCGCCTTCTGCTGCGCGACGCGCGCTTCCTGGCGGCCGACCGCGCGGGCGTCGCACTGGCCGACATCGCCACCTGGGATTCACGCCTGCTGCGCGAGAGCCGCCTGCTGGTGCCCGTGCAGGTGGAAGCGCTGGTGGTGCCGCCCAGCGGCGGCGAGCCCATGCTGCGCCTGCCGATGGGCCTGGCCGGCGACAAGGGCCGCATCGCCACGCGCGTGGAAGACACGCTGCCGCCGCCGTTTGCCCCCGGCCAGCCGCGCCCGCCCGGCGTGCACCTGCACTGGGCCCTGCCCGACGCGCTGCTGCAAGGCACGCTGGACGATGCCGCCTCCGCGCAGCCCCGCGGCAGCGACGCCAAGGCCCCGCCACGCAACCGCCTGGGCCTGCGGCCGCTGCCCGACCGCTGGCTGGTGCTGCGCCTGCTGCTGCCGCGCGGCGCCAGCGAGGTGCAAGTCGCGGGCTGGGTGCTGGAGGCCGACGCCGCAGTGGCCGTGCCTCTGGCGCAATGGAAGGAAGGCGCCGCACCGCCCGCAGGCACCGTGCCGGCCGGCGCGGCGCTGACGCGCGAACAGCTCATCGGCACGGCCGGCGGCACGCTCGAATGGACAGCCACCTACGACGCCGTGCTGAACCGCTTCGCGCTGCACGACCCCTTGACCGATCTGCCCACGGCGGCGCCGCGCGGCGTGGAGGGCAATTGCGCGTCCTACCTGGTGTGCGGCTGGTGGAGCGACCCGCGACTGGATCCGCTGGACGCCGCACGCAGCCGCCACAGCCTGGACGAACTGCTCGATGCGCTGGGCTGGCAGAAGACCCGCGACTGGGGCGACGCGCTGGACGACGACGACCAGCGGCGCGCCGAGCAGGCGCTGCGCGACGCGCTGGGCCTGAAGACGGGCACGGCTTTCGACACGCCACGGCCCGCCACCCGCGCCGCCAAGCTGCTGGGCGCACCGCGTGCCGCGGGCGCTGTGGGAGTCCAGGGCGCCTCCTCCCCGGCCGCGGCGTCGGCACTGGCTAACGCCCCATTTGCGCCGCTTCCCGATCGCCTCCTCAAGCCGCTGGCGCAGGCCGCCAATTCGGCCTTCCGCGCCAGCGTGGCCGAGGTCTTCCAGGCCCCGCCCTGGCAGCTGCGCGCCAGCCTGCTGCACGGCGCCATCCACGGCGTGCCCACCGACGGCTCGCTGCCGGTGGACCGCCGGCCCGATGCGGCGCAGTTGTCCGTCGCGCTGGGCCACCAGGAAGACGACGTGCTCGCCGCACTGGCTGCCGCCGGAGAGACGGACCCGCAGACGCGCCGCGCCACCGAGCGCCTGCTGGCGGCCTTCACCAGCCAGAAGGTCAACCGGCTGGATGCGCCGGACGGCCTGGTCGAAATCGAGGAGCGCGAACACGCCGGCGGCTTCGCCTCGCAGCCGGCGGGCATCGCCGGCGACGACCGCTACCTCGAGCCCGGCCAGCACCAGCCGCCGAAGCCGGCGCCGCGCGACACCACCGGCGCCGCGGGCGTGAAGGCCGCGAGCGCCTTCGGCAACGCGGCCGCCATCCGCGAAGCGGCGCGCAGTCCGCTGCAGGCCTCGCTGGTCTTCGACGCGTCGCAAAGGCCCAGCCTGAAGGCCGCGCGCAGCGAGGACATCGGCCGCAAGCGCGCAGCCGAGGACGCGGCCCGCCCCGGGCCGCCGCGCACACGCGTGGTGCCGCGCCCGGCGCCGCGCTTCACTGCGGCCACCGACCCGGTGCTGGCCGTGCGCGGTGCGCGCCGCAGCCTGCGCCACGGCCACGACGGCAGTGACGCCGCCAACCGCAAGCTGGGCTGCCGCTGGCCTTCGCAGGTGATCCAGGAACTGCCGGGCCTGATCGCCCGCGACCGCTTCATCACGAGCCTGGGCAACGGTTCGCTGCCGCCGGAAATCCTGCGCCTGGCGCGCGAAACCCTGCTGGTCGACCCCTATCACCACGGCTGGATCGCCCAGGCGGTGGCGCCGGCCGCCACTGGTGGCCCCAAGCCGCTGCTGCGCCGCCTGCAGGCCGAATCGGCCCTGCGCTTCGGCACGCGCGGCCAGTACGACGGCGCCACCGAGGCGCTGGACCCCACACGCTCGGCCGTTCGCCCCAACCTGCGGCTGGATGTGGCCGGCGCGCCGCCGGTCGTGCCCGGCCGGCGGCAGCACCAGCTGCAGGTGGCGCAGGAGCTGCGCCGCTTCTCGCTCTATGCCGGTGTGGACCCCAACCGCGTGGCCGTCACCACCTGGGCGCAACCCTGGGTGCCGCTGTGGGTGGAGTGGGAAGTGCAGGTCGAAGGCATCGATCCGCCCTCGCTCGCCGGCTGGACCCTGGGCCCGCTGGATCTCGATGTGCCCGATACGCAGGCCAGCTTCGACGGCCAGAGCCTGTCCCTGCGCGGCCGCACGTTGCTGACCAGCGGCGGCGCCAGCACCCTGCACCGCGCCATCAAGGACTTCCTGGCCGCCGAAGACCGGCTGGACGAACAGCGCGTCGGCCTGGTCGACGAAGATGTCGAGACGGCGCTGCGCATCCTGGACGAGGCCGTGGAGCGGCTGGACGTGGTCACCGCCGCACTGGCCGGCCTGCGCGCGCAGCTGCTGGGTTTCGAGGCCGGCCAGGGCCTGCGCCGGCCGCTGCTTAACGGCGAACCTCAGCCACCCGCGCCCACAGGTCCGACACACGCGCTGCTGGCCGGCGGCGTGCGGCTGACGCGCGCACGGCTGGTCGATGCCTTCGGCCGCACGCTGGACGTGCCCGTGGCGCGTGTGGCCACGCCCGTGCGCGCCACACATGCCGCCCGCCCAGGCCTGCTGCTGACGCCACCGCGCCTGCTGCGGCCCGCGCGCTGGCTGCTGCGCCTGGTGGACGCCGCCACGCCGCTGGGCGCCGAAGGCAGCGAGGCGCGCGTGGACCAGGTCGACGCCGCCTTGCAGATCAACCCGGTCTGCGGCTACCTGCTGCCCGACCACCTGGACGAGAGCCTGGAGCTCTTCGGCACCGACGGCGCCCCGCTGGGCGAGTTGCTGCACGACGCCATCAGCGGCGGCGTGATGTGGGAGATCGCCGCCGGTCGCGCCGGTGCGGCCGATGCGGGGCCGCTGCATGGCCTGGCCGGCGGTACGCAGCCGCTGGGCTTTCTGGCCGCAGGCCTCGTCGCGGCCGATGCGCACGCCCGAAAGGGCCAGCCGGCCAGCGGCGAATCCGCGCTGTCGGCGCTGCTGCGGGCCATCGACACCACGCTGTGGACCGTCGACAGCTTCTCCGCCCTCGGCAGTGAACACGTGGCGGGTCTCGTCGGCCGCCCGATGGCCGTGGTGCGCGCGCAGCTGCGCCTGGAACTGAAGCCGCCCGACGACGTCGACCTGAGCAACGCCGCACAAGCCGCGGCCTGGGCCGCCGCAGAGGCCGAAGCCGCGCGCCATGCCTTCCCGGTGCGCATCGGCGAACTCACGCGCAGCGACGACGGCGTGCTGGGCTTCTTCGTCGACGACGATTTTTCGCGCGTGCGGCTGGTGGACAAGGCCATCGCCGAACTGGCCACTGCCGCCGGCCGCAGCCGCGGTCAGCTGGGCCTGCTGGGCGCCACCGCCGAAGGCAGCCTGCCGGCACCCGAGCCGCTGCTGCACGAGTATCTGGCCGGCCGCGACGAGGACGATACGCTGCTGCTGCACCTGGGCCAGACCGTCACACTGACCGTGCTGATGCACCCGGCCGGCCGGCTGACGTTGAGCTCCGGCCTGCTGCCGCGCAAGCAGCTCGCGCTGGCACGCGACTGGGTGGCGCCGGGCCTGGCCGCGCTGTCGCCCTCACTGCGCACCGGGCCGCTGCTGGTGGAAACCGATCTGGACGCGCAAAAGCAGGTGCGCCTGCCCAAGCTCAGCGTCTTCGGCAAGGACCAGAATTTCCTCTGGCGCGACACGCCCGCCACCTGGCGCACCGACGCCATCCTGGCCGCGACACAGACCGCCCTGCTGCCCGACGCACCCGCGGAATTCCGCGACGGCTGGATCCGCGTGGCGCCCGACGCCAAGCCATCGTCTCCCCCCAAAGGCTGATGCCATGAGCCGCTACGAATGGCCGCTGGAGATCGGCGCCGAAGACGAAGAAGGCGGTGACGATCCGCTGCACCGCGCCGCGTATGTCGGACGTTTGACACGCCCGCTGGATGCCGAAGGCGCGAGCCAGGCGGTACGGCGCGCCCGGGCCGCGGCCAGCGACGCACCGGCGCGGGCACAAGCGGGCCGCAAGCGCCCGCGCCGCGCCACCGGCGCAGACACCGGGCCGCAGCGCGCGCCCGCTTCCAGCAACGATTTCCTGTGGCAGCCGCTGGGCCCGCACACCGTCATCGATGGCCAGACCATCGGCCGCATGCGCATCGCCGGCCGCGTGAACCAGCTGGCCGTGCACCCCGACGGCAGCCGCGTCTACGCCGCATCGGGACAGGGCGGCGCGTGGTTCAGCGCCGATGCCGGCTTGCACTGGATGTCGCTGGGCGGCCTGGTCGCCACGCCCGAGCGCGCGGACATCGACCGCTCGGCGCAACGCCATGCCTGCGGCTGCATCGCCGTGCGCTTCGGCGCGACGGCCGCCGACGACAAGGTCTTCCTCGGCACGGGCGAGCTGGCCGGCGCGAACGACCGCCCCGGCACGTCCAAGGGCGGCGTCGGCGTGCTGATCATCGACACCAGCCATCCCGACAGCGCACCCACGGTGGACGACCCGTGGCTGCGCGAAGCACCCAACCTGGCCGGCACGGGCTTCTACCGCATCGCACTGGAGCCCGACGGCACGGGCGCCTACGCCGCCACCAACTGGGGCCTGTACCGGCGGCCGGCGGTGCTGGCCGCGGACGCCAACTGGGTCAAGGTCGAGGGTGCCGTCTTCCCGAGCAAGCAGGTGCCCGACACCGCCAACCCGGGCAGCTTCAAGACCGTCAGGGACTACGCCACCTGCACCGATGTGCTGTGGACTGCGGGCGACGCGACGACACCCGAGCGCGTGTGGATCTGGATCGCCGATGGCGCGCAGGGCGGCCTGTGGGCGCTGGACAAGGGCGCAGCCGATTTCGTGCAGATCCTGGCGAATCCGCCGGCCAAGAAGAACCCCACGTCGCAGCGCGCGGTGATCGCCGTGAACGACCCGGCCGCCGTGCCGACGCAGCTCTACCTGTTCGTCGACAAGGGTTCCGGCAAGACACCCGCGCTGCACCGCATCGCCTGCCAGGGCAACACCAAGCCCACGCACAAGCCGGTGGACAACGTGCCCAAGGTGCTGGGCTCGCAGGGTTGGTACGACATCGCGCTGGCCATCCACCCCACGCGTTCTGACCGTGTCCTGCTGGGCGGCAACACCTTCCCGTCGGTCACCGTCAACGGCAAGACGCTCACCGCCAGCGGCGGCACCAAGGACGGGGCCGTGGTCATCGGCGACGTGGTGCTGAAATCGGGCAAGCTGAGTTTCTCCAAGCCCACGATGCTGGGCGCGGGCGTACATGCCGACGTGCACGACCTGGTCTTCACGCAAGGCGGCAACCAGGTCTGGGCCGCGTGCGACGGCGGCGTCTTCCGCTGCGACCACCCGACGCAGCTCGTCGGCTTCGTGCCGATGAACGACGGGCTGTCGGTCATCGAATCCAACTTCCTCGCCTGCCACCCGGTCGGCGAAGGCCGCGTGCTGGCCGGGCTGCAGGACAACGGCGTCATCGAACACCGCTCGGCCGGCGCCTGGTTCCACATCGAGGACGGCGATGCCGGCGGCCTGGCGCTGAATCCGCTGGACCCCACTGTGGCCGTGGGGCAGGCGCACAACGGCTGGTGGTCGCGCCTGGGCGCCAGCGGCGTGATGCCGCCGTTGGAGACCAACGAGGCCGAGAAGCTTTCCGAGTTCTACTCCTCGCCGGCCGCCATCGCCAAGGGCAGCGCCGCGCAATTGCTCATCGGCACCTACCGGCTGTGGTTCTCGAAAGACTTCGGCAAGAACTGGGACCACCTGGCCAGCGGTGCAGACAAGGCCAAGGAACTGGTTGTCGCCTGCCGCTGGCAGGGCACCGATGTCGCGTGGACGCTGAGCCAGAAGTACACGGCGTCCAAGCCCTCGCAGATGCGTGTGCAGCGCTACGAGCGCGTGGCGGACAAGTGGAAGAAGGCCGTCACGCTGAGCACGCGCGACGCCAAGACCTACAAGGACAAGGTCGCCGCGCCGGCGTTGCTGGCCCAGGCCGGCACCTGGACCACGCTGGCCGTGCATCCGCGCGTGGCTCCCGCGGCGGTGCCGGGCGGCCCGCCCTACCTGGGCGCGCTGTACCTGGGCACCACCGGCGACACCAGCGACGCGACGGTCGACACACTGTGGTGGTTCAACGGCACGGACTCCTGGTTCCCCACCGGCCTGCGCAATGACCCGCTGGGCGTGCCCGCGCCGGTGACGGCCATCGCCTGCGACCCGGCCGTGCCCGACGAGGTGTGGGTCGGCACGACCGTCGGTGTCTGGAAAGGCACGGTCTCGCTGGCCGCCAACCCGCCCACCTGGACCTGGGAAGCGCAGCTCATCGGTCTGCCCGAGGCCGTGGTGCACGACCTGTCGATCTTCAACGACAGCGGCCTGCGCCTGCTGCGCGCAGCGGTGGCTGCCCGTGGCGTCTGGGAACTGCGCCTGGACCGTCAGAAGGTGCCGGAAATCAGCTACCTGCGCGCCCACGACGATGACCTGCGCCACCGCGCGCGGGCCACCGAGACGCGGCGCGACCTGCGCACGCCCACCGTGCTGCCGCCCACGAAAAAGAGCCCGCTGGTGCCGCCGCGCTCCTGGCACGGCAGCCCCGACCTGCGCCCGCGCCTGGCCCCGCAGCCGGCCATGCCCGCCCCGGACAACCTGCCCTGGCAGCAGGGCGACAAGAAGATCCGCGCCGAGGCGCTGCGGCGCTTCCAGGCGGCCTTGCGCGCGCACACGCAGGACCGGCGCGTGCGCCCCACGGGCGTGTGGGACGGGCACTTCGACGAGGTCCTGCGCGACCTGCGCGGCGCGGTGCAGACCGGCAAGACCGTCAAGCTCACGCCCGAGTTGTGGGCCGCGCACGTCGTGGCACCGTTCGACGTGGCTGAGCCCTGGGGCGCCGGCCCGCCGCGCGTGGCCGACCTGCTGGACTTCAGCCCGCCGCTGAACGAAGGCGAAGGCCATCTGGCCTCGTGCAGCCTGCCGGCCGCCAAGCTGAAGATGGAGGTGATCGTCAACCGCCGCGGCCGCAAGACCATCGACGGCAGCCGCATCCGCGTGACGCTGCTGCGCTGGACCGATTCGGCCGCGCAGAACGCCGCGGCCTGGAACCAGCCCTCGGCGTGGCCCAGCGCCCATGTGCCCTGGGTGGCGGCGGTCAACGAGGTATTGGCCAGCGCCACGGGAACGACGGCCATCGACCCCGGCACCGATTGGCGATTTGCGCACGACGCCGCCGGCCAGTCGCGCCACGTGACGCTCACCGGCCAGTTCCTCGATGCCATGCAGCCCGGCGTCGCCAGCTTCGACCTGGACCTCACCGGCATCGCCCCCGACCGCGCCGTGCTGCTGGTGGCGGTGATCCGCGAGACCGGCGTGGCGCCCGAGGACCTGGCCGACCAGCCGCCCGCGCTGGTCGCGCGGCCGCTGCAGGACCTGGCGCTGGAGCGCCCGGACGTGGCAGTGCGTTCGATCCGTGTGACGGCCTGACGCGCACTGCCGCCACAGCGGGCCCGTTGCCCGCTGGCGCGCGGCGCAAGGGCAATGGCCATGACCCGCACGACAGATGAACGACGTGGCACCGGCCGCACCACGCCCTGCGCGGCTGCGTCGTGACGGTCGGCGCGACTGGAACGGGATTTCGCCAGAGTGGCTGAAACGAGCCGGTCTGGTCTGGCTGATTCCTGCAACGCCGGCGACTTGCCGGCGGCTGGGGACGTGGCGCTACAGACCTGCCGTTCGTGATGGGCTCCAGCCGGCCAGGAGCGGGTGTAGCTGAGGTGCTGAAGTCGCCGATGCTGTTCCTGCTCGGCGTGAACCTCTTCGCCGCCTGCACCGTGGCCAAGATCTCGCTCGACCGCATCGTCACGCAGCTGATTCCGTTCGTGCTGGTGGTGCTGGACTGCCTGATGCTGATCACCTACATGCCGGTGATTTCGCTCGGACTGCGGGACCTGGTCTACCGCTGATCACGGGGCCTGGCGCGCGCGCCAGGTCTGCGGCGTGCAGCCCGTGCCGCGCTTGAAGAATCGCGTGAAATAAGCCGGGTCCTCGAAGCCGAGGTCGAAGGCGATCTTCGACACCGGCACACGCGTGTAGAGCAGCTGGCGCTGCGCCTCGCGCAGCACCCGCTCGTGCACGACCTGCAAGGCGGTGCGGCCGGCCTCGCCACGGGTCAGCCGGTTCAGCCGCTCGGTGCTCAGCCCGAGGGCCTGCGCATAACGCGATACCGGCCAGTGCGCCGCATGGTGCTGCTCGACCAGTCGCACGAAGCGGGTGTAGAGCGCCGGGTGTCGGGCCGCGCCCACCGGTGCCGCGCGTTGCATGCGCACGGTCTGCCCGAGTTGCCAGACCACCGTGCGGGCGAGCCAGGTGATGGCCGGCGAGCCCGACGGCGCGGCGTCGAACTCGGCGCCCAGGGCGCGCCACACGGCCGCCTGGCGCTCGATGGCCACGTCGCCCGCGCGCAGCGCCGCGAGCACCGGGCGCTCGAACAGGGCTTCCAGCGGCTCGGCCGCGGCACCCGCCTCGCCTTCGAGCAGCTCGCGTGGGCTGAAGGTCAGCACCCAGCCGAGCGTGCCGGGTGCGAAGCGGAAGGCATGCACCACCCCCGGCGGGAGCACGACAGTGGCCGGCGCCGCGAGTGTCTGCATCTGCTCGTCGAGTGACACACGCACGGCCCCGGCATCGAGCCACACCGCCTGGCACAGGCCCTGGTGGCGGTGTGCGCCGATCTCCCAGCGGTAGCGTGCGCTTCGCACGGCGATCGGCTCGATGTGCAGCAGCTGCGCGTCGGGCGCACCCGTCTCGCCGTAGAGCGCGAAGGCCGGCACCCGCGTGGCGACCCGCCGGGGCTTCGGGGATGTCGGACGGGTCATGTCTCATCCTACGAGAAAAGTGCCATTCGTCGAGGGCAAAAGTGCCAGCGATCGCGGTCGTCCGTCGCCACCATCGCGGCCACGAACTGCAGGAGACACCATGTTCGCCTTCGACCCCTATTCGCCCGCGATCGACGCCGACCCCTTCCCGTACTACCAGACGCTGCGCGACGAGCATCCCTGCTTCTGGAGCCCCGAGGCGCAGATGTGGGTGCTCTCGCGTTATGCCGACATCGTCAGCGCCGGCCAGGACTGGCAGACCTACTCGTCGGCCAGCGGCAACCTGATGACCGAGCTGCCCGGCCGCGCCGGCGCCACGCTCGGCAGCTCCGACCCCCCGCGCCACGACCGCCTGCGCGGTCTGATCCAGCATGCGTTCATGAAGCGCAACCTGCTCGCGCTGGAGGAGCCGATCCGCGCCGTCGCGCAGCAGGTCTTCGCGCAACTCCAGGGTGCGAAAACCTTCGACTTCAAGGACGTCTCATCGCAGTTCACCGTCAAGGTGCTGATGGCCGCGCTCGGCCTGCCCATGGGCAACGAGGCCATCGTCGAGGAGAGCGAAGTGCGCGAGAACGCCGTGCTGATGGTGCAGAGCGACGCCCGCACGCGTGCCAAGGGGCCGGAACACATCGCCGCCTACAACTGGATGCAGGACTACGCCGGCAAGGTGATCGCGATGCGTCGCGCCGAGCCGCGCAACGACCTCATCAGCCACTTCAGCATGGCCGAGATCGAGGGCGACAAGCTCACCGAGCGCGAGGTGCTGTTGACCACAACCACGCTGATCATGGCCGGCGTCGAGTCGCTCGGCGGCTTCATGATGATGTTCGCCTACAACCTGGCGAGCTTCGACGAGGCGCGGCGTGCGGTCGTCGCCAACCCCGCCCTGCTGCCGGATGCGATCGAGGAGAGCCTGCGATTCAACACCTCGGCCCAGCGCTTCCGCCGCCGGCTGATGAAGGATGTCGAGCTGCACGGCCAGACCATGCGCGAGGGCGACTTCGTCTGCCTGGCCTACGGCTCGGGCAACCGCGACGAGCGCCAGTATCCGAATCCCGACCTGTTCGACGTCGCACGCAAGCCGCGCGGCCACCTGGGCTTCGGCGGCGGCGTGCACGCCTGCCTGGGCACGGCCATCGCCCGCCTGGCGGTCAAGATCGCGTTCGAGGAATTCCACAAAGTGGTGCCAGACTATCGGCGTCTGGCCGACCAGCTGCCGTGGATGCCTTCGTCGACCTTCCGCAGCCCGCTGCGCCTGGATATCGCTGTTCAGTAAGAGACCCATGACTCAGATCACCTTCATCGAACCCTCGGGCCAGGAAGTCACCGTCGACATCAAGGACGGCTGGAGCCTGATGCAGGGCGCCACCAGCGGCGGCGTCGACGGCATCGTCGCCGAGTGCGGCGGCTCCTGCGCCTGCGCGACCTGCCACTGCTATGTCGACGAGGCCCGGCTGGCCGAGTTGCCGGTGCCGAGCGACGCCGAACTGGCGATGCTGGAAAACGTGGCCGCCGAGCGGCGGCCGAACAGCCGGCTGTCGTGCCAGATCAAGGCCATGCCGTCGCTCGCCGGGCTGCGTGTGGCCCTGCCAGAAACGCAGGAATAGCGAATGGCCGAAGGCACCGTCGTCATCGGAGCGGGCCAGGCCGGTGTGCAGGCCGCCGAGGCGTTGCGCAGCGGCGGCTACGAAGGCGCGATCACCCTGCTCGGCGACGAGCCGCACGGCCCCTACCACCGCCCGCCGCTGAGCAAGGCCTGGCTGGCCGGCGAGATCGACGCCGATCAGCTGGTGATGCGGGCGCCGGACATGCTGGCGCGCAAACAGATCGCACTGCGCACCGGCGTGCGGGTCGCCGCGATCGATCGCGCGGCCAAGGTGCTGCGCCTGAGCGATGGCAGCACCCTGCCCTACGACGGCCTCGTGCTGGCCACGGGCAGTACGCCGCGAGCCCTGACGCTCCCCGGCGCGACGGCCCCCAATGTGCTGCCGCTGCGCTCGCGCGACGACGCCAGCACGATCAGCGCCGAGCTGCAGGCCTGCATCGCCGGTGCCCAGCCGGTGGTCGTGATCGGCGGCGGTTTCATCGGCCTGGAAGTCGCCGCGACCGCGCGCAAGAAGGGCGCCACCGTCACCGTGCTCGAAGCCGCGCCGCGCCTGCTCGGGCGCGTGCTTGCGCCGATGCTCAGCAACTGGTACGCCAACCTGCACCGCAGCCACGGCGTGCAGCTCGAACTCGGTATCGGCATCGAGGCCATCGAGACCGGAGCCGATGGCCGCGCCGTTGCCGTGCGCGCGGCCGATGGGCGGCGCTTCTCCGCCGGCCTCGTGGTCGTCGGCATCGGCGTCACCGCCAACGATCAGCTGGCCCAGGCCGCCGGCCTCGAATGCGACCGCGGTATCGTCGTCGACGCCTGCGCACGCACGTCCGATCCGGCCATCGTCGCCGCCGGCGACTGCACCGCACGCCGCCTGCCCGACGGCACGCTGCTGCGCCTGGAGTCCGTCAACAACGCCACCGAGCAAGGCAAGAGCGCAGCGGCCGCGCTGCTGGGCCAGAAGCGGCCCTTCGCCGGCACGCCCTGGTTCTGGAGCGATCAGTACGACAAGAAGCTGCAGATGGCGGGGCTGTCGATGGGCGCCGATGCCTGGGCCGTTCGCGGCTCGATGGCCGAGGGGCCGTTCTCGGTCTGGCACTACCGCGACGGCAAGCTCGTAGCTGTCGACGCGGTGGCCAACGCCAAGGACCACTTGCTGTCGCGCAAGCTGCTCGATGCCGGCCTCACACCGACCCCTGAGCAGGTGGCCGATGCGAGCTTCGATCTGACCTCGCTGCTGAAGCCCTGACTCGCCCGCTGCGATTGACCATATCGATCGGTGTCGGATTACGGCCAGCAGCCGACAGTGGCGACAGGCAGCTTGCTGGCATCCCGAAGCAATCGCAAACCGATCACCCGAACGAGGCCCCGCAGAGGTAGGCACTCACAGGCAGGCGGCATTCTGAGCGATTGAGGCGCAGCGCGCGGGGTGCGCCAGTGGGTGCTGTCGCTGCCGATCCCGCTGCGCCTGCTGCTGGCCGCACATCCCAAGCTGGTGACGCCCGTGCTGCAGGTGGTGCACCGCGTGATCACGCGGCAGCTGCTCGGCCAGGCCGGTCTCAAGGCCGACGAAGCCGGATCCAACGCTTTGGGTCCGCCGCCAATCTCAACATTCACCTGCACTGCCTGGTGCTGGACGGGGTGTACCGGCGCGGTGCCGACGGTGTGCCGGAGTTCGTCGAAGTTCCGGCGCCAACCGACGAAGCGCTGCAGTCGGTGTTGCACAAGATCATCACCCGCACGATGAAGCTGCTCACCCGTCGGGGGGTGCTGGTCGAAGAGGAGGGGTCGACCTACATGGACGACAACGACGGCGATTCGGACGAGGCCCGCACGCTCACGCCGCTGCATGCCGCAGCGTGCACTTACCGCATTGCCTTTGGCCCGCGCGCTGGGCAGAAGGTGCTGACGGTTCAGGGCGTGATGCCCAGGGATGCGGACTTCAAGCAGACGCTGTGTGCCGACAGCCACGGCTTCAGCCTGCACGCCGCGGTACGCTGCGGCGCCGACGGAAAGGACGATTTTCGGCGGCGGCGCCAATGCCCAACAGACCGAAGCCGCCGCCGAAGACGGATTGAAGCGCACCAAGCGCCGTGCTCTGTCGGGTTCGGGGTGCCATAGGGAAGGAAAAAGGGCGTTTGAAAAGCCTATCCTCCGCCGATACCAGCGGGCGCACCAAAGGCTCGACCTGGCAGTGGCTGGCCTGCCCGGTCGGCCCTGCCATGCGCTCATCAGCAGTGGCCACACCAATAACAGCGACACCAGCAACATCACCGGCAACCCCTCGCGCGCGCGCCTCGGCCATTCCGCCGCAGACCCACAGCGCCGCGCCCCTGCGCGCTGAGTTGAGGCCTGGCCAGCCCGCCGCCACGCTAGATGCCACCTCATCCTCCCGCATATCCGTCACCCGACCCGTTCACCCCGCAGGACAGCCCAAGATGAACCTGACCCATCTTCAACGACTGGAGGCCGAGAGCATCCACATCCTGCGCGAGGTCGTGGCCGAGTGTGAAAAGCCGGTGATGATGTACTCCATCGGCAAAGACTCGGCCACCATGCTGCACCTGGCCAGGAAAGCGTTCTACCCCGCGCCGCCGCCGTTCCCGCTGCTGCATGTGGACACCACCTGGAAGTTTCGAGAGATGTACGCCTTGCGTGAGCGCATGGCCGAGGCCATGGGCATGGAACTGCTGGTCTGGCAGAACCCCGAGGCCGTGGCCAAGGGCATCAACCCCTTCGACCATGGCAGCCAGATTCACACCGACCTGTGGAAGACCCAGGGCCTGAAACAGGCGCTGGACCACTACGGCTTTGATGCGGCCTTTGGCGGGGCCCGCCGAGACGAAGAAAAAAGCCGCGCCAAGGAGCGCGTCTTCAGCTTCCGCTCGGCCCAGCACCGCTGGGACCCCAAGCGCCAGCGGCCCGAGCTGTGGAGCCTGTACAACGCCCGCAAGTGCCCCGGCGAGTCCTTCCGGGTCTTCCCGATCTCCAACTGGACCGAGCTGGACATCTGGCAGTACATCCACCTCGAGAACATCCCTATCGTGCCGCTGTACTTTGCCAAGGAGCGGCCCACGGTCGAGCGCAACGGCACGCTGCTGATGGTCGATGACGAGCGCTTCCGGCTCGAGCCCGACGAAGTGCCGGTCATGCGCAAGGTTCGCTTTCGCACCCTGGGCTGTTACCCGCTGTCGGGCGCGATCGAAAGCGAGGCCGAAACCCTCACCAGCGTGATCCAGGAAATGCTGCTTGCCACCACGAGCGAACGGCAGGGCCGGATGATCGACCACGATCAATCCGCCTCCATGGAGAAGAAGAAACAAGAGGGGTACTTCTAGGCCCCTACGCGCCTTACCGTTCGCTACCCCCTGAGGGGGCTTCTGCGAAGGGCCGGCATAGCCGGATCCGTGCAGACGGCCAGGTTGACTCGGCTCGGCGCTCTGCGCCTTAGCACTGAGGAATTCATGTCACATCAGTCCGATCTCATTGCCTCCGACATCGAGGCCTACCTCCAGCAGCATGAGCACAAGAGTCTGCTGCGCCTCATCACCTGCGGGTCGGTCGATGACGGCAAGAGCACGCTCATCGGGCGGCTGCTCTACGACGCCAAGATGCTCTACGAGGACCAGCTCGCCACCATGGCCTCCGACAGCCGCAAGTGGGGCACTCAGGGGGGTGACATCGACTTTGCGCTGCTGGTCGACGGCCTGGCCGCCGAGCGCGAGCAAGGCATCACCATCGATGTGGCCTACCGCTTCTTTTCCACCGAGCGGCGCAAGTTCATCGTGGCCGACACCCCGGGCCATGAGCAGTACACCCGCAACATGGTGACCGGCGCATCCACCGCCGATGTCGCCATCATCCTGGTCGATGCCCGCCGCGGCGTGCTCACCCAGACCCGGCGGCACAGCTTTCTGGCCAGCCTGATAGGCATCCGCAAGGTGGTGCTGGCCATCAACAAGATGGACCTGAAGGACTTCAGCGAGTCGGTCTTCAACACCATCTGCGAGGAATACCGCGGGTTTGCCGACCAAATCGGCCTGGAGGAAATCACCGCCATTCCGCTGTCGGCCCTCAAGGGCGACAACATGCTGCAGCCCAGCGCGCACACGCCCTGGTACCGCGGCCCAACGCTGATGGGCTTTCTGGAAACAGTCGAAGTCGACGCCACCCGCGCCCAGCAAAACCCGCTTCGCCTGTCAGTGCAGTGGGTCAACCGGCCCGACCTGGATTTTCGCGGCTTTGCCGGCACCATTGCTTCCGGCAGCATCCAACCGGGTGACCGCATCCGCGTCCAGCCCTCCGGCAAGGAGAGTACGGTGGCCCGCGTCGTTACCGCCGATGGTGATCTGGACCAGGCCGTGGCCGGCCAGTCGGTCACGCTCACGCTGGCCGACGAGATCGACATCTCGCGCGGCGACGTCATCAGCACCGCCGACAACCCCGCCGAAGTGGCCGACCAGTTCGAGGCCACGCTGGTGTGGATGTCCGAAGAGCCGATGTACCCCGGCCGGCGCTACCTGCTCAAGATCGGCACGCGCACCGTCAACGCCACCGTCACAGCGCCCAAGTACCGGGTCAACGTCAACACCATGGCCCACCTGGCGGCCAAGCAACTGGAGATGAACGACATCGGCGAGGTTAACCTGTCGCTGGACAGCGCCATCGCCTTTGATCCTTACACGGTCAACCGGGAAACCGGCGGCTTCATTCTGATCGATCGGCTCAGCAATGACACTGTCGGTGCAGGCATGCTGCGCTTTGCGCTGCGCCGCGCCCACAACATCCACCTGCAGGCCGTAGATGTGGACAAGGCCGCCCGCGCCGTCCAGAAAGGCCAGCGCCCGGCGGTGGTGTGGATGACCGGCCTGTCCGGCGCCGGCAAGAGCACCATCGCCAACTTGGTCGAGAAAAAGCTTCACGGTATGGGCCGACACACCTACCTGCTGGACGGCGACAATGTGCGCCACGGCCTGAACCGCGACCTGGGCTTTACCGAAGCCGACCGGGTCGAGAACATCCGCCGCGTGGGCGAAGTGGCCAAGCTGATGGTCGATGCCGGCCTGATCGTCATCACCGCCTTCATCTCGCCGTTCCGGGCCGAACGCCAAATGGCCCGCAGCCTGATGGCCGATGATGAGTTCATCGAGGTGTATGTGGACACGCCGCTCGAAGTGGCCGAGCAGCGCGATGTCAAAGGCCTGTACAAGAAGGCCCGCCGCGGCGAGCTCAGGAACTTCACCGGCATCGACTCGCCCTATGAAGCACCCGAGCAGCCCGAGCTGCGCGTCAGCACCACCACCACCAGCCCCGAAGCCGCAGCCGACCAGGTGATCGCGCGCCTGCGCGAACTTGGCCTCATCGGTTGAACGGCCACCATCCCGCGATCATGATCTGGCAACAAGTGGCGGTGGCCATCGGACTGGTCGCGCTCGTAGCGTTGCTGGTGCGCGGCAAGCATGCGCCAGCCGCCATATTTGCCGGTGTGGCCTTCGGTTTCATCCTGCTGGGCCTGATCCCCATGCAAGACGCACTGCGGCAGATGACCAACCCCGGAGTCATCACTGTGGCGGTGGTGCTGCTGCTAAGCGTGGTGCTCGACAAGAGCCGCCTGCTCGAGAGCATGGCCGAGGCCCTGGTGGCCGGCAGTTACCGCGGCGCACTGGTGCGGCTGCTGGGTACAACGGCCCTGTACTCGGCCTTTATCAACAACACCGCGGTCGTGGCCAGCCTGTACTGAATCTCGGGCTCGTCGCCAACCAGTGGTACCACCTCGCCTTGACCGCGCAGAACGGCGTGTTCAGCTTCTACCTCAACGGCCAGTTGGTGGACACCCGGACAGCCTGGTTCGGGAACAACGACGAAGCCAGCACCGACCTGGCGCAGTTGGGTTTTGCCCGCGTCAACGCCATCGAACCGATGCTGGGCCGAATGGACGAAGTGAAAATCTTCGACACCGCCCTCGACGCCGTGAACATCGCCGACGCCGCCGTGCCCGTGCCCGAGCCGGGCAGCGCCGCCTTGCTGGCGGCCGCCGGCCTGGCCCTGTGGGGCACGCGGGCCATGCGACAGCACAGCGCCTCGCGCCGTTGAGTCTCGCCCTGGTGCGCGCACCAGCATCTTTTATGGGGCAGTCCAGCGCGTGGTTGACCTCACGGAGCAGGCGCCTGCCTGTGCCGATGATCTTGACATGGGCTTGAGCGCGCACTGGCAGCGCGCTCAAGCCGGCAGGGCGTTACCGCCGCGGCACGATCTGAGCGCTGAGCGCCACGCCTTGCGGGCTGCCGGTGGCGCTGTTGGGGATGTTCAAGGTGGCCGTCTTGGCGCCGGGCAGGTAGGCAAACAGGCCGACGTAGATGCGGCAGCTCTTGCCGGGGGCCAAAGACCATGGGCACAGGCTCAGCGGTGCAAAGGCAAAGTAGCCGGTGCCGGCACCGGGGGTCACCCACACCCCGCGCAGCTTCACGGGGCTGGTGCTGTTGTTGGTCAAAGTCACCATGGACGCGCGGGGGGTGTGGACGGGCACGGTGCCAAAGCTCAGGCTCGTGGGCGTCACGCTCAGGCCCGGCAGCGCCTGCACCTCAAAGGCGCCGCGGTCCACCGTGCCGCCGGCCGGGCTGATGCGCGCAAAGCCGCTGCCGCGCTGGTCGGTGGCCAGCGCCGTGCCGTTCGCATCAACGGCCAGCGTGTTCACGCCCTGGTCAATGGCCGGGCTGCCGGTCAGCGGCTTCATCGTGTGGGTGGGGCCGCCGTTGTCGGCCAGCGGGCCCAGCTGGGCCAGGGTGTTGTTCAGGCTGCTGGCAGCGGTGAAGTTGCAGCTCAGGTCGTCGCTCAGGTTGCCGCCGCCATCCACCAGCCCGGGGCTGCAGTTGCTGCCCGTGCTGTTGGCGATGATGGTGTTGCGCAGCGTCAGATCCCCGCTTCGGACCCGACGAATGCCGCCACGAATGTCGCCATCGACGCCGGTCGCGGTGTTGCCGGAGATCGTCGAGTTCGAGATGACCGCTGGTGCGCTGATGCGGTCAATGTTGATGCCAGCGCCATTGGTCGCAGTGTTGCCCGAGATCGTCGAGTTGGTAATAAACACCGGATGGTCAATGTCATAGAGGTACACCCCGCCGCCCGCGGTGGTCGCACGGTTCCCGGAGATGGTCGAGTTTGAGATGGTGAAGGACCCGTTGTCCTGGCTGTACAGGTAGATGCCGCCGCCCTTGAGGGCGGCGTTGTTGGTGATCGTCGAGTTGTTGATCACGACATCGTTGTCCGGGTCGTAGAAGAAGATGCCGCCGCCCTTCTCCGATGCCGTGTTCCCGTCGATCACCACCCGGTCGAACGTGGTGACACCCTTGGTGTCCTCGACGTAGACCCCACCGCCTCCACGAGCGGTGTTCCCCGAGATCGTCGAGTTGCGGACGGTGAGCGTCATTGCGAACCCGTCGGCGTGAAGCCCGCCACCGTTCCCGATGGCAGTGTTGCCAGTCAGCGCGACGTCGTCGAGCGTGAGACTCTCGTCTTGCACACGGATCCCGCCGCCCGTCTGCGCCTTCCCGTTGGTGATCGTCAGGCCACTGATGCCGACCTGGACGTCGCCCGGTGAGAGCGGGATGTCGAACACGCGGTCCCTAGCCCCGCCGTTCACGGTCAGCGCAGCCCGCCCCGGCCCGACAATCTGCAGGGAGTCCGAAATCGTCAGCTGGCCGGTACTGAGCGGGATCGTGCCCGTCAGGCCTGCGGCGAAGGTGATGACGTCAGGCCCAGCAGCAGCGTTCGCGGCGGCGATCGCGGCTCGCAGACTGCCGACTCCGGCGTCGTTCAGGTTGGTGACTGCGAACGTGGCTGCCTGCGCCGGTGTCCCGCCCAATATCGTCAGCGACATCGCGAGCAACGAACCCGTGGTCGCCAATCGAACGCCCGCGCCTCGCGCTGACCCACGGTTCCGCCTGACCGCTCGCCGCTCGGCCCGCCGCGCTGCGCGGCGCTTCGCTCGATTCCCCGCAGCGTCCACACGAGCGCCCGCAGATTCGTTGTTCATGGTTGAAGCGTCACTCGACATGGATATTGTGTCACTCTAGAGTGACCCTGGACCCGAAGTCAAGCTCAACCTGTCAGCGTCGATACCGCCGGGAAGGGTGTCGTGCCGGGAACGATGAACGATCCGCTGAGTAGTGCATCATCGAGCTCGAGAATCTCGGGCATCCGGGCATCGAGCACCTGGACGTCGAACACTTCCCGGACCGAACCTTCGAACTGCAGGAACCCGACGGTCTGGCCGGTCGAAGCGTCGAGTATCCAGACACCGCACCGGCGTGGTTCGTCGCGCTGCGTCAGTGGAAGACCGTCGAAGACGGACTCGCGTACCTGCGAAAGGCCGACGAGTGCATAGCGGCCGACAAAGGTGAGTCCGCGGGTGAACCCGGGCAGTTCGGCCACTGTCTGGACCCGGCCAGAGGCGAAGTCGACCACACCGACGCGACCCCGGCCCGATTCAAGGACCCACAACCGGCCGTCGTGCCAACGAGGTGAGTGCGGCATCGAGAGGCCGCCGGCGACAATCTCGTTCGTGGCGACGTCGATCACCAACCCGCTGTCGGCCTTGCCGGTCCGCCAACCGCGGGCTTCATCCGAGGTGCCAAATGCGGTCACGAATGCGGGTCGCCCCCCAACCATGGCCAGCCCGTTGAGATGGCAGCGATCTTCGGGTGCGAGTGTGGAGATGAATCGGGGTTGCCAGCGAGGAACGAAGCTGTGCTCGGAATCGATGGTGGCCAGGCACGAGAACCGCGTGTTCACGAACCACAACTCGCCAGTCGCGTCATAGGCCATGTCGTGGATCGAAACGTCGCCGGTGACGTGTCGCCGAAGCGGGAGGTAACACGCATCGTGCGAACCTGCCGGCTCGATGGTTCCCGCAACCGCTGGTTGGTTGCGATATTCGACGATCTCGCATTGGGTTCCCACGGCGATACGTTCCGCTCCGACCGCAATGCCCATCGGCCGAGCCAGGAATCGAAAGTGGGTGTTGACCACCCCATTGTCGTTTCGCAACGCGATCAACCGCCCGCTCTGATAAGTCGAGACAAGGAGGCTGATCCGGGCGCGCTCCAGCAGGGCCGGCATCGCCGCCGTGTGCACACTGTGGAACTGCTCGGATGGTCTGTGTGCGTCAGCCGCCGGCAACGCTGAGACGACAGGTGGACGCGAGCGAAGTGGCGCGGACGCTCGAGTACCGCCGTGGTCGAGCAGGGCGCTCACGCGGTCGACCGTGTTGCGAACCTCGCCAAGCTCACGGAGTAGGGGCTCTATGTCAGACCAATGGCGACGCCACTTGTCGGGATCGGGCGGGGTCAGCGTGTGCCGCGCGATAGGCAGATGCCCTGGCTGGAGTTGCCGGTCCCACGACAGGCCGGTCGCCTCACACACCGACGTCATCGCCGCCTCGGGGTCGTCGACCAGATCGCTGTACCGAATGAGCGTCACGCGATCGGCATCGATCCGGTCCAGGTCGTCGAGCAGGATCGTCGTGGCCGTCGCCCACTGCCGAACGGCGATCTCGGCAAGCGGTCGGCCGCGTAGATCGCGCCACCCCGGTGTGAGCACCAATGACCACGGCGGGCCGTCCCAACCGGGGAGTTGCGGATAGGTGACGAAGCGTCCGGACGCCCAAGCATCGATCATCGAAGCGATCTCTTCGCGTGGTTGACGGACGAGATGGATGTAGTGCGCGTCGTGAAAGACGGTGTCGATGAACGGCACACGAAGGGCGTTCTTCGGAGTCTTCTCGACCAGGCGGAGTCTGCGGGCGTCCACGTTCGGCCGACGACCGTCACGGTCGACGACCCCAGCGCCAAATGCGGCGCGGAGCCGTTCGGCGACATCCGCACTCGCTGCTTTCGCATCGAGCCGGTTCGAGTCGAACCCGTGGGCGGCCGGGTGCAGCGAAGGTTCGCCCTCGACGAGCGCGTGGCTTTCGCCGCCAATCGTCCAGGCGGCGGGTGAGGTGGCCAACAACTCGAACAGAAGTGTGCTGCCTGACCGGGGCGGGCAGACGACGAACACCGGACGCTCGAACAGCGGCTCGCGAGGCACCGACGGGATCCCCGAACCCGCCGGTGTCGGTGCACTCGCTGGCCGTCGAAGGCTGCCGTCGAGCAGTCGCAGGCCGACTTGCCGTCCGTGGTCGTCTCTCCAAGCGGGGCTGACGACGAGGTGGCGAATGGCCCGCGAGAGTTCCGTGCCGTTGCGCAACCGGGTGTCGCCGAGCGCCTGGATGTCCGAGGCGAACGCCCTCAACGCCTCGCTTGATGGGTCCGTGGACCATCGGTCGACCAGCGACCGGGCGGCCGCACGCACTGCCGGCTCTGCGCGTCGGTCGTCGAGGTCCCCGATCAGCGCAGTCATCGTGGCCCACAACGTTTCGACCGCCATCGGCCCGGCGCGCTCGGCGCGCTCGAACCGTGGTCCGGCCGCCTTCGTAACGTCGAGGATTTGCGTCGATTGACCGTCCAGGAGTGCCGTCAGCGCCGCGCTCCCCACAGTGTCGATCACAAGATGGATTCGTTCCGATGACGACGGATTGATCACGTTGTGTTTGCGCCAGGTGTCGAACACCCAGGCCGATCCTGTCGGCATGTGAACTCTGGCTTCGCCACAGCGGAACTCGACGCTTGGGTCGGTGCGCAGCGGAATATGGACGCGATGGCGATCCCACCAGTAGCGGTTCAGATCGACATGCGCCGTGGCTTCGCCACCGGGCACGATCCGCATCATCCGCGTACGCCCGATCGGTGCGTCGAGCGCTGCGAGCACAGGGACGATTGAGGGCAGAAGTTGCAAGACGGCTGTCGGGAGCATGTCCCCGTCGACGGAATCGTCATCGGTCGATCCATTCGCCGACACGATCGGCAGCGCGTCATTGCCAACGTGGCCCTCGGGGTGGGGTCGCCAACACGATGGATCGAGTCGGTCCACCTCGTCGACGATCTCGTCGACGTCCACCTCGATCCGAAGTCGTCCGAACGGTTGGTCGAGTCGCATGAGCGCCGAATGTATCGGAGCGCTGGCGCTCGCTGTTGTGTCGCGCATACGGCCAGGGTCAGGTCCCTCTTTTCTCCAACGGTCAGCGGGGTCATGTCTGTCTGGGCTGCTGCCGGTTCGGTAGACACCGACCTAAGCTTCTCTAGCTTGCTCGAACTGTATCGGGCTGACATAGCCGAGCGTCGAGTGGCGGCGCGTCGGGTTGTAGAACCGCTCGATGTAGTCGAACACGTCTGACCTGGCCTGCTCGCGCGAACGGTAGACCTTGCGTGCGGTCCGCTCGGTCTTCAGGCTGCTGAAGAAGCTCTCCATTGCCGAGTTGTCCCAGACCTCGCCAGCCCGGCTCATACTGCAGACGATGCCCTGTTCGGCCAGCAATTTCTGGAAGTGCTCGCTCGTGTACTGGCTGCCCTGATCGGAGTGATGCAGCAGCTCCTGCGGCCTGCCGCGGCGCCAGACGGCCATCATCAGCGCATCGGCTCGCTGCTGATTGAGCGCATGAAGGTGGCCGGCGGCTGAACTCCTTCGCCCATTCAAGGGGGCTCGATCGCTCGACGTTGTCGGGGGTTCTACTCCCCGATTCACTGGATTCGTACTCTTAGAATCCGCCTCCTCACATCGGCACTCTTGCTCAGGAGATTTGCATGGAACGTCGTTCCTTTGTACGTGGGGCCGGCATGGCCGGCGTCTTGGCCGCGGGTGCGGCACCGGCAATCGTGCATGCACAGGCCAATGTGCGCTGGCGCCTGACATCGAGCTTTCCCAAGTCGCTCGACACGCTGTTCGGCGTGAACGATGTGTTTGCCAAGAAGGTCAGCGAGATGACCGGCGGCAAGTTCCAGATTTCGACCCACGCGGCCGGCGAGATCGTGCCCGCCTTCGGCACGGTGGATGCCCTGCAGGCCGGAACCGTGGAAGCGGCCAACACCGCGCCGTATTACTACTTCGGCAAGGATCCGACCTTTGCCATTGGCTGCGCCATCCCCTTCGGCCTCAACAGCCGCCAGATGACGGCCTGGATGTACGAGGGCAACGGCCTGAAGCTGATGCGCGAGTTCTATCGCCAATACAACATCATCAGCTTCCCGATGGGCAACACCGGCGCGCAGATGGGCGGCTGGTGGCGCAAGGAAGTCAAGTCGCTGGCCGACATCAAGGGCGTGAAGTTCCGCACCGGCGGTTTCAGCGGCAAGGTGTTCGAGCGCTTGGGCGGCGTTTCAGCCAACATCCCCGGCGGCGAAATCTACGCAGCGCTTGAAAAGGGCACGGTGGATGCGGCCGAGTGGGTTGGCCCTTACGACGACGAGAAGCTCGGCTTCCACAAGGTGGCTCAGTACTACTGCTACCCCGGCTACTGGGAAGGCGGCCCGCAGCTCGACCTGCACGTCAACATCAAGGCCTACGACGCGCTGTCGCCCGAGTACAAGGCGATTGTTGAATCGGCAGCGGCCTTTGCCCACACCGACATGCAGGCCCGTTACGACGCCCGCAATGCCGCCGCGCTGAAGCGCCTGGTGGCCGGCGGCACCAAGCTGGTCAAGTTCCCGAAGGACGTCATGGACTTGGCGTTCAAGGAGTCGATCGCCCTGTACGCCGAGTTGTCGGCCTCCAACCCCGCCTGGAAGAAGATCTACGAGGACTACTCGGCCTTCCGCCGCGATGCCAACCTGTGGTTCCGCTTCTCTGAAGCGGGCTTTGACGACTTCATGCAAGCGCAAAAGCTGTAATCACCGCGCCCGCGCGAACCCCATCGGCGCCGCCTGCCCAGTGCAGGTGGCGCCTTTTTCTTGGCCGTTGGGCCCTCTGGCTGGGGCTTCACCTGTGCGCCCAGACGCAGGGCACCTGACAAAAGCAACGAGGAGCCTGCGAAACACCGTGCGCAGGCCCCTCGGGCTTTGGGCGGGCCTGTGCGGTGTTGTGCCGCCGCAGGCCGCTTGGCGCTCAAGGCGCCATCGTCACTTCTTGCCTTTGGCGGCCTCTTCCTGCAGGGCGCGCTTCACCGCCTCCATGGCATCGTCCGCGTCCGACCTGGTGGCCGGTGCGGCTGCCGGCTCAGGGCTCTTGGCGCCATCGACGCCCGATGCCGGAGCGGCTGGCCCGGTGTTGCCAAAGCCTTGCATCGGATCGACCTTGACCTCGCCCTGCTTGTCCATCTGCTGGATGCTCTCGACCGCCTTGTCCAGGTCCAGCGTCTTGGGCTTGTCCAGGAACATGGTCACCGTCTGCGGCACAAAGATCACGATGGCCACCAGCACCAGCTGGATCACGATCCAGGGAATGGCGCCCATGTAGATATCGCGTGACTCCACCTTGCGCGGCAAGGCGCCGTTCTTGTAGAGCGTGTCGGCAATGCCCCGCAGGTAGAACAGCGCAAAGCCGAAGGGCGGGTGCATGAAGCTGGTCTGCATGTTCACGCAGATCATCACGCCGAACCAGATCAGGTCGATGCCCAGCTTGTCGGCCACCGGCGCCAGGAACGGGATGATGATGAAGGCGATCTCGAAGAAGTCGAGGAAGAACGCCAGGAAGAAGATGAAGATGTTGACCGCGATGAGAAAGCCGATCTGGCCGCCCGGCAGGCTCTTGAGCATGTGCTCGATCCAGATGCCGCCGTCCACGCCCTGAAACACGAGCGAGAACACCCGCGAGCCGATCAGGATGAACACCACCATCGCGCTGATGCGCATGGTGCCGATCATGGCGCTCTTGACCAGATCCCAGGTCAGGCGGCGGTGGATGAAGGCCAGGATCAGCGCGCCCACCGCACCCATTGCCCCGGCCTCGGTGGGCGTGGCGATGGCGGTGGAAATGCCGGGCAAGCCGCCCATGCTGCCCAGCACGGTGAAAATCAGCACCGCCGACGGGATGATGCCGCGCAGGCACTTGGCCCACAGCGACCAGCCCTGCAGCGTGCGGGCCTCTTTGGGCACGCCGGGCAAATAGCTGGGCCTGAGCCGCGTGAGCACAAAGGTGTACAGCGCAAACAGCAGCACCTGCAGGATCGACGGGCCCCAGGCGCCCTTGTACATGTCGCCCACCGGCTTGCCGAGCTGGTCAGCCAGCACGATCAGCACCAGAGAAGGCGGCACCAGCTGCGTGATCGTGCCCGAGGCGGCCAGCACGCCGGTGGAGTAGCGGATGTTGTAGCCCCAGCGCATCATCACCGGCAGCGAGATCATGGCCATGGCGATCACCTGGCCCGCCACGGTGCCAGTGATGGCGCCCAGGATGAAGCCCACGATGATGACCGAGTAGCCCAGGCCGCCGCGCAGGGGGCCGAAGAGCTGGCCCATGGAGTCGAGCATGTCCTCGGCCAGGCCACAGCGCTCAAGCACCGTGCCCATCAGTGTGAAGAACGGAATCGCCAACAGCAGCTCGTTGGACAGGATGCCAAACACGTTCAAAGGCAGCGCCGTCATGAAGCTGGCCGGGAACCAGCCCATCGACACCGCAAAGAAGCCGCAGCCCAGGCCCAGGGCCATCAGCGAAAACGCGACCGGGAACCCGATCAGCAGTGTCAGCACCAGCCCCGCGAACATCAGCGGGGCAAAGGTATCCATCGTCATTGGAGCGGCCTTTCGTAGTGGAAGTCGCCCTCATAGACGTGGGCCAGCCACGCGGCGCGCTTGATGATTTCGGACACCGCTTGCAGCAGCAGCAGGAAGAAGCCCAAAGGCAGCATCAACATGGCCGGCCAGCGGATCAGGCCCCCGGCCTGGCTGGACATCTCACCGCTCAGAAACATCTTCATGAACAGCGGCCAGGCGTAGAAGATCATCACCAGCATGCAGGGGATGACGAACAACAGCATGCCGGCCAGGTCGAGCATGGCCTGGCCGCGGCCCGACAGCAGGCCATAGAGCACGTCCACCCGCACATGCTCGTTCACCCGCATCACCTGCGATGCGCCCAGCATCACGCAAGCGGCAAACAGGTACCACTGGATCTCGAGAAAGCTGTTCGAGCTGTAGTCGGCCAGGTAGCGCACGCCGGCGTTCGCGGCACTGATGAAGCACGACAGAAACACCGCCCACATGGCGATGGTTCCGAAGCGGTCGGTGATCCAGTCGATCACCTTGGAAAGCTGCAGCAGTGAAGTCACGTCATCTCCAATGTGGGTGTTCGCGTGCGCAGGTCGACCCCGAAAGATCGACGCCGACCCTGGGCGCGACTTTAAGGAGTGAAGAGACCCAATACCCGAAAAACCGCGCACTGTAGGGAAAGCACCGACAGTGCGGGGCGCCTGCGCATCGGTGCAGGCCCGTGGTCGAAGTGCGCGGATTCAGGCGCTGTTTGCTTCGCGTGTCAGGGTGTCGGACAGCGCCGAGGTGGATGTTCACGTCGCCGGCCGAGCCGAAGCGCTGGATCAGCGTGACGGCGCCGCCGTGGCCCCGTCGGCCCTGAGCGCCGCATGACGGACAGAACCCGCGCTGCTCGCAGCTGAACGCCAGCAGCTTGTCGTGGCTGCACTCGCCGCAGCGCCGCCGCAGGAAGCCGTGGGCCAGGATGCCGCAATCCAGGAAGGCGTCGAATTCGTCCTTGATGAACCGGGGCAACTCGGCGCCGGTGCTGGCCTCGGTGTGGGCGATGAAGCCGGCCGCGTGCTGCTGCACCAGCCGCCGCGCGACCTGCGTCGTCAGCGTCCGGCGGCGCGCAGGGCGGGTTGCGGCCGCTGCAGGCGCCCGGTCCGGTAGCGCCAGTGGGTTTCCAGGTAGCCGATCTTGAACCCCGCCCCCCAGCACCACAACGCGAACGCACCCTTGCCGCGGCGGATGTTGAAGCGGTGCATCAGGAACAGCTTGATGCCCTGGAGGCCATAGGGCACGAGACCGAAGACCTCTCGCACGAGGTGGCCACTGTCGAACAGGACGTCCGAGTGGCGCGACAGCAGCGGAATGCGGTCGCGTCCCCAGTTGCGCGCCTGGCGGAACATCGCCAGCGTCTCGTGCCGCAGGCGGTAGTGCACCTGCACGTCGTTGACGTAGTGCAGCGGGAAGCCGCGCAACTGGGCCTGCCAGCAGAAGTCCGCGTCCCAGGCGGTCTGCACGCTGAGGTCGAAGGGGCCCGCCTGCTCGTAGACCTCGCGCCGCATGCCCAGGTTGCAGCCGAAGGCGAAGGGCAGGTGGGGCGGCAGGTCCACCTCGTCGCGCATCAGGCCGTCGCTCTGGCGCCAGCGCCCGTGGTTGCAGGCGGCCACCAGCCACGGTTCATTGAGCCGCGTGTACTCGAGAGGCCCGGACACCAGGCTGTGTTCTTCCAGGGCGCGCTGCATGGCCACCAGCCAGCCGGGGCCGACTTCGTCGTCCGCCTCGCAGAAGGCGAAGCGGTCGCCGCGGGCCGCCTTGACGCCGGTGTTGTAGGAGTGGGCCACACCCAGGCGCGGGCCGCTGCCGTCGTGCGCGTCCACGGTGCGCAGCAGGGGAAACCGGTCGCGGTAGCTCCGCACGATGGCCATCGAGTCGTCGGTCGATCCGTTGTTCACGACGACGAGTTCGGAGCCCACGGGCCAGTCCTGGCGTGCCAGCGATTCGAGCTGGACCGCCAGCGTGGCGGCGCCGTTGTAGCAGGGGAGGATCACGCTGATGGTCATGGGCTTGCGCGTTGGAGGTCGTCAGTCGGGCAGCGAACGGCCGGGCGGCAGCGCCGTCCGTCGCGTGGCAGTGCAGCGGCAATATTGCACGCAAAGCGGGGACGGGAACACCCTAGTGGCACAGCCGACCCCCCCCGAAACGAAGGGGTCCGAAGCGGCAAACTGAAAGTGAATGTGGGCATAGGAAATTCAAACGGTCTCTGGCAATCCCGACAGACGCATGGGTGGCCGGCCGATACCGGCCGGGATGGCTTGGAACTGACGACCGCGACGTCGTCTTGTCGTGATCCGGCCGGCCCCTGACGCATCGCTTGGGGTTCGTCGGGCCTTGCTTCGGGAGCCCGCTGGGGCTGCTGCGCCGCGGCTCGCACGATGGGCTCCCGGTGGGGTGAGCCCGCACGGTCTCGAGCCGTGCTCCGTGCCTCAATCGCCTTGATTGCTGCCCGCGGACGTGAGCCCTCCGTCGCGGGGCATCCTACAGGAGACGGCGAGGTTGCTCGACCGGCTGATTCAGGGCGGCGAGATCGGGACAGCCCATGTCGCTTCAGGGTCGCATCCGCAAGCCCACTGGCGCCATCGCCCTTCCCCAACGATCCGGGTCCGGGCACTTCGGACGCGCGACCCGAAGCCGCGCCCCCATCTGCCGGCGCTTGGCCGCTTCCAGCCATGACTCTGGCGCTCTGCGCCCTGGGACCGGCCGCGGGCAGGCCACGAGCGCCTGCGCGACAGCGCGTGTGCGACCCGGGTGGCACACTTCGCACATGACCCCGATCTGGCAACAACCCATCAGCCCGCAGGCGCTGACCGACGTGCATCGCGGCACCACCGTCGAGCACCTGGGCATCGAATTCCTGGAAGTCGGCCCGGACTTCATCCGCGCGCGCGTGCCTGTCGACACCCGCACGCGCCAGCCCTACGGCATCCTGCACGGCGGGGTTTCGGTGGTGCTGGCCGAAACCCTGGGCTCCTGCGGCGCGGCCTACTCGGTGCCGGCCGGCACACGCGCGGTGGGGCTGGACATCAATGCCAACCACATCCGCGCGACGAACAGCGGCTGGGTCACCGGCACGGCGCGGGCGGTGCACCGCGGGCGCACCACCCAGGTCTGGCAGATCGACATGGTCGACGACCAGGGCCAGCTGACCTGCGTCTCGCGCATCACCATGGCCATCCTGGCCGGCCAGCGCCACACCAGCGGGTCCTAACGACTTCCTTACCTCGATCTGAGGGTAAGGCCGGCGCCGGGGCCTGAAACAGGTATTCCCGCACCTACCATCCCGGCCGTCATGTCCACGGCTCCCACACGCCTCCCGCAGACCCCGCCACCGGTGGTGACGGTCGGCATCCCGGTCTACAAACGGCTGGAAACGCTGCCCTTTGCGCTGCGCGCAGTGGCCGCTCAGGACTACGCGCACATCGAGCTGCTCGTATCGGACAACGGCCAGAACGGTGAGGCGCTGGACGCCATCATCCGCGCGAACTGGCCGCATCCCTACCGCGTGCACCGGCACCCGGTCACCGTCAGCGTGACGGCGAATTTCAATACGCTGGTGAACCTGGCCAAGGGCGAGTATTTCGTGCTGCTCTGCGACGACGACACGATCAGTGCCGACTTCGTGTCCGATCTTGTCGGCCTGCTGCAGACCCATCCGCGCGCGGCGCTGGCCATTCCGCAACACGCGAAGATGGACGACGAGCAGCAGGTCTACTGGCGCTCCAAGCTGCCGCGCCCCACCGTCCTGGCAGGCGAGGAATTCCTGTCGCGCTGGGCGATGGCCGAACTGGAACTGGAATCCAGCGCGGTCACGCAGATGGCGCGCACGCAGCTGCTGCGCAGCACCGGCGGCTACCCCGACCTGCCGCTGGCCATGCATGCCGACGACGCGATCTGGGTGCGCCTGGCACTGGGGCGAGAGGTCGTCATGGCGCGCAGCGGCTGCTTCAACTGGCGCGTGGCGCCCGACAGCACGGGCCACAGCGCCCCGCACACGACGCTGGCGCAGGCCGTGCGCGAATACATGTCCATGCTGGACACCGATCCGGTGATCCAGGCACATGCCCGACTGGATCCGCGTGGCTGGCCGCAGCTGCGCAAGCACCTGCGCATGGGCGCGACGAAGTACTACCTGGCGTCCTGGCTGCACATGTACCGGCCGCGGATGCCGCTGCTCGGCTGGATCCGCTCGGCCTTCCAGATGCCCTTCGTGCCGCGCTACTACCGACGCGTGCTGATGGGGCTGCTGGTCAACCTCGCCACGCGCGGCCGACGCGCGATCTGAGAAGGTGTGAGCGAACCACGGTCGCCTGGCCCCTGGGCGTCTGGCGGCAAAACGAGATCGGCTGCCGCCCAGACGCCTACCCCGCTCTCCCAGGCGGCGGTCCAGGTGAGCGCCGACAGCATGATGGCGAGCACGGCCCAGACCAGCGCGCGGTCCACTACGCCGAGCAGGTGGCGAAGGAGTGCGTCATGCGTTCTCACGCCGCACACCCGCGCTTGTCGGCGTTGCCGCCCTGCGCCGCCATCTGCGCGCGAACGCGGGCCAGAATCTGTGCGTCACTTGCTGCCGCAAGCTCGTGTATCAGCAGCAGCATCTCGCGCTGCTCGATACCGGCGCCGTTGGCCGGTGCGCTTGGCGCTTGCCTCACGTGCTGGCGCAACGCGGCCAGTTCGGCGGCCACGTCCAGCGACTCGTGTCCCGCCGTGCCCGTGGCGGGCACGTGCTGAGACATCGTCACGCCCTCGGCATCGGCCCGCTGGCGCAACGACTTGTACTCGCCATCGCTCACGTGGATTTTGATGAACCTGCTGCGCTCGTTCATCGCTGGCTCCCGGCGCCAGACGCCGCGCAAACACTGGGCGCGCTGGCCAGAGGGCCACGAATGTGGATCGCTTCAATCAGAGCCGTGGATCCCGCAAAGCCCCTATTGGCGCTGGTTTCCGGCGTTCGACACCCGCCATCGCAGATTGCACGGGTGCATGTCGGTCTATGGCCCTGCGTGGGCAGAATGGAATGCTTCACTCGGCTTCTCCAAGTGTGTTGATGGATGCGCCGTGTAGGCACCGTGACCCTCCTGTCGCCAGAGGGTCGCGGCAGACCGCCGTGAACCGACTCCTACATCGTCCAGCCGCAGGCAGCGGCCGTCGGGTACTTGACGACAGCGCGCAATAGTTGCTGTACATTCATACAGGATCTTTGCCGGGTGTTGTGCTACAAATTGACGGACACAGCCGTGATGCAAAGAAGAAAGACTTATGGCGGCCGGACAACCTATGCCGGTTTCGCATGGGGGCAACGTGCAACGATTTAGATTTATCGACCTCTTCGCGGGGCTGGGCGGGTTTCATGTGGCCTTGGACAAGCTCGGCGGCACATGCGTGTTTGCAGCCGAGTGGCAAGCTCACCTCCAAGACCTGTATTTCGAAAACTTCGGCATCAAACCGCAGGGAGATATCCGTGACGTGAAGCCGGCATTAGTGCCAGATCACGACGTGCTCTGCGCGGGATTCCCGTGCCAGCCTTTCTCGAAGGCTGGCGAACAACTCGGCTTCGAGTGCACCCGGCAAGGCGACCTCTTCTTCAACGTCGCGGCCATCATCAAGGCGAAGACGCCGCGCTACTTCATTCTCGAGAACGTCCCCAATCTGCTGCAGCACGACGGCGGCAAGACGTTCGAGCGCATCAAGACCATCCTCATCGGGCTTGGCTACGAGGTCGACGCAAGGCGCTTCTCGCCACATCAGTTTGGGATACCGCAAATACGCGAGCGTGTCTACATCGTCGGCTCGCGCGCAGGCCGCAATGGCTTTGTCTGGCCCGAGCCGACCAACAAACCAACCAGCATTAAGTCGGTGCTCGAGCACCAACCGGCCGACGCGAAGCCGCTCTCGCCGCAGGTCGAGAAGTGCCTTGAGGTCTGGGACGATTTTCTGAGGCGCAGCCCCTCGTCCGTCGAGTTGCCGTACTTTCCCATCTGGTCAATGGAGTTCGGCGCGGACTACCCGTATGCCGATGGCACGCCGTACGCGGTGCTCAGCGAGAAAGGAACGCGCGGCCTCTCAAAGTTCCGCGGCTCCCATGGCGCCCCCCTGAGGGACCTCACGCCAGACGACCGCTGGGCAGCTCTCCCGAGCCATGCGCGGACCGAGCAGTTCGAGTTCCCGAAGTGGAAGCAGGACTTCATCCGGCAGAACCGCGAGTTCTACGCGAGCAATCGGAAGTGGATTGACCCGTGGGTGTCCAAGGTCCTGACATTCCCCGCCAGTCTGCAGAAGTTCGAGTGGAACATTAAGGGCGGTGAGCGCGACATCTGGCGCTATGTGATTCAGTTTCGCGCATCGGGCGTTCGCATCAAGCGGCCGACCACTGCGCCCAGCCTCATCGCGATGACGGACACACAGGTTCCCATCATCGGCTGGGAGAAGCGGTACATGACCCCGAGGGAGTGTGCCGGGCTGCAAAGCCTCGGAGACCTCGCGCTGCCCGAGAGCCGCACGCGCGCATTCGCAGCACTCGGCAACGCGGTCAATGCCAGCGTCGTCGGCGGCATTGCATCGAATCTCATCGCTGACTTCAACGAATTCCTCCCACCGTGGGTGCAACCCATTCACCGGCAGGTTGCGCACGCATGACCGGCGCCATAACCAAGGTCAACATCCGGCCGGAAGTCAACATCCTCTCGGTGCTGCGGCACCTGAACTACCGACCGTGGTTTGCTCTCGCGGAGTTCGTTGACAACGCCATCCAGAGCTACACCGCCAACCGAAAGCAGCTGCGCGGGGCCGATGGTGTCGATTCGCCTCTCCGGGTGACTGTCTCCATCGACCCCGAGGGCGCGGGCCGAATCGTCATCACCGACGACGCCGCCGGCATCGCGCTGCGTGACTTTGCCCGCGCCTTCCGGCCGGCCCAGATACCACCTGACCGCGATGGTTTGTCCGAGTTCGGTATGGGCATGAAGAGCGCGGCGTGCTGGTTCGCCAAGAAGTGGAGCGTCCGCACGAAGGCACTTGGCGAGAGTGTTGAGCGGGTCGTCCGATTCGACATCGACGAAATCGTCGAGGACCGCATCGAGGAGTTGACGATTACTGAGGTTCCTTCGCAGCCGCAGAGGCACTACACCGTCCTCGAGCTCACCGACCTCTGCCACGTGCCGAAGAAGCGCACGATTGGGAAGATGAAGGAGCACCTCGCCAGCATCTATCGGACCTTCCTGCGCGACAGAACGCTGACGCTCATGTTCGGTCGGGATGAACTGACCTTCGAGGAGGCGCGCATCCTCAAAGCAGCACCGTATCGGGAGCCGGCAGCCGAGCAGATTGTCTGGCGCAAGGCCATCGAGATGGACCTGGGCGGTCCGCACAAGGTAACTGGTTTTGCCGCGTTGCGCGAGGTCGGCTCCACGACGCATGCAGGGTTTGCGCTCTTGCGGCGCGGCCGGCTCATCCAAGGGAGCGCCGACGAGTCATATCGGCCAGAGCAGATTTTCGGCAAGAGCAACAGCTACACCTTCCAGCGTCTATTTGGTGAGCTTCATCTCTCGGGGTTCGACGTGAGCCACACCAAGGACGGGTTCCGATGGGAAGAGCACGAAGAGCTCTTCCTTGACCTGCTCGAGAGTGAGTTGAAAACGGCGCCGATGAACTTGCTGGACCAAGCCGAAGGCTACCGGGCAAAGCAGCACAAGCGCACTCGTGACCTTGACAATGTCGCCGAGACCGTTGCCAACAGTGTCGCCGATGTCGTTGAGCGCGAACTCGCACCGGTGCTCGAGGAAGAGACTCAGCATCCGGCAAATCCGCCTGACGTACCAGCGGAAATTCCGGCGCCCTCCGTATCGGGCTTCGAGCGCACGGTTGAGGTTCGTGTGTCGACGACCGTCTGGGTCTTGACCATCAAGGCAAGCACCGACCCGACCGTGAGCGACTGGCTCCGAGTCGGCGATGCCACGAAGCCGTCCAATGACGGCATGCGCCGACGCAGCGTGCAAGTCGACGTCTCGCTGGTGCATCCGTTTGTCGAGCGGTTCGCTGGCGCAAGCTACGAGAACATGGAAGTGTTCGTGCGTTTCGCGAGCGCAGCGGCGCTGGCTGCAGCCCTCAGTTCAGAAGCCGGCGGGAAGCCCCAATTCTTCCTTCACCATCTCAACAAGCTTCTCCGCGAGACATTCGCGGCTCCATAGCCATGAACATCGTCGTTGAGCGCCTTGGCGGTGGCACGCTGGACACCCGCTGGACACCCGCTGTGGGGCCTTTCACCAAAGAGTTCGTCGAGCGCAAGTTGAAGCAACGCGGGGCGCCGGACGAAGATGCTATGGCCCGCGTCGTGACCGAGGCGGCGACTATTCTTGGGCGCTGCGTGCCGCCCACTGATTCGGCTGGCCAGGATGCGGGCCTGGTCGTCGGCTACGTGCAATCCGGCAAGACCTTATCGTTCACCACCGTCACAGCGCTTGCGAGGGACAACGGGTACGGCGTAGTCATCTTGCTGGCCGGCACGGCCGTGGCACTGAAGGGCCAGTCCGAGGACCGGCTAACGATTGACCTCGGGATGAGCGAAATCCAGCACGACTGGCGCAAGTTCGAGAACCCCGAGGTCAAGGGTGGCCACGCGGCTGACATCGAGAAGGTGCTGCGCGCGTGGAGCGGCAGCCGCGGAGGCGCGCCGGGCACGGCCAAACGCTCCGCCCTGATTACTGTCCTGAAGCACCACCAACGCCTTAAGAATCTGCGCGACGTTCTTGAGCGCGTAGACCTCAACGGCGTGCCCGTCCTCATCATTGACGACGAGAGCGACCAAGCTGGCCTCAACGCCAAGGCCGGAAGGAACCTACGAACCGGTGCCAACGAATTGAGCTCGACGTATCGGCGCATCCTCGAACTCAAGGCGGCCATTCCTCACCACACCTACTTGCAGTACACGGCAACCCCCCAGGCGAATCTCCTGATTGCCGTTGCCGACATCCTGAGCCCATCGTTCGCCGAGTTGGTCTCGCCTGGGGACGGCTATGTCGGTGGCAAGGACTTCTTCAGTGAGGACAAGCCGCTTTGCTTCGAGATTCCGACTCAGCAGGTACCGACGGTGCAGAACCCGCTGACAGAGGCGCCTCAGACTCTGCAGCAGGCGCTGCAACTCTTCATCCTTGGGGCCGCCCATCACAGCGTTACGCGCGGCAAAGGCAACCGTTCGATGATGGTCCACCCGTCGCAGCGCACGGCGCCTCACACGGACTACAAGGAATGGCTCGACGGCCTGCTTGAGCACTGGCGAGAGTTCCTGGAGCAGCCCAAGGGCAGCGCTGTGCGAACGGAACTCGAGCGTGGCCTTCGTGAGAGCTACGACGAGTTGCTGAGGACGTTCCCAACGCTCGAGGCGTTCGACACGCTCGTGAACGCGTTGCCTGAAGTCTTCAGCGAGGTCAAGGTCGTGAAGGTGAACTCCAACGCCGACGGCCAGAAGGCAGTGAAGTGGAACGACTGGCCATACTGGATTCTCGTCGGCGGACAGAAGCTTGACCGCGGCTTCACCGTCGAGGGCCTGACTATCAGCTACATGCCGCGCACAGCGTCGACCAACGCGGATACATTGCAACAGCGTGCTCGGTTCCTCGGATACAAGAAGTCCTATGAGGGGCTGTGTCGAGTCTTCCTGCTCAACGACGTGATCGACGCTTTCGAGGGCTACGTGGAGTCCGAAGAGTTTGTGCGAAAAGCTCTCGACGCGCACCGAGGTAAGCCGCTTCAGGAATGGAAGCGCGACTTCATCCTGAATCGTGCGCTGAGCCCAACCCGAAAGGCAGTCATTGGACGAAGCGTCGTCCAGGTGGAGATGGACGAAGGATGGGTCGTGCCTGGCTCGCTGTACTTCGACGCCGAGGCGGTCCTGCACAACCGCCAGTTGTTCGAGCGCAAGGCTGCGGTCTGGAAGCAGACGCATCGCGCCGTTGATGCGGCACAGCGGCCGGAGTTCAAGGATGTGCGCCGCGACTCGCCGCGCAACATCTTGATTGAAGGCGTGCCCATCAACGAGGTGCTCGACTTCTTGCTCGACGCGCGCATTCGCAGCCTTGACGACTCAACGGACATCTCGGCCACTGCGATTTCGCTCGTCAAGCATCGCGACGAATCCATGGAGCCCGCGCTCGTGGACGTCGTCTTGGTTGGCAACCTCAGCACGGCAGGCCTCACCGGCCGGGGGCTAACTGCTGACGGAAAAATAAACAACCTCTTCGTCGGCGAGAGCCCGAAGGGTGCAGCATCCATCGACCAACTCAACTACGTTGGTGACCGCGCCCTCTTCACCCCGGGCCGCGTGACGCTGCACCTGCGCTACCTGGTGTTCAAGCCCGATGCCAGGATTGATGCGAGCATCGCGGACTGCGTGCCCTGGTTCGCTGTCCACCTGCCCGAGCCGGTCGCAAAGGACTGCGTCATCGAAGAGCTCTGAGATGCGCAGCAAGCTTTATGACGCCTACCGCGAGGCGGCGTCAGCAGCGCGGCAGGTTGACGGTACTCTGCCAGCATCTGCAGCGCCGGGCCGCGCGCGCGACTACATCTCCCTGGGGTCGCGACAGCAACCAGTCCTTCTTCTTTCCTGTGCCTCACCGGCCGCCTTCAAGCGCCCGCCAATCAACCTCCAGCACCTGACCGTGGAGTTCGGGATTCGCTTCCGCGTGCGTGCGCCCACGGGAATTGTCGAAGACGACTTCGTGGTGGTCTCGCTTCGCGGCGACGACCTCGAGCTTGCCGAAGCCTTCTGCTTGGCGGCAGACGCCCTCATGTCTGCGCTGCCTGAGGCGCCCTCGGCCTCAGACATTGAGAGCGCAGTCCGCGAGTTCATCGAGGTGCTGAGCGCGCTGTCGCTTCCATCTTCGCGTGCCGTCGCCGGCGTTTGGGCCGAACTCTGGCTAATGTCGGTCGCGTCGGACCCGCAGAGCGCGGTCACGGCGTGGCACCGAGACCCCACCGAACGGTTTGACTTCTCATTCGCTTCGCACTTTGTCGAGGTCAAGGCTACCGAGCGAGAGGAGCGCAATCACGACTTCTCGTATGAGCAACTCCGACGGAGCGAGGCGCCCGTCAGCGTTGCGTCGCTGCGGCTTCGTCGCGCGCAGGGTGGAAAGTCTGTCACCGACCTCCTGGCCACGCTTCAGGAAGGTCTGAGCGCTGAATTGCGGATGAAGCTGGTTAAGAACGTGTTCGGCGCCATTGGCAGCGCCGTCGCGGAGGCATCGGAAATCCGATTTGACGAAGGGTTTGCCGAGTCGAACCTGCGTGTCATCGCGGCCGACCGAGTGCCAGTGGTGGTGATACCCGATGGGAGCCCCATCTCGGCGGTTCGTTTCCGGGTGAATCTTGACGACTCGTCGTTGTCAGCCGACCTGCTGAAACCCCTGGTTCACCGGGCGCTGATGACTCCCTAACGCCGGCCACGGGCAGATGGCTCATTCACTTTGAAGAACTTTGCGACTCGCCCACCTGTTGCGCAATCTGTTCCACAGACCCGTGTGGCACCGGCCGGAAAGCCGCGTAAACACAGGGGATCCCAGGTGGCCACTGGTCTCCCATCAGCCACCCCAGGTCATAGCCGGCATGCACCGGTCCAACGGCCCCTCATTGCCCAGTGAGGGGCCGTTGTTGTTTGAACACCTGTGACCTGCCCCCATCCGCCATACCAATGTTTCGGCAGGAGTCCTAGTTGAACGTTACTGGATCTCTTGGCTTCGCGTGTTGATGTCCAGGGCTGCATCGCCGGCATGCCGGCGATGCAGTTCGGCGAACCGGGCTGGAGGTATCCGTCCGATGCTGCCGTGCGGTCGCACCTCGTTGTAGTCACGCCGCCAGCGGGCTATCTCTTCGCGGGCTTGCGGCAGCGTCTGGAACCAGTGCTCGTTCAGGCACTCGTCCCGGAACCGCCCGTTGAAGCTCTCGATGTAGCCGTTCTGCATCGGCTTGCCGGGCTCGATCAGCAGGTGCCGCACATGATGCTCGATCGTCCAGGCGATGAAGGCCCTGCAGGTGAACTCCGGGCCGTTGTCCGTCCTTACCGCCGCCGGGTAGCCTCTGAACAAGGCGGCCCGGTCCAGCAGCCGCGTCACGTATTGGCCGCCGATGCCGTAGTCCACAGCGATCTCCACGGCCTCGCGGCTGAAGTCGTCGGCCACGGTCAGGCACTTCAGGCGCCGGCCGTTGGCCAGGCTGTCACTGACGAAGTCCATGCTCCACACCTCATTGACCGTGCTGGCGATGTTCAGCGGCGTGCGCTCGGCTGGCGGTTGCCGAACCTTCTTGCGCTTGCGAACAGCTAGATTGGCGTCCCGGTACAGCCGGTACACCCGCTTGTGATTGACGCCCGGGAAGTCCGGTCGCAGAAGATCGTGCACGCGCCGGTAGCCGAAGCGCCTGAGCACATGAGCGATCTCGACGATCTTGGTCTTCAGCGCCTCTGTCTGGGTGCTGGCCACCGGCGGATGCCGGTAACTGCCTCGGCTCAGCCCCACAAGTCTGCAGGCCCGCCGCTCGGACATCTGATGCTCGCTGATCAGACGCCCGATGGCATCCCGCTTGGCCTGTGGGGCTAGCCCGCCACGGCCCCTGCCGGCGCCAGGGCCGCAAACTCCGCGCGGATCACCACCCACAGGCCCAGCAGCACCAGCCCCAGACCCAGGTAGGCCGCCAGCGGCGGGTGCTCGCCCACCACGGTGATGGCCAGGAGGAAGGCCGTCACCGGCTCGCCCAGCGCCAGCGAAACCGCTGTGGCGCCGGCCACGTGGCGCAGCGCGAAGCCGTACAGCAGATAGGCCAGGCCTGTGCTCATGACGCCCAGCCAGGCCACGACGGCCAGGTCGCTGCTGCCGATGTGCGGCACGCCGGCCATCGCCCAAGCCAGCGGCGCGGCGAGCAGCGCCGCGACGACGAAGACCGCCGCCGTGGCCGTGCCCGCCGGCGTGCGCTGCACCAGGCCCTGCAGCACGCGGGTATAGAGCGCATAGGACAGGCCTGCGGTGAGGCACAGCGCCACACCCGATGCCGCCGGTGCCGTCGCCGCGCCCGGGCCCACGACCAGCAGGCCCACGCCGAACACCGCCAGGCCCGTGCCCAGCCACCATCCCGTCGTCGGCACGTGCGTGCGCGACAGGGCCTGCATCAGGCCGGCCCAGACGGGACCACTGCCCAGCGCGATGGCCGTGCCCACGGCCACGCCGGCCGAACGCACGCCCGCGAAGAAGGCCAGGTTGTAGACCGTCATGCAGGCCGCGGCCGCGACGATGCCGCGCCAAGGCCAGCTGCGCCACCGGCGCGGCGTCAGCGCGCCGCGGTCCGTGAACGCGAGCCAGGGCACGAAGAACGCCGCCGCCACGGCCAGCCGCAAGGCGCCGACCCACAGCGACGAGAGCTGCGGCGGTGCCAGGCTCTGCGCGGTGCCCGTCGTGCCCCACAGCATCGCCGCGGCCAGCACCAGGGCCACGCCGCGCAAGGGGTGCGCGCGCACGGCGGAGGAAGCTGTGGGGGTCGTCACCGGCTCAGGCGGCGCGCGTGGGCAACGCGGGGCCGGACCGTTGGCAGCGGATGCGCCGCTGCGTGGTGTTCGTGCATGCCCGCTCAGGCCGCCGGTGCCGGCGGAATCGCCAGCCCGCGCACCACCGCGGGCCGCGCGACAAACGCCGCCAGCACGCGCTGCACCTGGCTGAACTGGTCGTAGCCCACCAACTCACCCGCCCCGTAGAAGCCCACGAGGTTGCGCACCCAGGGCAGGATCGCGATGTCGGCGATGCTGTAGTCGGCGCCCATGATCCATTCGCGGCCGGCCAGGCGCTGGTCCAGCACCTTCAGCAGCCGCTGGCTTTCGGCCACGTAGCGGTCGCGCGGGCGTTTGTCCTCGAAGTCCTTGCCGGCGAATTTGTGGAAGAAACCCAGCTGGCCGAACATCGGCCCGACGCCGCCCATCTGCCACATCACCCACTGCAGCGTCTCGTAGCGCCGCGCGGGGTCCGCATCGAGGAAGCGGCCGGTCTTCTCGGCCAGGTAGAACAGGATCGCCCCGCTCTCCCACAGCGCCAGCGGCCGGCCGCCGGGTCCGTCCGGATCGATGATGGCCGGGATCTTGTTGTTCGGGTTCAGCGACAGGAATTCCGGCGACAGCTGGTCGTTGCGGTCGAAGGCCACGCGGTGCACCTCGTAGGGCAGCCCCAGCTCTTCCAGCAGGATCGACACCTTCACGCCGTTGGGCGTGGGCAGCGAATACAGCTGCAGCACGCGCGGGTCGCGCGCCGGCCACTTGCGGGTGATCGGGAAGTCGTCGAGTGCGGTCATCGTTGGCTCATGTTGAATGTTTGAGGCTACCGGGATGGACCGGCGCTGAGGGTCCGGCCGCGCATCGGGAGGCTCGGACCGACGCGGAAGCTTACTACCGCCGCAGCGGTGCCTTCAGCCCGCCGCCGGATCGGCCCCACGGCGCAGCAGATCGGCCAGGCCGCTGTAGCGCCGCGTGTGGCGCGACAAGGCCTGCGCCAGCGCCGCGCGGTCGGGGCCGGCCAGCACCAGGCGCTGACGCGCGCGCGTGATGCCGGTGTAGAGCAGTTCGCGCGTCAGCAGCGGCGAGCCAGCCGGCGGCAGCACCAGCAGCACCTCGTCGAACTCCGAGCCCTGGCTCTTGTGCACGGTCATCGCGAAGGCGGTCTCGACGGGCGGCAGGCGCGACACCGACACCATCTGCAGCGCCTCGCCCCGCGCGAAGCAGGCCGCCCAGCGCGCGGGCGCGCCACGTCGGCCCTGCGCAGGCAGGCGCAGCACCAGACCGATGTCGCCATTGGCCAGGCCCAACGCGGGCGCGTTGCGCGTGACCAGCACCGGGCGGCCTTCGACCCACTCCGCGCCGCGCGCCGTCCGTCCCAGCACCTGCGCCGCGAAGCGCTCGTTCAGCCCGCCCACGCCCCAGGGTCCGTCGCGCAGCACGGCCAGCACGCGAAAGCGCGCAAAGGCCTGCAGCGCACGCCAGGCCCAGGCCTCGAAGGCGGCCTCGTCCGCAGGGCGCTCGGCCAGCACCTGCGCGTAGGCGGCGTACCCGGTGCCGAGGGCCTCGGGGCCCGAGGCCGACGCCGACGCCGCGCCGCCAGGAACGACGGGACTGGCAGGGCTGCCCGGATGGCCAAGACCGCCGGCCGACAGGGATTGCCAGCGGGCTTCGTCACCCGCGAGCGCGGCGTCGGCAGCCGCGGCATCACCGCCTCGCACCGCCGCGGCCAGCTGGGCGATGGGGCCCTGGAAGCGGTGGCTGCGCGTGAGTTGGACCGTTTGTGCCGACAGCGCCTTGGAAATCCCTGCGGCGTCGGCGCCTGCACCCGCGGCCGCACACCATTCGCCCAGCACCGCGCCCGCTTCGACGGACGCCAGCTGGTCGCGGTCGCCCAGCAGCACCAGGCGCGCCTGCGGTGGCAAGGCGGCCAGCAGCGCGTCCATCAGCTCCAGGTGCACCATCGAGGCCTCGTCGACCAGCAGCAGGTCCAGCGGCAGCGGGCGTGCGCGGTCGTGGCGGAAACCCCGCCCCTGTGGGCGGGCGCCCAGCAACGCGTGCAGCGTGCGCGCCTGCTGAACGGCCGGCTCCAGGCGCTCGATGGCGGCCTGCCAGGCCTGGCGCTCGTGCGCCGGCGCGGCGTCGCCATCCGACAGCCAGGCAGCCGTGCGCAAGCTGCCCAGGCCGGCTTGCAAGGATTCGCGCAGGCGTGCCGCCGCCTTGCCGGTCGGCGCGGCCAGGCCGATGCGCAACGCGCGCGGCTGTGGCTGTGGCTGTGGCTGTGGCTGTGGCTGTGGCTGTGGCTGTGGCTGTGGCTGCGGCTTCGACTGCGTTTGCGCCGGCGCGCCCTGGAGCAGTTCCAGCAGCATCAGCATGCGCGTGGCCGTGGTCGTCTTGCCGGTTCCGGGGCCGCCGGTGACCACCGTGAGCCCGCGGCGCGTGGCCCGCTCGCAGGCGATGCGCTGCGCGTCAGGGCCGTCACCCGCTGCCGCCACGCCAAAAAGGCGCTCGATCCAGCGTGCCGAGACCGCGTCGTCCGCGGCCTGCGGCAGGCGGTGCAGGCGGCCGCGCAGCGCGGCGGCCACGCGCTGCTCCATGTCCCAGTAGCGGCGCAAGTACAGCCGCGAACCGTCGAGCATCAGCGGCGCAGGAGGCGCCGCGTCGCCGGGTGTTGCCACGACGGCGCTGCGGAGGAAGGCGGCCCAGCCCTCGCCTGCCCGGCCCAGCGCCTGCAGCAGCGGTGCGGCCTCGGCCGGCAGCAGCAGCGTGGCGCCCTGGTCGGCGCGCAGGGCGTCCAGGTCCAGGCAGGGGTGGCCCTGCGCTTCGGCCTGACTCGCCAGTGCGGCAGCGGCCAGTCCGGCGGCCGCCAGCTGCGGATCGCTCTCGCGCAGGAAGCGCACCAGCGCCAGGTCCAGCGGGCGCAGCCAGCCCTGCACGCAGCCCGCTTCGATGGCAATCATGACGGCGTCGGCCGCACCGGGGCTCATCGTGCCGGCTCCTGCGCCGAGGCCCCGCCCGCGCGTTGCGTGGTCTGTTCGGACAAGGCCGAATCCAGCATCTCGATCACCGGCCAGGGCGGCGCCAGCGTGCAACAGCCGGCGTCGGGCGCGCCGATGCCGCGCAGGAACAGGTAGATCGCACCACCCAGCTGACGCTGCGGTTCATAGGACGCCCCCAGCCGGCTGCGCAGCAGCCGGTGCAGCGCCAGCAAGTACAGCACGGCCTGCACGTCGTAGCGGTGTTCGCGCATCGCGGCCTGCAGCGCCGGCGGGCCGTAGTGGCTGTCGTCCGCGCCCAATGCGTTGGACTTGTGGTCCAGCACCCAGTAGCGGCCGTCGTGTTCGATCACCAGGTCGGCAAAGCCCATCAGCAGGCCGTGCAGGCGGCGCTCCGGCAAGGCCGGCCGCGGCTCGCCCGGCCACAGGTGGGCGCGGCAGGCTGCATCCAGCCGTGCCGCGTCCAGCCCGTCGGCCGGCAGCCAGAATTCCATCTCCGGCAGCACGCGCGCCACCTGAGACAGCGGCACACCCAGCGGCGGCAAGGGCTGCGTGGCGATGCGCCGCATCCAAGCCACCACCGTCTCGGCATGCGCGCCCCAGCCCTGGCGCTCGCAGCGGCGGCGCAACGCGGCGTCGCGCTGCGGTGTATCCGGCGCGGAGAACCGCTCCATGGCCATCGACTCCAGCACGCCGTGCAGGAAGGTGCCGGCCCAGGCCCCGCGCGGAAAGGCGTGCCAGGGCTCGACCGCAGCCGGCGTGTGGGCTGCGCGGACAGCCTCGGCCGACAGCGCCGCCGCGGCGGCAAGCCCGGTCGCGTCATCGGCTTGATCGGTCTCGTCGTCGCGCAGCGCGGTCACGGTGGCCACGCCGCTCACGGGTACGGACGCGGCGGCGCGTCCACCGCCGGAGCCGATGTCGCGCACCAGCGCCGAGTAGCTGGCGATGCCCCACAGCCGGTCAAAGTCGCCGCGATAGGGCTGCATCGGCGCCAGCGGCGTGGCCGCGCCGCGCGGTACCAGCGGCTCGACTGGCGCCGTCGGCGCGCCTTCGTCCGGCAGCGCTTCGATCTCCAGGCGCACATCGGCCTTCGCGTTCACTTGCGCCTTCACTTGCGCGTTGACCCAGGCCCGCAGGTCTTCCACCGCCGCCTGGGCCTCGCGCGGCTGCGGCCCGGAGATCAAACGGCCCCAGGCGCTGCGGTGCCACAGCGTGGGCGCCAGCGCGCCACGGCCCGTCAGCGCGGCAACGCCCACCCACAGCGCGTGGCGGGCGCGGGTCAGCGCCACGTAGAGCAGGCGCAACTCCTCCTGCTGGCGCGCCGCTTCCTCGGCGGCGCGTTCCTCGTCGCGCCACTCGCGCAGGCTGCCCGGCGCGCCATCGGCATCGGCCCGCAAGGGTTCGACACCACCCCGCGCGGCCGTGCGCACGTGCGTCGCGAAAGGCAGAAAGACGATCGGGTACTCCAGGCCCTTGGACTTGTGCACCGTCACCACCTGCACGCGGTCGGCGTCGCTCTCCAGGCGCACCAGCGCGTCGTCGCCGCCCGCGCGGCCTTCCTGCGCCGCCAGCAGTTCGGCCGCCAAACCACGCACCAGCGCCGCGGGGCCGGACACGCGCGCCTGCTCGCGCTGCATCAGCTCGGCCAGGTGCAGCACATTGGTCAATCGCCGCTCGCCTTGCGGCTGTGCCAGCCAACGCGCGGGCAGGCCGAAGAGGTGCAGCGCACGGCGCACGGCGGCCAGCACACCTTGCGTCTGCCACAGCGCGTGCAGCTCGATGAAATGCGCCGTCCAGGCATCGACACGCGCCTCGTCATCGGCCAGGGCCAGCAGGTCCGCCGCGGACAGGCCGATCAAGGCCGAGGCCATCGCCGCGCGCACCGCCGCGGGCTCGCGCGGGCTGGCCATCGCACGCAGCAGGCGCAGCAGATCGGCCGCTTCGTCGGTGGCGTAGACCGAGTCCTGATCGGACAGGTAGACCGAGGGCACGCGGCGCTGGCTGAGCGCGCGCCGCACGAGTGCCGCTTCGGTGCGGTTGCGCACCAGCACCGCCAGGTCGCCGGCGCGCAGCGCACGTGGCTCGCGGTCAGGCCGCGCGCAGACCGCTTCGGGGTCGTTGAGCACCGACACGATGGCACGCGCGCAGGCCTGCGCCGCGGCCTCTCGCGCCTCCACCACGCCGCGTTCGCCGTCCAGCAGGTGCACCGTCAGCGACGTCACCGCCACGGGCGAGCGTGCGCGCAGGGCTTCGTCCAGGCCGCGGGCCTGCACGGGCTCGAAGGGCAGGCGGCGCCCCGCGGGCGAGCCTTCCGCCGCCGGCTCGTCGCCCAATTCGAAGGCACCCGCGCCCGGCCGCGCCTCTGCCTCGCCGAACAGCGCGTTGACCACGGCCACGACACCCGGCGTCGAGCGGTAATTGGTGTCCAGCGCGTAATGCCGCCCCAGCGTGGCCGTGCGTGCTTGCAAGTAGCTGTGGATGTCCGCGCCGCGAAAACCGTAGATCGACTGTTTCGGGTCGCCGATCAGCACCAGCGCGTGCGATGGATCGTTAGCCGCCATGCCGTACAGGCGGTCGAGGATGCGCAGCTGCAGCGGCGAGGTGTCCTGGAACTCGTCCACCAGCGCCACCGGAAACTGCGCGACGATGCGCGCGCGCAGCTGTCGCGCCGCGTCGCCGTGCCGCGCCTCGTCCAGCGCGTCGTCCAGCCGGCGCTGCAGGTCCAGGTAGCTGGCCTGTCCGATGCGCGCCTTGAGCCACTGCAGGCGCGCGGTCACGCCGCGCAAGGCCAGCGGGCGCAGCACGGCCGACCAGCTGGGCATCGCGGCCAGCGTGTCCAGCAAGTCGGCCACGTCGTGGATTTCCGGCGGCACCTCCAGCGTGGCGCCCTTCTTCACGGCATCCAGCAGACCCGCAGGCGTGAGCCGCGCGATGGCCGTGTCGCTCAGACCCGGGTCCTGCTGGCCCGGCGTCACGGCCCAGGACGCCAGCGCCTCCAGCCACTGCGCCTGCGACGCGAGCTTGATCTTGCTGCGGCTCAACGCGGCAGACACCGCGGGCCTCTCAAACCATTCGCGCAGCCGCTGCACGCGCGCCGGCCAGCCGTCCTTCAGCTGCGCCAGGCGATCGAGCACGGTCTCGATGGCCGGGGCCAGGTCCGGCGGCGTGGCCGCGTGGCCGGCGGCGGTTTCGAGCGAGGCCCGCAGGTCCTCGCTCTGCCCCTGCACATCGTCCACCAGCGCGTCGACCGTGGCCCACACCGCGGACACGCCTTGCCACGCGGGCGCCGACAGCGGGTAGACCTGCCGGCGCCACCAGTCGCGCGCGGCCTGCGCGAGCAGCTCGCGCGGGTCGGGCAGCACCTCGGCCGGCATGCCACCCAAACCGTCCACCGCATGCTCGCGCAGCATGCGCTGGCACCAGGCGTCCAGCGTGTGGATGGCGGCCTCGTCCATGCTCTCGGCCGCCTGCGCCAGCTGGAAGGCCGCGGCTTCGCGCGGTGCGCCGTCGCCCACGGCCTGCAGCAGTGCGCGCAGCACGTGGTCGTCCGCCGCGGGTTCGGCCAGGCCGCGGAAACACACCGCCGCCTGCGTCAGCCGCTGGCGGATGCGGTCGTTGAGTTCGCGCGTGGCGGCACGCGTGAAGGTCATGACGAGGATGTCGCGCGGCATCAGGCCACGCCCGTCGCGGCGCACGACCTCGCCATGACCCAGCACCAGGCGCAGCACCAGCGCGGCGAGCGTCCAGGTCTTGCCCGTGCCCGCGCTGGCTTCGATCAGCACACTGCCGCGCAGGGGCAGGGTCAGCGGATCCAGGCGCTCAGTCATCGCCCTCACCTGCTTCGGTCTCGCCGGGCTCGGTTGCGCCCGGCGAGGCGCCGGCGAGGTTTTCCAGCGTCAGCGACTCGGCCAGCCAGCGGCGGTAGGGTTCGTACAGGCGGCGCGAATGCGATTCGAAATGGGGATCGGACACCAGCGCCGAATAGTCCGGAAACCAGCGCGCCAGCGCCGCGTCGCCGCGTTCGCCAGAGACACGGCCGTTGCCGTCGAAAGCCGCACGCGCACGTGCCGGGTCCTCCAGCCAGGCCAGCGCGGTGTCGCGCGCGGTGGCCAGCGGCGACTGCCCGCGCAAGCCCGCTTGCGCCAGCGCCAGCACGGCGGCCAGGTCCTGCGCGGCCTGCTCCTGCGGGACGGCGGCGATCTGCAGCACGCTGTCGGCCGCGATCACCAGGCCTTCGGCCGCTACGCCCTGCGCCGCCAGCGCAAGGCTGCGCAGCCACACCCCCACCAGGCTGCGCGGCAGCGGCCGCCGGCTCTTGCCCTTGGCCGGCAGGATGCGGCCGGCGCGCCACTCGATCCAGCAGACACGTCCGTCCGGCGCCGCGCGCAAGCCGTCGAGGACGTCGACCAGGCGCCCGGCTCCGGCTTCGCCCTCGTCCGCGCTCGCGCTCGCGCCTTCGCCCGTGCCCGTGCCCGTGCCCGTGCCTGTGCCTGTGTCTGTGTCTGTGTCTGTGTCTGTGCCTGTGCTTGTGCCCGCGCCGAGGCCAGTGCCCCCGGTTGCACCCGCCACCGCATCGCCGTGCACGCCACCCGTTGCGGCGCCGACGGCAGGCACATAACCCGCTGTTTCAGCGGACTCGGGCCACACCAGATCCAGCGGTTCCCGAAGCTGCGGCCACGCCTCGCATGCCGCCTGCCAGCGGATCAGCATCGGCTGCGTCACGGCGGCCAGCGCCTGCGCGGCTTCGGCGCCGGGGCGGCCCAGCGGCAAGGCGCCGGCGCGCCGCAGGCGCTCGACCGCCGCCGCGACGAGCGCCGGAATCGACGCGGCGCTGCCAGGCGGCCCCAGCGACGCCTGCACCTCGCGGCACACGGCGTCCACCAGCGCCCAGCGCGCCAGCCCGCCGCTCACGTCGAAAGGTTCTTCGTCGGCCGAGGCCTCTAGGCCCAGGTCCAGATCCACCTGCAACCGCGTGCGCATGAAGGCGGTGACCGGCTGCGTGACGAAGCGCGTCAGCGCGCCCAGGTCCCAGTCGCCGTCATCCGGCGTCGTGGCCGGCCGGGTCGATGTGTCCTCTGCTTCGCCGGCAGACGGCGCAGCGGCCCCGGATGCCGGCCCGGCCTCGCCCGACGCGGCCCCTGGCGCCGCCTGCAAGGCCTCGCGCCACTCGGTGGCATAGGTCAACAAACCGTCCGACCCGGCCGCCGACGGCCGCTGTTCGCCGGATGCGGCGCCCCCTGTCCGCTGCTCGAAATACCGGCGGCTGAAGGGCTGCAAGGGGTGTTCGGTCGTGCGCGCGGCCACCGTGCCGGGGCCCCAACCGGCGTCCAGGTAGTCGCGCAGTTGCGCCACCAGCACGGAGGGCGGCTGCGGCTGGTTGTCGCGCACGCTGCGGCCCACCCAGCTGATGTAGAGCGTGCGGCGCGCGGCCAGCAGCGCGTCCAGCATCAGCTGGCGGTCGTCGTGTCGGCGCGAGCGGTCGCCGGCGCGCGCCGCACCGGGCAGCGCCATCAGGTCCATGTCGTTGCGACCACCCTGGCGCGGGTAGTCGCCTTCGTTCATGCCCAGCAGACAGACCACCTCGAACGGAATGGCACGCAGCGGCAGCAGCGTCGCGAAGGTCACGCCGCCGGCCTTGAAGCGCGCGTTGGTGCCGGGCTCGTCGAAGCTCGCCAGCCAGGCCTCGCGCAGCACCTCCACGCCCACGGCCTCGTCGAAGCCGGCCGAGGCACAGGCGTCCAGCCAGGCGCTGAGCGCATCGTCCAGCGCGGCCAGCAAACTGCGTGTGGGCGTGTCGTCGGCGACGAAGGCCTGCTGCAGCAGATCGCGCGCGTGCTGCGCCCAGGCCTCGGGCTGGCGCATCTCGCCGGCCACCGTCCACCAATCCTGCAGCCGACGCAGCCAATCGTCCAGCAGGCCGATGTCACCCGCCTCGAGCCCGCCGATGTCGCCCTGCGGCTCCAGGCCGTCGAAGCCGCTGCCCGACGCGCCCGCGGCAAAACCCAGCAGCAGCCGCTGCAGCGCGAAGCGCCAGGTATTCAGCCCTTCGCAGCCGGGCAGGCCCAGCGCCTCGCGCTGCGGCGCATGCAGCCCCCAGCGCGCGCCGGCCTCCTCGGCCTGGCGCAGCACGTCCAGCGCCTCTTCGGGCGGCAAGCCCACCTGGGCGGCGATGGCCGGCACGTCCAGCAGGTCGCGCAGTTCGCTGCTGCTCACGCGCTGCTCGCGGATGCGCAGCAGCCATTCCAGCGCCACCAGCACCGGGTGGTGGCCGCGCTCGCGAAGGTCCACCACGGACCACGGGATGTAGCGCGGGTGGTGGCGCGGCAGGCCGCCGAAGACCGCACGGATGGCGGGCGCGAAGGTGTCGATGTCCGGCACCATCACGACGATGTCGCGCGGCTGCAGCGGATCGCCACCGGGCGGGTGCGCCAGCAGGTGCAGCAGCTGGTCGTGCAGGATCTCGACCTCGCGCTGCGCGCTGTGCGCGACGTGGAAGGCGATGGACCGGTCATCCGCCGGCAGCGGCGGCTGGCCGGCGTGTTCGGCCAGCGGGACCAGGTCGCGGATGCAGGCCTGTACCTGGGCGAGCAAGGTGTCGCCCGGCGCCTCCTCGAACAGGTCCACGCGGGCGAAGCCGGCGCTTTCCTGGCGCTGTGCCGTCTCGTCGACCGCATCGAGCTGGCGGATGAAATCCCGCGCCTGTCGGCCCCAGGCAGCCAGCAGCGGATGGCCGTAGGCGTGCAGCGATTCCAGCGGCAGCTGCGCCAGCTCGCGGCCCTGGCGCAAAGGGTGGCGGCGCTGCGCGGCCGCCAGCCACTCGCGGCCTTCGATCAGGTCGGCCCAGTGGAAGCGGCAGGGGTTGGGCACGGCCAGCAGCACGGGCCGGTGCGCGGAGAGCGCGACCAGCGCCTCGAAAGTCTGCTGCGGCAGGTGCGTGCTGCCAAAGAGCACCAGCCGGCTGGGCAGCCGCTCGCAGGCCGCGGCGCCGGATTCGCCCTGCAGCTGCGCGACGAAGCGGCGGTGCACATGCGCGCGGATGCCGGCGCGCTCGGTCGGGTTCAGGCCTTGCAGCAAGGCACGCCACAACGCGGGCTGCCAGCGCTGGTCGTCCGGAACGGGCAAGAGGTTCCCCGGCGGCGCGCGGTGCGGCTGGGACAGGCGGTCGTGACCGGCTTCCCAGTCGTCCAGCCAGTCGCTGCGGTAGACCTGGTACTGGTCGAACAGGTCGGCCACACGCTGCGCCCATTGCAGGCGGCGCACGGCATCGGCATCCGACCACGCCGCCTCCAGCGCGGCCCAGCCCGGCTCGCCGGCGTGCGCCTGCAGCCAGCCCGGCATGCCCTGCATCAGGCGCCAGCTCGCGGGCAGCTTGTCCAGCGCGGATTGCCGCGGCACGGCCGCAGCACCCAGCACCGCGCGGTAGCTGCGCCACAGGAAACGCGCCGGCAGCTCCACGCGCGTGGCCGCGCAGATGCCCTGCACCTGCGCCAGCTCCATCTTGAACCACTCGGCCATGCCGATGCTGGGCACCAGCACGATCTCTTCCTGCAGGCCCGGCAAGGGGTGCACCGCCAGCCAGGCCATGACGGCGCGGGCCAGCGACTCGACTTGGTTGCCATGCAGGACGAGCAGGCCGGGAGTCACAGCGGAAGAGGCATGCGCGGAAGTGGTGGGAACCCGAGGCTACCGCATGCGCGGCGGCTCGCCCGGCGCGCGGCCAGGGCCCGAGGCGACGGGTCGCGCGGCGCTCAGCGCGAGGCCAGCCGGTCGGCCAGCAGCCCCGTGGCGACGATCGTCGCTTCGGCCAGGCTTTCGCTGGCCGCCACCTCACGCGCCAGGGCCAGCTGCGACGGGCTGAACAGCGCCTCGAACCGCCCGCGCGCCTCGCGCAGCGCCTGCAGCCCGGCCTCGTAGCGGCCCTCCGGGTCCTGGCCCGGCTTGCGCGGCACGCAGAAACCCGCATCGACCAGACCCAGCGCCTCGGCGACGTCGCGCGCGGCGCCGCCAAAGCCACCCAGCACCACCACGGGCTTGCCCGCGTCGATGGTCCGCAGCGCCTCTTCGCACACGCCGGAGATCATCCCGACAAAGCCCGTCTTGCGGCCGCCCACCAGCAGCCGGGCATCGCACAGCGCGGCCATCTGCGTGCGCATGTGCGTGAAGCTTGCTTCGGCCGTCACCGTCGGTGCGCTTTCCACCGCCGCCTGCGCGGCCATGCGCACCAGCGCGGCGGCCCCCTGGCCGGTTTCGAGCGCGGCGGATGCCCCCAGGCCGCAGCCCACACACGCGGCGACATCCGGGCGCTGCTGCGCGGCCGCCGCGAAGGTGGCGATCACGCCATTCCCACCGGTGACCCAGATCTCGCCGTAGGGCGCCAGGCGCTGCAGGTGTTCGAAGCGCACGGCGGGTGTGGTCGTGAGCCAGCGGTTCTGGGCCACGATATGCACAAAGGGCCGGCTGCCGGGCTTCTGGTCCATCCGCCGGTAGGCCTCGCCCAGCTGGTCGGAGATCACCAGGGTGAGGTTGTGCGCATGCTCGATGCGGCCGCCGTAGGCCACGCGCGCACCCTCGGCCACCAGCGGCACCAGCAAGGCCTGCAGGGCCTGGTCCATCATGTCGGCGGGCATCCCGAGGACGGACAGGTCCTCGGCCTCGGATACGGACACCGCGATCAGGCGGCCGGCAAATCGCTGGCCGGCAGCAGCGGGGCGTGGGGTGGCGGTCATAGGCGGGCGCGGGCCTGGCTCAGGCTCAACAGCAGGTGATGCGGCGCGGCGCGCTGCAGGAGTTCGGCTTCTTCGGTGGTCAGCGGCGGATCGGGATAGACCACCCACTGCGGGTCGCCGCCGGCGGCGGCCGCGGCATCTGCCGTGACCGCGCCGCCGATCAGGTCCACCAGCTCCGGCGGGCGCGCCAGCAGGCACACCGCGCGGCCGCGCAACTGCCGCGCCGCCAGCGTCTGCCACAGGTCCACGCGCAGGGCTTCGGTCAGCAGCGCCAGCGTCAGCCGTTCGACCTCGGCGTCGCCGAGATCGGCCTCGTCGTCGCCACCGGCCGCGTTGACGCACAGCGTGGGCACGTTGCCCATGTACGGGTAGGTGCGCTCGATGCGGCCGGCGGTGAGGTCGGCCACCACGATGGGACGGCCCAGGCGCTTGGCGGTGAGCAGCTCCCAGCGGCACCAGGGGCGCGCGTGGTAGGCGTCGGTCATCAAGGCCAGCAGGCTGCCGGCACCGATGGCGGCTTCGAAGCGCGCCGGGTAGTCCTCGCCCGGCAGCAGGCTGTCGGCGTCGAAGAAGCAGCGCGGACCCAGGCTTTCATTGACACGTTCGATGGTCTCCACGATGCGGCGTGCCGTGGCCGCGCCGTCGCGCTTGGCATGCGAGACGAAGATGCCGTGGCCGGGCGCGTGCGCATCGCGCCGCGCGGGCGGCAAGCGGTGCACGAGGATCGCGTTGAGCAGCTGCACGAGGATGCGCGTGCGCCCGGAATCATCCACCGGCAGGCCGGCCGATACCGGGCGGATCGCCTGCTTGTGGAAGAACGACGGCGAGCTGTCCGACAGCACCACGGGCACCAGCAGGTCCTTGTCGCCGCGCGCCTGGATGCGCGTGGCGAGCTCGTCGATCCAGGCGGCCCAGGCGGCCTCGCGAAAACCTGCCATGACCGGGTCCATCAGCAGCAGCACGCAGTTCGATTCGGCGGCCTCCAGATCGATCAGCCGCGGATGCTGCGTACCGGGCAGCCCCGGCTGGTCCGCGCCCCAGGGAACGGCACGGTGCATCACCGGCACGCCGAAACCCACGGCATCGCGAGTCATGCCCAGCCGACCGAAAACCGTCGACAGCATGCGCACCCACTCGGGTCCGGCGAGATAGGCAGGGTCGTAGACAACGTACAGGCGCAGCGGATCCATGGTCTGGAGTGTGTCGAGCCTGCCCGCGGAAGTCAAAGTCCCGCTGTGGGGCGTAGACAACCGGCCACCGGCGCGCAGCCGCCGCGGCGGCCGACCGGCGACAAGCCCGCCCCCCTCCCCAGTGCCGGCGCAGAATGCACCATGGTCCGACCGCCGCCTGACAGCCGCCCGCGTCGGCCCCGCATGCCCGCGCTGACGCCGCTGCCCTGGGCCGTGGTGGCCGGCTACGTGGTGGTCTACCTGGTGCTGGACTGGGCCAGTTTCATAAGGCCGCTGCAGGGGCTGAACATCACGCCCTGGAACCCGCAGCCCGCGCTGGCCGTGGCGCTGCTGATGGCCGACCGGCGGCTGTGGTGGGTGGTCGTCGGCGGCCTGCTGGCGGCCGAGTGGCTGGTGCGCGGCATCCCGGGCGCGCTGGTCGTGGTGGCGCTGGCCGCCAGCGCACTGACCTGCAGCTACCTCGCGATGGCCGCCGCGCTGGAGCGCAAGCTGGGCGACGGCTGGCGGCTGTCGAACGGGCGCGACGTGGCCTGGTTCATGGCCATCATCGCCGCAGGCGCCCTGCTCAACAGCGCCGTGTATGTGGGCACCTATGCGGCCGGCGGCATCCTGCCGGCCGACCCGGTGTGGACAGCACTGGCGCGCTACTGGGTGGGGGACGCGGTGGGCATGACGGTGACGCTGCCCATCCTGCTGGTGGCCATGGATGCGCAGCGCCGGGCCACGCTGATCCACACCCTGCGGCAGTGGCCCTGCTGGGCGATGGCCGCGGCCATCGTGGCGCTGCTGCTGCTGTTGTTCGGCACCGGACGCGGCAGCTTCGCCTATGCCTACCTGCTGCTCTTGCCGGTGATCTGGGCGTCGATGCGCTTTGGCATCGCCGGCGCGGTGCTGTCGGCCGGCCTGACCCAGGTCGGCCTGATCGTGGCGATGCAGGCCGGTGCGCACCAGGACGTGCTGGTGGTCGAGCTGCAGCTGCTGATGGCCTCCATCACGACGACCGGCCTGCTGCTGGGCGTGACGGTGGACGAACGTGCGCGCGCCGATGCCGAACTGCGCAGCAGCCTGCGCCTGGCTGCCGCCGGGCAGATGTCCGCCGCGCTGGCCCACGAACTCAGCCAGCCGCTCACGGCGCTGGTGACCTATGCGCAGACCTGCGAGATGCTGGTCGGCGACGCCGCGCCACCCACGCCCGAGCGCTGGGCCACGGTGATCGAGGTCACGCGGCGCATCTCGATGGATGCGCGGCGCGCGGCGGACGTCGTCAAGCGGCTGCGCGACTTCTTCCGCAGCGGCGCGACCACGCTGCAGCCTTGTCAGATGGGCACGCTGGTGGCTGCGGAACTGCAGGCGCAGCAGCGGCGCGCCGAGGCCTCATCGATCCGCCTGCACGCGCAGCTGCCGGACGACCTGCCCGAGGTCTGGGTGGACGAGGTGCAGATCCAGGTGGTGCTGCGCAACCTGGTGGCCAACGCGATGGATGCGGCGGCTGCGCGCGGTGCGCCGGGCGAGGTGGTGGTGCGCGTCGAATCAGACGAGGCCGACATGCGCGTGGACGTGCTCGACAGCGGCAGCGGCCTCGGCCCCGCGCAGGCGCAATCGGTCTTCGAACCCGGGTCGTCCAGCAAGGTCGGCGGGATGGGCGTGGGACTGGGCATCTGCCGGGCCATCGTCGAGGCCCACGGCGGGCGGCTCTGGGCCCAGCCAGGACCGGGCGGCCACTTCTGCTTTACGCTCGCCCGGGACCGCGATGAAGCGCCGCGGCCCGCGGGCCGCTGAACCATGCACCGACAGACCGTATTCGTCGTCGACGACGACCCTTCCGTGCGGGACGCACTCACGCTGCTGCTGAGCCTGCACGGGCATGCCTGCGCGGCCTTCGCCAGCGCGGAGGATTTTCTCGGCGCACTGCAGCCCGGCTGGCGCGGCTGTGTGGTGGCCGACATCCGCATGTCGGGCATGAGCGGCCTGCAGCTGCAGGCCCGGCTGAAGGAGAAGGGACTGCCGCTGGCTGTGGTCGTGGTCACGGCACACGGCGACGTGGCCGCCGCACGCCAGGCCTTCATGGCCGACGCCGTGGACTTCATCGAAAAGCCCTTCGACAGCGACCAGCTGCTGCGCGCCGTGCAGGCCGGACTGGCGCGCGTGCGCGGCCCGGCGCCAGCCGCGGCCGATGCGGCCACGCCGACACCGCAGGCCACGCACGCGCAGACACCAGGCGCCGCGCCGGTGGGCGGCACACCCGCCTTGTCACCGCGCGAGCGCGAAGTGATGCTGCTGCTCGTGCAGGGCCTGCACAACCGGCGCATCGCCGAGGAATTGGGCATCAGCCACCGCACCGTGGAGGTCCACAAGGCACGCGTGCTGGAAAAGCTCGGGGCGCGCAGCGTGGTCGAACTCGTCAGGCTGGTCGACCGCAACAGCGGATCTTGAAGGCCCGACCCCGACACGCTAACTCGCACGATTAGCGGATTGTGCGGGCGTACCGCCCGCGCACACGGTCTTCCGCTGCCGCCCACGCGCCGTGCCCGTACGGGCCCGCCCGTACGCTGGCGCGCGAATTCACAGCGGCACCGATTCTTCCTACGCTCGGCGCATGGAAGGAGACACCGCGTGACATGGCCCACTCCCTCGTTTGGGTCCTGGCCTGCCAGCGGCCCGGCAGCACGGCCGTGAGACGCCTGTGGCCCGCCCTGCTGCCTGAATTGCGCCAGTTCCCGCCGGACGAGCGCGAGCAGGCGGTGCAGCGCGCCGGCGAGACGCCGCTGAATGTCCTGGAATGCATCGGCATGGCCGTGGGCCTGGTGGCCGTGACCGCGCTGACGAAATACGGCGCGCCCGAGATGTCCATGGTCTCGCGCGCATTGGCGGTGCTGGTCAACTTTGCCGTGGCGCTGCCGCTGCTGGTGGCCGTGCTGGGCCCCTTCCATGTGCACCGGCTGCGCCGCGGCCTGCGCGACCAACTGCGCCATCGGGGCGGCCGATGAACCCCACCGCCATGCAATGGGTCGCCGCGATCGTGTTTGCGATCGCTATCGTCCACACCTTCTCGACCAAGTACTTCGAACGCCTGGCGCACGAACGGCCGCGGCACGCCGGCATCTGGCACCTGCTGGGCGAGGTCGAGGCCGTCTTCGGCTTCTGGGCCATGGTGCTGATGGTCATCATGGCCATCCTGATCGACACCCGCGCGGCCACGGCCTACCTGGACAGCCGCAACTTCACGGAGCCGCTGTTCGTCTTCGCCATCATGGTCGTGGCCGGCAGCCGATCGGTGCTGCACATGGCGCGCCGGCTGGTGGAAACCATCGCCGCACTCGCGCCGCTGCCGAGTGCGCTGGGTTTCCATTTCCTGAGCCTGTCGCTGGTGCCGCTGCTGGGCTCGTTCATCACCGAACCGGCCGCGATGACCCTGGCCGCGCTGATGCTGCGCGACCGGCTGTATGCCGCGGGTGTGTCGAGCCGCCTGGCCTACGCCACGCTGGGCGTGCTGTTTGTCAACGTGTCGATCGGCGGTTCGCTCACGCCCTTCGCCGCGCCGCCGGTGCTGATGGTGGCCGGCAAGTGGAACTGGGACCTGGCCTACATGCTCACGCACTTCGGCTGGAAGATGGCGTTGGCGGTGATCGTCAACGCGGCCGCGGTGTCGCTGCTGTTCCGGCGCGAACTCGCCGCGCTCGGCACGCCCAAGACCACTGGCGATACCCGCGCGCGCATGCCGGGCGCCGTGCTGCTGATCCACCTGCTGTTCCTGGCGGGCATCGTCCGCTTCGCGCACCACCCGCCGGTGTTCCTGGGGCTGTTCCTGTTCTTCATGGGATTTGCCAGCGCCTATCCGCAATACCAGAACCGGCTGATCCTGCGCGAAGGCCTGCTGGTGGCCTTCTTCCTGGCCGGGCTGGTCGTCCTGGGCGGCCAGCAGCAGTGGTGGCTGGAGTCGCTGCTGCGCAGCCTGGACGCGGATTCGGTGTATGTCGGCGCGACGGCGCTGACCGCCGTCACCGACAACGCGGCGCTGACCTACCTGGCCTCGCAGGTCGACGGGCTGAGCGAGGAATTCAAGCGCGCCGTCGTGGCCGGCGCCATCACCGGCGGCGGCTTGACGGTCATCGCCAATGCACCGAACCCTGCCGGTTACGCGATTCTGCGCGGCCAGTTCGAGGACCAGGCCATCAGCGCGCTGTGGCTCTTCGTCGCCGCGCTGCCGCCGACCCTCACGGCCATCCTGGCTTTCCGCCTGCTCTAGGAGACGAACATGATCGACGTGGTGCTCGCAGCCTGGTCGACCTGGTGGGACAGTACCCCGGCCGATTTTGTGTTCCTGCAGGTGCTGCCCTTTGCCATCGCCGCACTGGCGCTGGCGGGGCACGCCCTTCGACGGCGCTGCCGCGGGAGGTCCGGGCGCATCGCCGCGCCGCCGCGCCAGCCGTGAAGCTGCGTGCGGCCGGCACGCATCCATCCCCGCACGAAAGGCCATGATGACGACGACTCAAAAGCTGCGGTCCTGGCTCGGTTCGCAATGGGGCCGTCTGCGCCAGGCGGTGCGCGCACGTACGGCCCGGGTTCCCCAGCAGCGGCCGCCTGACGCACTGCCGGCGCCGGTTCTGGCCTGCGCGACCGTCGTGATTCCTGCCCTGAACGAAGCCGCGCGCATCGCCCAGGTGGTGCGCCACGCGCTGGCCGACCCCGCGACGGCCGAGGTGATCGTCGTCGACGACAGTTCCATCGACGACACGGTCGTGCTGGCGCGCGAGGCCGGTGCCGTGGTGATCACCAGCACCATGCTGGGCAAGGGTGCGTCGATGCGCGACGGCCTGCACGCGGCACGCTGCGATCTCGTCGTCTATCTGGACGGCGACCTCTCGGGCCTGCGCGAACACATCGTGACCGACCTGTGCTGGCCGCTGGTGCAGGGCGAGGCCGATTTCGTCAAGGCCTGCTTCGGCCGCGGCGGCGGCCGCGTGACCGAGCTGACGGCCAAACCGATGATCAAGGTCTTCTTCCCGGAACTGGCCCGCTTCGCCCAGCCGCTGGGCGGCATGATCGCCGCCCGCGCCGGGCTGCTGTCCGCCCTGCACTTCGAGGACGGCTACGGCGTGGACATCGGCCTGCTGCTGGACGCCCACCGGGCCGGCGCGCGACTGGCGGAAGTGGACATCGGCAGCCTGGAACACGACAGCCAGCCGCTGCTGGACCTCACCGTCATGGCCAACGAGGTCTCGCGCGTGATCTACGCGCGGGCCCGTGCCGCCGGACGCCTGCATGTGGAGCAGATCGCCGCGATGTACGAGACGCAGCGCCAGGCCACGGCCACGCTGGACTACAGCCTCACCCGCCGCCGCGGACGTACCCGGCTCGTGCTGCTGGACATGGACGGCACGGTCACACCCGACCGCTATGTCGTGGAACTGGCGCGGGCCACCGGCCGCGAGGCCCAACTCGCCAAATGGCTGGACAGCACGGACGATGACACCAGCCGCGGCGCGCACATCGCCGGCCTGTTCAAGTTCGTGCACCGGCGGCAGTTCGAGCAGGTGGCGCGCACGCTGGCGATCCGTGCGGGCGTGGTGTCCTGCGTGAACCAGCTGCGCCGGGCCGGGTTCATGGTGGGCCTGGTCAGCGACAGCTACTTCATCGCGGCGGAGATCCTGCGGCGGCGCATCTTTGCCGACTTCGCGCTGGCCCACACGCTGCAGTTCGACGGCGACGTCTGCAACGGCGAACTGCGGCTGAACGAGGCCTTCATGCCGCTGGATGCGACGAGCGGCGGGCCACCGGGCAAGCAACACGTCGTGCAGCGCTTCCGCCTGGACCCGGCGGAGCCGCGCCTGGAGGAGATCTGGGCCGTGGGCGACAACGCCAACGACCTGCCGATGCTGCAGGAGGCGGACCGCGCCTTCGTGATCGACCCGAAGGCGCCGAACCTCGTGCACGACGCCGATGCGCAGCGCATCGACTCGTTCGAGGCGCTGGAGGCGCTGATCGAGGATCGCCCTGACGGGGCGGAGACGCAGGGCCAGTGAAGGCCCGGTGTCCGCGCGTGACCGGCCAACTTTTCACCAGCCGGGTACACCACAAACGCAAACGCCACCCGAAGGTGGCGTAAGTGCTTGATTTTCCTGGTGGGCGGTGCAGGGTTCGAACCTGCGACCCCTGCCGTGTGAAGGCAGTGCTCTACCGCTGAGCTAACCGCCCGTTCGCCAGGCCGTTGGCCGGCGACGGAAAGCGCGCATTATGCCATGAGCTCGAGCGGTCGCCGGGCCGCCCCGCGTTCCTCGAATGCAAGGGGTGCAAGCGGGACGCCTGGCGGCATCAAGCCGGCATCGCCTGGCGCCAGATCGTCTTGCCGCCGCTGGCCTTGTCGAGATCGCCCAGCAGCTTGTCGTGCGCGGCGCATTCGTCGGCCGTGGGCGCGATCACGGGCAGCACGAAGGCGCTGAAATCCGCCGGCCCGCTGGCCGAATCGGCACCCTGCGAGGGGCCGTGTTCGTCGATGACCAGGGTCTCCTGGCCGCGTGTCAGGCGGATGTAGACCTCGGACAGCAGCCCCGCATCGAGCAGCGCGCCGTGCAGCTCGCGGTGCGAGTTGTCGACTTCCAGGCGGCGGCACAGCGCGTCCAGCGAATTGGCCTTGCCGGGAAACATCTCGCGCGCCATCAGCAGCGAGTCGGTGATCTTGTCGACCAGCTGGGCCGTCGGGCCCTTGCCCGCGCGCCGGAATTCCGCATCCAGGAAGCCGACGTCGAAGGCGGCGTTGTGGATGATGACTTCCGCGCCGGCCAGGAACTCGGTGATCTCCTCGGCCAGTTCGGCAAACCGCGGCTTGTCGGACAGGAACTGCTCGGTCAGGCCGTGGACCTTCTGCGCGTCCGGGTGGCTGGCACGCTCGGGGTTGATGTAGTGGTGCAGCGTGCGGCCCGTCAGGCGCCGGTTGACCATCTCGATGCAGCCGATCTCGACGATGCGGTCGCCCGCGTCGGCCGACAGGCCGGTGGTTTCGGTATCCAGGAAGATCTGTCGCATGGCGGGCGGATGTCTGACGGGGTTGTTCAGCGGAAGGTCTCGCGCACCGGCCGCCACAGCAGCCAGCCGCCCACCACCAGCATCGGCAGGGACAGCCATTGGCCCATCGTCAGCCCCAGCGCCAGGAAACCCAGGAAGCTGTCGGGCTCGCGGAAGTATTCGGCAATGATCCGGAAGAAGCCGTAGCCAAGCAGGAAAGCGCCCGACACACGGCCCAGGCTGCGCGGTTTGCGCGCGTACCACCACAGCAGGACGAACAGCAGCATGCCTTCCAGCAGGAACTGGTAAATCTGCGACGGGTGCCGGGGGATGTTGGTGCCCGATTGCGGAAAGACCATCGCCCAGGGCAGCGACGGGTCCGCCGCGCGGCCCCACAGCTCGCCGTTGATGAAGTTGCCGATACGCCCGGCGGCCAGGCCCGTGGGCACGCACGGGGCGATCAGGTCCGTGACGTTGAGGAAAGGCCGGTCCCGCATGCGCGCGAACACCGCCATCGCCACGATCACGCCCAGCAAGCCGCCGTGGAAGGACATGCCGCCTTTCCACACCATCAGGATTTCCAGCGGGTGCGACAGGTAGTAGCCCGATTTGTAGAACAGCGTGTAGCCCAGCCGTCCGCCCAGGATGACACCCATCACCCCGAAGAACAGCAGGTCCTCGACATCGCGCTGCGACCAGCCCGTCTGGCGGAACTGCGGCATGCGCACCCGCAGCTTGGCCAGCCACAGGAACAGCCCGAACGCCACGAGGTAGGTCAGGCCATACCAATGGATTTGAATCGGACCAATGGCAATGGCCACCGGGTCGAACTGCGGATGCACCAGCATCGGGTCGCCTCTTCTGCGCGGCGCACCTTCCTGGCGCACCCTCGGGCCGCATTGTCCACCCGTCGGGGGTGCTTGCCAGCCGCGCTACAGTGGCGAATCGGGATTCGAAGACATCAGGAGAAGAGACCGTGGCCTACAACCGCCGTTCCAGAAACATCACCGAAGGCGTCGCCCGCGCGCCCAACCGCTCCATGTACTACGGCATGGGCTACCAGGAGACCGACTTCGGCAAGCCGATGATCGGCGTGGCCAACGGCCATTCGACGATCACGCCCTGCAATTCCGGCCTGCAGCGCCTGGCCGATGCCGCCGTGATCGGCCTGAAGGAAGCCGGCGCCAACCCGCAGATCTTCGGCACGCCGACCATCAGCGACGGCATGGCCATGGGCACCGAGGGCATGAAGTACAGCCTGGTCTCGCGCGAGGTCATCGCCGATTGCGTGGAGACCTGCGTGGGCGGCCAGTGGATGGACGGCGTGATGGTCATCGGCGGCTGCGACAAGAACATGCCCGGCGGCATGATGGGCATGCTGCGCGCCAACGTGCCCTCGATCTACATCTACGGCGGCACCATCATGCCGGGCAAGTACAAGGGCGAAGACCTCAACATCGTCAGTGTCTTCGAGGCCGTGGGCCAGTTCTCGGCCGGCAAGATGGCCGAGGTCGACTTCTGCGAGATCGAGCGCCGCGCCATCCCCGGCAGCGGCAGCTGCGGCGGCATGTACACCGCCAACACCATGAGCTCGGCCTTCGAGGCGCTGGGCCTGAGCCTGCCCTACGCGTCCACGATGGCCAACGTCGAGGGCGAAATCGTCGGCATGGTGGAACACGCCGCCAAGGTGCTGGTTGAAGCCGTCAAGGCCGACCTGAAGCCGCGCGACATCGTCACCAAGCAGGCGATCGAAAACGCCGTGGCCGTCATCATGGCCACCGGCGGCTCGACCAACGCAGTGCTGCACTTCCTGGCCATTGCGCATGCGGCCGGCGTCGCGTGGACGATCGACGATTTCGAGCGCGTGCGCCGCAAGGTGCCGGTGCTGTGCGACCTCAAGCCCAGCGGCCGCTACCTGGCCATCGACCTGCACCGCGCCGGCGGCATCCCGGCCGTCATGAAGGTGCTGCTGGACGCCGGCCTGCTGCACGGCGACTGCATGACCATCACCGGCAAGACCGTGGCGGAAAACCTGGCCGACCTGCCGCCGCTGCGGGCCGACCAGGACGTCATCCGTCCCGTGTCGAACCCGATGTATGCCGAGGGCCACTTGGCCATCCTGAAGGGCAACCTCTCGCCCGAAGGCTGCGTGGCCAAGATCACCGGCCTGAAGAACCCGGTCATCACCGGCCCGGCTCGCGTGTTCGACGACGAGCAATCCGCGCTGGCCGCCATCATGGCCAACCAGATCAAGGCCGGCGACGTGATGGTGCTGCGCTACCTGGGCCCCAAGGGCGGGCCGGGCATGCCGGACATGCTGGCGCCCACCGGCGCGCTGATCGGCCAGGGCCTGGGCGAGAGCGTGGGCCTGATCACCGACGGCCGCTTCTCGGGCGGCACCTGGGGCATGGTGGTGGGCCACGTGGCGCCCGAAGCCTACGAAGGCGGGCTGATCGCGCTGATCCACGAAGGCGACACCATCACCATCGATGCGCACCAGCTGAAGCTGCAGCTGAACGTGCCCGACAGCGAGATCGCGGCGCGGCGCGCCCACTGGAAGCAGCCCGCGCCGCGCTACACCCGCGGCGTGCTGGCCAAGTTTGCGAAGAACGCGTCCAGCGCCAGCAAGGGCGCGGTGCTCGACGGCGACTGAATCGCCGGGCAGCCTGGGCCGCGCATCCGACGCGGCCCCGGTCGCTCAGGACTTGCGCTTCTTGACGCCCAGGCCCAGGTCTTCCATCGCCTTCTGGCGTCGGGCGGCCTGCTTGTCGTCCATCTTGCGCATTTCACGCGCCTTGGTGATGCCCATGCTGTCCGCGAAGGACCACCAGGCCGCTGCCAGCGCAAAAGGTGTCAGCACGATCCACCAGGACCACTGCGCACCCGGGCCGACCTCGCCCAGCTTCATGGCGAGGAAACCCAATCCGATCATCATGAACCACATATCACTGCTCCATTATGATTAGGGGTGGTCAACCAGCCAGTCGCTCTGGACGTTCTCTCCCATAGTATTGACCGCCACACCCACCAACCCGAGGAAAACGCAATGATCCGCTTGATTGTTCTGGCTTCCGCCGCGCTGATTGCCGGCCCCGCCCTGGCCAATGCCGACCTGGCGCAGAAGAAGAACTGCCTGGCCTGCCACGCCACCGACAAGAAGCTCGTGGGCCCGTCCTACAAGGACGTCGCGGCCAAGTACGCCAAGGACAAGGACGCCGTCGCCAAGCTGGCCGAGAAGATCCAGAAGGGTGGTTCTGGCGTGTGGGGCCCGGTGCCGATGCCGCCGAATGCCAACGTCAATGCCGACGAAGCCAAGGCGCTGGCGACCTGGGTGATGTCCGTCAAGTAAGCTGACGCGACACACCAGTAGAAGGGCCCCGCAATGCGGGGCCTTTTTGTTTGGCGACGCCCGTGCGTGGCGGGCCACCGCGCGCAGCGCCGCGTCGAAGGATCGGGTGCACGTCTGACTTGACTGTGCTAACGTCAAGTCAACTTGACACTCCCGAGGTCGTGATCGTGGCCGCCTTCCCCTTCTCCGCCATCGTCGGGCAGGACGAGATGAAGCAGGCCATCCTGATCGCCGCCGTGGACCCCAGCCTGGGTGGCGTGCTGGTCTTCGGCGACCGCGGCACCGGCAAGTCCACCGCCGTGCGCGCGCTGGCCGCGCTGCTGCCGCGCATGACCGCCGTGGTGGGCTGCCCGTACGGCTGCGATCCGCAGGCGGCGTCCGGTGGCTGCCCGGACTGCGCGGCGCTCAAGGGCGCCGGCAAGAAGCCCAGGACGCACCAGATTCCCGTGCCCGTGGTGGACCTGCCGCTGGGTGCCACCGAAGACCGCGTGGTGGGCGCACTGGACCTCGAGCGCGCCTTGTCGCAAGGCGTCAAGGCCTTCGAGCCCGGGCTGCTGGCGCACGCCAACCGCGGCTTCCTCTACATCGACGAGGTCAACCTGCTGGAAGACCACCTGGTCGATCTGCTGATCGACGTGGCCGCCTCGGGCGAAAACGTGGTCGAGCGCGAAGGCCTGTCGGTGCGGCATCCCGCGCGCTTCGTGCTGGTGGGCAGCGGCAACCCGGAAGAGGGCGAGCTGCGACCGCAGCTGCTGGATCGCTTCGGGCTCTCGGTGGAGGTCAAGACACCCACCGACCTGGCCACCCGGGTGGAAGTCGTCAAGCGGCGCGACGCCTTCGAACGCGCGCCGCAGGCCTTCATCGACCAGTGGAAAAAGGCCGATGCACGGCTGGCCCGGCGCATCGGCGCGGCGCGCAGCCAGTTGCACGCGGTCACCGTGGACGACGCGCTGCTGGAGCGCAGCGCCCGCCTGTGCATGTCGCTGGGCACGGACGGTCTGCGGGGCGAATTGACACTGATGCGCGCGGCACGCGCCCTGGCCGCGCTGGAGGGCGACAAGGCCGCCACGGACGCCCACCTGCGGCGCGTGGCGCCCAGTGCCCTGCGGCACCGGCTGCGGCGCAATCCGCTGGACGACGCCGGCTCCGGCGTGCGCGTGGAGCGCGCACTGGCGGAGATGTTCGGGCCGTGAGCGACCACGCCGCAGCAGCCGAGCCGGCCACCGACATCCGGCTGGCTGCCGTTCTGCTGGCGATGGATCCCGTGGGCCTGGGCGGCGTTCGCCTGCACGGTGCGGCCGACGCACGGCGCGACGCCTGGCTGGCCATGCTGCGCGCGGCGCTGCAACCATCGACACCCTGGCTGCGCATGCCCAGCCACATCGACGACGAACGCCTGCTGGGTGGCCTGGACCTCGGCGCCACGCTGCAACGCGGCCAGCTCGTGGCCCAGCCCGGCCTGCTGGCGCGCTGCGATGGCGGCCTGCTGCTGGCGGCTATGGCCGAACGCATGAGCCCCGCCACGGCCGCACGGCTGGCCGCGGCGCTGGACACGCAGCAGGTGCAGCCGCTGCGTGCCACCGCCCCATCGGGCCAAACCACGCGCCTGGCGGTGGTGGCTTTGGACGAAGGACTGCCGGGCGAAGAAGTCCCGCCGCCCGCTTTGCTGGATCGACTGGGCCTGCAGGTGGACCTCTCGCGCCTGCCATGGCGCGCGCACGACGCAGCACTGCCGCCCATCGACGCCGAGGCGCTGGCCGCTGCCCGCGCGCGTCTGCCCGCGGTGCAGGCCGACGAGCGCTTCCTGCAGGTGCTGTGCGAGGCCGCCGATGTGCTGGGCGTGGCGTCGCTGCGCGCGCCGCTGTTTGCGCTGCGTGCCGCGCGCGCACACGCCGCCTGGTCAGGCCGACAGACCGTGGTGGCCGAGGACTGCGCGGCGGCCGCTCGCCTGGTGCTGGCGCCGCGGGCCACACGGCTGCCGGCACCGCCGGCGCCTGAGGAATCCGATGCGCAGGCGCCGGAACCACCGCCGCAGACGCCGCCCCAGTCACCACAAGACGGCACGCCGGACGACCGCGCGGACCAGCCCCCCGCCCCGCCACCGGACGACGCGGCACTCCACGAGCAGGTGCTGCAGGCCGCGCTGGCCGCCCTGCCCGCAGACCTGCTGGCCATGCTGGCCAGCAAGGCCGGCAAGGCGCCTTCGGCGGGTGGCCGGGCCGGCGCGATGCAGGCCTCGCGCCTGCGCGGCAGGCCCTACGGATCGCGCCGCGGTGACCCGCGCCAGGGTGGGCGGCTGCACCTCATCGACACCTTGCGCGCCGCCGCGCCCTGGCAGCTGCTGCGCCGGCGTGACCGGGCGGCGGACGCATCGGCATCGGCATCGGCATCGGCATCGGCATCGGCATCGGCATCGGCATCGGCTTCGGCTTCGGCTTCGGCTTCGGCTTCGGCACCAGCGGCGGTACCAGCGCCGCCACCCGCGCCGCGTGTGCTGGTGCGGCGCGAGGATTTCCACGTCAGCCGCTTTCGCCAGCGCCGCGAGACCACGACGCTGTTCGTGGTGGACGCCTCCGGTTCGGCCGCGCTGCACCGCCTGGCCGAAGCCAAGGGCGCGGTGGAACTGCTGCTGGCCGACTGCTACGTGCGCCGCGACAAGGTGGCGCTGATGGCTTTTCGCGGGACCGTCGGTGCCGAGCTCCTGCTGCCGCCCACGCGCTCGCTGGTGCGGGCCAAGCGGTGCCTGGCGGGGCTGCCCGGCGGCGGTGGCACGCCCTTGGCCGCGGCGCTGGATGCCGCGCGCCTGCTGACGGAAGACGTGGCCCGTCGCGGGGGCACGCCGCTGGCGGTCTTCCTGACCGACGGGCGCGCCAACATCGCCCGCGACGGCAGCCCGGGACGCGAGCGTGCCGCGGCCGATGCACAGGCTGCCGCCGCCCTGTGGCGCGCCAGCGGCGTGGGCGCGCTGTGGCTGGACACCGCACCGCAGCCGCAGCCGCAGGCCCGCGAGTTGGCCCAGGCCATGGGCGCGCGCTACCTGCCGCTGCCGCATGCGGACGCGCAGCAGATGTCGCGCGTGGTGACCGCGCTGCGCTGACGGGCGTTGAACGGCGCTACGGAGCCGCGCGCGGCCTGGCGCCGCCCGCCAGGCATGCGAGCAGCACGTCCGCCACCCGCTCGGGCGCCTCTTCGTGCGCGAGGTGCCCCAGCCCTTGCAGCCACTGCACGGTTGCGCCCGGCACGCGTGACGCTGACTGCTGTGCCTGGCGCGGCGGCACCGTCAGGTCACCGTCGGCCGCCACCAGGCACAGCAGGCAGCGCAGCCGCGGCAGGTCGGCCTGCAGCTGCTGAAGATTCCAGTTGGACATCATCGCCAGCACGCCCGCCACGTGGCGCGGCTGACGCAGCAGCTGCGCGTACAGCGACACGCCGCGCGCATCCAGGCGCGAGCCGGTGGCATCGATCAGGCGGCGCACGGCACGCTCGTCCTGCGCGCGCCAGGCGGCCAGGCGCGGCACCAGCGGGTTGCGCGCCAGCAGCCAGGCCATGGGCGCATACCACCAGCCGGCGATGCCGTCGAAGGGCATCAAGGCGGCATTCAGGCCCACGAGCGTCGGCGCGGTCCACGGCGCATCCAGCGCCAGCCGCATCATCAAGGCCGCGCCGGCCGAGTGGCCCAACACGGCGTGCGGCGTCACCTGCAGATGCGTGAGCAGTGCTCCCAGCGCGCGCGCCATGCCGGGCAGCGAGCGCTGCGCTGGCGGCAGCGGCTCGCTGAAGCCATGGCCGGGCAGGTCGGGGATCAGCAACTCGAAGTCAGGCGCCAGCAGCGGGGCCAGCGCGCGCCAGCTGTGCGTGGACGCGCCGGTGCCGTGCAGCAGGAGCAGCACACCCTTGCCGGGCCCCTGCCCCAGGCGCTGCACGTGCCAGCGCTGGTGACCCACGTCGACCCATTGGCTGGCCTCGCTCAGTGGCCAGTCGCATCCCACCCAGGGCGGGCTGGGGCTCAGCGCAATCTCCCGGCGTTGGCAGACATGCGCGCATTGTTGCGCAGGGCCTGCGCCCAGGGTGGGCCGCTGGCTATCATGAGACGAGCAGATGACCGGACAGATGAGTCGAACCGATCAGCCCAACCGATGAGCCGCACAGCCACCGACGCACACGCCCCATGACCGCACCCCTGTCCCAGCGCCTGCGCGACGCCACGCACGCCCTGCACCGCGAGGTTGAGCACAGCGGCTTCATGAGCGCGCTGCTGCGCGGGCAGGTGCCGCGCGGCGGCTATGTGCTGCTCCTGCGCAACCTGCATGCCATCTACAGCGCGATGGAGTCGGCGCTGCAACGCCATGCCGCGCATCCCAAACTGCAGGCCTTGCCGCTGGCCGATCTCGTCCGTCGCGAGGCACTGGGCACCGATCTGCAGGCGCTGCACGGTCCCGGCTGGGTGGACCTGCCGCTGACGCCGGCGGCGACGGCCTACGCGCATCACCTGCAAATGCTGGCAGACACCCAGCCGCTGTCACTGGCCGCACACGCCTACGTGCGCTACCTGGGTGACCTCAACGGCGGGCAGGTCCTCAAGCGCATGGTGGCCAAGGCCTTCGGGCTGGCGCCCGGCGAGGCCGTGGCCTTCTACGACTTCGGCTCGGCCACGCACACCGCGGCACTGGCCCTGGCGTTCCGCACCGGTCTGGACCCGCTCGCGGACAACGACGCGCAGGTGCAGGCGCTGGTTCAGGAAGCCTGCGCCGCCTTCAGCCGGCACGGCCAGCTCTTCGACGATCTGCAGCAGCGCGTCGCGACCGGACAGCTGCCAGTGGATCAGCCTTCGGCCTGAGCCCCGTCGGGCCGCGCAGCGAACTCGCGGATCTGGTCGTACAGCGCCGTCGCGCGCCGGGTGGAGATTTCCAGCTCCTCCAGCAGGCTCGCCACAGGCGTGCCCACCGAACCGTCGGCAATGTCCATCGCCGCCAGGCTTGCATTGCCCAGGATCGCATTCACCACTTCGTCCGGCACCTGCGTCGGATCGCTGCGGGCCCGGCGCTGGCGCTGCACGTGCGCGGCCAGCAGCATGGACTGCTCCAGGTGCGCGCGTGCCGCCGCGGCACGCTTGCGGTCGCGCAGATCGAACAGCATGATCATGTAGCCCATGGCATTGCCGTCGCGTCCCGGCACGAGTTCGGCACGGGCGGCCACCGGCAGGGGCTCACCATCACCGCGCGCCAGCTGCAGTTCGCCGCGCCACGGCGCGTGGCCGCCAGGCAGCGCGGACAGTGCCTGGGTCAGGCACCCGGCTTGCGTGAACAGTGCCGCCACATCGGACAGCGCCGGCAGGTCGCGCAGTTCTGCCCCGGTGAGCTGGGTGAAGGCGTGGTTGCAGAAGAGCACACGGCCCTGCGCATCGGCAATCACCACCGGCTCACCCGAGCTCTGCACCTTGCTTCGAACGTTGGACAGCTGATGCTCGGCCACCAGCAGCCGCACGGCGTGCACCTGCACGATGATGTCGACCAGCGCGGCGCCGATGGCGCGACCCAGCGCCAGGTCGGCGCTGGTCCAGGTCAGCGCCGTGCCGCGCACGATCTCGGACCAGGCAGCAAATGATCGGCGCGGCGACAGCTCCAGCGGGTCGTTGCCCACCATCGGCTTGGACGGGTCGCCGGCCCAGGTCACGGTGAGCAGCTGCTCCTTGCGGAACCACATCAGGTAGTCCGGACGCTCGGTGGCCAGCTTGACGGCCAATACACCCCCAGCGGTGGGTGTCAGCGAATCCAGGGCCGGGTTGGCCTTGCCCACCGACGAACAACTGAACATGCCGTCGACGGCCTGCTGGTCCACCCAGGCCAGCAAGGCCCGCAACTCGGGCGTGGAAGGTACTTCGCCCGAGGTGAGGATCTCGCCGTCCGTGAAGAGCGCCGCGCCGGTGGCTTCCAGCGGCTGCAGCAAGGTGCTCGGATTGCGCAGCAGCGCCATGCGCCATTCGCCTTCGGTGGCGGTGGCCTCCACCAGGCGCTGCTCGAGCCGACGCACCAGCACGGCCACCTGAGCGTGGGCGTAGTTCTCGATGGTCGCGATGCGTGTGGACACCACCTCGGCCATCAGGTCGCAGGCCGCCCGCACGGCGTAGCGCAGGTTGCGCGGGCTGTAGTGGTGCGCGGCCACCAGCCCCCACAAGCGCCCTTCACGCACCAGGGACACCACCAGCGTGGCCGTGACGCCCATGTTCTTCAGGTACTGCAGGTGCAGGGGCGACATGCTGCGCAGGTAGCACATCGACATGTCCAGCTCGTCCGGACTGCCGGCATCCTTGGCCGCGTGCAGCACGGACGGCGTGTAGTGCACGTCCACCAGCACCCGCACACGGTTGCGCAGGTACAGCTCGCGCGCGCGCTGCGGGATGTCGGTAGCGGGATAGTGGTGGCCCAGCAGGGACTCCAGTCGCGGGTCGCGCGCCTCGGCAATGATCTTGCCGTGGCCGTCGGCGTCGAACTTGTAGACCATCACGCGGTCATAGCCGGTCAGGTCGCGGAAGCACTGCACCGCGGCATCGGCCAGCACGCCCAGTGACGCAGCAGCGCTGAAGCGATGCACCGCACTGGCCACGAGCTGCATCAGCGGGCCCTGCTCCAGGTTCACGGTCTCGGCGGCGCTGGACGGCACAGGCTCCAGCTCGACCGCCAGAAGGCCCGGTTGCACGCGGTGCAGCGCACCTTCCCACTGGTGGCTGCGCGCGCCCGGCGCTGCGCCCGCACGGGTGCTCGCCAGCAAGGCCACAGGCTCGACCAGATCGGACTCGCCCAGGCGCTGGCGCACCAGCGGGGCCAGGTCGCCGCCCAGTTCGTCCAGGCGCCTGCCGAACAGGTCCGACGTCGGCTGGCCCATCAGCGCCGCGGTGTTGGCGGACGCCTGCAGGATCACCAGATCAGGCTCCTGCAGCACCAGCAGCAGGCCGTGCGGCTGCACCGACCCCGCCAGGTGGATCAGCTCGCGCTCGCAGTTGGTGAGGTCGGCTTGGCCGAAAGGCGGGCTGTAAGTCAGAGGGCCCTCAGTTCAGCAGTTTGGCGGGGTTCCCGTCCGGCGGCGAGCCCGGCGGCTCGATACCGTGGTGTTGCAGGCGAACCCACAGATTGTCCAGTCCGATGCCCAGCATCAGCGCCGCCGCGCGCGGGTCGCCAGCGGTGCGGGCGAGCGCGGCTTCGATCAGGTGGCGCTCAGCCAGGTCGGCGGCCTCGCGCATCAGGTCGGGCAGCGTGGCCAAGCCGACACGCTGCGCGAGGGTGTCCACGGCCAGGGCCAGTTCGGTGGCCTGCAGCGGCATGCCGGTGGAGGCCAGGCCCAGGCGGTGCAGCACGATGCCGATGCACTCCTGGTCGCCTTCGGTCAGCAGCGCCGCCGACAGGTCCAGCCCATTGGGCGCATGCAGCTCGGCCAGGCCTTCGCGGCGTGTCTGCGCCAGCACGGGCGCCAGCAATGCAGGGTCCGCCTGCAGCAGCTCGGCCAGCTGGTGGCCCACCGCGTCCCCATCCGACACCAGGCCGAAGCGGGCCAGAAAAACCGCGTTGGCCATCAGGACGCGACCGCTGGGATCCGTGATGACGACGGCGTCTTCAGCCACCGGGGCGCGGGTCTCCAGCGGAGTGGCGTTGGGCTCCACGGCGCGCGCCCGCACCAGCAGGCGCATCTCGTTGCCCATGCGCAGCGGCGTGGCCGACAGGTCGACATGCGCGGAACGCGCGTCCACGGGGTCCCTCGGCAGGCGGTGGGCGCGCATCTCGGACGGGCGTCCGGAGGCGCGCGTCATGATCAGCAGCTCGTGCACGCCAGGCCGGGCGGACGGCGCCACCAGGTCGGTGACTGCCACGCCGGCAAATGCGGCGGCAGGCGTGCCGAACAGCCGGCCCGCGGCGCGGTTCGCCACCAGCACCTTCAATTCCGTGGGATCCACCACCAGCACCGCGTCATGGGCCGTCTGCAACAGCAGCAGGCGTCTGGACTCGGCCTGGCGCTGGCGCCAGTAGTCGCGCTCGAGCTCCTGCTGCGTCTCCAGGAATTTCTGCTGGATGGCCGCCACGGCGCGCAGGTCGCGCCCGACGGCCAGCACCGGACCATCGCGCCCCAGGCGGATGGCCGCGTAGGCCACGGGCAGATCGGCGCCACCCGGGGCCTGGTGGCTCACCTCGCGCCTGCGGGTGACGCCCGCGCTGCGCACTTCGTCGAGCAGCTGCTCCACCTTGCGCTGGGTGTCCCCGGTGACGGTGTCGGCCCAGCGCCGGCCCACCCAGCTGGCGGCTTCGCTGGTGATCGGGTCCTGGCCCACGGCGACATTGCGGATGACGCCGTGGCGGTCGATGACCAGCGCGATGTCACTGGCAATGGACACGAAGGTCTGCGCCAGTTCCGGGGCCAGCCCAGACAGCGCCGCCAGGTCAGGCAGGTCGGCCTGAACCGGTGCGGGGGCTGCAGGAGCTTGGCTCAAGTGGCTTCTCCACGTTCGGACTGGGACGGCACCACGGTGACGCGCGCTCACGGGCAAGTAAGGATTGCACATTAGCACATGGGCCCTTTGACGACCTGACGCAATAGGGGGACGCGCCGGGTTCGCTGCCGTGGTGCCACCGCGGCGAAGGGGTCGTTTCTGTTTGGAGGCAGCCCCGGCGACCGAATGCGCTGTCGCCACGATTGTCATCCTTTATTGACAGTTGTACTATCCTCCAATGTTGACACTACCGGTAACCATTTCGCGTGACGCAGTTGGCACCGGACCGGCATCGCCGCCGGCAGACGGCCGACGGGACGCCGCGCCGCCCGCGCGGGCCGGACAACGACCCCAGGCCATCGTCATCGGCAGTGGCTTTGGCGGCCTGGCAGCCGCGGTGCGGCTGCTGGCCCGCGGCTGGCAGGTCACGGTGCTCGAACGCCTGGACGCGCCCGGGGGCCGCGCCTACGTGCACCGCCAGGACGGCTTCACCTTCGACGCCGGCCCCACGGTCATCACCGCGCCCTTCCTGCTGGAGGAACTGTGGTCGATAGCCGGCCGCCGCCTGTCCGACGACGTGACGCTGAAGCCCGTCTTTCCGTTCTACCGCATCCGCTTCGACGACGGAAAGTGCATGGACTACAGCGGCGACGCTCAGGCCATGCGTGCGGAAGTGGCCCGTCTGTCGCCCGATGACGTCGCGGGCTACGAGCGTTTCATGGCCGCCAGCGAGCAGATCTACAAGGTCGGCTTCGAGCAGCTGGCGCACGTGCCCTTCGACCACTGGACGGACATGGCCCGCGTGGCGCCGCAGCTGATGAAGCTGCAGGGCTGGCGCACGGTCTACGGCATGGCCTGCCGCCATGTGCGCGACGAGCGGCTGCGCATGGCGCTGACCTTCCACTCGCTGCTGGTGGGCGGCAACCCCTTTGCCACGACCTCGGTCTATTCGCTGATCTCGCACCTGGAGCGCCGCCACGGCGTGCACTGGGCCGTGGGCGGAACCGGTGCGCTGGTGCGCGGCATGGTCCAGCTGATCGAAGGCCTGGGCGGCGTCGTGCGCTGCCAGGCGCCGGTGGCGCGCATCCTGGTCGAGCAAGGCGCGGCTGTGGGCGTGCAGTTGGCCGATGGCGAGGTGGTGCGCGCGCAGGCCGTGGTGTCCAACGCCGACACCGCCAACACCTACCTGAAGCTGCTGGCGCCCGAACACCGGCGCCAGTGGACCGACCGCAAGGTCAAGCGCGCCAAGTACTCGATGAGCCTGTTCGTCTGGTACTTCGGCGTGCGCGGCCAGTACCCCGACGTGGCGCACCACACGATCGCGCTGGGGCCGCGCTACAAGGGCCTGCTGCACGACATCTTCAACCGCAAGGTGTTGACCGAGGATTTCAGCCTCTACCTGCACCGGCCCACGGCCAGCGACGCCTCGGTGGCACCGCCGGGCTGCGACACCTTCTACGCGCTGGCACCGGTGCCGCACCTGGAAAGCGGCACCGACTGGCGTACCCAGGCCGAGCCCATGCGACGCGCGATCCAGCAGCGGCTGGAATCCACGCTGCTGCCGGGCCTGGGTTCACGCGTCATCAGCTCGCGGATGCTCACGCCGCTGGACTTCGAACAGCGGCTGGGCAGCCACCTGGGCGCGGCCTTCGGCATGGCGCCCCTGCTGACCCAGAGCGCGTGGTTCCGCCCCCACAACCGGTGCGAGGACGTGCGCGGCCTGTACCTGGTGGGCGCGGGCACGCACCCGGGCGCAGGGCTGCCGGGCGTGCTGTCTTCGGCACGCATTCTCGACAGTGTGGTTCCCCACGGAAGCGAGGTCAGCACATGAATGCCACCACGGCGCGCGACAAGGACCTCGGCGCCTGCCGCCAGCGCCTGCAACACGGCTCGCGCACCTTCCTGGCCGCGTCCTACCTCCTGCCACGCGCGGTACGCGACCCGGCCTGCGCGCTGTACGCCTTCTGCCGGCAGGCCGACGACGAGGTCGATCAACAGGTGGACGGCCACCACCCGTGCGCCGGCGGCAGGCCTGACGCCAGCACCCTGCGCAGTGACGATGCCGTGGCGGCCCTGCGCCGCCGGCTGGCAGCCGTGTACGACGGCGTGCCCGGCCCGCACAGCGCCGACCGCGCGCTGGCCTGGGTGGTGCGCCAGTTCGCCATCCCCGCCGAACTGCCGCAGGCGCTGATCGAAGGCTTCGAGTGGGATGCCCAGGGGCGCCGCTACGAGACCCTGGCCGATCTGCAGGACTACGCCGCACGCGTGGCCGGATCGGTGGGCGCGATGATGTCCTTGCTGATGGGCGTGCGCAGCGCCAGCGGTCTGGCGCGGGCCTGCGACCTGGGCGTGGCCATGCAGCTGTCCAACATCGCGCGCGACGTGGGCGAGGACGCACGCCAGGGCCGCCTGTACCTGCCGCTGTCCTGGCTGCGCGAGGCCGGCATCGACCCGGACGCCTGGATGGCGCAGCCGCAGCACAGCCCCGCGCTGGGCCGCGTGGTACAGCGCCTGCTCGACACCGCCGAGGCGCTGTACCGGCGTGTGGACGCCGGCATTGCCGAGCTGCCCGCCTCGTGCCGCCCCGGTATCCATGCCGCGCGCACGCTGTACGCGGCGATCGGCCACCAGGTGGCGATCGACGGGCTCAATCCCCTGGCCGGGCGTGCCAGCGTGCCGGGCACACGCAAGCTCGGCTTGCTGCTGCAATCGGTCGCACGCGCCTGGTTGATCGGCTTCGACCGCCAGGACCAGGATACGCCGGCACTGTCTGCCACGCGCTTCCTGGTGGACGCCGCCGCAGGCAGCGTCGCGCCGGCGCTGGAGCCGCAAGGCATCGACGCGCGCATCGAGTGGCTGTACGGCCTGTTCGACCGCCTGGCGCGCATGGAAGTGGCGCGCAGCCGCGGCCTGTCGGCGTGAGCCCCCAGGCGCAGTCCTGCGCCACACGTCACACCGTGGCGCCAAGCCGATGAGCACGGGAACGAGCGGCTGGGAGATCGGATGAACGGGTCGCTCATCTGGCTGGAAGTGGTGCTGGGCTTTGCCGCGCCGCTGGCTTGGGGCGTTTGGCAGCTGGTCTCGCTGCGCCGCGACCAACGCCAGGCCGACGCGCGACGCCAGGCCGAGCAGCGCCTGGCCAAGGACGCCTCTGACCCCGACTCCAGCGCCCCGCAGCCACCGCCCATGAGTTGATCACGCGCCGCGACGCGGCATGCGAAACGGCAGCATCGCTTGCACCCAGGGCTGGCGAAAGCGCGCCAGCGACAGGCTCTCGTGCATGCCAAAGCCCGGCTGGCCCAGCCATTGCCCTTGCAGATGGGAGCGCGCGTAGAACGGCGTGTCCTCCAGCGTGCGGCACTGCAGTGGCGCACCGGCATCGGCGCGGGCCACGCGCGGCACGCGCCAGCCGCTGGCCGGCAGCGGATGCGTCGGCACGGCCTCGCCCGGCCAGGGCACGGGCTGTCCGGCCGGATCGAACAGGCGCGCCAGTGCGCCCTGGCTGCCGTCAAGCCGCTGCGCGTCGTAGCACACGAGGCTGCGCCCATCGGCCAGCGAACAGCGTTGCCAGTGCCAGCCGGCCAGGGCGTCCTCCACCGGCTCGTCGCCCTGGTTGCTGTCCATGTAGGCCGATCCTTGCCAGCGCAGACGCGGCTGGCTGCAGTCCAGCGTGACCTGGGCATGCACGGCGATCGGCCACCAGCGGTGGCGACCGGCCGCATCCAGCGCGTGGCTCTGGCTGGCCAGCAGCTGCGGGCGCAGGCACAGCGTGCCGCGCAGGCGGCTGGGCCAGGGCGCGGTCAGCTCGTCGAAGCGCAGCAGCAGTTCGCCGCCTTCCCAGGACAGACAACTGCGTCCGATGCGCAGCTGCGAGGCGCTGCGTTCCAGCGCCCCGCGGCCGCGCTCGGTCATCGCCCAATGCCGGCCCTGCGGCCCGTACAGCACCAGGTTCACGGCCACGTGGTTTTCGGGTTCGGCAGGGCCATGGCGCCGGGCGCGCACGTAATACGGCGAGAACACGCTGCCGATGAAGGCGATGAGCGTGAGCCCGTGCCGACCGTCTTCGCTCAGCGCGTCGACATACCACCAGAGGTAGCCACCGGGTGCCACGACCGCGTCGAAGCGCGGTGCGCCAGCACCTGCTCGGCCGCCAGGCGGCCCGACAGCGCCGCCATCGGCACTCCCGGCCCCGGATGTGTGCTGCCGCCCGCCAGCAGCAGACCTGGGATGCGGGTGGTCGTGCCCGGCCGTGTGAAGCTGGCTCGCCAGCCATGGCTGGCCGCCCCGTACAGCGCCCCGCCCGTGCCCGGGAACAGGCGCGAGAAGTCCGCCGGCGTGCTGCGCTGCCAGTCCTGCGGCGGGGCCTGCAACTGCAGGCCGCAGTGGGCCAGGTGCCTGAACGTCGTCAGCTCGCATGTGGCGATCTCCTCCGGGCTCAAGTGACCCGGCGTGCCGGGTTCGCGGTCGCCCACCGCCGGGGCGTTCACCAGCAGCAGCAAGCGCTCCGCGGCATCGGTCCCGGTGCCGCTGTCCGCACGGTCCTGTGCGCACACGTAGACCGTGGGTCGCCTGGGCAGGCGGCTGCGGTCGAACAGGTCGTGAAACTCCGCGCGGCAGTCGTCGCCGAAAAACACCGTGTGGCGCGAGAGATCGAAGCCCCGCGCCGGCGACACGCCGCACCAGGTCATGGCCGACAGCGAACGGCGCAAGTGCGTCGACGCCGGCAGTGCCGCGCGCGCGTCCTCGCCCAGCAGCCCCTCACCCAGCGCGGCCGCGTCGCCGTTGAACACCACCGCCTGCGCCGCCAGTTGCTCGCCGTTGGCCAGCTCGACGCCAGCGGCACGCCCCTCATGCAGCAACACCCGCTTGACCGGGCTGCTGCAGCGCACGATGGCGCCGCGGCGTTGCGCCAGCGCGGACAGCGCCTCTGCCACGCGGTACATGCCGCCAGCCACGCGCCAGACCCCTTGGCGCTCGACGTGCGCCACCAGCATCAGCGTGGCCGGGGCGACGAAGGGCGACGAGCCGCAATAGGTGGCATAACGCCCAAACAGCTGCTGCAACCGCGGGTCATGGAAGTGCTGGGCCAGCGCCCGCCACAGGTTTTCGAAGGGCGAGATCCGCAGCATGTCGGGCAGGCCGCGCCAGCCGGCCCGCCACAGCAGCGACAGCGGCGTGGGGCGCGGGCTGCGCAGGAACGGGCCTTCCAGCGATTCGGCCATGCGCTGTGCGCGCATGCAGAAGTCCTGGTAGCGCCGTGCCTCCTGCGCGCCTGCAAAGTCGGCCAGGGCATGCACGGCCGCTTCGCGGTCGGCCAGCAGATCGAAACGGCTGCCGTCGGGCCAGGCGTGGCGCGCCAGCACGTGGCAGGGCTGCAAGTCCAGGGCGTCGTCGAGCCGCGCGCCGGCGTGATCGAACAGCGCTTCGAACACCCAGCGCATGGTGAATACCGTCGGGCCAGCGTCCACGGCCTGGCCGGCCACATGCAGCTCGCGCATCTTGCCGCCCACCGTGGGCGCGCGCTCGAGCACCAGCACCGGCAAGCCGCTGGCAGCCAGGCGAACCGCTGCAGCCAGGCCGCCCATGCCGGCGCCCACCACGATCACCGGGGCCTCACGTGCGGGCGCGACGCCCGACCTGTGGGTGCTTACCGTCGGTTGCAGTTGACGCGGCAGGCGCATGTGTCTATCTTACATGTCACTTTCTATGTCTATATCATGTGACATCGACAAGCACCGCATCGGCGCCCCACGCAGCGCCTGGCCCAGCCGCTGAGGAGCGCCATGGACACGACGACCCGCATTGCCCAGGCGCTGAACGCAGCCCTGGCCTCCGTCGAAGGGGACGGCTGCCCACCCCGCCTGGCTGCCGCGGTGCGCCACGCGGTGGTACCGGGCGGCGCCCGCATACGGCCGCAGCTGTGCCTGGCGGTGGCGTTGGCCCACGGTGACGACGCACCGCGTCTGGCCGACAGCGCCGCTGCCGCCATCGAACTGCTGCACTGCGCCTCCCTGGTGCACGACGACCTGCCCTGCTTCGACAACGCCGCGCTGCGCCGAGGCGTGTCCACTGTGCACGCCGCCTACGGCGAGCGCCTGGCCGTGCTCACCGGCGACGCACTCATTGTGCTGGCCTTCCAGTTGATCGGCCAGTCCGGCGCCCAACACCCGCAGCGCATGGCGCGCGTGCTGGCCACCGTGTCGCGGGGCGTGGGCATGCCGCTGGGCATCGTGGCCGGGCAGGCCTGGGAATGCGAGCCGCGCGTGACGCTGCAGGACTACCAGCGCGCCAAGACCGGCGCGCTCTTCGCCGCCGCCACCATGGCCGGGGCCGACGCCGCAGGTGCCGATTCCCAGCCGTGGCGCGCGCTGGGCGAGTTGCTGGGCGAGGCCTACCAGGTGGCCGATGACATCCGCGACGTGGCGGCCGACCCGGTGTTGCTGGGCAAGCCCATCGGGCAGGACCAGGCACTGGGCCGCCCCAGCGCCGCGGCCGAACAAGGCCTGGGCGGCGCGGTGCGCTACTTCGAAGAACTGATGGACCGCGCGGTGGCGTCGATTCCGTCGTGCCCGCGCGAAGCGCAGTTCCGCGCGCTGGTGCGCCGAGAGGCCGAGCGCTTGGTACCGGCCGCACTGTGCGCTGACCTGGTCAAGCTGGCGGCATGACGCTGGCCGTGCCCCCGCTGTCGGACCCGCACGACCCCGGGCCGCAGCGGTGGCAGGACCGCTGGCGCGACGCGTGGTGCCGCTGGCGCGACCGTCGCCTGGCCGATCCGCAGTTTCGCCACTGGGCGGCCGGCTTCGCGCTCACCCGACCCCTGGCACGCCGACGCGCAGCCCAGCTCTTCGACCTGGTGGCCGGGTTTGTCTATTCGCAGACGCTGCTGGCCTGCGTGCGCCTGCGGCTGTTCGACCGCCTGGCCCAGGGACCGCTGCGCGAGCAAGAGCTGGCCCGGCAGCTGGATCTGCCCGAGCCCGCGTGCCGGCGGCTGCTGCTGGCCGCGCAGGCGCTGGACCTGGTGCAGCCGCGCAGTGGCGGGCGCTGGGGCCTGGGGCCGCTGGGCGCCACGCTGGTGGACGACGAGGCCATCAGCGCCATGGTCGAGCACCACGGCGCGCTGTACGCCGATCTGGCCGACCCGGTGGCGCTGCTGCGTGGCGAGCGCGGCCCCACCCGGCTGGGCGCCTTGTGGAGCTACGCGGGCACCGACGATCCCGCGCGGCTGAGGCCCGAACAGGTCGCGGACTACAGCGCACTGATGTCGGCGTCGCAGCCGCTGGTGGCCGAACAGGTGCTGGACGCGGTGTCGCTTCGGCACCACCGTTGCCTGCTGGATGTGGGTGGCGGCGAAGGCCGGTTCCTGTCGGCCGTGGCACGACGCGCGCCCCACCTGCAGCTGATGCTGTTCGACCTGCCCCCGGTGGCCGAACGCGCCCGGCAGCGCCTGGCCACGGCCGGCTTGGCGGCGCGTGTGTCCGTGACCGGCGGCGACTTCACGGCCGACGCCCTGCCCACGGGCGCCGACGTGGCCACCCTGGTGCGTGTCGTGCACGACCACGACGACGCCACCGCGCTGCGCCTGCTCGCCGCCACACGCCAGGCCCTGGGCCCGGGCGGGCGGCTGCTGCTGGCCGAGCCGATGGCCGATACGCCGGGCGCTGCGGCGATGGGCGATGCGTACTTCGGCTTCTACCTGCTGGCCATGGGCAGCGGGCGCGCGCGCAGCGCCGCCGAGCTGGGCCGGATGCTGCACGCCAGCGGCTTCGAACGCGTGCAGCCGCTGGCCACGCGCCAGCCCCTGCAGACCGGTCTGCTCAGCGCCTGGGTGCCGCCATCCGTCGGACGGAACTGACACGCTGCGGTCACCGGACGACTCTGGTGTAAATCGCGCTTGACACTGCATTTAGTAAGCGTAGAGTGACATTCAAGATGGAAGTGACATCCACGCCATGAACCGCCCGCTGCTGTCCACCCGACACATGCGGTGCCCATGCACCGGCGACGGAGAGCCCGCATGAAGACACTGGCCGTGGTCCTGCAGCAACCCGAATCGCTGGCCCTGAACCGGCTGGAGCTCACCGCGGCCTCCGCCAGCGATGTGCTCGTGGACGTGGAATGGAGCGGCATCTCCACCGGCACCGAGAAGCTGCTGTGGAGCGGTCGCATGCCGCCCTTCCCTGGCATGGGCTACCCGCTGGTGCCGGGCTACGAATCGGTGGGCCGCATCACCGCGGCCGGACCCGAATCGGGTCTGCAGGTCGGCGAACGCGTGTTCGTCCCGGGCGCCAACTGCTTCGAAGGTGTGCGCGGCCTGTTCGGTGGCGCCGCGGCCCATCTCGTGGTGCCCGGCAAGCGCGTCGTGCCGGTCAGCGAGTCACTGGGCGAAAAGGGCATCCTGCTGGCCCTGGCGGCCACCGCCTACCACGCGGTCTCCGGCGGCGGCCGTCGCGAGCCCATCCATCCGCCCGATCTCATCGTCGGCCACGGCGTGCTGGGCCGCCTGCTGGCGCGTCTGAACGTGGCGGCCGGCTATCCCACCACGGTCTGGGAGCGCGACGCGATCCGCGCCGAGGGTGCCACCGGCTACCAGGTGATCTCACCGGAAGCCGACCCCCGCCGCGACTACCGCGCCATCTACGACGTCAGCGGCGACGCTTCGCTGCTGGACACGCTGATCGGCCGCCTGGCACCCGGCGGCGAGGTGGTGCTGGCCGGCTTCTACAGCGAGCGCCTGTCCTTTTCCTTCCCGCAGGCCTTCATGCGCGAAGCGCAGATCCGCGCGGCCGCCGAGTGGCAGCGCCCGGACCTGCTGGCCGTCAAGACCCTCATCGACGACGGCGTGCTGTCGCTCGATGGCCTGATCACCCACCACGAACGTGCCGACCACGCCGACAGCGCCTACCGCACCGCCTTCGGCGATGCGGCCTGCCTGAAGATGGTCCTGGACTGGAGACACCAAGCATGAGCGCTTCCTGCGGCACGTCCGGCGTCTCTCCCATCCAGGTGCTGCAGCGTGCGCAGTTGCGCGCCGAAGCGGCCATCGAGCCCGATGCGCCGATCACCGGCGAGGTCACCAAGACCACGCAGATCATCGCCATCTACGGCAAGGGCGGCATCGGCAAGAGCTTCACGCTGGCCAACCTCAGCTACATGATGGCCCAGCTGGGCAAGAAGGTGCTGCTCATCGGTTGCGACCCCAAGAGCGACACCACCAGCCTGCTGTTCGGCGGCAAGGCCTGCCCCACCATCATCGAGACCAGCAGCCGCAAGAAGCTCGCGGGCGAGACCGTCGCCATCGGCGACGTGTGCTTCAAGCGCGACGGCGTCTATGCGATGGAACTCGGCGGCCCGGAGGTCGGCCGCGGCTGCGGCGGGCGCGGGATCATCCACGGCTTCGAGACGCTCGAGCGCCTGGGCTTCCACGACTGGGGCTTCGACTACGTGCTGCTCGACTTCCTGGGCGACGTGGTCTGCGGCGGCTTCGGTCTGCCGATTGCGCGCGACATGTGCCAGAAGGTCATCGTCGTGGGCAGCAACGACCTGCAAAGCCTGTACGTCGCCAACAACGTGTGCTCGGCGGTGGAGTATTTCCGCAAGCTCGGCGGCAACGTCGGCGTGGCCGGCATGGTGATCAACAAGGACGACGGCACTGGCGAAGCCGTGGCCTTCGCGGCGAACGCCGGCATCCCGGTGCTGGCGGCCATCCCTGCGAACGAAGACATCCGCCGCAAGAGCGCCAGCTACGAAATCATCGGCCGCCCCGGCACCGCGTGGGCGCCGCTGTTCGAGCAACTCGCCGTCAACGTGGCCGAGGCGCCGCCGGTGCGTCCCAAGCCGCAGACCCAGGACCAGCTGCTGGGCCTGTTCTCGGCCGAGTCCACGGGGCGCGATTTCCAGATGGAGCCGGCCACGCTGTTCGACATGGTCGGCAAGAACGACGCCGTGAAGCCCTCGCTCGAAGTGGTCTACGACGAGGTCTGAGCATGGACCCCGTACCCGTCCACCTGCCGCCACCGGCCAGCGCACCTGCTGTGCCGGCCGATGGCCAGGGCTGCCACGCCGGCGCCGACCAGATGCGCGCGGCCGCACAGGCGGCAGGCAAATCCGATGTGCTGGCGCGTTATGCGCAGGACTACCCGCAGGACGCGGCGCGCGGCCCGCACGACCAGCCGCAGAGCATGTGCCCGGCCTTCGGCGCGCTGCGCGTGGGGCTGCGCATGCGGCGCACCGCCACCGTGCTGTCAGGCAGCGCCTGCTGCGTCTACGGCCTGACCTTCACCTCGCATTTCTACGGCGCACGCCGCAGCGTGGGCTATGTGCCGTTCAACAGCGAGACCCTGGTCACCGGCAAGCTCTTCGAGGACATCAGCGAGGCCACCTACCGGCTGGCCGACCCGGCGCTGTACGACGCCATCGTGCTGATCAACCTGTGCGTGCCCACGGCCAGCGGCGTGCCGCTGCAGCTGTTGCCCAAGCAGATCAACGGCGTGCGCGTGATCGGCATCGATGTGCCGGGCTTCGGTGTGCCCACGCATGCCGAGGCCAAGGACGTGCTGGCCGGCGCCATGCTCAAGTACGCCCGCGCCGAGGCCGAGGCCGGCCCGGTGCAGCCGGTGCCCAACGCCCGCAAGGGCAAGCCGATGGTCACGCTGCTGGGCGAGATGTTCCCGGCGGACCCGGTGGGCATCGGCATGATGCTGGAGCCCATGGGTCTGGCCGCCGGCCCAGTGGTGCCCACCCGCGAATGGCGCGAGCTGTACGCCGCACTGGACGGCAGCCTGGTGGCCGCGATCCACCCCTTCTACACCGCCAGCGTGCGCGAGTTCCGCGCCGCGGGTCGGCCCGTGGTGGGCTCCGCACCGGTGGGCCATGACGGCACCGAGGCCTGGCTGCAGGCCATCGGCGATGCCGCCAACGTGGGCCAGGCCCGCATCGACGCCGCCAAGAACCGCTTCCTGCCGATGATCCGCGGCGCGCTGGCCGCCAAACCCATCCGCGGCCGCATCACGATGAGCGGCTACGAGGGCTCCGAGCTGCTCGTGGCACGCCTGCTGGTCGAAAGCGGCGCCGACCTGCGCTACGTGGGCACGGCCTGCCCGCGCACCGAGTGGAGCGCCGCCGATTGCGAGTGGCTGCAGGCCAAGGGCGTGCACGTGCAGTACCGCGCCACGCTGGAGCAGGACCTGGACGCGCTGCACGCGTTCAAGCCCGATCTGGCCATCGGCACCACGCCGGTGGTGCAGGCGGCCAAGGAACGGACGGTGCCGGCGCTGTACTTCACCAACCTGATCTCGGCGCGTCCGCTGATGGGTGTGGCCGGTGCCGGCTCGCTGGCCACGGTGGTCAACGCCGCCATCGCCAACCAGGCGCGCTTCGACGACATGAATGCCTTCTTCGGCGCCAGCGGCGTGGGCATCGGCGACCGCGCCGGCGTGTGGCAGGAGGTGCCGAAGCTGCGCCCCGAATTCCGGGCCGACTTCAAGCGCCACGTGATCAAGCTTCAGAAGAAGCGCAAGGCCGAGGAGATGGTGTGAGGGCCCTGCCATGCTAGTCCTCGACCACGATCGCGCCGGCGGCTACTGGGGTGCCGTCTACGTCTTCACCGCCATCAAGGGCCTGCAGGTGGTGATCGACGGCCCGGTGGGTTGCGAGAACCTGCCGGTGACCAGCGTGCTGCACTACACCGACGCGCTGCCGCCGCACGAGCTGCCCATCGTCGTCACTGGCCTGGCCGAAGAACAGCTCGGCCGCGAAGGCACCGAGGGCTCGATGAAGCGCGCGCATGCCGTGCTCGACCCCGACCTGCCCAGCGTGGTGGTCACCGGCTCGATCGCCGAGATGATTGGCGGCGGCGTCACGCCCGAAGGCACGGCCCTGCAGCGCTTCCTGCCGCGCACCATCGACGAAGACCAGTGGCAGTGCGCCAACCGCGCGATGTTCTGGCTGTGGAGCGAATACGGCCTGCGCCACATCCCGGCGCGTCCGCCGCTGGCCGAACGGCCTGCCGGCGAGAAGCCACGCGTCAACCTCATCGGCCCGTGCTACGGCAGCTTCAACATGCCCAGCGACCTGGCCGAGATCCGTCGCCTGGTCGAAGGCATCGGCGCCGAGATCAACATGGTCTTCCCGCTGGGCAGCCACCTGGCCGACGTGCAGAAGCTGGCCGACGCCGATGCCAACATCTGCCTGTACCGCGAGTTCGGCACGATGCTGTGCGAATCGCTGGAACGGCCCTGGCTGCACGCGCCCATCGGCCTGCACAGCACCACCAAGTTCCTGCGCAGCCTGGGCGCATTGCTGGGCCTGGACCCCGAGCCGTTCATCGAACGCGAGAAGCACACGACGCTCAAGCCCGTGTGGGACCTGTGGCGCTCGGTGACGCAGGACTTCTTCGCCACCGCCAGCTTCGCCATCGTGGCCGGCGAGACCTATGCGCGCGGTGTGCGGCACTACCTGGAGGACGAACTCGGCCTGCCCTGCCAGTTTGCCGTGGCGCGCCGCGCCGGCGAGAAGACCGACAACGCGGCCGTGCGGCAACTGGTGCGCGAGAAGACGCCGCTGGTGCTGTTCGGCTCCTACAACGAGCGCATGTACCTCAGCGAGACCTCGGGTGGCCACGGCCCGCGGCCCAGCTACATCCCCGCCTCGTTCCCAGGCGCCATCATCCGCCGCCACACCGGCACGCCCTTCAGGGGTTATGCCGGCGCCACCTACCTGGTGCAGGAGGTGTGCAACGCGCTGTTCGATGCGCTGTTCCACATCCTGCCGCTGGGCACCGAGATGGACCGCGTGGCCGCCACGCCCTCACGACTGGCCGAGGCCACGTCCAGCCCCTGGGACGACGACGCGCAGCGCCTGCTCGCCGACCTGGTGGCCGGTCAGCCGCTGCTGGTGCAGATCTCCGCGGCCAAGCGCCTGCGCGACCGCGCCGAGACCGACGCGCGCTCAGCCGGCGAAGAACGCATCACCGCGGATCGCGTGGCCCGAGCCGGCCGCGCCCTCACGCATGGAGAACCGGCATGAGCCCGCCCGGCCGACCGAAGGGCTCATACCGAAGCGCGAAGCGCGAAGGTACACCAGTGAGCCCGTTTGGCCGGCTCCACAACGGCTGTCGTGCGAGGCGCCCTGGCGGCGCAGCGCACGGACGTCCCTGCCGCGCGGGAGTGGCGCGGTAACGGCCGCAAGGCCCATTGAACTGAAGGAACCAACTGTTATGGCTGAAGAAAGAAAGGGGTCCCTGTCCGGATTGACGGAACAGGAAGCGCGGGACTTCCACGGCTTGTTCGTGACCAGCTTCATCGGATTCACCGTGATCGCGATCGTGGCCCACGTACTGGTCTGGAACTGGCGCTCCTGGCTCTAGGCACCTGACCCAAGCAAGGGGAATGACCATGGCTGACAAGACATTCGCTGCTCGCGCGCTGCCGCACGTTCATGACCACTCGTCATCGACCGGGCTGTACGTCGCGGGTTTCGTGGTGTTTCTGGTGATTGCGCTCATCGCCGAGATGCTGGCCATGAAGTGGCGCTCCTGGCTTCCAGGAGCGGAGAGCGAGAAAACGATGATCGGTGGTGTGAAGGCTGCAGTGCACTCCTTCATGTCCCACATCCCTTAGGAGAGATATCAAATGTGGAGATTGTGGCTTCTGTTCGACCCGCGCCGGGTCCTGATCGCACTGGGTGCGTTCCTGTTCGGCCTGGCCTTGCTGATTCACTTCATCCTGCTGAGTACCGACCGGTTCAACTGGCTGGACGGCGCGAAGAAGACGAAGACGGCAGCCGTGCAGATGGTGGACCAGCCCGCCATCAAGGGCTGATCCGACGGCACGCAGCGCAGCTGGTGAGACCGGGGCTTTCCACCCGCGTCCCACCGGTTGCGCAACAGATTCACGGCGGGTTGCCCTGCGGGCAGGCCGCGACACATGTGGCCCGCGCGATCGATTGACGCACGGGCTCGGGAGGTGGCCATGGCCATGCTCAGTTTCGAAAGAAAGTACCGCGTACGCGGCGGTACGCTGCTGGGCGGGGACCTGTTCGATTTCTGGATCGGCCCGTTCTACGTCGGCTTCTTCGGCATCACCACCGCCTTCTTCGCGGTACTGGGCACGCTGCTGATCGTGTGGGGCGCGTCGCAGGGACCGACGTGGAACCTGTGGCAGATCAACATCGCGCCGCCCGACCTGAAGTACGGCCTGCGGTTCGCGCCGTTGGCCGAAGGCGGCCTGTGGCAGCTGATCACGATCTGCGCGCTGGGCTCCTTCGTCTCGTGGGCGCTGCGCGAAGTGGAGATCTGCCGCAAGCTGGGCATGGGCTACCACGTGCCCTTCGCCTTCTCCTTCGCGATCCTGGCCTATTTCACCCTGGTGGTGGTGCGCCCCGTGCTGATGGGCGCCTGGGGCCACGGCTTCCCCTACGGGATCATGAGCCATCTGGACTGGGTCTCCAACACGGGCTACCAGTACCTGCACTTCCACTACAACCCGGCGCACATGCTGGCGATCACGTTCTTCTTCACCAATGCGCTCGCGTTGGCGATGCACGGCGGGCTGATCCTGGCGATGACCAATCCCGCGCCCGGCGAGCCGGTGAAAACGCCGGAGCACGAGAACACCTTCTTCCGCGACGCAGTGGGCTACTCCATCGGGTCGTTAGGCATCCACCGCCTGGGCCTGTTCCTGTCGCTGTCGGCGGCCTTCTGGAGCGCCGTGTGCATCGTCATCAGCGGTCCGTTCTGGACCCGCGGCTGGCCGGAGTGGTGGGGCTGGTGGCTGAGCCTGCCGGTCTGGCGCTAGCAACCGGCACGCCACCACCCGGAGCCCGCGAGAAGTACAAGACAAGAGGAGCCTGAAATGGCCGAGTACCAGAACATCTTCACCCGGGTGCAGGTGCATGCGCCTGCGCACATGGGCGTGCCGCTGACCGTGAACCCCGAGTCGCGGGTCGGCAAACCCTTTCACGTCCACCTGCTGGGGCTGATCGGTGACGCCCAGCTCGGCCCGATCTACCTGGGCTGGTTCGGCATGGCCTCACTGCTGTTCGGCTTCCTGGCCATCGAGATCATCGGCCTGAACATGATGGCCTCGGTGAACTGGAGCCCGATCCAGTTCATCCGCCAGCTGCCCTGGCTGGCGCTGGAGCCGCCGGCGGCTTCGTATGGCCTGAAGATCCCCCCGCTGGCCCAGGGTGGCTGGTGGCTGATGGCCGGCTTCTTCCTGACGCTGTCGATCCTGCTGTGGTGGGTGCGCATGTACCGCCGCGCGCGGGCACTGGGCATCGGCACGCACGTGGCCTGGGCTTTTGCGGCGGCCATCTGGCTGTACCTGGTGCTGGGCTTCATCCGCCCCGTGATGATGGGCAGCTGGGCCGAGGCCGTGCCCTTCGGCATCTTCCCGCACCTGGACTGGACCGCAGCCTTCTCCATCCGCTACGGCAACCTGTTCTACAACCCGTTCCACATGCTGTCGATCGCCTTCCTGTACGGCGCGGCGCTGATCTTCGCGATGCACGGGGCCACCATCCTGGCGGTCACCCGCTTCGGCGGCGAACGCGAGATCGAACAGATCGCCGACCGCGGCACCGCGAGTGAGCGCGCGGCCCTGTTCTGGCGCTGGACCATGGGCTTCAACGCCACCATGGAATCCATCCACCGCTGGGGTTGGTGGTTTGCCGTGCTGTGCCCCCTGACCGGCGGCATCGGCATCCTGCTGACGGGCACGGTCGTGGACAACTGGTTCCTCTGGGCCGTCAAGCATGGCGTGGCGCCGATGTACCCCGCCGCCCTGGCACCGCTGGTGGACCCGGCCATGGCCCTCACGGGAGCGACGAAATGAACCCGAGCACAGGAGCCGACGCCATGGCCCGATTCGTTCTCGCCACACGCCGCTTCGCCTGGCCGTTAGCCCTGGCGATGTCCACGCTCTTGGCCGGCTGCGAGCGTCCGCCCATCACGGCCACGCAGAACGGCTGGCGCGGCACCGGCATGGACCAGATCGGCAACCCGCGCACGGCCGCCGTGGTGGCGCTGGCCAACACCTTGCCCGAGGCCGTGCCGCCCATTCCGGACGGCGGCCCCAAGGCCAAGGAAGTCTTCAAGAACGTGCAGGTCCTGGGCGACCTGAGCGTGGGCCAGTTCACCCGTACCATGCTGGCGATCACGGCCTGGGTGGCACCCAAGGAAGGCTGCACCTACTGCCATGCGGCAGGCGACGACCTGTCCGTCGACAAGCTTTACACCAAGAAGGTGGCGCGCCAGATGCTGACCATGACGCGCAGCATCAACAACGACTGGTCATCTCACGTGGGAGCCACCGGCGCCACCTGCTACACCTGCCACCGCGGCCAGCCCGTGCCGGCGCAGCTGTGGTTCACCAACCCCGGACCCAAGCATGCGGGCGGCGCCTCGGCCGATCCGGCCGGACAGAACTACCCCGCGCCCCTGGCCAACCTGTCTTCGCTGCCGTACGACCCGCTCACGCTGCTGCTGACCAAGCCGGGCCAGATGGTGCGCGTGAACAGCACGACGGCTCTGCCCGAGGGCAACCCGCGCAACATCAAACAAGCGGAAGTGACCTACGCACTGATGACGCACATGTCACAGTCGCTGGGCGTGAACTGCACCTTCTGCCACAACACGCGCGCCTTCGGGAACTGGGCGGAAAGTCCGCCGCAGCGCATGACGGCCTTCCAGGGCCTGTCGATGGTGCGCACGCTGAACGCCGACCACCTGGTGCCGCTGACCGACACCTTCCCCGCCAACCGCCGCGGCCCCGCGGGCGACGCGCCCAAGGTCCATTGCGGCACCTGCCACCAGGGCGTATCCAAGCCCTTGTATGGCGCGCCGATGGCCAAGGACTTTCCGGCCATGGGAACCGTCAAGGCGGCGCCGACAGCGGCTGCGGACAAGCCCGCAGGCGATGCGCCGCCCGCGGCCGCCACGGCTGCGGTGGGCACCGAGGCCGTGAAGCCCGTGGCGCAGAAGGTCGCCGACAACCGCAAGCCCTGAGCGCGCGCGCCACCGCGCCGCGGGAGACCGCCATGGACGTGCTGCTCGCCCAACCGCGTGGTTTCTGTGCAGGCGTGGTGCGCGCCGTGGATGTCGTGCAGCGCGCGCTGCAGCTGCACGGTGCCCCGGTCTACGTGTTCCACGAGATCGTGCACAACGCGCACGTCGTGGCCGATCTGCGCACGCAAGGCGCGGTATTCGTCGATGACCTCGACAACGTGCCGCCCGGCGCGGTCACCATCTTCTCGGCACACGGCGTGGCGCAGGCGGTGGTGCAGCACGCACAGGCACGCGCGCTGCGCGTGATCGACGCCACCTGCCCGCTCGTCACGAAGGTGCACCTGCAGGCCCGGCAGCACGCGCGGCAGGGCCGCCGCGTCATCATCATCGGCCACGCCGGCCACGACGAAGTGGAAGGCACACGCGGCTCGATCGACACCGAGGCCTTGGTCGTGGGCGACCTGCAGGACGTGGCGTCGCTCGCGCTGCCCGCCGATGCGGCGGTGGCCTACGTGACCCAGACCACGCTGTCGGTGGACGACACGCGGCACATGATCGCGGCACTGGAGCAGCGCTTTGCGGCGATTCGCGGGCCGCAGGTGGGCGACATCTGCTACGCCACGCAGAACCGCCAGAACGCCGTGCGCGCGCTGGCACGCACGGTGGACCTGGTGCTGGTGGTGGGCTCGCGCAACAGCAGCAATGCCTGCCGGCTGCAGGAAGTGGCCCGGCAGTGCGGTGTCCCCGCGGCGCTGATCGGGCATGCCGGCGAGATCGATCCCGCGTGGCTGCAGGGCGTGCAGCGCGTGGGCGTGACGGCCGGCGCGTCCACGCCCGAGATACTCGTGGAAGGTGTTTGCGAACGCCTGGCGACACTTGGCGGGCGCACCTTGCAGACCCTGCCCGGCGAGCCGGAACGCGTGCACTTCCGCCTGCCCGCCGGCCTGGCGCCGGCATCGGTGCCTGCATTCGCCGCGCTCCTGCCGCCCGCGGCCGCGACCCACCCGGCGCCGAAGCTCCAGGCGCTTGCCGCGCAATGAAGGGCTGCGCGAGCGGCTCTCAGGCCCAGCGGATGTCGAACACGCAGGCCGGATCTCCCAGGGCTTCGCAGCGCGTCTCGGTGACCCGGGTGCGGGGGTGCACGATGGCCGTGAACAGGCGCTCGAAGGTGGCGGCGTAGTAGTCGCACAGCGGCTGGTCAGCGTGTTCGCCCCGGCAGGTGATGCAGTGGGTGATGGATACCCGCAACGCGCCGGGCCCGGGGGCGGGCTCCACGCGGAAGACCCCGCTGCCGCAGAAGGTCCAGGCATGACGCGTCACCGCCTGCAGCAGAGCGGCTCCGGCCAGCCCGGCCGGCAACAGGCGCAGGGCACGCTGCGCCAGCGCGGGAATGCGGTGGGCCAGCAGGTAGTCGCCGGTCTTCAGCCCGGCGGTTCGGGCCAGCGCGCGTGCATGTGCCACACCGAGTTGCGCGCGCAGCACCCGGTGCAGGGCCACCACCTCGTCCTCGTCCACCATCTGCTGCGGCGGCCGCTGCACGTGCGCCTGCAGGCCCGCCTGCGCCATCAGCGCGGCGCTGCGCGCGGCACCCAGATCGGCCTGCAGCGCCGCCAGGCACTGGATGATGGCGTTGGGCCCGATGCGCGCGCCCGCGGCGGTTGCATGCATCGCCAGCCCCGCGGTTGCGCTCACCGCTGCGCCATCTGCACGCCGGCGGCGGGCCCCGTGGCGGCGAGGGCCGGCGTAGCCAGCGCCCGGTCGGCCTCCTCGTCGCTGAGCTGGTCGTGGCCACCCCCGCAGGCCGCGATGGCCGCGGCGGCGAGGTCTTCGCCCTTCTTGCGCCGCATCTCGATCTTCGGGCCGTGCATGGTGACCCAGCCGTCGTCGGCCTCGGCGATCGCCACCGCATCGGGCCGCGCATGGACGCGCTGGTCGGCAAAGGCGAAGTCCACTTTCTTCTTGCTCTGCGGACCCCAGTAGCCCACGCGGCCCAGGTCGTAGAACTTGCGCTCGAAGCCGCTCTTCAGGAAGGCCTTCAGGCAACCCATCAGGTATATGCGCCGCAGCTTGTCCCGCGTCCACGGGTACTGCAGGAAGGTCTTGTTCATGAAGAACCGGCGGTAGTTGTTCATCACCCGGTCCAGCAGCTCGGCGCGGTCCATGGCGTCGGGTTTCATGATGGGGGTGACGAAGTTGTACTTCTCGAAGTCGAACACCTCCACCTTGTCGCCCAGCTCCTGGAACAGGTCGCTGAAGGGCCAGGGCGTGTACATGGCCCAGTTGGCCATGTCGGGGTTCCAGTCGCGCGCCATGCGGTAGGTCTCTTCCAGCGTCTCGGCGGTCTCGTTTTCGAGGCCCACGATGAACTGCGCCTCGGTCACGATGCCGGCGTCGCGCAGCAATTTGATCGCCTTCTTGTTCTGCGCGATCGTGGTTTCCTTGTTGAAGCGGTCGAGCTTCAGCTGCGCGGCGGCCTCGGTGCCCAGGCTCACATGGATCAGGCCGGCCTTGCGGAACATCGGCAGCAGCTTCTCGTCACGCAGGATGTCGGTGACGCGTGTGTTGATGCCCCACAGGATGCCCAGGTCGCGCCGGATGAGCTCTTCGCAGAACTGGATGAACTTCTTGCGGTGGATGGTGGGTTCTTCGTCGGCCAGGATGAAGAAGCCGACCTGGTGGTCGCGCACCAGGGATTCGATCTCGTCGACCACCTTGATCGGGTCGCGGATGCGGTAGTCGCGCCAGAACTTCCACTGGCTGCAGAAGCTGCAGGTGAACGGACAGCCGCGCGCGAAGTTCGGAATCGCCACGCGCACGCCCATGGGGATGTAGATGTACTTGTCCCACTCCAGGATGCCCCAGTCCGGCGTGATGCGGTCCAGGTCCTGGATGGTGGGCTCCGCCGCCGTGGCAATGACCTTGCCGGGCCCGTCCTCGCTGCGGTCCAGGTAAGCGATGCCGCGCACGCTGTGGCGGTCGCGTGCCCAGCTGCCATCGTCCACGGCACGCACCAGGTTCAGGAACACCTGCTCGCCTTCGCCGCGCACCACGGCGTCGATCCACGGCGCTTCCTTCAGCACCTGCGGGTACATGAAGGTGCCGTGGATACCGCCCAGCACGGTGACCACGCCGGGCTTGAGTGTCTTGGCCAGCTGGAGCAGGCCTTCGGCCTTGTAGATGGCGGGCGTGATGGCGGTGCAGCCCACCACGTCGGGGTCGAGCTGGATCAGCCGGTCACGCACCTGCTCGTCGCTGAGATGGTGCGTCATGGCGTCGATGAAGCTCACGTCGTGGTAGCCGCCGGCCTTGAGGTAGCCGGTGAGGTACGCGACCCAGGCCGGCGGCCAGTTGCCGGCAATCTCTGCGCCACCGGAGTGGTAGTTCGGATGGATCAGGACAACTCGCATGACGCGGACCTCATTGCATCGTTAGTCATCCGCAGCGTACAGTTGCCGTGTCCATACTTCTTGACATTCGGCAAACTTCACACGCGCGGCGCCCCGCGGTGCCGCCCGCAAAAACCCGGGGGTCGGCCGTCGGCCGGTGCCCTTGCAAGCGCGCGCCATGAACACCTACAGCCGAAAACTGATACGCGTCTGGGCAGGCCTGGGGCCTCGATTCCTGCCTTTCGCGGATGCGGCCACGCCCGACCTGCCGCTGCCGCGGCTGCTGCGGCTGTCGCTGTTCCAGGTCTCCGTGGGCATGGCCCTGGTGCTGCTGGTGGGCACGCTCAACCGGGTCATGATCGTGGAGCTGGGTGTGCCGGCAGCGCTGGTGGCGGTGATGATCTCGCTGCCGGTGCTGTTCGCGCCGCTGCGTGCGCTGATCGGGTTCCGCTCGGACGTGCACGAAAGCGCGCTGGGTTGGCGCCGCGTGCCTTTCATTTGGAAAGGCACCATGGTGCAGTTCGGCGGCCTGGCCATCATGCCCTTCGCGCTGCTGGTGCTGTCAGGCGGCGGCGAGTCCCAGCACTGGCCGGTGTGGGTCGGTCAGTGCGCTGCCGGGTTGGCCTTCCTGCTGGTGGGTGCCGGCCTGCACACCATCCAGACGGCCGGCCTGGCGCTGGCCACCGACCTGGCGCCCGTGGAATCGCAGCCCAAGGTCGTGGGCCTGATGTACGTGATGCTCCTGTTCGGCACCATCGTCAGCGCGCTGGTCTTCGGTGTGCTGCTCGAAGAATTCACACCCGCGCGGCTGATCCAGGTCATCCAGGGCTCGGCCGTGGCGACCATCGCCCTGAACATGCTGGCCCTGTGGAAGCAGGAAACCCGCAATCCGCTGCGCGGGCGGGCGCCGACCGCGCAACCCACCTTCCGGCAGTCCTGGGGCCACTTCGTCGAGGGCGATCGCGCCCTGCGCCGCCTGCTGGCGCTGGGCCTGGGCACCATGGCCTTCAGCATGCAGGATGTGCTGCTCGAACCCTACGGCGGCCAGATCCTGCAGTTGAGCGTGAGCGCCACCACGCGACTGACGGCCACCTTGGCCACCGGCGCGCTGCTGGGCTTCGGACTGGCCTCGCACGTGCTGGGGCGCGGCGCCGATCCGTTTCGCATCGCCTGCCAGGGCGCGATGTTCGGCGTACCGGCATTCGCGGCGGTGATGGTGGCGGCGCCACTGGCGTCGCCCTGGCTGTTCGGCCTGGGGGTGCTGCTGATCGGCTTCGGGGGCGGGCTGTTCAGCCACGGCACCCTCACGGCCACGATGAACCTGGCGCCCACGGCGCACACCGGCCTGGCGCTCGGCGCATGGGGCGCGGTGCAGGCCACGTCGGCGGGCATCGCCGTGGCGCTGGGCGGGGTGATTCGCGACCTGGCGCAGGGCTTGCCATGGCCGCGTATGCAGGCCGCGTCTGCCGAACCCGTGGCCGGCTACATGCTGGTGTACGGCCTGGAGATCGCGCTGATGCTGGGCACGGTGCTCGTCATGGTGCCGCTGCTGCGGCCGCGGGGCGCCGTGGCGTTGAGCTGAAATCGGCCCGACGCACCATAACGCCAGAATCCATGCGCCAGCGCCCACCGGAGCCACGGGCGCGAGCCCTGGTCCGATGGGCACTGGCCAGGCTGGCCAGCGTGGCCGCTACGGTGTTCGCGTAGGGGCCTTGGTCGGCTGTGCCGCCGCCAGCGTGGTGCTGCGGATGTCCGCCGCACCCACGGCCGTCGGGGCCTCCACCGCGGGCGCCACGGCCACCGGCTTGGCCTTGGGCTTGCCGCTGTAGTACGCGGGGAACCACTCGGTGTGGGTCAGGATCGCCGTATGCACGGCCAGGGCGATCACGGTGACGCCCCCCAGGAACAGCGGCAGTCCCACAGTGGGCTTGACCACCAGCCAGATTTTTCCTTGGTTCATCTGAAGCTCCTATCAGTGCAGCCAGGGCGTATAGATGTAGGCCAGCAGGTGCGCCAACGCAGCGATGAAACCGAAGATGCGGGTTCCTTCGATCACGTGCCGGTGCAACTCCTCGGCCTCGGCCAGGGTCAGGCCGGTCGGCCAGACCCGATTGGGATCAATTTCCATGTTGTCAACTCCTAGCGGGCCCGGGGGCCCCATCCGTGCTGAACCCGCACGAGGGCTGGCGTGGCGTTTTCAGCCACGCGCCTTGCCTTTTGACGGCGCTTGAAACACTACGCCCGACGGGGGTTTGTGTCAATCTTGAATGACATACTTGTGCGTCACTATTGATAGACATAGACAGCGTCGTTGCCACGACGCGCCGCGGCCCGGAACGACGGGCCGGCACGCGCCGCAGGCAGGTGCACAGACACGCAGCAGACGCGGCAGGCACCCACCGTGGCGCGCGATGTCGCACAGCGCTCAACCGGTGCAGCCGGCTTGACGACTGTCAACGTTCAGAGAATGATCCTGCGTCACTCTGGCGATACAAGCCCGGCGCGCCGGGCCCGCTTCCAACCGGTGCCGCACCATGCGCAGCCGAACGACAAGGCCACGTTCATGAGCAAGACCTCCTGGCGTGGGGCCCATACGACCACCACCGGCGACACCGTGCGCAAGGGTTCGCTGCAAGCCTGGGCCGTGGCAATTCGCCCGCGCAGCCTGCTGGTGGCCATCAGCCCGGTGCTGGTGGGTGCTGCGTTGGGCTACGCCCGCGAAGGCGCGCTGGATGCCAGCGTGGCGCTGCTGGTGCTGGGTGCGGCGCTGCTGGTGCAGGTCATCACCAACATGCAGAACGACGTGGGCTACACGGTGCGCGGCGGCGACAGCAGCGGCACGCGCACCGGGCTGCCCCGGGCCACCGCCCGCGGCTGGCTCAGCGTGCGACACGTGCGTACGGGCATTGTGGTGGCCGCGGTGCTGGCCACCGCACTCGGCGTGGCACTGGCCGTCCACCGCGGCTGGCCGGTGCTGGCCATAGGCGTGTTCTCGTTGCTGGCGGCGCTGGCCTACATGGGCGGGCCGCGACCCATCGCCTACACGCCCTTCGGCGAGCTGACCGTCTTCGTGTGTTTCGGCCTGGTCGCCGTGATCGGCACGGACTGGGTCTTCACCGGCCGCATCGGCGCGGTCACGGTGCCGGCTGCGATGGCCATCGGCGGACTGGCATCCGCGGCGCTCGCGGTGAACAACCACCGCGACATCGCGCACGACCGCCTCGTCGGCCGCCGCACTTTCGCCGTGACCTTCGGCGAGCGGGCGTCGCGCGGCCTGTACGCCACGCTGCTGCTCGCACCCTTTGCGCTGCTGCCGGTGATGGCCTGGCTGGCCACCGGCCCGTGGCTGCTGCTGCCGCTGATCCTGTGGCCCACGGCCTGGCAGCTGCGCCGCGACTTCGACGCCTGCCCGCGCGGCACGGCCTTCAATGCGGTGCTGTTCCGCACCTTTCAGCTGGAGCTGTGGTTTGCGGTCGCGCTGTCGGCCGGGGCCCTGCTCGAGCGGGCGCTGGGCTGAGCGCGGTGCCGGGAACCGGGCCGACCGGCCCTGCCACCATCGTCGACCGGGTCCCGATGCCGCGGCGCGCCTGGCTGGCCCGCGCCGGTGCGCTGGTGGCCGCGGCCGGTTTGGGTTCGACGGCGCGCAGCAGCTGGGCCACCACGCCCGAGCCCTTTCCCAGCCGGCCCGTGCGTCTGGTCGTGCCCTACTCCGTGGGCCTGGGCCCGGACGTCGTGGCCCGCGGCCTGGCCGAAGGCCTGAGCGCCGCCTGGGGCCAGCCGGTCTGGGTGGACAACAAGCCGGGCGGATCGGGCACCGTGGCCTTCGGCGAGGTGCGGCGCACGAGCCCCGACGGCCACACGCTGTTCGTGGCCGATTCCGCGACGCTGGCCGTCAACCCGCTGCTGCACAGCCACCTGCCCTATGACCCGCCACGCGACCTGCTGCCGCTGACACTGCTGTTCCGCGCCACTTTCGTGCTCTGGGTGGGCGGTGCTCACCGGTTCCGTCAACTGGCCGACCTGCTGGACACGGCCCGTCGCGGACGCGGCCAGGTCAGCTACGCCTCGCTGGGCTACGGACACCCCAGCCACGTGGCCGTCGAAGCCTTCGCCCGCGCCGCGCAGCTGCAGCTGCTGCACGTGCCCTTCAAGGACGCCGGGCTGATGCTGCAGGCAGTGGCCGGCGGCGACGTGGACTTCACCACCGTCAGCCTGAACAGCGCGGCGGGCCTGATGGCGGCCGGGCGCCTGCGGCCGCTGGCCGTGGCCGCGCGCGAGCGGCTGGCCGCGCAGCCCGCCATTCCCACGGTGGCGCAGGCCGGTGGCCCGCCGACGCTGATGCACCCCTGGGCCGCGCTGGTGACCCTGGCGGGCACGCCGCAGCCGCTGCAATCGCGTCTGCAGCGCGACCTGGCGCAGGTGCTGGGCAGCGAGGCCCTGCGACGCCTGGCCGCGCAGGCGGGCTTCGAGATCACACCCTCCAGCCCCTCGGCAGTGACACAGCGCATGCAGGAAGACATGGCGCAGGCCCAGGCCCTGCTGGACGAGGGCCGCCTCACGCGCCAATAGCGCGGGCCCGCGCGATGACACGCGGGCCCTGCACAAGCAGGCCGTCTGCGATCAAGCCGGCGGACCGGCCGTGCCCACTCCCGGTGCGGCAGCCGCCACGCGCGCGGCATCGTGCGACCGCAGGCCCCAGCGCCACAGCGCCTCGGTGGGCAGTGGCAACACCAGCAGCCCATGCTCCAGCAAACCCAACGCCAGCATCGTGCCCACGAGTCGCAAACCGGCTGCCTCATGCGCAGGAACCGACGAGCCCAGCAGCGGCCACAGCAGCCAGGCGGCCGCGGCCGTTCCGCCCGTCACCGAGAACGGGAGCAACACGTTCATCGACCGGCGCTGGAAGTAGCTCTTCATGTACTGCAGGTGCTCGGGCAGAAAACTCTCGCCCAGGTTGCGCACGCCGAGAAAGACATTGAGCTTGGCGCTCTGGCGCATGCCCCACAGCGCCAGATAGGTCCACAGCCCCACGCGATTGCTCCCGTCCCCCACGCAGGCCATCACGGCCAGGGCCAGCACCACCAGCGCCAGCTCGTGCCACAGCACCGCTTCCAGCGCGAAACGCGCGCGCTGCCAACCCACCGCACCCGGCGGACAGGCCGTGCGCCGCGGCCCGGTGATGATGCCCAGCAGGAAAGCCACCTCCTGCCAGGCCCACACCAGCAGCGCACAGGTGAAGGCGCAGTAGGCGCCGGCTACCCGCGTGTCGTCGCGGGTGTGCACCAGCGCCCACAGCGCCATCACCAGCAGCAGCGTGGCACCCCCGAAGGTGTTCGCGAACGTGCGACGCGGCAGGCCGTCCAGGTACAGGATCACGCCGGTGGACGACCACCAGACGAACAGCGTGAAGCCGATGGGCAGCAGCCAGTCGGACCACATGGGCGGTGCCGCGTCGTGCAGCCCCGGCCTACCAGGCCGGCGCCACGTGGATGCGCTGGGGCAGCGCGTGCGTGCGCGGCCGCATCAGGTACAGGCGGGCGAAGGTCAGCGCACCCGCCACCGCACAGCCGGCCTGCGTGAGCCGGCCCTTGATGCCACCACGTGCGCGCGCCGCATTCAGCTGCGCCGACAGTGCGCACAGCCGATCCAGCCCGGCCATGAACGCGGGGTTCTCGATGTCCAGCGACACCGGGAAGACCTGGCGCGAGATCTCGGTGGTGATGCGCAGCACCTCGCGGTCGTAACTGCTGGGGTCCAGCCCCATCGCGGCATGCATCTCCACCCGCGTGTGGTCGCGCACGTACATCGTGGCAAACACCGCCAGCAGGAAGAAGCGGATCCACAGCTTGTTGGCGCCGGCCAGCAGTTGCGGGTTGGCGCGCAGGATCAGCGCGAAGGATTCGCCGTGGCGGTACTCGTCGTTGCACCAGCGCTCGAACCAGCGAAAGATCGGGTGGAAGCGCAGCTCGGGGTGGCGCTCCAGCTGGCGGTAGATGGTGATGTAGCGCGCGTAGCCGATCTTCTCGGACAGGTACGTGGCGTAGAGGATGTACTTGGGCTTGAAGTAGGTGTAGGCCTTGGTGCGCTTGAGTGCGCCCAGGTCCACGCCCAGGTCGTAGTCCTTCAGCGCGCTGTTGATGAAACCCGCGTGGCGCGATTCGTCGCGTGCCATGTAGGTCATCAGCTGCTTGATGTCGGGGTTGCTCACGTGCTTGCGGATCTCGTTGTAGAGCACGCAGCCGGAAAACTCCGAGGTCAGCGAACTGACCAGGAAATCCAGGAACTCCTGCTTCAGTGCAGGCGGCAGCTCGCGGATCTCGTCCTTGAACGCCTCGTCGCGCTTGAAGTGGTCGTGGTTGTTGTCGCCCTCGTATTCGGCCATCACCTGGTCCCACTCGGCGCGCACGCTGCTGATGTCCAGCCGGTCCATGGCGCTGAAGTCCGTGGTGTAGAAGCGCGGTGTCAGCAGGTTCTCGGTGCGTGCGCGGTCGATGGCGTCCTGGGCACTCTCGATGGATGGGCGTTCAGCCATGGTGCGTCTCCTTGGGGGCGGGGTACGCTGGCCGGGCCGCGGGGCCCGTTCAGCGCGGCGCGGCCGATGGCCGTGCGGAAGGCAGCAGTTGTGCGAACACCGCTGCATTGGTGGGTCCGAAGGACTCCAGATCCACGCGACGCGCGGTGGCCGGGTCGAACAGGGTCAAGCGGCCGTCCGCATGGGCGGCCAAGTGGAAGGGCTGCTCGGGGCCGACGCCGGCCAGGCGACGCTCGCGCACCAGGGCGCGCAAGGTGCCGCGCAGGAAGCCGTTGCTGCCCGGGGCGATCACCTGCAGCAATGCCGGCGCGCCGGCGGCGGGCGCGCCGTCCATCACGGCGACGCCGCCGTCGCTGCGATCTTCGAAATGCAGGACACGCTCGGCCACCACCGGGGCGCGACTGGCGCTGCTGACATCCAGCCCCGACACCCTGACGATGAAGACCACGAGCACGGTGGCGGCCACCAGCAGCGCCATGCCGATCAGGGGCACGCGCGGCAGCGCCATGTGGTGGTGCGAATCGCCCGCGTGGGCGCCGGCGCGCAGAGCCGTCGAGGCGGTCGGTGGCATGTCAAACGCTCCCGGTGATGCAACGGCACGGGCAAGCCGCAAGCCCGGGTCGCGACGGGGAATGGAATCCTGGCGGGTTCATGCCCGGGCCCTCAGGCGGCGTGACGCAGACCCTGCACATGCGCAGGCTGCTGACGTTCGCCTGGCATGGCGGAAACCACCGGCGCAGGCTGGTTGCGTTGCCCGGCCTGCAGCGACTGGTCCAGCGCCTCGCCCAGCAAGCGGGCCACCGGCCGCACCTGCGCCAATGCACGCAGCGTGGGCTGCGGGCGCGCCAGTTGCCAGGGGCGCGCATGCGGCCACAGGTGCAGCAGGCCGATGCGGTCCTCGGGATCGAGTTGCAACGCGATGTCGCCACTGCCGTCGGCACGCTCGACCAGATGCGCCGCCTCGATGCGCCGCAGCGGCAGGTTGAAGGTGACCGTGAGCACCACGCCCACGCGCATCACCACACGCCGGTCGGTCAGCGTGTAGAGCGACGTGCGCGACACCAGCCAGGCCAGCAGCACGATGAAGCCCAGGGCCAGCGCGGCCAGCGGCAGCGGCCACAGCAGGGCCGTGAGCGCCTCGGTGGCGCCGCCGCCGTCGGCCAGGGTGCTGGCCACGCGCCAGGCCATCAGTACGGCGAAGTACAGCGCGAACTTGCGCACGTGAAAGGCTCGCCGCGCCAACACGCGCCAGTCCGGCGCGCCTTGCCACAGCAAGGTTTCGCCAGGCGGCAGCGGCTGCGGCAGGCCGCGCTGCGGCTCGTGGTCGTGCTCGCCGACCGAGTGCCGCGGGCGCCGGCTCACAGCAGCGGCTCCTGGCGCGACGGCACGGCGTAAAGCGTACCCGCGCCGTAGTAGGCGCAGATGCGGTCTTCTTCCAGCCGCGTGATCAGCCCGGGGTACCGGGTCGTGGGCACATCGGCGAACTGCCGGCCGCAGATCGATCGCACGTCGACAAAGCGGTCACGCACCTTCACCATGGTCATGGGCACCAGCACGCGGTGCGAATCGCTGTCGCTGCGGGTCTCCACCTCGAGGTAGCGGAAGATCGCTTCCGAGCGGTCGACCCACAGGTCCACCACCGTACCGCCGCGGATGTTGTCGCAGCCGTAGATCGGCAGGCCGCGCGGATCGATGTCGGCGCTGACCACGCCGTGGCTCTTGTCCATGCGCAAGGGCACGATGCGCGGATCGCCGTCGAGCGTGGTGTCGGGCACGTCGGCACGATCGGCCCAGGCACCGGGGCCCACACCGGCCAGCAGCGGGTTGCCGGTGGGCACGATGGGCGTGCCGGGGTAGCCGTTGGTGGTGCGTTCCGCATGCTCCGGAAACGGCTGCCGCAGGGAGTTGGGGCCCGGCGCCTGGAAGACCTGGCCCGAGGGCATGCGGAAGCTCTTGGGCGGCGGCACGTCCGGAAAGCCCTGGATGACCACCCGGCCGCGCCGGCCGTCGGATTCCAGCGGATAACCCTCGCGCTTGTTCTCGCGGTGGAGGTAGTAGATCAGCCCGGCAAAGAAGATCCAGAAGAGGTAGAGCACCAGCTGGGCGACGTCGATGTACGGGGTGATGGCGCCTGTGGACATTTTTGTTTCTCCTGACGTGAGCGCAAACGGTTCGTTCGATTCGGGGTGGCGGGCGGGTCAGCCGGGAAATTCGGCCAGACCAAAGGGGCGGCGCGGGGCCGGGCCGGAACCGGCGCGGCGCACCAGGGGGCCGATCGCCACCAGCGTGGCAAACAGCAGCAAGATCTCGAGGTGGTAGACCACGCTGTAGCCCGTGGCCGGTGAGGCCAGCGCCGAGCCCAGCCAACCTTGGAGGGCCAGCGCGGACACGCCGTCACGCAGCGCGCCGCCCAGGGCGATGCCGACACCGGAAGCCGTGGCCTGCACAGCGCCCCATGCGCCCAGCGCCAGGCCGTGGCCGGGCACCGCATCGGCTGCCTGCCCCGCCTCGGGCGGCAGCGCATCGAGCGACATCGCTTCACTGAGCGTGGCCACCGAGAACAAGCCGCCGCCAAATCCGATCAGCAAGGTGCCGGCGCGGAAGATGCCCGCCGATTGCAGCGGCTCGGCAAACACCACGGCGGCAAAACCCACGACACCCGCCAGCGCGCCACCGGCGGCCAATCGGTGCCCATCGGCTTGCCGGGCCAGCCAGCGCGCAGCCAGCGCAAAGGCCAGCAACGAGCCGCCGGCGATCAAGGCGGTGAGCGTGGTCGTGGCGCCCACACCCAGTTTCAGGATCTGCCCGCCGTAGGGTTCCAGCAGCACGTCCTGCATGCTGAAGGCGGTGCTGCCCAGGCCCACCGACACCAGCAGGCGCCGCGCGTGCCGACGCTGGACCAGCGCGCGCCATGCGGTCCTGAAATCCGGATCGGCCGCGGGGCTGGCAGCGCCGCGCAGCGGGTTGCGCGCCTCCTGCTTCCACAGCGCCACCAGGTTCAAGGCCATGGCCACGACGGCGGAGCCCTGGATCACCTGGATCAGCCGCACCGGGCTGAAGGGCGTGAGCAGCGCACCGAAGGCCAGCGAGCTGCCGGCCATGCCCAGCAGCAGCATCACGTACAGCAATGCCACGACACGCGGGCGCGTGGCCTCGGGCGCCAGGTCGGTGGCCAGCGCGAGGCCGGCGGTCTGCGTGGTGTGCAGGCCCGCGCCGATCATCAGGAAGGCGGCCGCCGCGCCGATATGCCCGACCCAGGCCGGGCCCTCGCCCTGCCCTGTCAACACGAGCAGCCCGAAGGGCAGGATGGCCAGGCCGCCGAACAGCAGCAAGGTTCCGAACCACAGGTAAGGCACGCGCCGCCAACCCAGCGCCGAGCGGTGCGTGTCGGACTTGTGGCCCACCAGCGCGCGCAGCGGCGCGAAGAGCACGGGCAGCGCCACCAGCAGCGCCACCGCCCAGGCGGGCACGTCCAGCTCGACGATCATCACCCGGTTGAGCGTGCCGTTGAGCAGAGCCAGCGCCATGCCCACGGTCACCTGGAACAGCGCCAGTCGCAGCAAGCGAGGCAGCGGCAGCTCGGGGCTGGCCGCATCCGCAAAAGGCAGGAAGCGCGTACCCACGCGCCGCCAGCCGTTCACTGCCAGCTGCTGCAAAGGCCTCACGAACGGCCCCAGTGCATGGCGTGCGAGGTGTAGAAGCCGCAGGCCACGCGCTGCGCGCCCTGGCGGCGCCAGCCCTGCAGCGCGGGCTCGGCGCCCAGCAGGCCGGACAGGTGCTGTTCAGCCACCGGCACGATGGCCGGGGCGCGGTCGCCGCGCGGGAACCAACGCCCCACCGCATGCATCGCGGCGAGCGCGGGTGTGCGCGGAGCGAAAGTGAAAACCATCGATCGCCGCGTGCGTTCACCGAGGCGGCCGATCGCGCGCGCCGCATCGGCGGCTTCGTAATGGATCAACGAGTCCATCGCCAGCACGTGGTCGAAGTGGCCCAGCGCCGGGTCCAGCATGTCGCCGCTGCAAAAGTCGATGCGTCCGGCGCCCAGGTCCGCGGGCAGCCGCTCGCGCGCCAATTGCACCAGCGTGGGCGACAGGTCGATGGCCACGACCTCGGCGCCACGACGCGCCAGTTCGACGGACGCCGCCCCGGTGCCGCAACCGGCGTCCAGGATGCGCGCGCCGTGCAGGTCGCCGGGCAGCCATCCCAGCAGCGTGGCGCGCATGCGGTCGCGTCCGGCGCGCACGGTGCTGCGGATGCGGCCCAGCGGCGCGTCGGACGTCAGGCGCGCCCAGGTCTGGGCCGCGGTGCGGTCGAAGTAGTCCTCGATCTCGCTGCGGCGTTGCTGGTAGGCGGGGGTTCGCACGTCCATGGTCGATGCTCCGGCGGTGGGTCAGTCAAAACCCAGCAGGTCGAAGATGTCGCGGTCCTTCAGCGGCACGGCTGGCAAGGGGTCCGGCCCCAGCCACAGCGCGGCGGCCAGGCGCAGATATTCCTTCTGCACAGCCTCCACCTCGGGCGTGGCCTCCATCTCGAAAAGCGTGCACTTCTTCAGGCGGCTGCGGCGGATGGCGTCCAGGTCGGGCAGGTGCGCCGCCAGGCGCAGGCCCGTGCGTTCGTTGTACTTGTCGATCTGGTCGGTGCCGGCGCTGCGGTTGGCGATCACGCCGCCCAGCCGCACCTTGTAGTTCTTGGCCTTGGCGCCGATGGCCTGCACGATGCGGTTCATCGCGAAGATGGAATCGAAGTCGTTGGCCGTGACGATCATGGCCCGGTCGGCGTGCTGCAGCGGCGCGGCGAAGCCGCCGCAGACGACGTCACCCAGCACGTCGAAGATCACCACGTCGGTGTCTTCCAGCAGGTGGTGTTCCTTCAGCAGCTTGACGGTCTGCCCGACCACATAGCCGCCGCAGCCGGTGCCTGCGGGCGGGCCGCCGGCCTCCACGCACATCACGCCGTTGTAGCCTTCGAAGACGAAGTCCTCGGGGCGCAATTCTTCGGGGTGGAAGTTCACCGTCTCCAGGATGTCGATCACCGTGGGCAGCATCTTCTTGGTCAGCGTGAAGGTGCTGTCGTGCTTGGGGTCGCAGCCGATCTGCAGCACGCGCTTGCCCATCTTGGAGAAGGCCGCCGAGAGGTTGGAGCTGGTGGTGCTCTTGCCGATGCCGCCCTTGCCGTAGATCGCAAACACCTTGGCGGTGCCGATCTTCAGCTGCGGGTCCAGCTGGACCTGCTGGCTGCCCTCGCCGTCTTCACGCGTGTTCGGCTGGCGCAAGGCCAGACCGTCGGCGCGGCGCAGTTCGGCCACGGGCACGTTGACGATGTTCATGCAACCATCCTTTCGGTGAAGACCCCTTCGAGGCGGTCCTCCAGTTCTTCACCCGCGCGTTGCAAGGCGGCCAGCACCTTGTCGTCCGGGTTCCAGTAGTGACGCGCGTGTGCCTCAAGCAGGCGGTGCGCCACCTTGGCCGATGCGGCCGGGTTCAGGGCGGCCAGCCGGTCGCGCATGGCGTCGTCGAGCATGAAGGTCTGCGTCAGCTGCTGGTACACCCAGGGCTGCACCTGGCCGGTGGTGGCCGACCAGCCCATGGTGTTGGTGATGGCGGCCTCGATCTGGCGCACGCCTTCGTAGCCGTGGGCCAGCATGCCCTCGTACCACTTCGGGTTGAGCATGCGGGTGCGTGTTTCCAGCGCCACCTGCTCGCTCAGGGTGCGCACCGTGCCTTCGCCGCGCGTCTGGTCGCCGATGTACACCGGGGCCATCTCGCCCGCCGTGCCGGCGCTGGTCTTGGCGCGCTGCACCGCACGGCTGATGCCGCCCAGCGTGTCGAAGTAGGTGTCGATGGTGGTGACACCCAGTTCCACCGACTCCAGGTTCTGGTAGGCCAGATCGACACCGGCCAGCACGCTGTCCAGCAGCCGCGGCTGGCGGCTCGGGCGGCCGTCGCGGCCGTAGGCGAAGCCCTTGCGCCGCGTGTAGGTCTCGGCCAGCTCGTCGTCGCCTTCCCAGCGGCTGTTGTCGATGAGCATGTTGATGTTGGCGCCGTACGCGCCTTCGGCGTTGCCGAAGACACGCAGCGCAGCGGTGGCCATGTCGCACCCATGCGCCTGCTGGTAGGCCAGCGCGTGCTGGCGCACGAAATTCATCTCCACGGGCTCGTCGGCGCTGGCCGCCAGCCAGGCCGCTTCGGCCAGCAGCTTGATCTGCAGCGGCAGCAGGTCGCGGAAGATGCCGGACAGCGTGATCACCACGTCCACGCGCGGCCGACCCAGTTCGGCCAGCGGAATGAGCTCGGCACCGGCCAGTCGGTTGTAGCCGTCGAAGCGCGGCCGGGCGCCCAGCAGCGCCAGCGCCTGCGCCATCGGCGCGCCTTCGCTCTTGAGGTTGTCGCTGCCCCACAGCACCAGCGCCACCGATTGCGGGAAGGCGTGTCCATCGGCCACGTGGCGCGCCAGCAGCCGCTCGGCCTGGCGGCGGCCGTCGAGCACGGCAAACGCGCTCGGGATGCGGAAGGGGTCGAAGCCGTGCAGGTTGCGCCCCGTGGGCAGCACCGCCGGGTTGTGCAGCAGGTCACCGCCCGGCGCGGGACGCACATAGCGGCCGTCCAGCGCGCGCAGGATGCCCGCGGTCTCGTGGTCCTGCGCCAGCAGGTGGTTGAGGTCCGCCAGTTCGCCCAGGCGCGTGAGCAGTTCCGGCGTCGCGGCCACGCCGGCCTCGCGCAGGGCCTGGGCCGGATGTTCGATGCGCGCCAGGGCCTGTATCAGCGCGGCGCGTGCATCGGCCGGCAGCGCAGCCAGTGCGTCCCCCTGGGCCTCGGCCAGCAGGCCCAGGGTCTGCGCGCGTTCCTCGGCCGAAGGCGGGCGGCCCACGACATGCAGGCCGTGCGGGATCAGCGTGTGCTCGAGCGCGACCACCTTGTCCATCAGTTCAGGCACGGCCTGCTCGGCAACAGCGCCCCAGGCCGGCTCAGCCGGGGTGAGATCCAGCTCGGCGGCCTGTGCCTGCACCAGCTCGGCCAGCGCGTCGCGCTCGGCCCGCGCCTCTGGCGGCAGCGCGCGCCAACGTTCGATCGAGGCCTTCAGGTCGACCAGGCCTTTGTAGAGCCCGGCCCCGACCAGCGGCGGCGTCAGGTAGCTGATGAGCGTGGCGGCCGCGCGCCGCTTGGCGATGGCGCCCTCGGACGGGTTGTTGGACGCATAAAGATAAAGGTTGGGCATATCGCCCAGCAGGCGCTCGGGCCAGCAGTTGCCGGACAGGCCGGTCTGCTTGCCGGGCATGAATTCCAGCGCGCCGTGGGTGCCGAAGTGCAGCACCGCCGCGGCCTGGAAGTCTTCGCGCAGCCAGCGGTAGAAGGCCGAGAACGCGTGTGTGGGCGCCAGGCCGCGGTCGAACAGCAGCCGCATCGGATCGCCCTCGTGGCCCATGCCGGGCTGGATGCCGACGAACACATTGCCGAAGCGCTCGCCCAGCACGAAGATGCTGCTGCCGTCGCTGTTGTGGCGGCCCGGTGCCGCTCCCCATTGCGCTTCGATGGGCTGCAGCCAGCGCTCGCGGCGCACGTGGTCTTCGGCCGGGATGCGGGCATGCACGTTGGCCAGTGCGCCGAAGCGCTCGGCATTGCCGTGGATGATGCGTTCGCGCAGCGCGTCGGCGTCTGGCGGCAGGTCGACCGTGTAGCCCTCGCGCTTCATCGCGGCCAGCGTGTTGAAGAGCGACTCGAACACCGACAGGAAGGCCGCGGTGCCCGTGTTGCCCGCATGCGGCGGGAAGTTGAACAGCACGCAGGCCACGCGCCGCTGGGCGCGCTCGCCGCGGCGCAGCGCCACCAGCTTGGCCACGCGCGCGGCCAGCGCGTCGGCGCGCTCGGTGCAGGTCTGCATGTCGTGCGTGTCCTGCGCGCCGTGGAAGGTGCAGGCCTTCTCGCAACCCGTGCAGGCCTTGCCGCCGGCATCGCTGCGGCCGCCGAACACCATGGGCGCGGTGCAGCCGTCCAACTCCGGCAGGGCCACCATCATGGTGGCCTCCACCGGCATCAGGCCGCGGTCGGAACCGCCCCACTGCTCGAGCGTCTGGAACTCCACCGGCATCACCGAGAGGTAGGGCACGTCCAGGCCGGCCAGCATGTCCTCGGCCGCCTTGGCGTCGTTGTAGGCCGGGCCGCCCACCAGCGAGAAACCGGTGAGCGAGACCAGCGCGTCGATCTGGCTGTGTCCATCGCGCCCGAAGAACTGCTCCACGGCGGGCCGCGCATCGAGACCGGTGGCAAAGGCCGGCAGCACGCGCAGGCCACGTGCTTCCAGCGCGGTGATCACGCCGTCATAGTGGCCGGTGTTGCCCGCCAGCAGGTAGGAACGCAGCAACAGCAGACCCACCGTGCCTTGCTTGCCGCTGGTGGCCACGCGTGGCAGCGCGGCGGGGTCGGCGGTCAGGCGTTCGGGCAGCCGCGGGTGGTACAGGCCCACGTCGGGATACTCGACCGGCGCCACCGGCTTCACGCAGGCCCGGTAGATCTCGCGCGGGCCGGCGGCGTAGCGGTGCACCAGCATCTGCACCAGACCACCCACGTTCTCGTGCGAACCGGCCAGCCAGTACTGCAGCACCAGGAAATACGCGCGCACGTCCTGCGCCGTGCCGGGGATGAAACGCAGCAACTGGGGCAGGCGGCGCAGCATGGTCATCTGCTGCGCACCGGCGCTGGCCTTGGTGGTGCCTTCCTTCTCGCCACGGCCCGAGAGCTTGCCGCGCAGGCGCTTGAGCAGCGCCATCGCGCCGGTGGCCTCGCCGTCCATGCTGAAGCGGCCCATGCGGGTGAGCTTCATCACCTCACTGGCGGACATCGCGCAGACCATCGCATCGCAGTGGTCGCGCCGCGCCTTCAGTGCATCGAGCACCGGGCGGAAGTGGTCCTCCATGAACAGCATCGTGGCGATGACGATGTCGCCGCGCGCGATGTCGGCGCGGCACTTCTCGAGTGCGCGTTCGTCGTTACCCCATTCGGATGCCGCGTGGACCGACAGCACCAGGCCGGGCAGCTCGCACAGCAGGCTGCGCTGCGCACGTGCCGCGGCACTGACGATGTGGCTGTCCATCGTGACGAGCACCACCCGCAATTCGGGCAGCCCGGGCGGTACGCCCCCGTCAGGCGCTGAAGTGCGCTTTGGCATCGTAGAGGGTCTCGATGGTGATGGTGGCCACGCCGCGGTCCCGGGCATAGCGTTCGGTGTTCCGGCGGGCCTTGCCCCGCACGAAGAACGGGATCTTGTGCAGTTCCTTCTCCGCGTCGGGCGCCCAGCCCAGCTCGATGGCGCCGGCGGCCTGCGCGACCACCGCAGGTGCGGCCGCGGCCACCGGTGCGGGCACCTCGGCCGCACGCGCGGCGCTGCCCGCACCCAGGTGCGAAGGCGAGGCTTCGGCGTGGAATTCGAAGTCGTCGCGGAACATCTGCAGCAGGTGCTCTTCCAGCCCCATCATCAGCGGGTGCACCCAGGCGTCGAACATGACGTTCGCACCTTCGATGCCCATCTGCGGCGAGTGCCGGGCCGGGAAGTCCTGCACGTGCACCGGCGCCGAGATCACGGCGCAGGGCAGGCCCAGGCGCTTGGCGATGTGGCGCTCCATCTGCGTGCCCAGCACCAGCTCGGGCTGCAGCTCGGCCACACGTGCTTCCACCTCGAGGTAGTCGTCGGTGATCAGCGCCTCCAGGCCATAGAGCTTGGCGGCATCGCGCACCTCGCGCGCCTGCTCGCGGCTGTAGCTGCCCAGGCCCACGACGGTGAAGCCCATTTCGCGCGCGGCCACACGGGCCGCAGCAATGGCGTGCGTGGCGTCGCCGAAGATGAAGACGCGCTTGCCGGTGAGGTAGGTGGAGTCGACCGACTGCGAATACCAGCGGGCGCGCCACTCGATGTGCTGCAGCGCGGCCGCCGCGTCCACGCCGGCCAGCGCGGCGACCGACTCGATGAATTCGCGCGTGCCATGGATGCCGATGGGCACCGTGTACACGCTGGGCTGCCGGTGCACACGCGACAGCCACTGGGCGGCCGGGCCCGCGGTCTCGGCGTACATCACCACGTTGAAATCGGCCTCGGGTAGACGCGCCAGATCGGCCGGTGTGGCGTTCAGCGGCGCGACCACGTGCACATCCACGCCGATGAGGTCCAGCAGCTGCGTGAGCTCGCGCACGTCGTCGCGGTGGCGATAGCCCAGCGCCGTAGGACCCAGCAGGTTGCAGCGAGCCCGCACGCCCGGGGCGCGTGGCTCGCGTGCCACCACCGGGCCGGCCAGGCGACGCACCAGCTGGTAGAAGGTCTCGGCCGCGCCCCAGTTTTCCTTGCGCTGGTAGGACGGCAGGTCCAGCGCGATCACCGGGATCGGCAGACCCAGCGCCTGCGCCAGGCCGGCCGGGTCGTCCTGGATGAGCTCGGCGGTGCAGGAGGCTGCCACGATGATGGCCTGCGGCTGGAAGCGCTCGTAGGCCTCTTGCACCGAGCGCTGGAACAGGCTGGCCGTGTCGCCGCCCAGGTCACGCGCCTGGAAGGTGCTGTAGGTGACGGGCGGGCGCTGCTGGCGTCGCTCGATCATCGTGAACAGCAGGTCGGCGTAGGTGTCGCCCTGGGGCGCATGCAGGACCAGATGCAGGTCGCGCATGGCGGTGGCGATACGCATGGCCCCCACGTGCGGCGGTCCTTCGTAGGTCCACAGGGTCAGTTGCATGCGGTGTGTTCCGTTGCGCTCGCGTCAGGCCGCCAGGCGCATGCGCCGGTCCAGCGGGCGTGCCAGCAAGGCGGCCAGGTCGGCGGCCTGCTCGTAGCCGTGCACGGGGGAAAAGACCAGTTCGATCGACCACTTGGTGGTCAGCCCCTCGGCCTCCAGCGGATTGGCCAGGCCCAGCCCGCAGACCACGAGATCGGGACGTGCAGCGCGGCAGCGGTCGAGCTGGCGTTCGACGTCCTGGCCTTCGCTCAGCAAGGTGCCCGGCGGCAGCAAGGCCAGTTCCTCGGCCATGTGCTGCCGATGCAGGTACGGCGTGCCCACCTCGACCAGTTGCATGCCGAGTTCACGTGCGGCAAAACGCGCCAGCGGCAGTTCCAGCTGCGAATCGGGGAAGAAGAAGATGCGCTTGCCGGCCAGCACCGCGCGCTGACGCGCCAGGGCCTGCACCGCGCGGTCACGCGGCGCGGCAAGGGTGGCTTCGACGTGCTGCGTGCTGACACCAAAGGCCAGCGCCGCGGCCTGCATCCAGCGCGTGGTGCCTTCGGCGCCAAAGGGATACGGCGCGGCCAGCCGCTGCACGCCACGCGCCTGCAGCGCTGCCGCGGTGTCGGCCAGGAAGGGTTGCGCCAACAGCATGCGCGTGCGTGCGCCCACGGCGGGCATCCGGCCGGCGCGGCGCGCGGGCAGGAAATCGACACGTGCGATGCCCAGCTGGGCCAGCAGGCGGCCCAGCTGGTCTTCCACGATATCGGGCAAGGCACCCACCACCAGCAGCGACTCTGGCGCATCGGGGGCCGTCGCGGGAAGCTCCGGCACCAGCGCGGCCAGGCAGGCATCCTCGCCTTGCGTGAAGGTGGTTTCGATGCCGCTGCCGGAGTAATGCAGCACGCGGGCGTGCGGCAGGCAGCGTGCCGACAGACGCTGCGCGGCGCGCGCCAGATCGAGCTTGATGACTTCCGACGGGCAGGAGCCCACCAGGAACAGCAGCTTGATTTCGGGGCGGCGCTCGAGCAGCCGCGTGACCACGCGGTCGAGCTCGGCATGGGCATCGGCCAGGCCCGCCAGGTCGCGCTCTTCGATGATGGCCGTGCCGAAGCGCGGCTCGGCAAAGATCATGACGCCGGCGGCCGATTGCAGCAGGTGCGCGCAGGTGCGCGAACCCACCACCAGGAAGAAGGCATCCTGGATCTTGCGGTGCAGCCACACGATGCCGGTGAGGCCGCAGAAGACCTCGCGCTGGCCACGTTCGCGCAGCACGTGGTCGAGCGCCGGGGTGTCCTCGCAACCGCGCATGCCGGCGCGCGGCGGGGCCACGGGGATGCCGGCGGCGCTCACGACGAGGCTCCCGCGGGCAGCATCGTTGCGTCGGCGCTGGCGCGGCCCAGCCGGGCGGCGCGCAGCTTCAGCACGAACTGCGTCGCGTTGATCACGTAGGCGGCATAGGCGGCCAGCGCCAGCCACATCAGCGCACGCGTGGGCAGTGCGCCGGTGGCCAGTGCCACCAGGTAGGCCGTGTGCAGCGCCAGCACCAGCATGCTGAACACGTCTTCCCAGAAGAACGGCGCCGCAAACAGGTAGACGCCGAACACGCGTTTCTCCCAGATGCAGCCCGTGACCATGATGGTGTACAGCAAGGCGGTCTTGACCACCACCGACACCGTGGCGGCCAGCTCGCCCTGCCCCACCGCCAGGTAGCGCAGCACCAGCACCAGGCTGATGCCGAAGGCCAGAAACTGGATCGGTGCCAGTACGCCCTGCACCAGCGTCCACGGTGTGGCGTCCCGGCGCGCGCGCTGCGCGTCGGTGTACAGCGGACGGGCGGGTGGGCGGGTCGATGGGGGCAAGGCGCTTCCTTTGCGGGATGCCCCAATCTAGTCGGACCGACGAAGAGTGTCAATAAAGATTGACGCACACAAAAACTGACGGTAACTTCAAGTCCGTGGCCGTCGGTGGCTGCGCCAGGGGTTCGCGACCGTGCGCCGGACACCCGGTGATGCACGCCGACCACACGTTAAAAAAAGTGATGCCGGATCGCCAAAGGCCTTTGACACGCCTCACGCTCCGGCGTAAAAGTAACAGTTGGTACGCAAGACGATCAGATTGAAAAGCGATGCCCCCACGCTCGGGGCCTGCGGTGCGGCGGCAGTTCCGCCCTGGCCTGTGCCGACCCTGTCTGGCCAGCCGCTCCCGCAGGTGGCCGCTACATCGCACACTGAGGAGAGGCGGAATGACGGGTGGTTCACAAGCGCAGCGTCCCGCACCGGACGTACAGCCGACCTGCGACGCCTCGTGGCGAGCGCGCGAGACCGGGGCGCGACACGACGCTTGCACGGTATCGGACTCTCTGTTTCGCACCGTCGAAACCGAGATCATTCCGCGGCTGATGCTCTTGCATCACCCCGGCGGTGATTCCATCCAGGCCATGGCGGCCTGCAACGACCGATCGACGGTCAAACCCGAACAGGTGCCCGAATTCGCGGCGCTGGCGATCAGCGACCGCGAAGCCGCGGAAGCCTATCTGCAGAACATGTTGCGCAGCGGTGTCGGCTTCGAGTCGCTGTGCCTGCAGTTGCTGGCACCCGCCGCTCGCCACCTGGGCGCCCTGTGGGACGCCGACATGTGCGAGTTCACCGACGTGACCATCGCGCTGTCGCGCCTGCAGGGGCTGGTGCGCCTGCTGTCGATGCAGGTGCGTGGCCGCCCGGGTACGGCCGGCCGTGGTCGCACCGCGCTGCTGGTGCCGGTGCCCGGCGAGCAGCACACCCTGGGCCTGACCATGGTGGGCGACTTCTTCCGGTCATCGGGCTGGATGGTCTGGGCCGATGCCCCCGGCAGCCGCGAAGGCCTGCTGGGCCTGGTACACGAACAGCATTTCGACCTCGTGGGTTTTTCCATCGGGAACGACAAGCACATCCAGAACCTGGGCGAGTTGATCCGGGCGATCCGCACCAGATCCCGCAACCCCGACCTGCGTGTGCTGGTGGGCGGCCCCCTGTTGAACGAGCGCCCGCAGATCGCCACGCTGGTGGGCGCCGACGCCACGGCTGCCGATGCCAGGCAAGCTATGCTTGAGGCCGAGCGGCTGGTCGCCGCACGGGACGGGAGCAGGTGAGTACAACAAGCAGAGCATCAGCAAAGAGCGCAACGCCAGGCAACCGAGCAGGTGAGTCGGTGCCGCCATCTGCTGCCGTGCTCCGCAAGTCGCTCGAAGCGCTGGACGCCCAAGGTGCAGCCTCGCTGATCGAGGCCGCCGCCGACATCGCGCTCGTCCTGGACCGCCGCGGCGTCATCCAGGACATTTCGGTGAGCCTGGAAGACCTGCCGCCCGACAGCTATGCCGGCTGGAAAGGCCGGCCCTGGCAGGATGTGGTGACGCTGGAGAGCCGCCCCAAGGTGGAATCCCTGCTCGGTGATGCAGCCACTGGCGAGGCGCGCCGATGGCGCCACATCAACCACCCGCTGGAGCGCGGTGCGGACCTGCCGATGCTGTACTCCGCGGTGCGCATGGGCAGCAAGGGACGCATGGTGGCTTTCGGCCGCGACCTGCGTGCGCTGTCCAGCCTGCAGCAGCGGCTGGTCGATGCCCAGCACACGCTGGAGCGCGACTATTGGCGCCTTCGACACGTGGAGACCCGCTATCGCCTGTTGTTCGACATGGCGGCGGAAGCCATCCTGGTGGTGGATGCCGGCACCAGCAAAGTGGTGGAGGCCAACCCCGCGGCCCTGGAATTGCTGGGCCTGCCCTCGCGCCGCGTGACGGGCCAGACCTTCCCCCTGGGCCTGCCGGACAAGGGCCTGCGCGACGTCAACGCCATGCTGGCCAAGGTGCGCAGCACCGGCCGCAGCGACGAGGTGCGTGTGCGACAGACGCCGGCCGATCTGATCATCTCGGCCACGCAGTTCACGCAGGAAAACGCCAAGCTGATGCTGGTGCGCATGCGCCCGGCTCGCCAGGCCGGTGCCGCGCCCGTGACGTCCACGGCCAAGGCCCGTCAGGCCTTCATCCAGGTGGTCGAGCGCGCGCCCGACGGTTTTGTGGTGACCGACTTCGATGGCCGGGTGCTGATGGCCAATGCCGCCTTCGTCGAGCTGACACAGTCGGCATCCGAGGAGCAGGTGCAGGGACAGTCACTCGATCGCTGGTTGGGCCGGCCGGGCGTGGACCTCAGCGTGATGCTGGCGACGCTGCGCCAGCAAGGCTCGGTGCGCCTGTTCGCATCCAGCCTGCGCGGCGATCAAGGCGCCCAGGCCGACGTCGAGATATCCGCCGTGGCGGTCGCGGATGGCGACCCGCCCTGCCTGGGTTTCACGGTGCGCCATGTGGGCCGCCGCTTGGGTGGCGACACCCAGGCCGGCAAGTCAGCGCCCCGCTCGGTGGAGCAGCTCACCCAGTTGGTGGGCCGCATGCCGCTGAAGGACCTGGTGCGCGAGTCCACCGACCTGATCGAACAGCTGTGCATCGAGGCGGCGTTGAAGCTCACGCAGAACAACCGCGCCTCGGCGGCCGAGATGCTGGGCCTGTCGCGTCAAAGCCTGTACGTCAAGCTGCACCGTCATGGCCTGGGTGACCTGGGCGCCGACAACGATCAATCGTCGCAGGGCACCAAGAGCGGCTCGTAGCGCGTGCGCTGACCACCAGCGCCCGATGCCGCCGGCCGATGACGCGCGCGCGCGGCGTCTCAACCCCCGTGCAGGCTGTCAGGCCTGAATCTGGGCGTCCTCAGACGTACCAGCCACCGTGGGTGCAGGACGGCGCCGGTGCCGACAGGCCCTCCAGCAGCCGCCTGAGCACGGCCACGATTCGCGCCGACGGCTGAGCCGGGGCTGCACGCCGCGGGTCGTCCGCCCTGACGGCCAGCCCGACAGGCCGCGGCTGGGGACGGGCCGCGCGGGCGTCAAGGGCTATCGTCATGGGCCACCTTTCGAGGGATCGAAGCTGGCCTGCGCCACGGTCGGGATGCCGCGTCATGTCCAGCCAGGGTGTGTAAATTACGCTTGACACTCTATTGTGTCAAGCAAAGAATGGCTTTCATGGCCATCGCCTCCCGCACCAGCCCCGGTACGTCGCTACCCGCACAACCGACCCGGCCGTCGCTGGCCGTGGTGGCCGAACTGCTCAAGCCGATCACCTGGTTCCCGCCCATGTGGGCCTTCGGCTGCGGCGTCGTGGCCTCGGGTGCGGCGTTGTCCGAACGCTGGGGCCTGGCCCTGCTGGGCGTGATCCTGGCCGGCCCGATGGTGTGCGCGACGAGCCAGGCCGTGAACGACTGGTTCGACCGCCACGTGGACGCCATCAACGAGCCCGGCCGGCCGATTCCGTCGGGCCGGATGCCCGGGCGCTGGGGCTTGTACATCGCGGTGCTGTGGACGCTGCTGTCGCTGGGCGTGGCCTCGCAGCTGGGCACCTGGGGTTTCGGTGCGGCCGTCCTGGGGCTGGTGCTGGCCTGGGCCTACAGCGCCCCACCCGTGCGGCTCAAGCGCAACGGCTGGTGGGGCAACCTGGCCTGCGCGCTGTGCTACGAAGGACTGGCCTGGGCCACCGGTTCGGCCGTGATGGCCGACGGCGCCATGCCGCTGCCCGGCTCGCTGGCGCTGGCGCTGCTGTACAGCATCGGTGCGCACGGCATCATGACCCTCAACGACTTCAAGTCCATCGAAGGCGACCAGCGCATGGGCATCGGCTCGCTGCCGGTGCGGTTGGGCGTTAGCGGTGCGGCGCAGGCCGCCTGCCTGTTCATGCTGCTGCCGCAGGCGGTGGTGGTGGCGATGCTGGTCGCCTGGCAATGCCCGTGGCACGCCCTGTGCGTGGCGGGCCTGATGGTCGCCCAGGCCGCGATGATGCGGCGCTTCCTGCGCAATCCGCGCGCATGGGCCACCTGGTACAGCGGCTTCGGCGTCCCGCTGTACGTGCTGGGCATGTTGGCGAGCGCCTTTGCACAACGTGCGGGAGTGGCCTGATGCAAGCCTCGAACTTTGGCTGGGGCCGCATTGCGCGGCTGGGCCTGGTCCAGGCGGGACTGGGTTCGATCGTGGTGCTCACCACCTCCACCCTGAACCGCGTGATGGTGGTGGAGCTGGCACTGCCCGCGCTGCTACCGGGCGCCCTGGTGGCGCTGCACTACCTGATGCAGATCACCCGGCCGCGCATGGGCCACGGCAGCGACGTGGGCGGACGGCGCACGCCGTGGATCGTCGGCGGCATGGCCGTGCTGGCCGCCAGCGGCGTGCTGGCCGCGCTGGCCACGGTCTGGATGGCCACCCAGCCGCTGGCCGGCCTGCTGCTGGCCGTGCTGGCCTTCGCGGGCATCGGCCTGGGTGTCAGCGCCAGCGGCACCTCCTTGCTGGTCTTGCTGGCCAAGCGTGTGCAGCCCGAGCGCCGCGCCGGTGCGGCCACGCTGGTGTGGCTGATGATGATCGTCGGCTTTGCGGTCACCGCGGGCGGGGCGGGTCAGCTGCTCGATCCCTTCTCGCCCACGCGGCTCGTCGCCGTGACGGCGGGCGTCTCGGCCCTGGCACTGCTGGTGACCGTGCTGGCCCTGGCAGGGCTGGAAGGCCACGGCAGCGTCGCGGCGCCTGAACGCCCGCAGGACGCCCCGCCCGCGCCGGGCGAATTCAAGGCCGAACTGCGCGCCGTGTGGGCCGATGCCACGGCGCGACGCTTTGCCATCTTCGTCTTCGTGTCCATGCTGGCGTACAGCGCGCAGGACCTGATCCTGGAGCCCTTCGCCGGCGCGGTGATGGGCTATACGCCCGGTCAATCCACCAGCCTGTCGGGCACGCAGCACGGCGGTGTGCTGCTGGGCATGTTGATGGCCGCTGCGGCCGGCCGCAGCTGGCGCGGCCGCCGCCTGGGCAGCCTGCGCGGATGGACCGTAGGCGGCTGCATCGCGTCCGCCCTGGCCATGGCCGGCCTCGTGATGGCGGGCCTGATCGGGCCGGCCTGGCCGTTCAAGGCCACGGTGTTCCTGCTGGGCACGGCAAACGGCGCGTTCTCGATCGCCGCCATCGGCTCCATGATGCAGCTGGCCAGCGAAGGCCGTCAGTCGCGCGAAGGCGTGCGCATGGGCCTGTGGGGCGCCGCGCAGGCCATCGCTTTCGGCCTGGGCGGCCTGATCGGTACGGCGGCCAGCGATGTCGCCCGGCTGATCTTCCACGCACCCGGCGCGGCCTATGGCTGCGTCTTTGCGCTGGAAGGCCTGATGTTCCTGGCGGCGGCGGGCATCGCCGCGAATCGGCCGGGGCTCAGCTCCGGCGCCGTGGGGCGTCTGGGCACGCCGCCGGACCACACGGCGGCGCGGAGCACACCATGACGACGACACCCGTCTTGCAGGACGCCATCTACGACGCCGTCGTGGTCGGGGGCGGACCTGCCGGTGCCACCGCTGCACACGAACTGGCTCGCGAAGGCAGGCACGTGCTGCTGCTGGACCGCGCCGGGCGCACCAAGCCCTGTGGTGGGGCCGTCCCGCCGCGGCTGATGCGCGACTTCGCGATCCCCGAATCGCTGCTGGTGGCCCGCGCACAGTGCGCGCGCATGGTGTCACCCACGGACCAGAAAGTGGACATCCCCATCGAGGGCGGCTATGTCGGCCTGGTGGACCGCGACAGCTTCGACGAGTGGCTGCGCCAACGCGCGGCCGCTGCCGGCGCCGAACGCCGGGTGGGTCAGTTCGAACGTCTGACCCGCGATGCCGATGGCGTGTGCCGCGTGCACTTCCATGTGATGGATGCCCGTCACCGTGACAGCGCCCGGGCGCAGAGCGTTCGTGCCCGCTGCGTCGTGGGCGCCGACGGTGCGCGATCCGAAGTGGCGCGCCAGGCCGTGCCCGGCGCCGAGCGCGGGCGCTTCGTCTTTGCGTACCACGAGATCCTGCGCGCGCCCGAGCCCGGCTCGTCGTCCGGCAACCCGGCCACGATGCCACCGGACTACGACGGTTCGCGCTGCGACGTCGTCTACCGCGGCACCATCTCGCCGGATTTCTACGGCTGGGTCTTCCCGCACGGCCGCACACTCAGCGTGGGCACCGGCAGCGCCGACAAGGGCTTCTCGCTGCGCGCCGCCGTGGGCCGCCTGCGCGAGGCCAGCGGCCTGGCGGGGCTGGAGACCCTGCGACGCGAAGGCGCCCCCATTCCGATGAAGCCGCTGCCGCGCTGGGACAACGGCCATGACGTGGTGCTGGCCGGCGACGCTGCCGGCGTCGTCGCACCGGCCTCCGGTGAGGGCCTGTACTACGCCATGCTGGGCGGCCGTCTGGCGGCCGAAGCCACCCTGACCTTCCTGCGCACGGGCGACACGCGCGCGCTCGGACAGGCCCGCAAGCGCTTCATGCGCGAACACGGCCGCGTGTTCTGGGTGCTGGGGATGATGCAGTACTTCTGGTACCGCAACGACCGCCGCCGCGAACGCTTCGTCAGCATCTGCCGCGACCGCGACGTGCAGCAACTGACCTTCGACGCCTACATGAACAAACGTCTCGTCCGGCGCCAGCCGATGGCCCACGCGCGCATCTTCTTCAAGGACCTGGCGCACCTGCTCGGGCTGGTGCGCGCATGAGGGCGCAGCCCGAAGGTACACCCGTGGGCCCGCCCGGCCGCCCGAAGGTGGTGCAGTGACCTCGTTGCCCAGGGCGCGCGTCGTCGGCGTGGCGGCGCTGGCTGCACTCGGGGTGGCCATTCTCGGCGGTCTGGCCACCGACATCGGTCCCTGGTACGCCAGTCTGAAACGGCCCCCGTGGCAGCCGCCCGACGTCCTCTTCGGCCCGATCTGGACGCTGATCTACGCGCTGTGCGCGCTGTCCGGCGCCACGGCCTGGCGTGCCACGCAGGACCCGGGGCGCCGGCACGCGCTGCTCGCCGCCTGGGCCTTCAATGCGTTCTTCAACGTGCTGTGGAGCCTGCTGTTCTTCCGCCTGCAGCGGCCCGACTGGGCGCAGATGGAAGTGGGGCTGCTGGGCTTGTCGGTGGCGCTGCTGATCGTGCAGTCGATGCGCCTGCACCGCGTGGCCGGCCTGTTGTTGGTGCCCTACCTGCTGTGGGTGTGCTTTGCCGCCGTCCTGAACCACGCCGTGGTGAACCTGAACGCACCCTTCGTCGGGCGCTGACGACGCCATGTTGATGGTCGTGGACGGCTTGATCGCCCTCGTGGTGCTGGAAGCACTGGCCCTGTGGGGCTGGCACCACTGGACGGGCCGCGGCCTGCCCGCCCGGGCCGTGCTGCCGAACCTCGCGGCGGGTGCCTTGCTGATGCTCGCGCTGCACTTTGCGCTGTCATCCGCGCAATGGCCGCAGGCGCTGGCCAGCCTGGCCGCTGCAGGCCTGTGCCACGCCATGGACCTGCGCGGCCGGTGGCGCGACCGGCCCGGTCCACGCGGAGTTGACCGCTGACGACCGCCAGCGGCGCGAGCACAGTCCGCAGCGACGACTCAGCAGCAAAAAGGCCCCGCAGTGCGGGGCCTTTTTTCATGGGCGACGGCACCCGAAGATGCCGCCACACAGGCGTCGGATCAGAGGGCCTGAGCCAGCTGCTCCAGGATCGCCGGATTCTGGTGCCCGCTCACATCGCTGCGCGATATGAGCAGGCCCCAACCCGTCAATGGCGCTTCGCGCCGTCCGCGCTGACGCGCGGCTGGATCACAGCGCTTGCGCCAGCTGCTCCAGGATCGCCGGGTTTTCCAGGGTCGACGTGTCCTGCGTGATGGCCTCGCCCTTGGCGATCGAGCGCAGCAGGCGGCGCATGATCTTGCCCGAGCGGGTCTTGGGCAGGTTGTCGCCGAAGCGGATGTCCTTGGGCTTGGCGATCGGGCCGATTTCCTTGGCCACCCAGTTGCGCAACTCGGTCGCGATCTTCTTGGCTTCTTCGCCGGTGGGGCGCGGACGCTTGAGCACGACGAAGGCACAGATGGCTTCGCCGGTGGTCTCGTCGGGACGGCCCACCACGGCCGCTTCGGCCACCAGCTCGGTGCAGCTCACCAGGGCCGATTCGATCTCCATCGTGCCCATGCGGTGACCGGAGACGTTCAGCACGTCGTCGATGCGACCGGTGATGGTGAAGTAGCCGTTGTTGGCGTCACGGATGGCACCGTCGCCAGCCAGGTAGTAGCCCTTGAGTTCCGGCGGGTAGTAGCTCTTGACGAAGCGCTCGGGGTCACCCCAGATCGTGCGGATCATCGACGGCCAGGGCTTCTTGACGACCAGGATGCCGCCGGAGCCGTTGGGCACGTCGGCGCCCGTCTCGTCCACGATCGCGGTCTGGATGCCCGGGAAGGGCAGCGTGCACGAACCCGGCACCAGCGGCGTGGCGCCCGGCATCGGCGTGATCATGTGGCCGCCGGTCTCGGTCTGCCAGAAGGTGTCGACGATCGGGCAGCGGCCGCCGCCCACGTTCAGGTGGTACCACTCCCAGGCGGCCGGGTTGATCGGCTCGCCCACCGAACCCAGGATGCGCAACGAGCTCAGGTCGTAACTCTTCGGGTGGATCGCCAGGTTGGCTTCGGCCGCCTTGATCAGCGAGCGGATGGCCGTGGGCGCCGTGTAGAAGATGGTGACCTTGTGGTCCTGGATCATCTTCCAGAAGCGGCCGGCGTCCGGGTAGGTGGGCACGCCTTCGAAGACGATCTCGGTGCCGCCCAGCGCGAGCGGGCCATAGGTGATGTAGCTGTGGCCCGTGACCCAGCCGATGTCGGCCGTGCACCAGAAGATGTCGTTGTCCTTCAGGTCGAAGGTCCACTTGGTGGTCAGCGCCGCATGCAGCAGGTAGCCGCCGGTGCTGTGCTGCACGCCCTTGGGCTTGCCGGTGGAGCCCGAGGTGTACAGCAGGAACAGCGGATGCTCGGCCTCGACCCACTCCGGCTCGCAGACGTCGGACTGGGCAGCCGTCAGCTCGTTCATCCACAGGTCGCGCGGGGCCGTGAAGCCCACGTTGCCACCGGTGCGCTTGAAGACGACGACGTTGCGGATCGATTCGCAGCCGCCCATGGCCAGCGCTTCGTCGACGATGGCCTTCAGGGGCAGGTGCTTGCCGCCGCGGACCTGTTCGTCGGCGGTGATGATGGCCACGGCGCCGGCGTCGTTGACGCGGTCACGCACGGATTGCGCCGAGAAGCCGCCGAAGACCACCGAGTGGATCGCGCCGATGCGCGCGCAGGCATGCATCGCGGCGACGCCCTCGATCGACATCGGCATGTAGATGACGACGCGGTCACCCTTCTTGATGCCCAGGGACTTCAGGCCGTTGGCCAGGCGCGCGACGCGCCCCAGCAGGTCCTTGTAGGTGACCTTGGTGACCTGGCCGCCGTCGGCTTCGAAGATGATGGCGGTCTTGTCGCCCAGGCCCTTCTCGACGTTGCGGTCCAGGCAGTTGTAGGACACGTTCAGCGTGCCGTCGGCAAACCACTTGAAGAACGGCGCGTTGCTGTCGTCGAGGACCTGGGTGAACGGGGTCTTCCACGAAATCAACTCGCGAGCCAGGCGGGCCCAGTAGCCGGCGTAGTCGCGATCGGCCTCGTCGCACAGGGCCTGGTAGCCCGCCATGCCCGAGACGGCGGCGTTCTTGACCAGATCGGCCGGCGGCAGATAGGTCTTGATCTGGGTATCGCTGGACATGGGTGTCTCCTGAATGTCGCTTGGGTTGATGACCGAATTTGGCGCGCGTGGCGCTCGGACGCGAAGGTAGGCAGCGGCTCTGACTGACGCCTTACTCTGGTGCGCCACAAGCGCCAGAGTTTGCGCCACTACAATCCGCCGCTGCTCCGGGATCCCCCCAAGGACTGCCTTTCGCGATGGCCAACGACACTTCCCTGCCTGCCCGTTCGCTGGGGCCCCTGCCCCGGCTGATCTTCGCCAGCCGCTGGCTGCAGCTGCCGCTGTACCTGGGGTTGATCCTCGCCCAGGCGGTGTACGTCTTCCACTTCTGGGTGGAGCTGGTGCACCTGATCGAGGCGGCCTTTGGCGATGTCGGTGCGCTGAACAAGCTGATCACCAGCATCGGCTACAAGGGCGAAGCCATCGTCGAGGCCGGCAAGGTCATCGGCTACAAGCCGATTCCGGTGCTCAACGAAACCATCATCATGCTGGTCGTGCTGGCGTTGATCGACGTCGTGATGATCAGCAACCTGCTCATCATGGTGATCGTCGGGGGCTACGAAACCTTCGTCTCACGCCTGAATCTCGAAGGCCACCCCGACCAGCCCGAGTGGCTGAGCCACGTGAACGCGTCCGTGCTGAAGGTCAAGCTGGCCACGGCCATCATCGGCATCAGCTCGATCCACCTGCTCAAGACCTTCATCAACGCCGGCAACTACGAAGAGAAGGTGCTGATCTGGCAGACGGTGATCCACGTCGCCTTCCTGTTCTCGGCGCTGGCCATCGCGCTGTCCGACCGCATCATGACGGCGACCGCGGCGGCGAAGCCCGCGCACTGAGCGCCGGCCGCGCCGCGCGCCACAGCACCAGCGCGCCCAGCGCGGCCGACAGCAGCGAGCCGCACAGCACGCCGAGCTTCACCCGCGTCTCGTAGGACGCGTCCTGGCCCTCGAAAGCCAGGCCGCCGATGAACAGGCTCATAGTGAAGCCGATGCCGCAGACCAGGCTGACGCCGAAGACCTGCAGCCAGCTGGCGCCGCTGGGCCGCGTGGCCTGACCGGCCGCCACCATCAGCCAGGTCGCACCGAAGACGCCCACGGCCTTGCCCACCAGCAGGCCCGCGGCGATGCCCAGCGTCACCGGCTGCAGCAGCGTGTCCAGGGTCACCCCGGCGAAGGACACGCCGGCGTTGGCAAATGCGAAGGTCGGCAGGATCAGGAACGTCACCCAGGGGTGCAGCGCATGCTCGGTTTCCCGCAGCGGCGAGCCGCCGCCCGGCCGGCGCATCGGCACGGCCATCGCGGTCGCCACGCCGGCCAGCGTGGCATGGATGCCGCTCTTGAGCACACACAGCCACAGCACCAGACCCAGCACCGCATAGGCATCCACACGCGTGACGCCGGCGCGGTTGAGCCACGCCAGCCCCACCAGGCAGACCGCCGCGCCGCCCAGCATGGTCAGCGACAGCTGGTCGGTGAAGAACAGCGCAATGATGACGATGGCCCCCAGGTCGTCGATGATGGCCACCGCCGTCAGGAAGATCTTCAGCGAGGCCGGCACGCGCGGGCCCAGCAGCATCAGCACGCCGATGGCGAAGGCGATGTCGGTGGCCGACGGGATGGCCCAGCCCATCGACGCCACCGGGTCGCCCCGGTTGATGACCGCATAGATCAGCGCGGGCACCGCCATGCCGCCCAGCGCGGCCACAGCCGGCAGCGCGGCCTGCCGCGGCGAGTTCAGCTCGCCTTCGACGAACTCGCGCTTGATTTCCAGGCCGACCAGGAAGAAGAAGACCGCCATCCACAGGTCGTTGATCCAGACCACGGCCGGCTTGGACAGATGCAGCACACCATGGCCGACGCGCCACTCGATGGGCTGCTGCAGGAGGTTGCGGTAGACCGGCTCGAGCGGCGAATTGCTCAGCGCAATGGCCAGCGCGGCGGCCAGCACGAGGGCCACGCCCCCTGCCGATTCACTGGCGAAGAAGCGCCGGAAAGCCGATGTCAGCATCGTCGAAACCCCCCTTGATTACACTGGCGCCACCCGCGCGAAATGCGCCCTCCGCCCCTGCCGCCATGACCATCATCCGCCAAGACGACCTCATCGAAAGCGTGGCCGCCGCCCTGCAGTACATCAGCTACTACCACCCGGCAGACTACATCGCGCATCTGGCGCGCGCCTACGAGCGCGAGCAAAGCCCCGCGGCCAAGGACGCGATCGCGCAGATCCTGACCAACTCGAAGATGTGCGCGATGGGCCGCCGCCCGATCTGCCAGGACACCGGCATCGTCAACGTCTTCCTGAAGATCGGCATGAACGTCACGTGGTCCGGCTTCTCCGCCGGCATCACCGACGCCGTCAACGAAGGCGTGCGCCGCGGCTACCTGAACAAGGACAACGTGCTGCGCGCCAGCGTGCTGTCCGACCCGATCTTCGACCGCAAGAACACCAAGGACAACACCCCGGCCGTGATCCACATGGAGCTGGTGCCGGGCGACACGGTCGAGGTCACCGTCGCGGCCAAGGGCGGCGGCTCGGAAAACAAGAGCAAGATGTACATGCTCAACCCCAGCGACAGCATCGTCGACTGGGTGCTCAAGACCGTACCCACGATGGGCGCTGGCTGGTGCCCGCCGGGCATGCTGGGCATCGGCGTCGGCGGCACGGCCGAGAAGGCGGTCCTCCTGGCCAAGGAGGCGCTGATGGACGACATCGACATGTACGAGCTGCTGCAACGCGGCCCGGCCAACAAGCTCGAGGAAATGCGCATCGAGCTGTACGAAAAGGTCAACGCGCTGGGCATCGGCGCGCAGGGCCTGGGCGGCCTGACCACCGTGCTCGACGTCAAGATCAAGACCTTCCCCACGCACGCGGCCAGCAAGCCCATCGCGATGATCCCGAACTGCGCCGCCACGCGCCACGCGCACTTCGTGCTCGATGGTTCCGGCCCGGTGTACCTCGATCCGCCAAGCCTGGACCTGTGGCCCAACGTCAACTGGGCGCCCGACTACAACAAGAGCAAGTCGGTCAACCTGAACAGCCTCACGCCGGCCGAAGTGGCCAGCTGGAAGCCGGGCGACACGCTGCTGCTCAGCGGCAAACTCCTGACCGGCCGCGACGCCGCGCACAAGCGCATCCAGGACATGCTGGCCAAGGGCGAGCCGCTGCCGGTGGACTTCACCAACCGCGTCATCTACTACGTGGGCCCGGTCGATCCGGTGCGCGACGAAGTGGTCGGCCCGGCCGGCCCGACGACGGCCACGCGCATGGACAAGTTCACCGAGATGATGCTGGCCAAGACCGGCCTGATCGCGATGGTGGGCAAGGCCGAGCGCGGCCCGGTGGCCATCGAAGCCATCCAAGAGCACAAGAGCGCTTACCTGATGGCCGTCGGCGGCGCGGCCTACCTGGTGGCCAAGGCCATCAAGGGTGCGAAGGTCGTGGGCTTTGCCGATCTCGGCATGGAAGCCATCTACGAATTCGACGTGAAGGACATGCCGGTGACGGTGGCGGTCGACTCATCGGGCACCAGCGTGCACAACACCGGGCCGAAGGAGTGGCAGGCCCGCATCGGCAAGATCCCCGTCACCACCGCCTGAGGCCACAGCCGGCCGCCGGAACGCGCCGGCGGCCCTCTGCGTCGGATCACCCGCCGCCGTGGCCGGGCCGCCCCTGGTCGAAGAGTTCGGCCACCGCGTCGTCATCCTCGTCCTCGTCCTCTTCGCTGTCGGCGCGGGCGTCGTGCCCATCACCCAGCGAAGCTGCGCTCGAATGGGTGTGCGGATCTGCCAGGTCGCCGCGATCGTCATCCGCATCGTCTTCCTCGTCCGCACGCGTCATCACGGTCAGCAAGTCCATGTGACGCCAGGCCGGCACGCTCATCAGGACGGAGGCCAGCAGGCCGCCGCCGCGCGTGAGCCACCACACAAAACCAGCGGTCAACGAGACGCCGGCCATGCGCGCGGGCTGCGTGACCTCGATCAGCAACTGCTCGGCCGGGCTGTTGGGTTGCGGGCGATTGGAGAAGACATCCTCGATCTCGTGCTCGCCGCCGCTGGTGCCGCGCAGCGGCAGCGACCAGACTCGACCCACCAGATCCCGCAGCGATGTGGCATCGAACGCCGCAAGCCCACCCGCGCCCAGGCTGGGCGTGAGATCCAGGCTGATAGGACCGATCAGGCTCTGTTGGCCGTCCAACAGCGCCGTACTCCAGGCCTGCACGGCACCCGCCTCGCGCAGGGCGGCTTCGATGGCTTGGGCTTCCACCGCGCCCTTGCCGCGGTCCGCGCGGCGCCACATCGAACCCGGTGCGTCCTGGATCTCGGCGCCCGATGACAGTTTGCCGCCCGGGTCGTCCCGATCTGCATCTGCCGCCGGGCGGTCACTCGAGGCCGACGACGCGCCGGCAGCAAGCGCATTCGGGCCGCCATCGATCGTTCCGTTCGGACCCGGAATCACCGGTCGCGGCAGTTCGTCGGGCGTCACGAGACCGGTTCCGCCGCCGTCCGTCGACGAGCTGCCATCCAACGGCAGGCCGATCACCTGGACATGCAGCGCGCGTTGCCGTGACGCACCGGACGCATCGGTCACCTGCACGATCAGCGTGTAGCTGCGTTGCGTGGTGTAGTCGACGCGGTCGCTGTCGACCACGCGCAAGCGGCCGGTCTGCGCGTCGATGGTGAAGCGGCCCTCGGCGTCATCGACGAGTGAATAACGCAGAAAATCACCGGCGTCCTGGTCGGTGGCTCGCGCTTCGCCGATGACCGTGTCGTTCACCGCATGGTGCAGCACATCGACCGATTCGGGAGTCTCCAGCTGCGGCGTGTCGTTGGCATCGGAGACCCGGACCGACACGGCACGCGTCTCGGAACCGCCGCTCCCGTCGTCGACCCGCACGGTCACGTCGTAGACGTTGTCGCCGCCGGCATCGCTCGGCTGCTCGAAGTCCGGTGCCGCGACAAAATGCAGCGATCCCGTCGACGGATCGATCTGGAAGCGCGCGGCATCCGCGCCGCCCGCGATCGACCACAGCAGGCTCTGGCGCGGCAGGTCGGCGTCCGTGGCATGCAGCACTGCCACCGACGATCCATTCTCCGCCAGCGTCGTCGCCCAGCCCGCCTGCGTGCCTTCGACGATCTGCGGCGCATCGTTCTCGGCGGTCACGGCCACGCCGGCCTGGGCCAGCGCTTGCGACACCGCCGCGCGCCCACCCGTGGTCGTCAACGCCAGCCGCGTGCCTTCGGCCACCGCGTCCGTGCGGTCCCAGGCGCGCCAGCTCAGCTGGGCCACCGTCGCATTCAGGCCGTCCGGCACGAAGCGCAGCCGGGCGTCGGTGCCCAGCACCAACGCGGCGCCGTCGGACACCGCACCCACATCGACCCACTGCGTGCCGCCGTCCAGGCTGTATTGCCACAAGCCGTTGCCGGCCTGCTGCCCGACCAGCGCCACGCCCTGTACCGGTGCCGGCACCGCATCGGCATCCGTGATGGGCGCGGCCACCGCCGCCGGTCCGGCGCCTGCCGATGCGATCATCTCGGCAACCGTGATGCCGGTGTTGTTCGTCTGGTCTTCCGTGAGCCCCGGGAATGCAAATCGCGCCGCCGCGTCGATGACCGGTGCGTCGTTGACGTTCAGCACGGCCGCCGTCGGCGCACTGGTCAGCGTCTCGCCCGTGCCCCAGCCGTCGGTGTAGCCCACGCGCACGCGGATCTGCGTCTGCACGTCGGCGTCGCCCAGGAGGTAGGTCGATGCCGTTGCGCCGGCGATATCCACGCCGTTGCGTGTCCATTGGTAGCTGAAGGCAGTCAGGCCGTCGATGTCGCCGATGCCGCCGGTATCCGCGGTCAGCGTCTGGTCTTCTTCGGCCGTGCCCACAGCG
>CAUJHV010000011.1 GCA_963205115.1 Pseudomonadota bacterium | reverse complement strand
GGGTGCCGACGTCGTCCAGCTCGAACAGCGGGTGGGCCTGCAACTCGATGTGGATGTCCATCGCGCCCGGGGCCTGGGCGTTGCGCGAGTGCCGCGCGTCCACGTGCAGCACGTCGCCGTCGCGCGCGCCGGGTGGGATGCGCACGCTCAGGCGGTAGCTGCGGGGCGGCAGCTTGCCGGTCCCCGCACAGGGCTCGCAGGGCTGGCGCGCCTGGCCGCTGCCGCGGCAGGGTCCAGCCACGTGCCGCGCGCTGGGTGATCCGCTGCGGGCGCCCGCCGCGGCGCTACGATGGCGCCGCACAACAACCATTTCCGGAGGACAGATGCGAGGCTGGACAACGATGGCGGTGGCGGCAGCCACGGCACTTCTGGGCGGCTGTGGCGCGATGCACGGCCATGGCGGCATGCACGGCAGCGGACCCATGGCCCATGCGGCACTGCAACCCACGCAAGGGAACACCGCCAAGGGCATGGCGATGTTCCACACCAGCGCCAATGGCGTGATCCTGCATGCCCGGGTCAGCGGCTTGAAGCCGAACCAGGAACACGGTTTCCACATCCACGAAAAGGGCGACTGTTCGGCACCGGACGGCACCAGCACCGGCGGCCACTTCAACCCTGCCGGCAAGCCGCACGGTCCGCAGCATGCCGACCATCACGCCGGCGACCTGCCCGCGCTGAAGGCCGACGCCAACGGCAACGCCGACCTGCGCGTGGAAGTGCACGGCCTGGCCATCGGCCAGGGCCCGGCAGACATCCTCGGCCGCGGCCTGATCGTGCACGCGCAGCCGGACGACTACAAGACGCAGCCCACCGGCAACGCCGGCGCGCGCATCGCCTGCGCGGTCATCCAGCGCGCCACGCATTGAAGACACGCGCGGCATGATCGACGCGGTCCTGCGCTTCTGGTTCGAGGAGACCGCGCCGGCCCAGTGGTGGCGCGCCGATCCGGCCTTCGATGCGCAGATCCGCGCGCGCTTCGGCGCGCTGCACGCGTCGGCGGCGGCTGTAGAGCTCTTCGCCTGGCGCGCCACGGACGAAGGCCGCCTGGCGGAAATCATCGTGCTGGACCAGTTCTCGCGCAACCTGCACCGCGGCACACCCGCGGCCTTCGCCTGCGACGCACTGGCGCTGGGCCTGTCGCAGGAAGCCGTGGCCGCTGGCGCGCACGAGCGCCTGCAGGCGCCGCGCCTGGCCTTCCTGCTGCTGCCCTACATGCACAGCGAATCGATGCGCATCCACGACGAGGCCTTGCGCCTGTTCGCGCGGCCCGGCATCGAAGACAACCTGCGCGCCGAGAAGCAGCACCAGGCCATCATCGCGCGCTTCGGCCGCTACCCGCACCGCAATGCGGTCCTCGGGCGCGTGTCGACGCCCGAGGAAGAGGCCTTCCTGCGCGAGCCCGGATCGAGCTTCTAGAACACCGCAGCGCCATGCGGCGCGCAGCGGCTGGGCGCGCGCCTCAGCGCACCTCGAGCGCCAGCTGCGCGCGCGGCGTCCAGCCGGCTTCCTTGTCGCCGGCCGTGTGCAGCTTCGGCGCGCCCAGGAACAGCCGCTCGCTGGGCAGTCCCTTGGCGATCAGCGCGTCGCGCACCACCAGGCCGCGCTGCAAGGCCAGTTCGCGCGCGGCGTCCGGACCGGGCGGCATCGCCTGGCGCAGCATCGACTCCATCTGCGGCACGGGCAGATCCTTGGCCATGCCGACGAGGTTGCGCGGCTTGTCCGGCAGCGCCGTCGCGGTGTACAGGCGCTTGAGGATGCGCGCGTACTCGTCGGCCGACAGCACCGGCGGCGGCGCATCGGCGGCCGCGGTCTGGCCGGCGCGCGCGCTTTCGCGGCGCGCTTCGGTCAGCACACGTGTCTGCAGTGCGGCGGCCATCATCGGCTCGCGCTCGGCGGCCGCATCGGCCTGGCCGCTGACCGTCAGGCGCAGCGCCGGGCGGTCCAGCAGCGCCTTGGCCACACGCTCCAGCGCGGCCGCGCCCGTCGGGCCGAGTTGCGCGCTGCCGGGCTTGAATTCGATGAGGCTCAGGTCCGGCCCGCTGCCGCCGGACAGCAGCGCAAACGGCGCCGTCAGTGCCTTGGCGAGCACGTTGCCGATGAGCTTCATGACCAGGCCGAAGATGCTGAACTGCGGGTCGTTGATCGAGCCGCTGATCGGCAGGTTCAGGTCGATCACGCCTTGGCGATCGGCCAGCAGCGCCACGGCCAGCCGCACCGGCAGCTTGGTGGCCTCCGGGCTGTCGACCTTGTCGCCGAAGGTCAGCTGGTTCAGCACGATCTGGTTGCGCGCATCGAGCTTGCCGTCGGGCTGGATGCGGTAGGTCACATCCATGCTCAACTTGCCGCGCTCGATGGCATAGCCGGCGTACTTGCCGGAATAGGGCGAAAACGGCGCGAGTTCCAGATCGCTGGCCCGCGCGGTGATGTCCAGCGCCAGCGGGTGCGCGGTCGGGTTCAGCGCGCCGCGGATCTCCAGGCGCGCGGTGCCGGCTGCACGGCCCTTGAGTTCCAGCGTGGCCATGTCGCGCGTGCCGGTGGCCACGCGCCCGAGCGTGCCCTGCAACTCCGTCAGCTCGGCTGAATAGTTAGGCTTGATGAAGTGGTCGCTGAAATCGACCTTGCCGTTGACCAGCAGCGTGCGCGCAATCACGAGATCCACCGGCCAGTCGTCGGCGGCGGCTGCCGCAGGCGCGGCGCCAGATGCGGCCGAGGCGGACGCTGTAGAGGAAGACGCGGACGACGCCGCCGAAGTCGCCGAAGTCGCCGGAGCCGCCGAAGCCGCTGTGGCCGACCTTGCGGCCGAAGCCATCGGCGCAGCCGGAGGCGTCGCAGCAGGCGCTGCCGCCGACGTCACGGCCTGCTCGGCGACGGCCGCGGTGGCTGTCGGGCCCGGCAGCGCGGATGCGGCGGCCGGCGCCGATCCCACGTCGCGCAGGTTGAAGCGCCCTTGCTCGGTGATGACCAGGCGCGAATAGAAATCGGCCAGCCGCAGTTCGTCGATCTCGATGCGCGGCTTCTGACCCGGAGCCACCGCCACGCGGATGGGCTTGAGGCTCAGCGACTGCCAGTTCAGCAGTTCGTCGCCCTCCGCTGGCCCGCGTGCCTGCACGTGCACGTCCGCCAGGCGCAGCTCGCCCTGTGCATCCAGGCGCAGGTCCTGCAGGCCACCCGCACCGGCGCGCACATCCAGGTCGAGCTCGGCGCCGAGTTCGCCATGCGTCAGCAGGACCGGCATGCCCGCGCCGGCATACGCTTCCAGCGCATGCACCGGCAGGCGTTCGGTCTTCAGCTGGCCTTGCAGCGACACGGGTTCCAGGCCCAGCCGCCCCTGGCTCTCGATGCGGCCAGCCGGGCCGGTCTCGCCTTCGGCGCTGATCTGCGCCGCCAGCTGGTAGCGCAGTGGCGGCGTGCGTGCGGTGGCCGGCCACTGCAGGCCCTGCGCAGAGGCCGACAGGCCAGTCATCCGCAGGTTTACCGTCGGTGCGCCAGGCGCAGCGGCTTCATCGATCCAGCCGATCTGGCCGGCGTCGATGCGCGCGTCGTTCAGGCTCAGGCGCCAGGGTGGCTCCGAACCGGCGGTTGCATGCGCAGACGCGGGCGCTGGTGCCGCACCACCACGCTCGGTGCCAGCTGCGGGACGCAGCCACTGCTGCGGTTCGAACACGCCCTGGGCATCACGACGCAGCACCAGCTGCGGCTGGCGCACGCGCAACTGGCCCAGGTTGACCGTGCGCGACGTCATATCCACGGCCGACTCCGTCAGCGCCAGCGACGCCACACGCCAGGGCCGCGCACGCGCCTGCGGATCGGTGACGCTCAGGCCATCGACCTGCAGCGAGGCCAGCTTCACGGCCAGGCGCGGCGACTCGCCGGCCGCCCAGTCGACAGCCGCCTGCGCCTGCAAGCGACCCGCCACGGCGGGCGTGAACCATGCGCGGAGATAGGGCGCTGCTGCCGCCAGCTCGATGTCGGACAGGTTCAGCGCCAGGGCCGCCCGCTCGGCCGAACCCGTGCCCTCCAGCTGCAGCCGACCGGCCGCGCGACCGCCGGCCTGCCACTGCGCGGCGGCGCGCACGGTGGCGTCCGCATCGGCCGGCAAGCGCAGGTTCTGCACGCTCACGGACAGATCCTCCAACGCCATCTCGGCCGCCGGTTGCGTGCCGGCGTCGGTCCACAGGACACGCACGCGTTCGAGATCGGCTTTGTCGACACGTACACGCCAGCCGGCATCCGAACGCGTCGCCGTGGCGCCAGCGGTCGATGCCGATGCCGATGCCGATGCCGATGCCGATGCCGATGCCGATGGCGATGGCGGTGCGGAGGCGGCCGCGGCCGCAGCCGATGCAGACGCCTGGGGCATGGGCCGAGACTCGGTCGTGGACCCGGATGCCACCGGCGTGCCCGCCGACGCGCCCGCGGCGCCGGCCGACCCCGCGGGCTGCCCGGGACGCGCAGGCGCCGTCGCGTCAGTGGCCTTCGCCTCGCCACGATCAGCCCACAGCGTCGCCCACTGCAATTGCCCGCGGGCATCCCGGCGCACGTGCACGCTGGCACCGTCCAGCCGCACAGCGCCCAGCGCGATCTGGCGTTCGAGCGGATGCGATTCCGCCACCGGCACCGCCAGCCGCCCGATGGTCGCCAGCGGCGCGCCTTGCGGTGTGTCCAGCGTCCAGTCGTCCAGCTGCGTGAGGCCGCTCACCGCCACGCGCGGCGTCGCGCCGGGCGGCTGGGCAAACGTCAGCTGCAGGTCCAGCGTGGCGATGCCGCCGCGCGGGCGCACGGGCAGCGAGTCCGGCAGGTAGGCCCAGAAACGGTCCAGCGCCAGCCGGTCCAGCTTCAGCGCCAGTTCGCTGGCCCGGTCGGGCGCGAAGGGTTTGGCGCGGCCCTGCAAGTCCACCGCCGCGTCGTCGAAGCGGAAGGCCAGGTGCGGCTGCACCCGCACCTGCAGGTCGTCGGGCAGGTTGCTCAGGAAGGGCAGGCCCGCCTGCAGGGCCTTCACGGTGTGGCGGCGCTGCACGGGACGGTCGTCGAAGTCGACGGCGCCGTCCGTGAGTTCCAGGTTGAACAGCGCAAAGCGCGCGGGCGCCTCGTCTTTCGGCGCCGCAGCCGCGCGTGCGCGCAGACGCTCGAGGATGTCGTCGATGTCGTAGCGGCCCTGCGTCGTGCGCGCCAGGCGCAGCCGCGGCGACTCCACCTGCACGGCCTGCAGCACCGGCGCCAGGCGCCAGATCGAGCGCGCATCGGCATCGACGAACAGCCGCTTGATCTCCAACTGCGGCGGCGCGCCGGCACCGGCCGCGGGCGCTGCACCGATCGTCAAGCCGTGCAGCGTGAGCGCCAGGCGCCAGGGTTCGAACTCGACGCGCTGCACGGCCACCGGCCGGCCCAGCGCCTCGCTGCCACGCGACTGCAGCTGCGAGGCCACCAGATAGGGCACCGCCCACCAGGCCAGGAGCATCAACAACAGCAGCAGGCCGATGGCAGCGGCAGTCCAACGGGCCGCGGACCGGATCGAGGGTGTCATGGGTAGGGAGCCTGGGATCGCTGGGTGTTCAACGGTTCGACCGTGTCATCGGCGGACCGTTCGCGCGAGCTTGCGTGCCAATCAGCGGCGGCAGTCGATACAAATCCGGGGTCGGGCGCGTGCTGCTGCGCGTTTGAGGCGGCCGGGAAAGGCCACACGCGCGGTGGGTGGATGCAAGCGGGCGCACGGCCCGCGTTCCCGCGCCGCCGCACGCACGCGGGCCACGGGGCGGATGCGGGCGGGCATCACGCCGCCTGGGCCAGCAGCCCGCGTCCGATCACCTGCGCCTGGATCTCCGCCGCACCTTCGAAGATGTTGAGGATGCGCGCGTCGCAGAGCACGCGGCTGATCTCGAACTCCAGCGCATAGCCGTTGCCGCCGTGGATCTGCAGGCCGGCGTCGGCATTCGACCAGGCCACACGCGCGGCCAGCAGCTTGGCCATGCCGGCCTGGATGTCGCAGCGCCGGCCGCTTTCCTTTTCTGCGGCCGCATGCAGCGTGAGCTGCCGCGCCAGCAGGCACTCGGCCAGCATCATCGCCAGCTTGTCGGCCACGCGCGGAAAGCCGACCAGCGCCGAGCCGAACTGCCGGCGGTCCTGCGCATAGCGCCAGGCCAGGTCGAAGGCCCGCCAGGCCACACCCACGGCGCGTGCCGCGGTCTGGATGCGCGCGCCTTCGAAGGTCTGCATCAGCTGCCGGAACCCCTGCCCGCGTGCGCCACCCAGCACGCCCTCGGCTTCGACCTCGAAGCCGTCGAAGGCGATCTCGTACTCCTTCATGCCGCGGTAGCCCAGCACGGGGATTTCGCCGCCGCTCATGCCTGGCGCCGGGAACGGCTGGGCATCGCTGCCACGCGGCTTGGGTGCCAGAAACATCGTCAGGCCGGCATGGCCCTCGACATCGGGTTCGCTGCGCGCCAGCAGCGTCATCAGGTCGCTGCGTGCGCCGTGCGTGATCCAGATCTTGTTGCCGTCGATGCGCCAGCGGCCATCGGGCTGCCGCGTGGCACGCGTGCGCAGCGAGGCCATGTCGGAGCCCACATCCGGCTCGGTGAACACCGCCGTGGGCAGCACCGCGCCCGAGGCCAGCCGCGGCAGCCAGCGCGATTTCTGTTCGTCGGTGCCGGCCGAGATGATCAGGTCACCCGCGATCTCCGAGCGCGTGCCCAGCGAGCCCGCGGCGATCCAGCCCCGGCTGAGTTCTTCGGTGACGATGCACATCGCCCGCTTGCCCAGGCCCATGCCGTCGTATTCGGGCGGGATGCAGATGCCAAAGACACCCAGCGCCGCCAGCTGGTCGATCAGTTCCTGCGGGATGAGCGCATCGGCCAGGTGCCAGCGGTGCGCGTGGGGTGTGATCTCGCGTTCAGTGAAGCGGCGGAACTGCTCGCGGATGAGGTCCAGATCGCTGTCGAAAGCCGTTTCGTTCAGGCGGCTGCCCGCTGTCCAGGCCTGTACCAGCTGCCGCCGCGCGTCGGCCCCGCCGGCTTCGCGCAGGGCACGCACGGCCGGGTGTGCGGCCAGCGCCGCGGCTTCGTCGTCCAGGCCCAGTTCGTGCGGGCGGAAGACCTCGTTCTGGCCCATCGCGATGCCGCCCGACAGCTGCGCCAGGTATTCGCTCAGGCCGATGGCCAGCGCCCATTCGTCGCAAGGGCCGCGCTGTGCGGCAGCGTGAAGCCGCAGGCCCCACTCGGCTGCGCGCACCACCGCCTCGACCGTCATCGCCGTCCACGCAAAACCGTGCAGGACACGCTGGTGTTGTGCCAGCCGGGCGGCGTCGGGGCGCCCCCCGGGGCACAGCAGAGCCTGCGCGGCGCGGTGGGCAGCGGCACCGTAGGCACGGGCTGCCGCGGCGGCGTCTTCCAGCGCGTCGAGCGCGGGTGCGGTGTGGGGCATGGCCGCCAGGATACGCCGCCGTGCCGGCGTTTCAGGCCACCCGGCCGGCGACCAGGCCTGCGTCGTGCAGCGCGCCGATGCGCGAGGCGCTCAGCGACAGCACACCGGCCAGCACCTCGTCCGTGTGCTCGCCCAGGTGCGGCGCACGTTCGACCGGCGCGCGCGCGGTCCCAGCAAAGAAGGCCGCGGGCCCGGGCGCGGGGTAACGCGCGCCGCTGGGGTGCAGCAGGTCATCGAACAGGGCCGAGGCCAGCGACAGGCGCGGGTCGTCCTTCAGCCCCTGCGACAGCGTGCGGTAGTCGTTCCAGCACACCGCAGCCTTCTCGAATCGGCTGCACAGCTCGTCCCGGCTGAAGCGCGCGATGGCCTGCTCAAACAGCGGGAACAAGCGCTCGCGGTGGATGAAACGCTGGCCCTCGTCCTTCGTGAATGACACGCCCAGCTCGGCCTCGAGCTGAGCCACCGGCGCCGACAGATCGACCGCAGCCACCAGCCCCGTCCACTGGCGCGCGGTGATCGCCACCACCATCAGCCGGTGGCCGTCCGCGGTGACGAAGTCCCGCCCGAAGGCGCCGAACAGCGCATTGCCAAAACGCGGCCGGTCGCCCGTGGCCAGCACCTCGGCGATCTGCCCCGTGTGGCCCAGCGCGGCCAGCGCCATGTCCGACAGCGACAGCGTCACCTCGTGGCCCCGGCCGCTGCGCAGCCGGTCACGCTCGGCCGCTAACGTCGCAAATGCGGCGTAGGCACCGGTCAGCAGGTCCCAGGCGGGCAGCACGTGGTTGACGGGCTGGTCCGCGCGCGGGTCGTTGCCGGTCAGATAGGGGATGCCGATGCCGGCATTCACCGTGTAGTCGACGCCCGTGCCACCATCGCTCCAGCCCATCACGCGCACCGAGATCAGGTCGGGCCGGCGTGCCTGCAGGCGATGGTGGGCCAGGAAGCCGTCCTTCGGGAAGTTGGTGATCAGGATGCCGGCATCGGCGCCGGGCGCGGTGATCAGCTCGGTGACCAGCTCGCGCCCTTCAGGCCGCGCCAGGTCGATGGCGATCGAGCGTTTGCCCTTGTTCAGGCCTTCCCAGTAGAAGCTGTGGCCCTGGTCGGAAACCGGCCAGCGGCGGAAGTCCGGGCCGCCGCCGATGGGGTCGACGCGGATGACCTCGGCACCGAACTGGCGCAGGTGCAGCGCGCAGGAGGGGGCGGCGATGAAGGAGGCGCATTCGATGATGCGCAGGCCGGAGAGGAAGGGGTACATGCAGCGCAGCGCGTCGTTCGGGATCGGCGAAAGCTTGAATGACCAGGCTCGAGTTCAGCGCCCCTCCAGCCTGCGGACACGAGATGTCCGCAGGCCTTCGGCAGGCATAAGGCTCCACGCAGGTGGAGCCTTAAGTCCTGCCTCAGCCCTCTAGCGTCTCCCACATCTGGCGGTCGCGCTCGGCGGTCCACACGCGCGGGTCGCGGTATTGCGTGGCCTCGTCGTAGCAGCGGGTCACGTCGAAGGGCATGCAGTGGTCGAAGATCACCCAGTGGCCGTACTTCGGCTTCAGCGCGGCGTAGGTGTCCTTGTAGACGGCGTTGAGGGTCTTGCCCGCGGCGGCGCCGGCCTTCACGTGGGTCCACACGTCGCTGATGAAGCTGCGCGTGGCGTCCAGGCCTTGCTTGACCTGCGCTTCGCCCTTCAACGCGGGGCCGCGTCCGGGCACCAGCGCCAGCGGCTGCAGCGCGGCGATGTTTTCCAGCGTCTTGGGCCAGTCCTGGAAATACGCGTCGCCCGCATACGGCGTGGCGTCGAATTCCACGAGGTCGCCGGACAGCAGCGTGCGCTCCTGCGGCAGCCACACCACCGTGTCGCCCTTCGTGTGGCCACGGCCCACCTGCAGCAGCTGCACCTCGAGCTTGCCCAGCCACACGGTCATCTTGCCGGTGAAGGTCATCGTCGGCCAGGTCAGGCCGGGCGGCACGCTTTCGACATTGCGGAACAGGCGCGGGAAGCGGCCGATCTCGCTGGCCTTGTCGGCCTCACCGCGTTCGACGATGAGGTCGTAGGTGTCCTGGCTGGCCAGGATCTGCTGCGGCTGGTAGGCCGAGGCGCCGAACACGCGCACCGCGTGGTAGTGCGTCAGCACGACATAGCGGATGGGCTTGTCGGTGACTTCGCGGATGCGGCGGATGACGTCGGCCGCCATCGCCGGCGTGGCCTGCGTATCGGCCACCAGCACGGCGTCGTCGCCGATGATGACGCCGGTATTCGGGTCGCCCTCGGCGGTGTAGGCCCAGGCGTGCTCGGAGAGCTGTTCGAAAGTGACCTTCTTCTCTTCGAGGTCGGCTTGGCTGGCAAACGCCTTGGTATTCATGGAAGCTCCCGGGTGGACCCGTGGGTGGTCGATGCAGTCAGTTTAGCGTTGCAGGTGTCGTGAACGAGGCCGCCGCGGTCTCTTCGCGCCTGGGCTACTGCGGCCGAGACGCGGTTTGCGAAGCCCGCGCGATCGCCTCGGACAGCACCGCGCGGTCGCCCACGTGGTTGGCCAGCAGCAGCACCAGCTTGGCCAGCATCTGCTGCGCCTGGGCATCACCCATGTCGCGCTGGGCGTTGACGAGTTCCTCGTAAAAGCCGTCCGGGTCGGCGATCTGTGGCGTGCGGATCAAGGGCATGGTGTTCTCCTGAATCAATGGCCCATACAGCGCCGCAGCGCCGACTGGATACGCGCCGCGTCGAACTGGCGCCAGCGCGCCGCAACATGCTGGTCGGGACGGATGAGGTAGACCGTGCCCGGCTGGCCGTCGTAACGTGTGGCCAGAAGGCCGGCGGCGTCGGTGACGTCGCGACCGACGCGCAGCACGGGCGCGGAGATACCAGCGGCTTCGACGGCCTCGACCGGTGTCTCGCCGAAGCACAGCAACACGAAGCCATCGCCCAGGTGGTTCAGCAGCCAGCCGCGCCGGCCGGCGGCATCGGTCACCGGCGCATCGGCGGCGTTGGTGCCGGGTGACATCGCGCCGGCGAAGCGGTCTTCGTCCGGTGTATTCAGCGGCGAATGCACATACGGCGTGGGCGTGGACAGCCGGCCGCTGTTGACCAACTGCCGCGCGAAGGGCTCGTCGTGCGCCAGTTCGAGCACGGCGTCGCGCAGCACGCGGCTGGTGGCGCTCTTGGGCGTGATGAAGTCGGTCGATCGCGTGCTCTGCCGCAGGTTGTCGTCGGCCGCAAAGGCACGCTCGGCGTCGTAGCTGTCCAGCAGCGCCATCGGGGCCCGTCCGGCCATGACCTCGCGCAGCTTCCACACCAGGTTGTCGATGTCCTGCACACCCGTATTCGCGCCGCGCGCGCCGAAGGGCGAGACCTGGTGCGCGGCGTCACCGGCAAACAGCACACGCCCGTGACGGAACTGGTCGATGCGCCGGCAGGCGAATTGGTAGACCGAAACCCATTCGAGCTCGAAATCCACCTCCGGCCCCAGCATCGCCTGGATGCGCGGGATCACGCGCTCGGGCTTCTTCTCCTCTTCCGGATCGGCCTCCCAGCCGAGCTGGAAATCGATGCGCCAGACGTCGTCGCTCTGCCGATGCAGCAGCACGCTGGTGGGCGCACTTTGCCCGTTGGCCAGCGTGCGGCCACGGTGAAAAGGCGGGTCGAACCAGAACCAGCGTTCGGTCGGGAAATCGGCCTTCTTCATCACCACGTCGGCAATGAGGAAGCGGTCGTGGAAGAACTGCCCGGTGAAGCCGGCGCCCACCATGCGGCGCGTGTCGCTGTTCGCGCCGTCGCAGGCGATCACCCACTCGGCTTCCATCTGGAAGACACCGTCCGGCGTCTCCACCGTCAGCACCGCATGCGTGGGATGCTGCTGCAGGCTCAGCAACTTGTGCTTCCAGCGCAGGTCCACCTGCGGCGCGCGGCCGCAGGCATCGACCAGGTATTCCTCCAGGTGGTACTGCTGCAGGTTGATCATGGCAGGCATCTGGTGATCGGCTTCGGGCAGCAGATCGAAGCTGTAGACGCGCTGGTTTTCGAAGAAGACCTTGCCGACCTTCCAGCTCACGCCCTTCTCGACCATGCGCCGGCCCACGCCCAGGCGGTCCCAGATCTCGAGCGGGCGTTTGGCATAGCAGACGGCGCGCGAGCCGATGCTGACCGTGTCGTTGTCGTCCAGCACGACGGCCGGCAGGCCGCGCGCGGCGCACTCCAGCGCCGCGGTCAGGCCGATGGGCCCGCCGCCCACGATCACCACCGGGTGGCGCTTCACCTCGCCCGCGCGCTGCTCCGGGCTGCAGCGGTAGGGGAACTTCGGGTAGCTGTAGGTCTTCTGCATGCTGGCTCCGATGACTGTCCGCGTCGCCCTAGTTCGAGAACTCGGCCTCGTGCATCCACGCCGCGTGCTTGGGCGCACGCTTCGTGCGCGACCACTCTTCCAGCATCTCCCACTTGACGGCATCGAGCTTGGCCCGCTGCTCTTCCGTGGCGGTGTCGGCGGCGAGTTCGACACGGTGGCCGTTGGGGTCGAAGAAATAGATCGACTTGAAGATCGTGTGGTCGGTGACACCGATCACCGGGATGCCCTTGGCTTCGAGCCGCGCCTTGGTCTCTTCCAGCGTCTTCACGCTGTCGACCTTGAAGGCCAGGTGCTGCACCCATTCCGGCGTATTCGGGTCGCGGCCCATCGGCGGCGAGTTCGGAATCTCGAAGAAGGCCAGCACGTTGCCGCCGCCGGCGTCCAGGAAGATGTGCATGTAGGGATCGGGCGCGTGTGTGCTGGGCACCCGGTCTTCGGCGATGGCCAGCACGAAGCCCATGTTGAGGTTCTCGGCATACCAGCGGACGGTCTGCTCCGCGTCCTTGCACCGGTAGGCGACGTGGTGGATGCGCTGGATCTGCATGGCGGCTGCTCCGTGGTGGGTGTTGAGGTCCACATCGTAACGCGCGTTACCAGTTGGGCGCAAGCACCTACGAAGACCCCTACGGGATACCCCGTATCCCGCGTTACGATCCGGTGATGGATCTGCAGGCCTTCTTTCCCTACCGGCTGGCCGTGCTGGCCGAGTCCGTCAGCCAGTGCGTGGCCCAGGTCTACACCGAACGCTTCGGCCTGTCGCGCGACGAGTGGCGCGTGCTGGCCGCGCTGGCCGACTGCGGCACGGTGAAGACCTCGCGCGTGATCGAACACTCCACGCTGGAGAAGATGCAGGTCAGCCGCGCCGTCACGCGGCTGGAAGAAGCGGGCCTGCTGGAGCGGCTGCCCGATCCGGACGACGGCCGCGGCTGGTTGCTGCGCCTGCGGCCCGCCGGCCGCGCGATGTACCAGAAGATCGTGCCCGCCGTGAAAGCACGCGAGGCGCTGCTGCTGGAGGCGCTGGATGCCAACGAGCGCGCGGCGCTGGAACGCGCGCTGGCCAAGGTGCTCGAGCGCGCGCAGCTGATCAACCTGGGCCAAGGGGGTCGATAGTCATGGCGACATTCCCATCCGATGCGGCCGGCAACGGCTGCCCCGCGCATGCGCCATCGCATGCAGGCGCCACGGCACCGTCGGGCTGCCCCGTCAGCGCACGCGCGCAAGCCTTCGATCCCTTCGAGCCGGCCTACATGCAGGACCCGCCGGGTTACCTGCGCTGGGCGCGCGAGGACGAACCGGTGTTCTACAGCCCGCAACTGGGCTACTGGGTGGTCACGCGCTACGCCGACGTCAAGGCCGTGTTCCGCGACCACCTGCTGTTCTCGCCGGCCAATGCGCTGGAGAAGATCACGCCGGCCGGCCCGCAGGTGATGGAGATCCTGCAGCGCTACGGCTTCGCGATGAACCGCACGATGGTCAACGAGGACGAGCCCGAGCACATGCCCCGGCGCCGCCTGTTGATGGACGCCTTCCTGCCCGAGCGCCTGATCGGCTACGAGCCCACGGTGCGCGCACTCGCCCGGCAGTACATGGACCGCTTCGTCGACAAGGGCCGCGCCGACCTGGTGCGCGAGATGTTCCACGAGATCCCGCTGACCATCGCGCTGCGCTTCCTGGGCGTGCCGGATGCGGGCGCCGAGCAGCTGCGGCAGTTTGCGGTGGCCCACACGCTCAACACCTGGGGCCGGCCCACGCCGCAGGAGCAGCTGGAGATTGCCGAACGCGTCGGCCGCTTCTGGCAGACCGCGCAACGGATCCTGGACGACATGATGGCCCGCCCCGATGGCGAGGGCTGGATGTACGAGTCCATCCGCCAGCATCGGCTGCACCCGGATATCGTGACGCTGTCCTACCTGCGCTCGATGATGATGGCCATCCTGGCCGCCGCGCACGAGACGACCTCCAACGCCACAGCCAATGCGTTCATGACGCTGCTGTCGCGCCCGCAGGCCTGGCAGGCGATCTGCGCGCAGCCGGCGCTGATTCCCAACGCGGTGGAAGAGTGCCTGCGCGTGGCCGGGTCCATCATCGCCTGGCGGCGTGTGGCGACGGCCGACGCCACGGTGGGCGGCGTGGCCATCCCGCGTGGCGCCAAGCTGCTGCTGGTGCAGGCCTCGGCCAATGCGGACCCGCGCCACTTCGAGAACCCCGACGAGGTCGATCTGTACCGCGAGAACGCGGTCGAGCACCTGAGCTTCGGCTACGGCGCGCACCAGTGCATGGGCAAGAACATCGGCCGCATGCAGATGCGTGTGTTCCTGGAGGAATTTGCGCGCCGGCTGCCGCACATGAAGCTGGTCGAGGGGCAGTCCTTCGACTTCCTGTCCAACACCTCGTTCCGAGGCCCGTCCGCGCTGTGGGTCGAATGGAACCCGGCGCGCAACCCGGAACGGCTGTCCGCCCACGCGCTGCCCGAGCCCGCGCCGTTCTACATCGGCCCGCCGGTCAAGAGCGGCATCTCGCGGCCCGTGGTCGTGCTCGAGCGCCACGCGGAAGGCGAGGACCTCGTGCGCCTGGTGCTGGCCGATCCCCACGGCGCGCGCATGCCGGCCTGGACAGCGGGCGCGCACGTGGACCTGATCGCGGGCGGCTTCCGGCGCAAGTATTCGCTGTGCGGCCCCGTGGGCGATGGCCGCCGCATCGAGGTGGTGGTGCAGCGCGAGGCGCAGGGCCGCGGCGGCTCGCTGCACGTCTGCGACCACCTGCAGGCCGGCGATACGCTGCAGCTGGCCGGGCCCAAGAACCTGTTCCGGCTGGACGAATCCGCGCGGCGCGTCTTGCTGATCGCCGGCGGCATCGGCATCACACCGCTGGCGGCGATGGCCGACCGCCTGAAGGCGATCGGCAAGCCCTATCACTTGCACTATGCCGGGCGCTCGCGGCCGCGCATGGCGCTGCTGTCACGGCTGCTGCGGGAACACGGCGATCACCTGTCCCTGCACGTCAAGGCCGAGGGCCAGCGGCTGCACCTGACGCAGGCGCTGGCCGGTGTCGACGCAAACACACGGGTCTATGCCTGCGGCCCGGACCGGCTGATCGACGAGATCCAGCGCCTCGGCCAGGCCTGGCCCGACGGCGTGCTGCGCGTCGAGCACTTCAGCACCGATGTGTCCGTGCTGGACCCCAGCCGCGAACATGCCTTCGTGGCCGAACTGCGCGACTCCGGCATGCAGCTCGAGGTGCCGGCCGACCGCACGTTGCTGCAGGTGCTGCAGGCGGCCGGACACGACGTGCCCAGCGACTGCGGCGAGGGGCTGTGCGGCACCTGCGAGGTCCACATCGTCGACGGTGCGGCAGATCACCGCGACAAGATCCTGAGCCCGGCCGAACGCGCCGCGAATACCCGCTTGATGGCATGCTGCTCGCGCGCCACAGGGGCGCGCATCGTGCTGGGCCTCTGAGCCGCGCGGCGCAGGGCAAGGTCCGGCCGCGCGGACTCAGGCCTGCTTCAAGACCGTGGGGCGCGACAACCAGAGCAGGCCGGCCAGAAACAGGAAGAGCGCCGACGACAGCAGAAAGACGTCGGTCACGCCCATCGTGAAGGCCTGCAGCTGCATCTGGCGTTCGATCACCTGGTAAGCCTGCTCGGGGCTGAGCCCACCCGCTGCCAGCACGGCCTGGGCTTGGGCCAGACCGAGGCTGCCATCGACCACACGTTCGCTCAGGTGCGCGTGGTGCAGCGTGGCGCGCGACTCCCACATCGTCGTGGCCATCGAGGTGCCCACGGCGCCGGCCGTGATGCGCACGAAGTTGGACAGGCCGGAGGCCGCGGGCATCTCTTCGGGCTTCATGCCACTGAAGATGACGGTCTGCAGCGGAATGAAGAAGAAGGCCATCGCCCCGCCCTGCAGCAGCGTCGTGATCAGCACGGTCATGTAGGGCGTCTGCGTGTCGAAGGCACTGCGCAGCCACAGCACGTAGGCAAAGCCCAGGAAGGCCACCGTGGTGAGCTTGCGCGGGTCGATGCGGTTGACGTTCTTGCCCACCCAGGGCGACAGCACGATGGCCAGCAGCCCGACCGGCGCCGTGGCCAGGCCCGCCCAGCTGGCCGTATAACCCATCCACTGCTGCAGCCACAGCGGCAGCAGCACGACGTTGGCGAAGAACAGGCCGTAGGCCACCGACAGCGCGGCCACACCCACGGCAAAGTTGCGCCGCGCGAAGAAGCGCAGGTTCACCAGCGGGCGCGGCGTGTACAGCTCCCACACCACGAAGTACGCCGCGCCCACGCCGGCTACCACGGCCAGCGTGAGAATCTCGGTCGACGCGAACCAGTCCAGTTCCTTGCCCTTGTCGACCATCAGCTGCAGCGCGCCCACCGACAGCACCAGCAGCACCAGGCCCACACGGTCCAGCGGCACACGCCGCGGGCCCGGGTCGCGTGTGCGGTAGATCGACCAGGTCAGCGCCGCGGCGAAGATGCCGATGGGCACGTTGATGTAGAAGATCCACGGCCAGCCGACGTTGTCGGTGATCCAGCCGCCCAGCAACGGGCCCGTGACGGGCGCGACCAGCGTGGTCATGGCCCACAGTGCCATGGCCGTGCCGGCGGCCGCGGGCGGGTAGCTGGCCAGCAGCAGCGTCTGGCTCAGCGGGATCATCGGCCCGGCCACGACGCCCTGCACCACGCGCGCGGCGATCAGCATCTCCAGGTTGGGCGCCAGTCCGCACAGCCACGAGGCCAGCACGAACAGCAGCACGCTCATCGTGAACAGCCGCACCTGGCCAAAACGCTGCGACAGCCAGCCCGTCAGCGGCACGGTGATCGCATTGGCCACGGCAAAGGACGTGATGACCCAGGTGCCCTGCGAGAGGCTGCCGCCCATGTCGCCGGCGATGGCCGGGATCGACACGTTGGCGATCGAGGTATCCAGCACGTTCATGAAGGTCGCCAGCGACAGGGCCAGCGTGCCGGCCAGGCGTTGGGCGCCCTCGAGCGGCGCCGCCACGGCGGGCTGCGCGGCCGGGCTCATCGCGGCGGCGGCGCGCCGCTGAGCTGCGCGCCGATGATCTGGCGCACGCGCCGGTCGATGGCCTCGGTGCGTTCGTCGAACACGTGCGTCTGCGTGTCTGCGCGCGCGGCAGAGGCCGCGGCGGCCGTCGGCGTCGCGGCCGCGCCCTTGGCCTGCGCGACATCGACGCTGACCTGCATCGACAAGCCCACGCGCAAGGGGTGCGCCTTGACCTCGGCGGGGTCGAGCGCGATGCGCACCGGCACGCGCTGCACGATCTTGATCCAGTTGCCGGTGGCGTTCTGCGCCGGCAGCAGCGCAAAGGCCGCGCCCGTGCCGGCGCCAAAGCCGGACACCCGGCCGTGATAGACCGCCTGCGCGCCGTACAGATCGGCCGTGACGGTCGCAGGCTGGCCCACTCGCATGTGGCGCAGCTGCACTTCCTTGAAGTTGGCCTCGACCCAGGCCTGCTCCAGCGGCACGAGCGACATCATCATGGCGCCCGGCGCGACGCGCTGGCCCACCTGCACGACACGCCGCACCACCTGTCCCGTCACCGGCGCGGGCAGTTCCGTGCGCTGCAGCACCAGGTAGGTCTCGCGCACGGCCGCTGCGGCGGCGGCCACGCGCGGGTGCTGCTCGACCGTGGTTCCCGTGGTCGACAGACGGCCCGACGCGGCCTGCTGCTCGGCCACCTCCAGCGCCTGCTGCGCGCTGGCCAGGGCGCCACGCGCCGAGCCGAGTGCGGCCTCGGCATGCTGCACGGCTTCCGTCGTGATGACACCGGCGGCCAGCAGCGGACGCCGGCGCGCGAGGTCTTCCTCGGCCTTGGCCACATCGGTGCGCAGCCGCGTGACTTCGGCCTGCCGCTGGCGCACCGAGGCATCGGCGGTCGCGTTGTTGCCGAATAGCGTGCGCACCTCGCGAACGGCCTGCGCCAGCTGCGCCTCGGCGCGCTGCACCGCCACACGCGCATCGGCCGATTCCAGCCGCACCAGCACCGTGCCGGCGCTCACGACATCGGTGTCGTCCGCGTGGACGGCCACGACGGTGCCGGCCATCTGCGGCGTGACCTGCACGATCGGCGCCTGAACGTAGGCGTTATCCGTGCTCTCGGTGTGGCGCTCGAAAAGCGCCCAATACGCGGCCCAGCCGAGGCCGGCCAAGGCCACCAAGGCCGTGAGGATCAGCAGTGCGCGTGTACGGCGCGGGGCAGGAATCGGCGGCGGCGGCTGCTTGTCGACCGGGGTGTTCATGGAGGCGATCAAAGGGCCGGCGCAGGCCTGAAAACGTCGGCGCGCCGACGAGAGGTACGGCAGCCATTATTCCCGCTCGCACCGAGGCCCGGACCGGCACAGCGGACTCGGCGTGGCGCTTCTGGCTTTGCGCGTGCACCTGCGGGACAAAGGCCGGCGATCGCCGGTGGCGCGGCCCGGGCCGGCCACCGCGGCAGCCCGGTCCAGGCGCGCATCAGGTCGACAGGTTCAGATCGGGTCGCCCACAGCCGGCGGCTTGCTCCCGGCAGGGTCGACGCCGGCCGCAGGCGGCTCGTAGGCCAGCAGATCCCCCGGCTGGCATTCGAGATACGCGCAGATGCGTTCGAGCGTGTCGAAGCGCACGCCCTTGACCTTGCCCTGCTTGAGCAGCGACAGGTTGGCTTCGGTGATGCCGACGTGTTCGGCCAGCGCCTTGGACTTCACCTTGCGGCGCGCCAGCATCACGTCGAGTTGGACCACGATGGGCATGGCGGCGCGTTCAGACAAACGAGGCGTTTTCTTCGGCGACCGCCTGCCCGTCTTCGATCACCGCGGCCATCAGCCAGACCACGCCGGCGAAGAACACCGTGAACAGCTGCTGCGAGCCGATGCCCAGCGCCAGGTGGCGCTGGCCGGGCGGGTTGCCCCAGGTCAGCAGCACCGACACCACCGCGCCGGCCAGGATATCGGCCAGGGCGGCGGCCAGTGCCCAGGCGGCAAAGCGCACCAGGTGCCGCACGGCCTGCCGGGTGAACACCTGGCCGCGCGAAAACAGCGCAAAACAGCTGCGCGCCTGCCACAGCCCCGCAAGCATCGGCGCCAGCGCGACGGCAGTGACCAGCGCCGCCGCCCACCGCTGCCACGGCTGCAGCGGTGCCCGCACCGCCAGCGACGGCAGGTTGGCGTGCGCCGCCAACGTATCGACGCCGCTGGACGCCCAGTACCAGGCCAGACCCAAAGGCAGGATCAGCATCAGCAGCGCACACGATGCCGCCATCCAGCGGCTGATCGTGGTCAGGCGGCGGCTGGCATGCAGGGTCGGGTTCAGTGGGGTCACCTCGGGACACTCCTCGTGGCTGCGTGTGGGCGGCGTCGCATGGGGCGCTGGGACCGGGCATGCGGGGTGCACTTTCGGTCGGGTTGGCACATTTGTTATTGTTGCACGATAATCTTTTATCGTTTCAATAATGAAATCCATGAACCGCCGCACCTTTGTGTTGTTGACACCCCCGCTGCTGGCCGCTTGCGCCGGCATCCCGATGGGCGCCGTGCCGCGCCTGTTCCGGTTGCAGAAACAGCTGCTCGAACTCGATCCCGCCGAGCTGATGCTGGCGATCCAGCTCGATGCGCGGCTCGCACCGCGGACCGACGCGGTGCCGGTGCTGGAGATCGCGATCCGCCCGGCCGAACCCGGCGCGTTCGAACCGATCGAGCGGAAACTGCCGATGCGGCTGGACCGCTTCACCACCGCCCGTTCCGGGCTGCGCGCGCCGCCGCCCAACCGCCAATGGCTGGTCTACAGCCTGCCGGAAGGTTCGCAGGCCGAATTGCGGCAGGTGCAGCTCAAGTTCCAGCGCCTGCGCGAGGAACGCGCCGCGGGCCGGCCGGCACGCGGCGGCTCGGTCAGCATCGGCATTGCGCAGCATGGCCTGGCACCCGATGACCCGGCCTGGGCGGCGAGCCGTTGGGACACCTGGCTGCAGACCTCCCGCGCCGAAGGCTTCTGGGAGCTCTGGTCCGGCACCGTCGGCGAATTGCTGGCGCAGGCCCGGGCATCCGCGGCGCGCCGCTAGGGCCGCTAACGCAAGCCGACCCGCGCGGGCGGCACCGGTGCGTCCGCAGCCGGTTCGGCCGTGCGCAGCGGCAGAGCGGGTGCACCGCCGCTCTTGTCGACCCCGGCATACACCGTGAGATGCGGAAACGGGATCTCGATGCCGCGCGCATCGAAAGCCATCTTCAGGCGCCGCAGGTATTCGCGGCGCACGGTCCATTGCGCCAGTGGCAGGACCTTGAAACGCGCACGCACGATGACCGCACTGGGGTCCCAGCGGTCGACGCCGGCCATCTCCAGGTCTTCGAGAATCTTCGGCGCCAGGGCTTCGTCCGCCCGCAACTCCGCAGCGACGGTGCGCATCACCGCCATCACCTCGTCGCAATCCTCCCGGTACGCGACGCCCACGTCGACGACGGCAAACGCAAAGCTGCGACCCAGGTTGCTGACCGTGGTGATCAGGCCGTTGGGCACGAAGTGCACGACGCCGTCATAGTCGCGCAGCCGCACGTGGCGCAAGGTGATGTCCTCGACCAGGCCGCCGTGGCCGGCGACATTCACAACGTCACCGGTGCGGATCTGGTCCTCGAACAGGATGAAGAAGCCGTTGCAGTAGTCCTTGACCAGGCTTTGTGCACCGAAGCCGACAGCCAGGCCGACCACGCCCGCGGCGCCCAGCACCGGCGCCAGCGACAGACCCACCTCGCTGAGCACCAGCATCACGGCCACCGCACCCACCACCAGCGCGACCAGGTAGCGAACCACGCGGCCCAGCGTCTCGGCGCGGCGCGCGCCTTCGTTGTCGCCCATGCGGGCCACCACGTGCACGCGCACGCTGCGCACCAGCCGCTGCAGCACGCCGTCGAAGATCCACGCGAGCACGATGATCAACACGATGCGCAGCGCGGAAGTGGCGGGGCCGCCCCAGCGCACCCAGTCGATGTCTGCGATGTGGCGCCACAGCTCGTTCATGCATGCCCTCCGGGTCGATGGTCGACGCCGTGGCTGCTCAGCGAACGTACGCGGCGCCGGGCACTGCAGTTTTGTACAAATGTTTGTCGCGGCGCAAGCGGTGCCCCTGATACGGGCACGGCATTGCGCGACGGCGGGCCCGCCGTCGACGGGTGATCGCCTTCACGGCCGTGCGACAAGCGCTCGACGACATCGAAGCCGAGCCGCCGGCAGATCAGCCGGGATGAGCCTGCGTTCCGGCGTCGGTCACCGCGTCAGACCACGGTGCCGAACAGCGCGCCGGCGCCAGCAGTGACCGCCATCGCCAGGGCGCCCCAGAAGGCCACCCGCCAGGCGGCCTTCCACACCCGCGCGCCGCCCGCCTGCGCCGACAGCGCGCCCAGCGCGGCAAGAAAGACCAGCGACGCTGCCGACACCCAGACCAGCAGCTGCGCGGCCGGCGCCATGGCGACAACGGCGATCGGCAAGACGGCGCCCACCGAGAAGCTCGCCGCCGACGCGAAGGCCGCCTGCATCGGGCGGGCTGCGGTCGTCTCGGAGAGCCCCAGCTCGTCGCGTGCATGTGCGCCCAGCGCATCGTGGGCCATCAGCTGGCCCGCCACCTGATCGGCCAGCGCCGGGTCCAGGCCGCGGCCGACATAGATGGCTGCCAGCTCGCCATGCTCGCTGGCGGGATCGTGCTGGAGCTCGGCACGCTCGCGCGCCAGGTCGGCCGTCTCGGTGTCCGCCTGGGAGTGGACGGAGACAAACTCGCCCGCGGCCATCGACATGGCGCCGGCGATCAGCCCGGAGACACTGGTCAGCAGGATGGCCCGGTGATCGGCGCCGGCGGCGGCCACACCCAGCACCAGGCAGGCGGTCGAGACGATGCCGTCGTTGGCACCGAGCACCGCCGCGCGCAGCCATCCGATGCGCTCGCCCCGGTGGTGTTCGGCGTGACGACCCAGGACGCCGGCGAAGCGCCGCCGTCGGGCCGGCACACGCACATTCGTCGTGGGGTCAGGTGTCATCGACAGGCCTTCTCCATGCGAGCTTGGGCGCGTGGTGGCGGGATACGGCGGACCGGCCCCGGCATGCGGCGACGCCTGCGGTGATGCACAACGTCATCCGTGCGTGTGTGCCGTTAGCCATCGCACACACCCCGGGTTCATGGACGCCCCAGCTGGGCACGCAGGCGATCGATCTCGCCCAGCAGGTCCATCACCAGGCCCACGGCCGCCAGGTCCAGCTCGAAGTCCCGCACCAGGCGCAAGGCCCTGCGCGCGCGCGGCAAGGCCTCGCCGCTGAACTGCCACTCCTGCGGATCCTGGCCCGTCGGATGCAGCACACCTTCGACGACCAGCCCATGGACCAGCTCCTGCTGCGCGCCGCAGGCCTGGCACAGCGCCGACAGCGTGAACGACACCTGTTCTTCGACGACCACGGTGTCGGTCGTGAGATCAATGCTTCCAGCCATGGTCTTCACACCTCCATTGCAGCGCGGGGGTTGTAGGCGGCAAACGCACGCGCCAGCCCGCGATAGGCTTCCTGCTCGGGTTCCGAACCCGAGGGCGGCAGGGCGATGGTCAGTACGGCATAGAGGTCACCCGGAACCTTGCCCGGCAGGCCCTTGCCCTTCAGGCGCAGCTTGCGCCCTTGTGACGATCCGGCCGGCACGCTGAGTTGCACGCTGCCGTCGGGCGTGGGTGCCGTAACCGCGGCGCCGAGTGCGGCTTCCCAGGGCGCCACGGGCAGGTCGAAGTAGATGTCGCCGCCGTCCAGCCGGAACAGCGGGTGCGGCAGGATCTGAATCTCCAGGTACAGGTCGCCGGGCGGCGCACCGTCTTGGCCCGCGGCACCCTGGCCGGCCAGCCGCAGGTGCTGCCCGCTGCGAATGCCCTTCGGGATATTGACTTCGAGCTGCCGCTCCTGCAGCGTGACATGCCCGGCTGTATCGACCACGGGCATGCGCAAGCTGATCATGCGGGTGGCGCCCTGGACGGCGTCCAGCAAGTCGATGGCCACCTTGGCATGGTGGTCCCTGCCCTGCACCGGCCCGCGGGCGCCACCGCCCGCGCCGTGGCGGCGCAGGCCTTCGGCCGGGTCGAAGCCGCCCCGCCCAAACAGCGATTCGAAGAAGTCGCTGAAATCGGCGGCATCCGGCGTATCGCTGTGCGCATGCCGCCCCGGGGCGGTGCCGGGGCCGCGCCCGCTGTACTCGAAGCCGCTGTCCCAGCCGGGTGGCGGCTCGAAGGGCTGGCCGCGCGCATGGCGCTGCGCGATGTCGTCGTAGGCCGCGCGGCGCTCGGGGTCGATCAGCGCTTCATGTGCCTCGGCCACTTCCTTGAAACGCGCCTCGGCATCGGGCTCCTTGCTGACATCCGGGTGGTATTTGCGGGCCAGCTTGCGGTAGGCGTGTTTGATGTCGCTTGGCGAGGCACTGCGTTCGACACCGAGCGTGGCGTAGTAGTCCTTGAATTCCATGTGTCGCCCTCATTGCGCCGGATGCCGGCCTTCATTGCCAGCCGAAGCGCCGGATGTACACGCGTTTCATCCACGTGATGACCAGGCCGTAGCTGCCCAGGATCGCCACCAGCCAGCCATAGTAGGCCGGCGGCAAAGCCTGCAATCTGAAATAGCCTGCCAGCGGCCCGAGCGGCAGCCACAGGCCGATGGCCACGATGACCACCGTCATCGCGATCAGCGGCCACGCCGCGCGACTCTGCACGAACGGCAGCCTGGGCGTGCGCACCATGTGCACCACCAGCGTCTGGGTCAGCAGGCCCACCACGAACCAGCCGGACTGGAACAGCGTCTGCCGCGCCACGCTGCTGGCATCGAACACCCACCACATCACCGCGAAGGTGACCATGTCGAACAGCGAGCTGATCGGCCCGAAGAAGAGCATGAAGCGGCCGATGTCGGCCGGGTTCCACTTCAGCGGCTGGGTCACCAGTTCGGCGTCGACGTGGTCGAAGGGAATGCCCGTCTGGCCGATGTCGTACAGCAGGTTCTGCACCAGCAGCTGCAGCGGCAGCATGGGCAGGAAGGGCAGGAAGGCGCTGGCCACCAGCACGCTGAAGACATTGCCGAAGTTGCTGCTGGCCGTCATGCGGATGTACTTCAGCATGTTGCAGAAGGTGGTGCGGCCTTCGACCACGCCTTCGTCCAGCACCAGCAGGCTCTTCTCCAGCAGGATGATGTCGGCGGCTTCCTTGGCAATGTCCACCGCGCTGTCGACCGAGATGCCGATGTCGGCCGCGCGCAGCGCCGGCGCGTCGTTGATGCCGTCGCCCATGAAGCCCACCACATGGCCGCCCGCGCGCAGCGCGCGCACGACGCGCTCCTTGTGCAGCGGTGTGAGCTTGGCAAAGAGGCTGCACGACGCGGCGGCGGCCTTCAACGCATCGTCGGTCATGGTCTCGATCTGCTCGCCCAGCAGCACCCGGTCCGTCGCCAGGCCGACCTGGCCGCAGACCTGCCGCGCGACGGGCTCGTTGTCGCCCGTCAGCACCTTGACGGTGATGCCGTGCGCGGCCAGTTGCTTCAGCGCCGGTGCGGCGGATTCCTTGGGCGGGTCGAGGAAGGCGATGTAGCCGATGAGCGTGAGGCCGGCCTCGTCGGCTGCGCGGTACGTGTGCTGCTCGGGCGGAACGGTCTTCACGGCCACGGCCACCACGCGCAGGCCTTGCGCATGGAGGCCGGCCGTCACGGCCTGCGTACGCGCGCGCAGCGCCGCATCCAGCGGGATGGTCTGCATGGCGCGGCCACCGTCGAGGCTGGCATCGGTGGCGTCCTTCGCCCGCACGTGCGTGCAGGCAGCCAGCACCTCTTCCACCGCGCCCTTGCAGATCAGTTCGTGGTGATGGTCCTGGCCGTCCACCAGCGCGGCCACCACCACCGACATGCGCCGGCGCTCGAAGTCGAAGGGAATCTCGTCGACCTTGCGGTAGGCCTCGTTCAGTTTCAACTCGGCCGCCAGTTCCACACGCGCCAGCACCGCGCGGTCCAGCAGGTTCTTCAGCCCGGTCTGGTAGTGGCTGTTGAGGAAGGCAAAGTTCAGCACCTCGTCCGTGTCCTGCCCATAGGCGTCGGCGTGACGCGCCAGGGCAATCTTGTCCTGCGTGAGCGTGCCGGTCTTGTCGGTGCACAGGATGTCCATCGCACCGAAGTTCTGGATCGCATCCAGCCGCTTGACCACCACCTTCTTGCGCGACAGCTGCACGGCCCCCTTGGCCAGTGTGCTGGTGACGATCATCGGCAGCATCTCGGGCGTCAGCCCCACCGCCACTGACAGCGCGAACAGGAAGGCCTCGAGCCAGTCGCCCTTGGTGATGCCGTTGACGAAGAAGACCAGCGGCACCATCACCGCCGCGAAGCGGATGAGCAGCCAGCTCACGCCGTTGACACCGGCCTGGAAGGCATTGGGCGCCGTCTCGGTGGCCGTGGCGTGCGCGGCCAGCGTGCCGAAGTAGCTGCGCGCACCGGTGGCCACCACCAGCGCGGTGGCCGTGCCGGAGACCACGTTGGTGCCCATGAACACCAGGTTGCGCGGGTCGAGCGCACCGGCTTCTGCAGCCGGCACGGCGCCCGGCGCAGCGGCATCCACGAACTTCTCCACCGGCATCGATTCGCCGGTCATCGCGGCCTGCGCGACGAAGAGGTCACGCGCGCTCAGCACGCGGCAGTCCGCAGGGACCATGTCGCCGGCCGACAAGGCCACGATGTCACCGCACACGAGTTCGCGAACCGGAATCTCCTGGGTCGGCGGCGCCATCGCGACATTCGCTGGCAACGCACGGCCACGACGCATCACCGTGGCAGTGTTCCTCACCAGGGCTCGCAGGCCTTCGGCCGCGCGGTGGGACCGGCCCTCCTGGACAAAGCGGATGCCCGTGCTCAGCGCCACCATCGCGCCGATCACCACCGTGGCCTTGCCATCGGCGCTGAGGGACGACAGCAGGGCCAGTGCCGTGAGCAGCAGGTTGAAGGGGTTGAGGTAGCAGCGCCACAGCCGCAACCAGCCGGGCAGCGGGGCTTCGTGTGCGACCTCGTTCGGCCCGTCGCGCGCCAGACGCCGGGCGGCCTCCACGGTCTCCAGTCCGCCCGTCTGCGACTGCAGCTGGGACAGCGCCTGGGCCGGCTCCGCCCGCGCGGCCGACAGCAGGGCCTGACCCAGCGCAGCGGTCGGCGCGAGACCTTGGGCTGCGGTCGCCGAAGGACGTGCCCTCAAGGTCTCCAGCAGGGGCCGGCGTTGGAAGTGCCACTGGGCACGGCGGCGCCGCAGGAAGGTGCTGAAGCCCTGGGTGAGCGCTTGTTTCACGCGGTTGGTTTCGCCCGGTCGCGCACTTGATCGTGCGCCGGTCGCCAGCGTCCCGTCAATGCGGCGCATGGACTGTCCGCAAGAAACACGCGCCGGCGCGCGGGCGCGGTGCTCGTCATCTGGGTCCTGTAGCTCATGGGATTCCGCAGACAGAAAAATGGCCGCACAAGCGGCCCGGTTCCGTCGTGGCGCGCCCTACTTCTTGACGAGATCCTTGATGACTTCATGGATGTCACCGACGGCCTTCTGCGCCTGGCCTTCGACTTGTTTCTTGACGCCTTTGATCCGCTGTTCGTTGCTGCCGATCACCTTGCCGGTGGTCTCTTGCACCTTGCCGGCGGCGTCCTTGAGCGAGCCCTTGATCTGGTCCTTGTTCATGGTCTTTCCTCGAGTGAGAAGTGGGAGATGCCGAATGGCCGCTGCGTGGTGCAACGGCTCGATCTGCCGACAGGAGTCCCGTTCTCGGCAGGTACAGGCCCTTGAATTCCGCAAGGACGTGGCGGACCATAGGTGGACGCACGGGCGCCGTCTGTGCGCAAACGAACCCAGACATGCGGCGCGTCTGGCCACGCGCTCGACCCGCGGGTCTTTCACCCGCGACCAGACTCATTCGACGTGCGGGTCTGCCCACCGTCCGCCAGGCGAAGGCGATGCGTCGGTTGTCATGGGCGTGGGTCCTGAGGCTCTCCGCGGTCCAGGCCGGCTTGCCGGGACCTCGCGCGGCGGTGGCAGGTCGGCCGCAAAGACCTGCGCATACAGGTCCTTGCCGTAGCTCGTCGACAGCGGATCGCCCGGCACCAGCCGGAAGCTGCGTGTGCCGTCGTCGCGACGCTCGGCACGCAGGAACAAGGTGTCCGGCCGGTGCTGCGCACGCAGCGCATGCGCGAAGTCGTAGAGGTGTGTCACGAAGAAGACCTTGATGCGCCGCTCGCGCATCGCCAGCACCGTCTGGCGCGCGATCTCCGAACCCTCGCGTTCGTTGGTCGACGCGAAGGACTCGTTGCACAGCAGCAGGCAGCCCGGCGTGATGGTGTCGGCGATCTCGCCCAGGCGCGCCAGTTCCTCGTCGAGCCGGCCGCTTTTCATGCCGGCGTCTTCCTCGCGCTTGTAGTGCGTGAACAGGCCCGCGCAGCGCTCGGCCGCGAAGGACTGCGCCGTGACGAAGAGCCCGCTGTGCATCATCAGATGCGCCACGCCGATGGCGCGCAGGAAGCTCGACTTGCCGCCCTGGTTGGCCCCGGTGATCACCACCAGGCCGCGGCCGTCGGCGTCGACCGTGTTGCCCACCACGGGCTGCGGGAGCTTCAATACCAGGCAGGCGTCGCGCAGATCGGCGCAGCGCAGGCCCTGCGAGTCCGGTGCCAGGGCTTCGGGCAGGCAAATCGGCGCGCCGCGCTGCACAAGCCGGTCGTTCAGATTCAAGGCGCCCACATAGAAGGCCAGCTCCGTGCGCAGCATCTCGAAGAAGCTCACGATGTGCTCGGTCGACTGCGCCAGCGCGTTGGCCACCCCGTTGATGCCGCGGTCCTGCAGCTGCGACAAGGCACGCGCGCCCGCTTCGTCGCGGTCGGCGATGTGGAAGCTGTAGGTGGGCGGCCCCGTAGCGAACAGGCGCTTGAGCCAGTTCGGACGCTTGTCGCGCAGCAGGCGCAGCACGTGATGGGTGCCCTCGTTGCCGGCACCGAGTTCGGCACTCAGCAGCACGCCGGCGTCAAACTTCAGTTCGGCCAGGTGGCTGTGGATGCGGGCGATGTAGTCGTCGCTGAACTCCGCGCGCAGCATCGCGAACAGGTGCGTGAATCCGGCCGATTCGAAGCGCGCCGCGTGTGCATCGGCAAAGGCGCGCAGCCGCGTGAGCATGCCGACGTAGAACTGCATCATCTCGATGGAGCTGCGCAGCACCGAGGACGGGTAGTTCATGAAGATGCCCAGGTGGTACTTGCGCCGGCCGTCCACCGCTTCCTGCGCCAGCGCATGCAGCTCGCGCACCCGCGCCGGTTCGCGCAGGCCATCGCGCAGCACGGCCTGCCGGTGCAGGATCGTCGGCACATCGTTGGCCATGGCCGAGAGCATCGCCTGGCGCACCACGTCCTGCACGACATCGTCGCCGTCGGCCATCGCCTGCCACAGCGTATCGAGCTCCAGGTCCTGCGCCAGCGCCGGCGCCTGGGGCGGCAGCGGCTGCCGGGGGTCGAAGCCCTGCTGCGGGTGCATCAGCAAGGCTTTCATGCGGGAATCCTTTCCAGCAGCTGCCCACGGGTGACGCCGTATTTCTGCGCGATGGCCAGCGCATAGGCCAGGCCGTCAGCGGGCCGGCGCGCCAGCCGGAAGCTGCGCGCCGTCGGATCCGCCGGGTCCATGGTGCCCACCAGGCTGACCACCTTCTCGTCGAAGGACGCCAGCTCCTCCAGGAAGGTCACGCACACACCCAGCAGGTCCAGGCGCGACAGGCGAGCCATCACCTCGCGGCTGAGGAACAGCGCGTCCTCCAGCGTGGTGGAGCTGAAGATCTCGTTCATCACGACGATGCTGTGCGGGCTGGCCTGCCCGAGGATGCGGTGGATCCTCACCAGGTCGTCGTGCAGCTTGCCGCGCAGGTTGCGGATGTCTTCCTCGCGCTCGAAGTGCGTGAACAGGCGATCGAAGAGGAACAGCCGCGCCTGCGTGCCCGGCACCGGGCCGCCCCACGCGGCCAGCCAGTGCAACTGGCCGAACATGCGCGCAAAGGTGGTCTTGCCGCCCTGGTTCGGGCCGGAGACGACGAAGATGCGCTCCGCGCCCTGCAACGAGAAGTCGTTGCAGACCACGCGGCCGTGTTCGCCGATCAGCTGCTGCGCCAAGGCCGGATCGAAGGCATCACGGCAGTCGACCGCCTTGTCCGTGGCGCTGAGCGTGGGGTAGCAAAACGGCAGGCCCGCCTGCCGCAAGCCATCGACCCAGGCCAGGTACGCGACATAAACATGCACCTCGCGGTCGAAGCACAGCAGGCCTTCGTTCTGGAAGGCCGCATGCGCCCGGCAACAGGCATCCAGCGCGCGAAATGCCTGCGGATGCAGCAGTGCCACGCGGTCGAGGATCTGCGCCTCGATGTGGTTCATGCCGTAGCCTTCCGGCAGCTTGGCCCGGTAGTCCCTGACCTCGCCGCGCCGGAATTTCTCGAAGGTCTGCTCGACCGCGGCGGTGTAGTCGATCTCCCCCGCGCACGGCTGCACGGTGACGCTCGCGCCGCGGATCAGCACGCCGTAGCGGATGGCGGCGAGATCGGCGAGCACGGTGCGCACATCGGCCACCAGCTGCCCGAAGCCCGGCGACGCGCGGTAGGCGTCCAGGTCCGCACGGATGGCGCGCAGGCCGCGCGAGGCCAGCGGCAGTGCCGCCAGATCGCGGCCGAATTGTTCGACGGCATCGGCGTAGGTCTGCATGGCGCCGACAACATGCCGCGCCTTCTCGTAGCGGTAGTAGCAGCCTTCGGCGCGCGCCAGCTGCTCGCGCAGGCTGCGCATCTGTTGCGTGAAGGCCTTCACCGCAGCCATCGCCGCGGCCTGCTCGAGATCGCGCATCACCTCCTGGCGATAGACGACTGCGTCGACCTCGCGCAGATGGGCGCGGAAGAACGGTTCGAGCGCGTAGTCCTTCCACGCGGTCGTGATGGCATCGACGATCGGGTCGAGGTTCAGGTCGCGGAAGCAGTCCGGCACGGCTTGCACGCAGCCCGCGTCGGCTTCTTCGCGGTTGCGGAACAGCACGCTGTGGAACGGCGGGCCGCGGTGATCGACGGTGGGTGAGGTGGCCGGCGCCCAGACGCCCGCAGCATCGCTGCCGGCGGTGGGCTCATCGAGCGGCTTGGCATTCATGGACATTCCCACACCGACCCCAGACAGGTGATGCAGGCATCGTCAGCCGAGGCGGCGGTTTCCCGTGGCGGGGAGGAGGAATGCCATCTCCTGAGGGCACTATAGGCACGCGCCGGTATGCGCACAAGAACGTGGTCTTGCACGCGTGGTCACGGCGGCGTACGGGCCCGTGAAGGGTCAGGCGCGCCTGTGTCCATCAGCGCTGCGTCGCCGCTGCCGAACGCACCGCACACACCGCACGCACCGCACGCAGGGTCTTGCGCGCGCCAGCCGACGCCAGCGCGCGAAAGGCAGAAGATCGCGGAGCCGCACCGCCCACGCGTGGTCCGATGGCGGCCCATCAGGGGCCTGTCGGCGGCCCGCGGGCCGGTCATTCGCGCGACGCGGTGCGGCACCGTGGATGGCCGGACGATGCGCCGGCAAGGAGACGCCCATGAAGCACCGCATGCAGGATGCGGCCCACGGCCACAGGCTTCCCGCCTGCGCGCGACGATGGTGACCGGCTCCGCAAGCGCGGTACCGGGCAGTGATCACGCCGCGTCATCTCGCGCTGCGCGCGCCACGCCCTTCGGCGAGACCGCGTCAGGTCCCGGCGGTCTGACCGAATCCGACGCGGGTGCACGCCTGGACCAGGTCGGTTTCAACGAGATCCCCGAGCCCGCGCCCCGCCTGTGGCGCAGCTTCTTCAAGCGCCTGTGGGGCCCCATTCCGTGGATGCTGGAAGCCGCGCTGGTGCTGGAAGCGGCGCTGGGCAAATTTGCCGAGCCGGCCATGATCGCGGCCTGGCTGCTGTTCAGCGCCGTCGTCGGCACGGTGCAGGAACGCCGCGCGCTGCGCGTGCTGGACTTGCTGCGCAGCCGCCTGCGGGTGCAGGCCCGCGTGCTGCGCGACGGCCGCTGGCGCGAGATCGCGGCGCGCGAGCTCGTGCCCGGCGACCAGATCCGCGTACGCCCGGGTGACCTCGTCCCCGCCGATGCCCAGGTCAGCAGCGGCACGCTCGAGGTCGACGAGTCCGCGCTGACCGGCGAGTCCACGCCCGCCAGCCGCGCGGCGGGCGAGACCATCCACTCGGCATCGACGGTGCGCCGCGGCGAGGCCATGGCCGTCGTCACCATTACCGGCGCGCGAAGCCTGTACGGCCGCACGGCCGAACTGGTGCGCGGCGCGCGTTCGGCGGGTCACCTCGACCAGCTGCTGTTTGCGGTGGTGCGGCACCTCGTCACCATCGACGCGGTGCTGGCCGTCGTGCTGCTGGCCTTTGCACTGTGGAGCGGCGCGCCGCTGCTGGAGCTGGTGCCCTTCCTGCTGGTGCTGCTGATCGCCACCGTGCCGGTGACGATGCCGGCGGCTTTCACGGTGGCCAATGCGGTGGAGGCGCGTGCGCTGGCGCGACAGGGCGTGCTGGTCACGGGGCTGGCCGCCGTGCAGGAAGCCGCGACGATGGACGTGCTGTGCGTGGACAAGACCGGCACGCTGACCCAGAACCGCCAAGTGCTGGTGGCCGTGGCGTCGCTGTCGTTCGACAGCGAAGACAAGGTCCTGGCCTGGGCGGCGGCGGCGTGCGACAGCGCCTCGCCGACGCCGCTGGACACCGCAATCCTGGATGCCTTGCAGCGGCGCGAGGTGCCGCCCCTGCAGCGCCAGGCCTTCGTGGCCTTCGACCCTGCGGCCAGGCGCTCCGAGGCCACGGTCTGGCGCCACGGCGCGAGCCTGCGGGTGGTGATGGGTGCGCCGCCGGCCGTGCAGGCGCTGGTGCAGTCGCCGCCCGATTCGGCGGCAGTGGACGCCGACGCGCTGATGGCGCGTGTCGAGACCCTGGCCGCATCCGGCGCCCGGGTGCTGGCGGTGGCGGCCGGCCCCGGCGACGCGCTGCGCCTGCGCGGCCTGGTGGCCTTGGCCGATACGCCGCGCCCGGAGGCCGCCGCCACGGTGCAGGCGCTGCAGGGCCTGGGCGTGCGCGTCATGATGGTCAGCGGCGACACCCTGGGCACCGCGCGCGCCGTGGCGCGCCAGGTGGGCCTGGGCGACCGCTTCGGTGACGCGGTCGCGGCCGGTGCCGACCCGCTGGCCCATGACGGCTTTGCCGGCTGCGATCCGCAGGCCAAGTACCGGCTGGTGCGCGGCCTCCAGCAGGCCGGCCGCATCGTCGGCATGACGGGCGACGGCATCAACGACGCGCCGGCGCTGCGGCAGGCCGAGGTGGGCATCGCCGTGGCCAGCGCGACGGATGTGGCCAAGGCGGCCGCGCAGGTGGTGCTCACGCGGTCGGGCCTGCAGGACATGGTCGCCATCGTGCACAGCGGCCGGCGCGTCTACCGCCGCATGCTGACCTGGACGCTGACCAAGATCGCACGCACCGTCGAACTCGCCGCGCTGCTGGCCTTCGGCTACATCGCCACCGGCTTCTTCGTGACCTCGCTGCTGCTGATCGCCGTGCTGGTGGTCCTGAACGATGTGGTCACGATCACGCTGGCCACCGACCGCGCGTGGATCGCACCGGCGCCCGAGCACTGGAACGTCGGCGAGATCGGCCAGGTCGCGGGCCTGTTCGCGCTGGCCTGGCTGGTGCTCGGGTTGGCGATCCTGTGGCTGGCGCGGCAGACACTGGCGTTGTCGGTGCCGCAGGTCCAGACACTGATGTTTGCCTACCTCATCTATTCCGCGCAGGCCACCATCTACCTCACGCGGGTGCGCGGCCCGTTCTGGTCCTTCGCGCCCAGCCGCTACGTGGCGCTGGCAACCCTGGGCAATGTGGCCATCGCCACCGCCATGGGGCTGCTGGGCATCCTGGCGGCGCCCGTTCCGGCACCGGTGCTGTTGGGCACGTTGTTGGCCGTGCTGGCCGCCACCTTCCTGCTCGATGCGGCGAAGTGCCGGCTGTTTGCCGCGTCTGTTTAGGGAAATGCCATGAGCAGCAGCTTCCATGCGATACACGCCATCCGTGCACGCGAGATTCTCGATTCGCGAGGCCATCCCACTGTCGAGGTGGACGTCGAACTGGCCAGTGGCAGCTGCGGCCGAGCGGCCGTGCCGTCAGGTGCGTCGACCGGCGTCCACGAGGCGGTGGAGTTGCGCGATGCCGACGCCAGGCGTTACGGCGGCAAGGGTGTGCGCGCCACGGTGGGCCACGTCAACGGTGCCATCGCCGCCGCGCTGCAGGGCATGGACGCGCTCGATCAAGGCGCCGTGGACCGCGCGATGGTGCGGCTAGACGGCACGCCGAACAAGGAACGCCTGGGCGCCAATGCCATCCTCGGCGTGAGCCTGGCCGTGGCGCGCGCGGCGGCGCAGGACTGCCGCCTGCCCTTGTTCAGGTACCTCGGCGGGTCGGCCGCCTGCCGCCTGCCGGTGCCGATGTTCAACGTGCTCAATGGCGGCGTGCATGCCAACTGGCAGGGCGCGGACATCCAGGAATTCATGATCGCCCCCGTGGGCGCGCCGACCTTTGCCGAGGCCCTGCGCTGCGGCGCGGAGGTCTACCACTGGCTGCAGGCCGTGCTGAAGGCCCGCGGCCTGTCCACTGCTGTCGGCGACGAAGGGGGCTTTGCGCCGGCACTCACGCGCAATGTCGATGCCATCGAGTGGATCCTCACCGCCATCGAGGACGCGGGCTACCGCCCCGGCGAGGACGTGGTGCTCGCGCTGGACCCCGCCGCCAGCGGCTTCTACAAGGACGACGGTCTCTACCACCTGCACACCGAGGGCCGCACGGTCGACGCGCAGGAACTCGTGGCGCTGTACGCCGATTGGGTGGCGCGTTATCCCATCGCCGTGCTCGAGGACGGCCTGGCCGAGGACGACTGGGCGGGCTGGAAGCTGCTCAACGCCACACTGGGCTCACGCGTGGAACTGGTCCGTGACGACCTCTTCGTCACGAACGTCGAACGCATCGCGCGCGGCATCCGCGAGGACGTGGCCAATGCGGTGCTGATCAAGCCCAACCAGATCGGCACGCTGAGCGAGACGACCGCGGCCGTGCGCATGGCCCAGGACGCGCACTGGGGCGCGATGGTGTCGCACCGCAGCGGCGAGACCGTGGACAGCTTCATCGCCGACCTCACCGTGGCGCTGGGCACCGGCCACCTGAAGACCGGTGCGCCCTGCCGCGGCGAGCGGGTGGAGAAATACAACCAGCTGCTGCGCATCGCGCAGGCGCTGGGCGACTCGGCCGTCTACGCCGGACGCCAGGCCTTCGTGCGCGGCATCAACCGGGTGCCACAGGCACATTGACGGCCGGCACCGGCCCCGGGTCACTGGGCCCGGGATTCAAGACCCCGAAGCGCACGGGGATCAGCGCATAGAACACGCGGATCTTCTCGGCTTGCACGAGATCCAGCAGACGCTGCGCCTCGTCTTCGGTGACGACGAACTGCACCTCGATGGCCAGCGTGCCGGCCAGCTCGAAGAAGTGGTCCTCGTGCAGCATGTGGTGGCTGCCGAAGCCGGCTGCCGCACGGAAAGCCGAGCCGCCGCGGATGCCCATTCCGTTGGCTTGTTTCAGCAGCCATTGCCAGACCATGTCGTGGTGGATGCGCTGGTCCTCGCGCACGTAGAAACGCAGCAGTTGGCCGTCCATGCAGACTCTCCTGGAGGGGTGGTCGGTGGCGGATGAGACCGCCGGGGATCGATCTCCCGTTGGACCGCGCGGCGCGCAGGTGGTTTCAGATTCCGTGCGCGGCGCGGCACGGCGTTTCACGGCGCGCGCCGCAGCATCGGCGGGGGCCCTTGCAGACTCACAGCAGGCTCAGCGCCAGGACCGCCACGAGCAGCAGGCCAATCAGCGCGAGGTACAGGCTCAGATCGCCCGACTGCAACGCGCGGCACTTGCCGGCCAGCCACCACACCGCGGCCGTCGCGGGGCGGAACAGCAGCGGGCCGAACAGCGGCGCGATGCGGTAGTTGAAGACCAGGCGGCGCACGAAATACGGCTGGTGGCCGTCGTGCTCCCGGTGCCGGCGCAGGTCCGGGCGGTAGATGAAGCCGTAGAAGGTGCGCATCGCGTTCGAGAACGACAGCGCCGTGGTCGACGAACGCGCCGGGTCCTCCGCCATGCCGCCCCACCACAGCGGCGCACGCCGCACCGCATGCCGCCGTGCGCTGAAGCCCAGCAGCGCCAGCGGCAGCAGCGCCAGCAGCGGCATCACGATGACCAGCAAGGCCGGCGAGATGAACGCAAAGTCCGCGCGCAGCGGCACGAGCAGCCAGCCGCTGTGGCTGGCGGCCGCGGCATCCACGCCGAACAGCAGCAGCGACTGCGGCCCCAGCACCCGCATCCACGCGAGCATGCCCACCGCCAGCGCCAGGACCAGCAAACCCATCGCCAGCACCGCGGCCCCATGCAGGCGCGGCAGCGGCGGATCCTGTCGGACGACGCCGTCGCCCAGCAGGCCCAGGCCGAAGAGCTTGACGAAGGTGGCCAGCGCCAGCGCCGCCGTCAGCGCCAGCCCCGCACCGGCCAGCGCCAGCGTCAGGCGGCCTGCCAGCGTGCCCAGGTGCAGGGTCTGGAACAGCGTCTGGAAGGCAAACCACTCGCTGACGAAGCCGGCCTGCGGCGGCAGCGCGGCCAGACTCATCGCGGCGAACAGCGCACCCAGCCCGAGCGGCCAGCCGCTGCGCCGCAGCAGCCCCGCCTGTTCGACGTGGTAGCTGTGCCGGCTGCAAAAGACGCCGTCGGCCGCCAGGAACATCGCCCCCTTGGCCAGCGCATGGCCACCCAGGTGCATCAGCGCCACCAGCCAGGCCAGCCCCGCCAGCGCCGCCTGACCGTCTTCGCGGAACAGCAAGGACGCGCCGAGCATGGTCACGGCGATGCAGGCGTTTTCGGCCGACGAGAAGGCCAGCAAGGTGCGCCAGTCGTCCTGCTGGAAGGCGTACAGGATGGCCAGCACCGCACTGAGCACACCCGCCGCGACCACCAGGATGGCCAGGGCCTGACGCCAAGGGCCGGGCCCGGCCGGCAACCATTCGAGCAGACCGCGCGCAAGCCCGAAATAGGCCGCGTTGAGGACCACGCCCGAGAGCACCGCGCCCGACGCCCCGCTGCCCACGCCATAGGCCTGCGGCAGCCACTCGTAGAACGGCAGCACGCCCAGCTTGGCGCCGAAGCCGATCAGCAGCAGCACGCCGATGCCCAGCACCGCCGGCCCATGCAGGCCCGCGGCACCCGCGGCAAACCCCATGAACGACGTGCCACCGGTGCGACGGCCCAGCAGCAGCAGCGCCAGCAACAGTGCCACCGCGCCGACCTCCAGCAGCGACAGCATGAACAGGTTGGCCGCACCGGCGGGATGTCCCAGCCGTTCGGCCAGCAGCATCACCGCGCCGCCCAGGCTCATCAGCTCCCAGGCCACGAGCAGCCCCGCCGCGTCCTGCAGGGCAAAGACTCCCAGCGCGCCCAGCAGCGTGAGCGCCAGGCCAAACAGCCAGCCACAGCGGCCCTCATGCGCGGGTGTGCCCAGCGCCGCGGCCAGTCCCGCCGGCACCAGGCCCAGGCCCAGCAGCCACAGCGCATCGGGCGTGAAGGCCCAACCCACCGGCTGCCCGGCCCAGGTCATCCCGCTGGCGGCGTAGGCCACGCCGCCGTCGAGCACCCCCGCGACCGCGCCGACCACACCCGCCGCGCAACCGAAGGCGACGAACCCGCGCGCCGCGCCCGCATGCCGCAGCACCGCCCAGACCGCCGCCAGCGCCCAGGCCACCGCCGCAACACCCAGCCATTCAGCCGACATGGCGGCCTCCGTGAAAGTCCGCCGGCACGCGTTCCAGCAGTTGCAGCAGGGCGTGGATGAGGGCCGCCGGATTCGGCGGACACCCCGGCAGCCACATGTCCACCGGCAGCACACCATCCAGGCCCGCGCCGCCGGCATAACCGCCTTCGGCGACGCCACCGCACACGGCGCAGGTGCCGCAGGCCATCACCCAGCGCGGCTCGGGCATCGCGTCGTAGGTGGCGCGCAGCGGCTCGCGCATCGCATAGCTCACCGGGCCGGTGACCAGCAGCAGGTCGGCAAAACGCGGCGACGGCGTGAAGAAGATGCCCAGCCGGTGCAGGTTGTAGAAGGGATTGCCCAGCGCCTGCAGTTCGGACTCGCAGCCGTTGCAGGAGCCGGCATCGACATGCCGGATATGCAGGCTGCGGCCGAAGACGCGGCGGATGCCGCTGGCCAGCGCCTTGGCAGGCGGCGCGTCCAGCGCCTCGCGCCAGACCAGGTCGTCGCGGTCGCGCACGCCCAGCGCCCAGTCGCCGCTGGGCTGCAAGGCGCCCGTGGGGCAGGCCTCGACACACAGCTGGCAGGCGATGCACCGGCCGTAGTCGATGCGGATGCGCGCCTCACCCGGCGCCGGCGCCGGCGATGGCACCAGTTGAATGGCCTGCGTGATGCAGGCCTGTGCGCAGGCACTGCAATCGGCCTGGCAGCGTGAAGGGTCCAGGCGCGGCATGCCCAGCACGCCGGCCTGGCCATCGTCGGCGCCGGGCGCCGGCCAGCGCGTGCTGGCCTGCCCTCGCGTCAATCCGAACAAGGTCCATTGGGGCATGGTGTCCTCCGGTTCAGGTTCACAGCTTCTCAGCGGTCGCAGCCCGCCACGGTGAGGCCGAAGCTGGCCTCGTTGATCGCGTAATCCATCATGTTGCTGTCGTGCACGGTGGACGGGAAGACGCGCCAGTTCGAGAACGAAGGCGACTTGATCTTCACCCGCGCCAGGCGTCCTTCGCCATCCAGGTGCACGGCGTAGAACACGCTGCCGCGCGGCCCTTCGGCCCAGCCCAGGCCTTCGGCGCCAGGCACCGGCATGCAGGCAGCCCGCACCACGCCTTCGGCCGAATAACTAACCGGTGAAAGCAGCAGCGAAAAGCTGGCCTCGATCTCGTCCATGCGCACGCGCATGCGCGCATCGGCGTCACCCGCCGTGCGCACCGGCACAGCCAGCGGCAGGCCGCCATACGCGGCGTAGGGATGGTCGCGGCGCAGGTCGCGGTCCTGGCCGCTGGCACGTTCCACCGGCCCGGTCGCGCCCTGGTCGAACGCGACCTGGCGCGCCAGCACGCCGGTGGTCAGCAGGCGGTCCAGGTGGCTTTGTGTGTGGCGCAGCATGTGGGCGTAGCGCTGCGCCTGGGCGCGCAGCCGCTCGATATCGGCACGCATCGTCGATGGCATGGCGATGTCGCGGCGCAGGCCGCCCGGCACCAGCAGGCCGCGGCCAAAACGGCTGCCCGTCAGCCGCGCCAAGAGCTGCTTGGCCCGCTCTTCCAGCAGCAGGCCTTCGGCCTCACCAACCTTCAACGTCGTCGTGTGGGCCAGGTGGCCCAGGTAGTGCAGGTGGTTGTACAGCCGCTCGATCTCGGCCAGCAGCACGCGCAGCGCTTGCGCGCGCGCGGGCACCACGCAGCCGCAGGCGGCTTCCACGGCCTGGCAGTAGGCCAGTGCGTGGCAGATGCTGCCCACGCCGGACACACGCTCGGCCAGCAGCGTGGCCGGGTCGGCGTCCAGGCCCTGGAATCGCCGTTCCATGCCGCGGTGCTTGAAGAACAGCTGCGGCTGGTAGTAGATGATGGCCTCGCCCAGGTACATGAAGACGAAGCGGGCCGACTCCGTCACGCCGCCGCGCACGGGGCCGAAGGGCAGCAGTTGCACCTCGCGCAGACCGGCCCGCGTGTGCAGTTCCGGCACACGAACCGGCTGGGGCGAAAACGGCAGCGACGCATCGGCGGCGTCCCCGGGCTCCAGCGGCGGCCGAGCCGGCCGCGCACCCGCGTGCAACACCAAAGGTTCGGGTTCGGGGTGGCCGGCAAAGCGCAGCCCGCACAGGTCCATGATCTCGCGTTCGTACCAGCCCAGCAGCGGCGCCGCATGGGCCAGGCTCGGCACCTCGCCGCCTGGCGCCACCGGCACGCGCCAGGCCGCAAAAGGCTCACCGGCCCCTGGCGCCACGACATAGCGCAACTCGGCATCGCCAGGCGACGGAAACCAGGCATAGGCGAACTGCATGCGCCCGCCTCGCGCCAGCAAGGCCGTGCAGGCCGCCGGCAGTTCGGCCGGCCTCAGCGCGTGCAGCACACAGCCGTTCATGGCGTGCCGCCCCACGGCGTGCCGCTGCCCAGCGCCACGGCCACCGTCTGCAGGTAGTCCCACAGCGCCTGCGGCCACCACAGCCCCAGCACCACCAGCGGCACCAGGGCCATCGCCATCGGCACCAGCATCCACGCCCCGAGCACCACGCCCGTCGCCGGCCATGCGGCGGCGGCGGTGTGGTCGTCGCCGAAGAACATGTGCCGGAAGTGGTTCAGGAAGCCGATGAAGATGACGATCAGCAGCAGCGCCATCACCCACGCGGCCCAGGCGACTGGACCCGCCATGCCCGCGCGCAGGATCGTGAACTCGCTGAGGAACAGCGCAAACGGCGGCGCGCCGGTGATCGCCACCGCGCCGGCCAGCCACATCAGCCCGCCACCTTGCATGTGGTGCAGCACGCCGCGGATGTCGTCCATGGACTTGCTGCCCCACTGGCGCATGGCATTGCCGGCGCCGAAGAACATCAGCGACTTGTTCAGCGAGTGGCCGAGCATGTGCACCATCGCGCCGGCCACGCCCAGCGGGCCCCCGAAGCCGAAGCCCAGCGCCAGCACGCCGATGTGTTCGACGCTGGAATACGCCATCAGCCGCTTGACACCCTGCTGGCGCACGATGAACAGCGCCGCCACCGCCATCGAGAAGGCGCCGATGGCCACGAGCGCGCCATGCGGCACCGCGTGCAGACCGGCCGCATCCGTCACCCGCAGCGCACGCACGATGCCCAGCATTGCCGTGTTGAGCAGCGCGCCCGACAGCATCGCCGAGACCGGTGCCGGGCCCTCGCTGTGCGCGTCGGGCAGCCAGGTGTGCATGGGCGCGAGGCCGGCCTTGGTGCCGTAGCCCACCAGCATCAGCAGGAAGGCCAGCTGCAGCAGCACCGGGTTCATGCGTGGTGCCGCTGCGGCCAGCGCGTCCCAGCGCATGTCGTAGTGCGGCGGCAGCACGAAGCTGCCGGCCCAGTACATGAGCACCGTGCCCAGCAGCGCCAGGCTGATGCCGGCCGAGACGACGACGATGTACTTCCAGGCCGCCTCGATGCTCTCGGCATCGCGCTCGAATCCGACCAGGAAGGTGCTGATCAGTGTCGTCAGCTCGATGACGATCCAGAACACGCCGGCGTTGTTCATCAACGGCGCGATGAACATGCTCAGCGCAAAGGCGGCAAACAGGGCGTAGAAGCGGTGCAGCCGGTCTGCTTCGGTCGACAGCCGCATGTAGCCGACCGCGTAGATCGACGCCAGCAGGTAGACCACGCCCGTGCACAGCAGCACCCACGCGCCCAGGCCGTCCAGCTGCACGTAGCCGCCCAGCCAGGCCGGCGGCACGGTGCGGGCCAGCCCGGGCATGGCCAGCGCGCAGGCGGCGCTGACGAGGGCTGCGGCCAGGTTCACGAGTTCGGCCAGGCGCGGCCCGCGGAAGACCGCACACACAGCCGCCGCCGAGGCTGGCGCCAGGAGCATCAGGGTGATCAGCCACGCGACCATGGCCGTCACCCCACCAGGCGCTTGAGTTCGTGGCTGCTGGTGCTGCCCACGTGCACCACCAGGTAGCGCACCAGCACACCCAGGCTGGCCACGACCACCAGCAGGTCGAACAGCACCACCAGCTCGATCAGCATCGGCATCTGCGGAACGAGGATCTGCGAGCCCAGGAAAATGCCGTTCTCCACCTCGAGCAGACCCAGGATCTGCGTCATCGCCTCACGCCGCACCGACAGCATCAGGAAGCCGATGAGCGTCATCGCCAGCATCACCGTCAGCGCCAGCACCGCGATGCTGCCGTCCAGACCCATCAAACGCCCCAGATGAGCGGTGACGATGAAGGCAAAGAGCACCAGCAGCGCGCCCAGCACCAGGCTGCTGCTGGGCTCGATGATGAGGTGCAGCTCGCGCTCGACATCCTGCTGGCGCGCGATGCGCGCCAGCAGGTAGGGCAGCAACAGCCCGCGCACCAGCGCCGTGAGCACGGCCACGCCGTACAGCTCGACAAGGCCGCCCTCCCAGGCCATCGCCGCCGAGATCAGGGCGATCAGCCAGGACTGCGCGGCAAAGGCGAACAGGTGGTTCGTGAGCCAGCGCGAGCCGAGCATCGCAAACGCCAGCAGCAGGCTGCCGATGCACAGCAGACTGAAGACCGAATACGCCAGGGGGCTGAGCGCGGTGTGCAGCATGGCGTCAAGCCATCTGGTTGGCCACGATGGCCAGAACGGCAAACAGGAACGACAGCGCCAGCGGCTCCTGGTAGCGGTAGAAGCGCAGCCGCGCCTGCATGGTCTCGACAGTGACCACCGCACATGCCACAAGCGTGAACTTGAGCATCAGCGCCACTGCCGCGCCCGCCGCGCCCAGCGCACCGCCCTGCTGCGACAAGCCCCAGGGCAGCGTCAGCACATTGCAGAAGAGCGTGTAGAGGATGAACTGCTTCATCATGGACGCCCACTTCACCAGCGCCAGCAGCGGGCCCGAATACTCGAGGATGCGCGCCTCCTCGATCATGTAGACCTCCAGGTGCGTGCTCGAATGGATGGGCAGGCGATCCGTCTCCACCAGCAGCAGCACGAAGAAGGCCAGCACCAGGAACAGGTGCGCCGGGCTCCAGTACACCGCCAGGCTGGCCACCAGCAGGTGGTTCACCACGAAGGGCAGCATGGTCTTGGCCAGCAGCGTGATGCCCACGAAGACGAGGATCAGCGTGGGCTCGGCCAGGATGGTGAGCATCACCACACGGCTGGATCCGATGCCGCCCCAGGAGCTGCCTGTGTCCAGCCCCGCCAGCAGGATCACGAACGAGCCCAGCGTGAGGATCAGCCCGCCGCCCAGCAAGTCGCCCATGCTGGACAGCGGCAGCGGATAGTCGGTGAGCACCGGGATCAGGATGGGCACCGTCAGCATGCACGTGAAGGCAACCACCGGTGCGAGCCAGAAGATCCACGAGGCGCTGTGCGGCAGCACCAGCTGCTTGTGGAACAGCTTCCACAAGTCGCGGTAAGGCTGGAAGATGCCGGGGCCGCGGGCGCGCTGCACACGTTCTTCGAACTGCAGCACGATGCCTTGCAGCAAGGGCGCCAGCAGCAGCGTCGCCAGCACCTGGGCGACCTGCAGCGCGATGTCGCGCGCGGTCACCGCCTGGCCCTCCGCGGCGTGCGCCGCACCGTGGGCGCGGGCGAAGTGTGCGATCGGCGATCCACACGCGCGGCGTGTGGAATGTCCCCCGGTACGCGTCGCGGCACCTGCCCCATGACCCTGCTCCCTTCTAGCGAAGTCAAGCAGGAGTCATCAGCCGGGTTGGCAGTTCGGGGCGAACTCCATCGCCCGTGTCTGGATTCATTCTGCGCGCCGGATCAGGGTGGGTCAAACCCGGCCGCCGATGCGACTGCCGTCGACGCGGGCATCCCGACCGGCACCGCACGTGAGGGCTGTGCGATGGGCACGCGCGGGGCCAGCGGGCTGCGCAAGCTCGCGTTGCCCCGCTGGCACCGCGGCCGAGTGGCCGCCTAGAAGCTGTGGCGCAGTCCCAGCTCGTAGCCTGTCGACGAACCGCCCACGGCTAACGTCGCACCACCCGGGACCACGAAGTTGGCCCTGCCATCGTTGTCGATGCGCGAGGCCGTGGCATACAGCGCGCTGCGCTTGGACAGGTGGTAGACGCCGCCCAGCCCGATCTGGGTGGCGTCGTTGGCGCCGATGTCGGTGGCGCCCACGCGGCCCGAGAGGTTGCCGCGCAGCCAGGACAGCTTGATCTCGCCGGGCCCCGCCGTGTAGACCGCGCCGAGCAAGGTATTCGTCTGCCGCGATGTCGTGTAGTCGAATTTCCGCCAGGCCGCCGTGAAACGGACCGGGCCGACGACGGCATGGCCACCGACCACGGTGTCCTTGAACTTGTTGGCCGGTGTGGTGATGCTGTTGGTGGTCCACGACGTGGCGGCGGAGACCCCGAACGGGCCGCTCGACCAGCCCAGGCGTGCACCGACCAGGCGGGCCAGGCCGTTGGCTGCCGTGCCGCCCTCGGCCGCAGCAACCATCACGCCGCCCTCGACGCCGCCCAGGCCGGTGGGCGTCAGCCACTGCAGCGAGTTGCTGGCGCGCACCGTCGTGTTGGGGTTGGTGCTGAAGGCGGCGCGGATCGGACCCGTCGGCCCTGAGCCACCGAAGTTGTTGCTGCCAGCCACGCCCACGTGCGAGAACGGGTCGTGCCGCGACCAGGCCGTGTAGGTGGGCACGTAGTCGCGTCCCAGGCGCAGTTCGCCGGCCTTGTCGGACGACAGGCTCAAGGTCGAGCGGCGGTCGAAAAACTGGGCTCTACTGAATTTCGAGTGGGTTACCGAGCGTGAGGGTTGACGGCGGCGAAGTCGAGCTTGCCTGCGATCAGGAAGATGACGGTCCTGATGGTGTCGAAGCTGGCGAAGCCACGGGCACGACGCTTGGCGGCCTGGAAC
>CAUJHV010000010.1 GCA_963205115.1 Pseudomonadota bacterium | reverse complement strand
GCCGGCATCTACCTGCCGCACGCCTGCGGCCATGGCCTGTGCGGCACCTGCAAGATCCAGGTGACCGAAGGCGAAGTCGAGCACGGCGAAGCCAGCGGCTTTGCCCTGATGGACTACGAGCGCGACGAAGGCAAGTGCCTGGCCTGCTGCGCCCGGCTCGAATCCGACCTCGTCATCGAGGCCGACATCGAGGAAGACCCGGACGCCCGCAACCTGCTGGTGCAGGACCATCAGGGGGTGGTATCCCGCATCGAGAACCTGACGCCCACCATCAAGGGCGTATGGATCGAGCTCGACGCGCCCATCACCTTCCAGGCCGGTCAGTACATCGGGCTGCACATTCCGGGCGAAACCACCACCCGCGCGTTCTCGATCGCCAGCGCGCCGGCGCAGACGCGCGAGATCGAGCTGAACATCCGCCATGTACCCGGCGGCAAGGGCACCGGATGGGTGCACGAGCAGTTGCGGGCGGGCGACCGCGTCAGCCTGGCCGGGCCCTACGGGCGCTTCTTCGTGCGCGAGTCCGCGCACCAGAAGGAGAACCTGGGCTACCTGTTCCTGGCCGGCGGCTCGGGCCTGTCCAGCCCGCGCTCCATGGTGCTCGATCTGCTGGCGGCCGGGTGCAACAGGCCGATCACCCTGGTCAACGGCGCGCGCCAGCGTGCCGAGCTCTATCACCACGACGAGTTTCAGCAACTGGCGGCGCAGCACCCGCAATTCACCTACATCGCGGCGCTGTCGGACGAACCCGCGGGCAGCGACTGGGACGGCGCGCGCGGCTTCGTGCACGAGGCCGCCAAGGCGCATTTCAACAACGACTTCCGCGGCCACAAGGCCTACCTGTGCGGTCCGCCGATGATGATCGACGCCTGCATCACCACCCTGATGCAGGGCCGGCTGTTCGAGCGCGACATCTATACCGAGAAATTCATCTCGGCCGCCGATGCGCAGCAGGTGCGCAGCCCGCTGTTCAAGAAGATCTGAGGCGGCGACCGTGGCGCACCACACCATCACCATCGAGGATACCGGCGAAAGCTACCGCTGCGCCGACCACCGCTCCGTGCTGGAAGGCATGGAAGCCCTGGGCAAGAAGGGCATCCCCGTGGGCTGCCGTCAGGGCGGCTGCGGCGTGTGCAAGGTGCAGATCCTGGAAGGTCAGTACAGCAAGCGCGTGATGAGCCGCGCCCATGTCAGCGCCGAAGAAGAGGCCAGCGGCTGCGTGCTGTCGTGCCGCATCAAGCCCACCAGCGACCTGCGCCTGCACGTCGTCGGCGCCATGAAGAAGAATGTCTGCCGTCCCGTCAGCGAGGCGGCCAGCGTATCCACCCACCCCACCTGAAACCAAGCGAAGGAGACCTACTATGGCAATGACTGGCGTTCTGCGCCCTGGGCACGCCCAGATCCGCGTACTCGACCTGGAAGAATCGGTCCAGTGGTACACCAACGTGATGGGCCTGCAGCCCATGGGCCGCGATGCCCAGGGCCGCGCCTATTTCAAGACCCGCAACGAGCGCGACCACCACAGCATCATCCTGCGCCAGGCCGACCAGGCCGGGCTGGACTTCTTTGGCTACAAGGTGCTCGACAAAGCCACGCTCGATGACCTGGAGAAAAAGCTCCAGGCCTTTGGCGTCAAGACCGAACGCATCCCCGCCGGTGACCTGCTGGAGACCGGCGAGCGCGTGCGCTTCAGGATTCCCACCGGCCACACGATGGAGCTGTACGCCGAGAAGAAGGACGTGGGCAACGGCATGGGCTACACCGACCCCGAGGTGGACGTGCTCGACGGCCCCGGCATCCGCCCGATCCGCATGGACCATGCGCTGATCTACGGCGGCGACATCGACGGCAACCTCAAGCTGTTCACCGAGGTGCTGGGCTTCACCCTGGTCGAGCGCGTCAAGCTGGAAGACGGCACCACCGACCTGGCCACCTGGCTGACCTGCAGCCACAAGGCGCACGACATCGCCATGGTGCGCCACGCCGAGGACGCCAAGCTGCACCACGTGGCGTTCCAGATGCCGAGCTGGGAAAGCGTGCTGCGCGCCGCCGACATCATGAGCGTCAACCGCGTCTCGATCGACATCGGTCCCACGCGCCACGGCATCACTCAGGGCACGACGATCTACTTCTTCGACCCCAGCGGCAACCGCCTGGAAACCTTCTGCGGCGGCTACGACCATTACCCCGACATGCATCCGGTCACCTGGAGCTGGGATGAGGTCGGGCGCGGCATCTTCTACCACGACCGCAAGCTGAACGACGCCTTCCTGAGCGTGGTGACCTGAGGCGCGCCGATGGCACGACACAGCGTCGAACAACGCGCCATCACCGCCGAGGCGGCGCACGCCGCCGTGGCGGCGGCGGTGGCCAAGGCCGGCGAGCTGGGCATTCGCATCAACGTCGCGGTGACCGACGCCTCGGGCGTGCTGGCGGCCTTTCTGCGCATGCCCGGCGCCTTTCTGCACTCGGTGGACATCGCCATCGACAAGGCCTACACCGCGGCCGGCTTCGGTTTTGCCACCGGGCAGTGGGCCGGTATCTTGCGCGGCGACGAGGCGCTGCGCCTGGGCATGCCGGTGCGGCCGCGCAACGTGGTGTTCGGCGGCGGGTTGCCGATGCGCGAGCAGGGGGTGCTGATCGGCGGCATTGGCGTGTCCGGCGGATCGGCCGAACAGGACGAGATCTGCGCCCGCGCGGGCCTGGCCGCGCTGGGGCTGGAAGCCGCGTGAGCGGCCGAGCTTCCAGGAACAGAGAGCACCCATGAAAGAGTTTTTGAATTTCATCAACGGCCAGTACGTCAAGAGCGCCAGCGGCAGCACGTTCGAGAACCGCAACCCGGTCAACGGCAGCCTGATCGGCATGATCCATGAAGCCGGCAAGCCCGAAGTGGACGCCGCCGTGGCGGCCGCCAAGGCCGCGCTCACGGGCGACTGGGGCCGCATTTCGGTCACCGAGCGCTGCAAGCTGCTGGATGCCGTGGCGCTCGAGATCAACCGGCGCTTCGACGACTTCCTGCAGGCCGAGATCGCCGACACCGGCAAGCCGCACCACCTGGCCTCGCACGTGGACATCCCGCGCGGCGCGGCCAACTTTCAGATCTTCATCGACACCATCAAGAGCGCCTCCACCGAGTCGTTCAACATGACCACGCCCGACGGCAGGACCGCGCTCAGCTACGGCGTGCGCGTGCCGCGCGGCGTGATCGCGGTGATCTGCCCCTGGAACCTGCCACTGCTGCTGATGACCTGGAAGGTCGGCCCGGCGCTGGCCTGCGGCAACACGGTGGTGGTCAAACCGTCCGAAGAAACCCCCGCCACCGCCACCCTGCTGGGCGAGGTGATGAACGCCGTGGGTGTGCCCAAGGGCGTGTACAACGTGGTGCACGGCTTCGGCCCCGGTTCGGCCGGCGAATTCCTGACCCGGCACCCCGACGTCAACGGCATCACCTTCACCGGCGAGACGCGCACCGGCGAAGCCATCATGAAGGCCGCCGCCGAGGGCATCCGCCCGGTGTCGATGGAGCTGGGCGGCAAGAACGCCGCCGTGGTGTTCGCCGATTGCGATCTGAAGGTCACCATCGACACGCTGCAGCGCTCCTGCTTCGAAAACGCCGGCCAGGTCTGCCTGGGCACCGAGCGCGTCTATGTGGAGCGACCGATCTACGAGCAGGTGGTGGCGGCGCTGAAGGAGCGCGCCGAGGCCATGACCCCCGGCGAGCCGTTCGACCCGGCGACACGGATCGGCCCGGTCATCAGCAAGGAGCATCAGGTCAAGGTGCTGTCCTACTACCAGAAGGCGCGCGAACAGGGCGCCACCGTGGTGACCGGCGGCGGCGTGCCCGACATGCCGCCGCACCTGAAGGACGGCAGCTGGGTGCAACCGACCATCTGGACCGGCCTGCCCGAGACCGCCAGCGTCATCACCGACGAGATCTTCGGCCCCTGCTGCCACATCAGCCCCTTCGACAGCGAAGAGGAGGTGCTGGGCAAGGTCAACGCCAACCGCTACGGACTGGCGACGGCGATCTTCACGCAGGACATCGGCCGCGCCAACCGGGTGGCGCAGCGCATCCACGTCGGCCTCACCTGGATCAACTGCTGGTTTCTGCGCGACCTGCGGACCTCGTTTGGCGGCTCCAAGGCCTCGGGCATCGGCCGCGAAGGTGGCATACACTCGTTCGAGTTTTACACCGATCTGCGCAACGTGATGGTCAAGTTCTGAGCGATATAGGCTGCTCGCGCTTGACTGGCAAGCGCGAGCAGCTCTCATTTTGATAGTATTGAAACCATGGACAAGTCACAGATCGAGCAGTTGGGCGACCGCCTCTTTGACGCCCTCACGCAGTGCACCAGCGTGCCGCCGCTGACCAGCCAGCACCCCGACATCACGGTGGACGATGCCTACGCCATCCAACAGCGGCTGATGCAGCGCCGCCTGGCCGCCGGCGAGCGGGTGGTGGGCAAGAAGATCGGCGTGACCAGCCAGGCGGTGATGAACATGCTGGGCGTGTTCCAGCCCGACTTCGGCTGGCTGACCGACGGCATGGTCTACAACGAGGGCGAGGCCGTGCCCATGAGCCGCCTGATCCAGCCCAAGGCCGAGGGCGAAATCGCCTTCGTGCTCAAGAAGACCCTGCAGGGCCCCGGCATCAGCGTGGCCGACGTGCTGGCCGCCACCGAAGGCGTGATGGCCTGCTTCGAAATCGTCGACTCCCGCATCCAGGACTGGAAGATCAAGATTCAGGACACGGTGGCCGACAACGCCTCCTGCGGCGTGTTTGTGCTGGGCGATCGCCTGGTCGATGTGCGCGACGTCGATCTGACCACCTGCGGCATGGTGCTGGAAAAGAACGGCGAAATCGTCGCCACCGGTGCCGGCGCCGCCGCCCTGGGCCACCCGGCCAACGCGGTGGCCTGGCTGGCCAACACCCTGGGCCGCCATGGCATTGCCCTGGAGGCGGGCGAGGTGGTGCTGTCGGGCTCGCTGGGCATCATGGTGCCAGTGGCCGCGGGCGACAACCTGCGCGTCACGATCGGCGGCATCGGCGGCTGCAGCGTGCGGTTTGTTTGAACGACGAATGACCTTGCTTCGCGTCCATGACGGCGCTGTACGCCCTGACCGAGGCCGTCATTTCGTCTTTGAAGCCGCGCGAGCGGTGAAGTCATTTCATCATTGGAAAGCATGGAAATGAGCAAGAAAATCAAGTGTGCCCTGATCGGCCCAGGCAACATCGGCACCGATCTGCTGGCCAAGCTGCAGCGCAGCCCGGTGCTGGAGCCGGTGTGGATGGTGGGCATCGACCCCGACTCCGACGGTCTCAAGCGCGCGCGCGAGATGGGCATCAAAACCACCGACCAGGGGGTCGATGGTCTGGTGCCGCATATCAGGACGGACGGCGTGCAGATCGTGTTCGACGCCACCAGCGCCTACGTGCACGCTGAAAACTCGCGCAAGGTCACCGAGCAGGGCGCGATGATGGTGGACCTGACGCCCGCCGCCATCGGTCCCTACTGCGTGCCGCCGGTCAACCTGCGCGAGCACGTGGGCAAGCGCGAAATGAACGTCAACATGGTCACCTGCGGCGGCCAGGCCACCATCCCCATGGTGGCCGCCGTCAGTCGCGTGCAGCCGGTGGCCTATGCCGAAATCGTGGCCACCGTGTCCAGCAAGTCCGCCGGCCCGGGCACGCGCAAGAACATCGACGAATTCACCCGCACCACGGCGGGCGCGATCGAAAAGGTGGGCGGCGCCCGCAAGGGCAAGGCCATCATCATCATCAACCCGGCCGAGCCGCCGCTGATCATGCGCGACACCGTGCACTGCCTGGTCGAGGGCCAGCCCGATCAGGCCGCCATCACCAAGAGCATCCACGACATGATGGCCGAGGTGCAGAAGTATGTGCCCGGCTACAAGCTGGTCAACGGCCCGGTGTTCGACGGCCAGCGGGTGTCGGTGTTCCTGGAGGTCGAGGGCCTGGGCGACTACCTGCCCAGGTACGCCGGCAACCTCGACATCATGACCGCCGCCGCCGCGCGCACCGCCGAGATGTTTGCCGAAGAGATCCTGGCCGGCTCGCTCACCCTCGAACCCGTCGCCGTCTGAAGGAGAACCGGCCATGAGCATCCAAGGCAAGAAGATCACCCTGCATGACATGACGCTGCGCGACGGCATGCACCCCAAGCAGCACCAGATGACGCTGGCGCAGATGAAGTCCATCGCCCAGGGCCTGGACGCCGCCGGCATGCCGCTGATCGAAGTCACCCACGGCGACGGCCTGGGCGGCGCTTCCGTCAACTACGGCTTTCCGGCCCACAGCGACGAGGAATACCTCTCCGCCGTCATCCCGCTGATGAAGCAGGCCAAGGTGTCGGCGCTGCTGCTGCCCGGCATCGGCACCGTCGACCACCTGAAGATGGCGCGCGAGCTGGGCGTGCACACCATCCGCGTGGCCACCCACTGCACCGAGGCCGATGTCAGCGAGCAGCACATCACCATGGCCCGCAAGATGGACATGGACACCGTGGGCTTTCTGATGATGGCGCACATGAACAGCGCCGAGGGCCTGGTCAAACAGGCCAGGCTCATGGAAGGTTACGGCGCCAACTGCATCTACGTGACCGACTCGGCCGGCTACCTGCTGCCCGACCAGGTCAAGGAGCGCATCGCCGCCGTGCGCGCCGCGCTCAAGCCCGAGACCGAGCTGGGCTTTCATGGCCACCACAACCTGGCCATGGGCGTGGCCAATTCGATCGCCGCCATCGAGGCCGGCGCCAACCGCATCGACGCCGCCGCCGCCGGCCTGGGCGCCGGTGCCGGCAACACGCCGATGGAGGTGCTGGTGGCCGTGCTCGAGCGCATGGGCGTGCACACCGGCGTGGACGTGTTC
>CAUJHV010000009.1 GCA_963205115.1 Pseudomonadota bacterium | reverse complement strand
CTGCTGGAAGGCGAGCGCCGCGTGCAGCAAGGCGCCTTCCTGGAAGTAGTTGCCGATCAGCTGCAGGCCGACCGGAAGGCCGAGCGTGCCGGTGGCGGCGGCGAAGCCGGCGGGCACGCTCATCCCGGGCAGGCCGGCCAGGCTGGCCGGCAGGGTGAAGATGTCGGCCAGGTAGGCCTTGACCGGGTCGTCGGCCTGCTCGCCCAGCGGCCAGGCCACCGTCGGCGCCACCGGGCCGGCGATCAGGTCGCAGTGCTCGAAGCAGGCCCGGAAGTCGTCGGCGATCATGCGGCGCAGCTTCTGGGCCTGCAGGTAGTAGGCGTCGTAGTAGCCGTGGCTGAGCACATAGGTGCCGATCATGATGCGCCGCTTGACCTCGGGCCCGAAGCCTTCGGCGCGTGTCTTGCGGTACATGTCGGCCAGGTCACGGTACTGCGCGGCGCGGTGGCCGTAGCGCACGCCGTCGAAGCGGCTCAGGTTGGAGCTGGCCTCGGCCGGCGCGATGATGTAGTAGACCGGGATCGACAGCTCGGTGCGCGGCAGGCTGACGTCGACCAGCGTGGCGCCGAGCTTCTCCAGCTCGGCCAGCGCGGCGCGCACGGCGCCGTTCACGTCGGCCGCCAGCGCGGCGGGGAAGAACTCCTTGGGCAGGCCCACGCGCAGGCCCTGCAGCGGACGCGACGCGGTGGCGCCTTCGCGCGCCGTGCACATCTGCGCATGGAAGTCCTGCGGCGGGCGCTGCACGCTCGTGGCGTCGCGTTCGTCGAAGCCGCTCATGGCCGACAGCAGCAGCGCGCAATCCTCGGCGCTGCGCGCCAGCGGCCCGGCTTGGTCGAGGCTGGACGCAAAGGCGATCATCCCGTAGCGCGAGCACACGCCGTAGGTCGGCTTGTTGCCGGTGATGCCGCAGAAGCTGGCGGGCTGGCGGATCGAGCCGCCGGTGTCGGTGCCGGTGGCCGCGGGCAGCAGGCCGGCGGCCACGGCCGCCGCCGACCCACCCGACGAGCCACCCGGCACACGTGTGGTGTCCCAGGGGTTCAGCACACGGCCGAAGGCCGAGTTTTCGTTGGCCGAGCCCATCGCGAATTCGTCGCAGTTGAGCTTGCCCAGCGTCACCGTGCCGGCTTGCGCCAGGCGCGCCACCACCGTGGCGTCGAAGGGGCTGCGGTAGCCGGCCAGCATCTTCGAGCCCGCGGTGCTGGGCAGGGCCGAGCGCGCGTGGTCGGTGACGAAGATGTCCTTGTGGCCCAGCGGGATGCCGGTCAGCGGTGTGGCCTGGCCTTGCGCGCGGCGCGCATCGGCTGCGGCGGCCTGTTGCAGGGCGTTTTCTTCGTCGATGGCCAGGTAGGCGCCCAGCGCCGACAGCGCGCGGGCGCGCGCCAGCAGGTCCGTGGCCAGTTCGCGGGCCGAGAGCTCGCCCGCGGCGAGGGCCTTGGACAGGCCGGCGACGCCGCGCAGCGCGGGGCTGGAAGGGTTGCTCACGGCAAGACCCTCCGTGCGGCGGGCTGCAGGACGGGCACTTGCTGGAGGCGCGGCGCGCTCATTCGATCACCTTGGGCACGAGAAACAGGCCGTCCTCGACGGAAGGCGCGCTGCGCTGGTTGGCCTCGCGGTCGACCGTCTCGGTCACCGCATCCTCACGCAGGCGCAGCGTGAAGGCCGAGACGGCGGACAGCGGTGTGTACAGCGGCTCCACGCCGCGGGTGTCGACGGCCTGCATCTGGTCGACGATGTGGAAGAAGCCGTTGAGCTGGCCCAGCATGGCCGCGGACTCCGCGGGCGAGAGTTCGAGGCGGGCCAGCTGCGCGATGCGCTGCACGTCCTGGGGAGTCAGAGCCATGGCATGGGGTAGACGAGGAAGCGGGTCCGGGGCGTCGCGCCGGTGGTTCCTTGAAGGGAACAACCCTCGCGAACGGGCGTGAAGAACAGCCCGCGGTCCGGTGGTCGCGGGGTGCACTGCGGTATTATCTGCGGTTGATTCATGGGCCGCGAATCGGCCTCTCACGCGTGCCGGCTCCGAAGAGCTGGTGATTTTTGCCTCCGGCCGTGCCGGGCGTCGGCGCGCTGGAGATCGAAGACATCCGGCCCTGCCGGCCGAGCCTACCGTCACGCCGCCGCCGGCCCCTCAGGCACTTCCTCCATGTTCGCATCCCTGCGCCGCTATTTCTCGACCGACCTGGCCATTGACCTGGGCACCGCCAACACGTTGATCTACGTGCGCGGCAAGGGCATCGTGCTGGACGAGCCCTCGGTCGTCTCGATCCGCCACGAAGGTGGGCCCAACGGCAAGAAGACCATCCAGGCCGTCGGCCACGAGGCCAAGGCCATGCTGGGCAAGGTGCCGGGCAACATCGAGGCCATCCGCCCGATGAAGGACGGCGTGATCGCCGACTTCACCGTCACCGAGCAGATGCTCAAGCAGTTCATCAAGATGGTCCATCCGCGGTCCATGATGAAACCCAGCCCCCGCATCATCATCTGCGTGCCCTGCGGGTCTACCCAGGTCGAGCGACGCGCCATCCGCGAATCGGCGCTGGGTGCGGGCGCCAGCGACGTGTTCCTGATCGAGGAGCCGATGGCCGCGGCCATCGGTGCGGGCCTGCCGGTCAGCGAGGCTTCCGGCTCGATGGTCGTCGACATCGGCGGCGGCACGACGGAAGTCGGCGTGATCTCGCTGGGCGGCATGGTCTACAAGGGCTCGGTGCGGGTGGGTGGCGACAAGTTCGACGAGGCCATCATCAACTACATCCGCCGCAACTACGGCATGTTGATCGGCGAGCCCACGGCCGAAGCGATCAAGAAGCAGATCGGCTCGGCCTTCCCTGGCAGCGAAGTCAAGGAGATGGAAGTCAAGGGCCGCAACCTCTCCGAAGGTGTGCCGCGCAGCTTCACGATCAGCTCCAACGAGATCCTCGAAGCCCTGACCGACCCGCTCAACCAGATCGTCTCCAGTGTCAAGAATGCGCTGGAACAGACTCCGCCCGAACTCGGCGCCGACATCGCCGAGCGCGGCATGATGCTCACCGGTGGTGGCGCCCTGCTGCGTGACCTGGACCGCCTGCTGGCCGAAGAGACCGGCCTGCCCGTGCTGGTGGCCGAGGATCCGCTGACCTGTGTCGTGCGCGGCTGTGGCCTCGCGCTGGAGCGCATGGAGCGGCTGGGCAATATCTTCACGTCGGAATAAAGGCGCACGCGCCCCATGCATCTGGGGACCCTGGACCGCACCCCGCCGCCGTTCTTCCGTCAGGGCCCGTCGGCGCTGACCAAGCTCGTCTTCTTCTCCGCGCTGGCCATGTTCATGATGGTCTCGGACACGCGCTTCGGCTTCATCGGTCCCATCCGCAGCACGCTGGCCACGGTGATGTTGCCGCTGCAGAACTCGCTGGCCGTGCCCGTGCGCCTGTGGGGCGATGCACGCGCCTACATGGGCGGGCTGCAGACGGCGCTGACCGCGGAACGCGCCGCCCGCGCGGCGCTGGTGCGCCAGGCCGACCGAGCCGCGGCGGCCGAGCAGTTGCAGGCCGAAAACGCGCGGCTGCGCGCGCTGCTGGAGCTGCGCCCATCGCTGACCGTGCGCTCGCAGGCGGCCGAGGTCATGTACGAGGCGGCCGACCCCTATTCGCGCAAGGTCGTCATCGATCGCGGCAGCACGCACGGCATCGTGCGGGGCTCGCCGGTCATCAACGACACCGGGCTGCTGGGGCAGGTCACGCGTGTGTATCCGCTGAATTCGGAAGTCACGCTGCTGACCGACCGTGACGCCGCCATTCCGGTCCTGAACACGCGCACCCAGCAGCGCAGTGCTGCCTCGGGCGGGGCCGGTGGCGGCTCCAACCCCGGCATGGAGCTGCGCTTCATGGCCGGCAATGCGGACGTGCAGGTCGGCGATTCCCTGGTCACCAGCGGCATCGACGGCATCTACCCGGCCGGCCTGCCGGTGGCCCGCGTGGTGCACGTGGAGCGGCGTGCCGACAGCGGATTCGCCCGCATCCAGCTCGTGCCGGCGGCGCCGCCCGATGCCGTGCGCCATGTCATGGTGCTGGAACCCCTGGCGGCGCAGCTGCCGCCGCGTACCGATGCCGCCCCCGCCGTGACGACGCCGCCCACGCGGGCGCTGTTGCGCTGAGCGGGCAGTCGCCCCCAGGTCCCTTCCCATGATCATGCCGCGCAGCGACGAGCAATTGCTCTTGCCGGTCAATCCGGTCTTCATGACCGTGACGCTGCTGATCGCGTTTGCGCTGAACCTCATCCCCTTCGGCCGCCTGCCCGGCATGCCCGATGTGCTGGCGGTCGCGCTGGTGTTCTGGGCGGTGCACCAGCCGCGCCGTGTGGGCGTGGGCATCGGCTTCATCCTGGGCCTGCTGATGGACGTGCACGAAGGCGCGCGCCTGGGCCAGCATGCGCTGTCCTACACCTTGCTGTGCTTCGGTGCGATCGGCATGCACCGCCGGCTGTTGTGGTTCGGGCCGCTGGCGCAGGCGGTGCAGATACTGCCGCTGTTCGTCGTGGCCAAGCTGGCCTCCATGGTCGCCCGGCTGGCCGTCGGCGGCATGTTTCCCGGTTGGAGTGTGATGCTCGCCCCGCTGTTCGAGGCAATGCTGTGGCCGCTGGCGACTATCGTCCTGCTGGCCCCGCAGCGGCGTCCCCCCGATCCCGACGAGACGCGGCCGCTGTAGGCGCACCGGCAATGGAGCTCAAGAACCTCGAACAGGAACTCGATCGATTCCGCGGACGCCTGCTGGCCGCGGCCGCGTTCGTGCTGATCGGCTTCGGCGCGCTGGCCGCACGCATGGTCTACCTGCAGGTCTTGCGGCACGACGAGCTCTCGCTGCAGGCCGAAGCCAACCGCATCGCCGTGGTGCCCGTGGTGCCCAACCGCGGCCTGATCGTCGACCGCAACGGCGTGGTGCTGGCCAACAACTACTCGGCCTACACGCTGGAGATTTCCCCGCGCCGCACGGCCGCAGAGCTGGAGGCGGTGATCGAGGAGCTGTCCTCGGTGGTCGAGATCAGCAACCGCGACCGCCGCCGATTCAAGCGGCTGCAGGAAGAAATGAAGGGCGCGGAAACGCTGCCCATCCGCACCAAGCTCAGCGACGAGGAAGTCGCCCGCTTCACCGCACGCCGGTTCCAGTTTCCGGGCGTGGAGGTCAAGGCGCGGCTGTTCCGCAATTACCCGCTGGGTGAGACCGGCAGCCACCTGCTGGGCTACATCGGCCGCGTCAACCAGTACGAAAAAGCGGCTATGGAAGACTGGCCCGAGGACAAGCAGGCCAACTACAAGGGCACCGAATACATCGGCAAGCTGGGCCTGGAGCAGTCGTACGAAGAGGAACTGCACGGCATCACGGGCTTCGAGGAAGTCGAGACCAGTGCGGGCGGCCGCGCCGTGCGGCGGCTGCGCAGCCATCCGGCCACGCCGGGCAACAAGCTGGTGCTGTCCGTCGACATCCGGCTGCAGGCGCTGATCGAGGAACTGTTCGGCGACCGGCGCGGTGCGGTCGTGGCCATCGATCCGCGCAACGGCGAGGTGCTGGCCTTCGTCAGCATGCCCACCTTCGACCCGAACCTGTTCGTCGACGGCATCGATACGGAAAGCTGGCGCGAGCTCAACGAGAGCCTGGACAAGCCTTTGCTGAACCGGGCCCTTCGCGGCACCTACCCGCCGGGATCGACCTTCAAGCCCTTCATGGCCATGGCCGCGCTGAATACGGGCAAGCGCAGTCCCTCGACCGTCATCTTCGACGGCGGCACCTTCACCTTCGGCAACCACGTCTTCCGCAGCCACGGCGACCACGGCCTGGGCGCGGTCGACATGTACCGCTCGATCGTCAAATCCAGCAACGTCTACTACTACTCGCTGGCCAACGAACTGGGCGTGGACTTGATGCACGCGCAGCTCACACCGCTGGGTTTTGGCGTGAAGACCGGCATCGATCTCGAAAACGAGGTGACCGGCGTGCTGCCGTCCACCGACTGGAAGCGCAAGGCCTACAAGAAGCCCGAGCAGCAGAAGTGGTACGCCGGCGAGACCATCTCGCTGGGCATCGGCCAGGGCTACAACAACTTCACCGCGCTGCAGATGTCCAGCGCCCTGGCCACATTGGTGTCGGGCGGTCAGCGCTTCCGGCCGCGGCTCGTGCGCGAGGTGGAGGACGTCGTCACGCACCAGCGCCGCAGCCTGGCCAACGACGCCCTGTCTCCCGTGCCGATCGCGCCCGAGCACACTGAACTTCTCAAGCGGGCCCTGTACGGCGTGACGCAGGAAGGTACCTCCACGCGCGTCTTTGCCGGTGCGCCGTACCAGAGCGGCGGCAAGACCGGCACCGCGCAGGCCGTGGGCATCGGCCGAAACGAAAAGTACAACGCCTCGAAGATGGAAGAGCACAAGCGCGACCACTCCTGGTACATCGCGATGGCGCCGGTGGATGCGCCGCGTGTCGCGCTGGCCGTGATCGTCGAGAACGCGGGCTTCGGCGCGGAGGCGGCCGCGCCGATCGCCCGGCGGGTTTTCGATTACCTGCTGCTGGGCCAGTACCCGAGTGACGAAGACATCGCGCTGACCCAGCAGGGCAAGTCGTCTGCGCCGGTGGGGCCGTCGCGCCGCGCCGCCGATATCCCGCTGCCCGGCAGTTCCGCGGGACGCCAGCCGTGAACAGCGTCTTCGATCGCCCGTCCGCGTGGCAGCGTGTGCTGCCGATCTTCCGCGGCTTCGACGGCCCGCTGATGGTCGCCATCGTCGTGCTGGCCATCATGGGCCTGGTCACGATGTATTCCGCCGGCTTCGACCACGGCACGCGTGTCTATGCCCACGCACGCAACTTGTTGCTGGCTTTTGCGGTGCTCTTCATCGTCGCGCAGGTGCCGCCCCAGAAGCTCATGGCGCTGGCCGTGCCGCTGTATGCCGTGGGCGTCGCGCTGCTGCTGGCCACGGCCTTTTTCGGCGTCACCAAGAAAGGCGCCACGCGCTGGCTGAATCTCGGCGGCTCGGGTCTGATCATCCAGCCCAGCGAGATCCTGAAGATCGGTGTCCCGCTGATGCTGGCCTGGTGGTTCCAGAAACGCGAGAGCCACCTGCGGGCGAGCGACTTTGCCGTGGCGGCGCTGATCCTGGCCCTGCCGGTCGCACTGGTCATCAAACAGCCCGATCTCGGCACCGGTGTGCTGGTGCTGGCTGCCGGCCTCTACGTCATCTTCTTTGCCGGCTTGAGCTGGGGGCTGATCCTTCCCGTGCTGCTGCTCGGGGGCGGCGCCGTGGCGGCGCTGGTCATGAGCGAGGCGACCCTGTGCCAGCAGGGCATGGACTGGCCCTTCCTGCGCGAATACCAGCGTCACCGCATCTGCACGCTGCTCGATCCTTCCAAGGATCCGCTGGGCAAGGGTTTCCACATCATCCAGGGCATGATCGCCATCGGCGCCGGCGGCCTGACCGGGCGCGGCTTCATGGCCGGCACGCAGACCCACCTCGAGTTCATTCCCGAGCGCACCACCGACTTCATCTTCGCGGCATTCAGCGAAGAATTCGGTCTGGCGGGGGTGATCATCCTGATGATCGCCTACCTGTGCATGATCATCCGCGGGCTGATGATCGCGGGCGAGGCACCGACCGTCTTTGCGCGGCTGCTCGCGGGGGCGATCACCCTGAGCCTGTTCACCTACGTCTTCGTCAACATGGGCATGGTCAGCGGCATCCTGCCGGTGGTCGGCGTGCCGCTGCCCTTCGTCAGTTACGGCGGCACCGCGATGGTGACCCTGGGCCTGGGACTGGGCATCCTGATGTCGGTGTCCAAGAGCCGACGACTGATGCAGAGCTGAGGGGCACTGCCCCGTCTGCGTCGGCGGGTGCGCGGCGGGATTGCCGTCGCGTCGCCTGCGGCTTCCCCGCGACCGGTCAGCCCGCCTGCCCCTGGCGCGGGAAGCGCACGGTAAACAGCGCCCCAGGACCTGCGCCGGGATGCGAATGCCGCTGGGTGGCTTCACTGACGCTGACCTCCGCCTCGTGGTTCGCGGCGATTTCCTGGACGATGGCCAGACCCAGGCCGGTGCCGTCCACACCCGTACCCAGCGTGCGGTAGAACGGCTTGAAGACCTGCTCGCGCTCGGACGGCGCAATGCCGGGCCCGGAGTCCTCGACCTGCAGCACCACGACCTGGCCAAAGGGGTCGACCACCACGCGGGCCGTGACCACGCCGCCGGCCGGGGTGTACTGCAAGGCGTTGTCGATCAGGTTGCGCACCAGTTCGCCCAGCAGCACGGGCTGGCCGGTCATCTGTGCGCCGGCGCCCGGCTCCGCCCCTTCGTAGCCCAGGTCGATGCGCTTGTCCATGGCCTTGGGGACGAAGTCGCGCACCACGTCGCGCACGATGACGGCCAGGTCCACCGCCTGGCGGCGCATGGCCATTTCCCGGTCCTCGGCGCGGGCCATGGCCAGCAGCTGGTTCACCGAATGCGCGGCCCGTTCGCTCGACAGGGCAATCTGCTCGAGTGTCTTCTTCAGCTCCACAGGGTCACGCTGGCCGGCATCGAATTCGCGCGTGGCCAGCTCGGCCTGCGTGCGCAGACCGGCCAGCGGTGTCTTCAACTGGTGAGCTGCATCGGCCAGGAAGTGCTTCTGGGCCGCGATGGACTGGTCCAGCCGCCCGAGCAGGTCATTGAAAGCGCCCACCAGGGGTGCCACCTCCTCGGGCGCATCGGTCTCGTCGATCGGGCTCAGGTCCGAACTGTCGCGGCGGCGGATGCGCAGCTGCAGCTTCTTCAACGGACTCAGGCCCCGCGACAACGCCGACCACACCAGCAGCACCGCCAGCGGCAGGACGATGAACTGCGGCAGGATCACGCCCTTGACGATCTCGGTAGCCAGGCGCGAGCGTTTTTCGAGTGTCTCGGCGGCCTGCACGAGCACGCCCGGCTTGTCGGGCACACCCGGGATCGGCACCCACTGGTAGGCCACGCGCACGCGCTCTTCGCGCATGAATCCGTCGCGAAACAGCAGTGCCGGCGACCGCGTGCCCTCTTCCGGCACCGGCAGGTCGCGGTCGCCGGCAATCAGTTCGCCGCGCGCACCCAGGATCTGGAAGTAGATCTGGTCGACATCGTCGGTGCGCAGCAGATCCAGCGCCGCGAGTTCGGCCACGCGCACGCGCACGGGACCGCCCAGCGGTCGTGCGGGCTCGATGATGACCTGGCGCGCCACCAGATTGGCCATCTCGCCCAGCGCGCGGTCGTACGGCTGGGCCGCGATCTCGTTGGCCACCAGGCCCGTAACGACCAGACTCATGGGCCACAGCAGCAGCAGCGGGGCGAGCATCCAATCCAGGATCTCGCCGAACAGGGAGCGCTGGTCGCGCCGCTCGCTCACGGTCGATGGGCCGCCCGCGCGGGCAGGCGATGATCAGGCGGCAATTTTTTCCAGGCAGTAGCCCAGGCCGCGCACCGTCGCGATGCGCACCGGCCCCTGCTCGATCTTCTTGCGCAGCCGGTGGATGTACACCTCGATGGCGTTCGTGCTGACCTCTTCGCCCCACTCGCACAGTCGCTCGACCAGTTGGTCCTTGCTGACCAGGCGCCCGGCGCGCTGCAGCAGCACCTCCAGCAGGCTGAGCTCGCGTGCCGAGAGTTCGATCATCTGGTCGTCGAAGTAGGCCACGCGGCCCGTGGCGTCAAAGGTCAACGGCCCGTGCTTGATGATCGACGAGGCGGTGCCCAGGCCACGCCGCGTGAGTGCACGCACGCGTGCCTCGAGCTCCTGCAGCGAGAAGGGCTTGGCCATGTAGTCGTCGGCACCCAGGTCCAGGCCCTTCACGCGCTGCTCGACGCTGTCGGCGGCGGTCAGGATCAGCACCGGAACCGACGATCCGCGTGCCCGCAGCTTGCGCAACACCTCCAGGCCGTGCAGCTTGGGCAGACCCAGGTCCAGGATGAGCAGGTCGAATTCGTGCGAGGCCAGGGCCGCATCGGCTTCGGTGCCGGATGCCACCTGGTCCACCGCGTAGCCCGCGGCCCGCAACGAACGCAGCAAGCCGTCGGCCAGGATCTGGTCGTCCTCGGCAATCAAGATTCGCATCGCGGTGTCTCCTCGGTGTCCCGGTCGAAGACGCGGGCTCTGCGCATCCGGGCGTGGGCGCGCTACTCTCTGTTGCGATTCTAGGCAGCTACCCCACACACACCAGTGGGCACACCCGCAATCGGGAACCCGCCTGTGGGAATTCACAGACTGTACAAATCACCAGGTCTCTGGAATACTGCACACTCAAAGGAGCAGTAATCACATGGACGCACCCGTGAAGGCACTCAACACCGAAAAGGCCAAGGCCCTACAGGCCGCATTGGCCCAGATCGAAAAGCAGTTCGGCAAAGGCTCGATCATGCGCCTGGGAGAGGGCGAAAAGGTCGAGGACATCCAGGTCGTTTCCACAGGCTCCCTGGGTCTGGACATTGCGCTGGGCGTCGGCGGTCTGCCGCGCGGCCGCGTGATCGAGATCTACGGCCCTGAATCTTCCGGCAAGACCACGCTCACGCTGCAGGTCATCGCCGAGATGCAGAAGATCGCCGGCACCTGCGCATTCATCGATGCCGAACACGCGCTCGATGCGCAATACGCGCAGAAGCTGGGTGTCAATCTCCAGGAACTGCTGATCTCCCAGCCCGACACCGGCGAGCAGGCGCTGGAAATCGTCGATGCGCTGGTGCGTTCGGGCTCCGTGGACCTCATCGTCATCGACTCGGTCGCCGCGCTCACGCCCAAGGCTGAAATCGAAGGCGAAATGGGCGATTCGCTGCCCGGATTGCAGGCGCGTCTGATGAGCCAGGCCCTGCGCAAGCTGACGGCGACGATCAAGAAGACCAATTGCATGGTCATCTTCATCAACCAGATCCGCATGAAGATCGGCGTCATGTTCGGTAACCCCGAAACCACCACCGGCGGCAATGCGCTGAAGTTCTACGCCTCCGTCCGCCTGGATATTCGCCGCACCGGCAGTATCAAGAAGGGCGAAGAAGTCATCGGCAGCGAGACCAAGGTCAAGGTCGTCAAGAACAAGGTCAGCCCGCCGTTCAAGACAGCCGAGTTCGACATCCTCTACGGCGAAGGCATCAGCCGCGAAGGAGAAATCATCGACATGGGCGTCACCGCCAAGCTGCTCGAGAAGAGCGGCGCCTGGTATGCCTACAAGGGCGAAAAGATCGGCCAGGGCAAGGACAACGCGCGCGAATTCCTGCGCGAGAACCCCGACGTGGCGCGCGAGATCGAAAACAAGGTGCGCGAAGAGATGGGCATCCCGGCGTTGGGCGTCGCGCCGCAGGCCGCCGAGTAAAGCCGCTGATCGCCGGGTTCCGGGGACGTTGATGCCGCTGCGCGGCATGGCCATCCGGGGCCCCCGCCTTCATGCCGCCAGATACGCTTCCGCGGGCCCGTCTCAAAGCCAAAGCCATTCAGTGGTTGGCGGGGCGTGAGCACTCGCCTACCGAGCTTCGCACCAAACTGCAGAGATGGGCACGCAAGGAACTCCTTGCGGCCGATCGAGCGGCCAGTCACGACGGTGAGGCCATCGATCGCGACGCGGCGCAGTCCCGTTGGGCTGCCCTACAGGCCGAAATCGATACCGCGCTCGAAGAACTCCAAGGTGCAAACTGGCTGAGCGAAGCGCGTTTTGTCGAATCCCGCGTGCGCGCCCGCAGTTCGGGCTTCGGCAATCGCCGGATCACCTACGAACTGGCGCAGCACGGGCTGAGCCTGTCCGCCGAAGAGACACAAGCCCTGGCCGCCAATGAACTCGAGCGGGCGCAACGCTTGATCGAGTCGCGCCATGGCGGGCCGGCGTCGGACCCGCGCGAACGCGCCCGGCAACAGCGATTCCTGGCGGGGCGGGGGTTTTCCGCCGAAGTCATTTCACGCGCGCTGAAACGCCAGGAAGACCCGCGCTGAAACAGACGCTGCGGACGCCCATGCTAGAGTTCCCTGGAACAGGCTCCCGCCCACCGAGATCCCCTGTGCCGCGGCGCGAAGGCCCATCGCTGCCGACCTTCGCGCGGTAGATTCCCAGCCCCCAGGACAGCCAAACTGATGTTCCGGCTCGGCATTACCTGTCGTTGCCCGGCGATGCGCGTCAGCATTCCGCCAAGAAAGCGGCACAGAATGCCCCGGATAGCAGACCGGCTGCCATCCGGCGCACAACCGGCCCCGTCCAGCCCAACCCCAAGAAACCCATGAAGATCCACGAATACCAAGGCAAAGAAGTCCTGCGCCAGTTCGGCGTTCCGGTTCCGCGCGGATACCCCGCCTTCAGCGTGCAGGAAGCCACCGAAGCCGCGCAGAAGCTCGGTGGACAGGTCTGGGTCGTCAAGGCCCAGATCCACGCCGGTGGCCGTGGCAAGGGCGGCGGCGTCAAGCTGGCTCGCACGCAGGACGAGGTCAAGACGCTGGCTGGCCAGATCCTGGGCATGCAGCTCAAGACCCACCAGACCGGCCCTGAGGGCCAGAAGGTTCGTCGCCTGCTCATCGAAGAAGGCGCCGACATCAAGAAGGAATACTACGTCGCCGCACTGACTGACCGCGCCACGCAGAAGGTGGCGATCATGGCCAGTTCCGAAGGCGGCATGGACATCGAGGAAGTGGCGCACAGCACGCCCGAGAAGATCATCAAGGTCTTCGTAGACCCGCTCACTGGCTTGTCCGACGCGCAGGCCCAGCAACTGGCCGATGGCATCGGCGTGCCCGCCGGCAGCCAGGCGCAAGCGCGCGACGTCTTCAAGAAGCTCTACGAGTGCTACATGAAGACCGACGCCAGCCTGGCGGAAATCAACCCGCTGATCCTCGAAGGCAACGGCAACATCAAGGCCCTGGACGCGAAGTTCAACTTCGACTCCAACGCCCTGTACCGCCACCCCGAGATCGTCGCCTACCGCGATCTGGACGAAGAAGACCCGGCGGAAGTCGAAGCCAGTCGCTTCGACCTGAGCTACATCAGCCTGGACGGCAACATCGGCTGCCTGGTCAACGGCGCAGGCCTGGCCATGGCCACGATGGACACCATCAAGCTGTTCGGCGGCGAGCCGGCCAACTTCCTGGATGTCGGTGGCGGTGCCACGGCCGAGAAGGTCACCGAGGCCTTCAAGATCATGCTGGCCAACAAGTCCGTCAAGGGCATCCTGGTCAACATCTTCGGCGGCATCATGAAGTGCGACACCATCGCCGAGGGTGTCATCGCGGCCTGCAAGGCCGTGAACCTGTCGGTGCCGCTGGTCGTGCGCATGAAGGGCACGAACGAAGACCTGGGCAAGAAGATGCTCAAGGACAGCGGCCTGCCCATCATCAGCGCCGACACCATGGCCGAAGCTGCCACGCAGATCGTTGCCGCCGTCAAGTAAGCCAGCCCGAAAGAACAAGACATGAGCATCCTCATCAACAAGGACACCAAGGTCATCACCCAGGGCATCACGGGCAAGACGGGCCAGTTCCACACCCGCATGTGCCGTGACTACGCGAACGGCAAGAACTGCTTCGTCGCTGGCGTGAATCCCAAGAAGGCCGGTGAAGATTTCGAAGGCATTCCCATCTTCGCCAGCGTCAAGGACGCCAAGGTGCAGACCGGCGCCAGCGTGAGCGTCATCTACGTGCCGCCCGCGGGCGCCGCTGCGGCGATCTGGGAAGCGGTCGAAGCCGACTTGGACCTGGCCATCTGCATCACCGAAGGCATCCCCATCCGCGACATGCTGGAAGTGCGCAACCGCATGAAGGCCAAGGAAGCGGCCGGCGGCAAGCGCACGCTGCTGCTGGGCCCCAACTGCCCGGGCACCATCACGCCGGAAGAAATCAAGATCGGCATCATGCCGGGTCACATCCACCGCAAGGGCCGCATCGGTGTGGTCAGCCGCTCCGGCACGCTGACGTACGAAGCTGTCGCCCAGCTCACGGAAATCGGCCTGGGTCAATCCAGCGCGGTCGGCATCGGCGGTGACCCGATCAACGGCCTGAAGCACATCGACGTGATGCGCATGTTCAACGACGATCCCGACACCGACGCCGTCATCATGATTGGCGAAATCGGTGGCCCGGACGAAGCCGAAGCCGCTCGCTGGTGCAAGGCCAACATGAAGAAGCCCATCGTCGGCTTCATCGCGGGCGTGACGGCGCCCCCGGGCAAGCGTATGGGACATGCCGGTGCGCTCATCAGTGGCGGCGCGGACACGGCAGACGCCAAACTCGCCATCATGGAAGAATGCGGGTTCACGGTCACGCGCAACCCGTCAGAAATGGCGCGCCTGCTCAAGAAACTGCTCTGAACACGCAGCCGATTGGGAACTGAGGGGCCGCTCCAAGCGGCCCTTCGCGCTTTCTGGAGGCCGACGCGGAGCCCGCTCCCACGCGTTAGTACGGCGTATGTAGTCCCCACAGCGCGCAGCCACCCGCGCCGTCCTAAACTCCCCGGCCACTTAGGAGGAGACGATGGAACTGCTAGTTGAAGGGGCATTCTGGATCGCCCTTGCCAAGATCATCTGGGTGAACATCCTGCTGTCAGGCGACAACGCGGTGGTCATCGCTTTGGCCGCACGCAACCTGCCGGACAACCAGCGCAAGAAGGCCGTGATGTACGGCAGCGCCGCGGCCATCGTCTTGCGCGTCGTGCTCACGCTGTTTGCTGTTCAGCTGCTGCACTTCCCGTACCTCAAGATCGTCGGTGCGCTGCTGCTCTTCTGGATCGGTGTCCAGCTGCTCGTGCCCGAGGACGACCACGAAGGCGGCATCAAGAGTGCCGACCATCTGATGGGCGCGGTGCGCACGATCCTGATTGCCGACCTGGTCATGAGCCTGGACAACGTGATTGCCGTGGCTGCAGCAGCTGAAAGCGGACCGCCCGCGGCGCGCACCGTGCTGCTGCTGATCGGTCTGGGCCTGTCGATTCCGCTGATCATTGCCGGCAGCCAGCTGTTGATGCGTGTGATGGAGCGCTTCCCGATCATCATTACGCTCGGGGCGGCCTTGCTGGGCTTTGTCGCCGGCGAAATGCTGGTCCACGATGCGGCCGTCGAACAGTTCTTCCAGGGACTGGGCAGCACGACCACAGTGCTGATCGAGCTCGCCGGCGCCATCGGTGTAGTGCTCGTCGGCCACTGGTTGACCTCGCGCCGCCGCCAGCAGCAGACCGCCGGCGGGACATCGGCCAGCTGACACGCGACCAACACCGGCCCTGAACCCGCTCGTCGCAGCGCCCCGCCAGGCGCCCAGGCGAGCGGCGGCGGCTACCAGGGCTGGACTCGATGCCTCGGGCGCCGGGCTGCCACACAAGCCCTCGCCGCAAGACCATGGATAGCCACCACACGCCGCTAGCCGACTTCGAGATCCTGGCGCTGGCAGGCGAAGGCGCCAGTGCGAAGGTCTACCGGGCCCTGCACCGGCCATCACAACGAGCCGTGGCGCTGAAACTATTCTCGGCGGCCCCAGGTGCAGAATTCGAAGCTGCCTTCGCGCGCGAAACGCGCGTCACGCTGAGCCTGACGCACGCGGACATCGTCCAGGCACTGGCCGCTGGCATCGAGCGAGGCCAGGCCTGGATCGCCCTCGAATGGGTGCCGGGCCACGACCTGGGTCGCTACGTGGTCACCAGCCGCCTCCTGCCAGAGACCCTCGCACTGGACATCATGGTGCGCACCGCGCGAGCGCTGCACTACGCGCACGGGCAAGGCGTACTGCACCGCGACATCAAGCCCGCCAACGTGCGCGTCCACCTGCCGGCGCAGGTGGTGAAGCTGTCGGACTTCGGCATCGCCCAGCTCGACGACGGCACACGGACTGCCACAGGCGTGCTCAAGGGAACGCCCGCGTACCTGGCGCCAGAAATTCTGGCGGGGCATTCACCATCGACCGCCAGCGACATCTACGCCCTGGGCGCCGTGACCTTCGAGCTGCTCACCGGACGCCGCCCGTACATGGCCGACAGCATGGGTGAACTGCTGCGCCAGATCGCCAGGGACGAACCGCCATTGCTGCGGCAGATCACCCCGGCGTTGCCCGCAAACCTCGAAGCCTTGATCGCGCGCACGCTGCATCGACGGCCCGCGCAGCGCCCCGGCAGCGCCGAAGAGTGGGCCCGATTGCTCGACGAGATCCGCGCCCGCCTGTGACCCTCGTGAACACGCGGGCCAGACTCACGGGAAGATGGAAGCGACAAGGCACAATCGCCTTCCCGCTGGACCTCGCGCGATTCGGTCCAGCCCCCCACGCCGCGAACATGCTTTACGAGTATTCATCTGCTCTGGACGCCGGACGCGCGCGGAGCAACAACGAAGACGCCGTCATCGTCGACGCGCATAGCGGCCTGGCCATCCTGGCGGATGGCATGGGCGGCTACAACGCGGGCGAAGTGGCCAGCAGCATGGTCACGACATTCGTGGCTGCGGAGCTCGGGCGGTGGCTGCGGGAAGTGAAAGACCAGGCCAGCGTCGCCGACCTGCGCCGGGCCATGGAAATCTGCGTCGACAACGCCAACCGCGCGATCTTCAACGCAGCCAACGCCAACCCGAATTACGCGGGTATGGGAACCACGCTCGTGGTCATGGTTCTGCGCGCCGGACAAATCATGGTCGGCCACGTCGGCGATTCGCGGGCCTACCGATTCAGGGCGGGCCGGCTGCAGCAGCTCACGAAGGACCACTCGCTGCTGCAAGAGCAATTGGATGCCGGACTCATCACCCCGGAACAGGCCCAATACGCCACGCACAAGAACCTCGTCACGCGCGCGGTAGGGGTCGAAGACACCGTGCTCCTCGAGGTCCATACCCACGAGGTTCTGCCCGGCGACATCTACTTGTTGTGCTCGGATGGGCTGTCGGACATGCTCGCCGATCCGGAAATCGCGCAAATCCTGGCGGTTGCTGCCCCCCTAAACGAAACCGGCCAGTCCCTGGTCGATGCTGCAAATGCAGCGGGCGGACGGGATAACATCTCGGTCATACTCGCCAGATCCGAAGGCGAGCCACCAGCGGGCTCACGCTCATGGTGGCCGTTTCGCCGTTGAATGAGAGTGCGCGCGACAGCGACAAGGGGTTACGAGGCATGAGCAAGCTGGTGGTTTCGCTCGATGGAGTGGTCATCAAGGAGGTGCAGATCACCAAGGATAAGACCACCCTTGGACGTCGGCCGTACAACGATATCGTCATCGACAACCTGGCAGTCAGCGGCGAACACGCTGTACTCCAGATGGCGGGCAGCGACGTCTATATCGAAGACCTCAACAGCACCAATGGCACCTACATCAACGGCAAGGCCGTCAAGAAGCAGCTGCTGACCAGCAACGACACCGTCGAAATCGGCAAGTACAAGATCAAGTTTCTCGGCGGCGATGCCGCCGATTACGAAAAGACGATGGTGCTGCGTCCGGGGACACAACCGGATGGCACGGCATCGCAAGTATTGCCGGCTGCCGCGGTACTGCCGGCATCGATCCGCGTGCTCAACGGCGCCGCATCGGGCCGCGAAGTTCCGCTGACAAAGGTCGTCACGACGGTGGGCAAACCCGGTGTCCAGGTGGCCTCCATCACCAAGCGACCGGGCGGTTATGTCTTCGCGCACGTCGAAGGCAACAGCCGTCCCGTGGTGAATGGCGTTCCTCTGACGGCGGACTCCGTGCCGCTGCGAAATGGCGACGTCATCGAGCTGGCCGGAACGCAGATGCAATTCGTCTCGGCCTGATCACCCGCGAGACGTCCACCTTCAGTCAGGCGGGTTGCCCGCCGCGAGTGCGAACACCGAGAAAAAAGCGCTCGCCTTGCGCCCGGCAACGGATCAACATCCGAGCCTTGATTCACGCAGGCCCCCGCAGGGCCCCCCGCATGTCATGGCCTTGCGCGTACTCGGATGTTCCGGATCCATCGCTGCCGGAAGCAAGACAACCAGCTTCCTTCTCGATGAAACGATCCTCTTCGACGCCGGCACGGGCGTGGGTGACCTGACCCTGGCGCAGCTGGCCCGTATCGACCACATCCTGGTCAGCCACTCCCACCTCGACCATATTGCCGGGATTCCGCTCTTGGCCGACAGCGTGATGCGCCAGCGCCTGGCGCAGGGGCGGCCGCCCATCCGTATTTACGGACTGGGCGCGACACTTGAAGCGCTCCGAAGCCACATCTTCAATAACGTCATCTGGCCGGACTTCACGCGGCTGCCGACCGCGCATGCGCCGGTACTGAGCTTGCACGCGGTCGAAATCGGACAGACGCTCTCACTGCCGGGCTGCAGCGTCGAAATCCTTCCAGCCATGCACACGGTCCCGGCAGTGGGGTTTGCCGTACGCAAGGACAGCGCGAACAACCGGGGCTGCTGGGTTTTTACCGGAGACACTGGGCCGAATGAGGGGCTCTGGCGGAGGCTGTCCCAGATTGACGTCGCACAACTCGTCATCGAAACCGCCTTTGCCGACGAAGAGCGCGAAATCGCGCAGCGCAGCGGGCATCTGCATCCGGCACGCCTGTGCAGCGAACTCGAGCACCTGAAGACCGGTGTCGATGTCTTCATTACGCACATCAAGCCTGGCGAACATCGAGCCGTCATGACGGCGATCGAACGAGGCTGCAAGCGGCACCGCATCCATGCGCTTGAAAGCGGTCACCTGATGACACTGGACTGAGCTGGAACCCGCAGGCGCGTCTTTCCCAGTGGGGCGACGCCCGGGCACCGACGCTTCGAAGATGGACTGGCGCAGACCGCGCAGCCCCCGCCCGCGGTCCGAAGAAGCGCAATGCAACGGGCGCCTGCCGCTGGGCTCCGACTATGGACAAAACTCGTCAGCGGCGTCAAAACGCGCTCCATTGCTGACAAATTTTGGCGCACGACGTGCAACTGGCCACGACGTATTCAGCGCTGCCGACCTCCAAGCACCTGGCACGTTGCATGCCTAGGGTGGGCCCAGGGACACCCCTGAATCCCTCCCGCATCATCGACACCCCTGGAGATCCAAAGTGAAGCGCGTCCAAAAAGGTTTTACCCTGATCGAACTGATGATCGTCGTGGCGATCATCGGCATTCTCGCGGCCGTGGCACTGCCGGCCTACAAGGACTACACCATCAAGGCCAAGATGGCTGAAGTAGTCCTGGCGGCCAGCCAGTGCCGCACCACGATCGCCGAGACCTACCAGACCGCCGCTGCCGGCACCGCCCCGGGCGCCAACGGCTGGGGTTGCGGCGAAAGCACCAGCAGCACGAAGTATGTGGCCAGCGTCGCGACGAGTGCCGACGGTGTCATCACGGTGACGACGCAGGGCTTCGCCGACACCGCGATCGATGCCAAGACGCTGACCCTGACCCCGTACAAAGATGCCACCACGGTTGCGGTCGTCGGCAACATCCCGACGCAACTGTTCTCGTTCAAGTGCGCGGCGGGCACGCTGCCGGTCAAGTACCTGCCGGGCTCGTGCCGCTGATACAGATAGAGCCACGGCTGCAACATGCGGGGCGCCTTTGGGCGCCCCGTTTTCGTTTGCACGCGCCTGCAGCGTAGGCACATCCCAGAACCCCGACGGGCAACTTTCGTCACTTCCGGCAGCGAGTTCTGTCGAAGTGACAATTTTCGACACGGCCTGGGTATAAATCCACGCCATCGGCCGCGGAGAACCAGGTGGACAACGCTGGCACAGATCGTGCGGAAAAGGTTGAAGGGATAGCCCCTGACACCTCAACAATCTGTCGTTACACCCGGAGATCCAGCATGAAGCGCGTCCAAAAAGGTTTTACCCTGATCGAACTGATGATCGTCGTGGCGATCATCGGTATCCTGGCTGCCGTCGCACTGCCGGCCTACAAGGACTACACGATCAAGGCGAAGATGGCTGAAGTGGTTCTGGCTGCCAGCCAGTGCCGCACCAGCATTGCCGAAACGTACCAGACCGCCGCTGCCGGCACCGCCCCGGGCGCCAACGGCTGGGGTTGTGGCGAAGGCACCAGCAGCACGAAGTATGTGGCCAGCATCGCGACGAGTGCCGACGGCGTCATCACGGTGACGACGCAGGGCTTCGCCGACACCGCGATCGATGCCAAGACGCTGACCCTGACCCCGTACAAGGATGCCACCACGGCTGCGGTCATCGGCAACATCCCGACCCAGCTGTTCTCGTTCAAGTGCGCGACGGGCACGCTGCCGGTCAAGTATCTGCCGGGTTCCTGCCGCTGATCGAACCCCTCGCGGGTTGAAACGGGGCGCCGCAGGCGCCCCGTTTTGCATTTCGGCGGACGCTTCGCACGTACGCGAGATCGCTGCTGGCGAACGCCCACACGCGCCATCGGCATCGGGGTGACCATGGCGAAGTCCGGCTGCTAGCATTCGAGACCCGTGCCGACGACCCTTCCCCTGCCGCACGGCCATCGTGCGCTCGTATGGATCACGCTGATGGCCGCCGTGGCGCCGACGCTGCTGGCCTTCAACGTGGCCCCGTCGCCCACGTTCCTGAACCAGGCGCTGGCCTTCATCGGCTGGGGCTTCGTGGCCTGTGTCATGGGATGGATTGCCAGTCTGGACCATGCGCGCCAGCGCCTGGCTTGGCGCGCGACGATGCTGCCGGGCGTGAGCACGGCCGTGATCGGTGCGGCGGCGGCCGTTTCCTGGTTCTGGGGCTCTTTGCCATCGGCTCTGGCGCTCTCGGGCATCGCCACGCTCCTGGCCACCTACGTGCTGCTGGCTGCAGGCGCCTGGGCCGGCACCTTGCCGCCCGAACGCGCCCGGCACGTCTTCGCGATCTTCTGCCTGGCCTGGTTGGTCGGTGGCTTGCTGAACGCGGTGATCGCGGGCGTCCAGGTCTTTGCGCCAGACTGGACCGACGGCGCCTGGATCGCCCGATCGGCGCTGCCGGGGCGGGCCGTTGGCAACCTCCGGCAGCCCAATCATGTCTGCACCTTGCTGCTGTGGTCGGCCATCTCGGCGGTTGCGCTGCACGAACTGAAGGTCCTGTCGCTGCGTGTGGCGGTTCCTGCGCTGGCGCTGATCGCCGCTGCGCTGGTCTTGACCGCCTCTCGCTCGGCCATCCTGGGACTGGGCCTGCTCGCGCTCTGGGGGCTGGCAGACCGCCGCCTGAGCGGTCGCGGCCGGGCCCTGCTGCTGGCCGCGCCGGTCTTCTATGCGCTGGCCTGGGCTGCCACGGCCGCGTGGGCCGGCATGACGCACGAAGCGTTCGGCGCGCAGGATCGCCTGGCCGAGGCCGATCTCTCCGCCTCGCGATTCCGGATCTGGTCCGATACCTTGCAGCTGATTGCCCAGAATCCGCTGCTGGGCGTTGGATATGGCGAATTCAACTTCGCGTGGTCGCTCACCCCACTGCCGCACCGTCCACCCGCGTTTTTCGACCATGCCCACAACCTGGAACTGCAGTGGGCGGTCGAATACGGCATCCCGGTGGCGCTGGTGCTGTCGGCCGTTCTGGCGCTCACGCTGGTCCGCATGGCACGCGCGGCAGCGTCTACCCAGGACCGCAACCGTGCGCTGATGCTGCGCTGCACCTTGGCCTACCTGCTGCTCATCGCCCTGCACAGCCAGCTCGAATACCCGCTGTGGTACGCCTACTTCCTGCTGCCCACGGCTTTCCTCGTGGGATTCGGCCACGCGCAGGCCTTGCTGGATCGGCAAGATGCCAACGACTCGCTGCCGGGCGACGTGGCCACCCCAGCGTTGCTCGTGGGCGGCTTGGCAGTCGTGCTCGGCACGCTGGCCGCGATCGCCGACTACGCACGCGTGGCGAGCATCTTCGACAGCCAGTCCGCCATTCCCCTGGCCGAAAGAATCGAGCGCGGCCAGCGCAGCTTCTTCTTTGCCCATCACGCCGACTACGCCGCGGCCACCACCAGTGACCAGCCGCGGCAGGAGCTCTCGTCCTTCGGCAATGCCGCGCACTACCTGCTCGACACGCGTCTGATGATGGCCTGGTCGCAGGCCTGGGCGGCCACGGGGGATCTCGCGCGCGCCCGCTACCTGGCATCACGGCTGCGCGAGTTCAAGAATCCGAACTCCGCGGGCTATTTCGAAGCCTGTTCTGCAACGCCAACGCCAACGCCAACGCCGGCATCAGCAGCCGCAGCCGACGCACAGCCGGCGCCTCAACCCTTCCAGTGCGAGACCCGGTCGGTGGATCGCGCCTTGAGCTGGAAGGACTTCCGGTGAATGCAGGCGCGCAGTGCCGCGGGCCGCTGGCCGGCTGAAGCCGCGAGCCGATCAGCCGCGGCTCGCCACCCAATCCCCCGACTTCCCGCCATGCTTTTCCAGCAAGCGGATGCCGCCCATCTCCATGCCGCGGTCGACGGCCTTGCACATGTCGTAGATCGTGAGCAGGCCCACCTGCACGGCGGTCAGGGCTTCCATCTCGACGCCGGTGCGTCCCAGCGTCTCGACCTGGGCCGTGCAGCGCACGCCCGGGCGCCCGTCCGTCCACTCGAAGTCGACGGCCACGCGCGTCAGCGCCAGCGGATGGCACAGCGGGATCAGGTCGGCCGTGCGCTTGGCGCCCTGGATCGCGGCGATGCGGGCAATGCCGATGACGTCACCCTTGGCCGCGTGACCTTGCTGGATGCGTTCGAGCGTGGCGGGCTCCATCCAGATGCAGCCTTCGGCGCGCGCGACACGGTGGGTCGGATCCTTGCCGGCCACGTCCACCATGTGGGCCTGGCCGGCCGCATCGAAATGAGTCAAGGTCGTCACCGCGGATCTCCGTCGTCTGCCGCGCCGGGCAACAGGAACTTTACAAGCCGGCGCCATCATAGCCAGGGTGGGGTCGACGCCCGGCCGCCAGGAGACGCATGACCGATACCCCGATGACCCGGGTCCGCCGCTGCGCTTGTGCGCTGCTGGCGGGGCTGTTTGCGCTGTCGGCACCAGCCGGTGCGCAGGTGCGATTGCCGGCGATGGGTGAAGCCGCCAGCGCCGGCATGCCCTTGGGCGAGGAGCGCCGGCTGGGCGACCGCGTCGCCATCGAAGTCCACCGCGACCCGAGTTATCTGGACGACCCGATCCTGACCGAGTACATGCGCGGCTTGTGGCGTCCGCTGTTGCGTGCGGCCCAGCAGCGTGGCGAAATCGGTGCGGACATGCAGCAGCAGTTCGCCTGGGAGCTCTTCCTCATTCGCGACCGCAGCATCAATGCCTTTGCGCTGCCGGGCGGCTTCGTGGGCGTGCACCTGGGCCTCATCGCTGCGACCGCCACGCGCGACGAGCTCGTCTCGGTGATGGCGCACGAGCTGTCTCACGTCACGCAGCGGCACATCGCGCGCAGCATCGAATCGTCGGGACGGCAAAGCGCGCTCGGCGTGGCCACCATGCTGCTGGGCATGATCGCGGCGGCGCGCAGCAGCAACGTCGACGTCGCGCGGGCCGCGATCGCCGGCGGCCAGGCCGCGATGATCCAGGGCCAGCTGAATTTCTCGCGCGACATGGAGCGCGAGGCCGACCGCATGGGCCAGACGCTGATGGGTGAAGCCGGCTTCGACATGGCCGGCATGCCGGCCATGTTCGACTTGCTCGACAAGGCCAATCGCCTGTCCGACGCCGGTGCCTTCCCATACCTGCGCAGCCACCCGCTAACGATCGAGCGCATCGCCGAGTCCCAGACGCGCGCGGGCGTCGACCGCGTCGCCCAGACGCGCAGCGATGTCGAACACGAACTCATGCGCGCCCGTGCGCGCGTGCTGATGGATCCGGCGGCGGGCGCCCTGCGCGCCCACGTGCAGGCACTCCAGCAGCCGCCCGCGGGACGCGTGCTGTCGCCGGCGGGAACGGCCTATGCCGCTGCGCTGGCCGGTGTGCAGCTGCAGGATGCGGCGGCCACGCGGGCCGGCTTGCAGGCCTTGTCGACGGCATGGGCCGGCCAGACCGGATCGAAGCGCTGGCTGGACCTGCTCCAGGTGGAAGCCGCGCTGGCGCTGCCGGGCGTGAATTCGCCGTCGGGCGGTGTGGCTTTGCCGGCAGGGCCGCCACCGCGCGTGGACGCCTGGACGCGGCCGGAACTCCTGCTCTGGGGCCGGGTCGTGCTCGAGCGGCCGTCCGAGGCGCAGACACGCCAGATCGCGCGACGCGACATCCACCAGACGCTGCGCAGCTGGCTGGTGACGAACCCCGGCGATGCGCCCCTGTGGGAATTGCTCGCCCGCTACGAAGAAGCCAACGGCAATCGACTGGCCATGCTGCGTGCGACGGCCGAAGCCAGTGCCGCCAGCGGGCAGATCGAGTCCGCATTGGTCACACTGCAGTCCGCGCGCAGCCAGGCCCGCCGGACGACAGGCCTGGACGGCATGGAGCTGGCCGTAATCGACACGCGACTGGCCGAACTGCGGCGGCAGCGCATGCAACGCGAAGGACGCGAGACACGTGATGGCCGCGACGGCCGAAGCGAGCGCGGCGACTGAGCGCGGCCCGCCCTTGACGTGGCGGTGCGGGGCCTGTCTTGCCGCGGCGCAAGCGACCGAATCACTTAGGGATGCGCGACGGGAAACAGGGCGAAACGCCCGGGTTGTGTGCAATTTCCCCGGTAAACTGGCCTGCACAAGAGAGATGGCGCTCGGGCACGTCGTGACCGAAGATGCACATCACCGGGTTCCTAGAGAACCAACCGTCGTGGCCGGCCCTACGGGTCGAGGCCTGAAATTCCAACGGAGATCCATCCATGGTGACTGCGAAGAAGACGTCTGCTCCTGCCAAGAAGGCCGCGCCGGCCAAGAAGGCTCCTGCAGCCAAGAAGGCGCCTGCGGCCAAGCCCGTGGCCAAGGCCGCTCCCGCCAAGAAGGCCGCGCCGGCCCAGAAGCGCGCGCCCAATGCTGCCTTCATGAAGGCACTGACGCCCAGCGCCGCGCTGGCCGCCGTCATCGGCGACAAGCCGCTGCCGCGCACCGAGGTCACGCGCAAGATCTGGGAATACATCAAGAAGCATGGCCTGCAGGACTCGGCGAAGAAGACCATGATCAACGCCGATGCCAAGCTGAAGGAAATCTTCCAGAAGGCCCAGGTGTCGATGTTCGAGATGACCAAGCTGATCGGCGGACATCTGAAGTGATGTGACGCGGCTGCCAAGCGCGCCACGGCGCGCGGCTGCCGCCGGTCAGCCGGCCCGCGCCAAAGGGGCCGACTTCACGCCCATCACCGCCCGAAGGTAGGCGGCGGTGGGCGTTTCGTTTTGTGCGGCCAGATCCTCGGGTGTGGCGGTGGCCAGAATGCGCCCGCCGCCCTCGCCGCCGTCGGGGCCCAGGTCGATCACCCAGTCGGCGGTCTTGATGACGTCCAGGTTGTGCTCGATCACGACGATGGTGTTGCCGGCATCGCGCAAGCGGTGCAGCACGCCGAGCAGCTGCACCACGTCGTGGAAATGCAGACCGGTGGTGGGCTCGTCCAGGATGTAGAGCGTGCGGCCGGTGTCGCGTTTGCTCAGCTCCAGCGCCAGCTTCACGCGCTGGGCCTCACCGCCCGACAGCGTGGTCGCGCTTTGTCCCAGGCGGATGTAGCCCAGACCCACGTCCAGCAACGTCTGCAACTTGCGTGCGAGTGCGGGCACGGCGCTGAAGAAGCCGTGTGCGTCCTGCACTGTCAGCTCGAGCACCTGGCTGATGTTCAGGCCCTTGTAGAGCACCTCCAGCGTCTCGCGGTTGTAGCGCTGGCCGCCACAGGTCTCGCAGCGCACGTAGACGTCGGGCAGGAAGTGCATCTCGACCTTCACCACGCCGTCGCCCTGGCAGGCCTCGCAGCGGCCGCCCGGCACGTTGAACGAGAAGCGCCCGGCACCGTAGCCGCGCTCGCGCGCCATGGGCACCTCGGCAAACAGTTCGCGCATCGGCGTGAACAGGCCTGTGTAGGTGGCCGGGTTGCTGCGCGGCGTGCGGCCGATGGGGCTCTGGTCGACGTTGATGACCTTGTCGATCGCTTCCAGGCCTTCGATCTCGTCGTGCGGTGCCGGTTCGGCATGGCTCTGGTACAGGCGCCTTGCGACGGCCGTGTAGAGCGTGTCGTTCACCAGCGTGCTCTTGCCCGAGCCCGACACGCCCGTCACGCAGGTGAACAAACCGACCGGGAAGTCCACCGTCACGTTCTTGAGGTTGTGACCACGTGCGCCCACCACCCGGATGACACGCGGATCCCCGCTGTCCGACAGCCGCCGCTTGGTGGCCGGAATCGGAATCGCGCGGCGGCCCGAGAGGTAGTCGCCGGTCAGTGAATCCGGGTTGGCCTCGACTTCCTCCGGGCGGCCCTGGGCCATCACGCGGCCGCCGTGCACGCCCGCGCCGGGCCCGATGTCGATGACGTGGTCGGCCGCGCGGATCATGTCTTCGTCGTGTTCGACGACGAGCACCGAATTGCCCAGCGCGCGCAGGCGCATCAGCGTGCCGATGAGCCGCGCGTTGTCGCGCTGATGCAAGCCGATGCTGGGTTCGTCCAGCACGTACATCACGCCGCTCAGGCCCGAGCCGATCTGGCTGGCCAGCCGGATGCGCTGCGCCTCGCCGCCGGACAGCGTGTCGGCACTGCGCGTGAGGCTCAGGTAGCTCAGCCCCACGTCGACGAGAAAGCGCAGCCGCGCGCGGATTTCCTGCAGGATCTTCGCGGCGATCTCGCCGCGCGCGCCGGCCAGCTGCAGGCTGTCGAACCAGCCCAGTGCCTGCGCCAGCGTGGCGCTTTCGAAATCGTGCAGCGAACGTCCGGGTTCAGCGGCGGGCTGGCTGGCCGCCTGCAGGAAGACGTGGCGCGCCTCGCGCCGCAGCCGCGTGCCGCCGCAATCCGGGCAGGGTTTGGCAGCCTGGTAGCGCGCCAAGTCCTCGCGCACCGCGGCCGAATCGGTCTCGCGGTAGCGGCGCTGGAAGTTGGGGATGATGCCTTCGAAGGGGTGCGAGCGCTTGACGCTGCGCGTGCGGCCGTTGCTGCCCTCGGCCTTGTAGACAAAAGTGATCTCCTCCGTGCCCGATCCGTACAGCAGCACCTTCTTCGCCGCCGCCGGCAGCTCCTCGAAGGGCCGCTCGAGGTCGAAGCCCCGGTGCTTGGCGACACTCTCCAGCAGCGAATAGGTGTACGCGTTGCGGCGGTCCCAGCCCTTGACCGCGCCGGCGCCCAGGCTCAGTTCGGGGAATGCCACCACGCGCGCCGGGTCGAAGTCGGTGATCTGGCCCAGGCCGTCGCAGGACGGGCAGGCGCCCTGCGGCGAGTTGAAGGAAAACAGCCGCGGCTCCAACTCCGGAAGCGAGTAGCTGCAATGCGGGCAGCCGTAGGTGCTGTTGAACAGGTGTTCGACCGGCGTCGGCGAGGCATCCGGCTCCCAGGCCAGCGCGCGGCCCGCCGCCAGTTTCAGCGCGGCTTCGAGGCTCTCGGCCAGGCGCTGGCGTGCGGCGGGCGCCACACGCAGGCGGTCGACCACCACGTCGATGTCGTGCCGCTCGGACTTCTTCAGCGCCGGCAGATCGGCGCCATCCACGACCTCGCCGTTGATGCGAAAGCGCACATAGCCGCGCGACTGCAGTTCCGTCAGCAGGTCCGCGAATTCGCCCTTGCGTGCGCGTGCCACGGGGGCCAGCACCATCAGCCGCGTGCCCTCGGGCAGCGCCAGACAGGCGTCGACCATCTGTGCCACGCTCTGCGCCTGCAACGGCACACGGTGCTCCGGGCAGAAGGGCGTGCCGGCGCGCGCAAAGAGCAGGCGCAGGTAGTCGTGGATCTCGGTGATGGTGCCCACGGTCGAGCGCGGGTTGTGCGAGGTGGCCTTCTGCTCGATGCTGATGGCCGGCGACAGGCCTTCGATGACATCGACGTCCGGCTTGTCCATCAACTGCAGGAACTGCCGCGCATAGGCCGACAGGCTCTCGACATAGCGCCGCTGGCCTTCGGCATACAACGTGTCGAAGGCCAGGCTCGACTTGCCCGATCCCGACAGGCCGGTGATCACCACCAGCGCGTCCTTCGGGATGTCGAGGTCGATGTTCTTCAGGTTGTGGGTGCGGGCGCCGCGCACCCGCAGCCAGCGGCCCTCGTAGGGTGGCGCGGCCGGCAGGGGGCCCGCGTCGGCGGTCGGTTCTGCCGCGGCAGGGCTGGCAGGATCCTTCATGGGAAGCGTGGGCACGGAGCTAAACAGTCGATGGTACGGCAGCCGCGTGTCGCTGCCCAGGGCTTGGCTGCGGCCGCAGAATCAAGCCTATGAATGCCTCGAACGACACGCCGCACCAGGCCGGCGAACCCGCGTCCGGCCGGTCGCTGTTTGGGCTGCCGGCCGACGAGATCTACCTCAACAGCGCCTACATGGGCCCGCTGCCGCTGGCCGTGCAGGAGGCCGGTGCGCGTGCGCTGGCGCTGCGCGCCGCGCCCTGGCAGATCACCGCGGACGACTTCTTTGCACCGGCCGAGCGCACGCGTGCGCTGTGCGCGCAGCTCGTGCAGACCGACCCCGAGCGCGTGGCGTTCGTGCCCAGCGCGTCCGCAGGCCTGGCCATCGTCGCGCGCAACCTGCAGCCGCGCGCCGGACAAAACGTGGTGATGCTGGGCGAGCAATTCCCCAGCAACGTCTACGTCTGGCGCCACTGGCAGGGCCAGGGTGTGCAGATGCGTATGGTGCCCGCGCCGATGCCGCCCGCGGGCGATACGGCGGCCCTGCGTGAACGCGCGCAGGCGTGGCAGGCCGCGGTGCTTGCAGCCATCGACGCCGACACGGCGTTGGTGGCCGTCGAACAGGCGCACTGGACGGACGGCACGCTGTTCGACCTGGCGGCCATCGCCTGCCGCTGCCGGGCGGTCGGCGCGGCTTTCGTCATCGACGGCACGCAGACCGTCGGCGCGATGCCGCTGGACGTGGGCGCGCTGCAGCCGGATGCGCTGGTCGTGCACAGCTACAAGGCGGGCCTGAGCAATTACGGCCTGGGTTTCATCGTGCTGGGCGAGCGCTTTGCGGAGGGCCGGCCGGTGGAAGACAGCTGGCTGATGCGCGAAGGCAGCGAGCGCTTCGCGAACCTGGTCGACTACCAGGACCGTTATGCCGCCGGCATGCGCCGCTACGACACCAGCCTGCGCGCCAACCCGATGCTGATCCAGATGCTGGAGGCGGCCTGCACGCTGCTGCTGGCCTGGCAGCCGGCGCGCACGCGCGAGTACCTGCTGGCCATCGCGCGACCGGCCGTGCAACGTCTGCGCGAGGCGGGCTTCGGCGTGGCCGACGAAGACCTGCGTGCGGCCAACATCTTCGGCATCGCCCTGCCCACGGGCCTGCAGCCCGAGGCCGTGCGGCAGGCGCTGGCCGCGCGGCACATCCATGTGTCGGTGCGCGGCAGTTCCGTGCGTGTCTCGCCGCACCGCCACAGCGAGGCGGGCGACCTGATGGCGCTGGCCGACGCGATGGTGGCGCTGCGCCGCGGCGGCTGATCGCTGTCTGCGCGAATCCGGGTCGGGCGGCGGGCCCTGCGCAGGGCGGTTCTGAAGGCCGCTGCCGCCCGGTAGCCCCCGCGCGCGCAGGTGTCCGGTTGCGCCGGCCGTCCCGCGCCGCGCCTCAGTGCGGCGGCCGCATCAGGCGCAGGATCTCGGTCCCGTAGGCTTCGAGCTTCTTGGCGCCCACGCCGGTGATGCCGGCCAGGTCGTCCAGCGACTGCGGCGCGCTGCGGGCCATCTCCGCCAGCGTGGCATCGTGGAAGACCACATAGGCTGGCAGGTTGTGCGCCTTGGCCACTTCCGCCCGCCAGGCTTTCAGCGCGGTGAAGCGCTCCTGGCCGTCGTCGTCCAGCGGCAGCGGCGGCGGCTTGTCCGCCTTGCCCGTACCGCTGCGCGAGCTGCGGCCGCGCCGCTGCGGCTCGGTGGCCACGCGCAGCAGCAGCTGCACGTCGCCGCGCAGCACCTCGCGCGCCGTGGGCGTCAGCGCCAGCGTGCCGTAGTCGCCCTCCGAGCGCAGGTGACCCAGCGCGATGAGCTGGCGCAGCACGCCGCGCCACTGCGCCTCGCTCACGTCGGCGCCGATGCCGAAGGTGCTCAGCGTCTCGTGTCCATGCTGGCGCGTCTTGTCGGTGGCCTTGCCGCGCAGCACGTCGATGAGGTGGCCCGCGCCGAAGCTCAGGCCGTTGTGCTGCTGGAAGCGGTAGATGCACGACAGCGCCTTGCGCGCGGCCTCGGTGGCGTCCCAGGTGGCCGGCGGGCTGGCGCAGTTGTCGCAGCACAGGCTGCGCCAGCCGGCGGGCCGGTCGCGGTCGTTCGCGGCATCCCCCTGGTCTTCGCCGAAATACGCCAGCAGCCGCGCGCGCCGGCAATCGTGCGCCTCGGCCAGCGCCAGCAGCGCGTCGAGCTTGCCGCGCTGCAGCCGCTTGAAATCTTCCTCGGCTTCGCCTTCGTCGATCATGCGGCGCTGGTTCACCACGTCGGCCAGGCCGTAGGCCATCCAGGCATCGGCGGGTTCGCCGTCGCGGCCGGCGCGGCCGGTCTCCTGGTAGTAGCCCTCGATATTCTTGGGCAGGTCCAGGTGCGCGACGAAGCGCACATCGGGCTTGTCGATGCCCATGCCGAAGGCGATGGTGGCCACCATCACGATGCCGTCCTCGCGCAGGAAGCGGTCCTGGTGGCGCCGGCGCAGCGCGGCGTCCAGCCCGGCGTGGTACGGCAAGGCGTCGAAGCCCTCGGCGGCCAGCCAGGCGGCAGTCTCTTCGACCTTCTTTCGGCTCTGGCAGTAGACGATGCCCGCGTCGCCCTCGTGTTCGTCGCGCAGGAAACGCAGCAGCTGCGTTCGGGCGTTATCCTTCTCGACGATGGTGTAGCGGATGTTGGGCCGGTCGAAGCTGGCCACGAAGACCTGCGCGTCTTCGAGCTGCAGGCGCTGCACGATGTCCGCGCGCGTGTGCGCATCGGCCGTGGCCGTCAGCGCCAGGCGCGGCACGCCGGCATAACGCTCGTGCAGGGCCGACAGGCCCAGGTACTCTTCGCGGAAATCGTGGCCCCACTGGCTGACGCAGTGCGCTTCGTCGATGGCAAACAGGCTCAGCCGGCCGCGTTCGTGCAGCGAATCGAGCATCGCCAGGAAACGCGGCGTGAGGATGCGCTCGGGCGCGGCATACAGCATCACCAGGCGGCCAGACACCAGCTCGCGCTCGACCTGCCGCGCCTCGTCGCCTTCCTGCGAGCTGTTGAGGAACGCGGCGTGCACGCCGGCTTCTTCCAGCGCACCGACCTGGTCGTGCATCAGCGCGATCAGCGGGCTCACGATCACCGCCACGCCCAGGCCCGCGCGGTGGCGCGCGATGGCCGGCACCTGGTAGCACAGGCTCTTGCCGCCGCCCGTGGGCATCAGCACCAGCGCGTCGCCGCCGGCGCTGGCGTGTTCGACGATGGCCTGCTGGTGTCCGCGGAAGGCCGGGTAGCCGAAGACCTCCTGCAGCAGCGGCACGAGGCTGTGCGGGTCCACCTGCGGGGCGTCGGCGAGGGCGGCGTCTGTCATGGGCAGCGAGGATGGTACGCGAGCGACTTTGCTGTCAGCATCCATCGCCCTGGCTCCGTGGAGGCACTCCGATGAACGCACCCGTGAATCCCCCGCCTGGCAGCGACGCGGCCCCGGGCTCGCCCGAGCG
>CAUJHV010000008.1 GCA_963205115.1 Pseudomonadota bacterium | reverse complement strand
CACCACGCTGGCCGGCGTCAAGCGCCTGGCGCTGATGGTGGAAAAGAACCCCAACGCGCTGGCCGCGGTCTTCGACGTCAGCGATGCGGTGGAAGCCAACATCGCCACGCGCGTGAAGATGGGCCAGTCGTCCAACGTCTTCGCCGTGGCCATGATGGCCGACGGCAAGGTGTTGTACGCGCAGAAGGAAATCAAGGTCACCCTGGGTGGCTGCGGCGGTTGAGGTAAGGAGCAGAACATGGCAGATCCGATGCGCATTCGCGCCCAAGTCGCCGGTGACAAAGCCACCGTGCGTGTACTCATGAGCCACGAAATGGAAACCGGCCAGCGCAAGGACAGCGCGGGCAAGGTGATCCCGGCCTGGTTCATCCAGGAAGTCAGTGCCACGCACAACGGCAAGCCCGTGCTCACCGCGCAGTGGGGCCCGTCCGTGAGCAAGAACCCGTTCCTGCAGTTCAACGTCAAGGGCGCCAAGGCCGGCGACAAGATCGCCGTGAGCTGGGTCGACAACAAGGGCGACAAGCGCACCGACGAAGCCACCGTCAGCTGAGCCCGGACATGGGACGCCACCTGCGTGGCGTCTCATGCCCGGCGAAGGCCTTCGGACCTCTCGTGTCCGACAGCTGACGCGGCCCGCCCCGGCAAGGCCTTCAGGCCCGCCGGGGCCCACCACACACCTCCGACCCGCCGGGCACGTATCCGGCGGGCGCGTCGCTCGACCCGAACCTGAAACGCCGTTCCCGACGAGGAGACATGCTTTGAAGATCCTTCACATCAGCGCCGGCCTGGCCGCCCTGGCGCTCGCCGTCTCGGTACAGGCCCAGAAATCGGCCGCCGACGGCATCGCCGAGTACCGCAAGATGCTCGAGGACGGCAACCCGGCCGATCTCTTCGAGGCCAAGGGCGAAAGCCTGTGGAAGCAGAAGCGCGGTCCCAAGAACGCCACGCTGGAGCGCTGTGACCTGGGCCAGGGCCCGGGCGTCGTCAAGGGTGTGTTCGTCACGCTGCCGCGCTACTTTGCCGATATCGGCCGCGTGCAGGACCTGGAATCGCGGCTGCTGACCTGCATGGAAACACTGCAAGGTTTCAGCGCGGCAGAAATCGCCAAGACCGCCTTCGGCCGCGGCGAACAGACCAACGTCACCGCGCTGGCCACCTGGATCGCGGCCGAATCGCGCGGCATGAAGTTCAACCTGCCGCAAGGCCACGCCGAAGAGCGCCGCTTCTACGAGCTGGGCAAGCGTGCGTTTTTCTTCCGCGGCGGCTCGCACGATTTTTCCTGCGCGTCCTGCCATGGCGAAGAAGGCAAGCGCATCCGCCTGCAGGAGTTGCCCAACCTCACGAAGAACCCCGGCGACGGCATCGGCTTTGCCGCCTGGCCCGCATACCGCGTGTCCAACGGGCAGATGTGGAGCATGCAGCTGCGCCTGAACGACTGCTTCCGCCAGCAGCGCTTTCCGTACCCGGGTTTTGCGTCCGACGTGACCATCGCGCTGGGCAGCTACATGGGCGTGAATGCCAAGGGTGCCGAGTCCATCGCGCCCGCCATCAAGCGTTGAAGCGGAGAAGCCCATGAGCAGCACATTCCTCCTCGCCAAGAGCTTGGCAGCCGCGGTCGCCGCGGTGGCGGCCGCCGGTCTGGCCGGCTGCGCCGCGCCGGCAGCCCCCGTCTCCAGCGCCACCCTGGACGCCCAGGCGAACGCCATGATGAAGGCCTCGTTCCGTGACCAGGGCATCGCCAAGGCCGATCGCATCAACCAGGACATGGCGCAAGCCGCCTGCTCGTCCGACAAGCCGCCCGCCGAGCCCACCGCCAAGCGCATCGAGGCCGACTCGCTGGCCAGCATCCAGTGGCCTGCCAACGGCATCTACCTGGGCAACTGGAAAGAAGGCGAGAAGCTCGCGCAGAGCGGCCGCGGCATGACCTGGACCGACCCGTCTGCCGCCACGAAGGACAACGGCGGCAATTGCTACAACTGCCACCAGATCGACAAGAAGGAGATCTCCTTCGGCACGATCGGCCCGAGCCTGTGGAACTACGGCAAGCTGCGCGGCGTCAAGAAGATCGACGACCCGGCGTCGGCCGCGATCGTGCAGTACACCTGGGGCAAGCTGTGGAACGCCAAGGCCTATTCGGCCTGTTCCAACATGCCGCGCTTCGGCCATATGAAGCTGCTGGACGCCGACCAGATCCGCGACATCATGGCCCTGCTGCTGGACCCGGCTTCGCCCGTCAACCAGTAAGCCGCGACAGCCCGGCCGGCACCCCGCCGCGACCGGGCTTCTTTCGATTTCGAACATAAGCGAATACTGATCATGAGCCTGAGCAAGCGCGAATTCCTGCAGGTGCTGTCGGCCGCCGCCGTGGCTGGCATGGGGCTGGCCCGCTATGAAGATGCCGATGCCGCCACGGCCGAGCAGGGCCTCTACGACCTGCCACCGCTGGGCACCGGCGCTGGCCATGTGAGCTTCCTGCACATGACCGACTGCCACGCGCAGCTCATGCCCATCCACTTCCGAGAGCCCAGTGTCAACCTCGGCCTGGGCTCGATGCTGGGCCAGTTGCCGCACCTGGTGGGCGAGCACCTGTTGAAGAAAGCCGGCGTTCCCGCGGGCACGCCGCTGGCCGCGGCGTACACCTTCCTCGATTTCGAGAAGGCCGCGCGCCGCTACGGCAAGGTTGGTGGCTTTGCGCACATGGCCACGCTGGTCAAGCGCCTGAAGGCCAGCCGCCCCGGCGCGCTGCTGCTGGACGGCGGCGACACCTGGCAAGGCAGCGCCACCAGCCTGTGGACGAACGCGCAGGACATGGTCGACGCCTGCAAGGCGCTGACGGTCGACGTGATGACCGGCCACTGGGAATTCACCTACGGCATGAAGCGGGTCAAGGAGATCGTCGAGAAGGACTTTGCGGGCGGATCGGGAGGCGGTGCGGCGGCGCACCGCGTCGACTTCGTCGCCCAGAACGTCAAGACCAACGATTTCGGCGACCCGGTCTTCAAGCCCTACGTCATCCGCGAGATGAACGGCGTGAAGGTCGCCATCGTCGGCCAGGCCTTCCCCTACACGCCCATCGCCAACCCGCGCTACATGGTCGCCGACTGGGAGTTCGGCATCCAGGACGAGAACATGCAGAAGATGGTCGACGAGGCGCGCGGCAAGGGCGCGCAGGTCGTCGTCGTGCTCTCGCACAACGGCATGGACGTCGACCTGAAGATGGCCAGCCGTGTGCGTGGCATCGACGCGATCTTCGGCGGCCACACGCACGATGGGGTGCCAGTGGCCATCCCCGTGGCCAATGCTGGCGGCAAGACGCTGGTGACCAACGCCGGCAGCAACGGCAAGTTCCTGGGCGTGATGGACTTTGTCGTCAAGGACGGCAAGGTGGCGGACTTCCGCTACCGGCTGCTGCCGATCTTCGCCAACATGCTCAAGGCCGACCCGGAGATGGCTGCGCTGATCGCGAAGATCCGCGCGCCCTACGAGAGCAAGCTCGCCGAGAAGCTGGCGGTCACCGACGGCCTGCTCTATCGCCGCGGCAATTTCAACGGCAGCTGGGACCAGTTGCTGTGCGACGCGCTGATGGACGTGCAAGGCGCGCAGATCGCCTTCAGCCCCGGCTTCCGCTGGGGCACCAGCCTGCTGCCGGGCGATGTCATCACGCGCGAACTCATGATGGACCAGGTCGCCATCACCTACCCCTATGCCACCGTGACCGACATGTCCGGCGAGATGATCAAGACCATCCTCGAGGACGTGGCCGACAACCTCTTCAACCCCGACCCCTACTACCAGCAGGGCGGGGACATGGTGCGCGTGGGCGGGCTGCAGTACACGATCACCCCGGGCGAGAAGATGGGCGCGCGCATCGGCGACATGCGCCTGGCCGGCAAGCCCATCGAAGCCGCCAAGACCTACAAGGTGGCGGGCTGGGCACCGGTGGCCGAAGAGGCCTCCAAGGCTGGCAACAAGCCGGTGTGGGAGCTGTTGGAAACCTGGTTGAAGGCGCAGAGCGGTGGGCACGTGAAGGCCCGTCGCATCAACACGCCACAGCTCGTCGGCGTGGCCGGCAATCCCGGCCTGGCCTGATTTTTGTCAACGCGGGCCGCGTCGCGGCGCGCGCCAATGAGCCGCTGACGTCGAACGTCAGCCTCGCCCACAGGAGATGCGCATGTTCGTTCGACACCTGACCCTGGCCGTCGCCAGCCTGGCCTGCACGGCCGCCCTGGCCCAGGAAGCCACCTACACGACCCGGCTGCTGACCCCCGAGGCCGCGCTGACGGCCGCGCGCGCGGCGCTGGACAGCTGCCGCAAGCAGGGCTTCCAGATCGCCGTGGTGGTGAGCGACCGACACGGCCTGCCGCAGGTGCTGCTGCGCGACCGCTTTGCCGGCGCACACACGGTGGACATGGCCACCAACAAGGCCTGGACGGCGGCGAGCTTCCGCACCGACACGGCCTCACTGGGCGCGGAGACGCAACCGGGCCGCCCGATGAGCGGCATCCGCGCGCTGCCGCGCGTGATCGCGGCCGGCGGTGGCCAGGTCATCCAGGCGGGTGGCAATGTGCTGGGCGCCATTGGCGTTTCCGGCGGCCCGGGTGGCGAGGCCGACGACGCCTGCGCGAAGGCCGGCATCAAGGCCATTGCCGACGCGATCGAGTTCTGAACCACGGCGCGCCGACCGGGTCTGCAGGCCCGGTGATCAGCGCCGCAGGTTCTCGATCAGCGTGGCCATGCCCATGCCCGAACCCAGGCACATGCTGATCACGGCATAGCGCCCGCCGGTATCGGCCAGGTGGTGCATGGCCGTGATCGTCATGCGGATGCCGGTGGCGCCGGGCGGGTGGCCGATGCTGATGCCGCCGCCGTACAGGTTGGTGCGCACGCGCGGAATACCCAGCTGCGCCTCGGCGTGCAGGTTGACCACGGCGAAGGCCTCGTTGATCTCCCAGTAGTCGATGTCCTCGATGCGCAGGCCGGTGCGCTTGAGGAGCTTCTGGATGGCCGGCACCGGGCCGGCGCCCATGATCTCCGGCGCGACACCGACCACGGCCCAATCGACCAGCCGGGCTTCCAGCGGGATGCCGGCGGCCTGCGCGGCCGTGCGGCCGGCGACCACCAATGACGCGGCACCGTCGGTGACGCCGCTGGAATTGCCGGCCGTGACCTGGCCCTGGCCATCCTTGCGAAACGCCGGCTTCAGACTCGCCAGCTTCTCGCGCGTGATGGCCGGGCGCGGAAACTCGTCCGCCTCGAACCGGCGTGTCAGTCCCTTGCCCTGCGGCACGTCGATCGGCGCGATCTGCCGCGCCAGGAAGCCCGAGGCCATGGCCGCGCCGGCGCGCTGCTGGCTCATCAGGCCCCAGTCGTCCATCGCCTGGCGCGTGTAGCCGAAGCGCGCGGTGAGGTTCTCGGCGGTGTCGCCCATGAGTTCGCGCGTGAAGGGGCAGCGGTAGATGTAGTCCAGCCCGTCGACAAATTCGAAGGGGCCGCGCTGCGCGCCCCAGCGCACCTGGTGCGCCAGGTAGGGCACCCGCGAGTAGTTCTCGCCGCCCACGGCCAGCGCGATCTCGCTGTGGCCGGACTGGATCTGCTGCGCCGCGCTGACGATGGCCTGCGAGCCCGTGCCGCAGGCGCGCACCACGCCCAGCGCCGAGCTGTCTTCCGGCAGGCCGGCGTTCAGCGCGATCTTGCGGCTGACGAACACGGCGTCGTGATCGACCTGCGCCGTGGCGCCGAACACCAGATGGTCCACCTGCGCGGCCTGCAGGCCTGCACGGGCGAGGCTCGCCTGGACGACATGCACGCCCATCGTGGACAGGGGCACGTCGCGCAGGCTCTTGCCGAAGTCGCCGAAGGGCGTACGCGCGCCGGCGCTGAGGATGATGTCGGTGAAAGTCATGGCAGCCGCCGGGGCGTGGTTGCGCGGGTTTGCGATGAGCTCGACTATAGACAGATCGCGTTGTTTAGAAAACAGTTGATTGTTAAGATGCGCCGCAGCCGTGTGCCGCGGCGCCCGCCTTCCCATCGACAGGAGACCGCCTGTGACGCATCCGAAGCTGCCATCCGCGCGAGAACAGGTGCAGCTGCGGTCGTTGGTGCGGACGCTGGCTCGGACCGCTGCGCAGGCGACAGCTCAGGTTGCACGGCAGACGGTGCCTGCGGCCGGGCGGGCTTGCGCATGACCGCAGCCCTGCGCAAGTCCGCGGCCGGCCCGGCCAGGCCCAAGGTGGCCCATGCCGACAGCCGCTTGCCGCAGATCCTGGACGCCGCCGCGCGGCTGTTCTGCGCGCAGGGCTACCAGGGCACCACCATCCGCGACATTGCGCAGGCCGTGGGCATCCTGCCGGGTTCGCTGTACTGCCACTTCGCCACCAAGGAAGACCTGCTGGTGGCCGTCTATACGCGTGGCGTCGACCAGATCTGCGGGGCCGTGCAGGCGGCCGTCGAACCGCTGGACGATCCCTGGACTCGGCTGGAAGCGGCCTGCGTGGCCCATCTGGAAGCCATCCTGCGGGACGACGACTATGCGCGCGTGGTGGTGCGTGTGCGCCCCGCCGATGTCGTGGCCGCGAACCAGCGCCTGGTGCAGGAACGCGACCGCTACGAGGCCTTGTGGGCCGGGCTCACCGATGCCCTGCCCCTGCCACGCCGCAGCGACCGCAAGGCCCTGCGCCTGCTGCTGCTGGGTGCGCTGAACTGGGCCCAGAACTGGTACCGGCCGGATGGCCCTTCTTCGCCGCGCAGTCTGGCGCGGCAATTCATGGCCTTGCTGCGTCAAGGCACGGAGGCACGCTCATGAGCGACGCGACATGCATTCCCAAGGTGCTGGTCACCAAGATCGGCTTCGATGGCCACGACCGCGGCAGCCGCATCGTGGCCGCCGCCCTGCGCGACGCCGGCATGGAGGTGATCTACACCCCGCCCTGGCAGGAGATTGCCACCGTGGTCAAGCTGGCCACGGAAGAAGACGTCGACGTGATCGGCATCTCGTCGCTGGCCACCGACCATCTCATCGTGCCCAAGCTCATGACCGCGCTGCGCGAAGCCGGCCTGGGCGACGTGTGCGTGATCGTGGGCGGCATCGTGCCGGACGAGGACGAGCAGATGCTGCTGGATGCGGGCGTGGCGCGGGTCTTCCACCCCGGCAGCGCGCTCGATGACATCGCCACTTATGTCCGCGACGCAGCTGCCCAGGTCAGGCAGCAACGTGCCGCGTCCGCCTGAGCCCTGGAGAACAGCCATGAACAAACCCTTCGATGCACCGATGAGCCACGCCGCGCTGGCGCAGTGGCAGCAGGACTACGCGCAGCAGATCGGCACCGACCGCGCGGTGCGCAACCGCTCGGGCCTGCCGATCAAACCGCTGTACACGGCAGCGGACTGGACACCGCGCCTGGGCGAAGAAGGCCTGCCGGGTCAGGCGCCCTACACCCGCGGCATCTACGCCACCATGCACCGCGGCCGCACCTGGACGCAGCGCCAGCTCATCGGCCTGGGCACGCCGGCCGAATACAACGAGCGCCTGCTGGGCATCCTGGCGCAGGGCGCCACGGCCGTGTCGCTCATCCCGTGCAATTCGGTCTTCCGCGGCTACGACATGGACGAGTCGCACATCGAGCTGCTGGGCACCTGCGGCACCGTCGTCAACACCGCCGACCACATGGACCGCGCGCTGCGCGGCGTGGACCTGGCCACGACCTCGTGCGCGATGAACGACCCGTCGCCCTTCACGCTGCTGGCCTTCATGCTGGCCGCGGCGAAGAAGCGCGGCACGCCCTGGTCGCGGGTCAGCGGCACCAGCAACCAGAGCGACTACCTCAGCCACTACGTGGCCAACCACATGTTCTTCCGCATCGCGCTGCCGGGCGCGCGGCGCATCCTGGTCGACCACATCGCCTTCTGCAACCAGCACGTGCCGAAGTGGAACCCGATGTCGGTGGTGGGCCAGCACATGCAGCAGGCCGGCGCCAACCCGGCGGAAGCGGTGGCCTTCACGCTGAGCACGGCCATCCAGAACGCCCAGGACTGCATCGCGCGTGGCATGGACCCGGACGACTTCCTGCCGCGCTTCACCTTCTTCTTCGACATCTCGATCAGCTTCTTCGAGGAAGTGGCCAAGTTCCGCGCCGCGCGGCGCATCTGGGCCAAGGTGACCAAGGAGCGTCTGGGCGCCAAGGACCCGCGCAGCTGGCGCTTCAAGTTCCACGGCCAGACCTCGGGCGTGGACCTCACGCGCCAGCAGCCGCTGAACAACGTCGCGCGTGTCACCGTGCAGGCCATGGCCGGCATCTTCGGCGGCCTGCAGTCCATGCACACCGATGCCTACGACGAGGCCTTGTCCTGCCCCACCGAATTCGGCGCGCGCATCGCCATCGCCACGCAGAACATCCTGCGTGAAGAGGCCCACCTCACCGACGTGATCGACCCGCTGGGCGGCAGCCACTACGTGGAGGCACTCACCGACCAGATGGAAGCCGAGATCGAGCGCATCATGGCCCTGGTCGACGACGCCGGCGGCATGTACAAGGCCGTGGAGAGCGGGCTGGTGCAGCGCATGATCGGCGAATCGGCCCGGCGCTTCCAGGCCCAGGTGGACAGCGGCGAGCAGACCGTCGTGGGCGTCAACGCCTACCAGGTAGCCGAAGACCGCAGCGCGCGGCCCATCAACGCACGGCCCGATCGCGCCGCGATGCAGGCGCATGTGGACGACTTTGTCGCCTTCAAGCGCGAGGGCCGCTCGCAGGCCGAGGTGCAGCGCGCGCTGGATGCGCTGTCGCGCGCCGCGGCCGACCCCGCGGACAACCTCTTCGGCCGTGTCGTGGAAGCCGCGGAAGTGGGCGTCACCCATGGCGAGATCTGCGGCCGGCTGCGCCAGGAGCTGGGCTTCGGTCACGTGCAGGCCGTCGTGTGACCGACTTGTCCGATACCCCGGTGGCACACCCGTGGCTCGAGCCGGTGCTCGCCGGCCAGCGGCGTGCGGTGGCCCGCGCCATCAGCGCGGTGGAGCAAGGGGCATCCGGCGTGCCCGGTTTCCTGAATGCGCTGGCACCGCACCTCGGACGCGCGCAGGTGCTGGGCCTGACGGGCAGCCCGGGCGCCGGCAAGTCCACGCTCGTGCATGCCCTGCTGGGTGAGCTGCTGCGGCGCGGCCAGACGGTCGCCGTCGTGGCGGTCGACCCCTCCAGCCCGCTGACCGGCGGCGCGGTGCTGGGCGACCGCGTGCGCATGGGCGAGCACGGCGCGCACCCCGACGTCTTCATCCGATCGGTGGCTTCGCGCGGCCACCTGGGCGGGCTGTCGCCCACCACGCGCGGCATCGTCGACATCTTCGACGCGGCCGGCTTCGATACCGTCATCGTCGAGACCGTGGGCGCGGGGCAGTCGGAAGTCGAGATCATGCGGCTGGCCGATACCCGCATCGTGGCCTGTCCGCCGGGCCTGGGCGACGAGGTGCAGGCGATCAAGGCCGGCATTCTGGAAATTGCCGACGTCCTTGCCGTGACCAAGGCCGACCTGCCGCTGGCCACCGTCACCGCCAAGGACCTGCGCGACATGCTGCACCTGCGCGCCGCCCAGGGCGCCGGCGCGTGGAAGGTGCCGGTCATCGCCACCAGCGCCACGCAGGGCAGCGGCGTGGCCGAGCTGGTGGATGCCGCGCTGGCGCACGCGGCGGCCACCGGTCGCGGCCGGCGTCTGCAGGCCGCGCGCACGCCCGAAGGCGAGCGTGTCATGCGCCTGGCCGCGGCCGACCCCTGGGTGCGCCGCACGGGCATCCGCTGCACGGCGGCCTCGGCCGGGCACGTGGAACTGAGGCTGACACTCACCGACGAGCATCTCAACTTCAACCGCACCTGTCACGGCGGCGTGATCTTCACGCTGGCCGACACGGCCTTCGGCCTGGCCAGCAACTCGCACGGCGTGGTGGCCGCCGGCATCGACGCGCACATCACCTACCAGGCACCGGCGCGCGCGGGTGACACGCTGCTGGCGCGCGCCTACGAGGTCTCGCGCTCCCGGCGGCTGTCGGTGGTGCGTGTGGACGTGACACACGAGGACGGGCGCGCCATCTCCAGCTTCACCGGCACGGTGTTCATCACCGAGCGGACGCATGACTGAGAACCCCAGCCGCGGCGCGCGGACCGGCACCTGCCGCAACGCGAACACGGCCAGGGTGCGGCGGATGTCGACCGGCAGACGCGGCCTGAGGGATCTCCTGCACAGGCGCATTCCCGATGTCGCAACAGCGTCACCGGCGGCATGATGCGTCGCAGCTTGCCATGTCTCCCTTGCCGATGACCCCCAGCACCGAACCCCTGTTGCAGGTCGAGGACCTGCACCTCGGCTTCGGCGGCATCAAGGCACTGCAAGGGGTCTCGCTACGGGCCCGGCCCGGCGAGATCACGGCCATCATCGGCCCCAACGGCGCCGGCAAGACCAGCCTGTTCAACGCCATCTCGGGCTTCTACCGGCCGCAGCAGGGTCGCATCCGGTTCGACGGCCAGGACATCACCGGCCACCGGCCCGCGCGGCGTGCAGCCATGGGGCTGGCGCGCACCTTCCAGAACGTCGCGCTGTTCCGCGGCATGAGCGTGCTGGACAACATCAAGCTCGGCGGCCACACGCGCCTGCGCGCCAACCCGCTGAACGCGCTGTGGTACCTGGGCGCGGCACAGCGCGAAGAAATGGCCCTGCGCCGCGAGATCGAGCGCGAGGTCATCGACTTCCTCGAGATCGACCACGTCCGCCACCAGAGCGTCGCCTCGCTGCCCTACGGGTTGCAGAAACGTGTGGAACTGGCGCGCGCACTGGCCATGCAGCCGCGTGTGCTGATGCTGGACGAACCCGTGGCCGGCATGAACCGCGAAGAGACCGAAGACATGGCGCGCTTCATCCTGGACATCCAGGAAGAACGCGGCATCACGGTGCTGCTGATCGAACACGACATGGGCCTGGTGATGGACATCTCCAACCACGTCGTCGTGCTGAACTTCGGCCAGGTCATCGGCCAGGGCACGCCCACCGAGGTGCGCCACCAGCCCGAGGTCGTGCGCGCGTACCTCGGTGGCGCGGCCCCCCCGGCAAAGGTGGCCGCATGACCGGTGGCTTCGACTGGGTGGCCCTGGCCGAATACAGCGCCATCGGCCTGCTGTCCGGCGGGCTGCTGGCGCTTATCGCGCTGGGCTTCGTGCTCATCTACAAGGGCACGGGCGTCATCAATTTCGCGATGGGCGAATTCATGATGCTGGGCGCGTATTTCTTCTACACCGCCAACGTGATGTGGAAGCTGCCCACCGCGTGGGCGCTGCTGCTCACGCTGGCCGCCGTGGCCGCCGTGGCCGCGTTGATCGAACGGGCGCTGCTGCGGCCCTTGTCCGGACAGCCGGTGATCTCGGTGCTGATGGCCACCATCGGCCTGGCCAGCGCGCTGCATGGCGGCGTCGACGCCCTCTGGGGCGGCAACAACTACGAGATGCCACCACTGCTGCCGCGCAAGCCGCTCACACCCGGCGAGATCCTCATCCCCGGGCAGGTGTTCTGGAGCTTCGTGCTGGCCGCGGTCATCATCACGGCCTTCACGCTGTACTTCCGATTCTCGAAGACCGGCATCGCGATGCGCGCGGCCGCCAGCGACCCGACGACCGCCTACGTGCTGGGCATCGACGTGCGCCGCACGCAGATGCTGACCTGGATGTTCGCGGGCATCGTGGGCGCCGTGGCCGGCGTCGTGGTGGCCTCGATGACCAGCTTGTCGCCGGCCTTGGGAGGCGCCGCGCTGGGCGTGCTGGCGGTCGTCATCCTGGGCGGCCTGGACAGCATCGCCGGAGCCATCGTGGCCGGGCTGATCGTGGGCCTGATCGAAAGCCTCACCGCGGGCTACCTCGGCGGCAAGGTGCGCGACATCGTGCCCTACGCCACCGTGCTGCTGATCCTGCTGGTTCGGCCCTACGGCCTCTTCGGCACGCGCCAGATCGAGAGACTGTAGATGCGCATCGGCGACTTCCGCTCCACCTACGCACACGACGAGTCGCTGTGGCCCACGCGCGTGCAGCAGGGCTGGCTGGTCGCGCTGGCGGTGGCGCTGTTGCTGCTGCCGCTGGGTGTCAACGGCTACATCGTGGGCCTGGCCTGCCTGGTGGGCATCCACTGCATTTCTGCGGCGGGCCTGAACATCATGACGGGCTACACCGGCCTGATCTCGCTGGGCCACGCGGCCTTCATGGGCGTGGGCTGCTACACGGCGGCCTGGGCGGCGCAACGCGGCGTGCCGACGCTGCTGACGCTGCCGCTGGGCGGCGGGCTGGCGGCACTGCTGGGCATCGTCATGGGCCTTCCCAGCCTGCGCATCAAGGGCCTGTACCTGGCCGTGGCGACATTGGCCATGCAGTTCCTGCTGGTCTACGTCTTCCGCGAGTGGGACAGCGTCACCGGCGGGGTGCGCGGCGTCAATGTCCCGAATGCGCAGGTCTTCGGTTTCGAGCTGCTCAACGACCAGCGCATGTACTACCTGATCCTGCCGGTGGCCGCGCTGATGCTGGTGGGTGCGCGCAACCTGTTCCGCACGCGCGTGGGGCGGGCCTTCATCGCCATCCGCGACAAGGACATCTCGGCCGAGGTGCTGGGCATCGACCTGCTGCACTACAAGCTGGCCGCGTTTGCGCTGGGCTCGTTCTATGCCGGCGTGGCCGGCGCGCTGCTGGGCTACTTCTACCGCGCGATGACGCCCGAGTACTTCACGCTGCAGCTGAGCATCTTCTACCTGGCCGCCATCATCGTCGGCGGGCTGGGCAGCATGCTGGGCACGATCCTGGGCGCCGTATTCATGAGCCTGGTCCCCGAGGTGCTGCGCGCCGGCGTGACGCTGGTGGCCACCTGGGCGCCGCAGGCCACCGAGGTGCTGAGCCCCGTGCAGCAGGTGGTGTTCGGCCTGCTGATCATGGGCTTCCTGGTCTTCGAGCCGCATGGCCTGCTGGAGATCTGGCGCCGCATCCGACGGCTCTTCCACCTGTGGCCTTTCCGGGCCTGATCCCGGCGCAACCCGCATTCGCTTGACGCTTCCTGTGACCCGACCCTGAACGAGGAGAACCCCATGCACCACGACGAGCTTTCCAACCCTTCGCGCCGCCGCCTGGTGGGTGCCGGACTGGGTGCCGCCGGCCTGTCCGCGCTGCCGCTGCACGCCGCCCTGGCACAGACGGGCGAACTGGTGGTGGGCGCGGCCCCGCCGATCACGGGTGTCTTCGCCTTTGCCGGCGTGGGCCTGCACCAGGGCCTGGGCGACTACTGCGAGTGGCGCAACCAGACCAAGGGCGGCGTCGCCGGACGCAAGCTGCGCTACATCGGCGAGGACTCCGGCTACAAGATGGACCAGGCCATGAGCGTCTTCAAGAAGCTCATGGGTGCGCACAAGCCGCCGGTCTTCTACGGCGACAGCACGGCCTGGGCCAAGGCCGCGGCCAAGGAGGTGAGCCAGCTGGGCACGACGCTGACCTGCAGCCCGAGCTTCGCGTCCGACCTGGCGGACCCCAAGAACGTGCCCTACTACTTCATGGCCGGGCCCACCTACACGGCCATGTGCGAGATCCTGCTGGAGTACATCAACCGCACCTCGCGCGGCACCAACCGGCCAGCCGTGGCCGTGGTCTACAGCGACACCGAGTTCGGCCGCGACCCCATCGCCGGCCTGAAGGCCAAGGCCGCCGCGCTGCAGATTCCCATCGTGCAGGAGATCGTCACCAAGCCCGGCGCGGTGGACGTCTCCAGCGAAGTGGCCAAGCTGCGCCGCGCCAAGCCCGACTACGTGATCTTCCACGGCTACGTGCTGGCGCCCATTCCGGAGTTCATCAAGCAGATGCGCGAAGCCGGCATGAGCACCACGCCGATGGGCACGATCTGGAGCATGGACAAGACCACCGTCGATGCGATGGGTGCCGCCGCGCAAGGCTGGATGGGCGTGATGCCCTACCGCTACAGCTACGACACCAAGGACGCGCCCACGATGCAGGCAATGAAGGACTTTGCCGCCAAGGCGCGCCCGAACCTGAGCTACGTGCCGATCTTCTACACCTCGGGCTGGCTGGTGGGCATGATCTTCAGCGAGGTGATGGAGCGCGTGCTCAAGGCCGGCAAGCCCTTGACCGGGCCCAACATGAAGGCCGCGCTGGAATCCATGGACAACTGGGACACCGGCGGCGTGACCGGCCTGCTGGCTTCGCTGAAGGGCCACCAGATCGCCAGCGGTCGCATCTACGCCTACAACGCCGACAGCAAGCTGATGGAGCCGGCCAGCGGCTGGATCAAGACCGCGTGATGACACTGCCCCCCGAAGCGACCTGCGGTCGCCTCCCCCCCGGGGGGCGCCGCTGGCGAACCGGCCGAGCCGGATCCGCGGCGGCCGCTGGGCTGGCATAGGCACACCGTGACGCATCCGGCACTGTCCATCGACAACATCGAGGTGGTCTACCACCACTCGGTGCAGGTGCTGCGCGGGCTGTCGCTGTCCGTGCCGCAGGGCCAGATCGTGGCCCTGCTCGGCAGCAACGGCGCGGGCAAGACGACCACGCTGAAGGCGATCTCCGGACTGCTGCCGCTGGAAGTGGGCCAGGTGCGCGCCGGCAGCATCCGCTTCCAGGGCGAGCGCATCGACCACGTGGCGCCGCACCTGCTGGCGCGGCGCGGCGTGGCGCACGTGCGCGAAGGCCGGCATGTCTTCGAGGACCTCACGGTGGAGGAGAACCTCGTGGCCGCCGGCAATGCGCTCACCGGCCGCGGCCTGAAACCCGACCACGGGCTGATCTACGACTACTTCCCGCGGCTGAAGGAGCGGCGCACGCAGCGTGCGGGCTACCTCTCCGGCGGCGAACAGCAGATGCTGGCCATCGGCCGGGCGCTGCTGGGCAAGCCCACGCTGATGCTGCTGGACGAACCCTCGCTGGGCCTGGCGCCGCTGGTGGTGGAAAGCATCTTCCAGATCGTGCAGCGCATCAACCAGGAACAGGGTGTGGCCATGCTGCTGGTCGAGCAGAACGCGATGGCGGCCTTCGGTATCGCGCACTACGGCTACATCATGGAAAACGGCCGCATCGTGATCGACGGCCCCACCGAGAAGCTGGTGGACGACCCCGACGTGCAGCGCTTCTACCTGGGCTACGGCGACGGCGGCGAAGAGCTTGCGAGCTTCCGCCACGTGAAGCACTACAAGCGACGCAAGCGCTGGCTGTCATGAGTGCGGCCGAACTTTCCACCTTGACCCTGCCGCAGCGCCTGCAGCACTGGGCGCGGGTGCGGCCCGATGCGGTCGCGCTGCGCCAGAAGGACTTCGGCATCTGGGAGGCTTTCACCTGGCGCGAGTACGCGGCCCTGGCACGTGCCTTCGGCCTGGGACTGGTGGCCGAGGGCCTGGCGGCGGGCGGCCATGTGGCCATCCTCAGCGAGAACCGCAAGGAATGGGTCTTCGCGCAGCTGGGCGCCAACATGACGGGCGCCGTGGCCGTGGGCATCTACCCCACCTCGCCGGCGCCGGAGGTGGAATACCTGCTGCAGGCCGCGGATGCGGACATCGTGGTCTGCGAAGACCAGGAACAGCTGGACAAGGTGCTGGAGGTGCGCGAACGCCTGCCCCGCCTGCAGCGCCTGGTGGTGATGGACCCGCGCGGCCTGCGGCACTACGCGGTGCCGGGCCTGCTGAGTTTCGAGGAGGTGCTGGCGCGCGGCCGCGCCTTCGATGCCCAACACCCCGAGCTGGTGGCGCAGCGGCTGGCAGCCCAGTCGCTGGACGACACGGCGCTGATGATCTTCACCAGCGGCTCCACCGGGCGGCCCAAGGCGGCCATGCTGAGCTACCGCAACGTCAATGCGATGGCGACCGGCGCCGACGAGATCTACCGCTGCACCGTGCACGATTCGGTGGTGTCCTACCTGCCCCTGTGCCACGTGGCCGAGCAGATCTACACCGTCAACCTGCCGCTGCATGCCGGGCTCGTGGTGAATTTCGCCGAAAGCCTGCGCACGGTGCAGAGCGATCTGCGCGAGATCGCGCCCACGCTGTTCCTGGGCGTGCCGCGCATCTGGGAGAAGCTGCACGCGGCCATCGAGGTCAAGATCCGCGAGACCGGCGGCCTGCGCCAGCGCCTGTACCGGCGTGCCATGGCCGCGGTGTCGCCCTTTGCCGAACTGCCGCCCGAGCGGCGCAGCCTGTCCCAGCGGCTCACCGTGGCCTTCTGGAACCTGCTGGTGCTGCGCGCGCTGACCAACTTCATCGGCCTGCGCCGCTGCCGCCTGGCCTTGTCCGGCGCGGCACCCATTGCGCCGGACATGCTGCGCTTCTTCCGCTGCCTGGGCGTGCCCATCCGCGAGGGCTATGGCATGACGGAGACCGCCGGCGTGGCCACCGTGCAGCGCAGCGCGGCCTCGCCCGTGGGCACGGTAGGCGCCGCGGTGCCCGGCGTGGAGCTGCGCATCGCCGAGGACGGCGAACTGCTGGTGCGCGGCGCGACGGTGTTCAAGGGCTACTACCGCAACGACGCGGCCACACACGAAGCGATCGACAGCGAGGGCTGGCTGCACACCGGCGACGTGGCGCAGTGGGTGCGCGGCGAGGCCGGCGAAGAAATCCGCATCGTCGACCGCAAGAAGGACATCATGATCACCGCGGGCGGCAAGAACATCACGCCCAGCGAGATCGAAAACGCGCTGAAGTTCAGCGCCTACGTCAAGGAGGCCATCGTCGTGGCCGACCAGCGGCCCTTTGTGGCCGCGCTGATCCAGATCGATTTCGAGACCGTCGGCCCCTGGGCCGAGGAGCAGGGTCTGGCCTACACGCACTTCCGCAGCCTGGCTGAACACCCGCGCGTGCGCGACTTGCTGCAGGCCGAGGTGGACCGGGTCAACGCCCGCATGCCGCAGGTGCAGCAGGTGCGCAAGTTCCATCTGCTGATCAAGGAGCTGGACCACGACGACGGCGAGGTCACGGCCACCTTGAAGATCAAGCGAAAGAGCATTGCCGAGAAATACGCTGCCGCGATCGACGCGCTCTACGGCAGCCCGTCACTGGAGGCCCGCGCGACATGAACCCCATCCGATTCGACGGCCGCGTGGCCGTCATCACCGGCGCCGGCGGCGGGCTGGGCCGCGCGCATGCGCTGCTGCTGGCATCGCGCGGCGCCGCCGTGGTGGTCAACGACCTGGGCGGCACGCTGGGCGGGGTGGGTGGCGACGCCGCGGCCGCGCGCCGCGTGGTGGCCGAGATCGAAGCCGCCGGCGGCCGGGCGCTGGCCAACTTCGACGACATCTCCACACCCGAGGGCGCGCAGCGCCTGATCGATGCCGCGCTGCAGGCCTGGGGCCGCGTGGATGTGCTGGTCAACAACGCCGGCATCCTGCGCGACAAGACGCTGCACAAGCTGGACCCGGCCGATTTCGAGGCCGTGGTGCGCGTGCACCTGCTGGGCTCGGCCTGGTGCTCGCGCGCCGCGCTGGTGCCGATGCAGGCGCAGCAGTACGGCCGCATCATCATGACCACCTCCGCGGCCGGCCTGTACGGCAACTTCGGCCAGAGCAACTACAGCGCCGCCAAGCTGGGTGTGGTGGGGCTGATGAATACGCTGAAGGCCGAGGGCGCGAAATACGGCATCCGCGTCAACACCATCGCGCCGGTGGCCCTCACGCGCATGACCGAAGGCCTGCCTTTTGCGCGCATGCTCGGCGAGGCCACACCCGATCGTGTGGCCGCCGGCGTGGCCTGGCTGGCCAGCGAAGCCTGCGAGGACAGCGGCGTCATCCTCGCGGCCGGCGCCGGTTATTTCTCCACCGTGCGCATCGTCGAAGGCCAGGGCCTGCATGCGTCGGTCGACGCGGTGAGCCCGGAGTTTGTCGCCAGCCACTGGGCGCAGATCTCTGGCGGTGCCGGTGCGCGGCCGTTCGACAGTGCCGGCGCGGCGCTGATCGGCGCGTTCGGCGGAACCGGCGGATCCGGCGGCTGATGGATCCCCAGGCGCTGTTGCGGCGCGCGCTGCCGACCGTGCGGCAGGCCTGGACGCACCGCGACACCATCCTGTACGCGCTGGCGGTCGGCGCCGCGCAGGGCGAAGAAGCCTGGGACGAGGGTCAGCTGCGCTTTGTGCACGAGCCGCAACTGCAGGCCCTGCCCACGCTGTGCGCCGTCCTGGGCGACCCGGGCTTCTGGATGCGCGAGCCCGACAGCACGCTCGACTGGCCGCGCCTGGTGCACGGCGAGGAGTCCGTGGAGTGGTTCCAGCCCCTGCCGGCGCAGGGCGAGATCGTCGCCCGGCACCGCGTATGCCGGGTCGAGGACCGGGGCGCTGAGCGCGGGGCCAGCTTCGTGGTGGAACGCTGGCTGACCGATGCCACCAGCGGCCAGCCCCTGGCCCGCGCCTGGACCACCGTCGTGGCGCGCGGCGATGGCGGCTTCAGCCCGCCGGACGGTCCCTTGCAGCAGCTGGGCGAGCCGGCCGAAGCGGCGCTGCCGCCGCTGCCCACACGATCGCCCGACGCGGTCGTGACCCGCGCGACGCTGGCGCACCAGAGCCTGCTGTACCGCCAGCTCGCCGACCCCAACCCGCTGCACGTGGAGCCGGCAGCGGCGCGGCGCGCCGGCTTCGAACGGCCCATCCTGCACGGCATGTGCAGCTTCGGCATCCTGGGGCTGGTGGTGGTGAATACCTTCTGCGACGCGCAGCCCGCACGGCTGGCCGCGCTGCGCGCGCGATTCACCGCCCCGCTCTACCCCGGCGAGACCCTGGTCTGCGAGTTCTGGCGCGAGGACGCGGACCTGCGCTTTCGTGTCACGGCCCGCGAGCGCGGCGCCGCCGTGCTCAACCAGGGCTGGGCACGGCTGCATCCCGCCGCGCCGCAATGCCCGACCGCCTGAACGCAAGACCATGCCCGCCGACCTCTACCGCCCCACTTCACCGCTGGACAGCCCCGAACACGAAGCCTTTCGCGCCACCGTGCGCCGCTTCGTGCAGGACGAGATCCAGCCGCACCACGCGCAGTGGGAGCGCGACGGCCAGGTGCCCCAGGCCCTGTGGCGGCGTGCGGGTGAGCTGGGCCTGCTGTGCCTGACCATGCCGCCCGAATACGGCGGCGCCGGCGTCGATTTCAGCTACAGCGCCATCGCGGTGGAAGAGATGGCCCGCGCCGGCGCCACGGGCCCGCTGTTCTACCTGCACAGCGACATCGTCGCGCCCTACCTGCTGCACTACGGCACCGAGTCACAGAAGCAGCAGTGGCTGCCGCGCATGGCGCGCGGCGAGGTCATTGCCGCGATCGGCATGACCGAACCCGGCGCCGGCAGCGACCTGGCCGCCATCCGCACACGCGCCGAGCCGCGCGACGGCGGCTGGTGCATCAACGGCCAGAAGATCTTCATCTCCAACGGCCAGATTGCGGATCTGGTGCTGCTGGCTGCCAAGACCGATCCGGCGCGCGGCGCCAAGGGCGTGAGCCTGCTTCTGGTGGACACGCAGACGCCGGGATTCAGCCGCGGGCGAAAGCTGGACAAGCTGGGCATGCACGCGCAGGACACCAGCGAGCTCTTCTTCGCCGACGTGCAGGTCGGCGCCGACGCCTTGCTGGGCGAGGCCGGCAGCGGCTTCAAGGCCATGATGAACGAGTTGCCGCAGGAGCGGCTGCTGGTGGCCATCACCGCCGTGGCCGCGATGGAGGCGGGCGTGGAATGGACGCGCGATCACGTGTCGCAGCGGCAGGCCTTCGGTGCGCCGCTGGCCGACAAGCAGACCGTGCGCCACCGGCTGGCCGACTGCCATGCCAACACGCTGGTGGCGCGCAGCTTCCTCAACGACTGCCTGCGCCGGCACCTGGCCGGCGAGCTGGACACCGCCACGGCCAGCGTGGCCAAGTACTGGTGCAGCGAGATGCAGTTCAAGGTGCTCGACGACTGCCTGCAGCTCTTCGGCGGCTACGGCTACATGCGCGAGTACCCGATCGCGCGGGCCTGGGTGGATGCGCGCGTGCAGCGCATCTACGGCGGCACCACGGAGATCATGAAGGAGATCGTGGCGCGCTCGCTGTTCTGAGGCCGGCCGCGCTGGAACCGCGCGGCGGCCGCACGCCCGAGGGCGGACCGTGCCGCGCCGGGTTTTCTCGAACCCCGGTCGCTCAGAACCGGTGCGTGTACATCAGCTGCGCATTGGTCTGCTTGTGTGTCACCACCACGCCCTGGCCATTGGTTACCGTGGTCGTCGGTGCCACGGTCACGGCGATATTGAACTCGCTGACCGGCGAGAACTTGTAGCCCAGGCCGAACATCAGGTGCCGCTCCACCGTCGCCGGGAACAGCGGGTTCACGAAAGCATCGGGAATCGGGTTGTCCGCCAGATTCACACCGGCACGCAGCGTGAGCGCCGGGTTCACGGCATAGGCCAGGCCCAGGTTCAGCACCGTCTGGTCCTTCCAGTTCTGCGGCAGCGCGAAGCTCACCGAGCCGCCCATGCCGGCGCTGTCGTAGCGCAGCTTGAAGTCGCTCATCACGCTGGACCAGGCGATGTTCTTGACGTCGGCGGCGACCAGCACATCCGGCGTGGCCTGCCAGGACACGCCGATGGCCGTCGTGGCCGGCCACTGGAAATCGACCACCGTGATGCGGCCGGTGTCGACGAAGCCGCCCGTGGCGCTCATGGACGCGCCGGTGGCCGAGGTCTTCATGTCCTTCAGCGAGGATTTCGTGTGGTACGAGGCCCCCACGCGCAGCAGCGGGCTCACGCTGTAGAGCACGCCGACCTTGGCGGCCCAGCCCGTGGAGCTGGCCGCGCCGCTGAAGTCGCTCGAATTGGAGAAGTCGATGCGCGCCCACGGTGCACCGCCCAGGGCCGGCAGGGCCTGCGCGAGGTTGCCGCTGGCCGCCGTGACCATCTGGCCCAGCTGCGCGCCGCTGGCGGCCATGCGCATGTCCAGGCCGGCCCACATCAGGTCGATCGTCGCGCCCACGGCCAGGCTGGGATTGACCTGGTACGCGATAGGCAGCAGCACGCGGCCCACACCCAGCTCCGAGCGCACCGGCGCACCCGAGCCGCCGGCCATGAAGGTGTTGGCGCCGTATTCGGTGCCCATGCCGCCTTGCGCGAAGACGCCCAGGCCGTAGGTCAATGCCCCGTTGCGCCGCGCGTAGCCGAAGGCCGGCATCACGTAGGACGTGCCGCTGGAATCGGCCGTCGGAAAGCCCGCCATCGTGCTGGACACCTTGGGCCCCAACACACCCAGTGCGAGGTCCATGCGTGCACCCGGCGCCATCAGCGCCAGCGTCGCGGGGTTCTGCGCCATGGCCGCCGTGCCGTGGTCGATGGCCTGCGACGCGCCGCCCATGCCGGAAGAGACCGGGCCGTAGCCTTCCATGTTCATGCCGTTCGTGGCCCAGGCCGGCGCGGCCGTCAGGGCGCAGGCCGCGGCCAGCGGGGCGAACCGCCACGGGCGGGTGTTCGGGCTTGTCTTCATGTCGGTCTCCTCAGGGTTGGAGCCCGCGGAGGCGACCGCAGGCCGTATAGAAAACGTTTGAAATCAGTGGCGTGTGATGCCCCGGGTGGTGGCTTGCCATTCGTTGCCGGCGCCGGCCTACCAGAACGCCAGCAGGCGCCCTTTGCTGACCTTGCTGGGCCAGCGCTTGAGCGGGGCGTCGCCCTTTTGCGTGCAGTCCCCGGTGCGGATGTCGAACTGCCACTGGTGCTTCGGGCAGGTGAGCGTGCAGCCCTCCAGCGCCAGGTGCGGGATGTTGGTGGTCTGGTGCGGACAGCGGCTGTCGTAGACGCGCCATTCGGCTTCCGTGCGGTGCACGAACAGACCGCGGCCGTCGCACTCCACCCGCTGCGTGCTGCCCGGCTTGAAGCCCTTGGTGGGCATCACGTCGTGCCAGTCGCCGGCCGCACCCATCGCGCCGGGCTGGAACTCGGGCAGGTCCATCGCCAGGATGATGTCCACCGCCCAGACGATCTTGTGCAGGCCCAGTGTCGGGAAGGCCATCAGCAAGGCGTCCAGCACCTCCATCGGCGTGCAGCCCTCGCGCAGTGCGCGCCCCAGGTACTGCCGGAACCCGCGCTCGGTCTGCGCATCGACCTTGGTGATCACCGAGATCAGGTTGCGCGTCTTGGGGTCGAGGTGCTTGCCGCAGTTCTTGAGGAAGGCGAAGTAGTGGCCGACCGCATCGGGGCGGGTCTTGACCAGGTAGTTCAGTGCGTCACTCATGATGCGGAGGTGGAAGGTTGGGGAACATGGACCCACACGGGGCATTCGGCCAGCCCGATGACTTTCTGCGCGACGCCGCCGATCCAGGCACGCGCCAGCGATCCCGTGCCGTGGCGCGCAATCACCAGCAAGTCGCAGTCGAGTTCGCGCGCGGCGGTGATGAGCTGTTCGTAGGGCCGTCCGGTGCGCACCTGGCCTTCGGCCGCCACACCCGCGCGGCGGGCCTCGTGCACGGCCACGGCGACGGCCGCATCGGCCAGCGGCTTGCGCGTGGGCTCGATGGCCACGGACACGACGCGCAGCGGCAGTCCGAAGCCCCGCGCCACCGCCACGGCCTGCGCCAACAGCCCCGGATGCGCGTTCAGCGGATCCACGCCCAGCAGCACGCCGCGGCTCCAGGGACGCGCCTCGCGCGGGCAGATCAGCACCGGGCTGCTGGCATGCGCAACGACCTTGCTGACCATCTCGCCGACCAGCAGGTTGGCCAGCAGGCCACGTTTGCCGCGCCGACGGATCACCAGCAAGTCGCTGCCACGCTCGGCGAGCTCGGCGACGATCTCCGCATAGGCTTCCGGGCCACGGCGCACGTGCAGGTCGATAGCCACACCCGCGGCGTCGGCCTGCTGGCGCAGCACGTCACCCTTGGCGAGTGCGGCGGCTTCCGCCTTGGCGGCCAGGGCGGGCGCGACGGCTTCGAATTCCGGGTTGCTGGTCAGCGGCATCACGACCGACAACTGCAAGCCGGCCCGCTGGGCCAGCGCCAGCGCCACGACCTGCGCGCCTTGATCGAACTCGCTGCACTCGGTGGCCAGCAGGGGGCGGCTGAACAGGGCTGTCATGGTGTTCAATGCCCCGACGTCAGCCAGCCGGTGGCCGCCAGCACCACGATGACGACCTCGGCCACGCACATCGCGGCGAAGGCCTTGTCGCCCTTGCGCCAGGAGGCCGGCACCAGCGCCAGCAGCGCCGGCACCGAACACCCAGCCAGGATCACGATGCCCAGAAGCGCTGCGGCGTCGCCGCGACCCAGATTCGAGACCCAGCCCCAGCCGGTTGGCGCACCCGTGCGCTGCAGGTATTGCGTCACCGGCAACCCCCAGACCTGGGCCAGCTCCTGCGGCGGCACCAGCGAGGGCAACAGGCCGAAGACATAAGCCGCATAGCTGACCACCAGCACCGCCAGCCCGGCGCGGGTACCCCACTCCAGCCAGGCGGCATAGCGCAGCTGTTCGGGCGGCTGGGCATGGGGCGCCCGAAGACCCGTCATATCCACACCCCCAGCCCCTTGAGCAAGGCGCGCGCGCCAGCGAAGAGCAGCACGGAGATCACCAGCTTGCGCACGACGGACCCTTTCAGGACATTGAGCAGACGCGCACCGATGCGCGCACCCAGCATCATGCCCACGACCGAAGGCACCGCGATCATCGGCAGCACCGCGCCCTTGTTCAGGTAGACCCAGGCGGCCGACGAATCGACCAGCGACAACACCAGGCTGGACGTGCCTGCCGAGACCTTCAGCGGCGCGCCCATCAGCAGGTTCAGCGCCGGCACATTGGCCCAGCCCGCGCCGATGCCGAACATGCCGGCCAGCACGCCGATGCCCAGGAAGACAAACAGCGCCGGCACCGTGCGGTGCACCTGCCAGTGGATCTCGCGGCGCGAGGCACCATCGATGAAGATGCCGTTCAGGCGCAGCGCCGTCGACAAGGCATCCGGCCGCTCGACGACCGGGATCTCGCTCTTCTTCGACACGAACATGAGCACCACGATGCCCAGCACCACGGCGCCGAGCAGGATCTGCACCACGTTTGCCGGCAGCGCCAGCCCCAGCAGCGCACCGCCGATCGACGAGGCCGAGGCCAGCACCGCCAGCGGCAGCGCCAGCCGCAGGCTGCCCAGGCCGCCGCGCATCAACATCGGCCCGGCCGACAAGGCGCTGGCCAGCGCCACGAGCAAACCCGCGCCACGCACAAAATCGAGGTGGAACGGGAAGAAGCTGCCGACGATGGGCACGAACAGCGTGCCCCCGCCGATGCCGGCCGGCACGGCCACGATGCCCATCAGGAAACAGGCCGCAAACAGCGCCAGCGGCCACACCCACCAGGGCACGGGCGAGGCCACCGCGGCATCGACGCCGGCCGCCTGCGCGCCGGCCGCCAGCAGCAGCATCGCCGCGCCGGCCAGGCCCCAGGTGCGCAGTCCGCGTCGCATCAGGACACCGTCTGGTAGTAGAGGTTCTGCGGGTGCCGGGCCTGCGCGAAGAAGAACCAGCGCTCGGCCAGCAGACCCACGTACTGCACGACGAAGGCCAGGACCAGCATCGCCGTCGACCCCGTGGACATGCCGCCAAAGACCAGCAGCAGCGGCAGCACGAAGGCGCCCAGCAGGAACAGCCACTTGACGTTCTTCAGCGCGCCCGGCGTGCGGTGGTGGAAGAACTCGCGCGTATTGAACGAGCCGCCCATGAAGCCCTGCGAGCGCTGTGTGATCTTCGGGTGCTTGATGCCGATGGCCGTCTGCAGCGTGGACTTGGGCTTCAGCCGCGCATTGCGGCGCAGCGACAGCACACGGCTGATGCCACCCGCGGCCGTGAACAGCAGCGTGGGCACACCGAAGCCGGGCACCGCCTGCGGCCACAGCAGCGCCGCCAGCGCCGTGGCCAGCGTGCCGCCCGAGGCCAGTCCCAACAGCAGGTAGTTGACGAGCGTGTAGGCGCTGGCCCATTCCTGCAGGAAACGCACCGAGGCGTAGATCATGGCCGTGCAGACAAACAGCGCCAGGCAGGCCAGCGTGGTCAGCAGCCCCAGCGTGAGCGTGCCGCCCAGGTCGCCCGCATGCGCCAACAGCCAGAAGAACAGGCCGAGCATGAAGACCGGCAGCACGATCACCTCGCGCGACAGCCAGGACGTGCGCCACATCGTGGCCGTGCGCCAGGCGCGTTCGGGTCGGCCGAGGTGGAAGAACGAGGCCACCAGACCGCCCGCGGTCAGCGCCAGCGCGACCACGCCGCCGATGATCAGGAAGGTCGGGCCGCCTTCGCGGTGCGCGGCATCGGCCAGCAGCTCGGACGCGAACAGCGCGAGGAACAGGCCCTGTCCGGCGCCGATCAGCGTGGTCAGGAAGATGACGGAAAAAGCCGGGTTCATGTGGCGAAGTCCTCCCGCCCAGCGCCTTGCGCCGGCGTCTCGGGCCGATGGCCATCGATCTTCAAGGGGTTGGCCACGCGCACCAGGTCCTCGTCGTGCACCTTGATCTCGGTGCGCCGGCGCGGCAGGTAGTGGTTGGCGGGCCGCGTGTCCCACTCGGGCATCAGCGTGTAGCCGCCGCGGTCGCGGATGGCACGCGAGACGACCGATTCCGGGTCGTGCACGTCACCGAACAGGCGCGCATTCGACGGGCAGGCCAGCACACACGCGGGCTTGCGCTCGGTGGGCGGCAGCGCCTGGTCGGTGATGCGGTCCACGCACAGGGTGCACTTGGTCATCACCTTGCGGTCTTCGTCGAACTCGCGCGCGCCGTAGGGGCAGGCCCAGCTGCAGTACTTGCAGCCGATGCACTTGTCGTAATCGACCAGCACGATGCCGTCTTCGGCGCGCTTGTAGCTGGCACCTGTGGGGCACACGGGCACGCAGGGCGGGTCCTCGCAATGCAGGCAGCTCTTGGGGAAGTGCACCGTCTGCGTATTCGGGAACTCGCCGACCTCGAAGGTCTGCACGCGGTTGAAGAAGGTGCCGTTGGGATCGGCGCCGTAGGGGTTGTCGTCCACCAGCGGGCCGGCCGAGCCGGAGGTGTTCCACTGCTTGCAGCTGGTCACGCAGGCGTGACAGCCGACGCAGACATTCAGGTCGATGACCAGGGCGAGCTGCGTCATGCCGCGCCTCCCTTCTTGCCCAGGCCCAGGCCCGCCATCCAGCCGCGGCGCTTCGGCGCCTCGGCCATGCCCGGCACGATCTGCATGGGCTTGTCCGCACGCGGCCAGGTTTCGCCGGGTTCGTCGGGCGATGCCGGGTAGATGCGCACCCGCACGTCGTACCAGCCGGCCTGGCCGGTGATGGGGTCGCTGTTGGAGACAGTCGTGCCGTCGCCGAAGGGCAGCTCCTCGCGGATCAGGTGGTTCAACAGGAAGCCTTGGCGCGACTCGTTCGCGTCGGGCGCGAGGTTCCACGCGCCGGGCGATTTGCCGATGGCGTTCCAGGTCCACACCGTGCCGGGCTCGACGGCCTCGCTGTGGCGGCACAGGCAGCGCACCTTGCCCCAGGGCGATTCGACCCACATCCAGCCGCCGTCGGCGATGCCCGCGGCCAGCGCCGTCTTCGCATTGACGTGCAGGTAGTTGTAGGTGTGGATCTGGCGCAGCCAGGCGTTCTGCGAATCCCAGGAGTGGTACATCGCCATGGGCCGCTGCGTGATGGCATTCAGCGGGTACTTCGTGGTGTCGGTGACCTGCTCTTCCAGCGGCGCGTAGTAGAACGGCAGCGGGTCGAAATAGGTCTGCACGCGCTGGCGCAGGCGATCAGGCGGCTGGCGCGCGCCCTGCAGGCTGGGCTTCTTGCCCTGCGCGGCCAGGCGGAAGCGCTGCAGGAATTCCGAGTACAGGTGGATGACGATCGGGTCGCGGTCGCGTCGCAGGCCGGCGCTTTGCGCCCAGCGCATGTAGCCGTCGTTCCAGTTGCGCATGTACTGCAGGCCAGGCGGCAGCGGGTGGTGGAAGACGCAGTTGTTCTGCGCGTACATCTCCCACTGCTTGGGGTTGGGCTCGCCGCGCATCGACTTCTCGCCGCCCTTGCCGCGCCAGCCCGCGAGGAAGCCGATGCCCGAACCCGGCGCCGTCTCGTAGTTGACGATGAAGTCCGGGTAGTCGCGGAACTTGCGTCCGCCATCGGCCTGCGTGAAGGCCGGGAATTTCAGGCGCGAAGCCAGTTCGACCAGTACCTCCTGGAAGGGCTTGCACTGGCCCGTGGGCGGCAGCACCGGGATGCGCACCGAATCGACCGGCCCGTCGAACTCCGAGATCGGCCGGTCCAGCAGCGACATGCAGTCATGCCGCTCGAGGTAGGTGGTGTCCGGCAGGATCAGGTCGGCATAGGCCGTCATTTCCGACTGGAAGGCGTCGCAGACCACGAGGAAGGGGATCTTGTACTCGCCGTCCTTGTCGCCGCCCACATGCTTGTCGTTGAGCATCTTGCGGACCTCGGACGTGTTCATCGTCGAGTTCCAGGCCATGTTGGCCATGAAGATCATCAGCGTGTCGATGGGGTACGGGTCGCCGCGCCAGGCATTGGTGATGGCGTTGTGCATCAGCCCGTGTGCCGACAGCGGATGCTCCCAGCTGAAACCCTTGTCGATGCGCACCGGCTCGCCCTGGGCGTCGACAAACAGGTCGTCCGGGCTCTCGGGCCAGCCCAGCGGCGCGCCGTTGAGCGGTGTGTCGGGCTTGACGGCTTCCGGCCCCTTGGGCGGCCGCGCATTGGGCGGTACCGCGCGCGGGTATGGCGCCTTGTGGCGGAACCCGCCCGGGCGGTCGATCGTGCCCAGCAGGCTCATCAGGATGGCCAGCGTGCGGATGGTCTGGAAACCGTTGCTGTGCGCCGCCAGGCCGCGCATGGCGTGGAAGGCCACGGGGTTGCCGGTGACGGAATCGTGCTGCTTGCCCCAGCTGTCGGTCCAGCCGATGGGCAGCTCGATCTTCTGGTCGCGCGCGGTGATGCCCATCTCGTGCGCCAGGCGCCGGATGGTCGCTGCCGGGATGCCGGTGATGCCCGCGGCCCACTCGGGCGTGTAGGACTTGACGCGCTCCTGCAGCAGCTGGAAGGCCGGCACCGCGGGCGTGCCCTGCTGCGCGCCTTCGGGCATGGCAAAGCGCCCCAGCAGCGCGGGGTCGGCGCCTTCGGTGTGGTCGGCCACCGGGCGGCCGGTGAGGCGGTCCCACCAGAAGAAGTTGTGCGGGCGCAGCGGGTTGACGATGTCGCCATCGGCATTGCGCAGCATCAGCCCGAAGTCGTCGCTGGCCGTGTCCTGGTTCACCAGCTGGCCGGCATTGGTGTAACGCACCAGGAAGTCGCGGTCGTACAGGCCCAGCGCGATTATCTCGTGCACCAGCGCCAGCAGCAGCGCGCCATCGGTGCCCGGCTTGATGGGTATCCACTCGTCCGCGATGGCCGCGTAGCCGGTGCGCACCGGGTTGATGGCCACGAAGCGCCCGCCCTGCCGCTTGAACTTCGTCAGGGCCGTCTTCATCGGGTTGGAGTGATGGTCCTCGGCGGTGCCGATCATCACGAAGAGCTTGGCGCGTTCGAGGTCAGGCCCGCCGAATTCCCAGAACGAGCCGCCGATCGTGTAGATCATGCCCGCGGCCATGTTGACCGAGCAGAAGCCGCCGTGCGCCGCGTAGTTGGGCGTGCCGAACTGGCGCGCAAACAGGCCCGTGAGCGCCTGCATCTGGTCGCGCCCGGTGAACAGCGCAAACTGCTTGGGGTCGGTGGCGCGGATGTGGCGCAGGCGCGTTTCGAGCATCGAGAAGGCTTCTTCCCACTCGATGGTCTCGAATGCGTTGTCGCCGCGCGCCGCACCGGGTTTGCGCCGCAGCGGGCGCGTCAGCCGCGCCGGCGAATACTGCTTCATGATGCCCGACGAACCCTTGGCGCAGATGGCGCCCTGGTTCAGCGGATGGTCGGGGTTGCCTTCGATGTAGCGCACCTCGGGGCCCGAGCCGCCGTTTCGCAGATGCACGCGGATGCCGCAGCGGCAGGCGCACATGTAGCAGGTGGTGGTCTTGATTTCGGTGGTCGCGCCGGGGACGGCGGGTGCGGCCGGATCGTGCAGCGGCGTGATCGAAATAGGCGTGGACAAGCCTGGTCTCCTCGGACCCGGACCGGCGCCGGGCGGTGTCTTGGACGTCTCGGCAAGCCTGCGCGAAGCTGCCGATGTGGACCCGATGCTAGGCCCGATGTGAAACCGACAAAAGCGGACAATATCGATCAACATGACCGATAAATCCGATCAACCCGGCGCGGGTCGCCTGCGCCTGAACCTGCGCCAGCTCGAGGTCTTCGTGGCCACCGCGCGGTCCGGCTCCACGCGCGGCGCGGCCGACCGCATCGCACGCTCGCAATCGGCCGCCAGCGCGTCGTTGACGGAGCTCGAGGATGTCCTGGGCGTGCCGCTGTTCGACCGCCTGCGCCGCCGCCTGCTGATCAACGAAAACGGCCGCGCGCTGCTGCCCAAGGCGGCGTCGCTGCTGGACCAGGCGCTGGAGCTGCAGCAGCTGTTCAGCGGCGAACACGCGATGCCGCTGAAGATCGCGGCCAGCCTGACCATCGGCGAGGTGCTGATGCCGGACCTGGTGGCGCGCTGGCAGGCCCTGCATCCGGTCAGCCCGGTGCACCTGATGATCGGCAACACGCGCGAGGTGATCGCGGCCGTCGCGGCGCTGGAAGTCGACCTCGGGTTCATCGAAGGCCCGCAGGCGCACCCGGATCTGGTGCTGCGCCCGTGGCTGTCCGACGAGATGGTGGTGGTGGCCGCGCCCTCGCACCCGCTGGCAGCCAAGCGCCGGCTGACACCGGAGAACCTGCGCACCGCGCGCTGGGCCATGCGCGAGCCCGGCAGCGGCTCGCGCGAACTGGTCGACCGCTGGCTGCTGGAGCACCTGGGGCAGATCGACGTGGCGTTCGAACTCGGCAGCCTGGAGGCCATTCGCCGCCTGGTGGCCGCGGGCGCAGCGGTGGGCTGCCTGTCGCGCCTGGCCGTGGCCAACGCGCTGGACGACGGCAGCCTCGTGGCCCTGCGCACCGGGCTGCCGCCGGCACGCCGGCGCCTGGCCATCGTGATGCACCGCGACAAGCGCATGGGCCGCGGCGCCGAGGACTTCCTGCGCCATTGCGACGCCGACCGCACGCCGCGGCACCCGGGAACACCCTGAACCCGACTCCTTCGAGGGGCTCCTCAACTGCAGCCATCATCCGACCCTCTTACAGCCACCCGAGGAGACACCCGATGCGCAAGACACGCCCCCTGATCCTGGCCGCCGCAGCCGCCAGCCTGCTGGCCGCCTGTGCCACCCCGGCGCCGACCGGGCCGATGAGCTTCTTCGTGACCAGCGTGGGCTCCGGCAAGGGCGCCGACCTGGGCGGGCTGGCGGGCGCCGACGCGCATTGCCAGAAGCTGGCCAGCGCCGCGGGCGCGGGCGGCAAGACCTGGCGCGCCTACCTCAGCGTGCCGGGTGCCTTCCCCTCCCCGGCCAATCCCGCCGGCGTGCCCTCGGTCAATGCCCGCGACCGCATCGGCAACGGCCCGTGGTTCAACGCCAAGGGTGAGCTGATCGCGCGCGACCTGGGCCATCTGCACAACGGCAACCACCTCAGCAAGACCACGGCGCTGGACGAGCGGGGCCAGCCCATCAAGGGCCGCGGCGACACGCCCAACGAACACGACATGCTGACCGGCTCGCGCGCCGACGGCACGGCCTTCGCGCCGCAGACCGACACCACGTGCAAGGCCTGGACCAGCAGCACCGACGGCTCGGCCATCGTCGGCCACCATGACCGCATCGGGCCGCTGCCGGAAAACTGGGCCAAGTCCTGGAACTTCTCGCACGGGTCGGCCGGCTGCAGCCAGCAGGCCCTGATCAGCACTGGCGGCGCCGGTCGCTTCTATTGTTTCGCGGCGAACTGATTCCGCAGGTAACCTGCCGGGCCGCCCTTCGGGGCGGCCTTTGTCTTTCCAACCCGGCGCGCACACGCGCGCCGCATCCAGCCGACACCATGACCACCCTCTCGATGTACCAGGCCAGCGCCCCGCGCGTGGCCAACACGCTGAAGAACCTCTCGGCCATCCTCGACAAGGCCGCGGCCCACGCCGAGGCACGCAAGATCGCCCCGGCCGTGCTGCTGCAGTCGCGCCTGTTCCCCGACATGCTGCCGCTGACCAAGCAGGTGCAGATCGCCTGCGACAACGCCAAGGGCGTGGTCGCTCGCCTGGCCGGCGTGGACGTGCCCAAGCACGAGGACACCGAAACCAGCTTCGAGGAGCTGAAGGCACGCATCGACAAGACGCTGGCCTTCATCGCCACGATCAGCCCCGCGCAGATCGACGGCTCGGAAGACCGCGACATCCACCTCAAGCTCGGCCCGCGCGAGGTGCAGTTCACCGGTACGCAGTACCTGTGCGGCTTCGCCTTGCCCAACTTCTATTTTCATGTGACGACGGCCTACGCCATCCTGCGCCACAACGGGGTGGAGTTGACCAAGGGCGATTACATCGGCACGCCCTGAGCGAAGCCGGCGGGCGCGCGCCGCCCGCCGGGTGCGCGCCTGGCGCTACAGCGCCATGGATGGGCGCTGCGCCATCGCCGCGCGCCAGCGCAGCAGGTGCGGTTGCTGCTCGCCGGGCTTCACGCGCACGATGCGCGCGAAGTCCACGGCCACGACGGCGGTGATGTCGGCGATGCTGAAGCCGTCGCCGGCCACGGTCTCGCGGTCGGCCAGACGCTCATTCAGCGTCTCGAAGAACTGCCGCACGCGCTGCAGGCCGCGCTGCGCCAGTTCCGGGATCTGCACGTAATCGACGGGGCCGGGCAAGGCGCGGTTGGCCATGGCCGGCGTGCTGTTGCGCAAGGCCTCGGCGATGGCCAGCAGGCCTTCGAATTCCACGCGCCAGTTCCAGCTGGCGATGTCGGCCTTGAGCGCCGGCGTGCGGCCCATCAGCGGCGGCTCGGGCCAGCGCGCCTCGACATAGGCGGCGATGGCCGCGTTGTCGGTGAGCACCAGGCCGTCTTCCAGGCGAAGCGCCGGCACGGTGCACAGCGGGTTGATGGCGCGGTAGGCCTCGCCCAGCTGCTCGCCCTTGGCCAGATCGATGCCCACGGTCTCGTGGGCCACGCCCTTTTCGGCCAGCAGGATGCGCGCGCGGCGCGGGCTGGGTGCGGTGGCACAGTCGTACAGCGTGATCATGGCGGGCTTGCTCCGGGTGGATGCGCAGGTGGCGCTACTGTGCCTCGAACTGGGTCGGGTTGCGACCCTTGACGCCCGCGTAGAAGCGCTTGATCTCGGCCATGTCGCGCTCCACGTCGCCGGTGGGCGTGAACAGCGGGCCCAGGCCGCTGCGCTTCTTCTCGTAGTCCATGTAGGCCAGGACGATGGGCACGCCGGCCTCCCGGGCGATGAAATAGAAGCCCGTCTTCCAGTGACGCACCTTGCCGCGTGTGCCTTCGGGCGGCACGATCAGCTGCACGGGGCCGTCGGCATCGCGGATGGCCTGCGCCGAGGCCGCGACCAGGTTGTTGCTCTTGCTGCGGTCCACCGGGATGCCGCCCAGCCAGCGCATCAGCGCGCCGAAGGGAAACCGGAAGATGCTCGCCTTGCCCATCCAGTAGGGCTGCAGATTCAGGCACATCGCCACCATCAGCGTATAGGGCAGGTCCCAGTTGCTGGTGTGCGGCGCGGCGATGAGCACGGCCTTGTGGGCCTGCGGCGGCAGCAGGCCTTCCACGCGCCAGCCGTTGAGGTGCAGGAACCCGCGCGAGAGGGCGCGCAGCAGCGTATTCACGCCAGGGGTGTCGAAGATGGTGCGGTGCATCCGGAGGGCCTGGAAGACAGGCCGCAAGGGTAAACCGCGGACCTTGCACGGCCTGGACGCGGCGGCAACGCTTTGCAACGCGGCCAGGGCTGCCGGTTGCCGACCGGGCGTTTGCTCAGCGCTGCACGAGCCCTCGCGCGCGCTGGGCAAAGGCCTCGGCGGCCTGGCCATCACGCAGCACGCTGTCGATCTTCTGCGGCACCTCGACACCGCGCTGGCAGGCCGGCCGGGCCTTCATCGCATCCAGCCAGCGGCGCAGGTGCGGCAGGCCCTCGACGTTCACGCCCGACCAGCGGTGCGTGCGCACCCAGCACCAGTTGGCGATGTCGGCGATGGAGTAGTCGTCGGCCAGCCATTCGCTGTCGCCCAGGCGCCGGTCCAGCACCTCGAACAGCCGCCGCGATTCGTTCTGGTAGCGGTCGATGGCAGGTTGGATCTTTTCCGGGAAGTAGCGGAAGAAGACATTGGCCTGACCCATCATCGGCCCGATGCCGCTCATTTGAAACATCAGCCACTGGATCACGCGCGAGCGGCCCTTGGCATCCGCGGGCATCAGCCGGCCGGTCATCCCGGCCAGGTAGATGAGGATCGCGCCGGACTCGAAGACCGCGAAGTCGCCGTTGGTCCGGTCGACGATGGCCGGGATGCGGCCGTTCGGGTTGATGCGCAGGAAGGCCTCGGTCTTCTGCTCGCCGGCACTCAAGTCGACGGCGTGCACCGTGTACGGCAGGCCCAGTTCCTCCAGGGTGACGGAAGCCTTCCAGCCGTTGGGCGTGGGGGCGGTGTAGAGGTCGATCATGCGCAGGCTCCGGCGTGGCGCGGCTCGTGGGGGGCCGAGATCCGAAGTGTGACGCAAGGCGACGTCGGGCCGGCCCGGGGTTTCTGCACCCCCGGGGTGTGCTCAGGCCGCGTCGACGAGGTTGTCCGCCACCAGCTCCAGCAGGCTCTCGGTCTGCCGGTCCCACTTCGCGTGGCGGGCGCCCTGCTCCAGCGTGATGCGGCATTGGCCGCAACTGGTGACGAAGCGCTGTGCGCCCGTGGCCTCGACCTGCTCGCGCTTCATCGCGAAGACCTGGTGGCGCAGCGGCGTGGCACGCTGGTTGGAGACCACCCCGCCGCCACCGCCGCAGCAGAAGCCGCGCACGCCGCTGTCACGCAGCTCGATCAGGTCGAAGCCCAGGGCCTTCAACACACGGCGCGCCGCCGCTTCCAGGCCCCCTCGCCGCACGATCTGGCAGGGGTCGTGGAAGGTCGCGGTCTGTCCGATCGGCTTGACGCGGATCGTGCCGGCGGCCAGCTGCTCGTCCAGGAACTCGGTCATGTGGATGATGCGCACCGGCAGTGCCTGCCCGTACCACTTGGCGGCCTCCCAGCGGGCGGCGCCGTAGGCATGGCCGCATTCGGGCAGCAGGATGGTCTTGGCGCCGATCTGCACCGCGGTGTCGACGAGCTTGCGCGTGAGCTGCTCCTGCAGCTCGAGGTCGCCGTTGTTGAAGCCGATGTTCGAGGCATCGAAGCCCCCCTGGTGCATGGTCCAGCTCACGCCGACGCGCTGCAGGATGCGCGCCGCGGCCGCCAGGGCCTTCGTGTGGTCGCCCAGCTCGGCCGGCGCGGCGGTGACGAGGATGTCGGCCCGCGGCAGGTCGCAGGGAATCGGTACGCCATGCGCCGCGGAAACCTCGGCCAGGATGTCCGGCAGGTCTTCCGCCGGCGTCGCGGGGCTGCCCCACTGCCGCGCGGCGCGGTCCATCAGCGCCAGGCGCTCGGGCACCAGGCCGGCCTTGAACATGCCGTGGCGGGCCTCCTTGACCAGCTCGGCGATGTCGATGCCCATCGGGCACACCAGCGTGCAGCGCCCGCACATCGTGCAGGAGTCATAGATGAGTTCCTGCCATTGCTCCAGGTCCTGCACGGTCGGCGCCTTGACCAGGCCCAGCGCGCGGATCAGCGGCGCAAAGGGGCTGGCCTCGCGCTGGTAGGCGCGTTTGAACGGTTGGAGACGGTGCACCGGCGTGTACTTCGGGTCGCCCGTGGCCACGTGGAAATGGCAGGCATCGGCACACAACCCGCAGTGCACGCAGGACTCCAGGTGCAGCGCCGCCGTTCGGCCGTATTCGGCGACAAAACTGCCCATCGCGGCCTGCAGCCGATCGGCGTCGCTGCGCTCGCCCTGGCGGTCGAAGGCGGGCTTGACGGCGGTGGGCTTGGTGGTGGCGGTCGTGTTCACAGCTGCACCCCCCGATGGCCGAAGCGCACGCCGGTGGCGGCGCGCGAGAACGCAAACAGCACGGCGTGCATCAGCTTGCCGAACGGAAACCAGATCAGCAGCAGCTCCAGCGTGAGCAGGTGCACCGCCAGCGGCCCTCGGTAGATCACCTGCACACGCTGCGCGATGTCGGCCGAAGGGGTCCCCAGCACGGCCATGCCGGTGATGAAGGGCAGGAAGACCAGCGTCCAGCTGATCCAGTCGTCCGTCGTGGACAGCAGGCGGCGCACCGGATCCGTGAAGCGCCAGACCAGCGCGATGACCAGCGAGACGACAGTGACGGCCGCGCCCAGGTACATCACCGGGTCCGGGAAAGCCGGCCAGCCGATGCCCACGATGCGCCGGACGAAGGCGATGTGCGGCGCGTAGCCGAAGAAGACCACCGCCAGGCCGATGTGGAAGACATACGCGTTGAAGGCCGCGAAGCGGCGAGCCCGTGCGATATCCACCCGCGGCCACAGGCCGTCGCGGATGCCTCGCCAGGCGGCGAGCGACGGGGACGGACTGCCTTCGCGTGCCGGTGAACGATCGGCCAGCGCAGGCAGGCGCAGGATCGCCCACAGCCGCCAGGCGGTACCGAGCACGAAGACGGCCAGCGAGAACCACAGCAGCGGTCCACGCGTGAAGTCGAGCAGATCCATGACGGTCTCCTGCGCGCCCCGTGACCCTCCGCTGGGGGTGGTTCGAGACGCGTCCTTGATCCCACAGTAGGCGCGTGGCCGCGGGGCTGGATTGATTCGCGTCAACGCCGACCCTCGAATTGCCGCCGCCTGCGGGGGGCTGTGGCGCTGGTGTCACCGCGCCCCGGCATGGGGCAGTTGCTCATGCGCTGGCGCCCGGATTCCCCTACCATCAGTCAACACTGATGGAGACACGCCCGCTATTGGGGCTCGCCATGGCCGTCCTTGCCCGCACCGCCGAGGGACATGCACCCGCCACATCGCCCGTGGCGGGTGGCGAGTTGCTGGCCGCCATCACGGCCGAGCTGTCGGCCGGCGGCGATCTCGACGCGCAGCTGCAGCAATTTCTCGACCCGGTGGTCCGGCTGTCCGGTGCAAGGGGCGGCATGGTGCGCGTGCTGTCCGACGACGGCACCGAATTGCGCCTGGTGGGCGCGCAAGGACTGCCCGCAGGCGCCTGCGCGGCCACGGTCAGCGTGGGCAGCCACTGTGGCGTCTGCGGTGCGGCCGTAGAGGGCCGATGCGTGCGCTGGGCCGACGAAGCCCAGGCCTGCGCCACGCATGTGAGCTTCCATGCCGGGCCGCCCGTGCAGCGCAGCCACCGCCTGCTGGCCGTGCCGCTGCAGCACCGCGGCGAGGTGCTGGGTGTCTACAACCTGCTGCTGGATGCGGCGCAGCCAGGGCCCGCACCGGAACTGCTGGCCATGCTGCGCTCGGTGGGCGAATTGCTGGGCCTGGCGCTGCACCACGCGCGGCTTGAGCAGGTTCAGCTGCGCGCGGCCGTGCTGCACGAACGCCAGAACATGGCGGCCGAGGTGCACGATTCGCTGGGCCAATCGCTGGCCTTCATCAAGATGCGCATGCCCTTGCTGGAAGATGCGCTCAACGGCGGCGAATCGGCGCGCGCGCTGCGCTACTGCGCCGAGTTGCGCGGCGAGGCCACACGGGCACACGCCAGCCTGCGCAGCGTGCTGACCCAGCTGCGCGCACCGATGGATGCCCACGGCCTGCTGCATGCATTGCAGGTCAGCGCCGAGCAGTTCCGCGGGCGCGGCGACACCACGCTGGACGTCGTCAACGAAGTCCCCGGCCTCGAACTCGACGCCCAGGCGCAGTCGCAGGTCTTCCACATCGTGCAGGAAGCGCTGAGCAACGTCTCGCGCCATGCGCAGGCCCGCCACGCCTGGCTGCATCTGGCGCGCGACGCGTCGGGGCAGATCGAGGTGCGCATCGAAGACGACGGCACCGGCCTGAGGCCGGGCCCGCGCGGCAGCACGCACTACGGCCTGGACATCATGCGCGAGCGCGCCGGCCGGCTCGGTGGCCAGCTCGACATCGGCGCGCGCGAAGGCGGCGGGACCTGCGTGCGGCTGCGCTTCCCGTCGGGGACGGCGACATGAGACGGCCCGCATCGACCTGCCCGTCGGCCGAGGGGCACACGGCCAAGCGCCGGGCCGCTCCCAAGTCGGCCGGCATCCCCCTGGGGGATCGGCCGACGTACCCGTCGGCCGAGGGGCACACATGACCCCCCCACGCATCGTCCTCGTCGACGACCACGCGCTGTGCCGCAACGGCCTGTCGGACCTGCTCACGCACCGCGGCGGCATGGAGGTAGTGGCCGCGCTGTCCGAACCCGAGGCGGTGATCCGCTGCCTGCGCGAGCACCAGCCCGACCTCGTCGTGCTGGACCTGCGCATGCCGCAGGGTGACGGCCTGTCGCTGCTGCGCCGGCTGCGCGCCGAAGGTATCGAGACGCCGGCGCTGATCCTCACCATGAGCGATTCCGAGACCGACCTGTCGGCCGCGCTGCGCGCCGGTGTGCGCGGCTATCTGCTCAAGGACATGGAGCCCGAGGACGTCATCGCCGCCATCGGGCACGCCGCGCGCGGCGAGCTGACCGTGGCGCCAGCCATGACGCTGAAGCTGGCGCAGTTGCTGCAATCCGGCTCGAAGGGCAACGACCGCCGCGGCCTGCTGGCCTCGCTGACGGAGCGCGAGCGCCAGATCCTGGACCACCTCGCGCTGGGCGAGAGCAACAAGACCATCGCCCGCGCGCTGGACATCAGCCACGACACGGTCAAGCTGCACGTGCGGCACATCCTGGCCAAGCTGAATCTCAGCTCGCGCGTGGAGGCCGCGGTGTTCGCGGTGGAAGCGCGCGCGGCGGGCGCGCGCTGAAGGCTGCGCTCAGCCGCGCTCGACGGCGCACAGCCGCCTTGGGCCGGCACCGCGGCCGCGGTGGTGCTGTCCCAGGCCAGCTGGTCGCGCAGACGCACCACTTCACCGACGATCGTCAGGCAGGGTGACGACAGCCCGGCAGTGGCCACCTCCTGCGCCAGCGTCGCCAGCGTCGCGCAGACCACGCGTTGCTGCGGCAAGGTGCCCTGTGCCACCACCGCTGCGGGCCACTCCGGCGGCAGGCCGTGTTCAATCAGCCGCGCGCAGATGTCGGGCAGGCCCGACAAACCCATGTAGATCACCACCGTCTGGCGCGGTCGCACCAGCGCCGGCCAGTCCAGGTTGGCGGAGCCGTCCTTGAGGTGCCCGGTGACGAAGGTGCAGCTCTGTGCGTAGTCGCGGTGCGTCAAGGGAATGCCGGCATAGCTGGAGACGCCGCAAGCCGCCGTGATCCCCGGCACCACCTGGAAGCTCACGCCGGCTTCGGCCAGCACCTGCAACTCCTCGCCGCCGCGCCCGAAGACAAACGGGTCGCCGCCCTTGAGCCGCACCACCTGCCGGCCCTCGCGCGCCAGGCGCACCAGCAGCGCGTTGATGTCGCGCTGGTCCATGCTGTGGCGGCTGCGCTCCTTGCCGACATAGACACGCTGCACCTGCGTGCCCACGAGGTCCATCACGCCGGCGCTGACGAGATGGTCGTAGACCACGACGTCGGCCTGCTGCAGCAGCCGCGCGGCGCGCAGCGTCAGCAGGTCCGGGTCGCCCGGTCCGGCGCCCACAAGATGGACGGTGCCGCCAGCCGACAGGCCGGCGTTCGCAGTGGCGGTGCGTTCAGCGGAAGCGTTCATGAGCATGCGTGTGGCCCTGCATTCAGGCTGAGGTCGGCAAGCGGGCACTCACATGCCCGGAGGTATCCGCCAGCCCCGCTGCAGTGCAGGAGGCCGGCATCGTATCGCCCAGCGGCACGGGCAGCGGCCGCCCTGGCCGATGACCGCGCACGAACCCGGCAAAGCGCGCGGCCCAGTCCGTACCGGCCATGCTGCGCAGATGGGCATAGGAAGCAAGCAGGTTGTGTACCAGGATGCCGTCGTGCAGGCCGTCGATGCCCTGGCCGCGGCGCACCCGCCAGGCGTAGGCCTGCCCGTCATCCAGGTTCTGCAGGTGCGAGTGGTGGAACTCGTGTGCGCGCACCGCATCAGTGCGCGCCAAACCCGCCGCGGGCCAGGGCATGGCCGCGGTTTCTTCGAGTTCGACATAACCCCGACCCACGGGGCGCGGCTGCATCACCGCGTCGCCCGGGATCACGCCGACCATCTGGGCGGTGCGGCCATTGAAGCGGATGCTGCGCGAGAGGTACATCAGGCCGCCGCACTCGGCATAGGCCGGCATGCCGGCCTGGAGCGCCTGGCGGATCTCCTGGCGCAGGCTCGCGTTCGCCTCCAGCGCATCCAGGCAGGTTTCGGGGAAGCCGCCGCCGATGAACAGGCCGTCCACCGCCGGCAACTGCGCATCGTGCAGGGTGTCGAAAGGCACGAGTTCCGCGCCGGCGTCTTCCAGCGCCTGCAGGTCGTCCGGGTAGTAGAAGCCGAAGGCGCGGTCGCGGGCGATGCCGATGCGCACGTCGGGGCGCCGCCGCTGCGTCGTGCGCTGGGGGCGTTCCAGGCCGGGCGCCAGGGCCGGTGCACGTGCCGCCAGGGCACGCACGGCGTCCAGGTCGACCTGCGCGCCGATGATGTGCCCGATGCGCGTCACACGCGCCGCGGCATCACCAAGCTCGCTGCTGGGCACCAGCCCCAGGTGGCGCTCGACCACCGACAGCCGCGGATCCTCATGCACGGCACCCAGCACCGGCAGATCGGTATAGGTCTCGATCACGGCGCGCAGCTTGGATTCGTGCCGGCTGCCGCCCACGCGGTTGAGCACGACACCGCCGATGTGCAACCCGCGGTCGAAGGCCTGATAGCCCAGCAGCAGCGGTGCAATGCCGCGTGTCATGCCGCGCACGTCGATGACCAGCAGCACCGGCAGCCCCAGTCGGTGTGCGAGCGCCGCATTGCTGGTGCTGCCATCCAGCGCCAGACCGTCGAAGAGGCCGTGGTTGCCTTCGACCAGCGCCAGCCCGGCGCCCGGCAGGCCCTGCGCAAAACAGCGCGCCAGCGCCTCGTCGGCCATCAGGTGCGGGTCGAGGTTCAGGCAGGGACGCCCGGCGGCCAATGACAGCCACATGGGGTCGATGTAATCGGGGCCCTTCTTGTAGGGCTGCACCGCGGTGCCCTGGGCACTCAAGGCTGCGGCCAGGCCCAGCGTGACCGTCGTCTTGCCCGAAGACTTGTGCGCGGCGGAAACCAGCAGCCGGTCCATCGCAGCCCTGCTCAGGCAGCCTTGTCGGCCGATTCGGCCGGCGCGAAAACGAAGTCGTCCTGGGGCATGAAGTCCAGCACCCGCACGCCCACCATCGTCAGCACAAAGGCCGCGCCCAGGCCGCCAATGCCGAGCAGCCACTCGGGCCAGGACGGCGCATACGCCGCCACCACGCCATCGCCAAAAGTGCTGGCCGCCGCATGCCCGGGAAAGATGTCCAGCGGGAAGGCTTGCCCCCCGATGATGAAGACGTACAGGAAGGCGAAGGCACCCGCCACCACGCACGCGGCGGCCACGCCGACGCGGCGCTCGTCGCGCCAGCGCGGGTGGAAGAGCAGCACCATCGGCAGCACCGAGCCCAGCAGCACGTAGCCGCCCCAAAACAGCAGCGGATACAGGCCACCGTCGCGCAGGATGAAGTGCTCGAAGGCCGATTGCCGCGCGTAGTACAGCTGCGTGACATGGAAGACCGCCACCAGGTACAGCGACGCGGCAACAAACACCGCCAGCAGCTTGGCCATGCGCTGGCGCACCGCGGGTGTGAGCGTGCGGCCGTTCCACGCATACATGCTGGCCTGCACGATCAGGAAGACCGCCAGGCCCCAGGCAAAGGACAGCACGACGAACAGCGGCGCCAGCAGCGCCGACGCATAGGCCTGGCGCGCCGCGAGAAACGCGAAGATCGACCCGGTGCCGGTGGTCAGCACGAAGCGCCACACCAGCGCCGCGATGCCCGCCGGCTTGGACCAGACATTCATGTGGCGCTCGAACATCGTCCACAGGTACAGCGCGACAACCGCCACCATGCCCGAGTACAGAAACACGTTCCACGCGAAGACCGACGTGAAGTTGTAGTGCGTGGCCGCGACGATCACACGTTCGGGTCGGCCCAGATCGAGCATCAAGACCATCAGCCCGCCCATGAGCAGCGCGATGCACAACAGGCCCGACAAGGGTGCGCGCGGCTTGTAGACCGGCTGGCCGAAGACCGAGCCGATCGACGCCACGTTCAGCACGCCCGAGGCCGCGACGATCATGAAGATCGCAAAGACGTGCGGCAGGCCCCAGACGATCGTGTTGTCCATGCCAGTGATGGCGTGGCCTTGCGTTTCCATCCAGTGGGCTGCACCGAGACCTACCGCGGTCACGCACAGGCCGACCGCCAGGAGCATCCAGTAATGTCGGGAGTCTGTTGCGCTGCGCATGATGGGCTGTGCTTCAGAGGCCGTGGTAACGCACGCCGGGGTCGAGCTTCAGATCGGCGCGCAGTTGGGTCGTGCGGATCTCGCGCACGCGGCGCGCGATGGCGCTGTTCGGGTCATTCAGATCGCCGAAGAGCATCGCGTCATGCCCGGCCTTCTGGCAGGCTTCGGCGCAGGCGGTCATGCCTTCGCCACGGTCGATGCGGTGCACGCACAGCGTGCAGCTCTCCACGCAGCCCTTGCCACGCGGCACATCCGGCTTCTGGTTCGCCAGCGGCTCGTGCACGAAGGACCGCGCCTTGTACGGGCAGGCCATCATGCAGTAGCGGCAGCCGATGCAGGCGTGGCGGTCGACCAGCACGATGCCATCGGCGCGCTTGAATGAAGCGCCGGTGGGACACACGTCCACACAGGGCGGCTCGGCGCAGTGCTGGCACATCACCGGCACCGAGGCCTGCCGGCCCGTCTTGACTTCCTTGATCTCGATCTTCCGGATCCACTGCGGATCCGTGGAACGTTTCGCAGGCGCCAGGCCGTTTTCGTTCTGGCAGGCCGTCACACAATCGTTGCAACCCGGCTGGCACTTCGTGGTGTCGATCAGCAGGCCCCAGCGCACGCGGGGATTCGCGCCGCCGGTGGGTGCCGGTGTGCCGGCGGCCTGCGCCACTTCGACCAGCCGGATGCCTGGCGCCAGCAGCGTGCCGCCCAGCGCCGCGGCGGCCACGCCCAGAAACGCGCGGCGGCTCACGGCTTCACCCCTGCGGTCACGGCGTGCCCTTTGCCCGCCGGCTGCGTGCTGTGGCATTCGAAACAATCGATGCTCACGGCCGCGTACTGGTGGCAGCTGACGCAGAAATTCGTATCGGCCTTGGCCACGCTCGCGGTCTGCGCACTGGCGTGGCAATCGATGCAGGCCTTCAGGCTGTAGCGCGCGCCACGCACGCCGCCCCGCACCGTGTCGTCACGCTGGTGCTTCAGGAAGTCCATGTGGCTGCGCCGCATCACCTCCGGAGGCGCCACGCAGGCCGCACCCGCGGTCGCGCGCTCGATCACCGGCCGCGGCGTCCGGCCGTCGCCGGCCCACAGCGGGGCATGCGACGAAGCCAAGAGCAGCGCGAGTCCGGCGCGAGCCAGCCAAGCGGCGCCCGCGGATCCGGCTTTGCCGGTCCGCTGGGCGCGCCCCCTGGAGGGGCAAGGCTGGACAGACGACAGCACCTGCGTGCTGTCGTCTGCCTGCCGCGCCGCAAGGGCCTGCAAGCCCTTGCGTGGGCCGGCGCCGAAGGCGCTTCGGGGGGGAGTCATTTACTCCCCCAGGCCCATCTGGATGTAGCCGGTCGGGCAGACATCCTTGCAGATGTGGCAGCCGACGCACTTGTTGTAGTCGGTATCGACGTAGCGGCCCGTCGTGGCCTGCGTCTTCTTGACCTTGAAGACCGCCGTCTGCGGGCAGTAGACGACGCAGTTGTCGCACTCGAAACACTGCCCGCAGCTCATGCAGCGCTTGGCCTCGGCCTGGGCCTGCGCCTCCAGCAGCGGTATCAATCGTTCTTCGAAGTTGTTCAGCGCCTCGTCCGCCGTCAGCGTCACCACCTGGCGGCGGTTGCGATCGGTGTAGCCGAAGTGCCCCAGGAACAGCTCCTTGTGCGAGATGACGTAGCGGTCGGAGCGGTTGTCGTAGTTGTGCACCGCGCCGCTGCTCTTGTCGGTGCCGTGCAGCGGCTCGTCGATGCTGGTGACTTTCAGGCCCTTCTCGACCATCTTGCGCACCAGGTCGAAGCTGTGCACGTCGATCTTCGGGCGCTTTTCCTGCGCCTCGCCGCGCAGATAACGGTCGATGCCATCGGCGGCGATCGCACCATGGCCGATGGCCGTTGTCAGCAGGTGCGGGCGGATCACGTCGCCACCGCAGAACACGCCGTCCTGGGGCTGGCCCTGCGCCTGGACCTGGTAGTTCTTGTCCGTGGCCAGCGCGCCCTTGCCGTTGTTCAAGGACTCCAGCCCAGTGAAATCCACGGCCTGCCCGATGGCCGACACGATGAGGTCGGCCTCGATGTCCTCCTCGGTGCCTTCGATCATCTTCAGGTCCAGCCGCCCGCCGACGAGCTTGGCCTCACAGCGTGCCACGCGCAGCGCCGTCGCGCGGCCGTCGGCGCCCTTGATCACACGCACCGGCGCCCAGCCGCCGCGGATGGCGATGCCCTCGCCCAGCGCGTGCTCGACCTCGTGCTTGCTGGCCTGCATCTTCTCGACCGCGAAGATCGAGGTCAGCGTAACTTCGGCGCCTTGGCGGCGCGACAGCATCGCGGCGTCGTGGGCGGCAAAGCCGGTGCCGCTGGCGATGGCGTTTTCGGGCCGGTCGGACTCGTGCACCTGGTCGATATGGCCCAGGCGGCGCGCAACCGTGGCCACGTCGATCGAGGTGTCGCCGCCACCGACCACGACCACGCGCTTGCCCACATGGCGCATGCGCCCGTCGTTGAAGGCCTGCAGGAAGGCGGTGGCCGTCACCACGTTGGACGCATCGGCGCCCTCCACCGGCAGCGGCCGGCCGCTCTGCGCGCCCAGGCCGAGGAAAACCGCGTCGAACGAGCCGCGGATCTCTTCCATCGTGATGTCGCGTCCGATGCGCGTATTCGTGCGCACGGCCACGCCCAGGTCCAGGATGCGCTGGATCTCGGCATCGAGCACGGCACGCGGCGTGCGAAAGCCCGGGATGCCGTAGCGCATCATGCCGCCGAGCTCCGCGCGCTCGTCGAAGATCATCACGCCATGGCCGCGGCGCGCCAGCTGGTAGGCCGCGGACAGGCCGGCAGGACCGCCGCCGATGACCGCCACCGTCTTGCCTGTCTTGATGGCGGGGATCGGGAATGCCAGCCCTTTCTCGATGGCCCACTCACCCAGGAAGTGCTCGACGGAATTGATGCCGACGAAGTCCTCGACCTGGTTGCGGTTGCAGCCGGATTCGCACGGGGCCGGGCACACACGTCCCATCACCGAGGGCAGCGGATTGGCCTCGGTCAGGCGCCGCCAGGCGTATTCCTGCCAAGGCACGCCAGCGGGCGGCTTCTCGATGCCGCGCACGATGTTGAGGTAACCGCGGATGTCCTCGCCCGACGGACAGGAGCCCTGGCAGGGCGGCGTGCTCTGGATGTAGGTCGGGCACTTGTGCGAGTGGTCCGCATCGGAGATCTCGTCCTGCCAGCGGCGGACCTGGTGGTCGCCGTCCTTGTAGCGACGGAAAGTCAGCGGCTTGCTCTGTGCGGTCGGGGGGTTGCTGGACATGGAATACCTCGTGTGTCGGCGGGCGACGGGGGTGTCTACTTGCCCGTCAGGCGGACGATGCCCAGCGCCTTGAGCACGTACTTTTCGTAGATGGGCTCGGAGTTGCCGGTCTTCATCTTGCGCATGAAGTACTTCTCGAAGCCGATCTTGGCCAGGTGCACCCACTTGCCCTTCTTGAACCAGTTGACGTTGCGCGGCGGGATCTGCGGCAGCGCGACGAAGGCCGCGCCGGTGTCGCCCATGTCGGCCAGGCAGATGGCGTTCCAGGTGGCCTTGGTGCAGGCCGTGCGGCCGTTGAGTTCGTCGGCGATGTTGTGCACGATGGCCGAGACCATGGTCTCGATCATGTAGCCGGTCTTGGGCGCACCGGTGGGCACGGGCGTCGTCTCCACGGGCGGAATCGCCACGCATACGCCGGCGGAGAAGATGTTCTTGTAGGTCTTGCTGCGCTGGTAGTCGTCGATCAACACGAAGCCGCGCGGGTTGCACAGATTCGGCACGGCAGCCACCGCATCCACGCCCTTGAAGGCCGGCAGCATCATGGCCAGCTTGAAGGGCACCTCGTGTTCCTTGAAGGTCTGGCCCAGGTCGTCGAGCTGCGTGACGAAGAGCTTGCCCGCCTCGACCTTGGTGGTCTTGGCATTGGTGATCCACTTCATGTCGTGGCCACGCAGTTCGCTCTCCAGCATGCTCTTGCTGTCGCCCACACCGCCCAGGCCCAGGTGGCCGATATACGGTTCGCTGGTCACGAACGTGATGGGCACCTTGTGGCGCATCTTGCGCTTGCGCAGGTCGGCATCCAGGATGAAGGCAAATTCGTAGGCCGGCCCGAAGCAGCTGGCCAGCGGCATCGCGCCCACAACCACCGGTCCGGGGTTCTGCAGGAACTGCTCGTACTCGGCCCAGAACCTTTCGGCATGGTCGACCGTGCAGACCGAGTGCGTGTGGCCGCCATGCGGGCCCGCGCCCGGTATCTCGTCGAAGCTGAGCTTGGGGCCGGTGGTGATGACCAGGTAGTCGTAGGCCAGCGGCTCGCGGTCGGCAAACTCCAGGCGACTGCCTTCGGCGTCGATGCGCGTCACCGGCTTGGGCACGAAGGCGATGCCCTTGCGCTGCAGCAGCGGCGCCACCTCGAGGATCACCTCCTCGCGTTTGCGCCAGCCCACGGCCACCCAGGGGTTGGAGGGCACGAACTGGAAGTAGGCCACCGCGCTGACCACCGTGATCGTGTGCTCCTTGCCGAGCATGTCGCGCATCTCGTAGGCAGCCGGCATGCCGCCGATGCCCGCGCCCAGAATCACGATGTGTGCCATGGTCTTGCTCCTTGTCCGGTTAGTGCGAATCGCCCAGGCGAATCGCCTTGCTCACCAGCTGGTGCACGCCGCCGACCATGCCCATGTCGAAGCCGTACATCGGCAGGACCTTGCTGAACTGCGCCTTGCAGATGGCGCAAATCGTGGCCATGAAATTGACGCCGTGGGCATCGACGACGTTCTTCAGCGCTTCCATGCGCGGCAAGGCGCCCTTGACGCGCAGCTCCAGCAGGTCGTCGGTCAGCAGGCCGCCGCCACCGCCGCAGCAGAACGTGGCCTCGTGGATCGTGTCCGGGGCCATGTCGTGGAAGCGGTTGGCCACCGCGCGGATGATGTCGCGCGGGATCGTGAACTGGCCGCCGGCCGCATCACCCATGCGCGAGGCGCGCGCGACGTTGCACGAATCGTGGAACGTGATGATGCGGTCGTCGTTCTTCTCCTTGTCGAACTTCAGCGCCCCGCGTCCGATCAGGTCGTGCGTGAACTCGCAGATGTGCATCGGCTGCTTGTAGCGCCCGTCCAGCTGGTTCTGAAGCTCGATGGCAAAGGGGTCCTTGCCACCGGCGCCGATGCCCACCAGCGTGTTCCAGAAGCTGTAGGCCACGCGCCAGGCGTGCCCGCACTCGCCCACGACGATGCGCTTGACGCCCAGCTCCAGCGCGGCCTCGCGGATGCGCAGCGCGATCTTGCGCAGCTGCTCGTAATTGCCGATGAACATGCCGAAGTTGCCGGCCTCGCTGGCCTTGGCCGACAGCGTCCAGCTCACGCCTGCGGCATGGAAGACCTTGGCGTAGCCGATCAGGCTCTCGACGTGCGGCTCGCTGAAGAAGTCGGCGCTCGGCGTGACCAGCAGGACCTCGGCGCCCTTCACGTCCAGCGGGAAACGCACGTCCACACCGGTCTCGGCCTTGGTGTCCTCTTCCAGCCCCAGCAGCGTGTCTTCCAGTGCAGGGCCCGGGATGCCCAGGTTGTTGCCGATGCGGTGGACCTTGCCGATGATCTCGTTCGAATACTTCTGGCCTTGGCCGGCCGCGGCCATGATCTCGCGCGCGGCCATCGTCACTTCGGCGGTGTCGATGCCGTAGGGGCAGAAGACACTGCAGCGGCGGCACTCCGAGCACTGGTGGAAGTAGCTCCACCACTGGTCCAGCACGTCCTTGGTGAGGTCGGTGGCGCCCACCAGCTTCGGGAAGTGTTTGCCCGCGAAGGTGAAGTAACGGCGGTAGACCCCGCGCATCAGGTCCTGGCGCGCCACCGGCATGTTCTTCGGGTCGCCCGTGCCGAGGAAGTAGTGGCACTTGTCGCTGCAGGCGCCGCAGTGCACGCAGGCGTCCATGTAGACGCGCAGGCTGCGGTACTGGCCGAGCAACTCGCCCATGCGGCCCAGCGCGCGCTGCTCCCAGCCATCGGTCAGCTCGCCCGGAAAACCCACGGCCTCCTGGATCTTGGCCGAGGCGATGTAGGGCTTGCTGTGCGCCATCGCCCCTTCGGCGACCAGCGGGATCACCGGATAGGGCTTGAGTGCCGGGGTTTCGAATTTGGCGGTGGCCATGGCGATGTGCGTGCGTCCCGCTTGCGTCTAGGACTTATCCAGCGCCGCGGCCCACGCGGCCTGGTGGCGCGCGTCACGCGGGTTGTCGATCTGGTTGCGCGAGGGGCTGAAGAACAGGCCCGGCGCATGCAGCAGCTTGCTGATCGGGAAGACGATCATCAGCACGGCCACCAGCGTCAGGTGCAGCAGCAGCAGCGGGTCGGTGGGCAGCGGCTGGATATCGAAGCGCATCAGCCCCAGCATGAAGGCCTTGACCGCGACGATGTCCGTGTGCGCGACGAAACGCATCGCCAGGCCGCTGCAGCCGATGGCGATCAGCAGCGCCAGGTGCAGGTGGTCGGAAGGCGTCGAGATGTAGCGCACGCGGTCGACCAAGAAGCGCCGCGCCCACAGGCCGGCCAGGCCGGCCACCATCGTCAACCCGGCATAGGTGCCAAAGAACTGGATGAAGACGATGGGCGTCCACACCGGCTGCTGGAAGTAGCGCAGGTGGCGCAGCAGCACCAGCAGCAAAGAGACGTGGAACAACCAGCCGAAGAGCCAGGTCCAGGTGCTGCTCTTGAACAGGCTTTCGAAAAACAGCACCTCACGCGACATGCGCAGCACGACGCCGCTGGCCGTGGTCGGCGCAGGTGTCGTGGGGATCAGCAGCGGCGCCGGCGTGCGCGCGTACTGGCGGATCTTCGACACCAGGCCGACGACCAGCACGGCCGTCGCGGCGTAGAAGAGCAAAGCGTAGCCCAGCGCCCATGCATTCATGGCGTTCTCATTCGAAGCCTCGGTGATGTCGTCGAGATGCCGTCGCGAGCGGGTCGAGGTCGTGGCGAGAAGCGCAGCCCTACACCCGTACGGCGAGCATCACAGCCGCGAGATCGGCCCGCGCAGCAGGCCCATCGGCGGCATCACACGCAGCCGGTGGGCTTGGGCAAGCCTGCGATCTTGCAGGCCTGTTTCGCCGGCCCGTAGGGGAACAGCTCGTACAGGTACTTGCTGTTGCCCTTCTCTTCGCCGAGCTGCTTGCCGATCGCCTTGGTCAGCACACGCACGGCCGGGGCGATCTGGTATTCGTCGTAGTACTGGCGCAGGAAATTCACCACCTCCCAGTGGTTCTCGCTCATCTCGACGTTCTCCGTCTTGGCGATTTCCTTGGCCACGTCTTCGGTCCACTCGGACAGGTCGACGAGGTACCCCTCTTCGTCGGTTTCGATGGCAGCGCCGTTGACTTCGATGGGCATGTTGTCTCTCTCCTACGGTGGCGATTCAGAGCCAGGATTGGTTGGTCGGGTGTTGGGTGACGAGCTCGACGAAGCCGGCGTAGTCGACAGCGGTGACGCCCTCGAGCAGCTTGCCGCTCATGCCGCGTGCATCCACGTCGGGCTGCAGCACATAGACCTTCAGACGACCAGCCGCGGCGGCGATGCCGCTGGCAGCGGCCGACGCCGCCGTGGCGGCATAGATGCCGTCTTCGATCAGCAGCAGGGAAGCGCCGTCCTGGGCCAGGCGCAGGCACGATGCGAGCGAAGCGCGTTCGCCGTGAGACTTGTTGACGATATGCAGCACGGCCGTTTCCTCAAAAGCTCAGGACCACGTCCTGCTCGGCCATCAGCGCAGCCATCTGCGCGCTGGACAGCACCTCGACATCCACCAGCAGGTCGGCTTCACTCAAGCCGCGCGCGTCCATCGACTCGCGCTCGACAAACAGCTTCTCGACGTCGTAGCCGTCCAGCGCACGGTAGGTCTTGGAGTGGTTCTTGATGCCGATGCCCTTGGTGTCCTGGCCCTTGACCAGTTCGTACACACCGTCGTCGACGAAGGCCAGGCTCACGTCCTGGTCGAAGGTGGCGGCGATCAGCACCACCTCCAGACTCTCCAGCGCGTAGATCGTGCCGTAGGGGGCCTTGCGGTTGACGAACATGAACTTTTTCTGCGTGGCCATGTCGGGTCCCCGTCAATCGCCGAAGGTCACGGTGCGGTCGGCCTTGATGCCACCGTCGACCAGCTGGCCCAGGCCCGAGATGCGAAAGCCTGGGGCCAGCACCTCGTCCTTGATGCCGCGGCGCAGCGCCGCGGCCACGCAGACCACCAGGTCAACGTTGTTCGAAGCCTTCAGTGCCGACCACCGGTTGACGATGTGCCGGTCGTCCTGCGGCGGCTCGGTGAGCTTGGTCGCGTTGTAGACACCGTCGTGATAGAAAAACACACGCGTCACCTCATGCCCCTGCGCCAGCGCGGCCGCAGCGAACTGGTAGGCCGTGTCGCTGGCCTGGTGCGTGTAGGGCCCTTCGCTGACCAACAGGTTGAACTTCATCGCAGACGGGCGGGTTCGGGTTAGGTAACCAGGTTCAGAAACGGATGTGCGTCGACGCGTTCAGGTTGGCGCGCGAGCCGCGCCAGTCGTCGATGAGGTACTTCGTGAAAGGCAGGTCGCACTTCTCGAAGAAACGCGGCCAGCCGATGCGCTCGATCCAGTCGGCCATGCGCTCCCAGCTGCGCGCGTCGTTCTTGTAGACGTGCAGGATGCGCTTGACTATCTCGCTGACCTCGGGCCAGCGCGGCGGGTTGTTGGGCAGGCCGGACGCGACCATCTTCATGAAGGTCGGCTTGCCGCGCGCATTGCTGTTCTTTCCGCCCACCCAGATGGCCAGCTTGGAATGCTCGGGGTCGTTGATCTGCATCGGCGGGCACGGGGGATAACAGGCACCGCAGCAGATGCACTTCTTCTCGTCGACTTCCAGCGACGGCTTGCCGTTGACCAGTGCCGGCCGGATGGCCGCCACCGGGCAGCGCGCGACGACCGCCGGGCGTTCGCAGACATTGGCCACGAGGTCGTGGTTGATCTTCGGCGGCTTGGTGTGCTGCACGATGATGGCGATGTCGGCCTGGCCGCCGCAGTTGATCTCGCAGCAGCTGGTGGACAGGTGCACGCGGTTGGGCATCTCCTCCTTGACGAACTCCTCGTGCAGTTCGTCCATCAGCGCCTTCACGGCGCCCGAGGCATCGGTGCCCGGGATGTCGCAGTGCAGCCAGCCCTGGGTGTGCGCGATCATCGACACCGAGTTGCCCGTGCCGCCCACCGGGAAGCCGCTTTCCTGCAGCGCGCTGATCAGCGGCGCGACCTTGTTCGGGTCGCTGACCATGAACTCGATGTTGCTGCGGATCGTGAAGCGCACGTGCCCGTCGGCATAGGTGTCGGCGATGTCGCAGAGCTTGCGCACGGTGTGCACGTCCATCTGCCGCTGCGTGCCGGCGCGCACGGTCCAGACCTCGTCACCGCTGTGCGAGACGTGGTGCAGCACGCCCGGCCGCGGGCGGTCGTGGTACTTCCAGTTGCCGTAGTTTTTGGCCAGCGTCGGGTGCAGGAAGGGCTTGTTGTCTGGGCAGCCGGATTCGATGGGGGCGCGGTGTGCCATGGTGTGCTCGCTCCTCGTGCTCACGCCGCCTTGATGGCGATGGTCTTCTTCTTGGCGTTGATGCGGGCGACTTCGTCGTCCCAGCCATCCGTGCGCACATAAGGGTTGGTGCGCGGCGTGGAGACCATGTTCGGATCGATCTCGACCTCGATGCCTTCGAGGAAATTGACCAGACCGATGCGCTCGATCATTTCGCCGGTGCGCTCGTGCTCCAGCGCGTTCTCGGCGAAGAAGTCGATGATCTTCTGGGCGAGCTCGACCAGCGCGTCGTGGTCCTCTTCGGTCTTCAGCGGCATGAAGGGCACGACGACGGTGCCCATCAGGTCACCGATCTTCAGCGTGCGCTTGCCGCCCACCAGGATGGTGGCGCCGGTATCCGTGCCCTTGGCCAGCGCACCGGTCATCACATTGATGCAGTGCATGCAGCGCACGCAATCCTTGTTGTCGATCTCCAGCGCGTGCGTGTCGCTGACCTTCACGTTCGTGAGGTGCTCGCCGGCGCGCAGATCCTTGACCTCCTTGAGCATGATGGCCTTGGTGGGGCAGCGCGCCACCACGTCGTTGACCAGCTCGTTCATGCCGTGCTTGACGAACCACTGGCGCGCCAGTCCTTCGTCGCTGCGCATGTTGTCGCGCCAGGTGCCGATGACGGCCATGTCGGCGCGCTGGATGGAGTTCATGCAGTCGTTGGGGCAGCCGCTGAACTTGAACTTGAACTTGTAGGGCAGCGCCGGCCGGTGTATGTCGTCCACGAAGGTGTTGATCACCTGCCGGTGCGCCCGGGCCTCGTCGTAGCAGCTCTGCTCGCAGCGCGCGGCGCCCACGCAGCTCATGCTGGTGCGCACCGCGGGGCCCGCACCGCCGAGGTCGAAGCCCAGCTCGTTGATCTCGTCGAAGGCGGCCTGCACGTTTTCCGTGCGCACGCCCTGGAACATGATGTCGCCGCTCTGGCCGTGGAAGGCAATCAGGCCCGAGCCGTGTTTTTCCCAGATGTTGCACATCTGGCGCAGCACATCGGTCGTGTAGTGCATGCCCGGCGGCGGCTGCACGCGCAGCGTGTGGAACTCGGCCGCATCGGGGTAGACGGGCTTGCCGTTCTCGTCCTTCAGTTCGGTGAAGCGCGGGATGACGCCTCCGCCATAGCCCATGACACCGACGGTGCCGCCCTTCCAGTAGCCCTTGCGCGTGCGGTACGAGGTTTCCAGCTGACCCATGAGGTCAACCATGTAGTCCTTGTCCTTTGCCAGGCGCTTGAGGCCCGTGACGAAGCTGGGCCAGGGGCCCGACTCCAGTTCGTCCAGCATCGGTGTGTCGTGCGGCTTCTTGGCCATGCGGCTTGTCTCCTGATCGAGGCGGCTGCGGGGCGGGACCGTTGTCGACGGTCGCCACCCGAGCGAGGCAGATCGTCGCTGCACATCGCCTTGCCCACCATTCCCTTCGTTGGGTATCCCACGATAGACCGGAACGGGGGGGTCGCCACTACCCGGAAGAGTTATCCGCGGCTCACCCGTACCGGGTATGGACGCTGCGGGTCCGCGCAGCGCTCAATGGCCCCCCCGGACCGCCGCCGGATGGAACGCGCACGACGTCCCGACACACCTGCACGCATGACCCAGCTGACCCCACTCGCCCAATTCACGGTGCCGCTCGGCGGCCAGTCGATCGAGCTGCAGCAGATCACTTTCGAGGCCGGCGGCATGCCGCTGCTGCGCACGCGCATCCGCGAGAAGAGCCGCTTCACGATCTTCGACATCGACCCGCTTACCGCGCAGGCCTGGGGCGAGTCGCTCCTGGCGTGGGCGCAGACGCAGCCTCGCGACTGAAGCCGTGCGGCACATGCCCGGCACACCCCGCATTCACCCGCTGCGCACCCGCCCGCGATGACGACCGCTGACGATTTGCCGTCCGACTGGGTCGACGTGACCTTCACTGTCGAGGGCACGTCGCTGCCGCGCGGTCACCGCGCCGCGCTGGCCGACGCCGTGGAGCGCGTGCTGCCCTGGCTGCGCGACGAGCCGCAAGCGGCCATCCACCGGCTGAATCTCTCGGCCGGCGCGGGGCCGCAGGCCCTGCTGTCGCGGCGCACGCGGCTGATGCTGCGTGTGCCGCGCGCCCGCGGCGCCGACACACTGTCGCTCTCGCACGCCACGCTCGACATCCATGGGCACGCGCTGCAGCTGGGCGAAGGCCATCTGCGGGAATTGCTGCCCTGGGGTGCGCTCTACGCCCACGTCGTCGTGGCCGACGGCGCGGCCGACGAATCCGCGTTCATCGACCGCGTGCAGACCGAGCTGGATGCACTGGGCGTGGTGGGCCGCGTCATCTGCGGCCGCGCGCAGGTACTCGAGGACGATCGCCTGCACGGCTTCAGCCTGATGGTCGACGGCCTGTCGGGCGCCGATGCCCTGCACCTGCTGCGCTACGGCGTGGGCACGCAGCGGCGCCTGGGCTGCGGCGTCTTCGTGCCGCACAAGTCGGCCGCCGCCGTGGGCACGCCGCCCTGACCTTTGAACGAACCCCACTCACCAAGGAGACACCGAACATGGGATATGTCGTCGACGGCAACGAACTCGACACCGACGACCAGGGCTATCTGCTGGAGGCGGATACGCGCGACGAGGTGGTGCAGGCCATCGCCGCGGCGGAAGGCATCACGCTGAGCGACGCCCACTGGACCGTGATCCGCTACCTGCAGGACGAATACCGAGAGAACGGCCATACGCCCAACTTCCGCAACATGCTCAAGGGCCTGGAAGATGTGATGCCGGGCTGCGACAGCAAGTCGCTGTACGAACTCTTCCCCATCGGTCCGGCCAAGCAGGGCGCCAAAGTCGCCGGCCTGCCGCAGCCGCTGGGCAAGGGCGGGTATTGAAGCCGGCCGGGGCGCAGCGATGAACACGCCGGCCATGCGCATCAAGAGCACCTGGTTCAACCCGGGTGCCCACAAGGGGCCCGACGAGCAGGCCGGCGCGATGGCCTTCATCGTCTTCCGCGTGGGCCATCAGATGCTCAAGCGCATGCGCGGCGCGGGTTTCGACATTGACATCGGCGCGCCGTACTTCGCCTTCCTCGGCGAGGCCCTGGCCTTCCTGGTCTCGGTAACCGACCGCCTGGCGCACGAGCGGCTCGCAGCCGAGGACCGTGTCGTCTTCACCACCGCCTTGGTGCGGCATGTCGCACGGCATCTGGCGGAGAACCAGTTCGAGTACCTGGGTCCGGAAGTCGATGGCGCGCCGCGCTACGACGACCGTTTCATCGACCTGGTCAACGAGCTGTCCGTGCATTACGCGGATTTCGGCGCAGACCCGTCTGCTGCGGCCGGCGGCGGCTTCATGCCCGACTTCGCCTTCATGCGTTACCTGGGCGCGCGGCTGGAGCCGGTGCTGCCGCCGAAAGACCGGCGCTGGGTGATCGACCAGGTGATGGCCGTCGAAGCACCCGAGGCGCTGGACATCATCCGCCGGGCGATGAACCAGCTGCACGACCCCCAGCCACGGCGCGCGCGACGCAGCGCCATGAACGGCGAGTGACACGAGCGAGCCGGGCATGGGCATTCCCCCCGAAACCCAGATGCACACCGGATCACCTTTCGATCTGGACGACGCGCCGCGCTACGCGCGCTGGCGCGAGCGCAAGCTGGCGCAGGCGCCGCGCGAGGCGGCCGATCTCACGGTGCCGGTGCGCGACCCGCGCGCGCTGAGCACGCCGGAGCGCGACGCGCTGCTCGCGACGATCGCTCGGCACAACTTTGCCGTCTACCACTCGCCGGTGACCGACGAAGACCCCCTGCTGCCGCGCCGGCTGGGTGCACAGCTGGGTCTGCATCGCCTGGACGCCAACTGGCTGGCCGAAGAGGACGGCATCTCGCGCATCGAAAATTCCGGTCGCGGCGATGGCGGCGAAGGCCGTGGCGGATTCATACCGTATACCGACCGCGCGATCCGCTGGCACACCGACGGCTACTACCACCCCGCAGGCCGGCGCATCCGCGGGATGATCCTGCACGCCGTGCGACCGGCCGCGCAAGGCGGCGTCAACGGCCTGCTGGACCACGAGCTGGCCTACCTGCTGCTGCGCGACCAGTCGCCGGCGCACATCCACGCGCTGATGCAGCCCGACGCGATGACCATCCCGGCGCGCGAGGATGCCCAGGGCGTCGCGCGCGCCGCGCAGACCGGTCCGGTCTTCAGCGTGGAGCCCGACGGCAGCCTGCACATGCGCTACACGGCGCGCACGCGCAGCATCGCCTGGAAGGACGACGACGCCACGCGCGCGGCGGTGGCCGCGTTGGAAACCCTGCTCAGCGGCGCGCCGCCGGGCCTGCTGCACCTGCGCCTGTCACCCGGCATGGGCCTGGTCGGCCACAACGTGCTGCACGACCGCAGCGCCTTCGTCGACGACCCGGCGGCGCCGCGGCTGCTGTACCGCGCGCGGTATCTCGACCGTGTGGCGGGTGGCGCTGACGCCCTCGAACCCTTGCCCGACACGGACCGCGCCGGCGAACCCCACTCGCCGTCTGGAGCGATCACTCGCACGGGCGGCACGACCGCACGCGCCACGCAGGGGATCGGCTGATGGCGCAGTGGGTCACCGTCTGGCGTGCCGCGCAGCTGGTGGGTGTGCCGCGCGGCGTGCTGCAACAGCGCGTGCGCAGCGGCGAGATCGCGCTGGCCGACGGGCTGATCAGCACCGAGACCCTGCTGGCGCTGTACCCGCAGGCGCAGCTCGAGGAATCGGGCATGCTCGAGCGCGTCGTGCAGATCCGCGACGAGAGCTTCGGCAAGCGGCTGCGCGAGCGGGTGCTGCCCAGCCAGGAGGTCATGGCGCAGCGCCTGTTCCGCCAGAGCCAGGAATTGGCCGACGTGCAGCGCCACCTGCAGCGCTACCACGCCCTGGTCATTGCGCTGCGCGACCGCCTGCGCGAGGCGCAGACCCAAGCCGGCGGCGGGGACCCGCGCCTCGCCGCCCTGCAGCGCCAGCTGAACGACGGGCTGGCGCATGCACTGGCCACCGAACCGGTCGATGTGCTGGACGTCATGGACGACTTGCTCAAGGTGGTTTCCGCCCAGGTGACGGTGCGGCCCAGCGGCCGTCAGTTCACGGTGGAGGGCCACGATTCGCTGCTGCAGGCCGGCATGAAGGCGGGCCTGAAGCTTAACTACGGCTGCGGCAATGGCAGCTGCGGGATGTGCAAGGTGCGGGTCACCGACGGCCAGGTGGTGCGCTGCATGCACAGCGACTACGCGCTGTCCGAGCCGGAAAAGGCCCACGGCTATGTGCTGGCCTGCGCGCACACGGCCGGCAGCAGCGAGCTCACCATCGAGACACTCGAGGCCAGCGGCCCCGACGACATCCCGGTGCAGCAGATCGTCACCAGCGTGCGCGCCGTGCGCGCCCTGGCGCCGGACACCATGCTGCTGCACCTGCAGACGCCACGCTCGCACCGCCTGCGCTTCCTGGCCGGCCAATGGGTGACCCTGGGTCTGGCCGAAGGCGAACAGGGTGTGCGCGCCGACCATCCCGTGGCCAGCTGCCCCTGTGACGACCGCAACCTGCACTTCTTCGTCCCGCGCAGCGCAAACGACGCACTGGCCGCGCGCCTGTTTGCCGGCGCGGTCAAGCCGGGCGACGCGGTCACGCTGTGGGGCCCGCAGGGCCGTTTTGTGCTGGCCGACGACGAATCGCACCCCTTGGTCTTTGCTGCCTGCGACACCGGCTTCGCGCCGGTGAAGAGCCTGATCGAACACGCACTGTCACTGGACGCCGCGCCGTCGATCACGCTGTTCTGGCTGGCCACGCGGGCGGACGGCCACTTTCTGGCCAACCAGTGCCGCGCGTGGTCGCAGGCGCTGGATCCGTTCGAGTACTCGCTCAGCACGCACGACGACCCGGGCACGGGCGCCTCGCAGATGGCGGCAGCCATCCGCGCGGACCTGTTCGACATCGACTGCGCGTTCTACATCGCCGGCCCGCAAGCCTTCGTCAGCACCCTGTCGGCCGAGCTGGCGGCCGCGGGTGTGCCGGCAAGCCAGTTGCATGCCGAGGTGACGTCGTGACCCGGCCGATCGACGGGCGGGCACACGCCGACGCGGCGGGCGAGGCGGACTTCGACGGCAGCGGCTGCAGCGCCGGCGAATCATTCGCGTTGCGCGTGCTGGGCGACGACATGGCGCCGGAGTTTGCGGACGGCGACATCCTGATCATCGAACCCGACGGCGCCCTGCGCGACGGCAGCTATGTGCTGGCCCGACATGGCGACGAGTGGCTCTTCCGGCAGCTGGTGCAGCGCGCACCGGGCTGGGTGCTGCACGCCTTGAATCCGGCCTGCCGCCACCTGCCGCAGCTGCCGCTGGACGACCTGTCGGCCGTGTGCGGTGTCGTCATCCAGAAGGCCGTGCCAGGCAAGCGGCGGCTGAGCAAGTTCTACGTCTGACGAGGGGCGCAAGACCAGATGCCGTACTACCTGTTTGCCGTCAAAGGCTTTGGCCAGCTGGAGAAGATCGACGAGTTTGCGGCCTTCCGCGATGCCTCCGTGCGCGCGAAGAGCCTGCGCGCGCAGCCCGGTGCGCCGCACATCAAGGTGATGTTCGGCGACAGCCAGATCGCGGCGGAAGATGCGCTGCTGCAGGTGCGCGACGCGCCGCCACCCGGCGATGAATGAGCCGGACGTCCCCAGCGACGGCGCGGGCAGCTCCTGCTGCGGGGCCGGGCCGATGGACTGCGCGTTTTCCAAGGCGCTGCTCGCCCGCACCGGTGATTGCAGCCTCGCGCAGCGCGTGTCGCGCGGCGAACGCGTGGTGATCGACTGCTCGGCACCGGTGGCGCTGACCAACTGCCGCACCCTGATGGGCCTGCTTCATGCGCACATGCGTTTTGCGCTGAAGCTGCCGCCGCCCAGTCGCCCGCTGTTGCACCAGCAGGCGCTGCGCCTGCAGTGCGGCACCGTCGTGTCACTGCAGGACCACCTGGGCGTGACGCATGCCGATGTGCACGCACTCGTGGGCGCCGCGCAGGCGCGACATGGCAGCCTCACCGAACTGCCCTGGTCCGAGTTGCTGCCGGCCCTGTCGGCCTGGGAGCCGCGGCGGCGCCGGCCTTTGCCTCGCTGAGGCCGGCATGCCGGCATCGCCCGCTCAGGAGGCCGGTCTGCGCAGCGTGATCGCGCCGCGGATGTCGCCCAGCCCGTAACCCGTGCCGCGGTCTTGCGGATAGAGGGTCTTGATCCGCGCCGCCACGGCCGGGGCGATGCGGTCCGGTGTTCCGTGGCAGTTCGTGCACAGTTCGACCACGGGCAGCGCGCGCATGTAGCGCTGGATCGGCTTGCCGTTTTCGAAGACCACTTCGGCGCGCTCCAGCTGTGCCGGCGGTACACGGGCCGCCGCGCGACGGTCGAAGTCCTCCAGGACCGCACGTTCCCAGGCATCGGGCACGGCCTGCGGGTTGCGGTTGCGCAGGCTCACGCGCTTGACGTTCCAGCCGCTGGCTGCAGAAGCCTCGCGGGCCATGGCCGGCGCCTTGTCGCTGCAGGCCTGCACCGCACCCTCATGGCCGCTGCGTGCGATTTCCTCCTGCAAGACCGACACCAGCTTCGGCGGAACTGCCGTCGCCACGGACCGCGCTTGCGCCACCCAGGCCATGTCCGGCGAGGCCGGCGGCGCTGTCGTACAGGCCGCCAGCACGGCCACACAGGCCGCCAGGCTCAGCCGCCGAACCGGAAGACACCGGGACCCATCGGTGGTTCTCATGCGTCTGCCTCCATCTTCCAGAGCATGTACTTCAGCGTCGCCACGGAGCCCGCGACGATGGCGCCCACGGCGATGAAGGAGCCGATGGCCAGCGTGGACAGCCCCGTCAGGCCCTGGCCGATGGTGCAGCCGATGGCGGTGACGCCGCCGAAGCCCATCAGCACCGCGCCCAGGAGCTGCTGGCGCAGGTCGTCCAGCGAGGCAAACCCTTCCAGGCGGAATTTGCCCGTGGCCAGCGACCACAGCGCCGCGCCGATCACCACGCCCACCGCGGTGGCGATGCCGAAGCTCAGGCGCAGCGACTTGTCGGTCCACATCATCAGGAGTTCGAGCGAGTAAGCCACGGGGGCCACGAAGCTCATCGATTCGAGCGTGCGGCTGTTGGTGGCGAAGTAGACGTTCTCCAGCGTCTCCGGGTTCTCGCCGAAGCCCAGGTGGCCACTGACGTACCAGGCCGCGGGGATCAAGGCACCCAGCACCAGGCCGCCCGTCACCTGCGTCGCGTTGGCCCTGAAGCGTGCGTCCTTGAAGATGAAGGCCAGCAGCGCGACCAGGACGATCGCCGTGGAGGCGATCAGCGCGCTGCGGGCATCCATGCCCAGCGCCTTGACCAGCGCCGTGGACAGGCTGCCGTCCGCCCAGCCCTTTTCGCCGAGCGCGACGCTGAAGGGGTCGAGAAACGTGGCGCGCCACTGTCCGAACAGGCCCTTGAGCGTCATGTACGACGCGATGCCCATGAAGACCAGCACGACGAAGGATCGCAAGCTGCCGCCGCCCATGCGCAGCAGGTTCTTGTTGGCGCATCCGCCGGACAGCGTCATGCCCACGCCGAACAGCAGGCCACCGACCAGCAGCGACAGCCACGGCAGCACCGGTCGCTGGGCGACGGATTTGCTCAGGTCGACCAGGCCGGCCAGGCTCAGCAGGCTGGTGCCCAGGATGGCCACCGCGATCGCCAGCAGCCACATGCGCATGCGGCCCCAGTGGCCCATGTTGACGATGTCCGACAGCGCACCCATGGTGCAGAAATTGGACCGTGTGGCCACGGCACCGAATACCAGGCCGATGGCAAAGCCCCCACCGATCACGACCTGGGCCAGATCGGCCGCATTCGCACTCATGCCTGCTCCTCCATCCTTGTGGTGCCCGTCGGGGCACAGCGGCCCGGACGATAGCCGAACCTGCGGCCGCTCAGAGCGACCAGCGCCTGCGCATCAGATGAACAGGCAGACGTCGGTTTCGCCGGCAAACTTCATGAACGTGGCCGCGCCGCCGTATTCGATGCCGTCGATGAAATCCGACTTGGTGAATTCGAAGAGGTCCACAGTCATCTGGCAGGCGATGAACTTGACATCCGCTTCGAGGCAAAGGCCACGCAGTTCCTCCAGCGAGGCCACGCCCTTCTTCTTCATCTTGGCCTTCATCATCGAGGTGGCCATGGCCTCCATGCCGGGAAGCGCGGCCACGATCACCGGCATCGGCATGGGCATGGGCATGGCCGGGTTGGCCAGCGGGCTGATCGCAATGCCGCTGAGGTCCTTACGCAGGAGCTGCAGGCCGTAGAACGTGAAGAAGATCTGCACGTCCCAGCCGAGTGCCGCGGCCGTCGATGCCAGGATCAGCGGCGGATACGCCATGTCCAGCGTGCCCTTGGTGGCGATGATCGCCATCTTCTTGGTGGCCATGTGGCCCTCCTCGTCGGTGCATCGCGGCCGCGTGGCCGCGGGAATTCAGGCCTTCTTCAGGAAGAAGACGTACTTGCCGCCTTCTTCGCCAGAGGACAGCAGCGGATTGCCGGTCTGCTCGGCAAAGGCCGCCATGTCACAGACCGAGCCGGGGTCGGTGGCGATCACGCGCAGCACCTGACCCGAGGCCATGTCGGCCAGCGACTTCTTGGTCTTCACGATGGGCAGCGGGCAGGCCAGGCCCGAGGCGTCGAATTCCTTGTCGAACTGCATGTTGGTGTCTCCGTGGGATGTGAGTATGCCGATGCCCGGCGCACGCGCTCGGCGGCAGGCAGACAGGACGTACAGGTGCCGTCCCCTGTTTGAATCGGTTCGTCAGATTAGCGTTCCAGGGCCCGCGCGCCGTCTATTCCCGCGACGGGGGATGCCTCATAGCCCATATGGGTAATACGGGTATCACGCACTTTGCCTCAGCATCGCGGCCTGTCGTCACGCACCGAGCCTGCGGGCTTGGATACCCACGTTCCCGCCGCTGGAGACCGAACCCATGCAGACCCGACGCGAGATCATGACACGCAGCGCCCAGGTGGCGGCCTTGATGGCCGGCGCGGGCTTGCTGCCGCAGGCCGCCTACGCCAACTGGAGCAAGGAAGCCTTCGACGCCAAGACCCTGGCCGATGCGGTCAAGGGCCTGGGCGGCGGCGCCCCGGCGCTGAGCAAGGACGTCACCATCACCGGCCCGGACATCGCCGAAAACGGCGCCGTCGTG
>CAUJHV010000007.1 GCA_963205115.1 Pseudomonadota bacterium | reverse complement strand
GCCGAACCGCCGAACCGCCGAACCGCCGAACCGCCGAACCGCCGAACCGCATTCCCGCGGCCGACCACGGCCGCGGACGCGCCATTGGTCATCGGCGCGCGCCGGCCCGCCGGGCCGCCCCAAGGGCCGGCGAGCCCCCTCGGGGGGCGGTTCCCACGCGGGCCCTGGCCCGCGTCGGGAACCGGGGGCTCCATCACTTGGTGCCGGACCACTTGGTCCAGCGCTCGGCCAGCTTGTCCCCGTTGTCGATCCAGAACTTCGGGTTCTCCGGGAAGGCCTGCTTCAGGATGTCCGGATTGGTCGGCAGGTCGGTCGTCAGCGCCTTGTCCACCAGCGGCGCGGCACCCGCAGACGTCACGCCGTAGCGGATGTACTTCGGCAGCTTGGACTGGTTTTCCGGACGGCCCATGAACTCGACCAGCTTCTCGGCATTGGCCTTGTTGGGCGTGCCCTTCATGATGACCCAGCTGTCCATCGTGTAGGGCGTGTCCTTCCAGACCATCTTGAAGTTCTTCTTGTCCTTGTCGTTGGCGGCCGTGATGCGCCCGTTGTAGGCGGTGGTCATCACGACGTCGCCGGCGGCCAGCATCTGCGGCGGCTGCGCGCCGCTCTTCCAGAAGACCAGGTCGCTCTTGATCGTGTCCAGCTTCTTGAAGGCGCGGTCCACGCCGGCCGGGGTGGCCAGCACCTTGTAGACGTCCTTGGCGGGCACACCGTCGGCGATCAGCGCCACCTCGAGGTTCCACTTCGCGCCGTTGCGGATGCTGCGCTTGCCGGGGATCTTCTTGGTGTCGAAGAAATCGGCCCAGCCGGCCGGGGCGCTCTTGAGCTTGTCGCCGTCGTAGGCCAGGACCAGGTTGTAGATGATGGCGCCCACGCCGCAGGCGTGCACCGTGCCGGCGAGGTAGCGGTTGGCGCCGCCGATCTTGGCCGGGTCCAGCTTCTCGTACAGGCCTTCGTCGCAGCCGACTTCCAGCTCGTCGGCTTCCACCTGGACCACGTCCCAGTTGTTGTTGCCACCCTTGATCTTGGTGCGCAGCACGCCCAGGCCGCCGTCCCAGGCCTCGTCGACCAGCTTGGTGCCGGTGGCATTGAAGGGCTTGAAGAAGACCTCCTTCTGGCCGTCCTGGTAGGCGCCGCCCCAGGAGACGACCGTGAGGTCACGTTGGGCCAGGGCCGTGCCGGCGGTGAGGGCCAGGACGGCGGCGGTGGCCAGGGTGGTCGGCAGATTGCGTGTCATGCGGTGCTCCTCGTGCACGTGTTGTCGTTCGGAAGAAAGTGAAGCAGGAAAGGGGCCTGAACGGTTCAGGCGGCAAACAGCCAGGCGTCGTCGGGCGCAAACCCCAGCGCGACGGCCTGACCGGTTTCGGGCGTGCGGCCGAAGGCGGCCAGTTCACGCGGGGCGAGCTTGGCGAACCAGGTCGCGTCCAGGCCGTCCAGGCGCGTGACCACGCGCCAGTGGTCGCCCTGGTGGATGGCGTCGAGCACCGTGGCGCGCAGCAGGTTGCGGTCGGACGCAGGCCCCGCGGCGTCGGTGGCGGGCGCCAGGTGCAGCCGCTCGGGCCGCACGCAGATCTGCGCCGCGTCGCCGGGATTGAGGGCCTGCGCATTGCGTGCGGCGATCGAGTGCCCGCCGGCCAGCTGCAGCCGGCCATCGGCATCGAGCCGGCCGGCCACGCTGTTGTTGTCGCCGATGAAGCTGGCCACGAAGGCATTGGCCGGGTGGTCGTACAGCGCGCGCGGCGCGGCCAGCTGTTCGATGCGGCCTTGGTTGAAGACGGCCACGCGGTCGGACAGCGTCATCGCCTCGCCCTGGTCGTGGGTGACGAAGACCATGGTCACGCCCAGTTCGCGGTGCAGGCGGCGGATCTCCAGTTGCATCTCCTCGCGCAGCTTCTTGTCCAGCGCCGACAGCGGCTCGTCCATCAGCACCACGCGCGGCTCGAAGACCAGCGCCCGCGCCAGCGCCACGCGCTGCTGCTGGCCGCCGGAGAGCTGCTGCGGCTTGCGCTCGGCCAGGTGGCCCAGGCGCACCTTGTCCAGCGCCGCGGCCCCGCGCGTGCGCTGCGTGGCCTCGTCGACCTTGCGCACCGACAGCGGAAATGCCACGTTCTGCGCCACGCTCATGTGCGGAAACAGCGAGTAGCTCTGGAAGACCACGCCCATGTCGCGCCGGTGCGGCGGCAGGCTCTGGATGGGCTGGCCGTCCAGGCGGATCTGCCCGCTGCTGGGCTGCTCGAAGCCGGCCAGCATCATCAGCGTGGTGGTCTTGCCGGATCCCGACGGCCCCAGCAGCGTGATGAATTCGCCGGCCTCGATGGCCAGGTTCAGGTCGGCCACGGCCGGCGTCGCGCTACCGGGGTAGTGCTTGGTGATCTGCGCGAATTCGATCAGTGCCATCGCGGTCTTCGGGTGGGGCGGAGGTTCAGCCGCGCCGCACCCAGTCGAGGGTCTCGTCCAGGGCCTGGGCGGTGCGCTCCAGCAGGGTGTCGATCTCGGCTTCGTTGATGACCAGCGGCGGCGAGAAGGCGATGACGTCGCCGCCGATCACGCGCAGGATCAGACCGCGCGCCTGCGCGCGGCGGATGAATTCGGCGCCGACGCCGCGCTTGGGGTCGAAGGGCTTGCGCGCGGCGGGGTCCTCGGCCAGCTCCAGCGCGCCGATCAGGCCCATCCCGCGGGCCTGCCCGACCAGCGGGTGCGAGGCGAATCGCTGCAGGCCGGCCTGCAGGCGCGGCGCCATGCGCGCCACGTGCGCCATGACATCGTCGGTTTCGTAGATGTTCAGCGTTTCCAGGGCCACCGCGCAGGCCAGCGGATGGCCGCTGTAGGTGTAGCCGTGGCCGAAGGTGCCCACGCCCGCGCTGGTGTCGGCGATGACCTGGTAGATCTGCTCCGAGACGAACAGCGCCGACATCGGCACATAGGCCGAGGTCAGCATCTTGGCCACCGTCACCATGTCGGGCTTCAGGCCGAAGGCGTCGCAGCCGAAGCGCTGGCCCAGGCGGCCGAAACCGGTGATCACCTCGTCGGCCAGGAACAGGATCTCGTTTCTCTTCAGCACCGCCTGCACGCGCTCGAAATAGCCCGGCGGCGGGATGATCACGCCGCCGGCGCCTTGCACCGGCTCGGCGATGAACGCGCCGATGGTGTGCGCGCCTTCGCGGGCGATGGTCTCTTCGAGTTCGGCGATCAGCCGGTCGACGAAGGCCGCCTCGCTCTCGCCCGGCAGGGCCTGGCCGTAGTGGTGCGGCGCGCCCACGCGCAGGATGCCCGGCAGCGGCAGGTCGAAGTGCTGGTGCATCATCGCCAGGCCAGACATCGAGGCCGCCGCGGCCGTCACGCCGTGGTAGCCCTTCTGGCGCGCGATGATCTTCTTCTTCTGCGGCTGACCCTTGGCGTTATGGTAGTAGCGCACCAGCTTGAAGGCGGTGTCGTTGCTCTCCGAGCCCGAGTTGGCAAAGATCACGCGGCCGCGCGAAAGCTCCGGCGTCGGTGCCCAGTGGTTGAGCAGCTTGTCGACCAGCGCCGTCACCGGGCCCGGCACCTTGCCGGTGAACGTGTGGTAGTACGGCAGCGTGCGCAGCTGGCGCGACGCGGCATCCGCCAGGCGCGCCTCGGAGAAGCCTAACGACGCACACCACAGGCCGGCCATGCCCTCGATGTAGCCCTTGCCGTGTTCGTCGAAGACCTGCACGCCCTCGCCACGCACGATGACCAGCGGCCCGTCCTGCTCGAGCTGGCGCAACTGGGTATACGGATGCAGGTGATGCGCGACGTCGGCGCGACCGGCTGCGGTGAGGGCTTGGGCGCTCATCGGTCTCCTCGGACTCGTGTTCGGATGTGCCGCGTCTGGGCGCGGTCCAGCGGAATGATACGGCGCGGCCCGGCAAGGGTTTGCCCCTGCAGCAGGCGCGTCGAGCGCCCGCCAGGGTGCGTGAACGGCATGGGCGCACGCGCCTGGCCGTTCACACCGGCTCAGGCCTTCTTCGGGAAATTGCGGGCCATCACATCGGCCAGCACCGGCAGGTCGGAGGCGCCTGCGGCGGCACAGGCCAGCAGCGGCGCGTTTTCGGCAAACCAGGCCGGGCCGGGGCGCCAGCGGGTCATCACGGCCAGGAAGATGTCCAGCGCGGAAAAGCGATCGCCCAGGAACCAGGGCGCAGCCGCCGCGCCCTCGACCATGCCCCACAAGCGCCGCCCGTAGGTGTTGACCTCCTGCAGGAAGGCGTCGGCCGCCTGTTCGTCCTTGACGAAGCGCGTGGGGATGTCGGCGTAGGTGAAGGTCGGGTAGATGTTGGCGACCAGGAACACCAGCCAGCGCAGGAAGGCGGCACGCTGCGGCGCCTGCGGGCCCGGCACCAGGTCGTCGCGGCCGGTGAGATCGGCCAGATGCAGCGTGATGGCCGCGCTTTCGGTGAGCACCGTGCCGTCCGGCCGCACGAGCACGGGCACCTGCGTCAGCGGATTGAGCGGGCGCAGCTTGTCGCGCGCATCCGCCGAATCGAACAGGTCGCCGGCGTCTTCCAGCCGGTAGGGCAGGCCGTAGAAGGCAAGCTGGGCTTCGACGATGGCCGAACCCCAGCCGGTGCGGGCATGCAGGATAAATTCGCTCATCGGCAAGTCTCCGCGTGGACGTGTCGAACGATAGCGCGGTCGCCGGTTCGCGTCGCTATCAAGCCCTCAAAGCCGCCAGCACCTCGTCCAGCATCTTCTTCGCGTCGCCGAACAACATGCGGTTGTTGTCCTTGTAGAACAGCGGGTTGTCCACGCCGGCGTAGCCCGAGGCCATGCTGCGCTTCATCACGATGGACGTCTTGGCCTTCCAGACCTCCAGCACCGGCATGCCGGCGATGGGGCTGGTGGGGTCGTCCTGCGCGGCCGGGTTCACGATGTCGTTGGCGCCGATCACCATGGCGACGTCGGTGTCCGGGAAGTCGGCGTTGATCTCGTCCATCTCGAGCACGATGTCGTAGGGCACCTTGGCCTCGGCCAGCAGCACGTTCATGTGGCCGGGCATGCGGCCGGCCACCGGGTGGATGCCGAAGCGCACGTTGACGCCCTTCTCGCGCAGGTGTTTGGTGATCTCGAACACCGTGTGCTGGGCCTGCGCCACCGCCATGCCGTAGCCCGGCACGATGATGACGTTCTTGGATTCGCGCAGCAGCTCCGCGGTTTCGGCCGCGAGGATCGGCGAGACCTCGCCGGCCGGCTGCGCCGCACCGCCCGCGGCGGCCGGAGCACCACCACCGGTGCCGAAGCCACCGGCGATGACGCTGAGGAAATTGCGGTTCATCGCGCGGCACATGATGTACGACAGGATCGCGCCCGAAGACCCCACCAGCGCGCCCACGACGATCAACAGGTCGTTGCTGAGCATGAAGCCGGTGGCGGCCGCCGCCCAGCCCGAGTAGCTGTTGAGCATCGAGACGACCACCGGCATGTCGGCGCCGCCGATCGCCATGACCATGTGGATACCGAAGTGCAGCGCGATGACCGTCATCACCAGCAGCGGCAGCATGCCGGACTGGATGTCGTGGGCGTTGAGGAACACCCGGCCGAACCAGATGACGATCAGCAGGCCCGCGAGGTTCAGCCAATGCCGCCCGGGCAGCAGAAGCGGCTTGCCGCCGATCTTGCCCGAGAGCTTGCCGAAGGCAATGATCGAGCCGGAGAAGGTCACCGCGCCGATCAGGATGCCGACGTAGATCTCCACTTCGTGGATCGACTTCTCGGCGGCCGTCGGGAAGACGGTCGAGGTGTCGATGTAGCTGGCGAAGCCGACCAGACAGGCGGCAAGGCCCACGAGGCTGTGCATCAGCGCGACGAGCTCGGGCATCTGCGTCATCTGCACCGTCTTGGCCGCGTACAGGCCGATGGCGCCGCCGACGATCAGCGCGCCGACGATGTACGGGATGCCGGCCACGCCCACGCGCGGGCCGAAGACGGTGGCCAGCACCGCCAGCGTCATGCCGATGACACCGAAGAAATTGCCGCGACGCGCGGTCTCGGGGTTGGACAGCCCGCCCAGGCTGAGGATGAAGAGGATGGTGGCGCCGATGTAGGAAACGGTGGCCAGGCTGGAAGTCATGGTCGTCTCCCGATCACTTGCGGAACATCGCCAGCATGCGACGCGTCACCGCGAAGCCGCCGAACATGTTGATGCCCGTGAGCACCAGCGAAAACACCGCCAGACCGAGGATCAGCGCATTCGGCCGGTCCACGGCACCCCCCGCCAGGGGAGGCGCCACCTGCACCAGCGCGCCGATGGCGATGATCGACGAGATGGCGTTGGTCACGCTCATCAGCGGCGTGTGCAGCGAAGGTGTCACGTTCCACACGACCATGTAGCCCACGAAGCAGGCCAGCACGAAGACGGTGAAGTGCGCGAGGAAGCTCGCCGGCGCATACAGGCCCACCAGCAGGAAGGCCAGTGCGCCGATGCCGAAGACCACGGCCAGCGACTGGCCCGACATCGGCTCGCCAGCGCCATGGCCGTGCCCCTTGGGTGCGGCCACCGCCGCGGCCGCCTTGGGCTTGGCCACCACGGCCGGCAGCTTGGGCGGCGGTGGCGGCCAGGTGACGCTGCCTTCCTTGATGACCGTCAGGCCGCGGATGGCGTCGTCTTCCATGTTGACGTGGATGACGCCGTCCTTGGTCTTGCACAGCTCCTCGGTCACGCGCAGCAGGTTGGTCGAGTACAGCGTGGACGACTGCTTGGCCAGGCGGCTGACCAGATCGGTGTAGCCGATGATGGTGACGCCGTGGCGCACGACCGCCTCGCCCGGGACGGTGAGCTCGCAATTGCCGCCCTGCTCGCCGGCCATGTCGACGATCACGCTGCCGGGCTTCATGCTTTGCACCATCTCGGCGGTGATCAGCTTGGGCGCGGGCTTGCCGGGGATCAGGGCCGTCGTGATGATGATGTCCGCGTCCTTGGCCTGCTTGGCGTACATCTCGCGCTGGGCCTTCTGGAAGCCCTCGCTCATCACCTTGGCATAGCCGCCGCCGCCCGAGCCTTCTTCTTCGTAGTCGACCCTGACAAATTCGCCACCCAGCGAGACCACCTGGTCGGCAACCTCGGCGCGGGTGTCGTTGGCGCGCACGATGGCGCCCAGGTTGGCCGCGGTGCCGATGGCGGCCAGGCCGGCCACGCCGGCGCCGGCGATGAAGACCTTGGCCGGCGGGATCTTGCCCGCGGCCGTGATCTGGCCATTGAAGAAGCGGCCGAAGGCATTGGCCGCCTCGATCACGGCGCGATAGCCGCTGATGCCGGCCATGGACGTCAGCGCATCCATCTTCTGCGCGCGCGAGAGCTGGCGCGGCAGCGAATCGATGGCCAGCACGGTGGCCTTCTTCGCCGCCAGTTGCTGCATGAGTTCAGGGTTCTGCGCCGGCCAGATGAAGCTGATCAGCGTGCCGCCTTGGCGCATCAGGCCGACCTCTTCGGGGCTGGGGCCGCGCACCTTGAAGACGATGTCCGATGTCGACCAGAGTTCAGCGGCCGTGGGCACGACCTTCGCGCCGGCCGCGCGGTACGTGTCGTCGGCAAAATTTGCCGCGTCGCCCGCACCGCTTTCGACCGCGACCGAGAAGCCCAGCTTGACGAGTTTCTCCACCACGTCGGGCACGGTGGCCACGCGTTTTTCGCCCGCGGCCGACTCTTTCGGGACTCCGATCAACATGGGTACTCTCCTCGTGTCTTGCTGTTTTCGCACGGGAAGCTAACACAATCGAAGGGGTCTGCCGTTGCCGTAGATCTACTCACTGGACGCCCCGGGAAGAAGCATGGACAGCCGATTTCGCCCCAGCGTGACCGTGGCCGCCGTCATCGAACACGAGGGCCGTTTCCTGCTGGTCGAGGAACACACGCCCGAAGGTCTGCGGCTGAACAACCCGGCCGGGCACCTGGAGCAGGGCGAGTCTGCGCTGCAGGCGGTGTGCCGCGAAGTGCTGGAAGAGACGGCCTGTGTCTTCGAGCCGCTGGCCTTCCTGGGCGTCTACCTGGCGCGCTTCCAGCGGCCGGCCACCGGCGAGGACATCACCTATGTCCGGCTGGCCTTCAGCGGCCGGGTGGGCGCGCCGCAGCCCGGCCGTGCACTGGACGAGGGCATCGTGCGGACGTTGTGGATGACGCCTGACGAGGTTCGCACCGAGTCGGCGCGCCATCGCAGCCCGCTGGTGCAGACCTGTTTCGACGATCACCTGGCCGGCCGGCGGCTGCCGCTGGAAGCCGTGATGGCACACGCCAGCCTGTTCAGGTCCACCGCCGCGTAGCCAGGCGCGTTTCATGCATGCGGTGCATGGGTCGATGCTACGTAGAAGCCATGGGCGACACGGATTTCCCCGGTTCTACACTCTGCCCCGACCCCGCGCCGTGCCGAAGCGCAACCGCGCCAACGGCCTGTCCGACCCACCCCAAACACCCCGCGGGGTACCTCTGGAGATTGCATGAAGAAAACCCTGATCGCCGCTGCAGCACTGGCCGGCCTGGCGCTCACCGTGGGCGCGGCCCATGCCGACACGCTCAAGAAGATCAAGGATTCCGGCGCCGTCACGATGGGCGTGCGCGAATCGTCGGGCGGCCTGTCCTACACGCTGGGTGACGGCAAGTACGCCGGCTTCCATGTCGAGCTGTGCCAGCGCGTGCTGGCCGATGTGCAGAAGTCGCTCGGCCTGGCCAAGCTGGACATCAAGTACCAGCCGGTCACCTCGCAGAACCGCATCCCGCTGGTGCAGAACGGCACGGTGGACATCGAGTGCGGCTCGACCACCAACAACGCCGCACGCCAGAAGGACGTGGCCTTCGCCAACACGACCTACGTCGAGGAAGTGCGCATCGCGGTGAAGGGCGCTTCGGGCATCACCTCGATCGCCCAGCTCAACGGCAAGAACGTGGCGACGACCACCGGCACCACCTCGGTCCAGCTGTTGCGCAAGCACGAGAAGGCCAACGGCGTGGACTTCAAGGAAGTCTTCGGCAAGGACCACGCCGACAGCTTCCTGCTGCTGGAATCGGGCCGCGCCGACGCCTTCGTGATGGACGGCCAGATCCTGGCCGGCAACATCGCCAAGTCCAAGTCCCCGGCCGACTACAAGATCGTCGGCGAAGTGCTGTCGGTCGAGCCCATCGCCATCATGATCCGCAAGGACGACCCGGCCTTCAAGAAGGCCGTGGATGCCAGCCTGGCCGCGATGGCCAAGTCCGGCGAGATGGCCAAGGTCTACGACAAGTGGTTCATGCAGCCGATCGCGCCGTCCAACACGCGCATCGGCCTGCCGGCTTCTGACGCCACCAAGGCGGCCTGGGCCAATCCGAACGACAAGCCCGTCGAAGACTACGCCAAGAAGTGAAGCCGGCCTGAAGGCCTGAGCATCACCCAGGGGCCGGCCGCGTGCCGGCCCCGATCCGGGCAGCGACCCGGCAGAAAAACAGAGCCAACGAGGAGAGCGCCGTGGCGTGGGACTGGCAGGTGTTCTGCAAGGACACCGTGAGCGGCGAGGCGACGACCAGCTGTTTCGGCAGCGGCGGCGACACCACCTACCTGCAGTGGATGCTGTCGGCATGGGGCTGGACGCTGTCGGTGTCGATACTGGCGCTGATCGTCGCGCTGAGCCTGGGTTCGCTGATCGGCATCCTGCGCACGACACCCAACAAGTGGTTCGCGGGTTTTGGCAACGCCTGGACCGAGCTCTTCCGCAACATCCCGCTGCTGGTCCAGATCTTCCTCTGGTACCACGTGATCCCGGCGCTGATCCCGCCGCTGAAGGCTTTCCCCAGCTTCATCCTGGTGGTTTTTGCGCTGGGCTTCTTCACCAGCGCGCGCATCTCCGAGCAGGTACGCGCCGGCATCCAGAGCCTGCCGCGCGGCCAGCGCTATGCGGGCCTGGCCGTGGGCCTGACGCTGCCGCAGACCTACCGCTACGTGCTGCTGCCGATGGCGTTCCGCATCATCATTCCGCCGCTGACCAGCGAGTCGATGAACATCATCAAGAACTCGTCGGTGGCCTTTGCCGTGAGCATCGCCGAGCTGACGATGTTCGCGATGCAGGCGCAGGAGGAAACCTCGCGCGGCATCGAGATCTACCTGGCCGTCACGGGCCTGTATTTCATCTCCGCCTTTGCCATCAACCGGGCCGCGCTGTTCATCGAGAACCGCGTGCGGGTACCCGGCATGGTCGGCTCCAAGTGAGGAGGAACCGATCATGAATCTCGACTTCTCCTTCCTGACCTGGGACGTCGTTTCCGGCTTCGTCCTCAAGGGCCTGATCTTCTCGTTCCAGCTCACGCTGATCGCGATGATCGGCGGCATCGTGCTGGGCACGCTGCTGGCGCTGATGCGCCTGTCGGGCAAGCCCTGGCTGGTGACGCCGGCGGCGTTCTACGTCAACACCATGCGCAGCATCCCGCTGGTCATGGTGATCCTGTGGTTCTTCCTGCTGATCCCCATGCTGATCGGCCGGCCCATGGGCGCCGAGGTCTCGGCGATCGTCACCTTCACGATCTTCGAGGCGGCGTACTACTCCGAGATCATGCGCGCGGGCATCCAGAGCGTGTCCCGGGGGCAGGTGCATGCCGGTTATGCGGTGGGCATGACCTACGCGCAAACCATGCAGCTGATCGTGCTGCCGCAGGCCTTCCGCAACATGCTGCCGGTGCTGCTGACGCAGACCATCATCCTGTTCCAGGACACCTCGCTGGTCTATGCCATCGGCGCCTACGACCTGCTCAAGGGCTTCGAGGTGGCGGGCAAGAACTTCAACCGCCCCGTCGAGACCTACCTGGTCGCGGCGGTCGTCTATTTCGTGATCTGTTTCAGCCTGTCGATGACCGTGCGTCGCCTGCAGGCCAAGATCGCGATCATCCGGTGATGGTCCCCCCCGAAGCGCCTTCGGCGCCTCCCCTCAGGGGGCAGCGCGAGCGGATCGGCCAAGCCGGATCCGCTGTGCTTGCTTTGGGATGCCGCTGCCTTGTCGGTGCCCTTTCGCTTCGTCTTGCCGAGCTCTGAAGGTAACTCTCATGATCGACATCAAAAATGTCAGCAAGTGGTACGGCAGCTTTCAGGTGCTGACCGACTGCACCACGACCATCCAGAAGGGTGAGGTCGTCGTCGTGTGCGGACCCTCGGGCTCTGGAAAGTCCACGCTGATCAAGACCGTCAATGCGCTGGAGCCTTTCCAGAAGGGCGACATCGTGGTCGACGGCATCAGCATCAGCGACCCCAAGACGGATCTGCCCAAGCTGCGCAGCCGCGTGGGCATGGTGTTCCAGCATTTCGAGCTGTTCCCGCACCTGTCGGTGACCGAGAACCTGACCATCGCGCAGATCAAGGTGCTCAACCGCAGCAAGGACGAGGCGCTGCAGCGCGGCCTGAAGATGCTCGACCGCGTGGGCCTGATGGCGCACAAGGACAAGTTTCCGGGTCAGCTCTCCGGCGGCCAGCAGCAGCGTGTGGCCATCGCCCGCGCGCTGAGCATGGACCCGATCGTCATGCTCTTCGACGAGCCCACCTCGGCGCTGGACCCTGAAATGGTCGGCGAGGTGCTCGACGTCATGGTGCAGCTGGCCAACGAGGGCATGACCATGATGTGCGTGACGCACGAGATGGGCTTCGCCAAGAAGGTCAGCCACCGCGTGATCTTCATGGACGCCGGCAAGATCGTCGAGGACTGCAAGAAGGACGATTTCTTCGGCAACCCTGACGCACGCTCGCCGCGTGCCAAGGACTTCCTGTCCAAGATCCTGCAGCACTGACGCCGCAGCGGCTTGCAAGCCGCTCAGGGCCGGACGCTTCTGCGCCTCAGCCCAGCCCCGTCATCAGCGGCAGCGGCCCCTGCGCAAAGTAGCTCAGCGTGCAGGCCACATACAGGCTGATGGCCAGGCCCACCAGCAGCCGGTTGTGCCAGGCCTTCAGGTTCAGCCCCAGCAGCGAGCCCGCCAGGTCGCGTGTCACCAGCAGCGCGGGCAGCGCCGGGGCCAGCATGAAGTAGCCGATCACGGGCACCAGCCGCTGCGGCGCCACCGGCGGCATCGACGTGATCACCGAGACCGCAAACCACAGGTTGACCACCAGCACGGCCAGCGCCAGCGCGGCCAACTGCTGCATGCCGAAGCGGCGCGCGATGGCCTCGCGCTTGCGCACCACCGGCTCCAGCATCGCCACCCCGACCGCCGCAAAGACGATCATCACCAGCACGACGCCTTGCGTGGCGTAGTGGATCGCGCCCGGTGAATCCGGCATGAGCCCGATCAAACGCAGCGCCCAGCCGGTGCGCGTGGACAGCAGCAGAAAGCTGCCGCCGGCCAGCAGCGCCACCGTCATGTTGAGCATGGTCAGCGCGCCGAGTGCGTTGTGCACCGGCAGCGACGCCCGCGCCCGGGCTTCGGCCACCGCCGCGTACACGAGGTAGGGCCCCAGGCCCCACAGCAGCGTCAGCAGCACGTAGTAGGCGCCGATCCAGAAGACCGGCGCCAGGCGCATGTCGGTGCCGTCGGTGGCGCGCCACTGGATCAGGCCGCCCATCAGTGCCACGGCCAGCATCGCCGCGAACACCAGGGCCACGCTCGCGCCGAGCGTGCGACTGCCGGGGGTGGCGGCGGTCGCCGCATGCGCGGACGCGACCCAGCCGCGTTTGGCCGCGATGTCGTCGGCCAGCTTGCCCAGCGCCACGTCGAAGGCCGGCTCGCGGGCGAAGACCGCCTGCGCGCGCGCGAAGGCGCCGATGTCCGATGGCAGCTGGCCGCTGTCGGGCATGTCCTGCCGCCCGATGACAACCGGGTAGATGTTTTTCTTCATGTCCAGCGCGGTGCGGATCTCGGTCTTGAGCCAGTCCGTCGAATCGCCCGCCTGGCCCGGGGCGCCGCTGCCGCGTGCGCGCAGCTCGTTGATGAAGACGTCGCCCACCAGCACGATCACGTCGGTGGCCGATTCCAGGCGCTCGTTCAGGTACTGGGCCCAGTCGGTGCCGGCCGGAATGTCCCGGTCGATGAAGACCGCGTCGTCACCGAAACGCGCACGCATCACCGCGCGCACCCGCTGCGCGGCATGTTCGGCATCCACGCGCCGGTACGAGATGAACAGGCGGATCATCCGCGGCCTCCAGTGCCCGGCAGGTCGTGGACGCCGGGATGCTGCATGATCCGTCAATGCCAGCGCCCGCCGCCCGATTCGAGAGCCCGCGCCGTGACGTGCGCGCAACGGCGGGTGTACCCGCGGCAGGACGATGGCAGCGCAAGAGACGGGCCGCGGCGCTGGGGCTGGCCCTGCTGCTCATTGGGCCCGGGGTGGCGCTTGCCCAGTCCGACGAGGACTGGCAACTGCGCCAGGAAGACCTCCAGACCCAGACGCGCGTGTGGCTGCGTCCGCGGCCCGATGGCGTGCCGGCCTTCCGCGCGACGACCGTCATCCCGGCGCGCCTGTCGAGCCTGGCTGCCGTGCTGCTGGACGACACGCGCACGCCGGAGTGGGTCTACCGTGCGCGCCAGGCGGTGCCCTTGAGCCGTGACGGCCCGACGCGCGGCGTCACGTTGGTCATCACGCGCATGCCTTTCCCACTGGCCGATCGCGAGTCCATCGTGGCCTGGGAGATGACGCAGGATGCCCGCACCCATGTCGTCACGCTGGCCGGCCGCAGTGCACCGCAGGCGCTGCCGCCACACCCCGAGCGGGTGCGCATGCCGCAGTTCGAATCGCAGTGGATGCTCGCGCCGCGCCCGGATGGCCAAGTGGACGTGAGCTTCTCGGGTGTCGGTGATCCGGGCGGCAACCTCTCGGGGCCGGTGCTGCGGCAGTTCGTGGCATCGGCGGTCTGGGAAGCGCCCTGGTTCACGGTCCATCGTCTGCGCGAAATGGTCCGCAAGCCGGAATTCGTGCAGGCGCAGCTGCCCTTCATCCGCGAGCCCGGACGCTGAGCCGCCTGCACGCCGATCGGCGTGCCGACGCTGCAGTCCGCGGCACACGCCGCGCGCGGGGATCGCAGCCGTGGCAACGACCACCGGCCGACGGCGCCGGCCCCGCTGTCGATCAGGGCCCCGTCTGGCCGAAGGGCATGGTCCAGGAGAGTTCGACCAGCGGCGTGCGGATCTCGCCGCGCAGCGCGCGCAGCGTGCCCAGGCCCACGCGCCACTCGGCGCGCGCGGGGCCTTCGCTCCAGCCTGCCCAGAGCACCCCCTGCCCCAGTGCGCCGCCGCCGGTGCGCACGCCGGCGCCGCCCGCCGCGCCGATCAGCAACTCGCCGCCCGCACGCCAGTTCGGTGACAGGCGCTGCACGAGGCCCGCGCCCACGAATCCCGAGGAGTAGGCGCCGAACCCGCCGCCGTAGGCGCTGTGCGCCTGGCCCGTGAGGTAGAGGTGTTCACCGACCTGGCGCGCCAGTTTCAGGCCGACCGTGGACAGCGGGCCGGCGTGGCCGTCGGCACGTGCGGCATGGTCGTAGCGCTGGATGGCCATCGTCCACTCCGTGCGCACCAGACGCGCGGGCTGGCCCTGGGGCCGGTCCAGGTCCATCGCCAGCCACAGCTGGTTGTGCCGGCCGCGGTAGCCGGGGCCCGAGCCGGTGACCGCGCCGCTCTCCACGCCCAGCGTCCACTCCTGGTGCTGCCACTGGGCCGTGCCGGCCAGGCGCGCGATGGCGCCGCCGGCGGTATTCACGGCGCCACCGCCGCCCAGGCCCAGCGCGGCACGCACGCCCAGGTGCAGGCCAGGAAGCGCGGCCGGCGACGGGCTGAAGCGCCACGCGCCGGTGCCCAGCACCTCCATGTAGCCGGCCGCACCGCCGCCCGCCGCGCCAGCGGACTCCGCGCCCCAGCTGAACGCGCTGTCCGGCCGGCGCCATTCGGCACGGGCACCGACCAGCTTGACCTGCCGCTGGCTGCCGTCGCGCAGCGCGACGCTGGATAGCGTCGCCGACAAGCTGGCCGCGCCCAGGCCGCTGGAACCGATGGAGGTGGCCCAACGGGGGACTTCGGGCGCCGGCACGGAGCGGAAACGGTCGCTCCAGCTCATCACCAGGCCCCATTGCGTGCCGCGGATGTCGCCGCTGGGAAAGCGCACCTGCGACAGCGAGACGCCGGCCTCGACACCGTCGGCCAGCGCGTAGCCCAGCTGCACCGACGGCCGCAGCATCAGGCCGCTGCCCACGGGCGCGTCCGCGCCGCCACCGCCGCCGGCGAAGAGCCCGGCCGTGGCGCTCCAGCCGCCCGGCCCTTCCCAGCGCCGTTGAACCGCGACACCGCCGACGAACAGGCCGCCGCGCCGGCCCCGTGCTGCCGCATAGACGCCGGGGCCCCAGGCCCAGCCGTCGACCTGATCGAACAGCAGGGTGCCGCCCATGAGCCCCATGCGCTCGCCGGCCGGCAGGCCGACGGTTTCCGTGCCGAGCTGCCAGTGAACCTTGCGGGTGTCCACCGGTGCGGGCGGCGCCTGCGGGGTCTGCGGTGCCTGGGCATGCGCCCCGGGCAGAAGACAGGCGAGGCAGGCGATGCAGATGGGCAGGCGAAGCATCGGCGGCATTCTGGCGGCAGATGTGGGCATGCCCGCGGGGCAGGCGGGATTTTTCCGGCATCGCCTGGCGCGCCGGTGCGGTCCGCCTTGGGCGGCGCTTGCGCGGTATTGCGTGACCGAAGTCCCGCTATTCCGGCGTTCCAGGCGCCGCCGGCGTTTCTAAGCTGTCGGACAGCCGGCCCGGCGCGTGATCTGCACTGCCCGGTCTACCGTTCCGCACGACCAGAAAGGCCACTCCATGCCCCCGCCGACCGCGTCCACCGGCAGCCCGTCTGCTGCTTCCGCTGCCGTCCTGCATCCCCTTCTCGGGTCCATCCGCGAGTTCCTGGCCTTCAAGCTCGGCAGCGAGGAATACGGAATCGACATCCTGCGCGTGCAGGAGATCCGTTCTTTCGAGCAGCCCACGCGCATCGCCAACGCCCCATCGCATGTGCTGGGCGTGGTCAATCTGCGCGGCACGATCGTGCCGATCGTGGACATGCGCATCCGCTTCAATCTCGATCAGAACCCGTACGACGCCTTCACGGTGGTCATCGTCCTGCACATCGGCCAGCGCGTGGTCGGCATGGTGGTCGATGGTGTCTCGGATGTCATCACGCTGGACCCGCACCAGCTGCGACCCGTGCCGGAGTTCAACTCGATCATCGACAGCGAACACCTGATGGCGATCGGCGCGCTGGAGCAGCGCATGCTGATCCTGCTGGACATCGAGAAGCTGATGGCTGCGCCCGACATGGGCCTGACCGATTCGCCGCTGCACTGAAACCCACGGTCAAGGACCACGGATATGGCACAGATGAAGATCGCGACGCTGCAGACCGGCCTGGTGGCAGGCTGCGCAGTGATGGTGGCGACGGTGGGCGCTGTCGGGATGTGGGGCACCGACCAGAACCATGACGCCCTGAAGACCGTCTACGAGGACCGCCTGATCCCTGTCACGCAATTGACCTTCATCGACGGCCGGATGTTTCGCAACCGGGTCGAGCTCACGCTGGCGGCAGCGAACCCGGCACCCGAGCGGACGGCGCAGGCGATCCAGGCCGTCGAGGCCAACATCGCCGCCATCACCAAGGCTTGGGACGCCTACATGGCGACCTATCTCACGGCCGAGGAGAAGGGTCTGTCGCAGCAGTTCCTGGCCGCCCGCAGCAGCTTTGTCAAGGAAGGCCTGCGCCCGACCATCGAGGCCTTGAAGGCGGGTGACGCCGACAAGGCGCGCCAACTGACGGTGGAGACCCTGCCCCGGTTGCATGTGGCAGCCTCCACGCACCTCGAGGCACTCGTCGCGCTGCAGGTGAAGGTCGCGAACGACGAGTACACCGCGGCCACGGCACGGGAGCGTATGGCCGCTTTGGCGATCCTGGGCGCCTCGCTGGGCGGGCTGCTGCTGGCCGCGCTGTATGGCTTCTGGGTGACCCGGCGCATCACGCGCGCACTCGGTGCCGAACCGCAGGCACTGCGCGAGGTGACGGATGCGGTGGCGCGCGGCGATCTCTCGGTGGACATCGTCGCCAGGCACGGCGCCGAAGACAGTGTCATGGCCGGCCTGAAGCGCATGACCAGTCAGCTGTCGCAATCCGTGTCGGGCGTGCGCAGCAATGCCGATCAGGTCGCCAACGCCTCGACCCAGATCGCCCAAGGCAATTCGAATCTCTCGGGCCGCACCGAGCAGCAGGCCGCAGCGCTTCAAGAGACGGCCGCGTCCATGGAGCAGCTGGGCACGACCGTCAGGCAGAACGCCGACAACGCGCGCCAGGCCAACCAGCTGGCGATGAGTGCCTCCACGGTCGCCGTGCAGGGCGGCGACGTCGTGGCCCAGGTCGTCGACACGATGAAGGGCATCAACGACAGCAGCAAGAAGATCGCCGACATCATCGCGGTCATCGACGGCATCGCGTTCCAGACCAACATCCTGGCGCTGAATGCCGCCGTCGAGGCTGCGCGTGCCGGCGAGGTGCGAAGCCTCGCGCAACGAAGCGCCGAGGCCGCCAAGGAAATCAAGGGGCTGATCACGGCCAGCGTCGACCGCGTGGGCCAGGGCACGGAACTGGTTGACCGTGCGGGCCAGACGATGCAGGAAGTGGTGGCCGCGATCAAGCGTGTCACCGACATCATGGGCGAGATCAGCGCGGCCAGCGTCGAGCAGAGCGCCGGCGTGGCGCAGGTGGGTCAGGCCATCACGCAGATGGACCAGGCCACGCAGCAGAATGCCGCCCTGGTCGAAGAAAGTGCCGCCGCTGCTGACAGCCTGAGGAGCCAGGCACAGGCCCTGCTGGAGGCGGTGTCCGCCTTCCGCCTGGCCGGCGCCGGTCAGGCCGATGCGTCGGCCGGCTGGGTGGCGCAGGAGCGCCGCGGCCCGAACCGGGCGACGAATGTGACCCGACCGGCCTTCGGGCAGGCCAAGCCGGCTGCGCCCGCGGCGGCGGTGGCCGCGCCCGTGGTCGCCAGCGCCGTCGCCGCGCCTGCCGCCGTGGCTACGGCCACCGGAACCGACGACGACTGGGCGACGTTCTGATCTGCTGACGGCTGACGCAAGGCGTTAGCTGTCGGGACTGGAATGCCCGGGGCACGCTCCGGGCGAGCTGCCGATCGAAGCCTCGGGCGACGGCTGCGCTGCGCCGCCTTGGCGCAGTCGCCTGCCGAGGCGGCCGGACCTGCAAGCCCGCGGTGGATCGGGCTGAGCGCAGACCGGCCCTGGCGGCGTTCAGAGGAAGCCCAGGCTGCGCTCCGCGCCGAAGGCGCGCAGGTTCGGCAGGATCGTGTCGAGTTGCGACTCGTCCGCACCCAGCCAGCGCAGCAGCGTGGCGGCGTACTGGTCGACCGCGGCAGTCGGAATCCAACGGCCTTGCCGCTCCCAGCTCTCCTGGCCGACATCGTCCGGCCCGCCCAGCTCCAGTTGCGGGAATCGCCCGTAGGCCGTCCCCCCGCGCACCGCGCCGCCCAGCACCAGGTGGTGGTTGCCCCAGGCGTGGTCGCTGCCCAGGCTGTCGTTGGCGGCCAGCGTGCGCCCGAAGTCGCTCTGCGTGAACGCAGTGACCTGCTCGGCCATGCCCAGATTTGTCATCGCCTGCTGGAAGGCGGCCAGCGCATCGCCCAGCTGCTGCAGCAGATCGGCGTGGTTGCCCGTGGCCGGGTCGCCGCCAGCCACCTGGCCGCCATGTGTGTCGAAACCGCCCAGCTGGGCGAAGAACAGCTGGCGGTCGCCGCGCACGATGCTGCGCTGGGCGATCAGCTGCGCCACCTGGAACAGCTGCGAGGCCATCTGCGTGCTCAGCTTGCCGCCCTGGATCAGCGGCGCGAAGGCGCTGGTGATGGCCGCAGGCGCGCCGGCCACGCCGGCGGAGACCGTGGCGCCCAGGCGCCCGGTGATCTCGAACGCGGCTTGTTGCTGGCGCACGAAGGCATCGGTCAGCGCGTGGCCGTCGGTCTGCGCGTACAGCGCGCGCAGCGCCGCCGCGCGCGTGGCGGCCGGCTCGTAGCTGCGCCAGGGCTCGGTGCCAAATTCGTAGACCCCGAATTCGCCGCCGGGGCCCGGCACGACCAGCGGTGCCTGGGTCTGCGAGACGCCGAACAGGCCGTTGCCGCCGACGGAGATGACCGGGTTGGTGGTCGCCAGCGCCTCTGCTGCACGGCCGCCCCAGCCGCTGCGCACCAGCGTGCTGGCGCTGCCCGCCTGCCACAGCGTCTGCTGGTGCGAGTGCGAAAACAGGCTCTCCGGCACGCGGGGCGAGTTGTCGGGCTCGGCGCGGTACTGCGCCTTGGTCAGCGGCGCAGCCAGCGGGCCGACGTTGAAGACGGTGGCCAGGTCGCCGCTGGTCCAATGCGGCACCAGGGCCGCCAGGGCCGGATGCAGGCCGTAACCCGAGCTGCCCAGCGGCAGCAGCTGCGCCTGCGGGATCGCCAGCGCGCCGCGTGCGCGCTGGTACAGCGCGTAGCGTGTGGCGTCCACCGGCACGACGGTGTTGTTGCCGTCGTTGCCGCCGTAGAGGAACACACAGACGAGCGCGCGGTAGTCGGCCGCGCGTGCCGCGCCGCCCGGCATGGCCAGGTTGCCCAGCGCGGCGGCGCCCAGCAGGCCGCCCAGGCCCCAGCCGCTGCGGGCCAGCCACTGGCGCCGGGTCAACAGGGCGGCCGTGGCGCTGGCAAGAGGGTGTCGTCGGTTCATCGCAGCACCTGGTACCGGGGTCCGGCAAAGATCAGATACGCCGCCTGGCGCACGCGGTCACGCGATACGTCGGCTGCCGGGGTATTGCTCGAGCTGATGGCCGAAACGGCCTGGATCACCGCCTGGCGCGCGGCATCCGGCAAGGGCTCGCCCAGGGCCAGCAGCGACAGCCGCTCGACCAGCTTGGCGGGGTCGCCAGCGTCGGGCAGGAAGGCGCTGAGGTCGACGCGCGTGCCGACGGCGCCCGGCACATCCGCAGCCGGGTCGGTGCCGTTCCACATCAGCAGGTAGGTCAGGAAGTTCAAGCGGGCCACGCCGGTGCTGGTGTTCTGGATGCCAAACGCCGGGCCGACCAGGTTCGTGCCCGACACCGGGTAGTCCGGCGGGTAGAAATTGAAGACCGAGGGCGGTGCGAAGACCCGCTGCGCCAGCGCCTCGCCCCACCACCAGCCGAAGACCTGGCCATCGGTGCGGCCGTTGAGCGCGCGCAGCACGCCGGTGAACTGCAGCACGGGCTCGCGCAGCCGCCCACCGGTGCTGCGGGTTGATGCGCCGCGGGCTTCTTCGTCCAGCAGGATGGCGGCCACCGTGGCGGCCAGGTCACCGCGCTGGCCCTGGCCGAAGCTGCGGCCGTCTGCGACGTGGCGGCCGCTGGTGAAGGCCTGTGAGACGCGCTGCACATAGGCCGGCGACGGGTTGGAGGACACCAGGTGCTGGATGAGCTGGCGGCCGATGAAGGGCGCCATGCTGGGGTGTGCCATCAGGCTGTCGAGCACGGCATCCAGGGCCTTGTCGGCGGAGCTGCCCGCGGCCACGCTGACGCCCGACAGCAGCTTGCGCTCAGCCGGGTCGCGAAAGGCCGGCAGCGGCGTCATCGGCCCGTTGTAGTAGCGGCAATTTGTGCCACGCGGCCAGCAGCCGCCGGACGAGCTGCCGCCGGCGGGGTAGGTCCAGCCCGTCAGCGCATAGGCGTAGGCGCGTACGGTGTCGTTGTTGTAGGTCGCCCGGCAGCTCCCGCCCGTGAGGCTGGCGTCGGCCTGGAGTTCGCAGGTGCCGATGGAAAACAGCTGGAGCAACTCGCGCGCAAAGTTTTCGTTGGGCGCGTTGTAGTGGTTGTTGACGTGGTTCAGGTAGTCGCCCATGACGGGCGACAGCGCCACGTTGCGCAGCACCTCGCGGTAGTTGCCGAAGGCGCCATCGAGCAGCCGGTTGTAGTAGTTGCGAAAGCCGTAGGTGCCCGACACCTCGTGGTCGCTGATCACCACGATCTGCTGCAGCGCCCAGGCCACGCGCTGGCGCAGCTGGTCAGGCTGATTCAGCGTGTTGCGGTAGAAGTCCCAGACCAGCGGAATGGCCGAGAAGTTGTCGCGCCAGCAGTTGTCGCCCCCGCCGTCGCAGAAATTGCCACTGGTCGAGCGGTGCACGGCGTCGGTGCCGCCCAGCGTGTAGCGCGAGCTGCTGCGCCCGATCTGGCCGGCCACCCAGCCTGCTGCACCCTGCCGCGAGATCTCCGCGACGAGCGCCTCGCTGCTGCCGAAGCTGCCCTGCTGGGCCAGCCGGACGGCGTCCAGCGCGCCCATGGTCGGGGTCCCGGTGGACGTGTCCGTGGCGGGCACCTCGGCGGATGTGGCATCGGCACCCGGCGACGATCCCGAGCTGCCGCCGCAGGCGGCTACCAGCGCGCTCAGCGCGCAGGACGCCGCCAGCCGTATCGCCTGCTTTCGCCCCAACCACGCGGGCAGGCCTTGATGAGTCCAGAACATGTCGACACGCGCGGCCTGCCCTGAACTTTCGTCCCAAGCGACCTTTTTCATGAATGAGGAGCGACTGTAGGCTGGGGCTGCGGGCAAGCCCAGACACGGCGAGGATTCAGCTGTGACAGTTCGTTCCGGGGGCTTCGGCGGCTGCGGGACAATTCCGGACATGGAACGCAAGCGCCGCATCGTCGTCGGGCTCAGCGGCGGTGTCGATTCCGCCGTTGCGGCCTGGCTGCTCAAGCGCCAGGGTCATGAGGTCGTTGGCATCTTCATGAAGAACTGGGAAGACGACGACGAGACGGGCTATTGCTCGTCCAACGAAGACTTCGTCGACGCCGCGGCCGTGGCCGACGTGATCGGCATCGAGATCGAACACGTCAATTTCGCCGCTGACTACAAGGACCGCGTCTTCGCGGAGTTCCTGCGCGAATACCAGGCCGGCCGCACGCCCAACCCGGACGTGCTGTGCAACGCCGAGATCAAGTTCAAGGCCTTCCTCGACCACGCCTTGCGGCTGGGCGCGGAGTCCATCGCCACGGGCCACTATGCGCGGGTGCGCGAACGCGATGGCTGCTTCGAACTGCTCAAGGGCCTGGACCCGTCCAAGGACCAGAGTTACTTCCTGCATCGGCTGAATCAGGCGCAGCTCTCGCGCACGCGCTTCCCGGTGGGCGAGCTGCACAAGACCGAGGTGCGCCGCCTGGCCGCCGAGATCGGCCTGCCGAACGCGCGCAAGAAAGATTCGACGGGCATCTGCTTCATCGGCGAGCGCCCGTTTCGCGAGTTCCTGCAGCGCTATCTCAGCCAGGAGCCCGGCCCCATCCGCGCGGACGACGGGCGCGAGATCGGCCGGCACGTGGGCCTGAGCTTCTATACGCTGGGGCAGCGCCAGGGCCTGGGCATCGGTGGGCTGAAATCCGGCGGTGGCCTGCACGAGCCCTGGTACGTGGCCCGCAAGGACATGGCCACGCACACGCTGTGGGTCGTGCAGGGGCATGACCATCCGTGGTTGCTGTCGAGCCGGCTGGTGGCCGACGACCTGAGCTGGGTCAGCGGCGCGCCGCCGGCTGTCGGCGCGTACGGCGCCAAGACGCGATACCGCCAGGCGGATGCGGACTGTTCGCTGCAGTGGTCAGGAAGCCAGGACGCCGTGGCGCTGAACTTCGCCACGCCGCAGTGGGCGGTGACGCCCGGACAGTCTGCTGTGCTCTACGACGCCGAGGTGTGCCTCGGCGGAGGGGTCATCGCGACGGCAGCATGAACCACGCGGTGCGCGCGGCGGTGCTGGTGGCGGTGGCCGGGCGCCCGAAGGCAATGGCCCACCACGGCCCGTTCGATGCCTTCACGCAGGCCACGGCCACTTCTGTGAACCGTGGATCCAGCATGTTGCGGCAATGCTTGGAGCTGTTGCGCCAGGCGGTCAGCACCTGCTCGAGCTCGAAATAGCCGGCCGCCAGGTTCTCGGCGACACGCTCGAAGCGGTAATCGGCCTGCCGCACCCGCTCGCCCAGACCTTCCCCGCGGGGACCCTGGTGCACGAGCTCGCCCTTCTGGGCCATCCAGGCCGCCTGGTTGACCGCCACCGTTTCGAGGTTGGGGTTCCAGCGCACCGGCTCACCCGGTGCGAAGCTGCCCTCGCCCGCGCACAGCCCGCCCGAGGCGCGCAGGGCGTTGAGTTGTTCGATCAGACGCGGCTTCCACGCCGCGTCCTCGGGGCATGCGGCTGCCTGGGCGGCAACGCCACAGCCTGCCAAAAGGACGATAAGAGCGGTTTTCATGACGCTGTTTATCGTCATGACACCGGCGCGGGACGAGGCCGCCGCGCTGCGCGGCCCGGCCGAACGCATGCGGAAAGTCATGGCGGCGCGGGTCGATGGCCGGTTCTGGAACCGGTCGATCAGGCCACGGGCAGCGACGAACAGGGAAAACAGGCTCACGTTTGGGCAGATCCAGATCAGTGGGTCGGCAGGAAACGATCGGTACGGTTCGGCAAAGCGACACAGGACCCACCGCAAGGAAACTCCGGGATCTGCGAGGCAGACCCGGCGGAGCTTCCCGTCCTGGACACTTTCCCGACAGGCTGAGGAGCGCGCTCCGTCAGCCGCCTACTGCATGTCATGCCCTCTGACGAGGCAATTTCACACACATTCAATCCCTAAGCGTAGCATGGCTTCCCCCCACGAACCGTCAACAAATGCAACCGCCCGGCCGCGTTTTTGCGCCTCTCGCAGGGCTGGCAGTTAGGGCTTGCTGGGAAGGGCCGCCTCTCGACAATGGGGGTCCATGACTGAATTCATCTTCATCCGCCACGGCGAGACGCCGTGGAATCGCGAGCACCGCTTCCAGGGCCAGGCCGATCCGCCGCTCAACGACTGGGGGCGCGAACAGGCGGCGCGGCTGGGCGCACGCCTGGCCGACCAGCCGGCCGACGCCCTGATCTGCAGCGACCTGCTGCGCGCACGCCAGACCGCCGAACCGCTGGCCCGCGCCTGGCGCATGACGCCGGTGCTGCGCCCGCGCTTGCGCGAGCAGGCCTTCGGCGATCTCGAGGGTCTGGATGTCCCGACGATCCAGCAGCAGCATCCCGAACTCTGGGCGCGGTGGCTGGAGCAGCGCGCCGACTTCGCGCTGCCGGGCGGCGGCGAGAGCCTGCGGACCTTTCACACCCGCGTGGTCGCCGACGTGGTCGAGCTGGCCGCGCAATACCCTGGCCGCGTGCTGGCGGTCGTGACGCATGGCGGCGTCCTGGACATGCTGTGGCGCACGGTCCATGGCCTGCCGCTGGACGGTCTGCGCGAGTGCGACATCCCCAATACCGGCATCAACCGCCTGCGCTGGGAAGGCGACCGCCTGCATGTCGTGCAGTGGGCGGATGCCGCCCACCTGGAAGGCCTGGTCGCGCCGGCTTGAGGCGTCGGGCGGCCGGTCCGGCCCGAGGGTCCTGGCGGCCCGCTTGCCGCGATCGCTGGTGCAGGCGCGCTCGCTCAGCCTATAAGTTGGCGCACGCTTACTGCCAACTCACGGCCGACAGGTCGTTGGCCATCAGCGGCATGTCTTTCCACAGACCCTTCACGCCCGCCTTGGCCACCGTGATCCAGGTCGGCTGGTAGAGATAGGCCACCACGGCGTCCTGGGCCACCAGCTTCTGGGCTTCGCCCATCAGCCGGTTGCGCTCTTCCGGCTGCACCGTGGCCTGGATGCGCCCCCACAGCGCGTTGAATTCGGGCGATTCGTAGCCCCAGTAGTAGCCGGGCCGGGCGAAGTTGCCGAAGTCCAGTGGCTCGACGTGGGCGATGACCGTCAGGTCGTAGGCCTTCTGGCCGTAGACGCCGGACATCCACTGCGCCCACTCGACGTTTTCGATCTTGGCGACGATGCCCACCTTGGCCAGCTGCGCCGCGATGACTTCGCCACCCTGCCGCGCATACGGCGTGGGCGGAAGTTTCATCGTCAGCGTCAGCGGCGGCGTGATGCCGGCCTGGTGCAGCAGCGCGCGGGCCTTGGCCTGGTCGAAGGCATTGATGGCCGTCGTATCGACATAACCCGGCGCGCCGGGCACGTAGAAGCTGCCGATGGGCACGCCAAAGCCGTCCGCCGCGCCTTCGATGACGGCTTGGCGGTCGATCGCCGCGGCGATGGCGCGGCGCACGCGCACGTCGTCCAGCGGCTTGCGCTTGTTGTTGATCGCCACGATGGTCTTGGCGCGCGAGCCGCCGATGAGCACCTGGTACTTTTTCGGCTGGCCCTCGAACTGTTTCAAGGACCGGGCTGCGGCTACGCGCGGAAACACGTCCACGTCGCCAGACAGCAGGGACGCCACCTGGGCGGCGGGGTCGCTGATGAAGCGCATGGTCACGCGGCGCAGCTTGATGTCCTTGGCCGCGCGGTAGCCGTCCCAGCGCGTGAGCGTGACGTGCGAGCCCTTGGCCCAGTTTTCCAGCCGGTAGGGTCCGGTGCCCACGGGCTGCGTGGCATTGCTGGCCACACTCTTGGGTTCGACGACGATGGCCGTGGCCTGGCCCAGCTGGAACAGCAGGTCCGGGTTGCCGTTCTTGAGCTGCAGCACGACGGTCAGCGGGTCCGGCGTGTCGATGCGCTCGATATTGGCAAAGACGGCCTTGTCCTTGTTGGTGCTGTCCTTCGCGGCAGCGCGTTCGAAGGCGAACTTCACCGTGCCGGCATCGAAGATCTCGCCGTTGTGGAAAGTCACGCCGCCGCGCAGCTTGAAGGTCCAGGTCTTGAGGTCGGGCGACACCGTCCAGCTCTGCGCCAGCAGCGGCGCGGCCTTGCTGTCGCTGCCGATCTTGGTGAGCGTCTCGTAGACGTTGTAGAGCGTGACCTCGGCGATCGCGGAGGCCGCGCCGGCGGTCGGGTCCATCCCCGGCGGCTCGAGTGTCATCGCCAGCACCAGCGCGTCCTTGCGCGCCTGGGCCTGCGCCGCCTGCGGCAGGCCCAGTGCCAGGGCGCAGGCCGCTGTCAGCGTCACCGCAGCGCTTGCCATCCACGGGCGGCGCCCGATCCCCTTGCTGCAATTGCGGCCTGTCATGTCGAGCCCTCCTGAAGCTGTAAGCGAATGCTAGCGGCTCACCAGTTGGCCGTGGTGCGGTCGGCGACGGAAATCGCACCAAGTGGCGGTCCGGCCCCCGGCCGTCAACAGCGCGGGCAGCCCTGGATTTCGCGGTGATGGCCGAGCGCCGATGTGGCTGGAGCGCCTGCCGCTGGCGCGGCCCGCCTCAGGCCGAAGCCGCGACAGGCATGATCGGCGCGACGGGCTCGGGCGCCAGCAGGCTGCCGTCACGCAGGCCGCGCACGGTGGCCAGTACAAGCGCGCCGATGACCAGGGACGCCACCGCCAGCAGCGCCACACCCAGCGTGGCCATGGGCCCCGTGGGTCCGGCCAGGCGCAGCGTCAGCGCCGCGGTGGCGGCCAGCGGGAAGCTCATGCCCCAATGCGGCAGGCCGAAGGGCATGCTGGAAATCCGGCGCCCGAGCGTCGCCACCCAGGCCAGCGTGAAGACCGCCATGCCCCACAGCGCCCAGCCCACCAGCACGGGCGCGCCCAGCTGCAGGGCCGACAGGCCCACGACGGCAGGCGGCGCGATGAAGATGAAGCTGGTGGGCAGCAGCCGTTCGGGCCACATGCCTTGCGTGGCGACGCGCACGATCAGCAGCACCTGCACGACCGGCCAGAACAGCAGCCCGACGCCGAACTGCGCCGCCGACCAGGCCTCGAAGCCCAGCGGCACGCCGGCCAGCGGCGCCAGCACGTTGCCCACGATCGGGATGAACAGCGCCGGCGTGGCCGTGGCCCACTGCAGGCCGCCGGGGCCGTTGCCCCGGAACCAGCGCGACAGCACCCAGGCCGTCACCACGAGCTGCGACAGCGCGCCCAGCCACCACAGCCCGGCCACCGCCGGCTCGCGCAGGCCATTGGCCACCGCGACAGTCGCCAGCAGCAACATCGCCACGGGCAGCGTGGCGATGAAGGTGTGGCGCACCGGGTGCTTGCGGTCGTCGGCCCAGGCCTCGGGATAGCGCTGCAGGCGCAGCACGGTGGCCACCGCCAGCGCCGCAAACACCAGTGCCGCCAGGCCGCCGATCACCAGCCCGACCGCGCCGGCCATGTCGCCCATCACCGGAACCGCGCGGTGGAACGCGAGGGACAGCCCGCACAGTCCCATGACGACGGCGTACCAGCCGGGAAACAGGAATTTCAGCGGAGTGGCATGCGGGGTGTTCATGGGCGGGTGGGGTCGGGACGGTGAAAGCAAATATACCCCATACCGTATGTGGCCGCCCATGCGCCGCATGCGCGCGACACGGCCAGCGGACAAGGTTCACCCGCTGTCCTTGACAGGCGACAAGGCCCGCGCGGGCGGCCCTTGTCGTCCGGCTCAGCGGTCCGGTACGGTCTGGCCTTGCCCCGCGCCGGACCGGCGGGTGCCGGCCACGCGGGCACAGCGCCCGCCGGCGTTCAGGCCGTGGGCAGCCGGTAGTCCTTGAACTGGTCGCGCAGCTTGTTCTTCTGCATCTTGCCGGTGGCGCCCAGCGGGATGGCGTCGACGAAGACCACGTCGTCCGGCGTCCACCACTTGGCGATCTTGCCCTCATAGAAGGCGATCAGCTCCTCGCGCGTGACCTCGGCGCCGGGCTTCTTCATCACCACCAGCAGCGGGCGCTCGTCCCACTTCGGGTGGTGCGCGGCGATGCAGGCCGCCATCGCCACGGCCGGGTGTGCCATGGCGATGTTCTCCAGGTCGATCGAGCCGATCCATTCGCCGCCGGACTTGATGACGTCCTTGCTGCGGTCGGTGATCTGCATGAAGCCCTGCGGGTCGATCATCGCGACGTCACCGGTGGGGAACCAGCCGTCACGCAGCGGGCTGCCGCCCTCGCCCTTGAGGTATTCCGTGATGACCCAGGGGCCGCGCACCATCAGCTCGCCCGAGGCCTTGCCGTCCCAGGGCAGTTCCTGGCCGTCATCGCCGACGATCTTCATGTCGATGCCGAAGATGGCGCGACCCTGCTTGGCCTGGATGGCGTCGCGCTGCGCGGCCGGCAGCTCGTCCTGGCCGGCCTTGAAGACGCAGGCCGTGCCCAGCGGGCTGAGTTCGGTCATGCCCCAGGCGTGCAGCACGTGCACGCCGTAGCCGTCCTGGAAGGCTTTCATCATGGCCGGCGGGCAGGCCGAGCCGCCAATCACCGTGCGGTTCATGGTGCTGAAGCGCAGCTGGTTGGCGTGCACATAACCCAGCAGGCCCTGCCAGACGGTGGGCACGCCGGCCGACAGCGTGACCTTCTCGCCTTCGAAGAGGTCGTGCAGGCTCTTGCCGTCCAGGTGCGGGCCGGGGAAGACGAGCTTGGCGCCGACCATGCAGGCTGCATATGGCAGGCCCCAGGCATTGACGTGGAACATCGGCACGACGGGCAGCACCACGTCGCGCGCGGACAGGTTCAGCGAATCCGGCAGCGCCGCGGCATAGGTGTGCAGCACCGTGGAGCGGTGGCTGTACAGCGCGCCCTTCGGGTTGCCGGTGGTGCCGCTGGTGTAGCACAGCGAGGACGCGTGGTTCTCGTCGAACTGCGGCCACTCGAAGCCGTCGGCGGCACCCTCCATCAGCTCTTCGTAGCACAGCAGGTTGGCGATCTTGCTGGTGGCCGGCATGTGCGCGCGGTCGGTCATCGCGATGAAGTGCCGCACCTGCGGCAGGTGCGCCGCGACGGCTTCGACCAGCGGATGGAAGGTCATGTCGAAGCACAGGACCTTGTCTTCGGCGTGGTTGGCGATCCAGGCCAGCTGCTCGGGGTGCAGCCGCGGATTCAGCGTGTGCAGCACCGCGCCCATGCCGCTGACCGCGTAATACAGCTCCATGTGCCGGTGGCCGTTCCAGGCCAGCGTGCCCACGCGCTCGCTGTCGGCCACGCCCAGCGTCTTCAGGGCCTGCGCCATGCGCCGCGAACGCGAGGCCAGCTCGCGGAAGGTCTGGCGATGCAGGTCGCCTTCCACGCGTCGAGAGACGATCTCCTGCTCGCCGTGGTGGCGCTCGGCATGGACGAGCAGGGACGAGATCAGCAGCGGCTGCTGCATCATGAGACCGAGCATGAAGGGGCTCCTTGAATGGCGTGTACGGGATGCCCGGAATCGTAAGCCCGGCGAAGGCTTGCGGGTCTCGGGGTTTCGGATGAGTCCGCACGCTGCACTAGCATCCGCCCATGTTTCGCTTCACCGCCGGCCTCTTGACGAAGTTCCCGCGCGGGCGACTGGCGCTGCTGATGTTGTGGGCCGCCGCAGCGCCGGCCTTTGCCGCCGCGGCGCCGCTGCAAGTGCCCGCGACGCGGGCGGATTGCGACGCGGCGGAGCCGTTTCGCACGCTGCAGCCACAGGCCCGCGCTGCCGCAGCAACAGCCCGCGCCATCGCGCTCGATGACCGGCTGATCCGCTGGCCGGGTGTCGAAGGCGGTCGCTTCCGGCTGCTGGCGTCATCGCACGCGGGCCTGCTGGTCGAGAACGGCCAGCAGGCGCGCGGTGCGGACCGCGCATGGCCGCTGACGGCGGCCGCTGGGCCTGTGCCGCCGGCGCTGGCGCACCGCTACCGCCATGTCGGCCCCGGCGTAACGCTGGCGCTGCCGCCCGGCGCTCGGCACGACGCGCTGCTGCGCAGCCAATCGCTGCTCGTGCAGGAGGACAACGCCGGCCGCGTCCTGGCTGCCACGCGCGTTCAGTGGGCCGGTGCGCTGGACGCCCGCCATGGCGACGCGGCCGCGCGCATGTCCGACTACGGCGCCCGCGTGACACCCGCCGGCGTGCAGCTGCGGCTGTGGGCGCCGACGGCCCAGAGCGTGGCCGTGTGCGTCTACAGCGGCGAACACGAGCCCGCCCGCCGCGTGCAGCCGCTGCAGCGCGACGCACGCAGCGGCAGCTGGTCCACGACCGTGCGGGGCGGGGGCACCGGACTGGCCTACGCCTATCTCGTCGACGTCTTCGTTCCCGGGCATGGCCTGGTGCGCAACCGCGTGACCGACCCCTATGCGCTGGCGCTGACGCCCGACTCGCGCCGCAGCGTGGCTGTCGACCCCGATGCACCGCAGACCCAGCCGCCCGGCTGGCGCAGCGCGCCGCGGCCTGCGGCGCTGGCCGCGCCCACCGACGCCGTCATCTACGAGTTGCACGTGCGTGACTTCTCCGCCAGCGATCCCAGCGTGCCAGAGGCATTACGGGGCCGCTACGGCGCCTTTGCATGGCCCGACGGGGCAGGGACGCGTCACCTGCGACGCCTCGCACAGGCCGGGCTGACCGATGTGCACCTGCTGCCCGTTTTCGACCTGGCCAGCGTGCCCGAACAGGGCTGCATGACGCCGGCCATCGCAGCCGCGCCACCCGACAGCGAAGCACCGCAGGCGGCGATGGCGGCCGTGCAATCGCGCGACTGCTACAACTGGGGCTACGACCCGCTGCACTACAGCGCGCCCGAGGGCAGCTATGCCACGCCGGGCGCCAGCGGCGTGCAGCGCCTGGTGGAGTTCCGCCGCATGGTGCAGGCCCTGCACGGCATGGGCCTGCGCGTGGGCATGGACGTGGTCTACAACCACACCAGCGCATCCGGCCAGCAGCCACATTCGGTGCTGGACCGCATCGTGCCGGGCTACTACCACCGGCTCGATGCCGAAGGCCGTGTCGAACGCTCCACCTGCTGCGACAACACGGCCACCGAGCACCGCATGATGGCCAAGCTGATGATCGATTCGACGGTGGCCTGGGTGCGCCACCACCGCATCGACGCCTTCCGCTTCGACCTGATGGGTCACCAGCCGCGCGCGGCGATGCTCGAGCTGCAGCGCGCGGTGGACGCGGCCGCCGGCCGCCACATCGCACTCATCGGCGAAGGCTGGAATTTCGGCGAAGTGGCCGACGGTGCGCGCTTCGTGCAGGCCTCGCAGCTGTCGCTCAACGGCAGCGGCATCGGCACCTTCAGCGACCGCGGAAGAGATGCCGTGCGCGGCGGCGGCGCTGGCGACAACGGGGCCGAGCAGATCGAGCGCCAGGGCTGGGTCAATGGCCTGTTCTACGCGCCCAACGCCCTCGCGCAAGGCAAGGCCGCGGCGGCCGATCTGCTGCGCACGGCCGACATGGTGCGCGTGGGCCTGGCCGGCTCGCTGCGCGCCTACGAGATGCAGACGCACACCGGCGAGCGGCTGCCGCTGGAGCGCCTGGTCTACGGCGGCAACCAACCCGCTGGCTATGTGTCGCAGCCCGCGGAAGTGGTGAACTACGTGGAGAACCACGACAACCAGACGCTGTTCGACGCGCTGGTCTTCAAGCTGCCCGCGGACACCCCGCGCGAAGACCGCGCGCGTGTGCAGACCCTGGCCAGTGCCGTCGTCGCCTTCAGCCAGGGCATCGCCTACTTCCATGCCGGGCAGGAGCTGCTGCGCAGCAAGTCGATGGACCGCAACAGCTTCGACAGCGGCGACTGGTTCAACCGCATCGACTGGAGCGGGCAGACCAACCACTTCGGCAGCGGCCTGCCGCCCAGGCAGGACAACGGGACGAGCTGGCCGCTGATGCAGCCGCTGCTGGCGCGCGCCGCCGACATCGCGCCCTCGCCCGCGGACATCGCCTTTGCACGCGGGGCCTTCCTCGATCTGCTGCGCATCCGCGCCAGTACCAGCCTGCTGCGCCTGCGCAGCGCCGACGACATCCGCCAGCGGCTGACCCTGTTGAATACCGGGCCGGCCCAGAACCCGGTCGTCCTGGTGGGCCATGTCGATGGGCGCGGCTACCCGGGCGCCACCTTCCACGAGCTGCTGTACGCCGTGAATGCCGATCCGCGGCCGCAGGTGCTGAGGCTGGAAACCCTTCGCGGGCATGCCTTCGAACTGCACCCGGTACACCGTGCGCCCACCGCCGGCGACCCGCGGCCCGCGCGCGAGGCGGCCTTCGACCCCGCGACGGGGCAATTGACCGTGCCCGCACGCACCGCGGTGGTCTTTGTGGTGAACTGAACGGCGGGCTCGCGCGTTACGGGTCTGCCGCTGGCGCTGGGCGAAGGGGTGCCCACGCGGGAGACGCGGAAAAGTGCGGGAAAACGCAGGACGAGGACGTCGGGAAGGAGAGTCGCGATGGATGCGATGAATGCAGCACAAGCCGCGCAGGCGGCGCTCGGTGCAGCCAGTGCCGGTGCGGCCGGTGCCGCCCAGATGCTGGGCCAGTTGGACACCACGCAGCTGATGGCGGTGGCCGCGGCCATGGGCTGGGCCAGCGGCATCCGCCTGTACGCCGTGGTCTTTCTGACGGGCCTGGCCGGCTACCTGGGCTGGGTGCCGCTGCCTTCGGGCCTGCACGTGCTGGAGAACCCGATCATGCTGGCGGCCTCCGGGGCGCTGCTGACGGTCGAGTTTTTTGCGGACAAGATCCCGGGCCTGGATTCCATCTGGGACAGCGTCCACACCTTCCTGCGCGTGCCGGCCGGCGCCGCCTTGGCCGCGGGGGTTTTTGGCGGCGATCACCAAACCTGGGCGATGGTCGCGGCGCTGGCCGGCGGCACGCTGGCGGCGTCCAGCCACGTGGCCAAGGCCACCACGCGCGCGGCGGTGAATACCTCGCCGGAACCCTTCTCGAACATCGGGCTGTCGCTGCTGGGCGACGCGGCCGTGCCGGGCATGCTCTGGCTGTCGTGGAACGAACCGTACTGGTTCTTCGGCGCGCTGGCCGTGGCGGTGGTGGTGGGCCTGGTGCTGACGGTCGTGCTGTTCCGCTTCCTGCGCGGCCTGTTCCGGCGCGTCAGGGGCTGGGTGTCGCCGCAGGCGATGCAGGCGGGCTGAGGTCGCTCGGACTTCTGGCGTCCCCACGCGCCGGGACGCCACGAGAGGCGGCTCTTCGATGCAGGGCCGCCCCGGCGGTGGGCCGCGGGACACACCCGCGCGCCCGCTTGCCGATCAGAACATCTCGTAGACGAAGGACGACACGCTGTCCTTCTGCTCCCGGCCCTTGAAGCGGCCGGTCATGGCCGCCAGCTGCGAGCCGAGACCGGCCATCGGCGTGCCCTGCCAGTGGGCGTCCAGCGCAGTGGCGATCGCGGCTTCGTTGCCCAGGCGCAGATGGAAGTCGTCGGCCGTCACCAGATGGTCGCCGCGCGAGATCCAGTAGCTGGCCAGCTCCGGCTGCGGCCCGGCCGGCGAGGCCTGCCATCCGGGTTGCTGGGCCAGCGGCAGCAGCCGTTCGCGGAAGAAGCGCTCGAGGAAGGCGGCGTCCTCGGCTGCCTGTGCCGCGGCCTGGGCATCGGTGGTCTGGGGATCAGTCAAGTTCGTACTCCATCTTCCAGTCGGTGCCGTCGTCGAAGACCGGCTGTTCGGTCTTGAGCAGCACACAGTTCTCCAGCACCAGCACGTCCATGTCGGTGCGCATGAAGCACCGGTAGGCATCTTCGGGCGACAGCACCATCGGCTCGCCGCGCACGTTGAACGAGGTATTCACCACCATCGGCACGCCGGTGAGCTGGCGGAATTCGTCGATCAGCGCGTGGTAGTCGGGCTTGACCGCGGCCTCCACGGTCTGGATGCGCGCGCTGTAGTCCACGTGCGTGATGGCCGGCACGGAAGAGCGCTGCCGGTTGACCACCGCGATCAGGTCGTCCTCGTCGTCGCCCTGCGTGAACGGCAGCCGCAGGTCCTCGCGAACCGGCGCGACAACCAGCATGTAGGGGCTGTCGGCATCCAGATCGAACCAGTCCGCGCAGTTCTCGCGCAGCACCGAAGGCGCGAAGGGCCGGAACGACTCGCGGTACTTGATCTTCAGGTTCATCACCGATTGCGTCTCGGCGTTGCGCGGATCGCCCAGGATCGAGCGCGACCCCAGCGCGCGCGGCCCGAACTCCGCGCGGCCCACGGCATAACCCACCACCTGACCGGCGGCCAGGCGCTGGGCGAGGAACTTGGCGCGCTCGGCGTCCGACATCCGCTGGTAGGGGTAGTCGTGCAGGTGCAGGAAAGCCTGGACTTCCGCATTCGAGTAGTCCGGGCCGAGGTAGGAGCCGGCCTGCAGGTCGCGGCCTGCCACCGACGCCGGGCGCGGCGTGTGGAAGCAGGCCTGCGAGGCCGCCAGCGCCGCACCCAGCGCGCCGCCCGCGTCGCCGGCGGCCGGCTGCACCCAGATCTCGTCGAAGATCTTTTCCTGGATCAGCTTGCCGGTGGCCACGCAGTTCAACGCGACGCCGCCAGCCATGCACAGCTTGCGCAGCCCGGTGACCTCGCGCAGGTGGCGCGCCAGGCGGATGACGATCTTTTCGGTCACGGCCTGGATCGAGGCCGCCAGGTCGCAGTCGCGTCTGGAGATGCGGCTCTCGGGCTCGCGCGGCGGTCCGCCCAGCAAGTCGTGCAGCTTCTCGCCCGTCATGCGCAGTTCGTGCGTGTAGGCGAAGTAGGACATGTCCAGCCGGAACGAGCCGTCGTCCTTCAGGTCGATCAGGTGCTTCTCGATGAGATCGGCGTAACGCGGCTTGCCGTAGGGCGCCAGACCCATCAGCTTGTACTCGCCGGAGTTGACCTTGAAGCCGCAGTACTGCGTGATGGCGCTGTACAGCAGGCCCACCGAGTGCGGGAAGCGGATCTCCTTGAGCAGCCGGATGCCTTCGGGCCCGCCGCGCGCCATGGTGGTCGTGGCCCACTCGCCCACGCCGTCGATCGTGAGGATGGCCGCTTCGTCGAAAGGCGAGGGCAGGAAGGCGCTGGCGGCGTGCGAGACGTGGTGTTCGCCGTAGAGCACGGGCACGTCGCATTTCAGCTCGCGGCGCACCAGTTCTTCGAGAAACAGCTTGGTGCCGAGTTGCGAGGGCGCGCCGTCCAGCCAGGGTTTGAGGCCACGCTGGCCGGCGTCGACCACCGTGCGCACGATGCGGTCCATGACCAGCACCGGGTTCTCGTAGTAGACGACGGCCGAGAGCTCGCGTGCCTCGAGATTGGCCTGCTCCAGGCAGAAGTTGATGGCATGCACCGGGAAGCGCGGGTCGTGCTTCTTGCGCGTGAAGCGCTCTTCCTGTGCTGCGGCGACGATGACGCCGTCGCTGACCAGCGCAGCCGCCGAGTCGTGGTACAGGCCCGAAATGCCGAGCACATGAACGGGACGGGTAGCTGTGGCGTTCATGGCTGCGCCTTTCGTGCATCCAGCCAGGCCTTGAGCTCAGGCGCCATGGCCTCGGCCAGACAGCGGTGGCCGAAGGGCGTGGGGTGTTCGTCGTGCTCGAAGCGCATGCGTTCGCGTTCCTTGGCCGGGCGCCGGCTCAAGGCGGGCAGGATGTTGATGAACTGCGCGCCGCCTTCGCGGGCCACTTCGGTGAAGCGCGCCAGGTAGCCGTCGGGTCGCAGTTCGCCGTCGATGTGCGCGAAGGTGGGCAAGGGGCACAGCAGCACGGGCACACGGCTGTCGCGCATCCACTGCAGCAGGATCGCGCGCATCAGGCGCCAGCCAGGGTCGTCGGCGCGTTCGTACTCGGGCGGCCAGGCCACCCCGCGCAGGCGCTTGGTCAGGCCGCGAAAGCCGGGCAGCCGTGCATCGATGGCGTCCACCAGCCGGCGGGCTGCGCCGCGCGAGCCGTCATCGGGCTCGAGGTTGGAGGCCTTCACGTCCTGCGGGATGCGGTCCTGCGTCACCACGCCCTTGGGCACGGGCTGGTGCTGCAGCTGCAGCGTGTCGCCCTGCAGCGTGAAGTAGGGCTTGGCGCGCAGCACCAGACGGCCGTCGGAGGCGCTTTGCGTCAGGCGGTGCGTGTCGGGGTTGCGCCGCACGTTTTCGACCATCGGGCACAGCAGCAGCACGTCGTGCGCAGACTCGCGCGCAAATTCGCGCCAGGCCAGGTACTGCTGGTCGGTGCCAGAACCCGGCAGGCCGAAGTTGTGGATCTCCAGCCCCGGCACGCGCGCCTCGAGCTGCTCGCCGAAGCGGTCGGCATTGCTGACACCTTCACCGGCGGTGTAGGAATCGCCGAAGAGGAAGATGCGCGCGCCGCCGTTGGCCGGGGGGTCGGCCGGTTCGCGGTGGCTGCGAAAGCCCGCGGCGTTGGCCCGCACCAGGTAGCCGCCGCCCTCGTGCCGTACCCGTGCCCGGACACCGGGCACGAATCGATAGCCGACCACGGGGTGGTATTCGTACAGCAGACGCGTCATGGAACTCCTTCGCGCAACCGTTTGGCGCAGATCGCAGACGCTGGACTGAACGGTCAGACCCCGCATCAAAACGGCTCGCAGTTTAGGAGGGCTTCACGGCACCGAGGGCCCCCAAGTACCTGGGTTGGATGTCCGGGCAAACCCCATGGCGCGGCGCGCGCGTCGGGAGCAAAGGGCGCCGGCAGCGGTCCTTGCGATTGACCCCGCTGCACCCAGGTACATCGCGCTTTCCACGGGCGCGACGAAGACGCACACTCGGTTGACGCTCGATGCCACGTCCCGCGCACGGACAGGCGCTTGCAAGGACTTGCCCGGACCTCATATCAAGGGGAGGGAAATCCTGGATGACCACCGCTTCTACCCACACCCGCCCCGCCGCCGTTGCCGGCCTGTTCTACCCGGCCGCATCCGCTGAACTGGCCCGCCAGGTTCAAGCCGCGCTCGAAGCCGCCGCCGTGCGCGCGGTGACGCCGGCGGGCGCCGGGCGGCCCAAGCTGCTGATCGTTCCGCATGCCGGCTATGCCTATTCAGGCGACGTGGCGGCGTCCGCCTATGCCTGCCTGAAGCCCTTCGCGGCGCAGCTGCGGCGTGTGGTGCTGCTCGCGCCGGTGCATCGGGTGCCGGTGCGCGGCCTGGCCGTGCCCACGGCCGACGCCTTCGAGACGCCGCTGGGCCGCGTGCCCGTCGACCACGCCGCGCTCCAGGCCATCACCGGCTTGCCGCAGGTGCAGCGCGACGACCGCCCGCACGTGCACGAACATGCGCTCGAGGTGCAGCTGCCCTTCCTGCAGATGCTGCTGCCGCCGGGTTTTTCGCTGCTGCCGCTGGCCGTGGGCGATGCCAACCCGGGGCAGGTCGCCCAGGTGGTCGATCGGCTGTGGGGTGGCGACGAGACCCTGGTGCTCGTCAGCAGCGACCTGTCGCACTACCTGCCCTATGCGCAGGCGCAGGCCATCGACCGCCGCACGGTGCAGCGCCTGACGGGCTTCGCCACCGATATCCGGCCGAACGAAGCCTGCGGCGCGCGTGCGCTCAACGGCGCCTTGCAGTCGGCACGTCAGCACGGCCTGAAGCCGCGCGTGCTGGCGCTGTGCAATTCCGGCGATACCGCCGGCGACCGCACACGTGTGGTCGGCTACGGCGCGCTGGCCTTCGAGCAGCCCGCCGCTTCGACAGACGATGCACTGGGCACGGCCTTGCTCACCCGCGCCCGCAACGCCATCAGCAATCGACTGGGCCTGCCGACGCGGCCCGAAGCGCCGCACCCCGCGATGGCCGAACCGGGCGCTGTCTTCGTGACCCTGCACGATGCCCAGGGCGCGCTGCGTGGCTGCATCGGCCACCTGGAGCCGGGGATGTCGCTGGAAGACAGCGTGCGGCACAACGCGGCCGCTGCGGCCTTCGACGACCCGCGCTTCGCCCCGCTGACGGCGGCCGAGTGGCCGGGCCTGAAGCTGGAAGTCTCGCTGCTGGGCGCGGCCCAGCCCTGGCCGCCGGCAGACACCGAAGCGCAGGCACTCGCGCGCCTGCAGCCCGGCCAGGACGGCGTCATCCTGCAGTGGCGCGATCACCGGGCCACCTTCCTGCCGCAGGTCTGGGAGCAATTGCCGGCGCCGGCGGCCTTCCTGGCCGCGCTCAAGCGCAAGGCCGGACTGGCCACCGACTTCTGGGCGCCGGACATCCGGCTCGCGCGCTACCGCGTGCGCAGCTTCGAGTGAGCGCGGCAGCCATCCGTCGAATGCCGCTGAACCGATGAACGCCCCCACGCCACCCGAGCGCTTCGACAACGCCACCGCGGCGCGCTGGTGGCATGCGCTGCCGGACGGCCGCCTGCAGTGCGACCTGTGTCCGCGCGAGTGCCGGCTGCACGCCGGCCAGCGTGGCCTGTGCTTCGTGCGTGCCCGCGAGGGTGAGCGCATGGTCCTGACGACCCACGGCCGCAGTTCGGGCTTCTGTGTCGACCCCATCGAAAAGAAGCCGCTGAACCACTTCCACCCCGGCAGCCGCGTCTTCAGCTTCGGCACCGCGGGCTGCAACCTGGCCTGCAAGTTCTGCCAGAACTGGGACATCTCCAAGAGCCGCGAGATGGACCGGCTCATGGACCAGGCCTCGCCGGCGCGCATCGCCGACGCGGCCGTGCAGAGCGGCTGCCACAGCGTGGCCTTCACCTACAACGACCCGGTGATCTTTGCCGAATATGCGATGGACACGGCCGATGCCTGCCACGCCCGCGGCGTGCAGACGGTGGCGGTGACGGCCGGCTACATCCACGCCGAGCCGCGGCGCGCGCTCTTCGCGAAGATGGACGCGGCCAACGTCGACTTGAAGGCCTTCACCGACCACTTCTACATGCAGCAGACCGGCGCGCATCTGGCGCCGGTGCTGGACACGCTGGCCTACATCCACCACGAGACGGATTGCTGGCTCGAGATCACCACGCTGCTGATTCCCGGCGCCAACGACAGCACGCCCGAGATCGAGGCGCTCACGCGCTGGGTGCATACGCAGCTGGGCCCCGAGGTGCCGCTGCACTTCACGGCCTTCCACCCGGCCTACCGGATGGGCGATGTGCCGCCCACGCCGACGCAGACGCTGCAGCGCGCACGCGAGATCGGGCTGGCGCAAGGCCTGCGCCACGTCTACACCGGCAACGTGCGCGACCCCGCGGGGGCCACCACGTCCTGCACCGGCTGCGGAGCTGCGCTGATCCGCCGCGACTGGCACGCCATCACCGCCTACGCGCTGGATGCGCAGGGCGCCTGCCCGCAATGCGGCACCCGGCTGGCGGGACGCTTCGGCGCGGGGCTGGATCCGCGGGCGCTGGGCAACCGCCGCATCCCCGTGCGGCTGCAGGCCGCCTGAGACCGGCCGCGCAGCGCCCGTCGGCCTGCGCACGTGTGCCCATGGGGTGGGCCAGGCCGCTCCCTGCCGACGGGCGCAACGTGCAGAATGGCCCGACACCCCCTTCGTCGAGGACCCGCCGATGTCATCCCGCCTGCGCTGCTTCTGCGAGCTGAACGACCTGTCCGGCGCCGCCGGCTTCCTGAGCGCCACGCGGCGCCACATCCACCAGCACCCGGAGCTGTCGTTCGCCGAGGCCGATACCGCGGACCTGGTGGCGCGCCATCTCGAGGAATGGGGCTGGCAGGTCACGCGCGGCGTGGGCGGCCACGGCGTGGTGGGCAGCCTGCGCGAAGGCACGGGCACGCGCAGCGTGGCGCTGCGGGCCGACATGGATGCGCTGCCCATCGACGAGGCCAGCGGCAAACCCTGGAGCAGCCGGCGCGGCGGCGTGATGCACGCCTGCGGCCACGACGGCCACACGACCATGCTGCTGGGCGCCGCGCAGCAACTGGCCCGCACGCGGCAGTTCTCGGGCACGGTGCACCTCGTCTTCCAGCCTGCCGAAGAAGCCGGCCAGGACAGCGGCGCGCAGCGCATGATTGCCGACGGCCTGTTCGAGCGTTTCCCCTGCGACGCCATCTTCGGCCTGCACAACTCGCCGGGCGTGCCCACCGGCACCTTCGGCTTTGGCAGCGGGCCGTTCATGGCGGCGTCGGACGCGGCCTACATCACCATCCACGGCAAGGGCGGCCATGCGGCGCGCCCGCAGCAGACGGTGGACCCGGTGCTGATCGTCGGCAGCCTGGTCGTGGCGCTGCAGAGCATCGTCTCGCGCAACATCGATCCGCGCCAGACGGCCATTGTGACGATCGGTGCGGTGCACGCCGGCTCGGCGGCAAACGTCATCCCCGACACGGCGACCATGGCGCTGAGCATCCGCTCCTTCGACCCCGAGGTGCGCGACCTGCTGGAGCAGCGCATCCGCACACTGGTCACCGCTCATGTGCAGGGTTATGGCGGCGAGGTGACGATCGACTACCAGCGCGGCTACCCGGTGGTGATCAACAGCGACGCGGAAACTGCCTTCGCCTGCGAAGTGGCGCGCGAACTGGTCGGTGCCGACAAGGTGGTGGCCAATTTCCCCGCGGTGACCGGCAGCGAGGATTTTGCGTACTACCTGCAGCACAAGCCGGGCAGCTTCCTGCGCCTGGGCAACGGCGAGGGCGCGATGCTGCACAACCCGCGCTACGACTTCAACGACGAGATCCTGACCGTGGGTGCGGCCTACTGGACGCGCCTGGCCGAGCGCTTCCTGGCGGCGGCCTGAGCGCCGCCGCCCATGCCAAGATGCGCCTGATGCCTCATTTCGTGGAGTCGATGAACATGCCCCAACCCTTCCTGCCCGTGCAAGCTGCGGCGCTGCTCCAAGGCCTGGCCCGCGTGGCGCGTCCGCGGGCCGCACGCGCCTGGCGATCCGCGTCGGCCGCCCTGGCCACGGCGGTGGTCACCGCGCTGACGGCCACGCCGGCCCTGGCGCAGGACTGGCCGGCGGCCGGCAAGACGCTGCGCCTGATCGTTCCGACGCCGGGCGGCAGCGGTACCGGCGACACCATCGCGCGTGCGGTGGCCGAGGAACTGGGCAAGCGGCTGAAGACTTCGATCGTCATCGACAACAAACCCGGCGCCAACGGCAACATCGGCGCCACCGCGGCGACCCAGGCGCCCGCCGACGGCTACCACTTCCTGTTCTCCTGGGCCGGCACGCTGGCGGTGAACCAGGCGATGTACAAGCAGATGGGCTACGACTCGCAGCGCGACTTCGTGCCCATCGTGCTGGTGGCCGACGTGCCCAACATCCTGGTCGTCAACAACGACCTGCCGGCCAAGGACATGGCGGAATTCACCCGCTACGCGCTGGCCAACCCCGGCAAGCTGAGCTTCGGCTCCACGGGCATCGGCAGCTCCATGCACCTGGCCGGCGAGCTGTACATGCGCGAGTACGGCACGCAGATGGTCCACGTGCCGTTTTCGAACCCGGGCAATGCCACGACCAACCTGATCAGCGGTGAGCTGCAGCTGATGTTCCAGCTGATCCCGGGCATCGCCACGCAGATCAAGGCCGGCCGCGTGCGGGCCATCGCGGTCATGGCGCCGCAGCGTTCGCCCGCCCTGCCCGATGTGCCGACCATGGTCGAACTCGGCGCGCCCAAGCTGATGTCGTCGACCTGGTTTGCGCTGCTGGCGCCCAAGGGCACGCCGGCGCCGGTGATCGAGCGCATGAATGCCGCTGCCAACGAGGTCCTGGCCGACCCCGCCGTGCGCAAGCGTCTGGCGGACATGGGCGCCACGCCGCTGGGCGGCACGTCCCGGCAGCTGGCCGACCACCTGGCCGCCGAGATCGACAAGTGGGGTCGCATCGTGCGCGACGCCAAGATCGAAGTGAAATGACCCAAGGCCGTTCGCCGATGCCAGGCGACGGCCATGGCACACGGGCCGCGGAGTCACGCGGGTGAGCGACGCGGGCCCACGCATCGGCTGGATCGGCCTGGGTCGCATGGGCGCACCGATGGCGCGGCGCGTGATCGGCGCCGGCCTGCCGCTGACCGTGTGGGCCCGACGACCAGAAGCCGCGCAGGACCTGCAGGCGGCCGGCGCTACGGTTGCCGAGACCCCACAGGCGCTCGCGCAGGCCTGCGACATCGTCGTGACCATCGTTGGCGGCCCGGCCGACGTGCAGCAGCTGCACGCGATGGCGATGCCCGCGGCACGGCCGGGCACCCTGTTCGTCGACATGAGCACGGCCGCGCCCGCGACGGCCGAGGCCGCGCAGCGCGAAGCCGCTGCGCATGGCCTGGCCGTCATCGACGCACCGGTCACCGGCGGTGTGGCCGGTGCGCAGCGCGGCACGCTGACCACCTTCGTCGGTGGCGAGGCTGCTGCGCGTGAGCGCGCCGCCGCGCTGCTGCAGGCCGTGGCGGCGCGCATCGTCGATTGCGGCGGGCCTGGCAGCGGCTACCGCATGAAGCTGATCAACCAGACGCTGATGGTGGGCGCCTTGCTGGGTGTGGCCGACGGGATGCGCCTGGCACGCGCTGCCGGGCTGCCGGCCGAGCGGCTGCAGCAGGCGCTGGCCGGTGGCACGGGTTTCAGCACGATCTTCGAGAACTACCTGCCGCGCATGCTGTCGGGCGATGGCGCGGTGACCTTCACGCTGGGCCTGCTGGCCAAGGACCTGCGCCTGGCGCGGGCCGAGGCGCGGGCCTGCGGCCTGTCCGCGCCCTTGCTCGATGCGGCGGTGGTAGCCGTGGACGCCGCTCGGCAGCGCCATGGCGACGCAGCCGGCGTGCAGGTGCTGGCGCAGTAGCCTTGCCGCCTGGCCTGCCCGACCGGAAGGACCTGACCGCATGATCGAACCCTCAGCGCCCAGCACCGACAACGCACCCGCCGCCGGCCTTGCGGCCGGATTGCCGGCGCTCGAGCAGCGCCTGGCCTACGAGATGGCCTGCCTGCAGCTGCCCGCGCCACGCTGGACCTTGCCGCGCGCACACGCCGGGCAGCCGGTGGTGGACGTGGCGGTCATCGGCGCCGGCATGGCGGGCCTGGCGCTGGCGGCGGCGCTGCAGCAGCGCGGCATGACGGTGGCGATCTACGACGAGTCGCCGGCCGGCTTCGAGGGCCCCTGGGTGACGACGGCGCGCATGGAGACGCTGCGTTCGCCCAAGCAGCTGGCCGGACCCGCGCTGGGCATCCCGTCGCTGACTTTCCGCGCCTGGTTCGAGGCGCAGTTCGGCCGCGCGGCCTGGGACGCGCTGGACAAGATCCCGCGCGTGCAGTGGATGGACTATCTGCGCTGGTACCGCCAGGTGCTGGCGCTGCAGGTGCACAACGGCCACCGCGTCACCGACATCTGGCCGCGTGCCGATGGCCTGGTGGAACTGCGCATGGCGGCCGGCGGGCGCGGGATCGCTGTCTGGGCGCGCCGCGTGGTGCTGGCCACCGGCCGCGCCGGCCTGGGCGGGCCCTGGGTGCCGGACTGGGCGCAGGCGCTGCCCAGCGCGAGCTGGTCGCACTCGGCCGACGAGATGGACTACGCGCGGCTGCGCGGCCTGCGCGTGGGCGTGGTCGGCGCCGGGGCCTCGGCGATGGACAGTGCGGGAACGGCGCTGGAGCACGGCGCCGCGCGGGTGCACCTGCTGGTGCGCCGGCCGGACATTCCGCGCATCAACAAGGGCAAGGGCGCCGGCAGCCCCGGTTTCGTGCACGGCCATGGCCGGCTGCCGGACGCGTGGAAGTGGCGTGTGCGGCATTACATCCACGTGCAGCAGGTGCCCCCGCCCCGCAACAGCACGCTGCGTGTCTCGCGGCATGCCAACGCCTTCTTCCACCTGGGTTGTGCCGTGCAGGGCGCGCAGTGGGCGGACGGCGCGCTGCAGGTCGCCACCTCGGCCGGCCCGATCGCGCTGGACCACCTGATCTTTGCCACCGGTTTTGCAGTGGACTGGTCGCAGCGCCCGATGCTGCGCCACATCGCCGGTCAGGTGCGGCTGTGGCGCGACCGCCATGCGCCGGCGCCAGGCCAGGAGAACGCCGAGCTGTCCGCCTCGCCCGACCTGGGCCCCGATTTCGAATTCCGCGCGCGCGACGGCGTCGATGCCCCCGGGCTGGATCGCATCCACTGCTTCGCCTACCCGGCGGCCCTGTCCCTGGGCGTCATCACCGGCGACATCCCGGCCATCAGCGAAGGCGCGGTGCGCCTGGCGCAGAGCCTGGCCGGGCTGTTGTATGCCGAAGATATCGAGGCGCATTTCGCGCGCATGCAGGCCTATGCCGAGCCCGAGGTGTTCGGCGACGAATGGGTGGCCTCGCCGCTGCCTGGAGACGGATCACGATGAGTTCTGCCCACGACGTTTCACCCGATGTCATCGACGCGGCGGCCGGCTTGACGGCCGGCGGTGCGCTGCACGCCGCGCGGCGATTCCGCCAGACGGTGGTCGACGCCACGCAGGCCAGCCATGACGCGCTGCTCTTCGAACCCGTGGAGGGCCTGAGCCCTGCGGACCGTCTGCGCGTGGCCGTGCGCTGCTGCGAAGCGGCCGGCGCGGGTACGCTGGCCACGCATTACCGGCGACTGCTGGACGAGCCGGCGCGTGCCGCGGAGACCGCAAGTCCGGCACTGGGCGCAATGCGTGAATGGGCGGCCACGCTGACGCTGGAGCCGCGCCGTGGCGACCGCGCCGCGCTGCTGGCGTTGAAGGCGGCCGGGCTGGGCGACGCGGCGATCGTGGCGCTGGCGCAGCTGGTGGCTTTCCTGTCGTACCAGACGCGTGTGGTCGCGGGGCTGCGGGCCCTCGCGCAGCCGCGCGCAGCCGTGGCCGGGTCGGCCGATGAGGCCTCGCGCACGGCTGCGGCATCGACGGTGGCCCCTGCGGCCGGTGCCGCCGCCATCATCCGCATCAATGGCTTCACCAACGAGACACTCGACTGGCGGTCCTGGCTGCTGCCCGTGCAGGTGGATGCCGCCACGCCGCTGCAGCTGGCGGTGCTCGACGAGAGCCACGCGCAGGCGCGCAGCTCCGACTACTACCTGACGCTGGTCCACCAGCCGACGATGCTGCGGCACCGCTCCACCGCCTACAACGCGATCATGTATGCGCCTGGCGGCCTGCCGCGCGCCGAGCGCGAACTGGGCGCCCTGGTGGTGTCGGTGACCAACGGCTGTGTCTACTGCACCTCCGTGCATGCGCAGCGCTATGCCCAGCTCGCGCGGCGCACCGACACGGTCGAGCAGGTCTTCACCGATCCGGCCACGGCGGGCAGCACGCCGCGCGAGCAGGCCATCGCCCGGTTGGCGCGCGCCGTGACGCTGCGGCCGCAGTCGCTGGGCGCGGTGGACCTCGAGCCGCTGCGCGCGCAGGGCCTGGGCGATCAGGACCTCATCGACCTGCTGCAGGCGGTGGCCATCTTCGGCTGGGCCAACCGGCTGATGCACAACCTGGGCGAGCCCGTTCCCAAGGCCTGACCGGCGCGGAAGCGCGCAGCCCGAGGAGACGCCCGTGAATACCGAACTCGATCACCTCGTCTTCGTGGCCGACAGCCTCGAGCAGGGCGCGCGCTGGTGCGAGTCCGTGCTGGGTGTGGCGCCCGGCCCGGGCGGACGGCACGCGACGATGGGCACGCACAACCGGCTGCTGCGCATCGACAGCCCCGGGTTTCCGCGCGCCTATCTCGAGATCCTGGCCGTGGACCCGCAGGCCCCGCCACCCGGGCGACCGCGCTGGTTCGGCATGGGCGACCCGCGGCTGATGTCAAGCGTTCGGCAGGCGCCGCGCCTGGTGCAGGCGGTCCAGCGCAGCGACAACGTCGAGATGCTGCGCTGGGGTCTGATCCACCTGGGCCTGGACCCGGGTGAGCCGCTGGCCCTGTCGCGCGACACGCCCAGCGGTCCGCTGCGCTGGCGACTGCTGGTGCGCGCCGACGGTGCCCTGGCGGCGGATGGGGCGCTGCCACCGCTGATCCAGTGGCAGGGCGAGCATCCGGCCGATGCGATGCCGGCATCGCCATTGCAGCTGCAGGCGGTGGAGATGGCCGGGCTGGATACGCGCGTGCGTCAGCTGCTGCGCCCGCGCGGGGTGCGCTGGGTGGACAACCCCGACGCACCCGCGCTGCGCGTCACGCTGCAGACACCACACGGGCCGGTGACGCTGTCGAGCGCGCCGCCAGGCGAGTGAATCCGCGGCGTGTCAGCCGCGATTCGGCGAGGGTGGGGAGGGGGTTGTTTGTGCCGCCCGCGTGCTGGCAGGCGCGTTCCGCGCTGCACCTGACGCGTGCAGACGCGGCGGTTCGGGTGGCGGGCCTGGCGCGACCGGCAAGGATCGAACTTGCGACGCGGCCTTCGGAGGGCCGCATGATATCCACTTCACCACGGTCGCCAGGTAGCCTCGCATTCTAGCCGCCTGGGGCGGTGTCAGAGTCGCCGCATATACTTGCAGGTTGCACTTTGCAGTCCCCGCGGACCGTCGGCATGCGACGTTTCCACGGTCAGTTCGGGGGCCGCGCCACTGCCGCGTGTGGCAGGTTTTCAGCACGGCGTTTGCATCAGGCCAACGCCGGTTGTCTCATACCGAGGAAGACATGAGCGAGTCCCACAGCACCGGACATACCGACGCCAGTCACGAGAGCCATGAAGGCCCGATCCGCACACCGCGTCAGCTGATGTGGGCCGTGGGTCTGGCCTTTGTCGTGCCGGTGCTGTTGATCATCGCGCTGGTCAATTTTGTGGCCTGGGGCAATCGCCCGGCGGCCGGCACCGAGGCGCTGGCCGACGAGGCAGTGGCGCGCCGCATCATGCCGGTGGCCCAGGTGGTGCTCAAGGATGCGTCGAATCCCGGCGCCATGAAAACCGGCGAACAGGTCTTCCAGGCCCAGTGCGCGGCCTGCCACGTCTCTGGCGCTGCCGGCGCACCCAAGGTCGGCGATGCGGCCGCCTGGGCGCCGCGCGTGAAGACCGGCTTCGAGGCGCTGCTGACCTCGGCGCTGAAGGGCAAGGGCGCGATGAGCCCGCAGGGCGGCGGCGACTTCAGCGATTTCGAAATCGCGCGTGCGGTGGTCTACCTGGCCAACCAGGGCGGCGCCAAGCTCGACGAACCCCAGGCCCCCGCGGCCGCGGCATCCGCCGCCGGCAAGTGAGTCCTGCCGCCTGAGGCCGCCCACGGGGCGGTTGCTGCGGCTGCCGTGACGCGTCAGCGCCGCCTGTGTGGGCGGCGTTTTCGTTGGTGTGGGTTGGCTTCAAGCGCCTTCGCGAATCGCCCGTGGGCGACGCGCGTTCAGCGCTCGTCAGGCGGGTGACGCCGGTGCCGCGGGCGGCGTGGGCGGCGCGGGTGTGCGTACGAAGCCGAAGCGCGCAGGCAGGTCGTCGGCCCGGCAGTCCTGCAGCGGCCAGTCGCCGTGTTCCAGCGCCTCTGCGGCCGCGAGCATGTCCAGGCTGTGCACGATGCCGAAGCCCTGGTCGGTCGACAGGTACACGCGGCCTTCCGCATCCAGCCAGGCACTGTCCACCCGTGCCGCCGCCGTGCCGGTGTGGGCCGTCACCTGCCAGGACCCGGGCGTGCCATCGACGCGCCAGATCCATGGCGTGGCTTCGAGCTCCACGTACACGCGCTGCGGGCCGTTCTGGAAGAAGGCCGCGCCCGCCGGGTCGATCGCATAGTTGCGGTGGATGAAGCCCAGCAATTTCTCGTGCTGGATGCGGCTGCCCTTGACGCGCGGGAACGGCCCGGCGGCCTGGATGCGTTCGTCGCGCATGAACCACTGCCCGCGCGCGTCCAGTGCCAGCCAGCCATAACAGTACGGCACATGGGGCCACTTGCGCAGCGCAGCTTCGACGATGGGGTCCATGGGGCTAGCTTACGCGGCCGTTGGAGCCCCTGCCCAGACCGGGCGCATCCAGCCCAGCACGCCCTGCGGCAGGCTCAGCACGTGGCCGGGCCAGGGGCCTGACGGAAAGCCGACGTGTCCGCCGTGCGCCGGTTGCCACAGCGTCACGCAGGGCCCGACCTCGCTGACCCCGGGCAGGCTGGCTGCGGGCACGAATGGGTCGTTGCGGGCATTCAGCACCAGCGCCGGGATGCGGATGCGGTGCAGATGCGGCTTGGCCGACCCGCGCTTCCAGTAGTCGTCGGTGTTGCGAAAGCCGTGCAACGGCGCCGTGAAGATGTCGTCGAACTCATAGAGCGTGCGCGCGCGCTGCAGCCGCGGGCCATCGAACAGGCCGGGATGCTGCGCCAGCTTGGCCAGGGCCTTGGGTTTCATGGTCTGCAGGAACATGCGCGTGTAGGCCAGGCGGTTGAAGCCGTGGCCGATGGCGTGGCCGCCTGCGGCCAGATCGATGGGCGCACACACGGCTGCCACGGCACGTGCGATGCGTCCCGCGGACTCCCCCGCTTCTTCGGCCCAGCGCAGCAGCGCATTGCCGCCCAGCGAGACGCCCACGGCCAGCACCGGCTGCGCGGCGCGCTGGCGCAGCCGGGCGAGGATCCAACCGATTTCCTCGAAGTCGCCCGAGTGGTACGCGCGCGGCGCGCGGTTCAGCTCGCCCGAGCAGCCCCGGAAATGCGGCACTGCATAGGCCAGGCCGCAGCTGCGCGCCTCGTGTGCGAAGGCTTGTGCATAGTGGCTCGCCGACGAGCCCTCCAGGCCATGGAAGAGCACCAGCAGTGGCGCGTCGGGTGCCTGGTGCGGCCCTTCCGCAAAATCGACATCGATGAAATCGCCGTCCGGCGTGTCCCAGCGTTCGCGCCGGTAGCGCGGTGCCGGGCCGACATACCGACGCGACCACATCGCCGGCCAGATGGTCTGCAGGTTGCCTCCTGGCAACCAGGGCGGCGCCCGGTACGCCTGCATGTCGTCAGTGCAACGTCGACGGCGTCTCGCCGGCGGTGTCCGGGGGCTCGCCCAGGTGCCCGGGGCTGGCGTGGTGCGCCACCAGGCGCCAGCCCAGGACGGTCTTGATGTAGACGTTGGTGGCCAGTGCCCAGGCCGTCTGCGTGCCCTGCGGGGTGAGCACGGTCACGCGCTCGGCCAGATGGTGCACGGCCAGTTCGTGCGTCTGCACGCGCCGCACCTGTTCCGGCTGCACCGGCACCGGGTTCTGCGCAAAGATGGCCTCGAAGCTCGCGCGGATCGCGGCCGGGCCGATGACCCTGCCGCCACCGGGATGCACGCACACGACGTCCTCGTCGTCCGACCACAGGGCCATCAGCCGCTCCAGGTCGCCGGTCTGCAGCGCCTCGTAGAACTGCGCCTCGCATTCGTCGGCCGAGTTGGTCAGCACGACCCTGGGAGGCGGCTTGGGGCGGGCCATGCGCGCAGTCGGTGGTGTGTGTGGTCGCCGCAAGCGGCTCAGCGGAAGACCACGGTCTTGTGGCCGTTCATCAGCACGCGGTGCTCGACATGCCAGCGCACCGCGCGTGCGAGCACCACGCACTCGACGTCGCGCCCGACAGCCGTGAGGTCGTCGGACGACAGCGAGTGGTCCACGCGGGCCACGTCCTGTTCGATGATCGGGCCTTCGTCGAGGTCCGAGGTCACGTAGTGCGCCGTGGCGCCGATGAGCTTGACGCCGCGCGCGTGCGCCTGCGCATACGGCCGCGCGCCCTTGAAGCTGGGCAGGAAGCTGTGGTGGATGTTGATCGCGCGGCCCGACAGCACGCGGCAGAAATCCGGGCTGAGGATCTGCATGTAGCGCGCCAGCACGACCAGGTCGATGCGCTCGCGCTCGACCAGGGCCTCGATCTGCTGCTCCTGCACGCGCTTGGCGGCCGCGTCCTTGCCATCGGCCAGCGGCAGGTGGTGGAAGGGGATGCCGTAGCTGTCCGCCAGGCCCTGGAAATCGGCGTGGTTGGAGACGATGGCCGGGATGTCGATGGGCAACTGGCCGCTCTTCCAGCGGAACAGCAGGTCGTTCAGGCAGTGCCCGAACTTGCTGACCATCAGCAGCACGCGGGCGCGTTCGCTCAGCGCCTGGAAGCGCACCTGCATCGCAAACTGCTGGCGCACGTGGCCGAAGAGCTTGTCGAGCGTGGGCACGTCGGCCAGCTGCGGCGGCGCGGCGAAATGCACGCGCATGAAAAACAGGCCGGTGGCATCCTCGCCATCGACGTCGCCGAACTGCTGCGAATCGATGATGTTGCAGCCGGCCTGGTACAGCAGGCCGGAGACGGCATAGACGATGCCGGTCGTGTCGCGGCACGACAGTGTCAGGACAAATTCGTGCTCGCGCGCCATGGGGCGTCCGGACCCGGAACTCGCTGCGGGATCAGTGATGGCCGGCCAGCTTCTCGCCGTGCTTCAGGCGGTACACCGTGCCGCAATAGGGGCAGCTGCCCTGACCATCTTCGCCCAGCGCGATGAACACCCGCGGATGGCCGCTCCAGGCGGTCATCTTCGGGTTCGGACAGGCGACGCTGTTCGGACCCAGCAGGTCCTTGGCGGTGATTTCGACGATGCTTTCGGGCTTGTTCATGATGCGGTGATGGCTCAGACCGGGGTCAGCCACTCGGCGTATTTCGGGTTGCGGCCGTTGACGATGTCGAAGAAGGCGGCCTGGATCTTCTCGGTGATCGGCCCGCGCGAGCCGCTGCCGAGTTCGATGCGGTCGAGCTCGCGGATGGGCGTCACTTCCGCGGCCGTGCCGGTGAAGAAGGCCTCGTCGCAGATGTAGACCTCGTCGCGCGTGATGCGCTTTTCCACCAGCTTCAGGCCCAGGTCCTGGCAGATCGCGAAGATGGTGTCGCGCGTGATGCCATTGAGTGCACCGGCAGACAGGTCGGGTGTGTAGACCACGCCCTTCTTGATGATGAACAGGTTCTCGCCAGCGCCCTCGGAGACGAAGCCGGCCGAATCCAGCAGCATCGCCTCGTCGTAGCCCTCGTCCGTGGCTTCCATGTTGGCCAGGATCGAGTTGGTGTAGTTGCTCACCGCCTTGGCCTGCGTCATCGTGATGTTGACGTGGTGGCGCGTGTAGCTGCTGGTCTTGACGCGGATGCCGCGCTTCAAACCTTCTTCGCCCAGGTAGGCGCCCCAGGCCCAGGCCGCGACCATCAGGTGGATGGTGTTGCCCCTGGGGCTGACGCCCAGCTTCTGGTCGCCGATCCAGGTCAGCGGACGCAGGTAGCAGCTCTCGAGCTTGTTGACCCGCACGACCTCGCGCTGCGCTTCCATGACCTGCTCGAGCGTGAAGGGGATCTTCATCCGCAGGATCTTGGCGCTGTTGAACAGGCGCTCGGTGTGCTCGCGCAGGCGGAAGATCGCCGTGCCTCGCGTGGTGTTGTAGGCGCGCACGCCCTCGAAGGCACCGCAGCCGTAGTGCAGCGTGTGGCTCAGGACGTGGATCTTGGCGTCGCGCCACTCGACCAGCTGGCCGTCCATCCAGATCTTGCCGTCGCGATCGGACATCGACATCGTAAGGACCTCAAGTGCGGGTTGGGGCCCGCGCAGGGCGGGTCTTCGGGAACCCCATATTCTAGGGAAGTGCCAGGGGGCTGCGATGGCGCGGGCTGCGCGCCTGCACACGCGGGACCTCGCCCGACCGGTGCCGACGTCGACCCGATAGACACCGACCCGCTGCTCGGCAGCGGTGGTCTGCCCAACATCGTGCTGTACGCCTGCGCTGAAGTCCCGCCGGTTCCGGAACCCAGCGCCTACGCACCGGCCGTCATTCTTGTGCCGTGCGCGGGTTCAGGCGGACGGCGGCAGTTCACCGGTGCCAGGCTCGTCCGGGCGCTCCAGGCGCCACTCGGTGCAGCGACCGTTCTTCAGGATCACCGTGACACGCGCGCCGGACGTGTCGGTCCAGACGAATGACTCGGGATCGTCGCTGAGCTTCTTGCCCAGGCTGCGTGTGAGCGGCAGGATCTCCAGCAGCCGCATGCCCGTGCGCAGCTTGGCATGCAGCATCACGGCGCTGTCGATGTGGCCCACGGGTGCCTGCGAGGCCTCGCGCATCGCCCGCATCGCGCGGCTGAACTGCAGCAGCAGCCAGAAGACGACCAGCGACAAGGCCAGCAGCACGCCCGGCCAGCCCCACTTCGCATAGCCCAGGGCCACGGCCACCACGGCCAGCGCCCAGCCCACGATCGGGTTCATGCGGTCACTCCTGCGTCGCGCTCGAACGGGTTGTCGGCGTGCGGGCATCGGCCGCGCGCCCATTGCCAGGCGCCGGCCAGCAGATAGGCCGGCACGAACAGCGGACCCCAGGTCCCGTACTGGCGCACGTGCTCGCGCTCGTGCACACCCAGTCGCCGTGCCTCGTCAGCCGATATGGCCAGGATCACATGGCCCAAGGTCATCGCCGCAAAAGGCGTGCACCGGCCTGCCAGGCGGCCGCAAGCGCCGCCCGTCACTTCCAGGCAGCCCTCACGCCAGCGCATGCGGCCACCGGCCACGCACATCACCAGCCCGAGCAGCAGGCCGCAGGCGGTCCACGGAAAGGCCCACAGGCCACGCAAGAACATCATGGGCGCGCACTGTAGGCGAACAGCGCCGGGTTCACAGGTTGCGCACCAGGTCGATGGCCTGCTCGATGCGCTCCACCGGGTGGATCGTCAGGCCTTCGATGGGCTTTTTCGGCGCATTGGCCTTCGGGACCACGGCCACGCTGAAGCCCAGCTTGGCGGCCTCCTTCAGGCGCTCCAGGCCACGTGGCGCGGGCCGCACTTCGCCGGCCAGGCCCACTTCGCCGAAGGCCACGAAGCCGCGCGGCAGCGGGCGCCCGCGCAAGGAGCTCTGGATCGCCAGCAGCACCGCCAGGTCGGCGGCCGGCTCGCCGATGCGCACGCCGCCCACCGCATTGACGAAGACGTCCTGGTCGAAGCAGGCCACGCCCGCATGGCGGTGCAGCACGGCCAGCAGCATGGCCAGCCGGTCGCGGTCCAGGCCCACCGACAGCCGTCGCGGACTCGGCCCGCCGGCGTCGACCAGGGCCTGCAGTTCCACCAGCAACGGCCGTGTGCCTTCCAGCGTGACCATCACGCAGGAGCCGGGCACCGGATCGCCGTGGGTGGACAGGAAGATCGCGCTGGGATTGCTCACGCCCTTGAGGCCACGCTCGGTCATCGCAAAGACGCCGATCTCGTTGACGGCGCCGAAGCGGTTCTTGATGGCGCGCACCAGCCGGAAGCTCGAGTGCGTGTCGCCTTCGAAATACAGCACGGTGTCGACGATGTGCTCCAGCACACGCGGTCCGGCCAGTGCGCCTTCCTTGGTGACGTGGCCGACCAGCACGATGGACACGCCCGTGGACTTGGCCACCCGCGTGAGCTGCGCGGCGCATTCGCGCACCTGGGCCACCGAGCCCGGCGCGGAGGCGAGCTGGTCCGAGTAGAGGGTCTGGATCGAGTCGATGACGCAGAACGCCGGCTGCTCGCTTTCCAGCGCGGCCTGGATGCGTTCGAGCTGGATCTCCGCCAGCACACGCACCTTCGTGCCGGCCAGGCCCAGCCGCCGCGATCGCAGCGCAACCTGCGCGCCGCTTTCCTCGCCGGTGACGTAGAGCACCTTCAGCCGCGTGGACAAGGCGTCCAGCGCCTGCAGCAGCAGCGTGCTCTTGCCGATGCCCGGATCGCCGCCGATCAGCACCACGCCGCCGGCCACGATGCCGCCACCCAGCACGCGGTCCAGCTCTTCCTGGCCCGTGGGCACGCGGTCGACCTCGGTGGCCTCGATCTCGCTGAGCGTGGCTACCGGCTGCGTGCGCGCCAGCGATTGGAAGCGGTTCTTGCCGGATCCCGCCGACGGCTCCGCCACGCCCTCGTCCAGGCTGTTCCAGGCCCCGCAATGCGGGCACTTGCCCAGCCACTTGGGGTTGGTGCCGCCGCATTCGCGGCAGGTGTAGAGCGTCTTGTCTTTGGCCACGGGCGCATTGTGGCCGCGGCAGGTGCAGGCGCAGCCCGCCCGGAAGGGAGCGCCCGAAAGACGGCTCCGCTCGCCCCGTGCCGTGGCGGCGCAGGGCGGGCGAACAGTCGAAGGGAATCAGATGCGGCGGATCGGGGCGCGCTCGATCAAGCGCCCGAGCTGCCCTGGAATTTGCTCACCACGAACAGCAGCACCACGGCACCGACCACGGAGGCGATCCAGCCGGCGGTCTGCCCGACGTGGTACCAGCCCAGCGCCTGGCCGACGAACCCGGCAATGAAAGAGCCTGCCACGCCCAGCACGCAGGTGAGGATCCAGCCCATCTTCTGTTCGCCGGGCAACAGAAAGCGCGCGATGGCGCCGACGATCAATCCCACCACGAGGGTCCCAATGATGCTCATGTATTTCTCCTGGCCGTCTTCGAGTTGAGTTGGCACGGCGCCACGTCGGGCGCCTGCACCCATCTTGCCACCGGCGGGCGATGCCGGCCAGGGTGCCGACCAGCGGCCCTATCCGTGCCGCGCCGGCCTGTCGACGTCCGTCGCCGCGGTTTCGTCGGGAGCGGCCACCACCCGCATCGGCACGCGTGGCGCCACGGCGCACATCAGCTCGTAGCCGATCGTGCCGGCCGCCCGCGCGACCGCGTCGATCGGCAGCTGGCTGCCGTGCGGCCCCTCACCCCAAAGGGTGATCTCGCTGCCTGCACCGGCCAGCGGCAGGCCGTCAAGGTCTACTGCCAGCATGTCCATCGATACCCGTCCGACCGTACGCGTGCGCTGGCCGTCCACGAGCACCGGCGTGCCGGTGCCGGCGTGACGCGGGTAGCCGTCGGCATAGCCGCAGGCGGCGATGCCGATGCGCATCGGCCGCTCGGCGCGGAAGCTGCTGCCGTAGCCCACCGTGGCGCCCGGCTGCAGCTCCTGGGTGGCGATCAGGCGTGTGCGCAGGGTCATCGTCGGCTGCAGCTGCCAGTGCGCGATGTCGTGCGCCGGGAAGTCCGGCGCGCTGCCGTACAGCGCGATGCCGGCGCGCACCCAGTCGCTGCCGGCCACGCCCACGCCGCGCAGCGTCGCCGCGCTGTTGGCCAGCGACCGCTCGCCCACCAGGTCGCGTGTGGCCTCGTCGAAGGCCGCCTGCGCGGCCGAGGCGCCGCCGTCGACATCCGCATCGGCAAAATGCGTCATCAGGCTGATCTCGTCGATCTGTGGCAACGCATCCAGCCGCGCCCAGGCCGTGCGGAAGGCGGCAGGCGTGAACCCCAGCCGGTTCATGCCCGAATTCATCTTCAGGAATACACGGTGTGCCTGCTGGGTCTTGTGCCGGGCGAGCCAGTCGATCTGCGCCTCGCAGTGCACCACGTGCCACAGGCCCAGGCGCGAACACAGCTCCAGGTCGCGCGGCTCGAAGGCACCTTCCAGCAGCAGGATGGGCCCGCGCCAGTCCATGGCGCGCAGCCGCTGCGCCTCGGCCAGGTCCAGCAGCGCAAAGCCGTCCGCGCCCCGCAGGGCCGGAAAAACATGCTCGATGCCATGGCCGTAGGCATTGGCCTTGACCACCGCCCACACCCGCGCATCGGGCGCGGCAGCGCGTGCGCGGGCCAGGTTGTGGGTCAGCGCGGCGTGGTGGACCAGGGCTTCGATCGGACGGGGCACGGTGTTCACTCCGGGGTGGCCTGCCACCGGAAGTCGGGGGACCTCGGGGCGGTCACAGTTGGCCTGCATGCTATAACCGCGCCGCTTTTGCACTGGAGACAGCAGTCCTGCGCAGCCCCCGGCGGCGCCACTCACGACGAACCGCGCGCATGAAAAAAGGCTTCTCCACCATCATGTCGGCGCAGTTCTTCAGCTCGCTGGCCGACAACGCCTTGCTGGTGGCGGCCGTCGAGTTGCTGCGCTCGTCGCAAGCCCCGGACTGGCAGATACCGGCCCTGGCGCCGATGTTTGCGTTTTTCTACGTGTTCCTGGCCCCCTTCGTCGGCGCGTTTGCCGACGCCGTGCCCAAGGGCCACGTGATGTTCTTCTCCAATGCGATCAAGATCGTCGGCTGCTTGCTGATGCTCTTCGGCTCGCATCCGCTGCTGGCCTATGGGGTGGTCGGCCTGGGAGCGGCGGCCTATTCGCCGGCCAAGTACGGCATCCTCACCGAGCTGCTGCCGCCCTCGCAACTGGTCAAGGGCAATGGCTGGATCGAGGGCCTGACGGTGGCGTCGATCGTGCTGGGCATCCTGCTGGGCGGCCAGCTGATCGGCCAGCGCATCTCCACGGCGCTGCTGGGCTTCGATCTGCCGATGTTCGACACCGGCATCGATACGCCGCCCGAAGCCGCCATCGCCTTCATCGTGGTCTTCTATCTCATCGCCGCCGGCTTCAACCTGCGCATTCCGCGCACCGACGCGCCACTGCAGCCGATGATCCGTGTGGGCGAACTGGTGCGCGACTTCTCGCGCTGCAATACGCGGCTGTGGGCTGACAAGCTGGGGCAGATCTCGCTGGCCACCACGACGCTGCTGTGGGGCATCTTCGGCAACCTGCGGCTGATCGTCTTTGCCTGGGCCGCCGCAGCGCTGGGTTACTCCACCGCGCAGGCTTCCAACCTGGCCGGTGTGGTCGTCATCGGCTCGGTGATCGGCGCGGTCGTGGCCTCGTTCACCACCAAGCTCGACCGCGCGACGAATGTCATCCCGTTGGCCATCAGCGTGGGCTTCCTGATGATCGGCCTGGTCTTCATCCAGAGCCTGGCCACGGCCGTGCCCTTCCTGGTGATCATGGGCGGCGTCTGCGGCTTCCTGATCGTGCCGATGAACGCGCTGCTGCAGCACCGCGGGCACAACCTGATGGGCGCCGGGCGGTCGATCGCCGTGCAGAACTTCAACGAGCAGGCCTGCATCCTGGGCCTGGGCGCGCTGTACGTCGGCATGACGCGCTTCGGCCTGTCGGCCTTCGGCGCGATCATCGTCTTCGGGCTGATGGTGGCCCTGACGATGGAGCTCATCCGGCGCTGGCACGCGCGCAACCGGGTGGTCTACAAGGACGAGGTCGACCGGCTGCTGGCCATCGCCCGCTCCGACCCGCATTGATGACCCCTGCGCCGAGCGTTGCACCGCGGCCGCTGCTGCCGGTGCTGGCCCTGCTGCTCAATGCGCTGACCTGGGGTCTGTCCTGGTGGCCCTTCCGCTGGCTGGAATCCCGCGGCCTGCACGCCTTGTGGGCCACGGCGCTGATCTATGCGCTGGCGGTGGTGGCCATCGGGGCCTGGCGCCCCGGTGCGTTCGCCCAGCTGCTGCGCGCGCCGCGCCTGTGGTGGCTGGTGCTGGCCTCGGGCACCACCAATGCCGCATTCAACTGGGCGGTGACCATCGGCGACGTGGTGCGCGTCGTGCTGCTGTTCTACCTGATGCCGCTGTGGGCGGTGCTGCTGTCGCGCCTGCTGCTGGGCGAGCGCCTGACGCGCCCGGCCGCGCTGCGCGTGGCCCTGGCGCTCGGCGGGGCGCTGGCCGTGCTGTGGCCCGCGCAGGGCGGCTGGCCGCTGCCGCGCGGGCTGGCCGATTACCTGGGCCTGCTGGGCGGGTTTGCCTTTGCGTTGAACAACGTGCTGCTGCGCCGCGAGGCGTCAGCGCCGGAAGAGGCGCGTGCGCTGGCGATGTTCTGTGGCGGCGTCGCGGTCTCGCTGGCGCTGGCCACGCTGCTGCTGGCCGCCGGCCGCATACCGGCGCCGCCGCCACCCGACCTCGGCTGGCTGCCCGGCGCGGCCGCGCTGGCCGTGGCCTTCCTGGTGGGCAACCTGGCGCTGCAGTACGGTGCGGCGCGCCTGCCGGCCAACACCACGGCGGCGGTCATGATCGCCGAGGTGCTGTTCGCCTCGGCCTCGTCGCTGGCGCTGGGTGCCGGCCAGATCAACACGCAACTGGTGGTGGGCGGCAGCCTGATCGTGGCCGCCGCGGTGCTGTCGGCCTGGCGGCACTGAGGTCGCCAAGCGGCCGCTTGCCGCGCGGGCCACAGCCCTGCGCCGGTCGTGGCGCGGCGTCGGCGCTACCATCCCTGCTCGACCACCGGGACCGTTGACACCATGGGCAAACGCACGCAGACGATCTACGACTTCCAGTCCGTGTCCATCGAAGGCCAGCCAGCCGAATTTGCGTCTCAGCGCGGCAAGGTGCTGCTGGTGGTCAACACCGCCAGCGCCTGCGGATTCACGCCACAGTTCGCCGGTCTTGAAGAGCTCTGGCAGCGGTACCGCGACCAGGGCCTGGTGATCGTCGGCTTCCCGAGCAACCAGTTCGGCGCCCAGGATCCCGGCAGCAACGAAGAGATCGGTGCGTTCTGCCAGCGCAATTACGGCGTGAGCTTTCCGATGATGTCCAAGGTGGACGTCAATGGCGATGGCGCCGATCCGGTGTGGAAGTGGCTCACCACCGAGGCGCCCGGGCTTCTGGGCAGCAAGGCCGTGAAGTGGAACTTCACGAAGTTCCTGGTGGGCCGGGATGGTCATGTGATCAAGCGTTATGCACCCACCGACGCGCCCGCGTCGCTGGCCAAGGACATCGAGGCTGCACTCGCGGTCCCGGCACCCTGAAGACCCGTCGCCCGCGCAACCTTCCGTCCATCGACCCTGCTGCACCATGCCGTTTTTCAACCACCTCGACGCCTATGCGGGCGACCCCATCCTCAGCCTCAACGAGGATTTCCAGCGCGACCCGCGCACGAAGAAGATCAACCTGTCCATCGGCATCTATTTCGACGATGCCGGCCGCATCCCGGTGCTGGACTGCGTGCGCCAGGCCGAAACCCGGCTGCTGGCCGAAGGCGGGGCCAAGCCCTACCTGCCGATCGAGGGCTCGGCGCCGATGCGCCGCCTGGTGCAGGAGCTGCTGTTCGGCGCAGACCACGAGGCCTTGCGCAGCGGTCGCGTGGCCACCATCCAGAGTGTCGGCTCCAGTGGCGGCCTGAAGGTCGGCGGCGACTTCCTGGCGCGCTGGTTTCCGGGCACGACGGTCTGGGTCAGCGACCCGACCTGGGACAACCACCGCGCGATGTTCGAAGGCTGCGGCCTGGTGGTGAAGACCTACCCGTACTACGACCCGCAAGGCGGCGGCGTGCGCTTTGAGGCGATGTGCGAGACGCTGCGCAGCCTGCCGCCGCGCAGCGTCGTGCTGCTGCACGCCTGCTGCCACAACCCCACGGGCGTCGACCTCAGCCGCGCGCAGTGGGACGCACTGATCCCGGTGCTGCGCGAGCGCGAATTGCTGCCCTTCCTGGACCTGGCCTACCAGGGCTATGGCGACGGCATTGCCGAGGACGCCTATGCGCTGCGCGCGCTGGCCTCCGCCGGCCTGAGCTTCTTCGTGGCCAATTCGTTCTCCAAGAGCATGAGCCTGTACGGCGAGCGGGCCGGCGCGCTGAGCGTGGTCTGTGCCGATGCGGCCGAAGCCGACCGCGTGCTGGGCCAGCTCAAGGCCACCGTGCGCCGCATCTATTCGAACCCCGGCCTGCACGCCGCGGGCATCGTCGCTCACGTGCTGGGCGACCCGGCGCTGCGTGCCTCGTGGGAGCGTGACGTCGCCGCCATGCGCGAGCGCATCCTCTCGATGCGCCAGCGGCTGCACGCGGTGCTGACACGTCGCTGCCCCGGTCGCGACCTGAATTACCTGCTCACCCAGCGCGGGATGTTCAGCTACACGGGCTTGAGTGCCGAGCAGGTCGACCGTCTGCGGCAGGAGCAGGGCGTCTACCTGATCCGCTCGGGGCGCATGTGCGTGGCCGGCCTGAACTCCGGCAACGTCGAAGCCGCGGCCGAGGCCATCGCGCACGTCCTGGCCTGACGGGCCGGGACACCTCCGCGCCCGTCAGGGCGCGCCTGCCGCCGCGTGCGCCAGTTCGGCGGCGTGCTGGATGCGCTCACGCAGCCATTGCTGCGCCGGGTGGTGGTCCAGCCGGCGGTGCCACAGCATGTCCACCAGCACCGGGGGCAGCTCCAGCGGCAGCTCGCGCGTGAGCAGCTCGCGCCGGTAGCCGGTGGCCTCGACGAAGCGGTCGGGCAGCACGGTCAGCAGGTCCGATTGCGCCACCACGCGGCCGGCGGTGAAAAACTGGTTGACGGTCAGCACGATGCGGCGGCTGCGGCCCAGGGCGGACAGAGCCTGGTCGACATAACCGTGCGGCCGGCCGGAGAAGCTCACCAGCAGGTGTTCGGCGGCGCAATAGGCGTCCAGTGACAGCTCGCCCTTGGCCAGTGGATGGCCGCGCCGCATCACGCCCACGTAACGAGTCTGGTAGAGGCGGGCATGGCGCAGCGCCGGGTGGCCTCCGCCGGCGCCGAAGGCCGCCGTGATCTCGGGGAAGTAGCCGATGGCGACATCGGCTTCCCCGGCGTCCAGCAGCCGTCGCGGGTCGCGCGTGGTCAGCGGGATCACGCGTATCGACACGCCGGGCGCCTGGTCCTTCTCGATGGCCTGCAGCAGGCCGGGGCACAGCATGGCCGCCGTCGCGTCGGCCATGGCCAGGCGGAAGTAGGCCGTGTGGCGGCCGGCGTCGAAGGCCTCGGGCGCCAGCGCCTCGCGCAGGTCCGACAGGGCGCTGCGCACCTGGGGCCAGAGTTGTTCGGCCCGGTCGTTCGGGCGCATGCCGTGCGCCGTGCGTGTGAAGAGCTCTTCGCCCACCGCCTCGCGCAGGCGGCGCATCGCGTGGCTGATGGCCGGCTGGGTCATGGCCAGCGTGTCGGCGGCGCGTGTGAGGCTGCCCTCGGCCATCACCGCGTCAAAGACGCGCAGCAGGTTCAGATCGAAGGACCGGAAGTTCATGGCAGCCAAGATATGAAGACCATTCATATCTTAGGTAAAAAATATTCATTTGAGTTTCATTGGGGTTAACCCGAATATGATGGCGTCGTGGTCAAGGTCTGGCGTCATGCCGGACGGATCCACGAAGAAAGGAGTGCTCCATGAGCCTGCAACCCCAGACCGCCGGTGCGTCCAGCCGGGCTTGGCAAGCCGCCAGCCTGAGCCAGACGCTGGCCTGGCACCTGCGTCGACACGGCCGTGCCTGGCGCCGCCTGATCGACCGTCTGAATCCCGTGCTCGCACGCCGTCAAACCCCCTGAGCGGACGCCACAAGCGAACGCTCACTTTTGAAATTCTGCGGTAGCTGTGCAAACAGCCAGCTGCCGCGACACAGGAGAAATCTCATGACACACGTCCACGTTGTTAGTCCCGCCGCCATCGTCGAACCCCGCGGCGCCGTCTGGGCCGCCCGTCTGGCGGTGCAGCTTCGCGACCTCTTCCAAAGTGCCGGGACCTACGTGAAGGCGCATCAGGAGGTGCGAGGCCGCGCCGGTGAGGCCTCGGCCGTGCGCCGCCTGGCCGATGCGATGCGCGATCAGGACCCGCGGTTTGCCGCCGACCTGTACGCCGCCGCCGACCGCCACGAAATGAGCTGATCCCGCGCGAACGGGTGGGACGCCCAGTCCCTTCCTCGCGAAGGCCCGCCCTGTGCGGGCCTTTTTTTGTCCGGGCGACGCCTGCAGGACCTCAGTCGTGCCGGATCGCCACCGTCTTGAGCGCCGAGAAGCCGTACAGCGCCTCGAAGCCCTTCTCGCGCCCGTGGCCGGAGTGCTTGACGCCGCCGAAGGGCAGCTCGATGCCGCCGCCCGCGCCGTAGTTGTTGATGAACACCTGGCCGCATTGCAGCTTGCGCGCCATGCGCAGCTGGCGGCCGCCGTCGCGTGTCCACACGCCGGCCACCAGGCCATAGGGTGTGCCGTTGGCGATGCGCAGCGCCTCGGCCTCGCCATCGAAGGGAATCACCGCCTGCACGGGCCCGAAGATCTCTTCCTGCGCGATGCGGTGGCCGGGCACGACATCGGCCACCAGCGTGGGCGCCACGTAATAGCCGCCGGCGGGCAGATCGGCCGGCAGCGTCGCCTGTGCCGCCACGTGCAGGCCGTTGTCACGCACCAGGTCCAGGTAGCCCTGGATGATGTCGCGCTGCCGCGCCGAGATCACGGGGCCGATGTCACCGTCGGCCAGCGCCGGCGCCACGCGCAGCGCGCGGTAGCGCTCGGCCATGCGGGCGACCACGGTGTCGAACACGGGCCGCTCCACGAGGATGCGGCTGGCGGCCGAACAGGTCTGGCCGGCGTTCTGGATGCCGGCGTTGACCAGGAAGGGCAGCGCCGCGTCCAGGTCGGCATCGGCAAAGACGATCTGCGGGCTCTTGCCGCCGAGTTCCAGCGTCACCGGAATGGCGTTCTTGGCGGCCGCCGTCTGGATCAGCGTGCCCACGGCCACCGAGCCCGTGAACGACACGTGCCGCACGCCCGGGTGCGAGGACAGCGCCGCGCCGGCCTCTTCGCCCAGGCCTGGCACGACGTTCAGCGCGCCGGCGGGCAGGCCGCAGTCCTGCGCGATGCGCGCGAAGGCCAGCGCGGTCAGGCAGGCTTCTTCGGCGGGCTTGAGCACGCAGGCGTTGCCCATGGCCAGCGCCGCACCGACGCTGCGCCCGATGATCTGCATCGGGTAGTTCCAGGGCACGATGTGCGCCGTCACGCCGTGCGGCTCGCGCCAGGTCAGTGTGGTGTAGCCGTTGGCAAAGGGGATGGTCTCGCCCATCACCTTGTCGGCGGCGCCGCCGTAGAACTCCAGGTAGCGCGCCAGCGCGACCGCATCGGCGCGGCCCTGCTTGTAGGGCTTGCCGACATCCAGCGCTTCCAGGCGCGCGAGCTCGTCGGCCTGCTCCAGCACCTTGGCGCTCATGGCCATCAGCAGGCGCCCGCGCTCGGTGGCGCTGAGCAGGCCCCAGGCGCCGTCCAACGCGGACTGCGCGGCATGCACGGCCGCGTCGACATCGGCCGATCCGCCGCGTGCGATGCGGGTGAGCTCGCTGCCGTCGGAGGGGTCGAACAGCGGCAGAGACTGGCCATTGGCCGGCGCCTGCCAGCGCCCGGCAATCAGCACCTGGTCGGTCGGAAAGGGAATCTGTCGGTTCATCGTGTAGTCCTGCGGCCGCACGGCCCCGCCGCGGCGCTCAGCGCGCCAGGTGCGAGGCCAGCACGGGAAACAGTTTGACCAGCCCGTCGGCCAGCAGTTCGACGGCCATGGCCGCCAGGATCAGCCCCATCAGCCGGGTCATCACGTTGATGCCGGTCTGGCCCAGCACCCGTTCGATGCGCCCCGCGGCCGAAAAGGCCAGGTAGGTCGCCACGCCGATGACCACGCCGTAGCCGACCAGCACCGCGTGCTCCAGCAGCGTGCGGGTCTTCTCCGCGTAGATCACCATCGTCGAGATCGTCGCCGGGCCGGTCAGCAGCGGCACGGTCAGCGGTACCACGGCAATCGATGCGCCCGCGGCGGCCTTGGCCTGCCCGTCGTCGACGTCGTGCCCGCGGCTCTCGGCGGGCTGTGCGTTGAGCATGTTGAGCGACGACACCAGCAGCAGCATGCCTCCGCCGACCTGGAAGCTGGCGACGGTGATGCCGAAGAATTCGATGATCTTCAGGCCCGCCAGACCGCTGATGGCGATGACCATGAAAGCCGCAAAGGCGCTGACGTGCACCGTATGCCGGCGCGCCGCCGGGCTCAGGTGCTGCGTGAAGTGGATGAAGAACGGCACCGCGCCGATGGGGTTGACGATCGCCAGCAGGGCGATCAGCGGCTTGAGCAGGTCCATCGGTCCAGGCGGGCAGAAGGTGTCGGGGGCGGCGGCGCGGTCGGGACGAAGGCCTTGAGGCTTCGGGCATCATAGTGGCCGATGCTGGTCTTCCTGCTCAAGCGCCTGGCGACCCTGATGCTCACGCTGGCCGTGGCGTCAGCGGTCGTCTTTGCCGTGCTCGAACTGCTCCCGGGTAACGCGGCCGAGGTGATCCTGGGCGACACGGCCACGCCGGAGTCGTTGGCCGCGCTGCAGGCCAAGCTGGGCCTGGATCGTCCGCCGCTGGAGCGTTACCGCGACTGGATCGCTGGCTTGCTGCAGGGCCGCACGGCCATGAGCATCAGCTACGACACGCCCACGGCCGAGCTGATCGCCGAGCGGCTGCAGGTCACGCTGCCGCTGGCCGTGATGGCGATGACGCTGACCATGGTGCTGGCGCTGGGCCTGGGCCTGTATGCCGCGGCGCGCCACAACACACTGGGCGACGTGGGCGTGATGGCGGCCAGCCAGCTGGGCCTGGCGATCCCGAACTTCTGGTTTGCGATCCTGCTGATCCTGTTCTTCGCGGTGAAGCTGCAGTGGGTCAGCGCCGGCGGCTTTCCCGGCTGGAGCGAAGACGATGGCGGCGGCCTGTGGGAAGGCCTCAAGAGCCTGCTGCTGCCCGCTTTGGCGCTGGCGCTGGTGCAGGCGGCGATCCTCGCGCGCATGACACGCTCGGCCGTGTTGGAGGTGATGCGCGAGGACTTCGCGCGCACGGCCCGCGCCAAGGGCCTGACGCGCCGCCAGGCGCTGTTCCGCCACGTGCTGCGCAACGCCATGATCCCGGTGCTGACGGTGATGGGCCTGCAGTTCGCCAACCTCATCACCGGCACCATCGTCGTCGAAAACGTCTTCGTGCTGCCGGGTGTCGGGCGCCTGGTCTTCCAGGCCATCAGCAACCGCGACCTGATCGTCGTGCGTGACGTCGTGCTGCTGCTGGCCGGCGTGGTGGTGGTCGTCAATTTCGTGGTCGACGTGCTGTATGCCTGGGTCGATCCGCGGCTGCGCGTGAGCGGGGCACCGGGATGAGCGCGGCAGCGACGACCGCCAGTGGCGCCCCCGGCTTCTGGTCGCGAGCGCGCCGCCACAAGAGCTTCGTGCTGGGCGGCCTGCTCAGCGCGGTGCTGGTCGCGGTGGCGCTGCTGTCGCTGGTGTGGTCGCCCTACCCGCCGGGCGATATCGACATCCCCAACAAGCTGCAGCCGCCGTCGGCCGCGCACTGGCTGGGCACGGACAGCCTGGGGCGTGACACCGCCTCGCAGCTGCTGGTGGGCTCGCAGAACAGCATCGTCGTGGGAGTGGTCGCGGTGGGCATCGGGCTGTCGATCGGCGTGGCGCTGGGCTGTCTGGCCTCGGCCCGGCGCGGCTGGGTCGAAGAACTCGTGATGCGCGCCAGCGACTTCACCTTCGCCTTCCCGGCGCTGCTGTCGGCCATCATGCTCACGGCCATCTACGGCCCTGGCCTGCTGATGAGCATCGTGGCCATCGGCATCTTCAACATCCCCGTCTTTGCGCGCATCACGCGTGGCGCGGCCAATGCGGTGTGGGCGCGCGACTACGTGCTGGCCGCGCGGGCCGCAGGCAAGGGCGCCTGGCGCATCAGCTTCGACCACGTGCTGCCCAACATCGCCAGCGTGCTGATCGTGCAGGCCACGGTCTCGTTTGCCACGGCCATCCTGGCCGAAGCGGCGCTGAGCTACCTGGGGCTGGGCACGCAGCCGCCGCAGCCCAGCTGGGGCCGCATGCTCAACGAAGCCCAGACGATGATGTTCCAGGCGCCGATGCTGGCCGTCTACCCCGGCGTGGCCATCGCGCTCAGCGTGCTGGGCCTGAACCTGATGGGCGACGGCCTGCGCGATCTGCTCGACCCCAAGCTGGCGCGCAAGCGCTGAGCCGCTGCCCGGCGTACAATCGTGGGTTGCCTGCGCATGGCGTGCGCCGGCGCTGCCAGCCGTCTGTACGGCCCCCGACTGTCCGCACCCCCGGCGTCGCCTTCCGATCTCACGATCCATCGGCGCCCCTCGGGTCGCCGGCCCCGGGCCTGCCGCCGACCCGTTTCCTGTCGACCCCCCGCGCGTGCCCATCCCCTGTGGCGCAGCGCCTGAACCAAGTTTCCGGAGATCCCCGCCCCATGGCCAAGGAAGAACTGATCGAGATGCAGGGCAAGGTGACCGAAGTCCTGCCCGACTCGCGTTACCGCGTCACGCTGGACAACGGCCACGAGCTGATTGCCTACACCTCCGGCAAGATGCGCAAGCACCACATCCGCATCCTGGCGGGCGACGCCGTGTCGCTGGAGCTGTCGGCCTACGACCTGAGCAAGGGCCGCATCACCTTCCGCCACATCGAGCGCCGTGGCCCCGGTCCCGACCAGCAGCGCAGCGCGCGCTGATCAGCGCGACCCTCATCGCGACCGCCAGGCCAGCGCCACGCTGGCCGTGGCACCGAATGCCCGGCGCGTGAGCGGGCTGGCAGCGGCATCGCCCTGCAGCTGCGCCAGCGCCAGGCCTCCCACCAGCGTCCAGCGGCCGCGCAGCGGCACTTGCAGCATGGCGCCGGCGTGCACATCCAGCAGCCCGCCACCGGCCACATGGGCCGTGCGGCCGGTGCGCAGCGCCACATCGGGCGCGATGCCGAAGTGGGTCTGCATGTGCTGCCGG
>CAUJHV010000006.1 GCA_963205115.1 Pseudomonadota bacterium | reverse complement strand
CTTCGGTGATCTCTCGACGCGGCAGGCCCAGGCGCGCCGAGCGTTCGACCACAAACGCCTCCAGCGCCGGGTCGCGCAGCGGCTCGCGACTGCCGGCTTCGTAGCGGTACCAACCCTTGCCGCTCTTCTGCCCCAGGCGGCCCATCTCGGTGAGTTCCAGGATCAGGTCGTTCCAGCGGCGGCTCGCGTCGCGCGTGGCCATCTGCGCCTTGCGCGTGGGGTAGCCCACGTCGTTGCCAGCCATGTCGTGCACCGCGAAGATGCCCATCGCATAGCCGAAGCGCACCAGCGCGGCATCCACCTCGTGCGGCAGCGCGCCGTCCTCGACCAGAAAGTGCGCCTCGCGGTTGTATTGGCGGAACAGCGCATTCCCGATGAAGCCGGGATACACCCGCGCCAGCACGGCCGTCTTGCCGATGCGCGGGCCCAGGGCCATCAGCGTGGCGATCACGTCGTCGGCCGTGTCGCGGGTGCGCACCACTTCCAACAGGCGCATCACGTGCGCGGGGCTGAAGAAATGCGCCCCGACCACGTCCTGCGGCCGTGCCGTCACGGCGGCGATGGCGTCGATGTCCAGGCCCGAGGTGTTGGTCGCGAGGATGGCGCCCGGGCGCGCCACGGCGTCGATGTGGCGGAACAGCGTTTGCTTCAGGCCCAGGTCCTCGAAGACGGCTTCGACGAAGAGATCGGCCTCGCGTGCATCTTCGAGCGCCAGCGTGCCGCGGATGCGGGTGAGGCGCTCGTCGCGCTGTTCGGCCATGAGCTTGCCGCGCGCGACGCTGCTGTCGAGGTTGTCGCGCAGGCGCTTGAGGCCCCGCGCCAGGCCGTCCGCATCGGCGTCGATGAGCGTGACGTCCAGGCCCGCGCCGGCCATGGCCAGCGCGATGCCGCCGCCCATCGTGCCGGCGCCGATCACGGCCACGTGGCGCACGGGGCGCAGCGGGGTCTGCGGCGGCAGGCCGGTGCTGGCCGCCTCGATCTGCGCCCAGCGCACATAGGCGGCGTTGCGCGTGCGGTCGGCGTCGCTCAGGTCGAAGAGGCTCATGGTGTGGCTTGTCGGCAAGGTGGTGCGAAGGACAGGGTACGCGCGGGATTCAGGATTGACGGGCACCCCGTGCGGGCGGCCAGGCTCAGGCTATGGCGCGCATGTGCCACGCAGCGCGGCACCCTGACGGGCGCACGAGCCCTGGTGGCGGCGTGCGTCACAGTCGCTCAGGCCGGTGGCTCGCCCGACGGCGGCTTCAGCGGCGCGGCCTTGCCCTCGACGAACTGCCGCAGGCGCGCCTCGGCTTCGGGCGGGCGCTGGCGGTTGGAATTGAGCTGCTCCATGAACAGGCCGTCATCGTGCGACAGGTCGTTCACGCGAGGCAGCACGTTGATGATCATCCAGTTGGTCTCGACGCTGTTCTGCGCAATGCGCTCGGCCAGCGCCTGCGCCTTGGCCAGCGCCTCGCCCGCCGGCACCACGTAGCGAACGACGTGTTCCTGCAGGGCCTCGGCCGGATTCAGCAGCCGGCCGGTGAGCATCATGTCCGTCATCACCGTCGTGCCCACCACGCGCTGGATGCGCACGGTGCCGCCGCCGCCCACGAAGATGCCGCGCTGGCCTTCAGGTAGGCCGAAGAAGGCGGATTCGTCGCACACGCGCAGGTGCGTGGCCATCGCGAGTTCCAGGCCGCCGCCGACGACCGCACCGTGCAGCGCACCGACGAAGGGGATGGGCCCGCGAGCGATCAGGTCGAAGACCTCGTGCCAGTTGTGGCGCCGGCGCTTGCGCGGCGGCTTGATCTGCCCCGTGGCGCGCGCCAGCGCCTCGCCCAGGTCCAGGCCCGCACAGAAGTTGCTGCCGTGGCCGTGCAGCACGGCCACATCGGCTTCTTCATGCGCGCGCAGCACGGCCGCGCGCAGGGCGTCGATCAGCGGGTCGTGGATGGCATTGCGCTTGTCCGGGCGGTTCAGGCCCAGCAGCGCGACCTTGCCCTCGAGCCGGTAAGTGATGAATTCGGAATCGGTGCTCATTGCCAAGCCTCCCTGCGGCGCAGGCCGCCGCGGGCCCGCACGAGGCCCCGTGAATGGATCATGCGATGAAACGTCAGGCTATGGCGAGCAGTTGCCACGCAGAGATGGTTCGTTTGCGAGGCACGCGCGGGTGTGTGGGGTGGGTTCACAGCTTCAGAGATCGATCTCGATGACCGGCGTTCGCGAGCCGCTGCAGCAGATCATCATGCGGCGGTTACTGGCCTTCTCGGCATCGTCCAGCACGGCGTCGCGGTGCTCGGGCACGCCCGACAGCACGGCCACCTCGCAGGTGCCGCAGTAGCCTTCCTGGCAGCTGTACAGCGGCTCCAGGCCGGTGGCCAGCAGCGCGTCGAGGATGGTCTGGCCCGGGGCGACCGACACGTCGCGTCCCGCACGGTGCAGCCGAACCGTGAAGCCGCCGGCCGTGGCGGGTGCTTCGCGGGCGCCGAAATACTCCAGGTGCACACGCTCGGCTGGCAGACCGGCCGTGGTCTGCTCGAAGGCCTGCAGCATCGGCCGCGGCCCGCAGGCATAGACATGCGCGCCGGCCGGCAGTGCGGCGATGAGCCCGGCCATGTCGAGAACCTGCCCGGCCTCGTCGTCAAGGTGCAGATGCAGCGTGGCGCCGTCGCGGCGCGCCAGCGCCTGCAGTTCGGGCACGAAGGCCATGGCCGCGCGGTTGCGCGCCGCGTAGTGCAGTGTCCAGGGCCGCGTGTCCTGCGCGACGGCGGTGCGGATCATCGACAGCATCGGCGTGATGCCGATGCCGCCGGCGATGAACACCGCCGGTGCGGCGCTGTTGTCCAGCGGGAAGTTGTTGCGCGGGGCACTGACTTGCAGCACCTGCCCCGGGCGCAACTGGCTGTGGATCCAGGCCGAGCCGCCCGTGCTGGCCGCGTCGCGGTTGACGCCGATGCAGTAGCGGTGGCGCTCCGCCGGGTCGTTCATCAGGGAGTAGCTGCGCACGCAGTCGCCCGTGCCGGTGGGCAGGTGCAGGTCGATGTGCGCGCCGGCCGTGAAGGCCGGCAGCGTTGCACCGTCTGTGGTCGGCACGAGTTCGATCCCGAGGACGGCCTCGGCTTCCCAGGTGAGCGCGCGCACGCGCAGGTCGAGTGTCGAAGTCATCGCAGAAGTGTCGCCCAGGACCTTCACTCGGCCTTGAAACCCGAAGCCTTGATGATGGGCTCCCAGTGCGCCAGCTCGGCGCGCTGCAGGGCATCCATGGCCGCCGCAGCGCGGAAGTGCGGCTGCACCCACAGCTTCTGGCTCAGGGTCTCGCGCACATCCGGCATCTGCAGCACCTGCTGCAAGGCGCGTTGCATGCGTTCGAGTTCCGCGGCAGGCGTGCCCGCCTTGGCCCACATGCCGGTCCAGGCCTCGCCGGAGGTGACGTCCACGCCCTGCTCCGCGAAGGTCGGGATGTCGGACATCAGCGGCGAGCGCTCCTTCGTGAAGACGCCGATCACCTTGATCTTGCCGGCGCGGTGGTGGGCCATCATGCCGTCGAGCAGGCTGATGGCGGACGGCACGTGGCCGCCGACCAGATCGGTCACCATGGGCGGCGAGCCCTTGTAGGGCGTCACGGGCAACTCGATGCCCGCGGCCTTGGCGAACTGCACGCCCAGGAAGTGGTTCTGCCCACCCAGCCCCGGCGTGCCGAAGCTGGCCTTGCCGGGGTTGCGGCGGCACCACTCGACAAACTCTTTCACCGAGGAGGCGCCGGTGGACAGGGCCACGCCCATGCCCAGGGGATAACTCGCCAGTGCAGCCACCGGCGCGAAGTCACGCACGCTGTTCCACTTGATCTGGTGCGCATACACCAGCATCTGGAAGGTGGGCGTGGCGTTGGGGGCGATGGTGTAGGTCAGACCGTCCGCCGGCGCGGCGAGCACGGCGTCGGCCGCGATGCGCCCGCCGATGCCGGGTTTGTTCTCCACCAGCACGGGCTGGCCCAGCACCGCGGGCAACTTGTCGATCACCACGCGCGCGATGGCGTCCGTGGCGCCACCCGGTGGAAAGCCCACCAGCACCTTGATCGGCGGCTTGTCACTCTGCGCGAGGCCTGCCGAGGGCAGGGCCGCGGCACCGGCCGCGAGCAGCAGCGCGCGCCGGCGCGGGTCGTGGCCATCTCTTCGCATCACGCGGCCTCCGCCATCTGGCGCCAGTCGGCATCGGGGGGCATCACGATACCCACCGAGCGGATGGCGCGGTAATCCAGATCCGGGCTGTCGGCCAGCGTGGGTGTCTTGCCGGCCTGGTATTCACGCACGGTGCGCAGCAGGGCCGCGCGCACGCGCAGCACCGCGCCGTCGGCCGAACAGAGCTGCTCGTCGCTGCGGTCGACGATGGGGCCCTGGCTGAGGAACATCGCAAAGTCCTCGGTGCCCAGGTGCTGCGGAAAGCCGGTGCTGTGCCCGCGGCGCATGAGGTCGCGGTTCTGGCCCCAGTTGTCGGCTGCCGGGCCCGGCGGCAGCGGCGGGAAGTTCCACACATCGGGCGAGGCCGACATGATGGTCATGCCCAGACGGCTGCTGGTGTTGAAGTGCACGAACCAGGCGCGGTGCGTCACGTCGTCCACCGGCGTGCTGAAGAACACCGTGCTGGGGCCGCCGGGATGCGGCGGGCAGATGATGCCGTACCAGGGCATCACGAAATTGTTGATGCGCGCATAGAGCTGGCCTTCGGGCGTGGGGCGCAGCGCGGCGTAGCGGTAGCCATAGGGCCGGTCCTCGAACTCCAGCCGCGGTGCCAGCGCCTTGGTCATCAGCAGGCGCTGGTTGCCGCCGCCGGCCGTCATCTGCGTGGTGCTTTCGTGCAGCACACCCACGTGCGAGGAATCCATCGAGGCTTCGACACCCTGCACCCAGTTGGTCGGCACTTCGACGCTGGTCACCGACCGCTGGTCGTCGGGCAGATCGATGAAAGGCAGATCCGGAAAGCGTGCCGGCGTCTCGCCCTTGCCCAGCCACACCCACACGATGCCGCCGGCCTCGCGAACCCCATAACGGTTCACCCGCACGTGCTTGCAGAACTGCGCCTGGTCGCCGACGTGGTTGGGCGCCTCGACGACGCTGCCGTGCACGTCCAGCTTCCAGCCGTGGTAGATGCAGCGCAGGCCTTCGTCGGCATTGCGGCCCAGTGCCAGCGAGGCCTTGCGGTGCGGGCACAGCTCGTCCATCACGCCCACGACACCCGCGGTGTTGCGGAAGGCCACGAGGTTGGTGCCCAGCAGCCGTACGCGGTAGGGCCGGCCGCCGGCCTCGAGCTTGCTGGCCGGGATGGCGGGCAGCCAGTAGTGCTGCCGGATCATCTCGCCCATCGGTGCGCCGTTCTCGACGCGGGTCAGCAGTTCATTGTCCTCGCGTGTCATGGCCATCGCGGGTTCCTCCTGAAGATGTGCGGTGCTACGCGTCGTCGCGCTTGAAGGCGCGTGCGTAGAGCCGCTTGCAGTTGCATTCGAAGATGTCGGCGCGGTCGTCGGCCGACAGCCAGCTGATGTTCTCGATCACCGGCTTCATGTCGTCGAAGTCGCGGCCGCTGACGGGGTCGCGCGCACTGCCGGTGCCGGGCTTCTCGGAGCCGAACATCACGTTCTTCGTGCCCGCCACCTTCAGCAGCAGCTCGATGGCGTCCTGGCTGTAGTTGCAGGTGTCGAAGTGCAGCTGGCGCAGCTGCTCGTCGAAGCTGCGCGGCTCGCCCTTGCGCACGCTCCAGGCGCGGAAGCGGCCCATCTGGTACGGGATGGCGCCGCCGGCATGCGCCACGACGATCTTCAACGTCGGGAAGCGCTGGAACACGTCGGAATCGAGCAGCGAGATCACCGCGATGCTCTCTTCGTTGATGAACTTCAGCGTGTAGCTCTCGCGCGCGCTGCAGCTGCCCGCGGAATGGATCAGCGCCGGCACGTCCAGGCGCGTCATGGCGGCATACAGCGGGTGCCAGAAGGCGTCGCCCAGGCCGGGCGGCGGCAGGTCGGAGCCCTCCGTGGGGTCGGGGTTGAGCAGGCAGCCCACGAAGCCCAGCTGCTCCACGCAGCGCTCCAGCTCGGCCACGCAGCGCTCGGCGGGCGACTCGTGCATGAACTGCGGCAGGCCGGCCACGCCGCGGAAGCGGTCGGGGTGGCAGGCCACCACGCGGGCGATGATGTCGTTGCAGTGGCGCGTCCACAGCTCGGTCACGCGCGCGGGCTTGACCGAGTGCATCTGCAGATAGGGCCGCGGCGAGATGAACTGCATGTCCGTGCCCACGCTGTCCATGATGGTCACCAGCTCGCCGGCCGCCTTCTTCACCGCCTCGTCGGGGATCTTCGGCGGCACGGAGGGGTTGCCGCGCCCGCCGATGAGCTCGGACATGAACTTGAAGCTCTGCGGCGGCATCACCACGTGCGCATGGGAATCGATGATCAAGGCGGGTCCTTGTGTAGGGTCTGTCGGGACGGTGTGCCGCGTTCAGTCGCGTATGACGGCCATCACTTCGAGCTGGATGGCCATGCCGCGTTGCAGCGGGCTGATGGAGATGTGGCGCGCGGGCCGATCGTCGGCATCGGGCCAGGCGGCCAGCCAGTGCGTGTTGACCGCATCGCGCAGCGCGTCGTCGGCCAGCGTCACCGACAGGCGCACGACATCGTCCAGCGATGCGCCGCCCGCGGCCAGCAGCGCACGCAGGTTCGTGAAGGCATGTGCCACCTGCAGCGCGGCATCGGCCGGCAGGCTGCCATCGGCGGGATCCTTGCCCGCGATGGCGGACGAACACAGCACAGGCCCCACGCGGGCGCCCAGCGGGATCGGCGCCTTGTGGCCGACTTTGGGCAGGTGGATCGATCGCTTGGGCATCGCGTTCAGCCTTCGGATTCGGATTCGAAGAAATGCATGGGCACGGTGGCCAGGAACTCCGAAAAACCGCTGCCGCCCACGGGCACATGCAGCAGCATCGCCTGCGCGGCCGCGGTCTCGTCGCCGGTCTGTATGGCGCGGGCGACCTTCAGGTGGTCCTGCAGCGACTTGGCGATCTGCGGCTTGGTCTGGAAGTCCTTGACGCGGTAGCGCTGGATCAGCCGGCGCGACTGTCGGATCTGCTCGGCCAGATAGGCATTGCGGCTGCCGGCGTAGATCACTTCATGGAACAGCGCATTGGCCAGCGCATATTCGGCCGCGCCGCCGTTGACGGCTGCGTCCTGGCAGCGCGCGAGGGTTTCGTCGAGCTGATGGGCCAGCGCGCTGTCCACGCGGCGGGCTGCCAGCTTGGCCGCCAGCGATTCGAGCTCGGCGATGAATTCGAGGATGGCACGCACCTTGCCGATCGACAGCCGCGAGACGGTCACACCCTGGCGCGGCGCGATGCGCACGAGATCGCGCGCGGCCAGCTGCTGCAGCGCTTCACGCACCGGCGTGCGGCTGACCTCGAACCGTGCAGCCAATGCGCGTTCGTCCAGCGGCGCGCCGGGCGGCAGGCGGCCGGATTCGATTTCGTCCTGCAGCGCGCTGCGGATGTCCGCCGATCGCCCGCCGCGGGGACGCAATTCGTCGGGCGTGTCGTCGGGAGGTTGGAGTGATTCGGTGGTCATGGGAGGCGCAAGGCGGCGAGCTGCGGACGAAGAATGCCACTGTATATCTGTGGCATACATAAGGGAAAGTCCTTGGATGCCGGCCGGCGAACCGCTCGGCGGCGACGAAGCTGGCCACTTGTCACTTAATAATCAATGACTTGGCGCGGATGAACGCCTGTTTGCATGCGACGCCAGCCCATCCGTAAGCCGCTGTCGGCGAGACATGAGCCGATTTTGGTGTATTGAAAGACCATCTTTGGTATGCCAGACTGCAGACATGTCTGTGGCTACCGCTCTGCCCTTTTCCACGCCCCGCCTGCTGGACCGCCTGCTGCGGCCGCGCTCGATCGCCATCGTCGGCGCCTCGGCCGATCCACGCTCATTCGGCGGGTTCGTGCAGGGCAACCTGGACGCCGGCGGCTATGACGGCGCGCTGCATCTGGTGAGCCGCAGCAGTGACGAGATCCGCGGCCGGCCCTGCGTGAGGAGCGTCGCCGACCTGCCAGAAGGCATCGACGTGGCCGTGCTGGCCATTCCCGAGGCGGGCGTGTGCGATGCCGTGCGCGAGCTGGCGGCACGCCGCTGCCACGCCGCCGTGCTGTTTGCCAGCGGCTATGCCGAAACCGGCGACGAAGGCCGCGCGCGCCAGGACACGCTGGTGGCCGCGGCGGGCGACATGGCGCTGGTCGGCCCCAATTGCATGGGCTACACGAACTTCGAGGCCGGTGTCGCGCTGACCTTCGAATTGATCCAACCCTACCCGGCCAAAGGCCGCCCCGGCATCGCGATCGTCGCGCAGAGCGGCTTCATGGCCGCGACGATGCGCGATGCGTTCATCGGGCGTGGGATGCCCATCACCAGCCAGTTTTCCACCGGCAACGAGGCCGGCATCGGCGTCGAGGACGTCGTGGCGCAGCACCTGTCCGATGCGCAGACACGCGTGATCGCCGTCTATGCGGAGCAGCTGCGGCGCCCCGCCCTCTTCCTGCAGCTGGCGCGGCAGGCGCGCGCGGCGGGCAAGCCGATCGTGCTGCTGATGCCCGGGCGCAGCGAGCGCGCGCGGCAGGCCGCCGCTTCGCACACCGGCGCGCTGGCCGGCGACCACGCGGTGGCCTGCACGGCGTTGGCGCGCGAAGCGGTGGTCGTCGTGGACACGCTGGACGAACTCTTCGACACCTGCGCCATCCTGCTGCGTGTGCCGCGGCCGCCCAGCGGCGGCGTGGCCTTCGTCACCGGATCGGGCGCGATGAAGAATATCGCGCTGGATTTTGCGGATGCCATCGGCCTGGAGCTGCCGGCCCTGTCCGCATCCACCACGCAGTGGCTCACCGATCATCTGCCGGGTTATGCGGTGGCCGAGAACCCGCTGGACTACACGACCATCGGCGTGCGCCAGCCCGGCCTCATCGGCGAGATCGTGCACACCATGGCCGCCGACCCACAGGTGGCCAGCGTGGTGCTGGCCATTCCGGTGGGCCCGGTAATGGCCCAGCGCGACAAGGCCCAGCACATCGTGCCCGCGCTGGCTTCCGTCGACAAGCCGGTGGTGCTGGTGCTCACGGGCGACCACGGCCCGGTGGAGCCGTTTTTCATCGACGCCATCCGCGACAGCGGCGTGCCGCTGTTCCGCTCGGTCGACCGTGCCCTGCGCGCGCTGCGCCGCGTGACCGCCTATGCGCGGCAGCTCGAACGCGCCGCTCGCGCGGGCGCGGCACAGGCGGCGGCCGTGGCGCTGCCGGGTCCGGTGCCCGCCAACCGCATCCACGCGGAGTACCAAGGCAAGGCCTGGCTGGCCGCGGCCGGCATTCCCGTGCCCGCCGGCGCCCTGGCCACGCATGCGGATGAAGCCGTGGCCGTGGCACGGCGCATCGGCTGGCCCGTCGTCATCAAGGCGCAGGCCAGCGCGCTGCCGCACAAGAGCGATGTCGGCGGTGTGATCGTCGGGCTGGCCGACGAGGCTGCCCTGCGCGCCGCGTGGCAACAGATGATCGCCAATGTGTCACATCACCGTCCTGAACTGGTGCTGGACGGCGTGCTGGTCGAAGCCATGGGCGCACGTGGCCTGGAGCTGGTGGTGGGCGCCACGCGCGACGCCGACTGGGGCCCGGCCGTGCTGGTCGGCCTGGGCGGCGTGTGGATCGAAGCGCTGAAGGACGTGCGCCTGCTGCCCGCCGACCTGGCCGAAGAGGACATCGTGACCGAGCTGCAGCAGCTCAAGGCCGCACCCTTGCTCAACGGCATTCGCGGCGCCGCAGGCGTCGACCTGCGCGCCATCGCCCGCGTGGTCGCCACGGTGGGTGCGCAGATGCTCGCCCAGCCGGACATCGCCGAGGTCGACATCAACCCGCTGGTTGCCTACCCGGACCGCGTGCTGGCCCTGGACGCCTTGCTCGTGAGGCGCGCATCCACATGAGACTGCACTTCACTGCTGAACAGGAAGCCTTCCGCGCAGAGGTGCGCCGCTTCGTGAGCGAGAACCTGCCGGCGCAGATCCGCCGCAAGGTCGAGAGTGGCGCCAAACTGGACAAGTCCGACTACGTGACCTGGTTCCAGATCCTCGAATCGCGCGGCTGGCTCACGCCGAGCTGGCCCAGCTCGCACGGTGGCCCGGGTTGGGACCCGGTGCAGCGCTACCTGTTCGACGAAGAGACACTCGCCGGCGGCGCGCCGCGCATCATCGCCAGCGGCATCCTGATGCTGGGTCCCGTGCTCATCGCCTACGGCACGCCGCAGCAGCAGGCCGCCTATCTGCCCGACATCCGCGCCAGCCGCACCTGGTGGGCGCAAGGCTTTTCCGAGCCCGAAGCGGGGTCCGACCTGGCCTCGCTGCGCACGCGCGCCGAACTCACGCCCGACGGCCGCCACTTCGTCGTGACGGGCCACAAGATCTGGACGTCCTACGCGCAGTGGTGCTCGATGATGTTCGCGCTGGTGCGCACCGACCCGCAGGCCGCGCGGCCGCAGGAGGGCATCTCCTTCCTGCTGCTGGACATGCAGGCGCCGGGCGTCACCGTGCGCCCCATCCGCAGCCTGGACGGCGGCAGCGACTTGAACGAAGTCTTCCTCGACCAGGTGCACGTGCCCGCGGAAAACCTCGTGGGCGGCCTGCACCAGGGCTGGACCGTGGCCAAGACGCTGCTGGGCCTGGAGCGCACCGGCATTGCGGGCATCGGCTGGTGCAAGCAGCAGCTCACGCGGGCGCGCCGCCTGGCGGGCGAGCTCGGCCTGGCCGGCGATCCGCTGCTGCAGGCGCGGCTGGCGCAATTCGAGATCGAGCTGATGGCGCTGGAGGTCACGGCGCTGCGCATGCTGGCGCAAGGCCAGCGCAGCGCCTGGCCGCAGGCCCAGGCCTCGATGCTGAAGCTGCGCGGCACGGAGCTGCGCCAGGCGATCTACGAGTGCCTGCTGGACATCGGCGGGCCGCAGGCGCTGCCTTTCGACGCGCAGGCGCAATACCTGGATTTCGACGGCGAGCGCGCATCGCCCGCGGAGATCGGCACTCTGGCGCCGAATGCGCTGGATGCACGCAAGCTGTCCATCTACGGCGGCAGCAACGAGGTCCAGCGCAACCTGCTCGCGCAGGCCGTGCTGGCCGCCTACGGCTGAGCGGGTTCACCATGGACTTCAGCCTTACCGACGAACAACTCGCGCTGCGCGATGCGGCGGCGCGTTTCTGCGAAGACACCTGGCCCGCCGCCAGCCGCGGCCTGCCCGAAACCGCGCCGCAGCAAGTCGAGCGCCACCGCGCGATGGCCGGACTCGGCCTGCTGGGTCTGGCCCTGCCCGACGCCTGCGGCGGCAGCGCCTTGGGCGCCACGGAAGCCATGCTGGTGGCGCAGGAACTGGGCCGGGTACTGGCCGGCAGCAGCTGGCTGGCCAGCCACACACTGGCCGGGCAATTGATCGCCCAATCCGGGACGCCGCAGCAGCAGACCCGCTGGCTGCCCGCCCTGGTGGCCGGCGAGCTGCCGGCCGCGCTGGCCTGTTCGGAGGCGCAGGCGCGCCACACGCTGCACGATGTGCAGACCCGCGCCACGCGCACGCTGGACAACCGCGGCTGGCGCATCAGCGGCCACAAGGCCGGCGTGCTGGGCGGCGACACGGCGCAGCTGCTGATCGTCTGCGCGCGCACCGCGGGCGACCCCACGGATCCCGAGGGCCTGAGCCTGTTCGCCGTGCCGCACACCGCCGAAGGCCTGCGCGTGCAGCCCCACGTGCACATCGACGGCCGTGCCGCCGCCCATTTGCACCTGCAGCACGTGGTGGTGGGTGACGACGACCTGATCGGCCCGCTGGACGGCGCCCTGCCCTTGCTGCAGGCGGCCGTGGCACGCGCCGAGGCTGCGCTGTGCGCGGAAACTGCCGGCGCCGCCGAGGCCCTGCTGCGCCAGACCTGCGAACACCTGAAGACCCGCCGCCAGTTCGGCCAGCCGCTGGCGCGCTTTCAGGCACTGCAGCACCGCGTGGCTGACATGGCCATTGCGCTGGAGCAGATCGAGTCGATGGCCTGCGTGGCCGCGCTGGCCTGCGAATCGCCGGACCCCGCCACGCGCGACCACCAGGTGTCGGCCGCCCGATGTCTGACGTCCCAATTGAGCCGCAAGCTGGCGCTGGAAGCCATCCAGCTGCACGGCGCGATGGGCATGACCGACGAGTGCCGCGCCAGCCGCCTGGCCAAGCGCCTGATCGCCAACGGCCTGCTCTTTGGCGATGCCTCTTATCACCTGCGGCGATTTGCCGCGACATGACGGCCGACCCGTCCACCCACTGGAGACACCCCATGACCGCAGCCCTTCGTTCGCGCCGCCGATTCATCGGCCGCCTGACCCGCACCGCGCTGGGCGGCCTGGCCCTGGCCGCCGCCCTGGGCGCGCAGGCGCAAGGCGACAAGCCGATCCGATTGCTGGTGGGCTTCCCGCCTGGCGGGGCCTCGGACAGCGTCGCGCGTGTGCTGGCCGACAAGCTGCCCGCCATCCTGAAGCAGCCCGTGGTCGTCGAGAACCGCCCCGGCGTGGGCGGCCGCCTCGCGGCGCAGGCCGTGAAGGCCGCCGGACCCGACGGCCTGACCTACATGATCGCGCCCAACGCCACCTTCGTCTTCCAGCACCTCACCTACCCGGTGGAGACGCTGGGCTACGACATGAACAAGGACTTCACGTCGGTGGCGCGCATCAACTCCTATCCGATGGCGATGGTGGTCAGCGCGAGCACCGGGGTGAAAACCGCCAAGGACTACGTGGCCTGGCGCAAGACGGCTGCCGGCCAGGCGACCTTCGGCACGGCCGGCATGGGCGGTGACACGCACTTCAACGGCCTGCAGTTCGGCAAGATCGCGGGCATCGAGATGGCCGTCGTGCCCTACCGCGGCAACGGCCCGCTGGTGACCGACATGCTCGGCGGCCAGATCCTCACCGGCAACATGGTGGCGGGCGATGCCCTGCAGCAGGTCAAGGCCGGCAAGCTCACCTACCTGGGTGTCTTCGCGCGCAAGCGCTCGCCCATGATCCCCGACGTGCCCACGATGGCCGAACAGGGCTTCGACACCGGCGGCGACGACGCGTGGATGGGCATGTGGGGCCCGGCCAAGCTGGCCCCGGCCGAGCTCGACCGCATGCAGCGCGCGCTGCAGTTTGTCCTGGCACTGCCGGAGGTCAAGGACATCATGATGAACAAGTTCCTGCAGATCGCCGACTACGCCCCCGGCCAGTGGGCCGACCAGCAGCTGCAGACCGAGCTGGCGCACTGGGGGCCCATCATCAAGGCCTCCGGCTTCAAGCCACAATAACGTCGACGATCATGAGCCTCAACGGCAGCGCCTGCATCGTCGGCGCCTACGAGCACCCCACGCGCAAGGCCGACGGCCTGTCGGTCCTGCGGCTGCACGCCGACGTGGCCAAGGGCGCGTTGGCAGATGCCGGGCTGGACAAGTCCGACATCGACGGTTACTTCTGCGCGGGCGACGCGCCGGGCCTGGGCACGGCCACGGTGGCCGAGTACCTGGGGCTGAGGCTGCGCCACCTGGACAGCACGGAGTGCGGCGGCTCGGCGCCGATCCTGCACGTGGCCCACGCCGCGGCTGCCATCCACGCCGGCCGGTGCCGCGTGGCGCTGATCACGCTGGCCGGCCGCCCGCGCGCCGCGATGGCCGAGGCACAGGCTCGTGCCGCGGCGGCAGCCGCTGCTGCGGGCACCGCAGGCAAGCCCGTCAAGCCGCCGTTGGCACTCAGAGCGCCAGACCCCGATGCGCCGGAACTGGCCTTCGAACTGCCCTACGGCCCGGCCACGCAGAACCTCTATGCGATGGTGGCGCGGCGCCACATGCACGAATTTGGCACCACGTCCGAGCAACTGGCGTGGATCAAGGTGGCCGCTTCGCACCATGCGCAGCACAACCCGCACGCGATGCTGCGCCAGCGCGTGACGGTGGAAGAGGTGCTGGCCTCGCCGATGGTGGCCGACCCGCTGCACAAGCTGGACTGCTGCGTGATGAGCGATGGCGGCGGCGCACTCATCGTGGCCCACCCCGACATCGCCCGCGACCTCAAGCGCCCGGTCATCACCGTCCGCGGCACCGGCGAGGCACCCAAACACGGCATGGGCGGACGCATCGACCTCACCGCATCGGCCGCAGCCTGGTCGGGCCCGCGGGCCTTCGAAGAAGCGGGCATCAAGCCGGCGCAAATCCAGTACGCATCGCTCTACGACAGCTTCACGATCACCGTGCTGATGCAGCTCGAGGACCTGGGCTTCTGCGCCAAGGGCCAGGGCGGGCGCTTCGTGCAGGACGGCCAGCTCATCGCCGGACAAGGCCGCATGCCCGTGAATACCGACGGCGGCGGCCTGTGCAGCAACCACCCGGCCAACCGCGGCGGCGTCACCAAGGTCATCGAAGCGGTTCGGCAACTGCGCGGCGAGGCCCACCCCGCCGTGCAGGTGAAGGATTGCACCTGGGCGCTGGCCAGCGGCATCGGTGGTGCACTGGCCTCGCGCCACACGGCAGCCACCCTCATCCTGGAGCGCACGCGATGAGCCGACGCATTCCCCCGCCGATGCAACTGCCGGAAACCGCGGCCTACTGGCAGGCCGCCACGGAAGGTCGCCTGCTCGTCAAACTCTGCACGGCCTGTGGCGAATACCACCACTACCCACGCGACATCTGCCCGTTCTGCCTGAGCGAGGCCACCGAGTGGACCAACGCCTCAGGTGTCGGCACGGTCTACTCCTTCAGCACCATGGGCGCGGGTGACGCGGCCTACACGCTGGCCTATGTGACGCTGGACGAAGGCCCCACGATGATGAGCAACCTCGTCGGCGCCGCGCCCGCGGCTTGGCACATCGGCCAACGCGTGAAGGTGGTCTTCGTGCCCAGTGGCGGCGGCCCGCCCGTCCCGATGTTCGAACCGTTGGAGAACTGATGGCCATGCGCAGCGGACCGCTCCAACGCTTCACCATACTGGACGCCACGCGCGTGCGCGCCGGCCCGACGGCGGTGCGCTTCTTCGCCGATGGCGGCGCGCGTGTCATCAAGCTGGAGATCCCGCCCGGCGCACCCGGCGGCGACGACATGATCGGCGGCCGTGACCACAACCGCGCCGATTACGAAAACCTGCACCGCAGCAAGGAAAGCCTCACGCTCAACATGAAGGAGCCCGAGGGGCTGGCCATCCTGCATGCGCTGGTGCGGCAGGCGGATGTGTTCATCGAAAACTACCGCCCGGACGTGAAGTACCGCCTGGGCATCGGCCCGGACGATCTGCGCGCCATCAACCCGAAGCTGGTCTACGCCAGCATCTCGGGCTTCGGCCAGGATGGTCCCTATGCGCGCTGGCCGGGGTTCGATTCGATCGCCCAGGGCATGGGGGGCCTGATGAGCCTGACCGGGAAGCCGGGCGAGGGCCCGATGCGCGTGGGCATCCCGATTGCCGACCTGTGCGCCGGCCACTTCTGCGCGATGGGCATCATGGCCGCGCTGCTGGAACGCGAAGCCACCGGTCAAGGCCAGTGGGTGCAGACCTCGCTGCTGGAGTCGCAGATTGCGATGCTGGACTTCCAGGCCGCGCAGTGGCTGGTCGACGGCAAGGTGCCACGCCAGCAAGGCAACGAGCATCCGCTGACGGTACCCACGGGTGTCTTCGAGACGCTGGACGGTCACCTGAACATCGCCGCCATCGGCAACACGATGTGGGCGCGCCTGTGCGAGGCGCTGGACCTGGCTGAACTGGCGGCGGACGCCACGCTGGCCAACGACCCGGACCGCGTGGCGCAGCGCGCTCGCGTGAACGAGGCGGTGGGCCGCGTATTCAAACAGCGCAGCACGGCCGAGTGGACCGAGCGCCTGCTGAAGGTGGGCGTGCCCTGCGGGCCCATCCACCGCGTGGACCAGGTCTTCGAAGACCCACAGGTGAAGCATCTGGGCATCCGCTGGCCGATGCCGCACCCGCAGATGGGCGACATCGCGCTCGTGGGGCAGCCGGTGCGACTGTCCGCCCATCCGCACATCGAACCGCCCACGCCCGCGCCGTTGCAGGGCGAGCAGACCGATACCATCCTGCGCGATCTGGGCTATTCCGACGAACGCATCGCGGCCTTGCGCGCGGCCTTCGTGGTCTAACCGAAACCGCCCTCTCAGGAACGCCACCATGGCACGACTCGTGGCCGCTTTCGGCTCCTCGCACAGCATCATGCTGGTCTCGCAGCGCGAAGACTGGATGCACGGCTTTCGCCAGATCGACCCGAAGAACCCGTTCTACTACGACAAGCAAGGCCGCAAGACCGACTATGCGGCGCTGCTGGCCGCGACACCAGCCGGTGAGGCGCAGCGTTTGGCGTCACCCGAAATCCTGAGCCAGCGCTACGTCCAGGCGCAGGCCGCCATGGATGAGTTGCACCGGCGCATCCTGGCTGCGCGGCTGGATGTGCTGGTGATGGTGGGCGACGACCAGACGGAGCTGTTCCGCACCACGAACAACCCACCGATCGCGATCTACTACGGACCCACCATCCGCAACACGGTGCGCGAGCCGGCACATCCCGACGACACCTGGGTCAAGTCCGCGCGCATGTGGCGCCACGAGCCGCAGGCCGATCGCGAGTACCCGGTCAAGAGTGATCTGGCGCGCTGGTTGATCCGTCAACTGTGCGACCGAGACTTCGACATCACGGCAATGGATGGCCTGGAGCCGGGGCAGTTCGAAGGACACGCCTTCCAGTTCGTGCACCGGCGGCTCCTGAAGGGGCACGATCTGCCGGTCATCCCGGTGATCCTGAATACCTTCGACCCGCCCAACCAGCCGACGCCGCGTCGCTGCGTGGCGCTGGGCAAGGCGCTGCGTGAGTTGGTCGCACAGTGGCCACAGGACATCCGCGTAGGCGTGATCGCCTCAGGCGGGCTGAGCCACTTCGTGGTGGACGAGGGGCTGGATTCGATGGTGCTGGATGCCATCCGCCGGAAAGACACGACGGCGCTGGCTGCGATCGACCCGACCATGCTGCAGGCCGGCTCTTCGGAGATCCGCAACTGGATGGTGGTGGCGGAAATGGCGCGCGAATTGGATGTCGAGTGGGTCGAGTACATCCCGGGTTATCGCAGCGAGGCGCTGACCGGCACGGGGTTCGGGTTTGCGGCTTGGCGGACTTTGGATTGAGTCGGCCATGAAGACAGTTCGGTTGCTGCGTGCTGCGGAAGTGGTTGGTGTGCGGCCAAGCGTCGACTCGATAGGCCGAGCGGCGAAGCCGGGGCGGGTAGCCTGGGCGTGCACCGCTCCGGCGGTCGGCCCTGCGGGCCGACTGCGCTGCGGTGCTCGGGCCCGTGGCGCGCGGCCGAACTCGCGTCGCTCACTGCGTTCGCTATGCTCAGACAAGCGGCCGCGAGTGAGAAGCTGTGAACGAGCCCAACGCGCCCGAGCAGCCCCTGCAAACGGGTCAGATCAAGGCGCAAAGCACAGCCGTAGCACTTGCTACGGCGAGCATTTGCAACGCGGAGCTGGCCCGTTTGCAGGGGATGAGCGGGTGTGGTGGGTTCGTTCGCAGCTTCTCGGCCTACGAAGCGCGCTACGCGCGCCGCCACGTGACCTGCGCTCCTCGCCGCCAACAAGGCGCACGCCCAGGGCACCCGCCCCGGCTTCGCTGAGACAGGGGTTCGACTCTGGCCACTCACAATTGCTGACCGCCCGCAAGACCTCTCGTTGCGGGGTCCACCTTGTCACGCGAGCGCGGGAGTTGGTGAGACTTCGCATTTCCATATCGCCAAAGCGCCACCCTGCATCAGCGCGGGGGCGTGGGGCTGTCGGGGGCGATTTCTGGAGCGGCGAGCAGCGCAGGGATTCGGGCGGCGCGCGCAGCGCGCTTCGTGAACTGACTCGCGGCCGCTTGTCTGAGCGTAGCGAACGCAGTGAGCGAAGCGAGTTCGGCCGCGCGCCCGGATCCCGAGCAGCGCAGCGGAGTCGGCGCGCAGCGCCGACCGCGGAAGCATGAGCCCCCGGCAGCCCCACGCCCCCGCGCCGCTCCGCGCATCGACCGCCAGCGGCCCCACGACCTGCGCTCACCTGTGCGCGTCGCGAGCCTGAAGAATCGGAGAGCCCACAGCATGCCAGACCCCCACATCCAACGCCTGAGACAACTGGATGCCTGCGCCGTCTCCGATGCCCTGGACAAGCTCCAGCTCAAGGGCGCCGTCACCGGCATCCCCTTGCGGAGCGCCGGGCCGAACAACGCCAGCCGCATCGCCGGCAAAGCGGTGACGATGAAGGTCGGCCCTGGCGAACCACCGCCCGGACCGCCCAAGCACCTGGGCTGCACCGCCATCGAACACGCTGACAGCGAGCACATCATCGTCGTCGAGCAGCGCAGCGGCATCGAGGCCGGCTGCTGGGGCGGGCTGCTCACGCTCGGCGCCAAGACCAAAGGCGTGGCGGGTGTGATTGCCGATGGTCCGCTGCGCGACGTCGACGAAGCCATCGCGTATGAATTTCCGATCTACGCCAGAAACCTCACCAGCCGCACCGCGCGCGGCCGGGTCGTCGAACTCGGCACGCAGGTGACGGTGCAGATCGGCTTCGGCGCACAGCTCACCGATGTGCAGCCGGGCGACTACATCCTGGCCGACCGCAGCGCCATCATCGTCATTGCCGCCGCCGACATCGCGCGCGTGCTCGATGCGGCCGAAGCCATCGTCGCCAAGGAAGCGGCCATGGCCCAGGCCATCCGCGCCGGCACACCCATCGCCCAGGTCATGGGCGGTGCCTACGAACACATGCTGAAGGGCTGACCAGCCCAACCCCCAAGATGAGCGACACCCTGACCGATCCGCAGGTCGCGCGCGCCGCGCGCCTGGACACCGCCACCCTCAGCGACGCGCTGGACAAACTGGGCATCGTGGGCCAGTGCCACCGCATCAAGCCGCGCAGCGCGGGCTTTCGCATGGCCGGCCGCGCCTGGACCTTGTTGTACGGCCCGGCCGGCAAACCCGCCGGCACCGTGGGCGACTACATCGACGACGTGCCGCCCGGCAGCGTCATCGTGCTGGACAACGGCGGCCGCGACAACGCCACCGTCTGGGGCGACATCCTCACCGAGATCGCACACCGGCGCGGCATCGCCGGCACCGTGATCGACGGCATCTGCCGCGACGTCGCGCTGTGCCTGGACCTGGGCTACCCCGTCTTCTCCAAGGACCACTGGATGCGCACCGGCAAGGACCGCGTGCAGGTCGAGGCCACCGGCGTGCCGGTGAACATCGGCGATGCACGCGTGGCGCCGGGTGACATCGTGCGGGGCGATGCCGATGGCGTGATCGTCATTCCGAAGGCCCACGAAGACGCCGTGCTCGATACGGCCGAGGCCATCGAGAAGGCCGAGGATGCCATCCGCCAGGCCGTGCGCGGCGGCATGCGCCTGGACGAGGCGCGCCGGCAGTTCCGCTACCACCAACTGCAGACGCGGGAAACGCCGTGACCACCGGCCACGCACCCGCGCTGCACATCGACGGTGCCATCGCCACGTTGACGCTGCGGCGTCCAAAGGTGGCCAACCGGCTCGAGCTGAGCGATCTGGACGTCCTGCTGGCGCACCTGGCCGACGTGAATGCACGTGCCGAAGTCCGTGTGCTGCAGCTCACGTCGGAAGGCAGGCATTTTTGCAGCGGCTTCAACCTCGGCCAGGTCGGCGCCTCCGGCGGCGATGCGGCCGATCGTTTCGAAGCCGTGGCGCTGGCCATCGAGCAGGCGCGGCCCGTCACCGTGGCAGCCATTCGCGGCGGAGCCTTCGGTGGCGCGGTGGACCTGGCGCTGTCGTGCGACTTCCGCATCGGCACCACCGCCTGCGAGATGTTCATCCCGGCCGCACGCCTGGGCCTGCACTTCTACCGCGGCGGCATGGAGCGCCTGGTCACGCGCCTGGGCCTGGCGGCGGCCAAGCGGCTGCTGCTGGCCGTCGAAACACTCGACGCCACGGCGCTGCACCAGATCGGCCTGCTGGACCGCGTGCTCGCGCCCGAGGCCCTGGACAGCGAGGCCGCGGCGTTCTGCGCCCATCTGGCCGGCATGGCCCCGTTGGCCCTGCTGCCCATGAAACAGCACCTCAACGCCATCGCCCGTGGCGCGCTGGACCCGCAAGCCCTGGCGCGCGACATCGCCGTCGCCGCCGCCAGCCAGGACCTGCAGGAAGGCGGCCAGGCCTGGGCCCAGAAGCGCACCCCGCACTTCACGGGCTGCTGAAGGCCAACCGACGATGGCCATCGATTCATCCGCCTGGACGCACGAGGCGGACATCGTCATCGTCGGCGCCGGCACTGCCGGCTGCGTGCTGGCCAGCCGATTGAGCGAAGACCCGACGCTGCGCGTGCTCTTGATCGAAGCCGGCGGCTCGGACGCCCATCCCTACGTGCGCATGCCCGTGGGCTTCATGAAGGCGCTGATGCGCCCCGAGATGACCTGGGGCTACAGCAGCGAGCCCGAGCCGCACCTCAACGGCCGCGTCCTGCCGATCCCGCGCGGGCGGCTGCTGGGCGGCTCGTCGTCGATCAACGGCATGTTCCACATCCGCGGACACCGGCTGGATTTCGACGACTGGGCCGCGGCGGGCTGTACCGGCTGGAGCTACCGCGAGGTGCTGCCTTATTTCATCCACAGCGAAAGCCACGCGCTGGGCGATGGCCCGTACCACGGCGGCGCGGGGCCGCTGCAGGTGCGGCCGATCGACACGCGGCACCTGCTGGCCGAACCGCTGAAAGCCGCCGCGCGCGCGGCCGGCCACCGCGACAACGCCGACTACGACGGCGCACAGCACGACGGCTTCGCGCGCGGCACCGTGGCCATCGACAGCCGCGGCCGGCGGCACAGCAGCTCGCGCGCCTACCTCGACCCCGCGCGAGGACGTCCCAACCTGCAGGTGCTCACGCAGGTGCTCAGCGAGCGCGTGATCGTCGAAAACGGACGGGCGATCGGCGTGCAGGCCAACCGCGCGGGTGCGCCGCTGCGCATCCGCGCGCAACGCGAGGTGATCCTCGCCGGCGGCACCTATGGCTCGCCGCAACTGCTGATGCTCTCCGGCATCGGCCCGCCGGACCACCTGCGAGAGATGGGCATCGAGGTGCAGCACGACCTGCACGGCGTCGGCGAGAACCTGATCGAGCACCCGCGCATGCCGCTGCAGTTCACGGCACGGCAACCGGTGACCTTCCTGAACCAGTTGCGCCTGGACCGCGCGGCGCTGTCGGCCCTGCGCTGGGCGCTGTTCGGCAGCGGGCCTTTCGCTACGCAGATCTGCAGCGGCACCGTGTTGCTCAAGAGCGACCCGGCGCGCGACCGCGAGGACATCCAACTGCTGTGCAACCCCGTGCGGCTGGACGCGCGGATGTGGTTCCCCGGCATCACGCGTGCGCAGCCGCACAGCTTCTACATCACCGTGTGCCAGCTGTATGCCAAGAGCCGCGGTCGCGTGAGGCTGCGTTCGGCGCAGGCCACCGATGCGCCGCAGATTCTGCTGAATCTCTTTTCGCACCCGGACGACCGCCGGCAGATGCGCGCGGCCATCCGCGCCGCGCGGCAGCTCTACCGCCTCGCGCCGATGGATGCGCTGGCCGGCGAGGAGACGCTGCCCGGTGGGGCGCTGCAATCCGACGAGCAGCTCGACGCCGCCATCCGCGAGCTGGGCGGCATCACGCACCACCCGGTGGGCACCTGCGCGATGGGCACCGGGCCCCAATCGGTGGTGGATGCCCAACTGCGCGTTCGAGGGGTATCGTGCCTGCGTGTGGCCGATGCGTCGGTGATGCCCGGCATCGTCGGCGGCAATACCAATGCGGCCACGCTGATGATCGCCGAGAAGGCAGCGGATCTGGTGCGTGGCCGTGCCGCGCCACCACCGGCCGACCTGCCGCCTTGATCCGAAAGCCCACGCGCATGTCTCCCGTCAACGATCCGCTCACGCCCGCCAGCCGCGCCTGGCTCGCACGTCCGCTGCCGATGCTCATCGGCGGCACCTGGCAGCCGGCCGCGGGCGGCGCCCTGCTGGATGTCATCAACCCCAGTGACGGCCGTGTCGTGGCGCAGGCGGCTGCCGGCGACAGCACCGATGTCGATCGCGCCGTCGGCGCCGCGCGACGGGCTTTCGACAGTGGCCCCTGGGGCACCTTGCCACCCGCCGCACGGGCCCGCTTGTTGTGGCGCCTGGCCGAGCTCATCGACCAGAACTCCGACCAGCTGGCCGCGCTGGAAACCCTCAACACCGGCAAGCCCTTGCGCATGGCACGCACCTTCGACGTGGGGATGAGCGCGGAGTGCCTGCGCTACCACGCCGGCTGGTGCACCAAGCTCGAGGGTTCGACACGCCGCGTCTCCCTGCCCGGCGAGTGGCACACCTACACGCTGCGCGAACCGCTGGGCGTGGCAGCGCTGATCGTGCCCTGGAACGTGCCGCTGCCGATGGCGGTGGGCAAGATCGCGCCGGCCCTGGCGGCTGGTTGCACGGTGGTGCTGAAACCGGCCGAGGCCACGCCACTGACGGCGCTGCGCCTGGGCGAACTGATCGTCGAGGCCGGCTTTCCGCCTGGCGTGGTGAATATCGTCACCGGCCTGGGGCCCGTCGCCGGCCAGGCGCTGGTGGGACACCCCGGTGTCGACAAGATCTCCTTCACCGGCTCCACCGCCGTGGGCAAGCGCATCCTGGCCACGTCTGCCGCGCAGCTCAAGCGCGTGTCGCTGGAACTGGGCGGCAAGAGCCCCGTGCTGATCTTTCCGGATGCCGATGTCGAACGCGCGATCGACGCTGCGGCACGTGGCATCTTCGGCAACAGCGGGCAGGTGTGCGCGGCAGGCTCGCGCCTGTTCGTGCACGAGGCGCTTTTCGACCGCGTGATCGAAGGTGTCGCAGCACGCGCCCGTGCGCTGCGCGTGGCGCCGGGCTTCGATCCGGCCTGCGACATGGGCCCACTGATTTCCGCCCGGCAGCGCGACCGCGTGCTGGGCTACGTGGCCAGCGGCCGCGACGAAGGCGCCAAGGTGCTGACCGGCGGCGAGGCCCTGCCTGGCGAAGGTTTCTTCATGCAGCCCACAGTGATGGTCAACACGCGCCCGGAAATGACCATGGTGCGCGAGGAGATCTTCGGCCCCGTGCTGAGCTGTTTCCGCTTCAGCGGCGAAGACCCGATCGATGCGCTGGCCGCGATGGCCAACGACACAGACTATGGACTTTCCGCCAGCATCTGGACGCGTGACCTCGCCCGCGCCCACCGCCTGGCGCGCCGCATCCGCGCGGGCAACGTGCGCGTGAATGCCGCCATGGCGCCCGATTTTGCGATGCCGTTTGGCGGCATGAAACAAAGCGGCATCGGCCGCGAGAACGGCCGCGAAGGCGTCGAGAGTTTTACCGAGCTGAAATCGGTGGCCGTCTCGCTGGACGGCTGACCCAACACCCGGCCGCGCACGGCCACGGGAGACTCGTATGGATCTGGGTATCGCGGGCCGCAAGGCCCTGGTGTGTGCTTCGTCGCAGGGACTGGGCCTGGCCTGCGCACAGGCGCTGCTGGCCGAAGGCTGCACGGTGGTCATCAACGGCCGCCACGCCGAGCGGCTTGCCGCCACACAGGCGCAGTTGATCGCGCAAGTGCCGGGGTCGCAGACCCGCGTGCAGACTGTCGCGGCCGATATCAACACCGAAGCCGGCCGGGCAGAGCTGCTGGCCGCCTGCCCCGAGCCGGACATCCTGGTCAACAACAACGCCGGCCCGCCGCCCGGCACGCTGGACGACTGGGACCACGCCGCGTGGATCGGCGCGCTGGAATCCAACCTGATCGCCGGCGTGCTGTTGATCCGTGCGGTGCTGCCGGGCATGCGTGCGCGCCGCTTCGGGCGCATCGTCAACATCACCTCGGCGATGGTCAAGACACCGCACGCGGCAATGGGCCTGTCCACCGCGGCACGCGCCGGGCTCACGGCCGTGAGCAAGGCGCTGGCGCGCGAGGCCATCGTCGACAACGTGACGATCAACAACCTGCTGCCCGAGCGCTTCGACACCGCGCGCCAGGAATTCATGGCGCAGCGGATGATGAGGGAACAAGGCATTGACCGCGACACCGCGCGCCAGCGCATCGCCGACACCCTGCCGGCGCGGCGATTCGGGCGCCGGGAGGAATTCGGGGCCGCCTGCGCCTTCCTCTGCGGCGCGCAGTCGGGCTTCATGACCGGGCAGAACCTGCAGCTGGATGGCGGGGCCTACGCCGGGCTGGTCTAGAACCCCCGAAAGGGGGCCTGCGCGGGCAGCCGTCGCCGACCGCTTCTTAAGCAGATGTAACGCCCGATGCGGGCGCCGGACGCCCCGCCGGGGGACCCACCCTCCGGTGACCGTCCACGGGTGGCCTTTTGGGCATATCTAACGCGTGACTTGATAGCACTGTGAGTCTCCCCATTCCGGGGGCATCCACCTCAAGGGTTGACACGTGCGGCGCGCCAAAAAGCCGGTCCCCTGAGCCTGTTTCGCGCTTGGGACCCGCTGACCCCCCCTAAACTCGTTCGCAGTACCGGGGCGTTCAAACAGGGTGTCAGCCCTGCGGCGCCAGACGCGCACGCCCTGGCTGTCATGCATCGCTAACGGTCGAATCCCGCGAATCCCGATGAACGATCTGTTGCACTCCAGGCACCCCGGGCGTTGCCGGCAACTGACACCCACGGCAGACGCGGACCGGCCGGCGCAGGGGCTTGCGAAGGGGCTCGGCCGCACCGGCCGCCGCCCCCACGCCGCCCGGCCCATCACCCCCAGGGACCACGAATGAAAAAGCTGCAACCGATCTGCTCCACCGCCTTGCTGTCGATGGCCCTGCTGGCCGGCTGCGGCGGCCAAGAAGAGGCCACGACGGCCTCCACGGGCCCGCAGGCTGCACAGACGACGCCCTCCGCCCAGGACGCCGTCGCCGGCAGCCTGCAGAACGCCCTGGTGCAGCCGGCGGACGAGATCGCCCAGACCGACGACGGTGGGAAGTTCAATGTGGCCACGGCTTCGGTGGGCGACCTGGCCGCCGAAGCCGCCACGCGCTCCGCCTTCACACGCATGCACGCGTTGGCCGCGACGACCACCACCACCAATCTGATCCGCACGAATTTCGACACCGCCTTCGCGGGCCTGGCGCCAGGTTGGTGGGTCAACTTCTGGGGCAAGGGCTCGCCCTCCTACGAAGCCGCCCGGGCCAGCGGCGCCGGCCTGACCTACGCCGGCGCGGGCTCGCAGCGCTTCAAGCTCAACACGGTGCCGACCGGCGGCGCGGCCCACCTGGTCTACACCTACAAGTTCGTCCGCGGCACCAACTACACCGCCACGCTGTACCTGCGCAGCGATGCCGCCACGCAGGTGGCCGTGCAGTTCCGCCGCGACGCCCCGTACTACGAGCTGCTCGGTGAGCAGCGCGTGACCCTGGGCACCACCTGGACGGCCATCAAGATGACCGGCACCTGGAACTGGAACGATCCGGGCTCGATCCGCATCGTGCCGATCACGCTGCGCACCAACATATACGTCGACGAGATGAGCATCGCGTCGAACACGACCACGACCACGCCCCCGGTCACCGGCGGCCTGAACCTGCTGGCCAGCGGGCCGACGGGCACCACGCTGGCCAACCTGGCCTCCAGCTCGATGGACCAGGCCTACACCGGCCGCGCGCCCGGCTGGTCGGTCGATGCCTGGGGCGGTGCCACCACTGCCGGCTTCAGCACCACGCGCGAAACGCGCACGGGCTTCGTCTACTCGGGCGCCGCCTCGCAGCGCTTCAGCATCACCAACAAGAACGGCGGCGAGGTCCAGATCGCCTACGGCTTCCCCTTCGTGCTGGGCAAGACTTACCGCGCCCGGCTGCGGCTGCGGGCAGACGCCAACGTGCCGGTGCAGGTGTTCATGCGCCGGGACGCCCACCCCTGGGACGCATTCGCCAGCCGCACCGTCACGGCCACGCCCACCTGGCAGACCGTGGAGATCGAAGGCGCGTACGTGGGCAATGTGTCCGGCTCGTTGCGCCTGGCGCTCAAGGCCAATGCCGGCACGGTCTACATCGACGACATGCTGTTGCAGGAGGTCTCGGGCAACCCGATGACGCCGCACACCACCAGCCCGATCCCCGACACGCTGTTCGGCATGCACGTCAACCGGCTGGGGGCGCACACGCAGTGGCCGGGTCTGGGCACGCGCATCGTGCGCTTGTGGAACACCGCCACCACCTGGCGCGAGCTCGAGACCGCGCAGGACGTCTGGAACTGGACCCGCCTGGACCAGTACGTCGACTACGTCACCAGCAAGGGCGGCGGTGCGGCCATCCTCTACACCATGGGCCAGACGCCGCAGTGGGCGTCCAGCACGCCGAACCAGGAAGCGCTCTATGGCCCGGGAGCCAGCGGTGCCCCGAAGGACATGAACGACTGGCGCGACTACGTGCGCACCGTGGCCCGCCGCTATGTCGGCAAGATCCGCTACTGGCAGCTCTGGAACGAACCGGACTATTGGATGCACTGGACCGGCTCCATGGCCACCTTGGCCGAGATGGCCCGCATCGCCCGCGAGGAACTCCTGGCCGCCGACCCCACCAACCGGCTCGTCGGCCCAGGCCTGACGGTGGGCGAAGGCATGCGCGGCCTGGAGGACTTCCTCTTCGCCGGCGGTGGTGCCCACGTCGACATGATCGGCTTCCACTGGTACTACGGCGCGGCGCCCGAAGGCATCGCGCTGGGCATCACGAACGTGCGCAACCTGATGCGCAACTACGGCTTGCAGGACAAGCCGCTGTGGAACACCGAAGGTGCCTTCGCCTGCAACCCCGCGGTGACCGACTGCGCCAAGGCCTACCCCACGACCGCCGAGAGCCGCTCGACCAATGCCCGCGCCCTGCTGACCATGGCCACCAAGGGCCTGGGCAACTTCAGCTACCACGTGTGGGAAGGCATCGACAACTTCAGCGCGCTGATCGGTCCGGACTATGTCACCCCGAACGCCGCCACCGGGCCCTATGCCGAGGCCGTCAACTGGCTCAAGGGTGCGAGCGTGCTCGACGGCTATGCGCAGAACGGTCAGGTCTACATGGTCAAGCTGAACCGCGGTGGCGAGATCGCGTACGTGCTGTGGACGACCACCGGCCCGACCCTGGTCAACCTGCCCGCCGCCTGGGCCGTCACCCGTATCCGCAGCCTGAGCGCGACCGAAACCGCCGTGCCCAGCAACCGCCAGATCACCATCGGCACCGAGCCGGTGATGCTGCGGCCCTGACCGCTGGCGCAGCGCCGGTGCTTGACCCGACCGCCGGCCCGGTGCCGGCGGTGGCCCCTGGCCCGGCCGGCGGTATGCTCCCGCCTGTTGCGCCCGCCGGGCGCGCCGCGATCACGGAGACCGCATGTCCGCTCGTCAGCTCGCCACCCTCTTGCTCGCCGCCTGCCTGGCGGCTGCCGCGCAGGCCGAAAGCCTGGGCTCGGCCGCCTCGTCGGCGTCCAGCGCCGGCTCGGCCTCGTCGGGCAGCCTGTCCGATTCGGTAAACGGTTCGAGCCGCAGTTCCACGGGCAAGCAGGTCGCCGACGGCGACTACCGCGTCATCGAGATGGCCGAAGCCGCCGGCAAGCCCGGCTTCGTGCAACTGCGCCTGCGCGCGGTCGAGGCCGAGGTGGGCGAATTCACGCTTACGTTGCCCGCGCAGGCCCTGCGGCCGCAGGCGCTGGGCGTGGGCGACGTGGTGCATGCGCGCAACCGTGTCTGGGGCCTTGAATTTGCCCGCACGCTGCCGGCCAGCGGCGCGAATGAGCCCTTCTTCCTGGCGCTGAACGACGAGGCCCTGCGCGATCTGCGCTCGCACGCGCTGAGCCTTTGATTCATCGCGTGCCGCGCGGGCTGCGTGCGCTGCCTGGCGCCGCGCTGCTGGGGCTCGCGTCGTTCACGGCCCAGGCCGGTGCGCTGGTCGAGTTGACCCAACAGAGCTTCACCGACTACTGCAGCCGCAGCACGCCGCTGACAGCGCGCCAGCAGGCCCGCTTGCTGCGCCTGGCCGAAATCGTGCGGCAGGAGCTCGAGCAGTCGGGCCACCCGATCGCGCTGGTCTCGCGGTCTGGCCTGAACCTCCAACGCCTGAATCAACGTTACTCGCACGCGGGCCTGAGCCTGCGCGAAGGCGCGGAGCTGCCCTGGGCCGTGCGCCAGCTGTACTACGCCTGCGACGAGAAGCGCCCGCGACTGTTCGACCAGGGCCTGGCCGGCTTCGTGATGGGCACGGACAGCCCGGGTGCGGGGCATCTCTCGGTGCTGCTGCTGCCGGACTCGCCGCCGACGCGGGCGCTGCGCCGCGCCGCGTTGGACCGCCCGCTCGCATTGGGCCTGCTGTCCGCCACCTACAGCGCCAATGCCTATGCCTTCAGTTCACGCTACCAGAACTGCAACCAGTGGGTGGCCGAGCTCATGGGCGCGGCCTGGGGCGGGCTCCCGGCGGCACCAGCTGAGCCACCGCTGCGCGAACGCGCGCAGACCTGGCTGCGGCAGGCCGGCTACAAGCCGCAGCCGGTGGACATCGGTTCGCACGCACTGATGATCGCCGCGGCCTTCATGCCCATGGTGCACCTGGACGACCACCCCGAGGCCGACAGATTCGCGCTTCGCCTGCAGGTCAGCCTGCCCGAGGCCCTGGAGCGCTTCACGCAGCAGCAGGTGCCGGGTGCGCAGCGGATCGAACTGTGTCATGCCGAGGGCCGCCTGGTCTTGCGCCGTGACGGCCCTGCCCTGCCCGACAGCTGCCAGCCCGCCGCGGGCGACACGGTCTTGCCCTTGGACTGAAGCTGCAGCGTGGCTGCAGGGCGCGTGGCAGCCGCGCGGACACGATGACGGCGGCTCAGCAGGCGCGTGGCTGACGGGGCAGGCGCATCAGGGCTCGCGCCGCGTCGCACGCCAGGCACAGGCGGAGGACAGCAGACCCAGCAGCAGACAGCCCGCGGCCACGGGCAAATAGTTGCCGCTGTGGTCGAACATCCAGCCCGCGACCACCGGTCCGGCGAGGTTGCCGAAGGCCGCGCCCGTGTAGAGGGTGCCGATGATCGACGACACGGCGCGCGCGCCGAAGAAGTCCATGCACAGCGCGGGCAGCAGCGAGACCAGGCCCCCGTAGCTCACGCCCATCACCAACGCAAACACGGCCATGGCGCCATAGCCGCGTGCCATCAGCCAGATGGCGAACGACAGCCCCAGCGCGGCATTGGCCAGCATCAGCGTGCGCGGCCGGCCGAAACGGTCGGCCACCGCGCCGATGACAAAGCGGCCCGTGAGGCTGCCAATGCCGATCAGGCCCACCAGGCCCACGGCCTGCGCGTCGGGCACGCCCAGGTCACGCGCGGCGGCCGAGACATGCGCAAAGGGCACGAACATCGGCACCGCGCCCAGCAGCGTCATCGCATAGAGCCAGCGAAAACGCGGCGTGGCCATCGCCTCGCGCAGCGTCATGCCAGGCACCGGCGCTGCACCGGTGGGCCGGGCCACCGGCGCGCGGCGCAGCAGCGCGGTGGCCGCCACGCCCAGCACCGCCGTGCCGAGGGCCATGGCCAGCAGCGTGTCGCGCCAGTGCCAGCTGGCAATGGCCATGGTGGCCAGCACCGGCACGACCAGCGTGCCCGCGCCGATGCCCGAACTGGCAATGCCAGCGGCCAGCCCGCGCCGCCGCGTGAACCAAGGCTGCACACAGCCAATGGCCGGCGTGTAGACCAGCGCGATGCCGATGCCCACACCCACGCCTTGCGCCAGCACCACCTGCAGCAGCGAATCCGCCCGGCTCGCACCCCACAGGCCCGCGGCGATGCACAGCATGCCGGCTGACGTGACCCGCTGCGGTCCGAAGCGGTCGGCCAGCATGCCGCCAAACGCCCCCAGGGCGAAATACAGCAGCCCGGACAGGCCAAAGACCCAGGACACCGCCGCGCGCTGCGCGCCGAATTCGCGCGACAGCGGCTCGAAAAAAGCGGCGAAGGAGTACGACACGCCGAAGATGACGGCCAGCGCGACAAAACAGGCGCCGACCACGACCCAGCCGTAGGGGAGTTCGTCGGAGGTCGGCGGGGTGGCGGGTGGCTCGGACACGGGCTGGCAGCGGCAAACAAACGATAAAACGCAACCGGGCTCAGCCGGGACGCACGTGTGGTGGCGGTAGGGACAGACTGCTCGAGAACCCGGCAGCCACCCAGCCAACACCCCGCCTGTTCGACGATCGGACCCTGGGCCGCCGCGGGGTGTGGCGGGCCCGCTCGAATGTCAGGCGGTGTCCTCAGCGTGCCGGCGTGGGACGCTGCCGTCTAGACGGGTTTGTCCGGGCTGTCGCCGCGCTGCGCTGCCAGGGCGGCCAGCGTGCGCAGCGGGATCGGCTTCAAAGGTGCGCGGATGCGATAACTCCCCACCTCAGCAGGCGACTTGCCCAGTTCAGCCGCCAGCAGCTGGGTCACCACCGTGCCGCACATGCGGCCCTGGCACGGACCCATCCCGCAGCGGCTGAAGAACTTCGTCTGGTTCGGGCCCTGGCAGCCCAGGCGGGCCATCTCGCGGATGCGGCCGGCCGACACCTCTTCGCAACGGCAGACCATGACCTCGTCGGGCGGATGCGTGATCCATTCCGGTGGCCGGTACAGGGCATCCAGGAACGGGCGGATGCGCAGCTCGGCGCCGCGCAGCCGCTGTGGACGCAAGGCCGCCGTATCGCAGGCCGTCTCGTCCAGGTGGCCCAGCGTACGCGCCGCGGCCAGCGCGGCCAGCGTGCCCGAGGCCTCCGCGGCTCGTGCCCCGGCGATGGCCGCGCCGTCGCCGACGATGCGAAAACCCGGCAGCGAGGTCTGGCCGCCCTCGTCCACCACCACCTGCCACGCGAGTTGCGCGTCGCTCCAGACATGATCCACACGCAGCAGCCGGCTGAGTTGCGTATTTGGAATCACCCCGTGATGCAGCAGCACCGTGTCGGCGGCGACACGGTGGACCCGGCCGTCGACCGTGAACTGCACGGCCTCGGCGCGCGTGCTGCCCAGCACCGCCACGCGCTCGGCACCGTGCCACCACGGCACACCACTGGTCCGCAGCCGGCGCAGCAGGTGCAGGCCCTTGGCCAGGTGGCCGAAGGCACCCAGCGCATCGGTGGCATGCGCCAACGCGCGCCAGCGGTTGGCGCGCGGGGCCGTCTCTACCACGGCGGCGATGGTCGCGCCGGCATCGAGCAACTGGCACGCCACCAGCAGCAACAGCGGGCCGCACCCCGCCAGGACCACAGCACCCGAAGGAACGGCCGCACTGCTCTTCAGCGCGATCTGGGCCGCGCCCGCGTTCATGACTCCCGGCAGCGTCCAGCCGTGCAGCGGCGAGGCGCGTTCCATCGCACCGGTGGCCGCCACGATCTGGCGGCCGCGCAGCTGGAAGGCCCGGCCGTCCTGCTGCGCAGTCACGGTCAGGTCCCGCGCCACATCCCATACCAGGGCCTCATGTCGCACCTCGGCGCCGCAGCCGGCCAGCGCATCGACCAGCGCGCGCCCTTGCAGATAGTCCGCACCGAGAAGCGCACCGACGCGCGACGAGACGACGCCCACGTCGCGGTAGATCTGGCCGCCGGCGCGCGGCTGCTCGTCCAGCAGGATGGTGTTCAGCCCGTGGCGTGCGCCGGTGACGGCCGCCGCCATGCCGGCCGGCCCCGCACCGATCACCACCAGGTCGTGCGTGAAGGGCATGTCGCCGGCTGGCGTGCCGTCGTTCGGCACATCGCGGGTCCCGCTGGTGGAATGGTGGGTTGCATTCATGCCGAAGCCGCCAGCGGCCTGGCGCCGTGCTGCAGGCGGATGTCCATGCCTTCGGCCACACGCACCATGCAGGCCTGGACGTTGGGCTGTCCGTTCACCTGCACCAGGCAGTCGAAGCACACGCCCATCAGGCACATCGGGGCGCGCGGCTCCCCGGACACCGGCGTTTCGCGCAGATGCCCGATGCCGGCTTTCAGCAGCGCCATCGCCACCGTATCGCCCGCCCGCGCCTGCAGTTCGCGGCCTTCGAGCCGCACGCGCACGGTGCGCGACCCGGAGTCGCCGTCAATCGGTCTGAACATCGAAACGCTCCGCCTTGAAGCCGAGGATCTCCGGCGGCTCGGCGCCGCCGCGCATCCAGTCGACCAGCGGCCCCGCATGCTGCGCCGCCAATGTGATGCCGCTGTGGCAAGTGACCAAGAAAGCTCCCGGGCACTCGCGCGAAGCCTGGTAGATCGGGTAGCCGTCGGGGCTCATGACCCGCAGGGCGCCCCAGGTGCGCACGATATTCACACCGTCCAGCAGCGGAAAGCATCGCGCCGCACGCGCCGCGATGCGCGAGAGCTGCGCCAGCGAGGTGCCATCGTCGAAGCCGACGTCTTCCTTGGAGTCACCGATCTGCACGACGCCCTCGCCGGTCTGCCGCACGTGCAGGGTCGGGTGACGAAGAAAGGGTTGCAGGCGCTCGGTCACCAGGATCTGGCCGCGGTTGGGTTCGACCGGCGCGCGCAGGCCCACGAGCGGGGCCAGCGCACGGTTGCCCAATCCGGCCGCCAGCACGACACGTGCGGCGCCGAAGGTCCGCTCGCCGGCCTGCACGAGGAACCCACCGCCCGTCGGTCGAATGGCCGAGACGCGTGTGCCTGCCGTCAGCACACCCCCCTGCGCCGTGAAGGCCTGGAGCAGCGCACGCAGCAGCCGCAGCGGGCTGGCGTGGCCGTCCAGCGGGCACCAGGTTGCACCCACCACCTCAGGGCCGGTCTGCGGGATCAAGGCACGCACGGCAGCGGCGTCCATCACCTCGAACGGATAGGCTCCCCCGAGCGCATCACGCAAGGCCGACAACTGCACGACACGTTCGGCCAGTTCGTCCTCGTCCAGGCACATGCCCAGACCGCCGGGTTGCTGCAGTTCGACATCCACGCCGGTGCGATCGGCCAGCTCGGCCGCGAAGGCCGGCCAGCGCGCAGCCGACTGCATCGACCAGCGGGCATAGTCCGGCCGGTCGAGGCCCTTGCCCTGCACCCACACCAGGCCGAAGTTGCCGCGCGCCGCGCGGTAGGCGTCGTCGCCTTCGTCGAGCAGATGCACACGCTCGCCCGCACGCGCGAACCCGTAGGCCAGCGCCGTGCCGACGATGCCGCCGCCGATGACCAGGGTGTCCACGTCCGCTGCTGCTGCCATCACGCCTTCCCCGAGAGCACACGGTCCAGGCCGTAGAAGCGGTCGAGCACCAGCATCAGCACCAGCGTCAGCACGATCAGCACGGTCGATACCGAAGCCAGCAGCGGATCGATGGTGTTGGCGATGTGGTTGTACATCTTCACCGGCAGCGTCTGCGTGGCCGCGCTGGCCACGAAGATCGACATGGTCAGTTCGTCGAAGCTGTTGATGAAGGCGATGATCCAGCCGCCCGCCACACCCGGCGCGATCAGCGGCAGCTCGATGCGACGAAAGACCGTCCAGCCCGAGGCGCCCAGCGACTCCGCGGCCTGGGACACGCTGCGGTCGTATCCCGTGGCCGCGGCCACCACCAACCGCAACACATAGGGCATCACGATGACGGTGTGCGCGGCCGTCAGACCCCACAGCGTGCTGCTGCCGCCGATCTGCGTGAGAAAGCGCAGCAGCGCGATACCCAGCACCACGTGCGGCACCATCAGTGGCGACAGCAGCAGGCCCAGCACCGCCTCCCGGCCCGGGAAGCGGTACCAGGCCAGCGCCATGCCCGCCGGCACGGCCAGCAGCGTGGCCAGCGTGGCGGCCGCGGCGGCCAGCCCCAGGCTGCGCCAGAAGGCATCGACAAAATCCGGCGCCTCGGCGATGGCCCGATACCAGCGCCAGGACGCACCGTCGAACGGCAAGGAGACGTAGCCCTTGTCGGTGACGGACACCAGCGCCACCATCACCAGCGGCGCCAGCATGAAGGCCGCAAAGGCGACGTGGAAGGCCAGAAGCGGCCAGGGCGTGCGGCGCCCGCTCATTCGAACACCTGGCGCCAGCGGCGCTCGACAAAGCGGTTCAAGGCCAGCGACAGCCCCAGCACCAAGGCCACGAGACACACCGCCAGTGCGGCGCCCAGCGGCCAGTTGAGATTGCCCAGGAATTCGTCGTAGATCGTCGTGGGCACCACCTTCAGCCGGCGCCCGCCGATGATGGCCGGCGTGGCGAAGGCGCTGGCCGCCATCGCGAAGACGATCAGGCTGCCCGACAGCACGCCGGGAATGACCTGCGGCAGCACGACGAGGCGCAACACCGTCGGCAGGCCGGCACCCAGCGAAGACGCGGCCTGCTCTGTCGCGGGGTCCAGCTTCTGCAGGCTGGCCCACACCGCCAGCACCATGAAGGGCACGAGCACATGCACCAGCGCGACCACCATCGCGCCGAAGGTGTACATCATCTTCAAGGGCTCGGCGATGAGGCCCAGCGCCAGCAGACCGCGGTTGATGACACCTTCGGTCCCCAGCAGCACGGCCCAGCCCAGCGAGCGCACGACCACGCTGATGAGCAGCGGGCCCAGCACGATGACCATCGACACCGCACGCCAGCGCGAGGACAGCCGGCTGAGCACATAGGCTTCAGGCACGCCGATGACGATGCACAGCAGCGTGACCCACAGCGCCATCGCAAACGTACGGCCGAAGATGGTGTGGAAATACTCGTCGCTGGCGATGTCGGCGTAGTGCGCGCCGGTCAGGCCCTCGCCCACCCCGGTGCCAGGCACGAAGGGGTAGAGACTGAGCGACAAGGTCAGCACCAGCGGCAGCGCCACGAAGGCCAGCATGGCGAGCACGCCCGGCGCACTCAGCGCATAGGGCAGCGTGGTCCGGCCCGCGGCGGACATCAGGCGTTCGCTCCGGCGCGCGGCACGACCCGCACGTGCGCGCCCGACCAGGTCAGCCCCACGGCATGTCCTTCGTCGACGCTCGGCAGGCCGGCGTTGGCCTGTGTCACGTGGATCGGACCCAGAGGGGTCTGCACCTGGAAGAGCCAATGGTTGCCGAGGAACACGCGTGCGATCACGCGCCCCGAGAGCAAGGGTGCATCGGTGGCAAAGCCGATTTTCTCGGGCCTCACGATGTAGTCCACGGCGCCTGCCGGCGCGTCGGCCGGGCAAGGCAGTTGCGGGTGGCCGTCCAGCGTGCCACGACCATCGTGCTGCAGTTCCAGCACATTGGCCTTGCCCAGGAAGGTCGAGGCGAAGCGGCCCTCGGGGCGCTCGTACATCTCGAAGGGCCGGCCCATCTGCTCGATGCGTCCCTTGTTCATCAGCACCACACGGTCGGCCAGCGTCATGGCCTCCGCCTGGTCGTGCGTGACCATGATGGTCGTGATGCCCACGCGACGCTGCAGCGCGCGCAGTTCGATCTGCATCTCCTCGCGCAGCTTGGCGTCCAGCGCCCCCATCGGTTCGTCCAGCAGCAGCACCGGCGGCTGGATCACCAAGGCGCGCGCCAGCGCCACGCGCTGCCGCTGGCCGCCGGACAGTTCCTTGGGGAAACGCTGCGCCATCGGCGTCAGGTGCACCAACTCGAGCGTGTCCGCCACGCGCTGGCGGCGCTCAGCGGCCGGCACGCGGCGCATCTCCAACCCGAACGCGACGTTGTCGGCCACGGTCATGTGGGGGAACAGCGCATAGCTCTGGAAGACGATGCCCAGGCCACGCCGGTTGGTCTGCAGATCGGTGATGTCCTGACCGTCCAGCACCACACGGCCACTGGTGGGCGGGGTGAAGCCGGCCACCATCTGCAGCGTGGTGGTCTTGCCGCAGCCCGAAGGCCCCAGCAGGCAGACGAACTCGCCGCGTTCGATCGACAGGTCGCACTCCGCCACGGCCGTGAGGTCGCCGTATCGCTTGTGCAGCGCGCGCAGTTCGAGGAATGCCATGGCCAGGGGTTGTGGTGGTTGCGGGTCAGCACGGCGGGGCTCGCCCGCCGTGCGCCGGCGGCAAGCTTATTTCTCGACCGCGCGGTTCCAGCGCTGCGTCCACTCCGCGCGCTTGGCGTTGATGACGGTGTAGTTCGGGGCCAGCAGCGTGGCCACCTGCTGCGGACCGTAGACCACCTTGCGCGCCACGTCCGGCGCGAGCTTCGCATTCTTGTTCACCGGCCCCCAACCCACGCCCTGCGCCAGGATGGCCTGGACCTCCGGCGAGACGATGTGCTGCAGGAATTGCTGGCCCAGCTTGGGCTGCGGCGCGCCTTCGGTCACGCAGGCCGCGACCATGATCACCGGCGCACCTTCCTTCGGGAAGACAAATTCCACCGGTGCGCCCTGGTCGGCCACGGCAGTCACGCGACCATTGCCCCAGACCACCAGCGCGCCCTCTCCGGTCTGCATCATCTGCGCCATCTTGCCCGGCGACGGTTCCCAGGCCAGCACGTTGGGGGAGACCTTCTTGATCATCGCGTCGAAGCCGGGATCGATCTTGTCTTCGCCACCGCCGTGGATGCGGGCCATCATCACCAACGTCAACAGCCCGTAGCCGTTGGTGATGGGCGGAATCACCACCTTGCCCTTGTACTTCGGGTCGGCCAGATCGTTCCACGAGGTCGGCGGCGCCCAGCCGTTCTTCTTGAAGATGTCCTTGTTGTAGCCCAGGCCGGTGGCGATGAAGGCGATGCCGACCGAGCGGTCGCCCACCATGCGCGCGCCATCGTAGAGATCGTTGATCGTGCCGGCCTTCTCCACCGGGGCGCACAGGCCCTGCCCGACGGCCTGGTACATCGGGCCGTCGTCGATGATGGCCAGGGACATCTCCTGCTTGCCCTTCTGGGCCTGGACCTTGGCCAGGATGTCGGTGGAGTTGCCCGGGATGTAGACCACCTTCACACCGGTCTTCGCTTCGAAGGGCGGAATGATCTTTTCCTTCATCAGCGTCTCGGTGGAGCCCCCCGAACCGCCGACGTACAGCGTGGTCTGCGCGGCGGTCGTGCCGGCGGCCAGCGCCAGGGCAAGGGCACTCATGACGATTCGGTATGTACGCATCGCGTTCTCCTGGTGGGCCCTCTCAGGGGCCGGTGGTCTCGAAGGCGACCGGCGGGGTCGCGGTTGTCCCAGCCCTGACTCTAGGCAGATGGATTCGGAAAGAAAAGGCAAACATCGGGCCTTGCATATGCAAAACTGTTATGCATGAAGTCCAGCTTCAACCTGCGGCACATCGAGGCGTTCCGCGCCGTGATGATCGCGGGCAGCGTCGTCGGGGGCGCGCAGTTGCTGAACCTCACGCAGCCCGGCGTGAGCCGCACCATCGGCCTGCTTGAGCTGCGCCTGGGTTACGCGCTGTTCGAGCGGCGCGGCCGGCGTCTCGTGCCCACGCCAGAAGCCGAGGCCCTGCACCGCGAGATCGAGCAGGTCTACAGCGGCATCGAGCGCATCGCGCAGGTGGCGCAGGACATCCGCTTCCAGCGCGCCGGCGCGCTGCGGGTGGCCACCCTGCCCGCCCTGGCGCAGTGGCTGGTGCCACACGCCGTGGCGCGCCTGATCGCCCCGCGGCCCCACGTGCGCGTATTCCTGCAGAGCCTGCCGTCGCGGCAGATCGCCGAAGGCGTGGCGACACGCCAGTTCGACATCGGCGTGGTGGAACTGCCGCTGGCGCGTCCGGCGATCGAGATCGAGGAACTGCCGCCCGTGGACTACCTGGCCGTGCTGCCGGCCGGCCATGCGCTGGCCTCGCGCAAGCGCCTGTCGCTGCGTGACCTGGACGGCGCGCGCATGATCCTGCTGTCGCAGCACAGCTACGTGCGCTACCAGATCGACGACGCCTTCCAGAGCGCCGGTGTCGCGCCCAACGTGGTCGTCGAAACGCCCAGCTCGTCCATCGCCTGCGCGATGGTCGCCGCGGGTGCCGGCATCACGCTGGTCTCGCGCTGGACGGCTGAACCCTTCGCCGGGCCGGACATCGTGCTGCGGCCCATCAAGGAGAAGCTGGGCTCGCGATACGGCCTGATCTATCCGGCCGGGCACGCGCGGCAGCCGCTGGCGGTGGCCTTCGCCGCCGAGTTGCGCGCGGGGCTGGCCGGCGGCACTCGCATCCCGTCCGTGCCGCCACTCGCCGCGGCACCGCCCCGCAGCTGATACCGCGGCCGACGTCTGCGCGGAGCCGGGGTGCAGCAGGCCCGCCATGCCGTTGCCGATTGGCTGCGGCGATTCACCGGCATAGGCAAAGCGGCGGACGACCGGCTGCGAGAGCGCCAGCACGCGGTCCACCATCGCCGCGACCACGTAACTGCCCTGGCCCGTGGCGCGCCCGTGCATCGCGGCCGTCACCGTGCCGAAGGTCCTGAACGGGCCCCAGACCGCATCGCCCACGCCGCGGCCCACCTTCATCGTGGTTGACCGTCTGACCGGCGAACCGATTTCCCCACGCGACGCGTTGTCGTCGACCCGGCCACGCGCGAGCGGCCAGAATGCGGGGCAAGCTGTGATTCGGCGACTGCGGCAGGGTTGCCGCCGACCGATCCCTCTTCGCTCCGAGGACCCACCCCATGACCACCGGCACCGTCCGTCTCCACCGCGTGCTGCGCGCGCCGCCCGATCGGGTCTACCGCGCCTTTCTCGACCCGGCCGCACTGGCCAAGTGGCTGCCGCCCTACGGCTTCACCTGCACGGTGCACGAACTCGATGCGCAGGTGGGCGGCAAGTTCCGGATGAGCTTCACCAACTTCGGCGCCGGCGCGGGCCACAGCTTCGGCGGGCGCTACCTCGAGCTGCAGCCGGGTGCGCGCATCCGCTACACCGACGTCTTCGACGACCCCAACCTGCCGGGCGAGATGACCACCACCATCAGCCTGGAGCCGGTGAGCTGCGGCACCGCCATGCACGTGGTGCAGGAAGGCATCCCGGCCGTGATTCCCACCGAGATGTGCTACCTCGGCTGGCAGGAGTCGATCGCGCAGCTGGTGCACCTGGTCGAGCCCGACATCCCGGCCGGCTGATGCGCCGCCAGACCGACGCCACCGCCGCAGGAGCCGCCCCATGGAACCCGCACAGGCCCGCGCACTGCGGCAGCTGATCGAATCGCAGCAGGTGGCCGCACTGGCCACGCTGCACCGCGATGAGCCCGCCTTGTCGATGGTGCCCTACGCACTGCTGCCCCAGGGCCGCGGCTTTGTCATCCACGTCAGCCGCCTGGCCACGCACACCGCGGACATGCTCGCCCAACCCGCCGTGGCGATGCTGTTCACCGGCGAGCGCGCGGCCGGCGCCACCCCGCAGGAAACGCCGCGCGTGAGCATCCGCGGCCGCGCCGCCGTGCTGTCGCCCGATGAAGCCGGTTACGACGCGGCGCGCCAGACCTATCTCGATCGCTTCCCGACATCGGAGCCGATGTTCGACTTCGCGGACTTCTCGCTGATGCACATCGCCGTGCAATCGCTGCGTTATGTCGGCGGCTTCGCGCAGGCGGTGACGGTGATGCCGCCGGCCTATGTGGCGTTGATGAGCGACTGACGCGGGCGAACCCGAGCCGATCAGGCCCTGGCGCGTTAGGCGCTGAAGCAGGGTTTGAGCTGTCCGTAGAGCTGCTGGAATTTCAGCCGCCGAGCTGCGAACCGCCCTCCGCGAACGGGATTGGGCACGAAGCGCTCGACCACCGCGGGCACGGGGCAGCACTCGGCCGGCGACACACCGTCGACGCCCATGCGCGCCAGCCGCGCGGCTCCGAGCGCCGGCCCCAGATCGCCGCCTTCGCGCTGCAGCAGGGTGCGCTGGCTGATGTCGGCCAGCATCTGCGCCCAGTAGCGGCTGCGCGAGCCGCCGCCCACGAGCGTGATTTCGTCGGCGCGCGCGCCCGTGGCCTCCAGCGCCCCGATGCCGTCGAACAGGCCCTGGCCCACGCCTTCGAGCGTCGCATTGGCCAGGTCGGCCGGGCCGGTGGCGGCGTCGATGCCGAAAAACACCGCACGCGCCTGCGGGTCGTTGTGCGGCGTGCGCTCGCCGTTCAGATACGGCAGGTACTGCGGCGTGCCGTCGTGCAGGCCGCGCTGCTCGGCCAGCGCCAGCAGCTGGCCGACATCGGCCACGCCGGTGAGTTGCGCCGTGTGGTCCAGACAGCTCGCGGCCGACAGCATCACCGACATCAGGTGCCAGGTCTGCGGCAGCGCGTGGCAGAAGCTGTGCACCGCACGCGCCGGGTTGGCGCGGAAGCCATCGGTCGCCACGAAGAACACCCCCGAGGTGCCCAGCGACAGCATGCCCTGGCCGGGACGCACGATGCCCATGCCGATGGCACCGGCCGCGTTGTCGCCGGCGCCGGCCACCACCGGGATGCGGCGCAGGCCGAAGCGCGCGGCGATGTCGGCACGCAGCACACCCGTCACCGCGGGGCCCTCATGCAGTGTCGGCATGTGCGCGCGCGTCAGGCCGGTGGCCGTCAGCAGCGGCTCGCTCCAGTCGCGCCGGGCCATGTCCATCCACAACGTGCCGGCCGCGTCGGACATGTCGCTCGCGTGGTCGCCGGTGAGTTGCAGGCGCAGCCAGTCCTTGGGCAACAGCACCTTGCGCACCTGCGCGAAAACCTGGGGCTCGTGTTCGGCCACCCACAACAACTTGGGCGCGGTGAAGCCCGGCATCATCAGGTTGCCGGTGATCGCGCGCGAGTCGGGCACGCGGCGTTCGAGCTCGGCGCACTGCGCGGCCGAGCGGCCGTCGTTCCACAGGATGGCCGGGCGCAGCACCTCGTCGCGTGCGCCCAGCAGCGTGGCGCCGTGCATCTGGCCCGACAGGCCGATCGCCGCAATCTCACCGGCGGCGATGCCCTGCGCCGCGGCCGCCTGCAGCAGCGCCGCCAGCGCGGTCTCACAGGCCCGCCACCAGTCGGCGGGGTCCTGCTCGCGCCACAACGCCTGGGGCTGCTGCACCGTCAGCGGTGCCGAGGCCGTCGCACGCACCTGATGCGCGCGGTCCAGCAGCAGGGCTTTCAGTCCGGAAGTGCCGAGGTCCAGGCCGATGAACATGGCGGGCTCAGAGCCTGTGAAGTATTCCGGCGCGCCCGAGCGGGTGGCCGCCAGGGTGCCGATCAAGGCGCAAAGCACAGCCATAGCTCGGGCTATGGCGAGCATTTGCAACGCAGAGCGGCGCCCTGACGGACGCACGAGCGGGTGTGGCGGGATGCTTCACAGGCTCTCTAGCAAGGGCGGCGAATGGACGCCGGCTGTCGTGTGTGCGGATGCAGGCCTTGGACATGACGTCGATCGTATCGCCCTGGCGCGGCGCCCTGCGGGCCGCGGCCGGCTTCAGCGCGGACGCGACGCCGCGCGGGCTGGCGCAGGGCGTGGCCTGGTCTTCGGGCGGCTGACGGTCGACTTCAGCGGCGGCGCGCCGATGCCCGGCGTGCGCGGGCCGGCCGGCGCAGCCTTCGGCCCGCGGATGCCGCGCTCGAAGAGGTCGAAGAAGGCATTGGCGATCTCGTCGACCGCATAACGCCCCTGCGGGCTGTACCAGCGCGGCACCCACCCCAGCGCGCCAAACAGCATCGCGCCGGCCAGCGCGGGATCGGGCACGTCCAGCTCGCCGCTGGCATGGCCCTCCTTGATGAGGTCGCGCACGATGGTGTCCAGCCGCCGCTGGATGCGGCGGATCTCGCCGCCCGCGGCTTCGGCCAGCGGCTTCGGGCCGATCAGCACCAGGCAGCGCCCGAATTCGTTGTGCTGCGCGCGCGCCAGGTGCACCGTGAAGTAGCGCAGCCGCGCCAGCACGCCGAGGCTGCGGTCGCGCGCATGCGCCTCGACCTCATCCAGGTCGGTGAACGAGCGCAGCTGGCACTGGAAGAGGATCGACTCCTTGCCGTCGATGTAGTGGTACAGCGTGGCCTTGTGCATGCCCAGCTGCTCGGCAATCATGTCCAGCGAGGTGGCGTCGTAGCCGTGCTCGGCAAACAGCAAGGCGGCCGTGCGCAGGATCAGCGTGAGCTTGTCGTCGTGCTTCTGCAGTACGCGCGCCGAGCGTGTGCGCGGCGCGGGCGGTGCGGGAGGAGCGGCCGACGTCACGGCAACCGGTGCCGGCGCGGCGCCCGCGGCGGCGATCTTGCGTGGACGTGTACTCACTCGGCCATCCACCCGGTCACTTCACGCGCACCCAGCGCAGTTCGATCGTGTCATTCGGCCACTGCACCAGGCTGACCTTCTTCGCATAGGCCCAGTTCAGCGTGCGCCGGTACAGCGGCACGTAGGGCAGATCGTCGGCAATCAGCCGCAACGCGGTGGTCACCATGGCACGTCGGCGTGTGAGATCGGGCTCGACGCGGATGTTGTCGATCAGCGTGTCCAGCTTCGGGTTGCTGTAGCGCCCGGCGTTGAAGGTGCCCAGGCCCGTGCGGTCGAAGGTGCGGAACAGGCCGTTGAGCGAGGCCCAGGCATCGGGCGTGGCCGTCCAGCCGTATTCGATGAAAGCCGCCGTGCCCTGGCTGAGCTTGGGGAAAAACTGGTTGGTCGGGCTCGAACGCAGGCTGGTGCGGATGCCCACCTGCGTGAGCATGGCGGTGACGGCCTGGCAGACGTTCTCGCGCCAGGCGACGTTCACGCAATCCAGCGTCACGGAAAAGCCATTGGGGTAGCCGGCCTGCGCGAGCAGCGCCTTCGCGCGCGCCGGATCGAAGGGCAGGCGCTTGTCGAGCTCCGCCGGAGAGCCTTCGACACGCGGCGACAGGAAGGCGCCGGTGGGCACGGCCTGGCCGCGCAGCACCTTGTCGATGATCACCGGCATGTTGATGGCGTGGTAGACGGCCTGGCGCACGCGCAGGTCCTTGAAGGGGTTGCGGCCCTTCACGTCACTGCCCTCGAGTTCGTCGCGTGCCTGGTCGAAGGTCAGGTACTGCTGGCCGATATCGGGCATCTGCGACAGGGCGATGCGGCTGTCCTGCTTCAGGCGCGCCACGTCCTGGAACGGCGGATCGAGCACCAGGTCGACCTCGCCGGACGACAGCGCCGCCAGCCGCGTGGCGTCGCTCTTGATGGTGATGAACTGGGCCTCGTCGACGTTGCCCGTGCGCGCGTCGCTGCGGCCCCACCACTGCGGATGCCGCTGCAGCACGACACGCACATCGGGTTCGTAACGCGTCACGCGGTAGGGGCCCGTGCCGTTGGCGTTGCGGATGGCGTAGGTCTCCTGCTTGCCGTTGAAATCCTGGGCCTTCTGCACGCCGTGCTTTTCGGCCCAGGCCTTGCTCATGATCGACAGGAAGACCAGCTTCTCCGGCAGCACCGCGTCGGGCGCCTCGGTGAGGATGTCGATCGTCGACTCGTCGACCTTGCGCACGGCCGACACGCCCTTCAGCTGAAAGGCCCGTTGCGACGGCGCGGCCATCACCCGCTGCAGCGAGAAGACCACGTCGTCCACCGTCATCGGGCTGCCGTCGTGGAAGCTCACGCCGCTGCGGATGCGCAGGCGCCAGCTCGTGGCGCTGGTCATGCGCCACTCGGTGGCCAGCGCCGGCTCGAGCCGGTAGTCGGCGTCGCGGTTGACCAGGGACTCGTAGACCTGTCCGATGACCCGCGTGTGGTACAGCAGGGCCAGCGCATGCGGATCCAGGGTCTGCGGATCGAACGCGCTGGCGATGCGCAAGGTGGCGGCCTGGCTGCCGGCACTCAGGCACAGCAGCGCCAGCAAGGCCTGGCAGATCCGACGAAGCAGCTTCATGGTGGGGGCGGCGAGGAGACAGCGACGCACCATTGTCGGGCCCGCCCGCCGCGCTGCCCAGAACGTGTGTGCCCTCTACACTCGAACGCCATGAAGATCGTTCTCGACGACCTGAGAGGCCCGCAGATTCGCGCGCTGCTGGAAGAACACCTGGCGCACATGCACAGCCAGTCGCCGCCGGAAAGCGTGCACGCGCTGGACCTCGACCGGCTGCGCCAGCCCGACATCAGCTTCTGGAGCGTCTGGTCGGACGGCGATGAATTGATGGGCTGCGGCGCACTGAAGGCCCTGGACGCGAACCACGGCGAGATCAAGTCCATGCGCACACGCGAAGCCTTCCGTGGCCAAGGCGTCGCGCGGGCCGTGCTGACGCACATCCTCGATACCGCGCGCCAGCGCGGCTACGAGCGGCTGAGCCTGGAAACCGGCGCGCAGCCGGGTTTCGAGCCGGCCGTGCGGCTGTACGAAGGCTTCGGCTTCACGCGCTGCGGGCCCTTCGAGGGTTATGTCGAGGATCCGCTGAGCATATTCATGACGCGTCGGCTGTAGAGCCCGCGGGTCGTCGCACGACGCGCCTCGCCGTGCACATCGGCCACGCCGGGCGCGGCGCCCGGCGCGTCAGCCGCGGGCTTCAATCCGGCTTGATGCCGGCCCGCTTGATGATGGCGCTCCAGACCTTCTGCTGGCCCGCGATGAAGGCGGAGAACTCTTCCGGCGGCCCGCCACCGCCGAACGCGCCGTCGTTGGTAAAGCGGGCCGTCACCGAATTGCTCTTCAGGGCCTTCAAGGACTCTTCCTGCAGGCGCTTGACGATGTCCCGCGGCGTGCCGGCGGGCGCAAGAATGCCGTACCACTGCGAGGTCTCGAAGTCCTTGAAGCCCATCTCGGCGACGGTCGGCACGTCGGGCAGCATCGGCAGGCGCTGCGCCGTGCCGACCGCGATCGCGCGCAGCTTGCCGGCCTTGATCTGCGGCAGCAGCGCCGGCAGGCCCGCGGAGGTGGCCTGCGTGCGGCCGGCCAGCAGGTCGGTCAGCATCGGCCCGGTGCCCCGGTAGGGGATGTGCGTCATGAACATCCCGGTGACCATCTTCAGGTACTCCATCGCCAGGTGTCCGGCGCTGGCGTTGCCCGCCGAGCCGTAGTCCAGCTTGCCGGGGTTCTTCTTCACGTACTCGACGAAGGACTTGAAATCCTTGGCCGGCACGTCGGCATGGATGGCGAACAGGTTGGGCACCCGCGCCAGCATCGTGACCGGCACGAAGTCGCGGTTCACGTCGTAGGCCAGGTTGTCGAAGATGTAGGGATGCACCGCCAGCGAGCCCACGTGGCCCAGGATGAGCGTGTGGCCGTCGGGCGCGGCCTTGGCCACCTCGGTCATCGCCGGCACGCCGGCGCCGCCGCCCTTGTTCTCCACATAGACCGTCTGGCCCAGTTGCTTGGTGAGCTCCTGCGCCACCGTGCGGGCCACGATCTCGCTGGTGCCGCCGGGCGCGAAGGGCACAACGAAGCGCACGGATTGGCGGGGCCAGGCCGCTTGCGCGCCGGCCCAACCGGGAGCGGCCAGTGCGGCGGCCGAGATGAAAACGCGTCGATCCAGGGTCATGGCTTCAAATCCTGCAAGAAGGGGTCGGGTCAGAACTGGTAGCGGCGCAGGCCGCCGTCCACGGGGATCACGGCGCCGGTGATGTAACTCGCCCGCGGGCTGGCGAGGAAGCACACCAGATTCGCCAGATCCTCGGGCTCGCCGTAGCGCCCCATCGGGATCTCGTTCTCGCACTGCCACTGCCGGTATTCCGGCGTGTAGTTGCGGAAGATCTGCTCGGAATGGATGCGCCCCGGCGGGATGCAGTTCACCGTGATGCCGTGCTTGCCCACCATGCGGCTCAGGCCCTTGGCCCAGCTGTGGATGCCGGCCTTGGCGCAGAAGGCGCCGTTGATGTGCTCGGGCTCGCTCTTGCCGGTGATGCAGATCACGCGGCCCCAGCCGCGCGCGATCATCGGGTCGATCAGCGCGTCGCCCAGCTGACGCGGGCGGTGGAAGTTCAGCGTCATCGCCTCCTGCCACTGGGCCTCGCTGACGTGCAGATCCTTGAAACTGCGCGAGCCGCCGGCGTTGTTCACGAGGATGTCGACGTGACCCAGGCCCTGGATCGCAGCGCGCGACAGGCGCTCGGCCGCGTCTTCGGCATACATGTCCTGCTCGATCAGGACCGGCTGCGCGCCGCCCGCCGCGGTGATCGCCTGCGCCAGCTCCTCGAGCTTGTCCAGCCGGCGCGCCGTCACCGCCACGCGCACGCCTTCCGCGGCCAGCGCCAGCGCGATGCCCCGTCCGATGCCCACCGAGGCCCCCGTCACCAGCGCGGTACGGCCCGCCAATTGAAGATCCATCGCGTTGCCTCCGGTTTTTGGCGCCGTCCGAAGGCCGGAATCGCCATGTGTTGAACACGAAGCGTAACAGCAGCAGCCGCCCCGCCGGCAAGCCCCGCGGCGCTCCCGCCCGCGTGCCACGCGGGGTGCGGCGCCGCCACGGTCGCCAGGTGCACAAATCCTCAAGCACGCCGGATTTCGCGCCGATAGCTCAGCGATGAACGATTTCGTAGACCCCTCCGCCCTGGTCCTCGATTGGGGCGATGCCGCCGGCATGAGCAACGACCCGGACAGCCGCCCGCTGTTGCTGGTCGTGGACGACAACCCGGTGAATCTGCTGCTGTTGGGCGAATTGCTGGAGGCCGACTACGACCTGCGCTTCGCCAATTCAGGCGCGCACGCCCTGACGGCAGCGACGATGGTCCCGCAGCCCAGCCTCATCCTGCTGGACATGATGATGCCTGGCATGGACGGCATGGAGGTGCTGCGGCACCTGATGGCCGATCCGCTGACGGCCTCCATCCCGGTGATCTTCGTCACGGCCAAGGTCGAGTCGGTCGACGAGGAGCAAGGCCTGCGCGCGGGCGCCGTGGACTACGTGACCAAGCCCATCAGCCCGATGGTGCTGACGGCGCGCATCCGCACGCACCTCGAGCTCAAGCGCACACGCGACATGCTGTCCAGGCAGAACGCGAACCTGGAAGCCGAGATCGCGCTGCGCACCCGCGACATCAACGTCGTCAAGCATGCAAGCCTGCGCGCGCTGGCCTCGCTGGGCGAGACGCGTGACCTCGAAACCGGACACCATATCCTGCGCACGCAGGGCTATATCGAAGTCCTGGGCCGCGAATTGCAGAACCATCCGCGCTTCTGCGAGAGCCTGTCCCATGCGCGCCTGCGCCAGATCGTGCAGGCCGCGCCGCTGCACGACATCGGCAAGATCGGCATCCCCGACGCCATCCTGCTCAAACCCGGGCCGTTGACGCGCGAGGAATTCGAGATCATGAAGACGCACGCGGCGCTGGGCGGCAACGCGCTGAACCGGGCGATGGGCGAGGCCGGCAACGAGATGCGCACCGCCCAGGCGCGCATGGCGCCGACCACAGGCGCGGAAGATCCGCTGGAGTTCCTGCAGGTGGCCCGCGACATCGCCCAGGGCCACCACGAAAAGTGGGACGGCAGCGGCTATCCGGCGGGCCTGAGCGGAGACGCCATTCCCGTGGGCGCGCGGCTGATGGCGCTGGCCGACGTCTTCGACGCGCTGATCAGCCGACGGGTCTACAAGCCTGCGTTCCCGGCAGAGGAAGTCCGGCGCATCATCGTCCAGGGGCGCGGCAGCCAGTTCGATCCGGACATCGTGGATGCCTTCCTCGCGCGCCTGGACGACTTCCTGGACATCGCGAGCCGTTACCGCGATGAACCCGAGGCCGGCTGACCCGCCGAACACGCCGACCGTCGCGGACGTCGACCCGACGTCGGGTGCAGTCCCTCTGGCCTGGGTGGTCCCGGCCTGGGTGTTGGCGTGTGCGGTTCTCGAGACCTTCATCGTGCTGGCCTGCCGCGTGCGCGGCATCGGCATGCAGACGCCGGCGGGCATCGGCCTTCTGGCGGCAGGGGCCTTCGGTGGCGTGGTCGCGCTGCAGGCCTTCATCACGCAGGCGGTGGGGCGGCGTCTGCGGCGTCTGTCCATTCAAGGCTCGCCCAGCTCCTTGCTGGGCTGGGAGGTGTTCCCGGCCGCCGATGACAACGCGCCCGGCATCGTGGCCGACATCCGGCCGATCGAAGACGAGACGCGCCGGCTGCGCGACGCGCTGGCGCAATCGGAGCGTCGGGCCGAGGACCTGGCCGCCAGCGCTGCGGCGTGGCGCGCCTGCCTGCCGCATGCCGTTCTCGAGCTGCACCGTGACGGCACGATCGCCAGCTGCAACCCGGCGGGGAGCGCCATGCTCGGCGAGGCCGAAGGCTCGCTCGTGGGCACCAAGCTCGGACCCCGGCTCGAGTGGCCGCGGGGCGACGAGCTGGACCGCGTGCTGCGCGATCTGATCGACAGCCCGGGTTACCGCACGCAGCCCTTGAACGACGGACAGGCGCTGCGTCTGCTGACGGCGCGCGGTGGGTCGCGGCACGTGCGCGCCGAATTCGCCCAGGCCCGGATCCAGCGCGGTCTGCAGCTGGTGGTCGTGCTCACCGACGTGACCGAGCTGCACCGGACGCTGGAACGCCAGGCACGTCTGGAAACAGAGGGCGCCGCACAGGTCGAGAAGATCCAGGAGGCGCTGAATCAGGAGCGCGCCCGCGCGCAGGCGGCCACACGCTCGAAGGCGGCGTTCCTGGCCAACATGAGCCACGAACTGCGCACGCCGATGAACGCCATCATCAACCTGGCGCAGGTCGCACGCCAGGGCGCCACGGGCGCGCAGGCCGCGACCCTGGGCCGCGTCGTGGAATCCGCGCAGCAGCTGATGGACATGCTCAGCGACATCCTGCAGCTGGCACGCCTGGAATCCACGAGCGAGCCGGCGGTGTCGCAGATCGTGGACGTCCACGAATGCGTCATCAAGGTCGCCCAATCCCTGTGCGGCCGCGCGGCAGACAAGGGACTCGAGCTGGTGCCCTGGTTCGACGCAAACGTGCCGGCGCGGATCCCGCTGGACGAGGCCGGTCTGCGGCAGGTCCTGATGAACCTGACCGGCAACGCGCTGAAATTCACGGCACAAGGCCACGTGACGGTGCGCGTGCGGCGGCTGCCCGACGGCGAACGCGGCGCCTTCCTGCGCTTCGAGGTGTCGGACACCGGCATCGGCATCCCGCAGGAGATCCTGCAGCGTCTGGGCCAGCCTTTCGAGCAGGCCGAGCAGGCATCCAACCGCACGTTCGGCGGGACCGGCCTCGGTCTGGCGCTCACGCGCCGCGTGCTGCATCGCATGCACAGCGAACTCCAGGCGCGCAGCCAGCCCAACCGGGGTTCGACGTTCTGGTTCGATCTGCGAATGCCCGATGGCCAGATCGAAGACACAAACTGGGGCCTGGCCACCGATCTCGAGACCTCGCGCGTGCTGGTTGTCAACGACCTGGACGATGCACGCGCAGCCACCACAACCCACCTCGATGCGCTGGGCTGCCGGGCTCAGGCCGTGGGTTCGGGCACCGAAGCCCTGCTGGCGATCAGCCATGCCGAAGCCGCTGGTCAGCCCTTTGACATCTGCGTGCTGGACGCCGAGATGGGCGATATCGAGATCCGCGAGCTGGCCCAGCGCATCCGGTCCTTGTCACGCGGAATGCCGCCCTTGCTGATCGCCCTGGTCGCACCCGGTTCGGACGACAAGGATCGACTGCAAGTGCCGCGCGACATGGCCGCCGTGCTGGTCAAACCCTGCGGCCCGGCGGAACTGGCGAAGGCACTGCTTGCCGCCCGCGCCAGCCCGCGCATGGGCGCGAACTCCGGCCTGGCGCCCATGTCCGGCACCACGCCGCCAGCGACGCCAGAAACGCCACTGGCGCAGGACCCGCAGCCACCGGGTGCCGCGCTCACTGCACACTGGCGCGCTGCGCGCGCACTGCGCGCCGATCTGGGCATGCGGATGGTGCGCGGCGATCCGGTGGCCTTCGGGCGTCTGCTGGAGCGCTTCGTGCAAAGCCACCGCGAAGACAGCGCGCGCCTGCACGCCATGGCCGCCAGCGGCCAGTGGGCTGACATCCACGAACTGGCGCATGCCTTGAAGGCCACGGCCGGTGCCATCGGCGCGCTGGAGGTGGCTGCCCTCGCGTCTGCGGTACCGCCACCGGGCGAATCGACCCTTGACGCGTCCGAGGCGCGCACGCGCGCTCTCGCCCTGGCCGAGGGCCTGGACCGGCTCGTGCAGGGGCTGGAGACATCCCTGGCCGAAGCCCCGGGCGCCGGGGCTGTTGCGCCGGCGCGCACCGCCGCCCAGACGACTGCCCCGGCGGGCGATGTCGAACTGGTCCGGACGCTGGAGCGTCTGCTGGAAGGCCGCGGAATGGGGGCTCTGCGATTTGCGCGCGAGCACGACGTCGAGATCCGGCGCGCCTTGGGCAAGACCGCGGCGCCCATGCTCCAGGCTGTCGGCGCCTTCGACTTCGACAAGGCCCTGGCGCTGCTGCGCGGCGAGTCCACACAAGGCCGCGCGGCCCGGTCGCGCTGGCCATTGCTCGGCAGCACATGAAAATCGGCAAGTCGGCCCCCGATCTGCCGTTTGCGCGCGCCCTGCGCGCCAGCCGGATTCGCATGCACCAGCTGGCGACGCCGACATCCGCCGTGATGTCGCTGGTTGCAGGCCTGGTCAGCGCCGCCATGATCTGGCAGCCGCTGGCCGCCAGCGTGATCGTCGCCTGGTACGGCTGCCTGGCGCTGGTCATGGCCCTGCGCATGGGCGTGTGGATGCGCCATCGGCGGCGAGGCCTTCTCGGCCGCAGACCCGAGGGCCTGCTGCTCGACCGAGTGGCCTTCGGCTGCCACGGCATGGTCTGGGCCGCACTGCCGCTGCTGCTGCCGGAGTTGCAGCAAGGCCATGCCGCGCAGACGATCGCCTTCATCTGCGCGGCCATGGTCGGTGCCTCGCTGGTCAGCGCCTCGTTCGACTTGGTGGCTGCGACCGCGTTCTCGGTTCCGGTCACGGTAGCGATCACGCTGGCACTTCCGCCGCAATTCGACCAGGGTGGACTGAGCCTGGCCGGCATCTACACGCTGTTCACGGGCATCATGGTGCTGTCCGCACTGCGTTCGGCCGCACTGGCCAAATCGTCGGTGCGGGCCGGCATGGCGGTGGAAGAACGCACCGCGCAGTCGGCCGGACTGGCGCGCGAGGCGGAGGACGCCCGCCGGGCGCTGGCCGACAAACATGCGCTGCTCCAGCAACTCGTGCGCTGCACCCAGCAAGGCTTCTGGTTCGTGGATGCCGAAGGCCGGACGCTGGAGATCAATGACGCGATGTGCGAAATCCTGGGCCGCCCAGCCGACGAGGTCCGCGGCAAGGGCATATTCGACTTCTTCAAGGGCGCCGAGCGCGAAGTACTCGACGCCGAACTGGCCAAGCGCCGCACCGGCAGCGCGGGCAGCTACCAGGTCGACGTGGTACGCCCGGATGGCACCCGCGTGCCCTGCATCAACAACGCCACGCCGATCAGCAACGAAAAGGGCGAGCACATCGGCTCGATCGGCCTGTGGACCGATCTGAGCGATGTCAAGCGCCAGGAACGCGATCTGCTGACCTACGCCGCCGCCGTCAATGCGATGTCGGACCTGGTCTCCGTGATCGACGAGAAGCGCTGCTACCTGATGGTCAACGACGCGTGGACCCGCATGACCGGCGTCTCGCGCGAAGCGGCCGTCGGTCGCCCGGGCCCGGAAGTGCTGCCGAGCCACATCCGCAATGCGCAGCGGGCCGAGGCCGTGACACGCTGCATCGAGGAACAACGCGCACTGACGCTGCGCATTCCGATCCAGACGCCGGATCGCGGCACGCTCAGTGTCGAGACGCGCTACCACCCGTTCCGCGATCCGCTGAGCGGCATGCGCTGCGTCATCATGATCACCCGCGACGTGACCGATCAGGAAATGACGCGCGAAGCCATGGAGGCCAGCGCCGAATACCTGCGGCACACGCTGAACGCCACCGGCGACGGCATCTTCGCGTCGGATGCCACGCGCCCGGACCAGCCGGTGCGATTCGTGAACGACCAGATGCTGCGCATGTGGAACATCCCGCTGGAAAAGGGTGCCACCTTGACGCCGGCGGACATCATGGCGGCGTGCATGCCGATGTTCAGCGATGCGGCCGCCGAGGCCCGCCGCGTGGCCGAGATCGTGGCGACAAACCGGGCGGACGAAAGCCGCATCCGGCTGCGGGATGGGCGGGTGCTGGCGCGTCGCTGCGAGCCCGCGCAGGTCGGCACGCACCAGCTGCGGGTCTGGAGCTTCCGGGATGTCACGACCGAGGAACGCGCCCTGGCGCTGCTGCACAACCGCGACCAGGAGCAGCAGGCGCTGCTGGCGGCCTTCCCGGGTTTCATCGCGCGCCTGGACGGCCACATGCGCGTCACCTATGCCAGCCCGCGCCTGGCCCAGCTGCTGGAGACGACACCTTCGGTCATGATCGGGCGGCGCATCGGCGAGATCCGAGGCGTGCCCTGGAATGAACAGCGCACCCAGCAAGCCACGCGCGCGCTGGCCGGGGATGTCGTCGTCTTCGAGGGCCCGGTCGGCAGCGGTGCGAGGACCACAGAGACGCAGATCACCCTGGCGCACGGCGTCGATCCGATTTCCGGCGCGCCGTCCGTCTACGCCTTCGGCGTGGACATCACGGCCCGCAAGCAGATCGAGAGCGAGCTGGCGATGGCCCGCGACCAGGCCGAGCGCGCCAACCGTGCGAAATCCGATTTCCTGTCCCATCTGTCGCATGAGTTGCGCACGCCGATGAACGCTATCGCCGGCTTCTCGCAACTGCTGCTGCGTGACGTCAAACACCCGTTGAGCCGCCAGCAGACGACCTGGACGCGACAGATCGTCCACGGCGCGGCGCACTTGCTGGATCTGATCAACGAGACGATCGACATCGGCCGCATCGAATCCGGCCATCTGGCCCTTGAACACGCGGCGGTTCCGCTGGCTTCGCTCGTACACGAGTGTGCGGGGATGACCGGCGCGCTGGCGAACGAGCGCGGGGTGTCGGTCGCGCTGACGGACGGATTTGCTGCGGGCGCCGGGAGCATCATCGTCCAGGCGGACCGCAAGCGGCTCAAGCAGGTGCTGATCAACCTCATCAGCAACGCCATCAAGTACAACCTGCCCGGCGGCTGGGTGACCATCTCGGCGAAATCCGAACCGGACTTCGTGGAGATCAGCGTCAGCGACTCGGGCGCCGGCATCAGCGCCGAAGACTGCGCGCGGCTGTTCACGCCGTTCGAACGCCTGGGCGCCGAACACTCGGCCACGGAAGGATCGGGCATCGGCCTGGCGCTGTCACGCCAGCTGGTATCGGCGATGGGCGGGGAGATCGGCGTGTCCAGCGCGCCCGGCTCGGGCAGCCGGTTCTGGGTTCGCCTGCCGCATGGCATCGTGGGCAGTGCGGCCGGCACGATCGGCGATGACAGGCAGGACCTGCTGGCGCCGCCGGGCCCTCACCCAGCCGACGGTGCGTCCTCCCGCGAGGCGGCCGCGACGCAGGCCGCAGGTGAAGCCCAGCGGCCCGGAGTGCCGGCGCCGTCGCACGTGGCGCAGGCGCCGCCGCGGTGGACCGGCTACAAGCTGCTCTACATCGACGACAGTGCCGTCAACGTCATGTTGATGCAGGTTCTCGTGGCCGAGCTGAAGGGCCTGGAAATGGTCTCCGCCAGCGGGCCCAAGGCGGGCCTGGAACTGGCGCGCGATGGTCAGCCCGACCTGGTGCTGCTGGACATCCACATGCCCGGCATGAATGGCTACCAGGTGCTCGAGCGTCTGCGCGGGCATCCGGCCACCGCACACATCCCGGTGATCGCGGTCAGCGCCGACGCCAAGCCGGCCGACATCCAGCGGGCACGGGATGCGGGATTCGTCGGCTACCTGTGCAAGCCATTGGATCTCGATCTGGCCCTCGAGCACATCCAGGGCGCACTGGCCGCCCTGCCCCGATCGGGCGCGCCCGCCGCTGAGACGGACACGGCACTCGCCGCTTCTTGACTCAGCAGGCGTCGGCGGCCGGCGGGTTGCACCGCCGGCCGGATCGATCGATCAGCCGCGTGCGGCTGCGAGTGCCGAGTTGAAGGTCTGGCTGGGCCGCATCACGGCCTTGACCTTCTCGCTGTCAGCCATGTAGTAGCCGCCAATCTGCACCGGCTTGCCCTGCACCTCGGCGAGCTCGCCCACGATCTTCGCTTCGTTATCGGCAAGCGACTGGGCCAGCGGCGCGAAGTGGCGAGCCAGCTCGGGATCGTCCTTCTGTGCCGCGAGTTCCTGCGCCCAATACATGGACAGATAGAACTGGCTGCCGCGATTGTCGAGCTCGCCGGTCTTGGGCGACGGCGACTTGCGGTTGTCCAGCAACTTGCCTGTGGCCGCATCCAGCGTGGTGGCCAGGATCTTGGCCCGCGCGTTGCCGGTCTTCAGGCCCAGGTCCTCCAGGCTCACCGCCAGGGCCAGGAACTCGCCCAGCGAGTCCCAGCGCAGGTGGTTCTCTTCCACCAGCTGCTGGACATGTTTGGGCGCCGAGCCGCCCGCACCGGTTTCGTACATGCCGCCGCCCGCCATCAGCGGCACGATGGAAAGCATCTTGGCGCTGGTGCCCAGTTCCATGATCGGGAACAGGTCGGTCAGGTAGTCGCGCAGGATGTTGCCGGTGACGCTGATGGTGTCCAGGCCGCGCACGACGCGCTCCAGCGTGTAGCGCATGGCGCGCACCTGGCTCATGATCTGGATGTCCAGACCCGAGGTGTCGTAGTCCTTCAGGTAGACCTTGACCTTCTTGATCAGCTCGTTCTCGTGCGGACGGTACGGGTCGAGCCAGAACACGGTCGGCATGCCCGAGTTGCGCGCGCGCGAGACGGCCAACTTGACCCAGTCGCGGATGGGCGCGTCCTTGACCTGGCACATGCGCCAGATGTCGCCTTCTTCGACGTTCTGCGTCAGCAGCACCTCACCTGTGGCCAGGTCCGTGATGTTGGCGATGCCGTCTTCGGAGATCTCGTAGGTCTTGTCGTGCGAGCCGTATTCCTCGGCCTGCTGCGCCATCAGGCCGACATTGGGCACGGTGCCCATGGTCTTCGGATCGAAGTTGCCGTGCCACTTGCAGAAGTTGATCATCTCCTGGTAGATGCGGGCGAAGGTGCTCTCCGGCATCACCGCCTTGACTTCCTTGAGCCGGCCGTCGGCACCGTACATCTTGCCGCCGTTGCGGATCATGGCCGGCATCGAGGCGTCGACGATGATGTCGTTGGGCGAATGGAAATTGGTGATGCCCTTGGCCGAGTCCACCATCGCCAGCTCGGGCCGGTGCTCGTGGCAGGCGTGCAGGTCGCGCATGACTTCGTCGCGCTGGCTCTGCGGCAGCGTGGACAGCTTGTCGTACAGGTTGACCATGCCGTTGTTGACATTCACGCCCAGCTCGGCAAACAGCTTGGCGTGTTTTTCGAAGGCTTCCTTGTAGAAGATCTTGACGCAGTGCCCGAACACGATCGGGTGCGAGACCTTCATCATCGTGGCCTTGACGTGCAGCGAGAACATCACGCCGTACTTGCGCGCGTCGTTGATCTCCTGCTCGTAGAAGGCCAGCAGCGCCTTCTTGCTCATGAACATGCTGTCGATGACTTCGCCGGCCAGCAGCGAGACCTTGGGCTTGAGCACCAGCGTCTTGCCGCTCTTGGTGATCAGCTCCATCTTCACGTCGCGCGCGCGGTCCAGCGTCATGGACTTCTCGCCGTGGTAGAAGTCGCCGCTGTGCATGTGCGAGACGTGCGTGCGGGAGGCCTGAGCCCATTCGCCCATCGAATGCGGGTTCTTGCGCGCATATTCCTTCACCGCGCGCGGCGCGCGGCGGTCGGAATTGCCTTCACGCAGCACCGGGTTGACGGCCGAGCCGATGCACTTTGCGTAGCGCGCACGGATCGCCTTGTCCTCATCCGTCTTCGGATCTTCGGGATAGTCGGGGATCTTGTAGCCCTTGCCCTGCAGTTCGCGCACGCAGGCGATCAGCTGCGACACCGATGCGCTGATGTTGGGCAGCTTGATGATGTTGGCGTCCGGCTCCAGCGTCTTCTTGCCCAGTTCGGACAAGGTGTCCGGCACACGCTGCTCGGGCGTCAGGTGTTCGGGAAACGCCGCCAGCACGCGCGCGGCCACCGAGATGTCTGCCGTGGTGACGTTGATGCCGGCGGGCTTGGTGAAGGTGCGGATGATCGGCAGCAGGGCACACGTGGCCAGGAGCGGCGCCTCGTCGGTCAGGGTGTAGATGATGGTGGGCTGCTCTGCGTTACTCATGCGACGGTCTCCTGGTGTGTGCCTGGCAAGCAGGCGTATCAACGGTGGCAGGCATCTTGTGGATACCCTGGCTCAACCGGACGATTTTCGGTCGATTATTGACGGTGGCCTGACTGGTGGCTGCGGTTATTGAATCGCTGCGTGCGATCAGTGAAAACCCACGGGCGACACGCACCCGGGCGGCCGCCGTCCATACCCATCGAGGCGAAGCGCAAATCACTGTCAACCGCCTGGCGGGTACCGGCGTTTCGGGAGCGCCGCTGTCGCGGCAATCATTGAACGTTCAAGACTATTCGACAGAAAGGTTCCCAAAAAATGAGCAAGATCCTGGCCGCCCTGATCGCCGTCGCCTTCACTTCCGGCGCCTTCGCCGCCGACGACAAGAAGGCTGCTCCTGCCGCTGCCGCCAAGCCCGCCGCTGCCGCCTCCGGCGCCAAGGCTGACGCCAAGGCCGAAGCCAAGCCCGCCGCGAAGAAGGAAGAAGCCAAGCCGGCCGCCAAGAAGGAAGAAGCCAAGAAGTAATGAGCCTGCCAGCCCGGAAAAATTCCGGGCACGGCAACGGTTCGACGTGACGAGAGAGCCCGGCATCGCCGGGCTTTTTTCTTGTCGCTGCAGGCTGGCTGGGGCCGATGGGCCCAGGGCACGTAGCCGGCCGTGCTTGACGGCGTGCTTCAGGTCGTGCAGTACGCGACCACGCGAACCCACAAATCGTGCCCCAGCGCCCAGCCGGCGCCCATGGCCAGCGCCAGGCCGGCCAGGCGCACCGCCCAGGTCGTGACGCTGGAGCCCTTGTCAGCCAGGATCCGGGCCAGATACGGCGTGGCCTGCAAGCCTGCCGCCGAGGCCAGCGCAAAGGCGGCCATCGCGGCCGCACCGGCTGCCGGCGTGTTGCCCAGCGCAGCCACCACCAGTGCCGATTGCAGCAGCCCGCATGGCCAGGCCGCCCAGGCAGAACCTGCCGCCACGGCCGTCCAGGGTGTCGCCACCGTCTGCCAGCCACCGGCCACGGCCGGTGCCCCGGGCCGGCTGCGCCGGCCGATGCGGGTCATGAAGGCTGGTTGACGCCCGGTCAGCAGCAGCCACAGGCCCAGGGCCAGCGCCGCCATGTGCAGCAAGGTCCACACCGGGCGCAGCAACGGGGCCGCCGAGCCGGTCATCGCCAGCACGCCCACGCCACCGGCGGCCAGACCGCCCGCAGCGGCATAACCGGTCAGGCGCGCCAGATGAAAGCCCAGGCTCGCCGTACGCGCACCGGAACCGCCCTGCCCTGTCAATGCCGCGCAGGGTGCGCCGCACATGGCCGCGCAGTGCGGCATGCCCGCCAACCCCAAGGTGAAGGCGGCGATGACCAGAGCCAGATCCATGCGCTATTGTCTGCGGTCCGGCGTCAACGGGCCCTGCACTCAGATGATGCGCGAAAAACGCGCCCGGCTCTGGTCGGCATGGATGTAGCGATCGAACACCATCGCCACGCCGCGGACGAAATACCAGCCCAGAGCCGTCACCTGGATGGAGTGGTCGTCGATCTCGATCAAGCCTTCACCCACCATCGGGGCCAGCCGGTCGAGTTCAGACGCAAAGTACTCGCGCATGCGGATGAGGTGGGCCAGCTCGATGCTCTCGAACTCGACGCGGCCCTGGCACATGATGGCCATGATCACGGCGCGGCGCACGAGGTCGTCGCGCGTGGCCGCCAGGCCGCGCACGGTCGGGAAGCGGCGCTGGTGGATGGAGTCGTAGTACTCGGGAAGTGTCTTGGCGTTCTGGCTGTAGGTCGATCCCATGCGGCCGATCGCCGACACACCCAGTGCCACGAGATCACAGTCAGGCTGCGTGCTGTAACCCTGGAAATTGCGGTGCAACCGGCCTTGGCGCTTGGCCACGGCCAGCGCATCCGTGGGGAGCGCGAAGTGGTCCATGCCGACGTACGTATAACCGTGCCCCAGGAAGCCGCTCAGGGCGCCGCTGAGCATGCGCAGGCGCGTTTCACCCGAAGGCAGCTGCGCGCCGTCGATACGGCGTTGCGGCTTGAAGCGCTCGGGCAGGTGCGCATAGGCATACAGCGCGATGCGATCCGGGCGCAAAGCGGCCGTCTGCGACACCGTGCGCTCGAATGAGGCCGCGGTCTGCAGCGGCAGCCCGTAGATCAGGTCGGCATTGATCGACTCGAAGCCCAGCGCGCGTGCCGCGTGGACCAGGTCGCGAACGGACTCGTAGGGCTGGATGCGGTGCACGGCCTTCTGGACATCGGGATCGAAATCCTGCACACCGAAGCTCAGGCGGTTAAATCCCAGCTGTTGAAGGATGGCCAGCCGCTGCGGGTCCGCCGTCCGCGGATCGACCTCGATGGACACCTCGGCGCTGGGCGTCAGCTTGAACGCGCGGCGCAAGGCGCCCATCAGACGCTCGAGCTCTTCGTTGCTCAGGTAGGTGGGCGTGCCGCCGCCGAAGTGCAGCTGCGAGACCGGCTGGCCGGTGCCGAGCTCGGCCAGGTGCAGATCGATCTCGGTTTCCAGCGCATGCAGGTACTCGGTGGCGCGCTCGTGGTGGCGGGTGACGATCTTGTTGCAGGCGCAGTAATAACAGACCGATTCGCAGAACGGCACGTGGACGTACACCGACAGCGGCGCCGGACCGCCCACGCGCACGCCGTTGACGCGCTCACGCAGGGCCTGACGGTAATCCTCCGGCCCGAAGGCTTCGACGAATCGATCCGCCGTCGGATAAGACGTGTAGCGAGGCCCCGGTACATCGAGCCGGCGCAGCAAGCTTTCGGGAATTACCATGGCCGGTCCCGGTCAAGTGGTGACATGGGCGTACACTGTGCCTTGCGACCCACGGATGTCGTTGACGTGGCGCAAGGCTCTGGTCCATCGGATACGGCGCCGATCAAACATGACTCAAACAGTGCCCCCGACGCCAGCCCTCGATACCGCCGTGAGCCCAACGCTGCGACTCGAACCCCTCAAGGCCGCATGCTCGACGTGCAATCTGCGCGAGTTGTGCCTGCCTGTGGGCATGTCCAACGATCAGCTGGAGCGCCTGGACACGCTCATCGCCACGCGGCGCACCGTCCCGCGCGGAGAGACCCTGTTCCGAGCAGGGGACAACTTCCTGAGCCTGTTCGCCGTGCGCACCGGGTTCTTCAAGACCTGCGTGTCGTCTGAAGACGGCCGCGACCAAGTCACCGGCTTCCAGATGTCCGGCGAATTGCTCGGGCTGGACGGCATCGGCACCGACCGCCACACCTGCGACGCCGTGGCGCTGGAAGATTCGACCGTCTGTGTCATTCACTACCAGCAGCTCGAACATCTCTCCCATGAGATCACCGATCTGCAGCGTGTGTTCCACAAGATCATGAGCCGCGAGATTGTTCGCGACCATGGTGTGATGCTGCTGCTGGGCAGCATGCGCGCCGAAGAACGCCTCGCGGCGTTTCTGCTGAATCTCACCCAGCGGCTGCACATGCGGGGTTACTCGCAGAGCGCCGTGATTCTGCGCATGACCCGCGAAGAGATCGGCAGCTACCTGGGCCTGAAGCTCGAGACCGTCAGCCGCACGTTCTCGAAATTCCAGGACGAGGGCATCCTCGAGGTCAAGCAGCGCCAGATCCGCATCCTCGAGCAGGATGCGCTCAAGCGTCTGGTCAACAGCGCCACCTGCTGATCGCCCTGCGCGGGCTCTCGCCCGCCGCGCCATGCTCTAGCCCGGCTCCGCGCCGGCCGAGCCCACGTCCTGGTGGCCCGCCAGCACGGCACTCACGCCGCCGGCCGCCGAAATGACCGCCCAGAAGATCAGGAAGCTGATCGTATAGACGGCCTGGCGCGAGAGTTCCACGGGCGGCCCGCCGAACCAGGTCAGGGACTCCGGATCGACGACGGCGAAGACCAACGCTTCGAGAACCCCGGCCATGACGAAGGCAGGCCACAACACCAGCAGCACCCGCTCGACTTTGCCCAGGCGTCCGGCCATGGGGTTCAGGGCCTCTCTTGCGGCGTCGCAGCGTGATTGCGACCCTGCACAGCCGGGCGCTCGGAGAACTTGGCGTCCGGCTCCGAGCCGATGACCGGATCGGCGCCACGCACGGCGATCACGGCAGTGACGATGCCCGCCACGACCACGGCGGCCGGGCCGCCAATGACCAGCCAGACCATCGGCACACGCCACCAGGGCAGTCGCGGGCCATCATCGGAACGGTTGCGGGGATGGGCCATGTTTACCTCGGAATGATGAAGGTTGATTTCTCGACCGCGACGGCATCGCGGTTGCCATCATGTGCGCTGCGGGTGATGCGGAACTCCAGCACATGGGCGCCGGGGCCGCGCGCCGATGCCACTTCCGGCGTGATCTGAACCGCCAGCGGCACCCACCGCGCCTCGGCCGGACCGATGTCCACTTCGGCGGCGCCAACGATACGCGCGTCCTGTAGCCCGCCCACCGTGAGCTGGTACCGCTGGCGTGCCTCGGTGGCATTCATGATCTGCAGGCGATAGATGTTTTCGATGCGGCCTTCTTCGGCGATCCGCGCCAGCGTCCCGCGGTCGCGCACCACGTCGACGCGGAAAGGGGCCCGTATCGAGATACTCGTCACCAGCGCCGTGATGATCAAGAGGAGGATCCCGGTGTAGACGAGCACACGCGGCCGGCGCACACGGCGCCACATTTCTGCCGAGCTCCAGCCGTTCTTCAGGCTGTTCTGGGTGGCGTAACGCACCAGGCCGCGCGGGTAGCCCATCTTGTCCATCACACCGTTGCAGACATCGATGCAGGCCGCGCAGCCGATGCACTCGTACTGCAGGCCCTTGCGGATGTCGATGCCAGTGGGACAGACCTGCACGCACAGCTCGCAATCGATGCACTCGCCCAGGCCCAGCTTCTTGTAATCCGCCTTGCGTCCACGTGAGCCGCGCGGCTCGCCACGACCGGTGTCGTAGCTGATGATCAGCGTGTCCTTGTCGAACATCGCGCTCTGGAAGCGCGCGTAGGGGCACATGTACTTGCACACCTGTTCGCGCATCCACCCGGCATTGCCGTAGGTGGCAAAGCCGTAGAACAGCACCCAGAACCATTCCCAGGGTCCGAAGTCCAGCGTGAAGGCTTCGCCCCAGAGCGTGCGGATGGGCGTGAAGTAGCCGACCAGCGTGAAGCCGGTCCACAGGCCGATGGCAATCCATACGACCTGCTTGCCGCACTTGCGCCAGAGCTTGTCCCAGGTCCAGGGCTGCGCGTCGAGCTTGATGCGGGCGTTGCGATCGCCTTCGAAGCGGCGCTCGACCCACATGAAGATCTCGGTGTAGACCGTCTGCGGGCAGGCATAGCCGCACCACAGGCGCCCAGCTACCGCCGTGAACAGGAACAGCGCGTACGCGCTGATGATCAGGATGGCGGTGAGGTAGATGAAGTCCTGCGGGTACAGGACCAGGCCGAAGATGTAGAAGCGTCGCGAGGCGAGGTCGAAGAGCACCGCCTGCCGATCGCCCCAGATCAGCCAGGGCAGCCCGTAGAAGACGAGCTGCGTCAGGAAGACCAGCGCCCAACGCCACTTGATGAACCAGCCACTGACGGCCCGCGGATAGATCTTCTTCGCGGACTGGTACAGGGAGACGACGGCGGTTTTCGCGTCGTCGTCCCCCTCGGAACTCGTCAATGTGTCGTTACTCGTGGCGCCGGACGTCATGGGTTGGCCGACGGCCCTCTTACTTGGCCGCCAGCGCCGTCGCCGATTGCGACAGGTTGAGCACGTAGGCGGACAGCACCTGGATCTGCTCGGCGGTGAGCAGACGGCCTTGCGGCGGCATGGCGTTGGTCTTGCCTTCGTTGATCATCTTGGCGATGGCGGCTTCGCCGAAGCCGTGCAGCCAGACCTTGTCGGTCAGGTTCGGGGCGCCCAGGGCCTGATTGCCCTTGCCATCCGGACCGTGACAAGCCGCGCAGGCACCGAACTTGGCCTTGCCCAGGCTGGCGGCCACGGAGTCGTGGGCGCTGCCGGACAGGCTCAGCACGTAGTTGGCGACGTTCTTGACATCCTCCGGCCCACCGACCGCAGCGCCCATCGGCGGCATCACGCCGGTACGGCCTTCCTGGATGACCTTCGCGACGTATTCCGGACCGGAACCGCCGAGCCAGTCGCCGTCGGCCAGGTTCGGGAAGCCCTTGCTGCCGCGACCGTCGGAGCCGTGGCAGGCCGCGCAGTTGTTCAGGAACAGGCGCTCCCCGATGCCCATCGCGCCGCTGTCCTTGGCCAGATCGGCGGCGGACATCGTCTTGAACTTGGCATACACGGGCGCCATCGACGCGAGATGCTTGTCCGTCTCGGTCTGGTGCTGACCGGCGCTGGACCACTTCAGCGACCCGGCGTTGGAGCCGAGGCCCGGATAGAAGGCCAGGTAGACGGCCGCGAAGACCACCGTGGCGACGAACAGCCACATCCACCAGCGCGGCAGCGGGTTGTTCAACTCACGCAGGTCCTCGTCCCAGACGTGGCCGGTGGTGTTGTCGTTGGCCATTACCTTGCGTCGGCTGGCGATGACCAGCAAACCCAGGCAGGCGATCAGGCTGATGATCGTCACGCCCGCGACGAACAGACTCCAGCCGCCAGATACAAAGTCACTCATCACTGTTCTCCCGTCGATGCGTCGTCGGCAAAGGGCAGACGCGCCGCCTCGTCGAATGCGTCACGCCGCGAACGTTGCCAGGTCCAGACGGCAACACCCACGAAGAGCAGCATGCTGACCACTGTCACCACGCTGCGCATGTCGTTGATATCCATAGTGCCTCCGTGTCACTTCACGGCGGTGCCAAGAACCTGCAGGTACGCCACGAGGGCGTCCAGCTCGGTCCGACCCTTGACGTCGTCGCCCGCCTTGGCGATTTCGGCGTCGCTGTACGGAACGCCCACGATGCGCAGGGCCTTCATCTTGGGCGCCATGTCGGCCGGGTTGATCGCAGCGGCCTCGAGCCACGGATACGCCGGCATGTTCGACTCCGGCACCAGCGAGCGCGGCGACGTGAGGTGCAGACGGTGCCAGTCGTCGTTGTACTTGCCGCCCACGCGGTGAAGGTCGGGACCGGTGCGCTTGCTGCCCCACTGGAAGGGATGGTCGTAGACGAACTCACCGGCCTTGGAGAACGTGCCGTAGCGCAGCGTTTCTCCGCGGAACGGACGAATCATCTGCGAGTGGCAGTTGTAGCAGCCCTCGCGGATGTAGACGTCGCGTCCGGCCAGCTGCAGCGCGGTATAGGGCTTGAGGCCTTCGACCGGCTGCGTCGTGGACCGCTGGAAGAACAGCGGCACGATCTCGACCAGACCCCCGATGGCTACCGCCACGAGGATCAGCACGATCATCAGGAAGTTGCTGGTCTCGATCTTCTCGTGACCGACAGGTGCGTGATTGCTGTTTGCCATTTTTGATAATCCTCCGGATCAGGCGTGCGCCGCGACGACGGCCGGAACCGGCGTTTCGACGGCCTTGCCGGCCATCACGGTCTTGACGACGTTCCAGCCCATGATCAGCATGCCGGTGAGATAGAGCAGGCCACCGCACAGGCGGATCACGTAGAAGGGATAGGTCGCCTTCACGCTCTCGACGAAGCTGTAGACCAGCGTGCCGTCGGGGTTCACCGCGCGCCACATCAGACCCTGCATCACGCCGGCGATCCACATGGCGGCGATGTACAGGACGATGCCGATCGTGGCAATCCAGAAGTGCAGTTCCACCGCCCGCGTGCTGAACATCGTCTTGCGACCGAACATGCGCGGAATCAGGTGGTACAGCGAGCCCATGGAGATCAGGCCCACCCAGCCCAGTGCACCGCTGTGCACGTGGCCGACCGTCCAGTCCGTGTAGTGCGACAGCGCATTCACGGTCTTGATGGACATCATCGGGCCTTCGAAGGTGCTCATGCCGTAGAACGACAGGGACACGATCAGGAACTTCAGAACCGGGTCGTCGCGCAACTTGTGCCAGGCACCCGACAGGGTCATGATGCCGTTGATCATGCCGCCCCAGCTGGGCGCCAGCAGGACCAGCGAGAACAACATGCCCACGGACTGCGCCCAGTCGGGCAGCGCGGTGTAGTGCAGGTGGTGCGGGCCCGCCCACATGTAGGTGAAGATCAGGGCCCAGAAGTGGACGATGGACAGGCGATAGCTGTACACCGGACGCTCGGCCTGCTTCGGGATGTAGTAGTACATCATCCCCAGGAAGCCCGCGGTCAGGAAGAAGCCCACCGCGTTATGCCCGTACCACCACTGCACCATCGCGTCCTGCACGCCCGCGTAGGCCGAGTAGCTCTTGGTGAGGCTGACCGGGATCGCGGCGCTGTTGACGATGTGCAGCAAGGCCACGGCGATGATGAACGCGCCGAAGAACCAGTTGGCCACGTAGATGTGCTTGACCTTGCGCGTGCCGACGGTTCCGAAGAACACGATCGCGAAGGCCACCCACACGACGGCGATCAGGATGTCGATCGGCCACTCGAGTTCGGCGTATTCCTTGCCCGATGTCATGCCCAGCGGCAGCGTGATGACGGCCAGGACGATGATCAAGTTCCAGCCCAGGAACGTGAACATCGCCAGTCCGGGCAGGAAGAGCCGCGTCTGGCAGGTGCGCTGCACGACGTGATAGGCCGTCGCGAACAACACACAGCCGCCGAACGCGAAGATCACGGCGTTGGTGTGCAGCGGTCGCAGGCGGCCGTAGCTCAGGAACGGCAACGACGGCAGGACTTCCGGCCATGCCAACTGGGCGGCGATGATCACGCCGACCAACATGCCCACGATGCCGTAAACCACGGCAACCAGGGCAAACAGGCGAACGACGGTGTCGGAATACACCACCGCGCCTGCAGACTTGTTCTGCACCATCAGGGAACCTCCTGCTTAAACTTCGGGTCAATAACTCAAGATTCTTGGTGGCCGGGGGAGCGGGTCGCTTGACCTTCATCAAGGGGTCGGCCATCGCCTGGGCCTTCGTCGCGTAGAAGCCTCTCTCCTTCCCGCTCGATGTCGTCGAATTGGCCGGCATTCACCGCCCAGCCGAACACGGCGACGATGGCCAGCACCAGCACGGCCGAGAGGGGAATGAGCAGAAAAAGAATGTCCACGGGAACTCGTCGAAGCGGCCTTGTCGTCGTTCTGTCAGCACACGGTCAGATCGTCGTCAGCGCATCGTCAGACCGCTGCACGGTCGCTGGCCCGCGAGGCCCGCTGTGCATTCAGGATCACACCCAGCGAGCTCATGGCCATGCCCAGACCGGCTGCCCAAGGCGGCAACCAACCAATCATGGCCAACGGAATACAGGCTGCGTTGTACACCGCCGCCCATGCAAGGTTCTGACGAACGATGCGCATGCTGCGCGCGGAGGTCCTGCGCAGGTCGACCAGCGCCATCGCGCGGCCCGACGCGATGACCGCATCGGCGCTGTCCTGCGCGGCCAGCGCGCCATGGCCCATCGCCAGTGACACATCCGCCGCGGCCAGCACCGGCGCGTCGTTGATGCCATCCCCCACCATCGCCACCGGCACGCCCGGCGAGGCGGCCTGCGCCGCACGCAGGGTCTGCAGTTTTTGTTCGGGCCCGGCGGCGGCCACCACATCGGCGATGCCCAGCCGTGCAGCCAATGCACGTGCGCGCGCTTCGCTGTCGCCGGACAGCAGCGTGCATCGCACGCCCTCGGCGTGCAGCGCGCGCAGGGCCTGCGCCGCATCCTCACGCAGCTCCTCTTCGAAATCGAACGCGGCCACCACGCGGCCTTCGCAGGCGAGGAACACCGGTGACAGGCCGTCTGCCGCAGCACCGGTCCACGTGGCGGACCCCAGGCGCCACACACGCCCCGCGGCATCGCGGGCCTGCAGGCCCTGCCCCGGTGTTTCCTGGACATCCGACCACTGCGCGGGCGCCAACGCCGCGCGCGATGCCCGCGCCTGATCGCGTTCCTGCGCCTCGACGAGCGCGCGCGACAAGGGATGGCTCGACCAGCGCGCCAGCTCGGCGGCCCAGGACAAGGCCTGCGCATCGTCGCGCAGCCATTCACCATCGGCCAGCCGCCGCGTCGCAGACCACTGCGGCCGGTCGCTGGTGAGCGTGCCGGTCTTGTCCACGAACAACTGCTGCACACGCCCCGCGGTTTCCAGCACCTCCAGTCGGCGCAGCAGCACGCCGCGCTGCGCCAATCCGCCGGCCGCGGCCACCAGCGTGGCCGGCGTGGCCAGCGACAGCGCGCAGGGACAGGTGACGATCAACACCGCCACCGCGATCCAGATGGCCCGCGAGGGATCGATCCACAACCAGGCCAGCGCCGAACCCGCGGCCAGCGCCAGCACCGCCCACAGGAAGGGGCCGGCCACGCGGTCGGCCAGCCGTGCGACGCTGGGCCGCTGGCTCAGGGCTTCGCGCATCAGCGCGACGATGGCCTCGTAGCGTGTGTCTGCGCCGACGCGTTCCACGCGCAGCTCGAGCGCGGCGGCCACGTTGCGGCTGCCGGCCAGCAAGGTATCGCCGGCACGCTTGGCCACCGGCATCGATTCGCCCGTGAGGAAGGCTTCGCCCACACCGGCTGACGGGCTCAGCAGGATGCCGTCGGCCGGCACGGTGTCGCCTATCGGCACGCGCACGCAATCGCCGCGCTGCAGCCGCGCCAGCGGCACCTCGTCGACCTGACCATCCGGCGACACCCGCAGCGCCGTGCGCGGCATGCCCGTCAGCGCGGCTTCCAGCGCTTCCGCGGTGCGGTGCCGCACGCGCTGCTCCAGCCATCGGCCCAGCCACAGGAAGGCGATGAACATCGTCAGCGAATCGAAATAGACCTCGTGGCCAAAGGGCCCGCCGGGCTGGAACGTGGCCCCGGTGCTGGCCACGAATGCCACCGCGATGCCCAGCGCCACCGGCACGTCCATGCCGATACGGCGCGCGCGCAGCGACTGCCAGGCCCCGCGCAGGAACGGCATGCCGCCGAACCAGATCACCGGAATGCTGAGCACCCAGCTGCCCCAGTTCAGCAGTTGCGCCAGATCCGGCGCCAGCTCGCCAGGCCCCGCCACGTAGCTGGGCGTGGCCATCATCATCACCTGCATGGCCAGAAAACTGGCCACGAACAGGCGCCAGACGATGAAGCGGTGTTCGTCGCGGCGAAGCTGGCGCGCGGAGGCCGCGGCGTCCGGCACCGCGCCGTAGCCCGCGCCGCGCACGGCCGCCAGCAGGCGCGAGGCGCGGGTGCGGCCGGAATCCCAGCGCACGGTGGCGCGTTGCGAGGCCGCGCTGACCTGCGCCTCCAGCACACCCGGCTCGGCCATCAGCGCGTCTTCGATGATGCCCACGCAGGCCGCGCAGTGCATGCCCGACAGCTGCAAGGCCGACACACCCACCGGCTGGCGGCCATCGACCGCCGGCTCCCAGCGTGTGAAACGCGCGAGCTCTTCGGGGTCGTCCACCACGTGCAGCGCGCCGGCACGATCGCCTTGCGGCGTGGCCTCCGGTGCGCCGGAAGGCAGGGCGGACGCAGAGCGGGCAGCGACGGAACTCATGGGCGCAGGCGTGCGGCCTGAGACCGCGTGTCGGCGCGCCGACTGGCCGGCGCGTTCGATAATCATCGCCCAAACCTGTTGGGACACGAATGACAGTCGTCAAGACCCGCTCGCCGCGCCGCCTTCTTCGCCACCTGACCGGCATCGGCCTGGCCGCCGGCGTGGCGCTGGCGGCCTTCGCCCAGCCAGCGCCTCAGCCGAAGCTGCCTACCGTGGCACTCGGCGCAGGCATGCACAACATCGTCGCCGAAGTCGCCAGCACGCCCGCGCAGCGCCAGATCGGCATGATGATGCGCACCGAGATGGGCACGAACGAGGGCATGCTGTTCGTCTTCGAACAGCCCGAGGTCCAGTGCTTCTGGATGCGCAACACGCTGCTGCCGCTGTCGATTGCCTTCATCGGCGATGACGGGCGCGTGGTCAATCTGGCGGAAATGCAGCCGCGCAGTGACGACAGCCACTGCTCCGTCAAGCCGGTGCGCTACGTGCTGGAGATGAACCGGGGCTGGTTTGCCAAGCGCGGCGTGAAGGCCGGCGACAAGCTGCGCGGCACGCCTTTCGGCGGCTGATCAGCGGCGCGCGGTCAGAAGAATTCGACCGCGTCCGCGGGTGCCGCGGCATTGGCGGGCGCCGGAGACGGCGCGGCGGGGCGAGCTGCCAGGGTTTCCGTCTGGCTGAAGGCATGCAGGTCGATCGCCGGCTTGGGCCGCTTCGGCGCTTGGGCAGCCGGCGCGACGGGATCCTTGCCGCTGACGCGGAAGCCGCCCAGATGCTCTTCGAGCTGCGCGCCGTGCTCCAGCAGGCTGGCGGCCACGCTCTGCGTGGTATCGACGAGCGCCACGTTCATGCGCGTGACCTGGTCGAGCTCCATCACGGCGCGCGTGACCGCATCGATGCTGCCCGCGTGCTGCTGTGTATCCGCCGACAGCTCGGCGAAGACCTCTCCCACGCGCAGCACCGACTCCACCATCGCCTTGATGCGGCCATCGGCGGTGTGCACGAGTTCGCTGCCCTGGCGCGTGGTGGCCAGGGCCGTCTCGATCAGGGACTTGACCTCGCCAGCGGCCTTCGAAGCGCGCAGCGCGAGACTGCGCACTTCGGCTGCCACCACCGCGAAGCCGCGACCCTGATCGCCCGCGCGCGCCGCTTCGACAGCGGCGTTGAGGGCCAGGATATTCGTCTGGAACGCGATGTTGTCGATCACGCCGACCACATCGGTGATGCGCCGGGCCGCCGCGTTGATGTCTTCCATGCGCGCGGCGACCTGCGAGAAGGCCTGCGCGCCTTCCTGCGCCTGTTCGGACGCGGCCACCGCCATCGTGCGGGCCTGCGCGGCGCCGTTGGCGCTGGCCTGCACGATCGCCGTGATTTGTTCGAGCGTCATGGCCGCGTCGCGCAGGCCCTCGGCACTGCGCGTCGTGCGTTCACGCAATTCGTCGCTGCCGCTGCGCAAGGCGTTGGCGTGTTCGTGCACCTGCTGCGTCGAGCCGCGTACCTGCAGGATGAGGGCACCGATGCGGTCCTGCACGGCCTTGAGCCGGCGGCCGACCTCGGTCTCGGCACGCACGGCGTCGAAGTCCAGGCGGATCGCGCCCTGCAGGCCCATCGCCCGCACCATGAATTCGATGTCGAAACGCTCGCGCAGCGAATCCCGGCGGCTCGCGGCATGCAGCGTCAGCAGCCCGATGTGCACCAGGCCAAAGGCCACGGCGACCCAGGGCACCGCCTCGAACTGCGCCGCCGCGGTGGCCACAAGGGCCAGCGCACCCAGACCGCCGACGACCGCGACGATGGCCGGCTTGGCCATCATCGGCAGCGCCGTGACGAGCACAGCCGGCAGCAGCCAGGGTGCCCATCCGCCGGCGCCGACCACGGCAGGCAGCACCGACACCACGATCAGGCCCGCGGCAAAACCCCAGTCGTCCACGACATTGCGGGTGCGCGCCAGGCACACCGCGGACACGCTTGCGGTCAGTCCTGCCGCGGCCCACAGCGCCGGCTGCACGCCCGCGCTCCAGAGCAGCCAGGCACAACCGGCGACGGCCATCAGCAGCACCCACGGGAAGACCCGGTGCCGCAATGGCGTCGCCGCTTGTGCGGAAGAAGTTCGAAGCATGGTGCGTGCTTTCGGCATGTGGCCCTCACTGTAGGCCGCGCCCGTCGGCGTGAGGACTGGAAGTGGACCGTCTGTCGTGCCGAGTTCCGCCGAATGCAGCGTCTCGCGCACCCTAGAGTGCACAGTCAACTGTTCCGTGCATCCAGAGGCCCCGCCCCATGAGCAAGCTCGCCCTCGTTGTCGAAGACCAAGCCGAAATACGTGAACTCATCCGGGTGACGCTGGAAATGGGCGGTTTCGAAGTCAGCGAGGCCCCGGACGGCCAGGCTGCGATGAGCATGACCGAACGCACGATGTTCGATCTGGTCCTGCTCGACGTCATGATGCCCGGCCCGATCAATGGTCTGGGCGTGTGCGAGCGCATCAAGAAAGACCGCCGGCATCGACGCACCAAAGTGGTGATGCTGTCGGCGCGCGGGCAGTCGGCGGATGTCGAAGCCGGCCGCGTCGCCGGCGCAGACCGCTACCTGACCAAACCCTTCAGCCCGCGCGAGCTCCTCAGCGTCGTCTCGGGGGTGATGTGAACGCCCCGGCGCCGCAAGGCGGATCCCTGCGGGACGCGTTCCCCGCGGTCGTGGCGCCCGAAGCCGCCAGCCAGGCGGCCGCGGCACTGGGCATCGACCTGCATGCGACGCTGGACAGCTTCTGTGGTCGCGTCGACCTGTACGAACACGTGCTTCGCGGCGTCGCGCGCGAGTCCGTGATCCTGCCCGGACAGGTCCAGTCCTTCATCGATCGCGGCCAGCGCGGCGACGCCCACCGTGCGCTGCACACCTTCAAGGGCCTGGTCGGCACCGTCGGCTGGCTGGATCTGGCCGATCGCGCGGCTGATGCCGAGAAGGCGGTCGGGGCTGACCAGCCCGATGCGGCGCAATGCCTGGCCGCACTGGCCGCAGCCTTGCAGGCCGGACAGCCGCACGTCTTCGCGCTGCTGGGCGTCTTGCGCCCGCTGGCGCGCGAACAGGCGGCCGCTGCCGCCGCCCGTTCACAGCAGCGCAGCCAGACGGCCGCGGTCGAGTCCGACGCGCCGGCCGCTCCCACCACCCGCTGAGACCCCGGGCGCCGCGTCGCGCGGCGCCGGTCACACCGCCGCGTCGAGGCCGGTCACACCGCCACGTCGAGGCGGGTCACACCGCCACGTCGGGTCCGGTCACACCGCCACGTCGGTGTCGGCCACCGCCAGCGCGTCGTCGATCGCCTGGCGCAGGCGCCGCGGATCGATCGGCTTGCCCACGAAGCCGTTCATGCCCGCCGCGGTGCAGGCCTCGCGGTCCTCGCTCATCACGTTGGCGGTCATCGCGATGATCGGGATGCGCCCGGTCGGGCCCGGCAAGGCACGTATGGCCTGTGTGGCGGCATAGCCGTCCATGTTGGGCATCTGCACATCCATCAGCACCAGGTCGTAATGGTCGGCCTGCACCTGACGCACGGCCTCCACGCCGTCCACGGCGATGTCCAGCCGGTGGCCCAGCTTGTCCAGCAGCGTGCGGATCAGGACCTGGTTGATGCCGTTGTCCTCGGCCACCAGGATGTTCAGCGCGCGCCCCCTGGCCAGCGCGGTGCCGGCCCGTGCCTGCGGGTCCGCGTCGACAGGCTCGGCGGCGATATCCAGTTCGAGGCGTACCCGGAACTCGCTGCCCTGCCCTGGCGCGCTCGAGACCTCGATCTGCCCGCCCATGAGGTGCACGATCTCGCGGCAGATCGCCAGGCCCAGACCGGTTCCGCCGAACCGCCGCGAGGTGCTGTTGTCGGCCTGTACGAAGCGCTCGAAGAGATGCGGCACCACGTCCGCGTCGATGCCGATGCCCGAATCGCGCACGCTCAGCGTGACGGCCAGGCGTCCCGGCGTGGCGGTGCCGGCTTCCAGCCCGATCTGCACCGCACCCTGCGCGGTGAACTTGATCGCATTGCCGACCAGGTTGAACAGCACCTGGCGCAAACGGGTCGGATCCCCGCGCACCTGCAGCGGATCGCCGCTGGCGGGCCAGTCCAGCCGCAGCCCCTTGGCCTGGGCCCGTGCGGCCATCATCGAGGCCACCTCGTTGACCGCGGCGCGCAGCGAGAAATCCACCAGTTCCAGCGTGAGCTTGCCGGACTCCAGGCGCGACAGGTCGAGGATGTCGTTGATGATGGCCAGCAGGTTCTCGCCCGACTTGCCGATCAGCTCGACATAGTGGCGTTGCTCGGGATCGAGCGGCGTGTCCATCAGCAGGCCGTTCATGCCCAGCACGGCATTGAGCGGCGTGCGGATCTCGTGGCTCATCGCGGCCAGGAATTGCGACTTCGCACGCGCAGCGGCCTCGGCCGCATCCCGCGCTTCCTCCAGCGCACGCGCCGACTGGCGCTCCTGCGTCACGTCGCGGTACAGGCTCACGCGCTTGCCGTCGGATGTGCGGCGGTCGATGGCCTCGACCACCATGCCGTTGGGCAGCGCGACCACTTGCGGCGCCGGCTCGCGCCCGCGCTCTCGCATCGTCCAGGACAGGAAGGCCTGCGCGTCCTGCGCCTGCTGCGGGCCGTAGAGCGCGGCGGCGGCATGCTGCGCCATCTCCAGCGACGTCAAACCGGTGGCCACCAGCCCGCGGAAATACGGGAACATCTCCAGGTAGCGCTCGTTCCACAACAGGAGCCGGTCGTTGGCATCGAAGACGACGAAGCCGTCGCTCATCACGTTCAGCGCCTGGTCCAGCGTGGCCAGTGCATCGGCCAGTTCGCGTTGCGCGCGGCGTGTCTCGGTCACGTCGCGATAGACGGCCACGAAACCACCCTCGGGCGTGGGCGCTTCCGCGATCTCCACCACGTTCCCGTCGGGCTGCTGGATCTCCAGCGGCGCCCCGCCGCCGCGGTGGTGGCGCCGACGCTCCTCGATCCAGCGCGCCTGGGCTTCGGGGCTGGCGTCGGGCATCTGGTGCCGCGCCGACAAGGTATGGATGTCGTCCAGCGGCGCGCCCACGCGCAGCACGGGACGCAGATGCGGAAACAGCACCGCGAAGTGCTGGTTCCAGGTGACGAGCCGGTCGTCACGGTCGAAGAGCAGGAAGCCTTCGTCGATGGCGTTGAGCGCGCGGTCCAGGGTCTGCTTGGCCTGCGCCAGATCGCGCTGCGCGCGTCGCCCTTCGGTGACATCGCGGTAGACGCCGACGAAGCCGCCATCGGGTGTGCGGCTCTCGAGTGTCTCGATGACCCGCCCATCGGCCAGCACCTGCTCGAAAGGCTGCCCGTCGCCATGGTGCCGCGCATGGCGCTGTGCGCGCCAGGCCGCGCGCTCGGCAGGCGTGCCGTTCGGCATCACGGCGTCGACGGCCACGCGGTAGATGTCCTCGATCGACACACCCGGGCGCAGCACACTGCGCAGATGCGGAAAGATCTCCACGTAGTGGCTGTTGAACAGCACGACGCGGTCGTCGGGTCCGTAGACGATGAAGCCCTCGACCATGGCCTCGATGGCGCTGTCCAGGGTCGCCTGCGCGCGGTTGCGCTGGGCGTCCGCCGTTTCGCGCGCGAGGCTCTGTTCGCTCAGTGCATCGTGCTGCCGCGTCAATTCGGCACGGGCCTGCGTCATCTCCGCGCGTGCCAGCGCCTCCCCGCGCAGGTGCCGGTGCAGCAGCCCGGCCAGTCCCAGAACGACGACCGACAGCGTCGCCGCCCAGCGCCAGTCCAAGGCCCGTTCGGCATCGGCGTCGTCGATGACATCGCGCTCCAGGACACTCACGGTGACCGCCACCGACGGGTACAGCGAGGTCTTCACGGCCAGCAGCGCCGGCTCCCCGCTCAGACGCGCCGAGGCTCGGTGCGCCCGGCCATCGGCAGGCAACTGGCTCAGCGGCTGCGCCAGTTGGCGCCCGATCTGCGGCTCGGCCACCTGCTGCGTAGACAGCAGGACGCCGTCCTCTCGCTCCAAGGTGACATGCCAGTTCAGCTGTCGGGCCCCGCGCGAGAACATATCGGCCAGTACCGACACCGGCACTTCCGCCAGCATCACCTCGCTGCCGCCCGAACCCGGGACTGCCTTGGCGAACCACACGCCGTAGTTGGCGCTGATGCGGTTGAATGTCGGTGAACTGGCCCGCAGCACGGGCGTGGCATCGCGGCGCACCGACTCGATGAAGCCATCGGGCAGCGGCACACCCAGGCGGATCGAGCCCTGGCGGGCTGCCGCGACGATGCCGCCCTGGGCATCCACCAGCACCAGGTCGTTGACCAGCAATTGCTGGTCCACCACCACGCGCCAGTCATGCGCCAGCCGGGCCACGTCCGGGTCGCCGCTCGGACTGCGCAAGGCGGCGGCCTGCGCCGCCTGCGCCGTCAGCAGCAGGTCCAGCGTGAGCAGGTTGCGGTTGAGCACCGCGATCGATCCCTGCAGGAACGACTCGACGAGCTGCGCCTCGGACCGCATGCGCGAGGCACGCTCCGATTGCTGCAGCTGGAACACCGTGCCAAAAAGCCACAGCACGCCGATGACGGCCAGCAGCCAGATCCACCAGAAACGCCGCAGCATCAAGGACACGGCGGGCTCCCTGGAGTCCGCGGGCCACGCACGCCGCAACCGGACACGGCCAAAGGCCGCTTCATCGGTCGACCGGACATGGGCGGGCGGGTCGTACGGCAACTCACCCGGACATCGTGGCACGAATGACCACCCGTCGGAAAGCCGAGCAGCCTGCCATCTGCAGGGCTCTTCTGCTGACGGCCTGGTGCGCAGCGCCGGTTTCGACGCGCGCACCCGCCATCGCAAAGCCCACCCGGACCCTTCTCACACGGGCCAGGGACGGGGGACAGTCGGCGATCAGCCGAGGTTCTTGGCGACGAAGTCCCAGTTGACCAGCTTGTCCAGGAAGGTCTCGACGAACTTCGGGCGCAGGTTGCGGTAGTCGATGTAGTAGGCGTGTTCCCACACGTCCACGGTCAGCAGGGCCTTGTCGCCGGTGGTCAGCGGGGTGCCGGCGGCGCCCATGTTGACGATGTCCAGGCTGCCGTCGGCCTTCTTCACCAGCCAGGTCCAGCCGGAGCCGAAATTGCCGACCGCCGACTTGACGAAGGCCTCGCGGAAGGCGGCGTAGCTGCCCCACTTGGCATTGATCGCCGCGGCCACGGCGCCGGTGGGTTCGCCACCGCCGTTGGGCTTCATGCAATTCCAGAAGAAGGTGTGGTTCCAGATCTGCGCGGCATTGTTGTAAATGCCGCCGCTGGCCTTCTTGACGATGTCTTCCAGGGCCATCGATTCGAACTCGGTGCCCTTCTGCAGGTTGTTCAGGTTCACCACATAGGCGTTGTGGTGCTTGCCGTGATGGAACTCCAGCGTCTCGCGGCTGTAGTGCGGGGCCAGGGCATCCAGGGCATAAGGCAGGGCAGGCAGGGTGTGTTCCATGGGCTTCCTCGTTGGGGTGATCGGGCCCTGGCTGTCGATGCGGCGCATGCGCGCTTGCATGGTCGGCCAGGGTGACCGTTGCATTCTAGGCAGCCGACGACGACCCTCGCCCAGGTGAGCCCTTGGGGCCGGGCGAAAGATCGATCGGCGCCGCCAGGCCGGCGCCGGCCTGCACCTTCGTCACCTGCGCGTCGGCGCGGCCGTCGGCAAACACGGCCTGCACGGCCTGGCCCGGTTGCAGCGCATCGGCACGCATCACCGGCTGGCCCTGGGCGTCCAGCACCCAGGCAAATCCGCGCGACAGCACGTGCGCGGGATGCGCGGCCTGCAACCGTGCGGCCAGGGCGTCGAAGGCGTCGCGGCGTCGCGCCAGCGCGTGCGCGCCGGCCGCCTGCAGCCGATGCGCCAGCGGCGCCAGCGCGGCGCGCGGCGCCTGCGAAGCCTGTCCCAATGCGCGTGCCAGCCGGCGCTGCAGGCCCTCGAGCCGCAGCCATTCGCCCTGCAGCCGGGCAGCCGGCTTGCCTGCGCGGTGCGCCAGCACGTCCAGGCGCTGCGCTTCGCGGTCGAACTGGCGCGACAGCCCGCGCTGCATCCGCTGCTGCAGCCGATCCAGCGTGATCGCCAGCTCGTCGCGCGCCGGCGCGGCCAGTTCGGCGGCCGCCGTCGGCGTGGCCGCGCGCAGGTCCGCAGCCAGGTCGGCCAGCGTCACGTCGGTCTCATGTCCAACGCCGCAAATGAGCGGAATAGGCGAAGCCGCCACCGCACGCACCACGCGTTCGTCGTTGAAGGCCCACAGGTCTTCCAGCGAGCCGCCGCCGCGCACCAGCAGCAGCACGTCGACTTCTTTGCGCTGCGCTGCGGTGACCAGCGCAGCGACGATCTCGCCCGGCGCCTGCGGGCCCTGCACCAGCGTGGGATACAGCACCACGCGCACCTGCGGACTGCGGCGCGCCAGTGCGGTCGCCACGTCGCGCAGGGCCGCCGCGCCGGGCGATGTGATCACACCCAGCGTGCGCGGGTGGCGCGGGATGGGCCGGCGCCGGCCCTCGTCGAACAACCCCTGGGCCGCGAGCTTGGCACGCAGCCGCAGGAACTCCTCGTACAGGTTGCCGGCGCCCAGGCGCTGCAGGCTTTCGGCCACCAGCTGGAGTTCTCCCCGCGGCTCGTACAGCGACAAACGCCCCCGCAGTTCCACCTGCTGGCCGTCGGCGGGTGCGAAATCGAGCAGCGCCGCCGCGCGTCGGAACAGCGCGCAGCGGATCAGCCCGGGCGCACCGTCGGCGTCCTTCAGGCTGAAGTAGCAATGGCCACTGGAGGCGCGCACGAATCCCGACAGTTCGCCACGCACGGCAACGGCACCGAATCGCGCGCTCAGGCTGTCCCCCACGGCCAGCAAGAGCGCCGATACGCCCCACGCAAAGCCCTCAGAACGCGGCATTCCAGCGCCCAATCGGCCGCAAACCCGCATGGCGCTTGGGTCCAGAAGTCCACAAGCACGTGATTCCAGGGCTTCGCGCATGGCTTTCCCTCGGGAAGCCGCATAAGTACGTATAACTCATTGATTTGAAACGGCTTTTTGTGTTTCAACCTGATGCGACACGTAAGCGATCCGGGTTTGCCCGCCCGCCGGGGCGCCTATCGACGGGGTTGCCCACAAAGTTATCCACAGCTTGCCGGCCGCTGGGTGGCCGGGTGGCGGGCCTCCTGGTGCGCGGCCGGCGCCGCGCTCCTGCCGCGGTCGATGCGGCGAGGACATTCGCGCGTATTCCGGCAAGGCCCTAGAACGCAAGCGCAGCGGGTCAGGACCACCGTGATGCATCGGACATAATCCCGCGTTGACCAAGACCCATCACACGGGGACGTGCCTTGCTGTCCATCATACAAGCGGCTGGTTGGCCGATCTGGCCGCTGATCCTGTGCTCCATCGTGGCCGTGGCGCTCGTCATCGAACGGCTGATGACCCTGCGGCGCATGCGCATCGTGCCGCCCAAGCTGCTCGAAGAGGTCATGTCCGTGACCCGCTCGGCGCTGCCGAGCCCTGACGTCGTCTCGCGCCTGGCCGACAGCTCCATGCTCGGTCGCGTGCTGGCCGCCGGCATGCGCGCCGTCATCAACGACCCGCGCACCAACGAAGCCTCGCTGCGCACGGCCTTCGAGATGGCCGGCCGCGAGGTCGTTCACCAGCTCGAGCGCTACCTCAACGCACTGGCCACCATCGCCACGGCCGCGCCCTTGCTGGGCCTGCTGGGCACGGTGGTCGGCATGATCGAGATCTTCGGCTCGCAGACCTCCACGGCCTCGGGCGTGGCCAACCCGGCGCAGCTGGCGCAGGGCATCTCGATCGCGCTGTACAACACCGCCTTCGGCCTGATCGTCGCCGTGCCGGCGCTGATGTTCCACCGCTACTTCAAGGGCCTGGTCAACGACTACCGCGTGACCATGGAACAGGCCGCCGACCGTCTCGTGCCGCAACTGCTGCGGTTCACGCAGGCACGCGGCTGAAGGCCCACCGACCATGCGCTTCCACAGCGGACCGCCGGACGACGAGCCGGAGATCAACCTGATCCCGTTCATCGACGTGCTGTTGGTGATCCTGATCTTCTTGATGCTGTCGACGACCTATTCGCGCTTCACCGAGCTCAAGGTCAACCTGCCGACGGCTGACGCGGAAAAGCTGCAGGAACGGCCCAAGGAGATCATCGTCTCGGTGGCCAGCGACGGCCGCTACTCGCTGGACCGCCAGCCGCTGGACTCGCGCGATGTGGATGCGCTGGCTGCTGCGATGCGAACGGCCGCCGCCGGCAAGCCCGATGCGATGGTGATCGTCTCGGCCGACGCGATGGCTGTGCACCAGTCGGTCATCAACGTGCTGGACGCCGCGCGGCGTGCCGGCCTGTCGCGCATCACCTTCGCTGCCCAGAATACGGCTGCGAAGCGCTGAGCCGCCTTCCCGGCCGCGGTCCGGCCTTGCGCTGATGCCGAAGGCCCCGCACGCCTCCTGGCGCGACGCGCTGCAGCGCAGCTGGTGGTCGCCGCGCTCGACGGGCCTGAGCCTGCTGCTGACGCCGCTGTCCTGGCTCTACCGCGCCGCGTGGGCGCTGCGCTGCGCACTCGTGCAAACCAGCCTGCTGCGGCCCGAACCCGTGCCGGTGCCGGTGGTCGTCGTGGGCAACCTCATCGTCGGCGGCGCGGGCAAGACACCGACGGTGATCGCGCTGGTGCAGGCGCTGCGCCAAGCCGGCTGGCAGGTCGGTGTGATCTCGCGGGGACACGGCCGCGCGGGTGACGCGCCGATGGCCGTGCACGCGGCCACATCTGCCACCGACAGCGGCGACGAGCCGCTGCTGATCCACCGCCGCACCGGCGTGCCCGTGTGGGTCGGGCGCGGTCGGGCGGGCGCCGCGCGCGCGCTGTGCGCGGCGCATCCCGACGTCAACCTGCTGGTCTCGGACGACGGCCTGCAGCACCGGCGCCTGCCGCGCGTGGCCCAACTCGTGGTCTTTGACGAGCGCGGCACCGGCAACGGCTGCGTGCTGCCGGCAGGCCCCTTGCGCGAGCCCATGACCGATGCGCCACCCGCGCGCACGGTCGTCCTCTACAACGCGCCGCAGCCCACGACGCCCTGGCCCGGCGCATGTGCGCAGCGACGCCTGGGCCTGCTGCTGCCGCTGGCCGCGTGGTGGCGCGGGGACCTCTCAGCGGCGATCGACCCGCAGGCGCTGCGGGTCGCTTCGCTGATCGCGGCGGCGGGCATCGCTTCTCCGCAGCGCTTCTTCAGCGCGCTCGCTGCGCTGGGCCTGCGTGCGGATCCATTGCCGCTGCCCGACCACGCCACGCTCGACCCCAGGCCGTGGCCCGACGACGGCCGCACGGTGCTCGTCACCGAGAAGGACGCCGTGAAGCTGCCGGCCGATGCGCCGGACGCCGGGCGCATCGTGGTCGTCGCGCTAGACTTCTCGATCCCCGGCGAGACCCTGGCCGCGCTGATGGCGCTGCTGCCCTCGCCGCCCGGCCGCCACACGCCGCGGCCCCTCGACTGACCCCCACCCGCCCATGGACCACCGTTTGATCGACCTGCTGGTCTGCCCGATGTGCAAGAGCCCGCTGCAGATGCAGCGGGACGCCGAACAACGCCCCACCGGCCTGAGCTGCCGTGCGGACCGGTTGATCTTCCCGATCCGCGACGGCATCCCCGTGATGCTGGAGAGCGAAGCCGTACCGCTGCCCGACGACGACCAGACGACCACCGCCGCCACGCTGCCGTGAGCTTCCATGTGCTGATCCCGGCGCGGTTGGCGTCGACGCGGCTGCCGAACAAGCCGCTGGCCGATATTGCCGGCTTGCCGATGGTCGTGCGCGTGGCGCAGCAGGCCGCACGTTCGGGCGCCGCCAGCGTCACCGTGGCGGCGGACGACGCCACCATCGTGCAGGCCTGCCAGGCCCACGGCGTGGCCGCCGTGCTCACGCGCAGCGACCACCCCAGCGGCAGCGATCGCCTGGCCGAGGCCTGCGAGCGGCTGGGCCTGGACGGCGATGCGCGCGTGGTCAACGTGCAGGGCGACGAGCCGCTGATCGACCCGGCGCTGGTGGCGCGCTGCGCCGCGCTGCTGGACGAGCGGCCGGATTGCGTCGTGTCCACCGCTGCGCACGCGCTGCACACCCGCGAGGATTACCTCAACCCGAATATCGTCAAGGTGGTGCTCGATGCTGCCGGGCGCGCGCTGCTGTTCAGCCGCTCGCCGCTGCCCTTCTGGCGCGATGCGCCCCAGCCAGGCCAGCCGCCGCTGGACCCCGCCCCGCTGCGTCATGTGGGCATCTATGCCTACCGCGCGGGCTTCCTGCGTCGCTTTCCGCAGCTGGCGCCGGCACCGCTGGAGCGCACCGAGGCGCTGGAGCAGTTGCGCGTGCTGTGGCACGGCGAGCGCATCGCCGTGCACGTCACCGATACGGAGCCCGGCGCCGGTGTGGATACGCCAGCCGATCTCGAACGCGTGCGCGCCCTGCTCGCCGCCGGCACGGCGTACTGAAAGCTGCGCGAAGGGGGGCAGTGATAATCTGCCCGTTCACCACCGTTCATCGCGAGGGAACGGTGGCGTCTGCGGGCCTCTGTGGCACGCAGCGGGTGGCACGGGACCGCAAGCCCGCCGACCCGATCACCGCGACCGATACAACACCATCACGACCGAGGAGACCGCATGCGACTCATCCTGTTGGGCCCCCCCGGTGCCGGCAAAGGCACTCAGGCCACCCAGATCTGCCAGAAGTTCGGCATTCCGCAGATCTCCACCGGCGACATGCTGCGCGCCGCCGTCAAGGCCGGCTCGCCGCTGGGCGTCGCCGCCAAGCAGGTGATGGACGCCGGCGGCCTGGTCAGCGACGACATCATCATCGGCCTGGTCAAGGAACGCATCACGCAGCCCGATTGCGCCAATGGCTTCCTGTTCGACGGCTTCCCGCGCACCATCCCGCAGGCCGACGCCATGAAGGCTGCCGGCGTGAAGCTCGATGTCGTGCTCGAGATCGACGTGCCCGATGCCTCCATCGTCGAACGCATGAGCGGCCGCCGCGCCCACCTGCCCTCGGGCCGCACGTACCACGTCAAGTTCAATCCACCCAAGGTGGAAGGCAAGGACGACGTCACCGGCGAGCCGCTGATCCAGCGCGACGACGACAAGGAAGAGACCGTGCTCAAGCGCCTGACGGTCTACCAGAGCCAGACGCGCCCGCTGGTCGACTACTACTCCGCCTGGGCCGCCACGGGCGACGCCACGGCCCCGCGCTATGCACGCATCGCCGGCCTTGGCACGGTGGAAGAGATCACCGCGCGCGCCTTCGCTGCACTGGCAGGCTGAGCAGCCACGCGCGATCCCGCAGGCCGCCTTCGGGCGGCCTTTTCGTTGGTCCTTCGTCAGGCCTTTCGTCGGCGCTTTCGTTGGCACAATTGACGTGAACGTCAACACCACGCGAGGAGCACACATGGATATCGCAGGCAAGGTCTTCATCGTCACCGGCGGCGCATCGGGCCTGGGCGAAGGCACGGCACGCATGCTGGCCGCCAACGGCGGCAAGGTCGTCATCGCCGATCTGCAGGTCGAAAAGGGCGAAGCGCTGGCGCGCGAAATCGGCGGCATCTTCGTCAAGTGCGACGTGAGCCAGGAAGCCGACGGCCAGGCCGTCGTGGCCGCCGCCACCGCCGCCGGCAAGCTGATGGGCCTGGTCAACTGCGCGGGCATCGCACCGGCGGTCAAGACCGTCGGCCGCGACGGCGCCCACCCGCTGGCCGCCTTCAGCAAGACCATAACGGTCAACCTCATCGGCAGCTTCAACATGATCCGGCTGGCCGCCGAAGCCATGTGCCGCAACGCGCCCGAAGCCACCGGCGAGCGCGGCGTGATGATCAGCACCGCCAGCGTCGCCGCCTACGACGGCCAGATCGGCCAAGCCGCCTATTCCGCCAGCAAGGGCGGCGTGGTCGGCATGACGCTGCCCATCGCACGCGACCTGGCACGCAACGGCATCCGCAACATGACCATCGCCCCGGGCATCTTCGGCACGCCCATGCTCTTCGGCATGCCCCAGGAGGTGCAGGACGCGCTGGCCGCCAGCGTGCCCTTCCCCAGCCGCCTGGGCACCCCGCAGGACTACGCCAAGCTGGCCAAGCACATCTTCGAGAACGACATGCTCAACGGGGAAGTGATCCGGTTGGACGGGGCCATTCGGTTGGCGCCGAAGTAATGTCCACGCACGTCACACCCGTGGCGTGCAACCGGGCACTCGCAGGCCCCATGAAAAACGGGTGACGGCCGCAAGGCACGTCACCCGTATCGGTCAGCCCGGGCTTGCGGATCGTTCCGCAAGCCTGGGATTCAGAACAAGTTCGAACGCGTCAGAACTTGTACGAGCCACGCACGTAGTACGTGCGGCCCACGGGGTCAGAGAAGCGCGAATCCCAACCGCCGCTCTGGAACAGCGTGTCCTGATTCGAGAAGGGCGGCTCTGCGTCGGTCAGGTTGCGCACACCGAGCAGCAGCGTCAAGGCCTTCGTCGGCGAGTAGGTGACCCAGGCATCCGCAGTGGCGTAGGACGACACCTTGTTCGACGGGTCGAGGTCCAGATAGCCCGACTTGTGATGCAGGGCCAGGCCCGCACTCCAGCTGCCCTTCGACCAATTCACGCCCGCATTGTGCTGCCAGCGGAAGATCGGGCCGGTACCGGAGAAGATGCCGACGTTCTTGTTCCACGGGCCACCCTTGTAGTTCTGGTACTGGTAGTCGATGACAAAGGTACTCGCGTAGTCAAAGGTCCAGCGGCCCAGCGAGTTGTCCATGCGGTACCGCGCGCCAAAGTCCAGGCCATTCGTCTTCGTACCGCCCAGGTTCTGGGTGCGCTCGTCGATATAGCCACACGAAGGCGAGGTCGGTCCGTTCTGGCACGCCCGGGTCGACAAGGGCAACACATTGCCCGGCTGCACATAGGTGAAGTACTGGGCGAAGTTCGCGTAGGTGGCGGGGTTGACCAGGTCCTCCTCGGCAACGATGCCGATGACGTCCTTCACCTTGACCGACCAGTAGTCAATGGTGAAGCTCGTGTTCGGCAAAGGCTCCAACACCAAGCCCAATGTGAAGCTATTGGACTTTTCCGGCTTCAGATCCGTGTTGCCACCACGGTATGCCTGGAATTGGACCCCGCAGTTTCCGCCGGCCAAGGCCGGGTCGAGCGGCACGCCACCGGGGCAGTTGATCGGGTGGTCCAGCTCGTTGGTATTGGTGAACGACGGAAGCTGGTTCAGCTCATACAGCGTTGGGGCCCGGAAACCAGTGGATGCAGAGCCGCGCAGCAGCACCGCCCGGTTCGGCTGGAAGCGGAAGCTCAGCTTCGGGTTGAAGGTATTGCCGAAGTCGCTGTACTTGTCGTAACGGCCAGAGACCGTGACATCCAGCGTCTTGAGCACCGGCATGTTCAGCTCGGCATACAAGGCCGTGATGTTGCGCCTGCCTTCTGAGCGGGCATCGGGGTCGGCACCGGTGCTGGAGGACACCTTCTGCGCGAACTCCTTGTGGTTGAAGCTCAGGAAGTCCTCGCGGCGGGCTTCGGCACCCACGGCCAGCGCCACGCGGCGCGATGCACCGAACCAGTCGCCGAGTTCCCGGCTCGCCCGGACGTTCAGGCTGGTGACCTTGCCGACAGCGGTATTCAACAGGCCCTTGAGGGCGGCACTGCTGATGAGGTCTCTTTCCGCCGCGGTCGGGTCGCCGAAGGGATTGATCAGACCCGTCAGGATCCCTTCGCCGATAACGTTGCCGTTGGCATAGCCGCCGGTCAGATAGCCGTCATTCTGGGTGCGGTTGAAGGCCAGACCCCCGCTGATGTCCCAGCCGCCTGCGGTGCCTTCGGCGGTCAACATGGCGCGATATTGTTCGGTCACGTCCTTCTGCTCGCGCGGGCCGTTGATCATGTCGCGCCAGGAGACGAGGACGCCACCGGCTTGGACATTGGTCGGATTGGGGAATTGGTCCGACGGCTCGACGAACGGCGTACCCGCAGCCTGATACGGATCGAAGGTGGCGCTGTAGCCCGGCCGTGTCGTGGCGTCGGCCGGGAAGTAACGCGTGCCCGGATTGATGTAGTAGCCACCGTAGGGCACGGGTGCGAACTGCACGCCCGACACGGTGTTCTTCGAGTAGAAACCTTCGGCGCCGAGCGTCCAGTTGCTGTTCACCGCCAGGGAGCCCTTCAGCAGGCCGGAGATCGTCTCGCTGGCCGGGTTGATGGTCACGAACGGCGGCGTGACGATGCGGCATCCGGTCGGTGCATTGGAGCCCGGAATCAGGTTGGGCACCGCGCAGTCAGGCGCCGCGGGGTTGTAGTAGCGGCCACCGGCGGCCACTTGATAGTTGGCCGGGTAGGTGCTGTTGGACAGGCCCCCGACGATGCGCGTGCTGAAGGGCCGCTGGCTGCCCTTGATGACATCGCGCTCCTTGAAGCTCAAGGAGCCGAAGAGGTTCCAGCCGTCCTTGCCCAGGTCGCCGCGGCCGAAGATGATGTTGGCGCTCTTGGTTTCGCCACCCTTGTGCTGGGGCGAGTCGTAACCCAGCTCGATCTCGGCGCCCTTGTAGTCGCGCCGGGTGATGAAGTTGATCACGCCGCCGATCGCGTCCGTGCCGTACAGGGACGACGCACCGTCGCGCAGCACTTCGACCCGGTCGATGGCCGAGAACGGAATCATGTTCAGGTCGGGTGCCTCACCGCTGACGGCGTCATTGGCGATACGCTGGCCATTGAGCAGCACCAGCGTCTTGCTGGAGCCCAAAGCGCGCATGTCGGCATGGGTGGCACTGCCGGTACCCGAGCCGATTGACGAAGCCATGTTCTGCTGAATCTGGACGGCCGCGATGACCGACATGACCTGCTCGATGGACGTGATGCCCTGCTGCTTCAGTTCGTCCGATTTGATGATCGTGACAGGCACGGCAGTCTCGGCATCGATGCGCTTGATGGCAGATCCGGTGACTTCGATACGCTGCGGCGCATTCTGCGACCAGGCCGGCGCCGCACCCAGGGCTGACGCGCCTGATAGCAGCACGAAGACCGCGCGTGAAATTGAACTCTTCCTGAACATGAGACGTACTCCTTCAAAGGTTGGGTCCCTGAACCCTGGCAGTTACAAACGAGTCTCATGGACGCGTGCGCAGCCAAGGTTCACAAGGTGGAAACATTTTGGGGGACCGTGTGGGCGGCGCGCCCTACGGTGAAACCAGACCGTTGCGTAAATGCGCCGTCGCGTCCGGCGACGCGACGGACGGGTTAGAGGGCACGCGCTGACTCTTGGTGCACCCTCCGTAGAAACCCTGCGCGCGCAGATCGAGGAGCCGCTGCACCAATGCACAACCGCCCGTTCGCGCCCGCTGCGCCACCCACCGCACGTGATTCAAGCGCCCAGATCGGGGAAACCGCGCCATGGCAGTCGCATATTTCCAACCCCTTCGGACAAGCCCCTACTGACGGGGTCCCTACGGGTCTTCGAGACTGCCCGGGTTCCCCCCGCAAAAGCAGCTGCGCGACGCACCAATTGGCGGCGTCGTGCGCGCCAAGTTCGTGCCGGCGCGCCGCAGCCCACAACAAATGGAAAAGTCAATGTCCGAAAAAAGAAATTCCCGCCGAGAGCTCGCCCTCAGCACGGTGGCCATCGCGTGCGTGACGGCCCTGTCCCCTGCATTCGCTGCCGATCCCCCGGGCATCCAGCGCGTCGAGATCACGGGCTCGAACATCAAGCGCGTGGCCAAGGAAGGCTCGTCGCCGATCGAGACCATCACCGCGCAGGACATCAAGGTCAGCGGCGCGAAGACGGTGCTGGAGTTGATGAAGCTCGTTCCCGCCATGGGCACGGACGGGTTCAACGACCTGTCCACGCAGAACGGCTTCTCGCGCGGCGTGGCCACGGCATCGCTGCGTTCGCTGAGCGCGACCTCGACGCTGATCCTGCTCAACGGCCGGCGCATGACACCGTCCGCCTACGCCAACCCCAACAACGGCACCTCGACGCTGTATGACCTGAACTCGATCCCGCTGTCGGCCATCGAGCGCGTGGAAGTCTTCAAGGATGGCGCGTCGGCCGTGTATGGCTCCGATGCCATCGGCGGGGTCATCAACTTCATCACCCGCACGGATTACCGCGGCCTGCAGGTCGGTGCCACGGTCGGCGCCAACGACGACGGCGAGTTTTCCAAGCGTTCCGTCAACATGAGCGCCGGCTTCGGCAACCTGGATTCGGACCGCTACAACGTCTTGTTCAGTGCGGACCTCACCTCGCGCGGCCGCACGCTCATCCGCGACGGCTCCAACGACATCCAGGCGGACGACTACCGCGCCATCAACCTGCGCCTGAATCCGTTCAACAGCAGCCTGTCGGCCCTGCCCTTCTTCACCAAGGAAACGGCGCCCGGCAGCCGGTCCTTCCCGCAGACCGGCGCCAGCGCGCGGGTGATCAACGTGACGACGGGCTGCGACCCCTCGCAGCTGATCACCGGCAGTGCCGTGTACGGCATCACCACGGCGCCCCTGCTCAACCGGACCTTCTGCAACTTCGATCTCGACCAGTTCAGCGAGTCGCAGAACAAGGGCACCGATGCGAGTTTCCTGTCGCGCGGCACCTTCAAGTTCAGCCCTGCGCTGACGGGTTTTGCCGAAGCGGCCATGAGCAAGTCCGACCGGACCTACCTGACGCCGCCGCGCACCACCAGCGGCCTGAGCCCGACGACGAACTTCATCACCGGTGGCCTTGCCACGCCGTTCCAGGCCATCCTGGAGGTCGGCCACCCGGACAATCCGTTCAACGCCGACGCCGCGCCAGGGCGCGCGGCCGTGGGCATCCGCTTCGAGAATTTCCCCGCCGGCACCGAGCTGACCAACACGCAGTACCGCCTGCTGGGCGGCCTGCGAGGCACCGCCGGGCGTTGGGACTGGGAGTCCGCGATCCTGTGGAACCGTACCGATCGCGAAGAAACCAGCTATGGCTACGCGCGCCTGCCCGTGCTGCGGCAGATGCTGGGCGCGCCGGGGGCGAACTCCGGCCGCTCGCTGGCCTCGATCGCCAGCGATCCCAACCTCTCGCTGCCCATCACCAACAAGGGCAGTGCCGAGATCGCGCAGTGGGACGGCAAGGTCTCCACTGAATTCGGCAGTTTGCCGGGCGGCGCTGTCGGGTTTGCCGCGGGCCTGGAACTGCGGCGCGAGTCCATCCGCATCGATCCGGACCCGGCCAATGCGGCCGGCGAGATCCTGGGCCTGGCCACCACGGCCATCAACGGTTCGCGTGACGTGCAATCGGCCTTCTTCGAATTCCGCGCGCCGTTCCTGAAGAACTTCGAGATGGACTTCGCCGGGCGCATCGACAAGTACCCGGGCCTGAAGACCAACTTCGTGCCCAAGGTGGGCGCCAAGTGGACGGTCAACGACAAGGTCGCGCTGCGGGGCACCTACGCCGAAGGCTTCCGGGCACCGGCGGTGTCGCAGGTCAGCCCGGGCGGTGCCCAGTTCTTCCTGAACAACCTGCACGATCCGCTGCGTTGCGAAGAAGACGGCGTGACGCCCAAGGCCGGCGCGCAGCCTTCGGATTGCGCCAAGAGTGTCTCAGGCGTGGGCGGGGCCAACCCCAACCTGAAGCCGGAGACCTCCAAGAGCATGTCCTTCGGCCTGATCCTGTCGCCTGCCAAGGGTCTGGACATCCTGCTGGACTACTACAAGATCCGCAAGGAAGGCGAGGTCGCGCTGGGCTCGGCCGAAGACGTCATCAACCACCCGGAACGCTACGGTCCGGGGGCCGTCACGCGCGACACCAACCCGGCACTGCTGCTCAATGGCGTCGCCGGGACCGGGCCGCTGCTGGCCGTGCAGACCCCGTGGACCAACCAGGGCAGCACCGAGGTCTCCGGGGTGGACATCGAGGTCAAGGCCACGATGCCCACGTATCTGGGCAAACTGTCGGCAGGCCTGCGCGGGGCCTACATCCTGCGCTACAGCCGACAGGAAGACCCCAGCTATCCAGAAAACAACCTGGTCGGCACCAACGGTGGCCTGTCGGACTGGGCGACATCGGCTGGCGACATTCCCCGCTGGAAGATGCGCCTGACGGCCGCGCTGGAGACGGCCACCCACCAGTTCAACGGCGCGGTCAACCACGTCAGCGGCGTGTCCTTCATCCGCCGTTCGGACGGCTCGGCCACGCCCCCGGTGGTCTATTCGGGCACCACCTGCCATTGGGGCGGTCCGAACACCGACGCCGTGACGGGCCGCACCGTGCTGGGTTCGGCGCCGACCGCCACGAATGGGCGTGACCTGTACATCAACCGCTATGCGGCTTGTGCGACCGGGGCCTGGACCACCTTCGACGTCGGCTACACCTACACCGGCATCAAGAACCTGAGCATCGGCCTGAACGTGGCGAACGTCTTCGACAAGAAGGCCCCTTACTACCCGGCGTCCAACACGAACGCCATCGTGACGCAGGGCTACAACGCCGCACTGCACAGCAACACCGGGCGCTACTTCACCTTGTCGGCGAACTACGCCTTCCGCTGACAGGCGTGCGCCGCGGGCGCGGGTTCGGTCAGCCGAGCCCCTGCCCGCGGCAGGTTCGAGCATCAAGAGGGCCCTGCGCGTACGGGTGCGTGCACCCGCGCAGGTCGCTGGCGTTGTGGTGGTGCCTTGGGGCTTGCTGCCGGCAGGGCTCAGGCCAGCCGCGGCACCGCGGACAGCAATTCGCGCGTGTAGGCCTCGCGCGGCGCACCCAACACCGCATCGGCGGGGCCGAACTCCACCAGGCGCCCGCCCTTCATCACCGCCACTTCGTCGGCGATGCACTCCACCACGCCGATGTTGTGCGTGATGAACAGGTAGCTCAGGCCCAGCTGCTGCTGCAGTTCGCGCAGCAGATTGAGGATCTGCGCCTGCACCGACACGTCCAGCGCGGAGGTCGGCTCGTCGCAGATCAGCAGCCGCGGCTGCACGGCCAGTGCACGCGCGATGGCGATGCGCTGGCGTTGCCCACCGGAAAATTCGTGCGGGTAGCGGTCGAGCGCGTCACGGCGCAGGCCGACCTGGTCGCACAGCGCCTCGATGCGCGCCCGCCGTTCGGCCGGTGAGAGCTCGGGCAGCAGCGACTGCATGCCTTCTTCCAGCAGTTCGGCCACGCGCATGCGCGGGTCGAGCGAGGCGAAGGGGTCCTGGAAGATGACCTGCACGTCGCGCCGGGCTTTCAGCAAGGGCGCGCCTTCCAGGCTGCACAGGTCCTGCCCGTCCAGCCGCGCCTGGCCTTCGATGCGCGCCTGGCGGCGCAGCAGCTGCGCGATGGCCTTGCCGGTCGTCGTCTTGCCGCAGCCGGATTCGCCCACCAACGCCAGCGTGCGTCCCGATTTCAGATGGAAGCTCACCCCGGCGACCGCATCGAAATGGCCGACCACGCGCTGCAGGATGCCGCCGCGCACGGGAAAACGCACGCGCAGGTCCTGCACCTCGAGCAGCGGCTTGTCCTGGTCATGTGTCGCCGCCTGGGCGGCCGAATCGGCGCCGGCCAAGGCCGCGGCCGCCGGCAGGCTGCCGTCGGCCGCACGCACGCAGCGCACGGCATGCCCAGGCGCCACATCGGCCAGCGGCAGCGTCACTGGCTGCGTGCAGCGGTCTTGCGCATGGGCGCAGCGCGGCGCAAAACGGCAGCCCTGGAAGCGCGTCCACAGCGGCGGCACGGTGCCCGCGATGGCATGCAGCGGCTGGCCGCGGCGCGAGGCGTCGGGCAGCGCCCGCAACAGGGCCTGCGCGTACGGGTGGCGCGGGCGGCGGAAGAAGTGCTCGGCCGTGGCCACTTCGACGATCTGGCCGGCGTACATCAGCGCCACGCGCTGCGCCATGCCCGAGACCACCGCCAGGTCGTGCGTGATCAGCATCAGGCCCATGCCGCGTTCGCGCTGCAGGTCCTTCAACAGATCGAGGATCTGCGCCTGGATCGTCACGTCCAGCGCCGTGGTCGGTTCGTCGGCCACCAGGTAGTCGGGCTCGGCCGCCAGCGTCATCGCGATCATCACGCGCTGCTTCTGCCCGCCGCTCATGCGGAACGGGTATTCGTCGATGCGCCGTTCGGGCTCGGGGATGCCCACGCGGCGCAGCCAGTCGATGGCTTTCGTGCGCGCAGACTCGCCACGCAGATCGGTGTGCGTCTCGATGGCCTCCACAAGCTGCGCGCCGATGCGCATCACCGGGTTCAGGCTGGTCCCGGGCTCCTGGAAGATCATGCCGATGCGCCCGCCGCGCACACGCCGCATCTGCGACTCGGGCAGCGCCAGCACGTCCTGGCCATCCACGCGGATGTCGCCGGCCGTCACGTAGCCGTTCTCGGGCAGCAGCCGCATCAGCGCGAGTGCTGTCATGCTCTTGCCGCAGCCGGATTCGCCCACCAGCGCGAAAGTCTCGCCGCGGTTGAGCGTCAGCCGCAGGCTGTCGATGGCGCGAACCAGCCCGGCCTCGGCATCCAGCTCGACTTCGATGTCGGTGAGTTCGAGCATGCTGTCAGGCCCAGAAGCTGTGAATGGACCCGGCGTGGCCGAGCAGACCGCGCAAACGGGGCCAATCAAGGCGCAAAGCACAGCCGTAGCCAGAGCTACGGCGAGCATTTGCAACGCTGAGTGGGGCCGTTTGCGAGGGATGAGCGGCCATGTCGGGTTCGTTCACAGCTTCTATACCTTGCGCGTCTTGAGCAGGCGCGGCCGGAAGCTGCGCGCCCGCGGGTCGAAGGCGTCGCGCACGCCATCGGCAAACAGGTTGGCCGACAGGACCATCGCGACCATGAAGACAAAGGCCGAGGCGAAAGGCCACCACACGACGGGGTCGCGGCTCATCTCGTTGCGGGCGTAGTTGATCATGCCGCCGAAGCTGTTCATCGAGGGGTCGACACCCACGCCGACCAGCGCCAGCACGGCCTCGTAGAGGATGAGCGACGAGAAGTCGAGCACCGTGACGATCAGCATCAGGTGCGCGACGTTCGGAAAGACGTGCCGGGACATGATGCGGCTGTGGCGCACGCCGAAGGCATCGGCCGCCTGCACGTACTCGAGCTCGCGCACCTTCATGGTCTCTGCGCGCAGCAGCCGGCACAGGCCGGCCCAGCCCGTGAGGCCCAGCACCGCGCACAGCAAAAACAGCTTCAGGTCGGCGCGTTCGACGCCGGTCTCGAAGAGCTCCGGATGCTTGTCCAGGAAGACCTGCACCATCAGCACGCAGGCGGCGATCAGCAGGATGTTCGGAATCGACGACAGCACGGTGTAGGCGTACTGGATGGCCTCGTCCACCCAACCCCTGAAATAACCCGCCAGGATGCCCAGCACCACGGCCAGCGGCAGCGTGAACAGCGTGGACAGCGAACCGATGACGAAGGCCGTGCGGATGCTCTTGAGCGTCTGGTACATCACGTCGTTGCCGGTCACGTCCGTGCCGAAGACGTGGTAGCTGCGCATCAGCGACACCAGGCAGCCCACGAACAGGCCCTGCACCACCAGCGTGATGATGGCCGCGCGCCAGGGCGTGCGTGTGCGCCCGGCGGCGATGTCGCGCGCCGTGGCGCTCCAGCCGGCCTTCGCGTGCCGAGCGACCAGCGCCACCAGTCCTGCGGCGACCAGCAGCGCGACCAAGGCGCCCAGCACGGCACCCAGCAGCCCCTTGGCCAGCACATCCGTAAGCCACTCGTTGGCCGGATCCTTCAGGTGCGCTCCGCCGTGCAGCAGGCGCGGCGCGACACGCTGGATCTGGCCGTTGACCTCTTCGGACTCTTTCGTGAAACCCACGTAGGCCAGCGGCCGCGAGTAGGTTTTCTCCCGCGAATCGACCTGCTGCTTCATCAGCAGGTCCAGCACGGAATGCACGCGTGTGTCGTAGGCCACGCTGCCCGCCGGCGTGCCCGGCGCCGGCGGCAGCTGCGGCCGGAAATGCAGGCTGTCGGCCAGCGACACCGCGATGCAGGCGGCCAGCACCACCGACGACGCCAGCGCCGGCGCATCGCGGAAGACCTTCACCCAGTTGGCACGCAGGTTGGGCCGCGTCATCACGAAGCGCGCATAGGCCAGCGCCGACACCACCAGCAGCCACACGGCGGCATCGGTCCACAGGAGCACGAACTTGGGCATGGATCGGGGCGCCGTTCAGGCCAGCCGCACGCGGGGGTCCACCCACGTGTAGGCCAGGTCGATCAGGATGTAGGTGCCGATATAGAGCACCGAGCCGACGAAGACCATCGTGCGCACGATGGCAAAGTCCTGCTTGCCGATGGCTTCGATCACGTAGGCCCCCAGGCCCGGAATGCCGAAGAAGGTCTCGAAGACCAGGCTGCCCATGAACACGTAGGGCAGATAACCGCCGGCGCTGGTGATGATGGGAATCAGCGCATTGCGCAGCACGTGGCGGAACATCACCACCGTCTCCGACAGCCCCTTGGCACGCGCCGTGCGCACGTAGTCCTTGCCGATTTCCTCGAGGAACATCGCGCGGTACAAGCGCGCCTCCGTGCCCAGCCGCGCCAGCGTGGACAGGATCACCGGCAGCACCAGGAAGCGCACGACGTCCAGCCCCTCGGCATAGCCCGAGATCGGCGCCAGCTTGAGCACACGCGAGAACAGGTACTGCCCCACGATGATGTAGAACAGCGCCGATATCGACAGCATCAGCACGCAGGTCACCACGCCCCACAGGTCCAGACGCGTGTGGCGGAACATCACCAGCAGCAAGGCAAACGCCGTGCTCGCGATGATCTGCAGGATGAAGATGGGCAGCGCCAGCTTGATGCTCACCCACATCCGCTGCGCGACCTCATGGCCGATATCGCCGGCGCTTTCGCTGTCGGCACGGCCGAAATTCAAGGTGAACAGCGACACCGAGCGGTCCCAGAAGATGGTGTCGGTATAACGCGCCGTACCCTGGTTCGCGTCGTTCACGTACAGCGGCTTGTCGTAGCCGCGTTCGGACTTCCATTTCGAGATCAGCTCCGGCGTCACACGCTTGCCGCCGATGTTCAGCCGCGCCATGTCGTCCGGCGTATTGACCGTGAAGAACAGGAAGAAGGTGGCCAGGTTGACGCCCAGCAGCACGAGCAGTCCGTAGAGCAGGCGTCGAATGGTGTAGGTCAGCATCGCGAAGACTCTTGCCTCAAGCGAGGACTTCGCCGCGGCCGGTGGTGCGCTCGCGCCGGCGCAGGGCGCGACGGGCCACCACGACGACGGCGACGATCACCAGGGCGATCAGCACCAGCGGCCAGTAGATCGGCCGGTTCCAGTCGGCCAGGGCCGCCACGCGGCGCGGGGTGTCCAGGCGCAGGTAGCGGCCATGGTCGCGGACCAGGATCGCCGGCTTGGAGTTGGCGATCCAGCCGTGCACCGCCGCCGAGGCGTAGGGATAGAAGCCGAAGCTCCACGGCGCGTCGTTGTGCAGGATCTTGACCATCTGGTCGATCACCGCCTGCTTCTGCGGCCCGTCGTCCAGCAGCTTGAGCTGCGTGAAGAGCTTGTCGAACTCGGGGTTCTGGTAGTTGGCCGTGTTCTCGCCGTCCGAGACGCTCTTGGCGTTCGGCCCGTAGAACAGGAACAGGAAGTTCTCGGCGTCCGGATAGTCCGCATTCCAGCCCGACCAGAAGACCTGGTGCTTGCCCTTGCGCACCTTGTCCTGGAACTGGTTGTTGTCCGTGGCACGCACCTCGAGCTGGATGTCCAGCTTGCCGAACTGGCGCACGACCCAGTCGATCTCCGGCTTGCGCTCCGGGGTGGGCGGCGCGTAGTAGTCGTAGGTGATGACCAGTGGCTTGCCCGTGGCGGCTTCGCGGCCGCTGGGATAGCCGGCTTCGACCATCAGCTTCTTCGCCTCGTCGATCGAGCGCCGCACGGGCTTGCCGTCGATCCAGCGGTGCGTGATCGGGTTGACACCTTCGGGCGTGCCCTCGCGCGAGCCTGGGATGCCTTCGGGCAGCGGCCCCTGCGCGGTGACGCCGGCCTTCTTCGGGAAGACGTTCGAATACTCTTCCCAGTCGATGGCGATCGAGATGGCCTGGCGCAGCTTGCGCGCACGCTCCTGCTGCATGGGGTCTTTGCCGCCACCCAGCACCGGGTCCAGCATGTTGAAGCCCAGGATGTAGCTGTTGACGTCGCTGCTGACCGGGAAGTTCATGCCGCGCTTTTCGTACAGCGCGCGCACCTCTTCGGAGTCCTGGGCCTCGACACGGTAGGCCACGCCGGTATCGGTGCGCTCGAACACCTCGAGGTCGTAGAAGCCGTCGCGGAACTTGTTCTTCTGCGGCGTGGCTTCGCGCTCCACCGTGGCGACGATGCCGTCGATGAAGGGCGTCTTCTTGCCGCAGTCGGCCAGCAGGCCGGCTTCGCGGTCCTTGGCGGTGCCTTCGCAGGGATAGGGCTCGCCGCGGTAGTTCGGGTTGCGCATCATCACGATGCGGCGGTCCTTTTCCCAGTCGGTCATCATGAACGGGCCCGTGCCCACCGCCCAGTTGTCCAGGCTCAGGCTGGCTGCCGCCATGCCCGGCTGCGCATAGAAGGCATCCGCCTCCCAGGGCACCGGCGACATGAAGGTCATCTGCATCCAGTATTTCCACTGCGGGTACTTGCCCTTGATGCGGATGCGCAGCAGGTGCTTTTCCGGCGCAGTGGCACCGGCCAGCGGCCAGCGGCGGAAATCCAGGAAGGGCTTGTCCAGGCTGGCCGGGTCCATGCCCTTGCGCAGCTTGGCGTCCTCGACCTTGACCATCTCGCCGTATTCCTTCAGGCCAATGACGTACTCGGAGAAGATGCCGAAGATGGGCGTGGTGATGCGTGTGGTGGCCTGGCGCTTGAGCGCGTAGACGAAGTCTTCGGCCACGAGTTCGCGCGTGCCCTGGTGCTCGAACTGCAGCGGCGAGCGCCGTTCGCCCAGTTCACCGGGCTTCATGTCGTGGTAGCGGTAGCGGCCCTGCTCGTCACGCGCGAAGGCCGGATGCGGCTGAAACAGGATGCCCTTCTTGATGGGCACGTCGTAGACGCTCTCGGCCACGTCTTCGCCGGGTGCGTCGTCGGGCAGCGGCTGGCCGTTCTTGTCCAGGTAGCGCGGCTGCACGACCTTCTCGGCCGACTTGGGCACGAGTTCGAAAGGCCGCTTGAGGTAGTGGTAGCCGTAGGGCGGCTCGTAGACCTGGTAGGTCACCAGCGTGTCGTTGGACCAGTAGCTGGCCGTCGGGTCGAGGTGCCGCGGCGTGTTCTCGATCATCGCGGAGTGGATGATGTTCTTCTTCGCCGCGCCAGCCTCCCAGGGGCTGTTGTCGCAGCCCGCCGTCAGCGCGCCCGCCAGCACCAGCGCCGCAGCCGCCAGCCTTGCGGCAAAGGATCGGAAGTAGCCTGCAGCCATCGCGTTCACCACCCGATGAGCGCATTGCGCCCGTCCACCAGCAGCGTCGCGCGCCGCCCGATGGGCAGGCTCACGTGCGTGGGCACGTGGCCGAAGGGCAGGCCCGTGAGGATGGGCGTCTTCGTTCGTGCGCGCACGGCATCAACCGCTGATTTCAAGTTGTAGCCACGGTCCAGCGGCGAGGGTTTCCAGCCGGTGAAGGCGCCCAGCACCACCGCCGCCTGCGCATCCAGCACCCCCGCCTGCTGCAGCTGCAACAGCTGGCGCTCGACCCGGTATGGGTGTTCGTTGACGTCTTCCAGGAACAGCACGCCGCGGCGGACCTTCTTCGGCCAGTGCGGCGTGGCGGCCAGCGCGCACACCATGGTCAGGTTGCCGCCCCACAAGGTACCGCGCACCTCCAGCCCGTCGAAGCCCTTCTCGGTCTTGAAGCCGATGGCCTCGAGCTCGCCGCTCATGGCCTCGACAAAACAATCCACCGTGACCTCGTCCGGCGTCTCGCGAGCAAAGGTGTCCAGCGCCAGCGGACCGGCCCAGCTGCCTGCACCGGTGTGCGCCAGCAGACCCAGGAACAGCGCGGTGAGGTCGCTCTGACCCACCCAGCGGGTGCCCTGCTCGACGCTGCGGGCCATCAGCGCCCAATCGATGCCGTCCAGCAGGCGCGAGATGCCGTAGCCGCCGCGCGTGGCCAGCGCGATGCCCGGGGCCTGCGTGGCCACGCGGTGCAGGGCCTGCAGGCGTTGCTCGTCGGTGCCGCCGAAGCGCTGGTGCCGCGCCAGCGCGTCGGCGTCCACCTGCACATCGAAGCCGAGCGCGCGCAAGCGCTTGGCGGCCAGGCGCAAGGGCGCGGCCTGCGGCAATACGCCGGCGGGGGTGAACAGGGTCAGCGAAGTCAAGACAGGGGAACGGATCAAATGGTCGGCAGCGGCCATTCTCCGCCCTCGGTGGCCTCGCCAGCCGGGATCCCGCCCTCGGGTGTTCCCCGTGGTCCGGTGGTCGTGGGCGTGCCTTCATCGGGTAACGCGGACGACGCGGGCGACGGCGTTGGTACAGACAGCCTGGCCTCCTTCTGCTCGGCCCGCCGCCGCTGGAAGAATTCGCGCAGCAGCCGCCCGCAGGCATCGGCCATCAGGCCGCCTTCGATGGCGGTCTGGTGGTTGAGCTGCGGCTGCGCAAACAGGTTCAGCACCGAGCCCGCAGCGCCCGTCTTGGGGTCGGCCGCACCGAAGACCACGCGTTCCAGACGGGCGTGCATCATCGCCATCGCGCACATCGCGCAGGGCTCCAGCGTCACATACAGCACACAGTCCGGCAGCCGGTAGTTCTCGAGCATCTGCGCGGCATGGCGCAGGGCCACGATCTCGGCGTGGGCCGTGGGGTCGCTGGTGGTCACCGGGCGGTTGTAGCCCGTGGCGACGACCTGCGGCACGCCGTCCACCTGGCGCACCAGCACGGCACCCACGGGCACCTCGCCGGCCAGTTGCGCGTTCAGTGCCTGGTCCAGCGCCAATCGCATGGCCCAGGCGTCCTGTGCCGCGCGCGCGTCCACGTCCGACGGACCTTCAATCACCGGCCGACTCCTGCGTGGCGCCCGCACGTGCCGCCCAGGCCGCGCGGCGTGCCTCCCGCTGGGCGGCCACCGCGTCGTGGCAGGCCGCGATCCAGGCGCGCAAGGACTGCCCCTGCAGCCCCTCCTGCAGCGAACGCGTCACGGCCAGAAGGCCGGGCGGCAATTCCGCGTCGGGCGTGCGCGTGTAGGCGCGCCCGTAGCCGTCGCGCCGCCACCAACCGGTGTCCACCAACCACCGCCGCAGTTCGACGTGATCCGTATCCAGGAAGCGCCCTTCCTCGCCCAGCACCTCGCGCAACACGGCATTCACCTCGGCCTCGGTGCAATCACGCGTCGCTGGCAAGGCCCAGGCCGCCACGGCCAGGGCGAGTTCACGCTCGTCCGCGCGCATCACGCCCAAGCCCACACCCTGCTTGGTGACGAGCGCACGCAGACGCCGCAGGACGGCTTCGGAATCGGACGCCACGGGCACTCCCCACATTGGTGCGGGCGCACCCTGCACCCACCCCCTGAAGGTTAACGCCTGCCCGGTTCGTGATGTAGCTCACACAACGCACATCGACTTCGCGGCATCTGTCGCCTTTTGGCCATAGCCGAAGCGTTAACTGTTTGTAACCATACGCGGCCCGTAGCAATCCCTAGGCCGCGGGGGTTATGGCCGGGTTTTCCCCAAACAAACAAAGTCCTTCGAGGAGCGCGTGAATGAGCAATTGGAAACGGATGGGCCGCACGGCGGCTTGGCACGTCGTCTGGGGCGGTGGCCTGCTGGCCGCTGCAGGCGTTCAGGCCGGCAAGATCGCCGACGCCCACGGCAATGAAGGCTACGACACGGCCGCAGAGTGCGATGCCGCCGTCGCTGCCGGTACGGCCAAGCTGTACCAACCGTTCACCCATATGCCCCCGCTCAAGCGTGACGGTGAGGTCGAGGTCAAGCAGATGAAGCTGGGCGAACTGCCCGGCTTCTCGCGTGGCGCCTGCGACCAGGGCACCGGCCGCCGCAACAACCGCGACGGTGTCAGCGGCACGCTGGTGGGCCGCTACATCCCGTTCAGCCCCGAGATGTCCGTGAACGTCTACTACGACGCGCAGGGCCATGCGGTGCGCGCCACGATGCAGCAGTGCGACAACAACTTCCATGGGCCGCTGCCGCGCCCCGTGGGCCAGACGCCCGTGGCCGCGGCCCAGGGCAGCGCCAGCGAGTGCTATGCCTACGTGCTGGTGCCCGCGCGCTTCGAGACCAAGACCGAGCAGGTGCTGAAGGTGCCCGCCACCAAGCGCTACGAGCCCGTGCCGGGAACGTTCAAGACGGTCAGCGAGCAGGTGCTCGTGTCGCCGGAGCTGAAGCGTCAGATCCCCGTGCCGGCGACCTACAAGGAAGTCAGCGAGCAGGTGCTGGTGCGTCCGGAATCCTTCCGTGAAGAGCCGATCGAGGCCACCTTCAAGACCACGACCGAACAGGTGCTGGTCAAGCCGGAAAGCAAGCGCATCGAAGTCATCCCCGGCACCTTCAAGACCGTCACCGAGCGCGTGATGGTCGCGCCCGAGCGCAAGGAGCTGAAGGTCATTCCGGCCGAGTACGGCGAGAAGGAAGAGACCGTCGTCGACAAGCCCGTCTCGACACGCGTCGAAACCATCCCCGCGACCTACAAGGCCGTGACGGACAACGTGCTGGTGCGTGCGGAATCGATCCGCTACGAGCCCATCGCCATCCCGCTGAAGATCGTGACCGAGCAGGCCCTGCTGCGTGAAGGCAGCTCGCGCCTGGTGGCCAACAAGTCCACGCTGAAGACGGTGACCGAGCAGGTGCTGGTGCGCGAAGCCGGCAAGCGCCTGGTCGAAGTGCCGGCCACGTACGAAACCGTGACCGAGCGCATCAAGGTGGCCGACAGCTATCGCCAGTGGAAGCGCGGCCGCGTGTACATCGGGCGTGCCGTGGACGTGCGTCCGCTGCGCGGCTTCGTCGTCGGCAAGGACGGCAAGGTCGACGGCGCCGCCGTGGACCTGGGCGGTGCCACGGCCGACAACACGCGTCTGGACGACGACGTGATGTGCCTGGTCGAGATCCCGGCGCAGTACGAGACGCTCACGCGCCAGGTGCTGAAGACCCCGGCGTCGGTGCGCGAAGAAGTGGTGCCGGCGGAGTACGCCACCGTGCGTCGCCAGGTCGTCGACCAGGAAGCCTCGACCAGCTCGCAGGACATCCCGGCGCAGTACCAGACCGTCACCCGCCGCGTCATCGACGTCGAGAAGCTCAAGGCCGAAGGCTACAAGTTCGACGACAAGGGCAATATCGTCGCCACACCGGCCGGCGAGCGCGTGCTGCGCGCTTCTGCCGTGGCGGCAGGCGCGGGTGCCTCGGCGGCAGCGAGCAAGGGTGCCGAATCGGGCGAAGAAGGCTATGTGCGCGAAATCAAGGTACCGGCCGAATACCGCACGGTCACCGTGCAGGTCATCGACCGCCCGGCGTCGGTCCGCACCGTGGAAGTGCCGGCCACGTTCAAGACCGTGAAGACCACGGTCGTGAGCAAGCCGGCGCGTACCGAGGAAGTGGTGATCCCGGCCGTGTACGAGACGGTCAGCCGTCGCGTCGTCGACCAGGCCCCGACCAGCAAGGAAATCGTGATCCCCGCGGTCTACCGCACGGTCGAGAAGCGCGTAGTCGACACGCCTGCCAGCACCCGCAAGGTGCCGGTGCCGGCCGTGTACGAAACCGTCAAGCGCCGCGTCGTGGACGTGCCGGCGAGCTTCCGCGAGGAAGTCATCCCGGCGGTCTACAAGACCGTGTCCCACCAGGTGGTCGACGTCGCTGCCAGCGCGCGTGAGATCGAGGTCCCGGCCCAGTACGAGACCCTGAGCTACCGCGTCAAGGTGGCCGATGGCAAGACCGAGCAGCGCGCCGTGCTCTGCGAGACCAATGCGACGCCCGCGAAGATCATGGAGATCCAGCGTGCACTCAGTGCGGCCGGTTTCAACCCCGGTCCGGTCAACGGCGAACTGCGCGCGGCCACGATGACGGCCGTCAACGCGTACCAGCAATCCAAGGGCCTGCCGGTCGATGGTTTCCTGAACCTCGAGACCGTGAAGTCGCTGGGTGTGACGCCGAACTGATCGGCTGACTGCGCGATCTCGCCCGCGCCGGCGCAACCGGCGCGGGTGGGACCGAAGCCCGCGGTGCACTGCGCCACGGGCTTTTTTTCTGAGAAGACCGGACGTCAGGACGCCGGATGCGGTTGGCGCAGCACGCCGAAAATGCGCTGCGCGAGCACCTCACGCCACAGCTTGGCACCGCCAGCGGGCGACAAGTGGTTTTCGTCCTGGTACAGCAGCACGCCCTTGTCACGGGTGGCGCAGACGATCGAATCGCAGAACACCGGCTTGGGGTCGATCACGTGTGTGTTCGGCATGTCGGACAAGCCGGCGAGGACGCGCAGTTCGCTGCGGTGCCACTCGCTCAGCGCGGACAACGGCTCCGCGAAGTCCTGCCGCGCGATCCGCCGGAATCCGTAGGATGCAAAGTCCGGTACCTGGGCCAGCACCAGCACTTGCGACTGTGCCGAGAAGCGGCTGACGGTGCGCCTGAGTGCGCGTGCGAGGACGGTTTCGCGTTCCGCCAGCGACGGCAGGGCGCGGCCCGTGTCCGACTCGGACAGGTAGTGATGCCGCTTGCTTGCGACGCCTTCGAACTGCAGCCCGTGCAGGTACAAGGTCCAGCGCCCGGCAAGCAGCACCGTATCGGGCTTCAAGGACGCCACGTAGTCGGCATAGTGCTCGAGCGCCGACAGTTTGCTGCAGCCGGAGGGTGCTCCCGGATCCTCGAGCCGACGCACGCCGATCAAGGGTGGGCAGCCCGGCTGGGACAGGACCACCAACTCGACGTCGTCGAGAACCGGCACGGAGACGGCCAGCGCCAAGGCATGCGAATCGCCCCAGATCACCACGCGCCGGCTGCCGTGTCCGTATACCCTGCAAATCCCATCACGGGGCGCGGCCATGCCTACGCAGGGCCGCTGCGCCACCGAGGTGAGCCCCACGCCGGTGTTGACCAGCCCCGGGTGCGCCAGCTGCCACAGCGGCGTGATGCGCTCGAGGTGTGCGGCGAGCCCCACGCCGAGCAGACAGGAACCGATCGCCGCCGAGGCGCCAAACAGCTGCCCGCGGCTGATCGTCTTGCGCTGGCGAATGGGCGTTTCCACGAATTTCCAGGTGAGATAGGCCAGCAGCAGCGAAAGCATGCACAGCGCGGCCAGCAAGGGTTTGCCCGGCGCGCTGAACGCGCGCAGCCGCGCAAATGCCAGCAGCGGCTGATGCCACAGGTAGGCGCTGTAGCTGATCAGCCCGACGCCCACCACCGCCTTCATCCCCAGCAACCGCCCCACCGCCGTATCGGGCCGGGCGCACAGGATGAGTGCCGCCGTGCCCAAGGTGGGCACCAGCGCGGCAAAGCCCGGGAAGGGTGTGAATTCGTCGAATGCAAATACACCGTACGCCAGCAGCGCCAGCCCGGCAATGCTGGCTGCTTCACGCCAGGCGCGGTTCGGCAGCAGTCCATGCCGGCGATCCAGATAGAACGCCACAAAGGCGCCGACCAGCAGTTCCCAGGCGCGTGCAGGCAACAGGTAGTAGGCCATGGCCAAGTGGTCGACGAGCAATGATTGCGACCACCACAGGCTGGCCAGGGCCAGCACCAGCATCGCGGCCATGAGGACGCGGCGCCCGAAGCGCCAGCCCAGCATCAGGAAGAGCGGGAACAGCACGTAAAACTGTTCCTCGACCGCCAGGCTCCAGGTGTGCAGCAGCGGCTTGAGTTCGGACGTGTTCTCGAAGTAGCCGCTGGTACGCCAGAACAGGATGTTCGAGCCGAACAGGGTCATCGCGACCAGGCTCTGGCCGAAGGCCTTCATCTCCGCAGGTGTCATCCAGTACCAGGCCAGGAGAATGCAGACTGCAGCCACCAGGAACAAGGCCGGCAAGATGCGCCGCGCGCGACGCTCGTAGAAGCGCACGATGCTGAAGCTGCCGCGCCGCAGTTCGTCGACGATGATCGTGGTGATCAGGTAGCCGCTGATCACGAAGAACACATCGACGCCGACATAGCCGCCGCCGAAGGCTTCGAAGCCCGCGTGAAACAGGATGACCGGCAGCACCGCAAGTGCGCGCAGGCCGTCGATTTCGGGTCTGTACTTCATGGTTCGGATGGGGATCGACCGCGCGCTGCACGCGCCACCACGTGGGCGCGGCCAAGCGCGGCGGCCTGACATGCCGCCGATCCTAGGCAGCCACCGACGGTGAGGCCCCCCCGCGCGTGGGCGTAAGCAGCCCTCAACAACCTGATCAGGGGCTGTTTTTCGTAAGCAGTTTTAAATTCTTAAGGTCTGCAGCGCGCCGGGCGACGCCCGGGGGCGCTTGTCAGGCCTTCGGGGGCGCTCCGGAAGCCAGCGCGGTGGCGCTGCGCGTGGGTGCGCGCAGGGGCCGACCACGCATGCGAACGTACAGGTGCAGGACGGCGACGATGGCCACACCTGCAGAGATGCCGATGGCCTGGCGCACGGCGGACGACAAGTCGATACCCAAGGTCACGACCACCAGTTTGGCCCCCTGGGCCATGGCCTCGGAGATCACGAAGGCCATCAGCGAGTTCTCCCCCACCACGAGGATTGTCTGCAGCGCACGCGTGTGCCGCGCGATACGCCAGACCCCGTACAGGGCCACCAGCAGCGTGGGCAGCGTCCACAACAGGTTGAGGTACTTCTCGAAGTTGTACGGGTACTTGTAGCCGACGCTCAGCGAGCCCGTGGCCCAGTCCAGCGCCAGACCCAGCACCACGAGCGCCGCCGTGCCGGTGTACAGGGCGGGCACGAGCAGCCGGCCTTGCCGATGCAGATCGCCCAGCACCAGGCCCACGACAAAGAAGAACTGCCACTGCAGCAGCATCAGGACCACATAGCGCAGGAAAAAACCGTCCTCGTTGTGCAGCCAGGCGCTGTACACGTGCGTGGTCAGGACAAACAGCGCGGCCGAGCCGTACACCAGCGCCGAAGGGTGGCGCCGATACAGCTTCAGCACCCACGGCAACGTGAGGAACATCAGTCCGTAGAAACGCAGGATGCCGATGTTCGTGCGGTCTTCCTGCAGGCCCACGGCGCGCAGCAGCGCCCACAGCGCCGAGCCCTGGTCCGCGCCGACCATGGCGCCGCCCACCGACACTGGAATGGCCACCACGTAGTAGGCCGCCAGGATCTGCAGCGCACGCCGCAGCAGCCGGCTGAGGTCGCTGCGGTGCAGGTAGACATACGCCACGACAAAACCCGAGATGCCGACGAACAACTCGGCAAAGGGGTTGAACCTGGCGAACACATCCACCGCACCCGGCAGCGCCTGCGTGGTGTGGTGGTAGAAAACGAAGAGCATGAAACAACTTCGGTAGAAGTCGATCAGCATCTCGCGGCGGGGCGGTGGGGTTCGTGCGTGCATGTCGGGGTGGCGGGCAGGCAGACCGGCAAGCCGCCGCGCGGGTGGCGCCCCTCGAGAGCGGCCATACCCGTTCGGCGGGTAGCCTTATGCCTTCCTGACGCCAGGGTCGAATTCTCGGCCGATCGCGCGCCAGCGCAGCCCGCGATCCCGGGGGTTGCGGGGCAGCCCAAATGGCGTAGCCCAACTCCTCACGCAACAGGAAGGCGTGACTTTTCGCTCTCAAAATCCCCCAAAAGGGGCATTCACAGCACTGGGCATCCGAAGACACACGGTTACGAAAACCTGCGGGCTCGCCGGCGCCGGCGCCGGCGCCAGCCGGCGATCACCCCATGGGCGAACGCATGCGGCGCAGCGCGGCACTCGGCCGTTCGAGCGGCAGGTCCGGTGCGGGCTGTGCAGGTGCAGGCCCCGCCTGAGCCGCCTGCGTCGGGCAACCCGCCGCCTGCAGCCAGCGGTCCTGTTCGCCGCCGCCGAAGGTCTCGACGAGGAAATCGATGAAGGCCCGCGTGCGTGCCGGCAGGTGCTTGCGCGTGGGCACGGCCGCGTGGATGCGCGTGCTCATGATGCGCCACTCGGGAAGCAAACGTTCCAGTTGACGTGACATCAGCGCATCGGCCACCACGAAGGACGGAAGCCCGGCCACGCCCATGCCGGCCAGCACCGCGGCGTAGGTCGTGTCCAGGTGCGTGGTGGTCAGCGCCGGGCGCGGCGGCACCACCACCACGCGTTCGGGCTCGCCTTGCGCGTCGCGCGCGACCAGGTGCGTGAAGGTCAGCAGGCGCCGCGCGGTGGTGACGTTCGGCAGCAGCAGATCGACGTCCATCGCGTGCGCCGGGTGGCTGGGGCGGCCCGCGCGCGCCAGATAGGACGGCGCGGCGCAGACGATGACTTCCGAGGTGGCGATCAGCCGCGCCACGAAATCACCGTCGCGCAGCGGCTCGCTGCTCATCAAGATGGAGACATCGTGTGCGTCGTCCACGGTTTCCACCGGCCCGGGCACCGTGAGCTCGATGCTCAGGTGCGGATAACGCGCCCGGAAGGCCGGCAGGTGCTGCGCCAGCTGGTGCACCGCGAAGGCCGGCGGCACCAGCACCCGCAAATGGCCGCTGAGCTCGCTCACCGAGCGCGTGGCCATGGCATGGGCTTCCTCCACGTCGCTGAGCACCTGCCGGGCGCGCTCCAGATAAAGCTCGCCCACTTCGGTGAGCGACATGCGCCGCGTGGTGCGGTTCAGCAGACGCGCACCCAGATGGACCTCGAGCTCGGCGATGTGTTTGGTCACCACCGCCGGGGCGAGGTTCAGCGCGCGCGCCGCACTGGCAAATCCTTGCTCGTCGACGACATGGACGAAGGTCCGCATGGCACGCAGGAGATCCATGGCTGGGTGGCCTTGATGCTTTTTTCAAGGGCTCCGTTGTTTGCAGAATGGAAATTATGCATTGCCCATCGCCTACTGTTCCGGCCTAGGGTTGACCCTTAGAGTCCAGCCCATCGATGAGCCAGCCACGACGAAAGGCTCACCGAGCTGACAAGGCGCTGGCCAGACACGCGGCCAGCGACGTCAGATTTAACCCCCACACTATTGAGGAAATCCATATGAATGCCAAGCGCATCTTCGCTGCCTCCTTCATCGCTTTTGCGGCCACTGCCGCCCTGGCGGACGACATCACCATCGACCACACGCCCTTCGTCCCGACGCTGACGCGTGCCCAGGTCGAGGCCCAGGTGGCCCAGGCGCGTGCGCACGGTGAAAGCCTCGACCGCGGCGATGCCTACCAGGCGAATCGCGAACTGCCGAGCAAGAGCACCTTGAGCCGCGCCACCGTGCGCGCCGAGACCATCGCGGCCATGGCCCGCGGCGAGCTGGCCCATGCGGGCGAGCTGATGTACCGCCGCGACATGTGAGCGCGCCGGCCGGGCCTGCATGACGCCGGCCACGCCGCGTCGTCACCGGCAGGCCCGGCTGAACACCATCCACCCATCGGCCGGACCGCCGCCGCACGCCATCGAATCGGCGCGGGGCGGTGCCGGCCTATCGCCGCAAGACCTTGGGCACCGGATTGGGCCGCAGCCTGAACGCATCGGGCATGCGCGAGCCCAGCAGCGGACGCAGGTACATGCGGAAGGCATCGGTGACATCGGTGCCGGATGCGGCGATGAATTCATCCTCCATCACACGCGTCTTGCCGGCGACATCCGACAGGGCCTGCAGCTCGTAATCGGCGGAATAAAAGCCCGTGCGACGGATGGCCACCGAGCCGCTGGTCGCGCCGTCCGGCCCGCCCCACATCGCGTACTGCACCGCCTTCTCGCCCACTTCGCGCGCCTCGCGCGCATCCACGTCGCTGACGCAGCCCACGAAGCTGCGCTGCAGGTAGCCGAAGGTGTCGCCGCGCACGCGCTTGATGCCCAGCTTCTGCTTGATCTCCTCGCACAGCAGGTCGGCCAGCGCGCCCGTGCCCGAAAGCTGCACGTTGCCGTGCGCGTCCTTTTCGATGTCCTTGGCCAGCCGCGTGATGATGGGTGCGCCGCTGGCGTCGTGGATGCCTTCGCTCACGGCGATCACGCAGCGGCCGTAGCGCTCGTGCGTGCGCTTGACGTCGGCCAGGAAGCGCTCGACCTCGAAGACCCGCTCGGGCACGTAGATCAGATGCGGGCCGTCGTCGGGAAACTTCTTGCCCAGCGCCGAGGCGGCAGTCAGGAAGCCCGCGTGGCGCCCCATCACCACGCCCACGTACACACCGGGCAACGCCGCGTTGTCCAGGTTCGCGCCGGCAAAGGCCTGCGCCACGAAACGCGCGGCCGACGGGAATCCCGGCGTGTGGTCGTTGCCCACCAGGTCGTTGTCGATGGTCTTGGGGATGTGGATGGCGTGCAGCGGATACGCGGCCTTGGTGGCCTCTTCGCTGACGATGCGCACGGTGTCCGCGCTGTCGTTGCCGCCGATGTAGAAGAAGTGCTCGATGGCGTGCGCGCGCAGCACCTTGAAAATCTCCTGGCAATAGGCCAGGTCGGGCTTGTCGCGCGTGCTGCCCAGCGCCGAGGCGGGTGTGTTCGCCACCATCTCGATGTTGTGGCTGGTTTCGCGCGTGAGGTCGACCAGGTCTTCGTCGACGATGCCACGCACGCCGTGGCGCGCACCGTAGACCCGCTGCACGCCCTGGTGGCGCCGCGCCTCGAGCACCACGCCCGCCAGACTCTGGTTGATGACCGCGGTGGGTCCGCCGCCTTGGGCGACGAGGATCTTGCCGGATGACATGGTCGTACCTCCTGCGTGCATTCTGCGGCAGGTGGGGCGGGATGGGACGGATTCGTGGTGCGCCGCAACATCGTGCCGATTGGCCGGCGGTCAGCGCGTGCCCGCCGATGCGCCGCCGCCCACGCCCACCCGGTTGTCCACAGCCGCTCGGTGCGCTGACGCAAGTGCCGGGCCAGGCCAGCGCGCCGTGAATCTGGCGCAAATCGGGCTTGATAATGCGCATGTTCATGGTCGCCGCAGGTATCGGCGCGGCGGCAAAAGGCCAGCAGCCGACGTCCCGGGGTGGTGTCCCAAGCAACCCAGAAGTCCTCGCCTGGCCCGATCGCTCACGACACAAACCGGGCACCCGCACATGACGTCCACCCGTCGGCATCTGCTGCTCACCGGCGCCGCTTTTCCGGTCTACGCGCTGGTGGCGGAGTTGGCCCTCGCCCAGACCCTGCCGCGCAGCGTGCCGGCCCGCCGCTGGTTGGCCGCACAGAGCCAACTCGCGCGTGGGCTGGCTCAAGGCACGCTCAGCCAGACGAGTTGGCACCGCGGCGTCAACGAACTCTCGTCGCAGGTCGATCTGGAGTCACTCGCGCACGAAATGCGGCGCGCCAGGATCCGGAATGCCGGAACGCCCTTTGGCCATGATCCGCAAAAGCGCTTCGTCACGGTGCTGGATGACGATGAACGCCCGGTCCGGCTGGGGTACGGACTCGCGTTGTTCGACTTTGGTCCCGACAGCGTCATCACGCCGCATGCCCACCGGTACATGGCCAGCGCGCACATGGTGATCGATGGCAGGGTGCGGGTCAGAACCTTCGATCGCATCAGGGACGAGGAGAACGCCGTCGTCGTGCGGCCCACGCAGGACGTCCTGGCCGAGACGGGTCATGCCGCCGCGATGACCACGCCGAAGGACAACGTGCACTGGTTTGCGCCGCGGTCACCGCAAGCCATGACCATCGACGTCATCATCGACGGTCTGGAGCCGGGGCGTGAGCGTTATCTGATCGAGCCCATCGATCCGCTGCGTGGCACACCACTGCCCGACGGCAGCTTGCGCGCGCCGCTCATTTCATTCGAGAGATCCATGGCGCTGTACAGCGCCAAGGACTGAACATCGGCGCCCTCGAGGCCGCCGACACGGCGCAGGCGCCCGAAAAACGCACCGCTACCGGATGCGATATGCCGCGTGGCAGGCCACGCAGGTCTGCGACACCCTGGCCAGCGCGGCCAGACTGCCCTTGAGGTCGCCGGTCACCGATGCGTCCTTGGCCACGAGGGCGAACTGGCTGGCACTGCGGTGCATGGCCGTGCCGGCGGCCTGCATGCCCGGGGGCATGAACTTCGCCACGTCGTGCGCGCCGTGCAGGCCGAGCGACGACATGCCCAGCCGCTGCTCGGCGATCTCACTGGCCTTGTCAAAGGCACCGCGCGCCAACTGGTCCTGGATCTCGGCCAAGGCCAGCAGGTGATCCCGCATGTTGGTCAGCGTGTGCGCGCGCATCACGTCGGGAAACCGCACCCACACACGTGGATCGGCGGTGGCCGCATGCGCCGCATGATCGGCCGAGGCCTTGGCCGGCTGATGGACATGTGCCGCATGCTCGCCCGAAGGCGTGGCGCAGCCAGCCAGGATGACCGCGCAGGCAGCAGCCAGAAATCTCATGGACCCCGAGGCGTGCGATGAGCGGGTTTGTGCATCGAACGCCCGGGCACGTGTGGCGGATGCGGCGTCACGGTCAGCGGGTGCCGAAAACCCTTTGAATGTCATGCGTCCTTCAGCCATCCGTCACTCCCACTCGATCGTCGCCGGCGGCTTGCTGCTCACGTCGTAGGCCACGCGGTTGATGCCGCGCACCTCGTTGATGATGCGGCTGGAGACCTTCTTCAGCAGCGCGTAGGGCAGCTCGGCCCAGTCGGCGGTCATGAAGTCGCTGGTCTGCACGGCGCGCAGCGCGACGACGTATTCGTAGGTGCGCCCGTCGCCCATCACGCCCACGCTCTTGACGGGCAGGAAGACGGCAAAGGCCTGGCTGGTGAGGTCGTACCAGCTCTTGCCGCTGGCTTCGTCCTTGAAGGCGCGCAGCTCGTCGATGAAGATGGCATCGGCACGGCGCAGCAGATCGGCGTATTCGCGCTTGACTTCACCCAGGATGCGCACGCCCAGGCCCGGCCCGGGGAACGGGTGGCGGTACACCATTTCCGGCGGCAGGCCTAACGCCACACCCAATTCTCGCACTTCGTCCTTGAACAGGTCGCGCAGCGGCTCCAGCAGCTTCAGGCCCAGCTGCTCGGGCAGGCCGCCCACGTTGTGGTGGCTCTTGATGGTGACGGCCTTCTTGGTCTTGGCGCCGCCGCTTTCGATCACGTCCGGGTAGATGGTGCCCTGCGCCAGCCACTTCGCGCCGCGGGCGCCGGCCTGCGTCAGCTTGGCGGCTTCCTGCTTGAAGACGGTGACGAATTCGCTGCCGATGATCTTGCGCTTGGCCTCGGGGTCGCTGACGCCCGCGAGCTTGCCCAGGAACAGGTCGCTGGCATCGACGCGGATGACCTTGGCGTGCAGCTGGCCGACGAACATGTCCATGACCATGTCGCCCTCGTTCAGGCGCAGCAAGCCGTGATCGACGAAGACACAGGTGAGCTGGTCGCCGATGGCGCGGTGGATCAGCGCGGCCGCGACGCTGGAATCGACACCGCCGGACAGGCCGAGGATGACCTCTTCGTCACCCACCTGCTCGCGGATCTTGGCCACGGCTTCGGCGATGTGGTCGCGCATGACCCAGTCGGGGCGGGCCTTGGCGATGCCCAGCACGAAACGATCGAGCATCGCGCGGCCTTGCACCGTGTGCGTGACCTCGGGGTGGAACTGCACGGCGTAGTAGCCGCGCGACTCGTCGGCCATGCCGGCGATGGGGCAGCTGGGCGTGCTGGCCATCAGCTTGAAGCCCGGCGGCAGCGCGGTGACCTTGTCGCCGTGGCTCATCCACACCTTGAGCATGCCGTGGCCTTCGGCGGTGCGAAAATCCTCGATGCCGTCGAAGAGTTTCGTGTGGCCGCGCGCGCGCACCTCGGCATAGCCGAATTCGCGGTGCGTGCTGGCCTCGACCTCGCCGCCGAGCTGCACGGTCATCGTGAACATGCCGTAGCAGATGCCCAGCACCGGCACGCCCAGGTCCCACACGGCCTGCGGCGCACGCAGCTCGTGTTCTTCGTAGGTGCTGGCGTGGCTGCCCGACAGGATGATGCCCTTGGGCGCGAACTCGCGGATGAAGGCGTCGCTGACGTCGTTGGGGTGGATCTCGCAGTAGACGTGCGCCTCGCGCACGCGGCGGGCGATGAGCTGCGTGACCTGCGAGCCGAAGTCGAGGATGAGGATCTTGTCGTGTGACATGGGTTCAGACGGCCGGCTGGGCGACCTGCGAGGCTGCCAGGCGTTGGCGGTGGAAGAAGCGGTAGGCCACAACCGCAGCCATGAGCTGCAGCAGCGCGCCGACGTAGAAGGGCAGGCCGATCAGCCAGTGGCCCGGGGGAAAGTCCGAGACCCAGCGCAGCAGCTCCAGGCCGACGATGGGTGCAAAGACCGCCATGAGGCTGTTCAGCGACGACACCGAGCCCATGGTCTGGCCCTGGTTGCGTGCATCCGCGGCGTTGGAGACGATGCTCTGGATGGCGGCCTGCGCCGACCCGCCCACCAGGCCCAGCGCGATGACGACGTACATCATCCAGCCCTCGCTGGCCAGGCCGAAGCCCAGCGAGGACAGCGCGGCCACCAGCAGGCCCACGATGGCCAGGCGCTTGGGCGTGAAGCGCTTGAGCAAGCGCTTGAGCAGCAGCCCCTGGCTGATGGCGGAGACGACGCCCACGGCAAACAGCGACCAGCCCACCTGCCCCGGACCCCAGCCGAACTTGAACTTCGTGTACAGCACCCAGGTCATGTGCAGCATGTACTGCGCCAGGCCGGACATCGCAATCACCACCACCAGCGGGCCCACGCCCTTGAGCGCGGCCAGGCCCTTGAGCGAGGCCACCGGGTTGGCGCGCCGCCACTCGAAGGGCCGCCGGCGTTCCTTCGGAAGCGATTCCGGCAGCACGAAGACGCCGTACAGCGCATTTACCAGCGCCATGCAGCCCGCCGCGATGAAGGGCAGCCGCACGTCCATGTCGCCCAGGATGCCGCCGATCACCGGCCCCAGGATGAAGCCCACGCCGAACATCGCGCCCAGCAGGCCGAAGCGGCGCGTGCGCTCTTCCGGCGGGGTGATGTCGGCCACGTAGGCATTGGCAATGGAGATGTTGCTCTGCATCGCACCCGAGAACAGCCGCACGGCCACCAGCATCCACAGCGCCGTGGCCGCGGCGGTGACGAAGAAGCTCAGCGCCAAGCCCGTGAATCCCACCAGCAACATGGGTCGACGCCCGTAGTGGTCGGACAGCGCACCCAGCACCGGCGAGCCGATGAAGTTGGCGAAGCCGAAGGCCGCGGTCACCGCCAGGAAAGCCAGCGTCTGCTCGTCGTTGCTGTGGGTGAAGGTGCCCACGATGTGCGGCAGCACGGGCACCATCAGGCCGATGGAGATCATGTCGATCAGCACCGTGACCAGGATGAAGCCCATCGCGGCCTGACGGCCCTTGGCGGGTGCAGGAGCGGCCGGCGCCGGCCCGTCGGCCGGTGTGGGTGTGGGGTTCATGGGGCGCCGGGACTCATTCGGCCCGGTAATTGGGCGCTTCCTTGGTGATCTGCACGTCGTGCACGTGGCTCTCGCGGATGCCCGCAGCCGTGATCTCGACGAACTCGGACTTGCTGTGCATGTCCGCGATCGTCGCGCAGCCGCAATAGCCCATGGACGCACGCAGGCCGCCGGCCATCTGGAAGACGATGCTGACCATCGAGCCCTTGTAGGGCACGCGGCCCTCGATGCCCTCGGGCACGAGCTTGTCGGCGTTGGGGTTGGCCGATTCGTCGTTTTCCTGGAAGTAGCGGTCGGCCGAACCGGCCTTCATCGCGCCGATCGAGCCCATGCCGCGGTAGGTCTTGTAGCTGCGGCCCTGGTAGAGGATGACCTCGCCGGGCGCCTCTTCGGTGCCCGCGAACATGCCGCCCATCATCACCGTGCTGGCGCCAGCCGCGATGGCCTTGGCGATGTCGCCGGAATAGCGGATGCCGCCGTCGGCGATCAAGGGCACGCCGGTGCCGCGCAGTGCCGTGGCCACGCCGTCGATGGCGGTGATCTGCGGCACGCCCACGCCGGCCACGATGCGCGTCGTGCAGATCGAACCCGGCCCGATGCCGACCTTGACCGCGTCGGCGCCGGCGTCCGCCCGCGCCGCCGCGGCCGCGCCGGTGGCGATGTTGCCGCCAATCACGTCGATCTGCGGGAAGCTGCGCTTGACCCAGCGCACGCGCTCGATCACGCCGGCGCTGTGGCCGTGCGCGGTATCGACCACGATGACGTCCACGCCGGCCTTGACCAGCAGTTCGACGCGCTCTTCCGTGCCCTCGCCCACGCCCACCGCCGCGCCCACGCGCAGGTGGCCGCGGGGGTCGCGTGCGGCATTCGGGAAGTTGGTCTGCTTGGTGATGTCCTTCACCGTCATCAGGCCGCGCAGTTCGAAATCGTCGTTCAGCACGAGCACCCGCTCCAGGCGGTGCTTGTGCATCAGGGCCTTGCCCTCGTCCAGCGATGCACCTTCGCGCACCCACACCAGGCGCTCGCGCGGCGTCATGATCTCGGTGACCGGCGCATCCAGGCGCGTTTCGAAGCGCAGATCGCGGTTGGTGACGATGCCCACCACGCGGCGGCCTTCCAGCACCGGGAAACCCGAGACCCCGTGCTGCTGCGACAGCGCCATGACCTGGCGCACGCTCATCTGCGGCGTCACGGTGATGGGGTCGCGCAGCACGCCGGACTCGTAGCGCTTGACACGTGCCACCTCGGCCGCCTGTTGCGCCGGCAGCAGGTTCTTGTGGACGATGCCCACACCGCCCTCCTGCGCGATGGCGATGGCCAGTCGGGACTCGGTAACCGTGTCCATCGCCGCCGAAACCAGCGGCAGGTTCAGCGTGATGTTGCGTGACAGGCGGGTGGCGAGGCTGGTGTCGCGCGGCAGGACCTGGGAGTAGGCCGGGACCAGCAGCACGTCGTCGAAGGTCAGTGCTTTGCCCAGAAGGCGCATAGGAAAAGCTCCAGTCGCAAAAAGCGATTATAGAAAGGGCCTTGAAGCGACACAGTTCGACGCCTTGTGAAGCCGGCCCCCCATCTAAACTGGGCGCATGCCTCACGACCGTCCGGCCCTGCGCCCTGCCTTGCCCGCCAGCCTGCCTGGACGCCACCACAGGCGCGGCGGCCGCGTGTCCGCCCTCGCACTGTGCGCGGCCGTGCTGATGGTGACGCTGTCGCCGGCGCACGCGCAGTGGAAGTGGCGTGACGCCAGTGGCCGCGTGCAGCTCAGCGACCTGCCGCCGCCGGCCAGCGTGCCCGACAAGGACATCATGCAGCGCCCATCCGCGCCGCGTCGCGTGGAGGTCGTGCCCCTGCCCGGCACCGGCGCCTCCGCGTCCATGGCGGCCGCACCAGCATCGGGCGCCGGCGCCGCAGCCGCCCGTCCGAAATCCGCACTGGATATCGAGGTCGAGCGCAAGCGCAAGGCCGAAGAGCAGGAAAAGGCCGCCAAGGCCAAGGCCGACGAAGAACGGCGCGCCGCGCAGCGTGCCGACAACTGCCAGCGCGCGCGCTCGATGGCGGCGACGCTGGAAACCGGTCAGCGCATCGCGCGTGTCAACGACAAGGGCGAGCGCGAATTCCTGGACGACGCGCAACGCGCGGCGGAAGTCCAGCGCGCGAAATCGATCATGTCGTCGAATTGCCGCTGAGGTCGACTGCGGGGCCGGCTGCCGGTGCCTCGGTCGCCCCGGTCGCCCCAATCGGCCCAGCCCCCGGAACCGCCGCATCCGCCTGCAGCCGCTCCTTGCGCTGCTTGTAGCGGATGCGCCGCGCCTCCTTCGGATCGCAGCGCAGCGGCCGGTAGACCTCGATGCGGTCGCGCTCGCGCAGCGGCGTGCCCATCACCTCCTTGCGGCCCCAGATGCCCACCGGCAGGCCCTGCACCTCGGGGTGCGCCTGCAGCAGACCGCTGGCGGCCAGCGCGTCGGCCAGTGTGGCGCCGGCGGGCACCTGGACGTCCTCCTGCCACAGGCGCCGCGGGCCGTCGCTGTAGGCCACGGTGACGTGCAGCAGGTCTGCCGATGGGCTCATCGCGGGCCGTACACCTGTTCGGCGCGCTGCACGAAAGAATCCACCAGCGTGTTGGCCACGCGGTCGAACACCGGGCTGATCAGCTTCTCGAGCGGCCCGCTGGAAAAGCCGTAGCGCAGGTCCAGTTCAACCTTGCAGGCCGGGCGGTCCACGGCCGGGTTGCCCAGCGTCTTGAAGAGCCAGGTGCCGTCCAACATGGAAAACGGCCCGTCGACCAGGCGGATCTCGACCAGCTCGTTCGCCACCTGCCGGTTGCGCGTGGTGAAGTCGTGCCGCACGCCGGCATAGGCCAGGCCCATGCGCGCGGTCACGCCGTCCTCGTGGTGCTCCAGCACCTCGGCACGGTCGCACCACGGCAGGAACCGCGGGTAATCCTCGAAACGCGTGACGAGCTGGTACATCTCGGCAGCCGAGTACCACAGCAAGACGGACTTCTTTACCTGCTTCATAGAATGGCTGATTCTAGGTATCCCCATCCATGTCCATCCCCACCGCACACATTGCCGAGAACCGCCGGGCGCGCTTCGAGTACCACATCGAAGAGACCCACGAGGCCGGCATCGTGTTGTCCGGCTGGGAAATCAAGGCCATCCGCGCCGGCCAGGTGCAGCTTACCGACGGCTACGTGGTCATCCGCGACGGCGAGCTCTACCTCATCGGTTGCCGCATCAATGCGCTGCGTTCGGCCTCCACGCACGTGCTGCCGGAGCCCGACCGCACGAAGAAGCTGCTGATGAAGAAGGACGAGATCCGTCGCCTGGTGGGCAAGGTGGAGCAGCGCGGCTTCACGCTCGTGCCGCTGAACCTGCACTACAAGGGCGGCTTGGTGAAGGTGGAGATCGCGCTGGCCAAGGGCAAGGCACAGCACGACAAGCGCGAAACCGAGAAGCAGCGCGACTGGGACCGCGAAAAGGGCCGCCTGATGCGCCACAAGGTCTCGGGCGGCAAGGCGTCCTGAGGCGCAGGTTCGCCCTCGTCGGCGGCGCCGCCGGTTGCGCCGGCTTCTTGCACGCAGAGAAGCCTTGCGCGCCGTCGACACCGGTGTGGGCCTCATGGTCCACCGAACGACTCGGTGCTACGCTGGCCAAATGGTTGGCTCACCGAAGCTTTCGGGCGCGCGCACCGGGCCCGTGTGAGCCGGGCACGCCCATCGTCGCGGTCGCGGCCTTTCTCGATGCCTTCTCCACGTGCCATGACCACCACCTGTCGCTTGACCCCTTTCCTGGCCGCCACGTAGGCCGCGGCCCTGCTGCTCACGGCCTGCGGGAGCGAGCAGGCCGCGCCCGCAGCGGGCGCCGCCGCGTCGGCCTCTGCACCCGCTGCACCCACTACGGCCGGCAGCGGCGCCAGAGCCGGCGGTGAAGGCGCCGGTGCCGCGGCCTCGCCCGCCAGCGCGGCGTCGGCGCCGCCGGTCAGCGTCACCACCGTGCGTGCGCAGCAGCGTGACGTCGCGGTGCTCGCCACGGCCACGGGTGCCGTCGTGCCGCTGAACAGCGTGGACGTGCGCGCGCAGGTCACCAGCGTGATCACGCAGGTGCACATCCGCGAAGGCCAGTTCGTGCGCAAGGGCGAGCCGCTGTTCACGCTCGATTCACGCACCGACGTCGCCAACGTCGCGAAGGCCCAGGCGCAACTGGCCCGCGACGAGGCCAGTCTGGCGGATGCCAAACGGCAACTGGCGCGCAGCCTCGAGCTGCAGGCGCAGAACTTCGTCTCGCAAGGCGCGGTCGACGCCAACCGCACGCTGGTGGATGCACAAACGGCCGCCGTGGCTGCCGACCGCGCCGCTGTCGACGCCGCGCGCGTGGCCCTGTCCTTCGCCCGCGTGACCGCACCCGGCCCGGGCCGCGCCGGTGCGATCAATGTCTTCGCCGGCAGCGCGGTGCAGGCCAACCAGACGCCGCTGGTGACGCTGACGCAGCTCGACCCCATCGCGGTGGCCTTCAGCCTGCCGCAGCGTCTGCTGCCCGATGCGCTGGTCGGCCTGCAAGGTGGTGGCACGGCCGTCACCGCGAGCCTGCCCGACGGCTCGGCACGTGTGGAAGGCCGGCTGCAGTTCGTCGACAACGCCGTCGACCCCGCCACCGGCACCGTCAAGGTCAAGGCGCAGTTCCCGAATACCAACAGCCGCCTGTGGCCCGGCGCCTTCGTGAATGTCGAACTCACGCTGCGCACCCTCAAGGATGCGGTGGTCATCCCGCAGGGCACCATCATCCAGAGCCCGCGCGGGCCCATCGTCTACGCGGTGCGCGAGGGTGCGGCCGTGCCGCGCCCAGTGCAGGTGCTGTATGCGCAGGGCGAGGAGGCGGCGGTCAGCGGCCTGCGCGCAGGCGAGCGCATCGTGCTGGACGGGCGGCAGAACCTGCGCCCCGGCTCCGGCGTGGTCGAGCGCCCGCGTGAAGGCGGCCGGCCCGGCGGTGCGGCCAGCGGCGCGGCCGCGGGCGGGGCGTCGGGCGCGGCTTCCGGCGGCGGCCGCTCGCGTGATGCCGGGGCAGCCGCCTCGTCGCCCCCAGGCGCGAAGGGAGAACGGCCATGAACCTCTCCGAGCTCTTCATCCGCCGTCCGGTGATGACGGTGCTGCTGAACCTGGGCATCGTGCTGGCCGGGGTGATCGGCTACCGCAGCATCCCGGTGGCGGCGCTGCCCAGCTACGACACGCCGGTGATCAACGTCTTTGCGTCGCTGCCGGGCGCGAACCCCGAGACCATGGCCAGTTCCGTGGCCCTGCCGCTGGAAAAGCAGTTCCAGACCATCCCGGCGCTCAAGCTCATCAGCTCCACCAGCACGCTGGGCAGCACCTCGCTGACGCTCGAATTCGAGGAAGGTCGCGACATCGACGCCGCGGCCGTGGACGTGCAGGCCGCGCTGCTGCGCGCGCAGCGTGCGCTGCCGCAGGACATGACGCAGCCGCCGTCCTACCGCAAGGTCAACCCCGCCGATGCGCCGGTGCTGCTGATCGCGATGACCTCGCCCTCGCTGGCGCCGTCCGACCTGCAGGACTTTGCCGAGCACCTGATCTCGCCGGCGCTGTCGCAGATCGACGGCGTGGCCCAGGTCAACGTCTTCGGCCAGAAGCGCTTCGCGGTGCGCGTGCGCGTGCGCCCGGAAGCGCTGGCCGCGCGCAACATCGGCCTGGATGAACTCAGCGCCGCCCTGCGTGCCGCCAACGTCAACACGCCGGTGGGCACGCTCGACGGCCCGCGGCAGACCCTCACGTTGCAGGCCAACCGCCAGCTCACCAACGCGGCCGAATTTGCCGACCTCATCGTGGCCAACCGCAACGGCAACCCCGTGCGGCTGCGCGACGTGGCCGAGGTGCAGGACAGCATCGAGACCGTCAAGTCCTGGGCCACGCTCAACGGCGAGAACTCGATCACCCTGGCCGTGCTGCGCCAGCCGGGCGCCAATACCGTGCGCGTGGTCGACGCCGTGCGCGCCGCCCTGCCCGACATGCGCAGCCAGATGCCGCAATCGGTGAACCTCACGCCGGTGAATGACCGCTCGGTGTCCATCCGCGCGGCGCTGCACGACGTCACGCTCACGCTGATGGGCACGATCGCGCTGGTGGTGCTGGTGATCTTCCTGTTCCTGCGGCGCTTCGTCGCCACGGCCATCCCGACGCTGTCGCTGCCGGTGTCGTTGGTGGGCGCCATCGCGCTGCTGTGGGGCCTGTCCTACAGCCTGGACAACATCTCGCTGCTGGGCCTGACGCTGGCCGTCGGCCTGGTTGTCGATGACGCGATCGTGATGCTCGAGAACATCATCCGGCACGTCGAAAACGGCGAGCCGCCCTTCCAGGCCGCGCTGCGCGGCTCGCGCGAGGTGGGCTTCACCATCATCTCGATCTCGAGCTCGCTGGTCGCCGTGTTTATCCCGATCTTCTTCATGCCCGGCGTGATCGGCCTGCTGTTCCACGAGTTCGCCGTGGTCGTCGCACTGGCCATCGTGGTGTCGGCCTTCGTCTCGCTGACGCTGGTGCCCATGCTGGCCAGCCGCTTCCTCTCCGACGAGGCGCACAAGAAGCCGCCGGGTGCGCTGGTGCGTTCGTTCGAACGCGGCTTCGATGGGATGCTCGCGCTGTACTCACGCTCGCTGGACTTCGCGCTGCGGCACCGCGGCCTGGTGCTGCTGCTCGCGCTGGCCACCTTCGTGGCCACGGCCTGGCTCTTCGTCGTGATCCCCAAGGGTTTTTTCCCGGAAGAGGACATCGGCCAGATCACCGTCTCCACCGAGGCGGCCGAGGACACCTCCTTCCCCGAGATGGTCCGGCTGCAGGAACGCGTGGCCGGCATCATCCGCGCCGACCCGAACGTCGCGGCCGTCAGCTCCTTCAACGGCGGCGGCGGCGCCCAGAACACCGGGCGCATGTTCATCACGCTGAAGCCCCGGGCCGAACGCCTGCCGGCCAAGCAGATCATCGAAGGCCTGCGGCGCAAGCTGCGCGATGTCGCCGGCATCAACGTCTTCATGCGCCCGATACAGAACCTGCAGCTCGGCGGGCGGCAGAGCAAGGCGCAGTACCAGTACATCCTGCAGAGCGTGAAGGCCGACGAGATCTACGACTGGGCCGCGAAACTGCAGGAACGCCTGCGCGGCGACCCGCTGTTCCGCGACGTGACCAGCGATGCCCAGCTGCGCGGGCTGCAGGCGCAGTTGAAGATCGACCGCGACCGCGCCAACACGATGGGCGTGTCGATCGAGGCGATCCGCTCCACGCTGTTCAGCGCCTTCGGCGACCGCCAGATCTCGACGATCTACCTGCCCACCGACAGCTACCAGGTCATCATGGAGGTCGCCGCGGACGCCAAGCAGGACGAAAGCGCGCTCAACGGCATCTACGTGCGCGCCTCCACCGGTGCGCTGGTGCCCTTGTCGGCGTTCACGACGGTGGAGCGGCGCGTCGGGCCGATCTCGATCAACCACGTGGGCCAGCTGCAGGCCGTGACGGTATCCTTCAACCTCGCGCCCGGCACCGCGCTGGGTGACGCCACGGCCAAGATCGACCGCCTGCGCGAGACCATCGGCATGCCCTCGTCGATCATCACGCGCTACGGCGGCGACGCTGCGGTCTTCAAGAGCTCGCAGGGCAGCCAGGCGGTGCTGATCATCGCCGCGCTGCTGGTGATCTACGTGCTGCTGGGCGTGCTCTACGAGAGCTACATCCACCCCATCACCATCCTGGCGGGCCTGCCGTCGGCGGCGGTCGGCGCGCTGGGCACGCTGATGATCTTCGGCCAGGACCTCACCCTGATCGCGACCATCGGCATCCTGCTGCTGATCGGCATCGTCAAGAAGAACGCGATCATGATGATCGACTTCGCCCTGGAGGCGCAGCGCCACCACGGCATGACGCCGCCGCAGGCGATCCGCGAGGCCTGCGTGCTGCGCTTTCGGCCCATCATGATGACGACGCTGGCCGCGCTGATGGGCGCGTTGCCCATCGCCATCGGCATCGGCGCCGGCGCGGAGTTGCGCCAGCCGCTGGGCCTGGCCGTCGTCGGCGGCCTGGTGTTCTCGCAGGCCGTGACGCTGTACATCACGCCGGTGATCTACCTCGCGCTGGACCGCTTCAGCGGCAAGGGACCGGTCACGACGCCGGAGACGGCCGTGGCCTGAAGGCCGCTCGGGCCGGGCCGGTGCGGCAGGCGCAGCAAGCGCCGTGGATCAATCGACCAGCAGCCGGTCCATCAGTTCGCGCAGGACGGCCAGCGCTTCGGGCGTGGTGCGCCGTGCCAGCGTGACCAGGCCCAGCCGCGCCGACACGGCCAGCGGCGGCTGCATCGGCAGCTCCACCAGCGAGGGCGCGCTGGCGCGTATCGCCAGCAGTACGGCGTCGCTGCGTTCGGCCACCTCCACGAGGCTGGCGATCTCCTCGCAGCGGATGCTCACCGCATGCTCCGGGTGGGCCTGTTCGCCGTAGCGCTGCGTCAACGCCTGCGTGACCTCGGCCGACAGCGGAATGCTCGCCAGCGGATAGGCCCGCAGCTCGTCGAAGGCCACGCGCCGCCGCCGCGCCAGCGGATGCCCGCGGCGGACCATGAAGACGCCGCGCATCTCGTGCACCTCGGACACCTCCAGGTCGGCGGCCGGTTCCAGCGAACGCAGGTCCACCACCAGCGCATCCAGCGTGCGTGCGCGCAGGCGTTGCACGAGCAATTGGGTCGCGCCGCGCGCCACTTCCACGCGCCACTGCGGCCGGTATGTGGCCACCTCCAGCAGCAGCGGCGTCATCAGCATCACCCCCGGGCCCGAGCCCATACCCACGCGCAGCTTGCCGACCCGCCCGCGGGCGATCGCCTGCGTGCGTTCTTCCAGCTCCTGCGCGTCGAAGACCAGCGCGCGTGCGCGCTCGACCGTTTCGCGACCCGTGGGTGTGAGTTCCGCGCGCCGGCCCACGCGATCGAACAAGGCCACGCCGAGCTCCGCTTCCAGCGCCTGGATGCTGCGCGACAAGGCCGGCTGCGTCAGATGCACCTGCGCAGCGGCGCGGCTGAACGAGCCCGTTTCAGCCAGTGCGATGAGGTGGCGCAGTTGCACGAGGGTCATGCAAGAAAAAAGCACCTGGCGTCGCCGCCAAGTGCTTGCCATTCCTACCGAATGTGGTAGGCGCGATTGGACTCGAACCAACGACCCCCACCATGTCAAGGTGGTGCTCTAACCAGCTGAGCTACGCGCCTGGAGCCTGCCAGTATAACACGTGTGACAGGATGCACATCCAGCCGGCTCCGTCTTCGGCCGCTTCCTCACTTGCGCCGCGCGTGCTGCACGCCGGGAACGGCCGCCACCTGGCGCAGCACCTGGGCCAGGCGCGAGGCGTCGGCCACCTCCACCGTGAAGGTCATCCACGCCCGGTCGCCGGTGTTGCTGCGCACGGTCTGTGTCTTCACGCCGGTCACGTTGACACGCTCGCGGGTGAAGACCTCGGAGATGTCGCGCAGCAGGCCCTGGCGGTCCAGCGCCTCGATGCTGAGATCCACCGGGAAAAGCGCGTCCACGCCGGCCTGGCCCCAGGCCACGGGGATGACACGGTCGGGCGTCTGCGCAGCCATGTGGCGGAAATTGGGGCAATCGGCGCGGTGGATGGCCACGCCGCGCCCGCGCGTGACGAAGCCGCCGATGGCGTCCGGCGGCGCCGGGCGGCAGCAGCGCGCCAGGCTGGTCATCAGCGACTCCACGCCCACCACCAGCACGCCGCTGTCGCCGGCCTTCGAGCGCCGCAGCAGCACCTCGTCCTGCGGCTGCGGCGGTGGCGCCGGTTCGGCCGGCTTGAGCAGCACCTCGATGTGCTTGAGCGAGAACTCGTCCTTGCCGACGACCTCGAACAGCGCCTCGGCGTTCTTGAAACCCGCCCGCTCCGCCAGGTCGGCGTGCTTGACTGCCGTGCGGCCTTCGCGCTGCAACAGCCGCTCCACCGCTTCGCGGCCCTTGGCGATGGTCTGGGCCTGCGCCTGCGCGTTGAACCACGCGCGCACCTTGGCGCGCCCGCGCGGGCTGCGCAGGAAGCCCAGCTCCGGGTTCAGCCAGTCCAGCGACGGGCCGCCCTCCTTCGTGGCGACGATCTCGACGGTCTGGCCATTGGCCAGCGGCGTATTCAGCGGCACCAGCGCGCCATCGACTCGCGCCCCGCGGCAGCGGTGGCCCAGGTCGCTGTGCAGGTGGTAGGCAAAGTCCACCGGCGTGGCACCCGCCGGCAGGTCGACCACCGTGCTCTGCGGCGTGAGCACGTAGATGCGGTCCTCGCCGGCAGGCCCCTGTTGCGCGGACAGGTCACGCTCCCAGGCCAGCAGCTGCTGCATCACCGCGCGGCGCGCCTGCGCCGTGCGTTCAGCGGCGTCCTGCGGCGCGGCCACGCCGGCATAACCCTTCGCGCCGGCCTCCTTGTAGGCCCAGTGCGCGGCCACGCCGTGTTCGGCGTGTGCATGCATCTGCGCAGTGCGGATCTGCACCTCCACCGGCTGCCCGTCGTCGCCCAGCACCGCCGTGTGCAGCGACTGGTAGCCGTTGGGTTTGGGCCGCGCGATGTAGTCGTCGAAAGCCCCGGCCACCGGCGTGTAGCGCGCATGCACGGCCGACAGCGCCGCATAACAGGCGGGCACGTCGGCCACGACCACGCGCAGCGCGCGCACATCCAGCACCTGCTCGAAAGCCAGGCGCTTGCCCTGCATCTTCTTCCAGATGCTGTAGAGGTGCTTGGGCCGCCCGGCGACCTCGGCCTCGATCCCGGCACGGCGCAACTCGCCGGCCAGCTGGTGGCGCACGAAGTCCACGCCCAGTTCGCGCGCGGTGCGCGACTGGTCCAGGTGCGCCGCGATGGCCTGGTAGGCCTGCGGCTGCGAGAAGCGGAAGGCCAGGTCCTCGATTTCCCACTTGATGCGCCCGATGGCCAGCCGGTTGGCCAGCGGCGCGAAGACCTCCAGCGACTCGCGCGCCAGCGCCGGCGGGCACGGCGTCTTCGTCGCCGCGTGCCAGCGCAGGGTCTGCAGCCGCGAGGCCAGGCGCAGCAGCACCACGCGCAGGTCGCGCGAAAAGGCCAGCAGCATCTTGCGCACACGCTCGGTCTGCTGCGCGCGCTGCTCGGCTTCCAGCGAGGCCTCCCGCGCGGCGCGCTGGATGGACACCAGCTTGCGCGTCAGCTCCACCAGCCCGGCATACGAAGGCCCGAAGCGCCGGCCGATGGTCTCCACCGGATCCTGCAGGAAATCACCCGCGTAGACCAGGTAGGCCGCGGCCTGCAGCGGCTCGGCCGCGCCCAGCGACTTCAGGATGCCGGCCACGCCCTCGCCGTGGCTCCAGGCGTCTTCGCCCGTCTCAAGCAGACGCCCGCTGTGCAGCTGCTGCGCGCAGTTGCGCGCGGCGGCCAGCGCCTGTTCAGGCGCCAGGGCATCCGGCCCGGGTTCGCCGGCCGTGGCCGCAACGATGGCCGCGGCCTCGGCGGGCGATGGGGCATCGGCGCGAGTCTTCATCGGCGACCCACCGTGAGACGCCCGCTCAGGGCGACAGCAGGAAGTCGCGCACGACACCACGCTGGTCCGCCACCACCAGCGTGGGCGCATGCCCGACACCGTCGAAGCTCACCACCGTGGCCTTCGGGCCGCGCGTGGCCATGGCCTGCGCGGTTTGCGCCGACAGCAGGTCCGACTGCGCGCCGCGCAGCAGCAGCGTCGGGCAGCGCAGGCCGTCGTAGACCTGCCAGAGGAAGGCCTCGCCGGCCGCGGCGATCTGCGCGTTCATGGCCCGCAGTGGCACGGCGATGCCCGGGTCGTAGCGCAGCATCACGCCGCCCTTGCCGTCGGGCTTGAGCAGCGGTCGTGTCAGCGCCAGCCACTGTTCGCGTGTGTGCGGGCCGAAGCCCGTGGACAGCGCCCACAGCGCATCGGCTGCGGCCTCGTCGCTGGGCCAGGAGCCACCCTGCCCCACGTACATGGCGATGCGCGCGATGGCCTCGGGCTCGATAGTGGGGCCGACATCGTTGAGCACCAGGCGGCGGATCGGCGAGTCCTTCAGGCCGGCCACGCCCAGCCCGATCAGCCCGCCCATCGACGTGCCCACCCAGTCCACGCGGTCGGCGTCCAGCCGCGCCAGCAGCGTGACCATGTCGGCCACGTAGGTCGGCACCGCATAGCCGCTGGGGTCGCCCAGCCAGTCGCTCTGGCCGCGGCCCACGACATCGGGGCAAACCACGCGCACGTGCAGCGCCAGGTCGCGCGCCAGCGCGTCGAAATCACGCCCCTGACGGGTCAAACCGTGCACGCAGACGACCACCTCGCGGCAGGCCGGATCGCCCCATTCCCAGTACGCCATGCGGTGCAGGCCGCGGGTGTCGAGGCATTGGACGTGGCGCAGGCGCGGTTCGGTGGTCATCGCAGCTTTCGTGCTCGTTCGTGTTCGAGCCACCATGCTACGACGGCCCCGGGCCCGGGCCTGCCGAAGGGATGTGCGACGGCGCGCGGCGCGTCTGTTCGGCGCGTCACCGCGCCGGTTCAGCGCGCGTTCGGCGCCGGTTCAGCGCCTTTTTCGACGCTGACGCAGCCGCGGTTCAGCGCGTCATCTGGATGCTGCCGCTGACGCTGGAGCTGACCGTGGTCTTGCCCGCTTCGACGGGCAGCGCCTCCTCGGCCATCATCGGCGCGGCTGACACGCGCGCACGCATCACCTGCGGCATCGGTACCGGGCCGCCGTCACTGGAAACCTGCACCTCGCGGATGCTGTAGCCGGTGAAGCCGAAGAGCGCCGACTGCGCCTGCGCCCGCTCGCGGAAGCGTGCGATGGCCTGCGCCGTGGTCTCCGCCTCGATCTTCTCGCGCGTTTCGCGAGCCAGACCGTAGCCCACGCGCGAGATGCTCAGCGTCTGGATCTTGCCGGCCAGCTGCGAGATGGCCGTCATGTCACGCCCTTCGACAACCAGGCTGGCCGAACCCTGCCAGCCGTTGATGACACCCTTTTGCGTATAGCGCGGGCTCAGCGAGAAGTTGCCCGTGCGCACATCCACCTGGCCGGGTTTGGCCACGCGGCGGGCTTCCATCAGCGCGGCGTCGAGCGCCTGCTTCAGCTGCGACTGCACGGCGGCGGCGTCCGCACCTTCCTTGGTCGTGCCGAAGGCAATCGACAGCACATCCATCGTGACCTCGGCCGTCGCACTGGCCTGCAGGTTCATCACGTTCTGCGGCGGCGGCGTGAGGCCCGCCTGCGCCGAGACCGCCAGCGGCAGCGCGCTCAGTGCCAGCACCGCGAGCCAGGACAGCGAGCGGGGCGTGCACGTGCTGGGGGAGGCCGGTGACGGCAGCGTAGACACGGGGTTGAACGACACGGCGGGTTCCTTCCTGCTGGGTTTTGTGGTCTTGCAGCGCGCCAGGGTAGCGCCCGGTTGACAGTGCAGGCTGGCGGAACTGCGATCTCGGGCGCGCCGCCAGGGTCGGAGGGGTCGCTCAGGGCCCGTTCGCAGGCCCCGCACGGCTGCTAACCGCACCCTGGGCCTATCCGAAAGACTTGTAACCAGCAGTCAAAACACGGTATTTGCGGCGTTTTTGGCTTGCACAATGCGGCTGTTACAAATTCGGATCCCGCGCCATGAGCACTGCCGCGACCAATCGCCCTGACCGCATCGTTGTCGTCGACGACGACGCCCGCATCCGTGACCTCCTGCGCCGCTACCTGACGCAGGAAGGTTTCGAGGTGCTCCTTGCAGAGGATGCCAAGACCCTGAACCGCGTGCTGACGCGCGACACGATCGACCTGATTGTGCTCGACCTGATGCTGCCCGGCGAAGACGGCCTGTCGATCTGCCGCCGCCTGCGTGCGGCCAACGACCCGACGCCGATCATCATGCTGACGGCCAAGGTCGAGGACGTGGACCGCATCGTCGGCCTGGAAGTCGGTGCCGATGACTACCTGCCCAAGCCCTTCAACCCGCGCGAACTGCTGGCACGCATCCACGCCGTGCTGCGCCGCCGCCCGGTGCAGGAAGCGCCCGGCGCGCCGTCCAAGGACATGCAGATCGTCAACTTCGGGCCGTTCGAGTTCGACCTGTCGCTGCGCCGGCTGTCCAAGGAAGGCGAGCAGATCGCGCTGACCACGGGCGAGTTTTCGATGCTCAAGGCCCTGGTGCGCCACCCGCGCCAGCCGCTGAGCCGCGACAAGCTCGCGCAGCTGGCACGTGGCCGCGAGTTCGAACCTTTCGACCGCAGCCTGGACGTGCAGATATCGCGCCTGCGCAAGATGATCGAACCCGATCCGGCCCAGCCGCGCTATATCCAGACGGTCTGGGGCGTGGGCTACGTGTTCGTGCCGGACGGCGCCAACTGAGCGCCTGCCGGGGCGGCTTCGGCCCTCCCGGCTTGCACGTCGCAGGGCGGCCACCGCCCTGCCATCCATCCCGACCCGGTGACATTGCCGGACCGGGCCCAGGGTCTCCTGTGAGATGCGGCCGGGCGGAAGCTCCTCGCGCATCGGGCATGATGCGCGGTTGATGACGCCGTCCCCGCTGAACTTCAACGTCTTCTGGCGCACCTTCGTGCTGCTGGCGCTGCTGCTGGCCGGCGGCATCGTCGCGTGGGTCCACACGCTGCGTGCGCTCGACCTCGAGCCGCGTGCCGTCTACGAAGCCCGCCAGCTCGCCAGCATGGTGAACCTCACCCGTGCAGCGCTGCTGCAGCAGGCCGACAGCATCGCGCGCGTGGGCCTGATCAAGTCCATCGACAGCGCCGATTCGGTCAAGGTGCGCCCGCGCGAACCCACCGACCAGTGGGAGCCCTACGAGGCCGACCGCTTCACCCGCGCCGTCGGCCGCGAGCTGCGCGCCACGCTGGGTGCGGACGCCGTCATCGCGCGCAACGTCAACGGCCAGCCGGGCCTGTGGATCGGCTTCATGCTGGAGCGCGACCCCTTCTGGCTGATCACGCGCCAGGCGCAGACGCCGTCGCTCTCGTTCGGTACGCTGGCCAGCTGGATGGGCATCGCGCTGCTGGCCACGCTGCTGGGCTCGGCCGCAGTGGCCAGCCTCATCAACAAGCCGCTGAAGGAACTGTCCTTCGCCGCCAGCCGGATTCGCGAGGGCGACCTCGAATCGCGCCTGGACGAAAATACGCTGACCAGCGAGATCCGCGAGGTCAACATGGGCTTCAACCGCATGGCGCGCGAACTGGCCAAGGTGGAAGAAGACCGCGCGGTCATGCTGGCCGGCATCAGCCATGACCTGCGCACGCCGCTGGCGCGCCTGCGGCTCGAGGCCGAAATGAGCGTCACCGACGAAGAGGCCAAGCGCAACATGGCCGAAGACATCGGCCAGCTCGACGCCATCATCGACAAGTTCATGGACTACGCGCGGCCCGGCTCCACCGAGCTGAGCCCCATTCCGCTGGCGCGCCTGATCGACCGCGAGGCCAGCGCCTTCCGCGATGCGCGCCAGATCCGCATCAATTCGCGCGTGTCGGTGGACGTCAAGGTGCTGGCCGACGAGATCGAACTCGGACGCGTCTTCCTGAACCTGTTCGAAAACGCCCGCCGCTACGGCCGCAGCCGCGACACGGGCCTGGCCGACGTGCTGGTGACCTACACGCGCAGCGGCCCGTCGATCATCGTGACCGTGCGCGACCACGGCGCCGGCGTCGACCCCGAAAAGCTCGGCCACCTGACCAAGCCCTTCTACCGCGGCGACGTGGCCCGCACCGCCGCCACCGGCGCCGGCCTGGGCCTGGCCATCGTCGACAAGGCGCTGCAGCGCATGGGCGGCTCGCTCGAACTGGCCAATGCGATCGATGGCGGCTTGATTGCGCAGCTGCGGTTGAAGCGGGCGCCCTGAGCGGCGCAAGCCGCGCACTCGACGTACACGGCGCACGCGGCGTACTCGGCGCAGGCGGCGCCCGCGCCGCGGGGCCCGGCCTCTTCAGCTGGCTGCTGCCGACTCCTGGCGCATCAGCAGGCACACGGCGCGCGTCTCGATCGATCGGCCCTCGCCCACCGGGCCCATCTTCTCGGCCGTCTTGGCCTTGACGTTTACGCGGTCGACCGCCAGCCCCAGCACCTGCGCGATGCGCGCGCACATGGCGGGGATGTGCGGCGCCATCTTGGGCGCCTGCGCCACGATGGTGGCGTCGACGTTGCCGATGGACCAGCCGGCGGCACGCACGCGCCGCGCGGCCTCGGCCAGCAGCACGGCCGAATCCGCACCCTTGAAGGCGGCATCGGTATCGGGGAAATGCCGGCCGATGTCGCCCAGCGCCGCCGCGCCGAACAGCGCGTCGGTGATGGCATGCAGCAGCGCGTCGGCGTCCGAGTGGCCCAGCAGCCCGTGGGTGTGCGGGATCACGATGCCGCCCAGCACCAGGGGCCGGCCGGTCACCAGCGCGTGGGTGTCCCAGCCTTCGCCGATGCGGATGTCGAGGGTCATGGTGTGGGCTCCTGCGGATTGAAGGGTATCGACGCGCGGGTGCCGGTGGCAGTTGGCGCTGCGTCTGAATGGCTGACGTTGGACATCATGCGCTGCACCGGCCGCCGCGCAGACCGCTGCCGGTCATCCCTGGCGCGTGCGCAGCAAGCGCTCCGCCAGATCGAAATCCGCCGGCCAGGTGAGCTTGAAATTCTCCGGCGAGCCCGGCACCAGCAGCGGCGCGTGGCCCAGCGCCTCGATCGCGCTGGCCTCGTCGGTGACACCTGGCCCGGGCTGCGCCAACGCTTGCTGCAGCAGCCCGATGCGGAACATCTGCGGCGTCTGCGCCGCCCACTTGCCGCTGCGGTCCACGGTGTTGGCCACACGCGCGGTGGCGGTATCAGCGGCGGGGCCGGCCTGCTTCAGCGTATCGGCCACCGGCAGCGCCAGCAGCCCGCCGACGGCATCGGCGCGGCAGGCGGCAATCAGCGCCCGCACCCAGGCCGCGCGCAGCAGGCAGCGCGCCGCATCGTGCACCAGCACCCAGTCGTCGGCTTGCGCGCCGCGCTCGCGCAGCACCCGCAGGCCGGCCTGCACCGTGGCCGCGCGCGAATCGCCGCCCACGTCGGCCACCCAGCCGCGCGGGCCGGTGAACTGCGGCAGCAGCTGCGACAAGCGTGCATCGCCCGGCGCCAGCACCACCAGGGTCGCGCGCAATTCGTCCACCGCGGCCAACGCGCGCAGCGTGTGCGCCACCATCACCTCGCCGGCCACCGGCACGTACTGCTTGGGTATCTCGGTGCCGGCGCGGCTGCCGCTGCCGGCGCACGGCACCAGCGCGTAGAACGCAGGCGACGTCGCAGGCAGCGTCGTCGGTGCAGCGGGCGTATTGGTCATCGGCGCATTCTAGGAAGCCGTCCGCAGCGCCTGGCCGACACACTCTGTCACCAATGACCTTGGCTCTGTCTAGGCATGTGGGGATGCGGCGTGACGTTTGCACGGGACAAGATGCACATTCCGTGCTTCCCCGCGCGCCGGAGCCTGCCATGCCGCAATCCGCCTTCATCGTCCGCCCCTTCGGCCGCAAGCCGTACACGCCGCGCCCGGAGGCCCTGGCCTCGTTCCAGGAGCTGATGGCCCGGCAAGGCGAGGCGCGCGTGGCGGTCGACCGGCAGGTGCTGTGGCCGGATGGCAAACCCGGCAGCGACAGCCTGCTGATCGACTTTGATGCCATCGAGCGAGTGCTCGTCAAACCCGCGCTCGAAGCCGCCCGGCTGCGCGGCGAGACCACCGGCGCCGTGGTCGAGGCCGGCAATATCCGCGAGGACATGTTCAACCGGCTCATCACCGCCGATCTGGTGCTGGCCGACATCTCCCTGCCCAACCCCAACGTCTTCTACGAGCTGGGCCTGCGCCAGGCCTTCCGCGACAAGTTCACCTTCATGGTCCGCTGCGACCTGGGGCCCTACCCCTTCGACCTGCAGACCGACCGCTATTTCGAGTACCGGCTGGCGGACCTGATCCGCAACCCGGAAGACACCGTCGTGCGCCTGACCAGCGCGCTGAAGAAGACGCTCAACCAGTACCGCTCGGACAGCCCGGTCTTCAAGCTGATGCCGCAGCTGGAATCCGAGGACCGCTCGCGTTTCCTGTCGGTGCCGGACGACTTCCGCGAAGAGGTGGAGCGCGCACGCCACCAGCGCCAGCGCGAGGTGCTGGAGCTGATGACGCTGGAGTGCGAAGGCCATCTGTGGGAGATCGAAGGCCTGCGCGTGGTGGGCCGTGCGCAGTTCGAGGCCAATTTCATCGACGGCGCGAAGGAGACCTGGCAGCGCATCTGCGCGCGCTACCCGGACGATGCCGAGGCCAACACCGTGCTGTCCACCGTCTACCAGCGGCTGCAGGACCGCACGCGCAGCGAACAGGCGCTGGCACGCGTGACACGCTCGCGCACGCTGTCGCCGGCGCGGCAATCCGAGCTGCGCGCGCTGACGGGCCGCAACCTCAAGGCCGCGTGGATGGACGCCTGGGGCGTGGCCGCCAACCGCCGCCTGGCGGCCTTGCGCTCGCCGCTGCTGCAGCGGTCCATCGACGCCTACCTCGATGCCTTCATGATCGACCTGAACAACAGCTACGCCGGCCTGAACGCGCTGACGCTGTTGGTGATCCAGGCCGAGCTGATCGACGAACACCGCGACGAATGGCGCGCGCTGCAGCGCGTGGCGGCCGACGAACACCGCGAGTTCGAAGAGCGCACGCGGCGCATCGACCAGCTGGCGCAATCGCTGCTGCTGGCGCTGGAATCCGACCGCCAGCGCCTGGCCAACCGCGGCCACGGCGACCCCTGGTTCACGATGCTGGAAGCCGCGGTGATGTGCACCGTGTCCAGCCAGCCGGACTTCGTGGCGCAGCTGTACGTGGAATCGCAGTACCTCGCGCCGCCGAAGTCCGACGCCAGCATGATCAGCGCGCTGCGCATGTACCAGGACCTGGGCATCCGCGGCGATTTCAAGCACTGGCCCAAGCCGCAGATGCTGGGCACGCTGGGCCAGAACGTCGAGGCCGCGCTGCGCGCGCTGTGCGCGCCCGAAAGCGCCAACGAAGCCGCGCGCCGCCCGCACCGCATCATCGTCTTCATCGGCATGCGCATGGACGAGGCGCGCAACGCCAACGGCACGCGGGTGTCCGCCAGCGCGCGCGGCGCCGGCAACGGCGGGCTGCACGCGGCGGACGACCCCTGGCACGGCCAGCCCGTCTTCCCGCACGCCATCGAGGACGAGGTGCGCGCGCGCATCGCCGAGGCGCTGGACCGCGAGCGCGAACGCCTGCCCGCCAACGCCCATGTCATCGCGATGGCCGGCGGCGCCAGCGGCGGCGACCTGCTCTTCCACGAGCTGTGCCGCGAGCGCAACATCGCCGCGCAGATGTACCTGGCGGTGCCCAAGCCGCAACACATCGGCAGCTACGTGGCGCCGGCCGGCGGCGACTGGGTCGCACGCTTCAACGATATCCACCGGCAGCTCACGCGCAAGTGCGAGAGCGGCGAAAACGACGTGCCGGGCTCCTGCGTCAAGGTGTTCTCCGACTCCGCCGACCTGCCGCGCTGGCTGCAGGACCGCGACTCCTACAACGTGGGTCGCCGCGCGATGCTGTGGATGCTGCAATCGGCCAAGTCCCTGCTGCGCAGCATGGACGCCATCGACTCGGTGACGCTGATCGCGCTGCGCACCTCGCGCCAGACCGTGGGCGATTTCGGCGGCATCCAGTACGCCATCCACCTGGCGCAGCAGCACGGGGTGGATGTGCGGCAGATCAGCATCGATGCGACGGCTGCACACACGGCGCCGCCCGAGGCGACAGCGAAGGACACGGCGACAAATGACACCGCCCACACCGAAAAGGCCGCTGGCGCGACCGCCGCAGCCGCTGCCGAGCGCCACAAGCGCCACGAAGCACCGCAAGCCACGCCGGTCGCCAAGCCGCTGAGCATTGCGGAGATGCTGCGCGAAGCCGAGTCCGCCACGGGTACGCCCGCCAGCGGCACCGCGCCGGCACCACGCGCCAAGGTGCCGCACAAGGACGCAGCGGCCGGCAGCCGCACGAGCGGCCGCGACGCGGCACCGTAGAGGCTGAGTCGGGCCTGCCGTTCAGCGCAGCAGTGGCACTGCCGCCACGCGCCGCTCCACCTCGGCCAGCATCGCGCGGTAGGCCGGTGAATCCACCTGGCCGAAGCGCGCCTCGAACTGCGCGGCGCTCAACCCCGAGGGCAGGCCTTCGACCGCAGGCATGATGAAGACGTCGTCGGTCATCAGCGCCAGGCGCGACGCCAGCTGCTGCGGCCGGTGCCAGGCCATCTCGCCCAAAGCCACGCCGGCCTTGTCGGCCGCCAGGTCGTCGAAGCTGAAGCCCGAGCCCTTGCGGTCGCCCACGTCGGCCAGTTCCTTGTACAGGCCCAGGGCGTCGGCGAGCGCAGGCTCGGACCCCATGGCCAGTAGCGCGGAGAGCAGGAAGTGCAGGGCGTGGTCGATGCGGCCGCGAAGGGCGACGTAGCGGCGGGGCTTGGGCAGCGACGCCCATTGCAGCTCGGGCACCAGGCTGGACGGTTCGACCCCCACGGCCCAGAGCGACAGCGCCAGCAGCGCCAGCCGGTATTCCTGCGACAGGCGACGCGAATGGGCCGCAGTGAGCCCCCGGCCGGTGATGCCTGCGCCCAGCACCGCGGCACCCGGTGAGCCATCCGTGGCCTGATGCTGCGCAAACGCCAGTTGCGGCCCCAGCACAGCTGTCAGCGGCAGGTCGCCCTGCGATGGCAAACCCGGGCGCTGCAGCGAATCGACCAGGTGCGCGTGATGCGCTTGCAGCGCCTGCGCGTCCACTCCTGACAGCAGCCGATGGCGCCACTGCTGCGCCCGCGACGCCTGCGGCAACAAGGTCACGCGCAGGCCCTGTGGCGACAGCGCCACCTGCTCCACCGCCTGCGCGGCTGCGTACAGCTGCTGCGCACGCTGTTCGCCCAAACGCCAAGCCACCACGCGGTGCAACAGGCCTGCGGGCACAGGCAATCGCCAACCGCCCACCTGCACGGACGTCAGGCGCGGCAGGCCGGTATCCCGCGCCTGCACCGTGGCCTGCAGGTTCAACCACACGCCGGCAGGCAGGCCACGACCCTGCACCAGCGCAGCCAGCGGCACGCTCAGGCCCGCCCGCACATCGCCTTCACCGAACGTCAGCCGTGCGCCGGAGCCGCGCAGCAGCCGCAGCGCGAGGTCGTGCGCCAGCGCATCCGCCGCCGATGCCCCGAGGACCACCGGGCCCGTCTGCGCGGCACGCTCGTTCGGCTCCATACGCGGGTCCAGGCGACGCAGGCTGCGCGAGGCCTCGACGATCACCTCGGGCTGCAACGCTTGGGCCCGCAGGAAATGCGGCTCGCGATCGACCGCCACGAACACGACAAGTGCCGACAGCAGGAGCAGCAACAGGGCCGCCAGCCCCGTCCACCGCAGCGCGCGACGATGCAGGCCGATGGTCATCGATCCGCACCGGCCCGCAGCACATGTGCGCCCGGCGCGCGACGTGCCGGCCCGCGACAGTCGGCGCCGCGCGACACGAGCGGGGAAATGCATGCAGGGCCACCCCCTGAACCAACGTCGCGCCGGCTCGACATGCGCATGGAAGTGCACCGGAACCGGTGTGAAATGTCTTCTGGCTGCCCCGGGGCCTTCATGGCCGGATTGTCACGCAGACCCATGAACCTGAGCCTCATCAAGCGCATTCTGGTCTGGGCGCGCCCGCACCGGGCCGCGCTGGGCGCTGCCATGGGGCTGACGGTGCTGGTGCCCGGGTTCGTGGTGCTGTTGCGGCTGTTGGGCCGGCGCATGCGGCCCGTGCGCAGCGCGCTGAGCAAGCCGCGTGGGCAGTCGCACGCCCTCGTCGAAGGACGGGCGATGCCTGGAAACCAGCGCCCGCCCGATGGCCCCTGCCCCGTAGCCCCATGAACTTGCGCGCCCTCTTCAGCCCGAGTACCTGGACACGCTGGCGCAGCCTGCAGCCCGACGAGCGCCGGCTGCTGTTGCGCAGCCTGGGCCTGCTGCTGCGCGCGCACCGCGAGCTGCCGAGCACGGACTTCCAGCCCGACCCCAGCGCAGCGCCCCCTGCACCGGCCGATGCCGGGCTGGCCCGCGAGCAGTTGCAGCGCGCGCGAAATGTGGCCCGCCTGGTAGCCTATGCCGCTGCCGCCTGCCCCTTGAACGTGGCCGGACTGCACCGCAGCGTGGTGCTGTGGCGGCTTCTCAGCGAAGAGACCATTCCCTGCCGCTTGCGCATCGGCGTGCGCCGCGGCGAAGACGAAGCCTTTGCCGCGCACGCATGGGTGGAATGCCAAGGCGAGCCGCTGCACGAGGCGGCCGATGTGCACGAGCAGTTCGGGCCGTATGGGGCCGCGGTGGTGCCGGTGGCGAAAGCCGGGTGAACGGTGCCCCAATGCCGCAACGGGACGGCTCAAGGTCTCGATGAAAGGCAAGCTCGCCCACATGCAAGCCGGATGCGTCCGTGCAGACCAGGGCTCATCATCGAAGAGAGCCTGCAAGAGGCGTCGTGTCCCTACCTGCACCATCTGGCGCAGCACGCCGATGTCGGCGCCCTTCCCTGCGAGGCCGGTCCATGCCCTGCCGCGCACCAAAGGACCTGCACCACTTCCCGGGCCGTCAGCGCGGCGCGGGCTTCGGTCTGCGGTCAAGGCGACCCGCTGGCACGGTCCTTAGAATCCTCCAGACGCCCGCACCCGCCATCCTGCCGGTGCGGGTTTTGCCATGGTCTGGCGGCATGCAACTCCCCTCGATTTCTCCCGGCAAGCGCTTCACCCTGCCCCAGCCCACGGGCTCTGGCGATGCCTTGCTGCTGGCGCGGCTGGCGCAGGCGCGCGCGGCGGAGCGGCGCATGCTGGCCATCGTGTGTGCCGATCCGGGCGATACGCAGCGGCTGGCCGATGAACTGCCCTTCTTCGCGCCGAATCTACGCGTGGCGGTCTTCCCCGATTGGGAGACGCTGCCCTACGACAGCTTCAGCCCGCACCAGGACCTGATCTCCGAGCGCCTGGCCACGCTGTGGCGCGTGCTGCAGCGTGATCTGGATGTCGTGCTGCTGCCGGCCACCACCGCGCTCACGCGCCTGGCGCCGCCGGCCTTTCTGGCGGCCACGACCTTCCAGTTCAAGCAGAAGACGCGGCTGGACGAAGCGCGGCTGAAAGCGCAGCTGACGCTGGCCGGCTACCAGCACGTGAGCCAGGTGGTCTCGCCCGGCGAATATGCCGTGCGCGGCGGCCTGATCGACCTGTTCCCGATGGGCTCGCCGGTGCCCTACCGCGTGGACCTGTTCGACGACGAGGTCGATTCGATCCGCACCTTCGACCCCGATTCGCAGCGCAGCCTCTACCCGGTGCCCGAAGTGCGCCTGCTGCCCGGCCGCGAGTTCCCGATGGACGAGGCCGCACGCACGGCCTTTCGCGCGCGCTGGCGCGAGAAGCTCGAAGGCGACCCCACGCGCTCGCGCATCTACAAGGACATCGCGCAAGGCATCGCCACCGCGGGCATCGAGTACTACCTGCCGCTGTTCTTCGACCGCACAGCGACGATCTTCGATTACCTGGACGGCGCGGCCGAGTCGACCAACGTGGCCGCTGCGGGCGCCGGCAGTGCCACGCGCACGGCCCCCGAAGCGGCCCGCGCCGCGCTGGTGCTGCACGGCGATGTCGACGCCGCGCTGAACCACTTCTGGACCGACACGCGCGAGCGCCACCGCTTCCTGCAGCACGACCCGGAGCGGCCGATCCTGGCGCCCGAAGAGATCTTCCTGCGCACCGAGGACTTCTTCGCCGCGACCCACCCGCACGCCACGCTGGCATTGCGCGGCGACGGCGAAACCGCTTGGGCGCGCCCGCTGCCCGACGTCAGCGTGGACCGCGGCGCCACCGAGCCGATGCACGCGCTGGAAAAGCACCTGGCGCAGACCCCGGCGCGCGTGCTGATCGTCGCGGAAAGCGACGGCCGCCGCGAGAGCCTGCTGGAGCTGCTGCGCGACCAGCGCATCGAGGTGCCCAGCGTGGGCACGCTGGAAGAATTTCTGGCCAGCGACGAGAAGGTGGCCATCGCCGCGGCGCCGTTGGCGGCCGGCTTCCACTGGATCGAGCCCGCCACAGCTGACGGTTCAAGTCAGCCGCTGTCGCTGCAGTTCCTCACCGAGACCGAGCTTTTTGCCACCGCGCCGCAGACGCGCCGCCGGCGCAAGCAGGAGCAGACCAGCAGCGTCGACGCGCTGATCAAGGACCTGTCCGAACTGAAGATCGGCGACCCCGTGGTGCACGTGAACCACGGCATCGGGCGCTACCGCGGGCTGGTGCACATCGACCTGGGCGAAGGCGACAGCGAGTTCCTGCACCTGGAATACGCCGACAAGGCCACGCTGTACGTGCCGGTGGCGCAGCTGCACCTGATCGGCCGCTACACGGGTGTCAGCGCCGAAGAGGCGCCGCTGCACAAGCTGGGTTCGGCGCAGTGGGAAAAGGCCAAGCGCAAGGCCGCCGAACAGGTGCGCGACACGGCGGCGGAGCTCTTGAATCTCTACGCCCGCCGCGCGGCGCGCGAAGGTTTTGCGCACCGCTTCTCGCCGCACGACTACGAGGCCTTCGCGGCAAGCTTCGGCTTCGAGGAAACGCCCGATCAGCGCGCGGCCATCCACGCCGTCATCCAGGACCTCATCAGCCCCAAGCCCATGGACCGCCTGGTCTGCGGCGACGTGGGCTTCGGCAAGACCGAGGTCGCACTGCGTGCGGCCTTCGTGGCCGTGCACGGCGGCAAGCAGGTGGCCTTCCTTGCGCCCACCACGCTGCTGGCCGAGCAGCACTATCAGACCCTGGTGGACCGCTTCGGCAAGTGGCCGGTGAAGATCGCCGAGCTCTCGCGCTTCCGCTCGCCCAAGGAGGTGAAGGCGGCGGTGGAAGGCATCGAAGACGGCACGCTCGACATCGTCGTGGGCACGCACAAGCTGCTGAGCGAAAACGTCAAGTTCAAGCGCCTGGGCCTGCTGATCATCGACGAGGAACACCGCTTCGGCGTGCGCCACAAGGAGGCCATGAAGGCCCTGCGCGCCGAGGTGGACGTGCTCACGCTCACGGCCACGCCCATCCCGCGCACGCTGGGCATGGCGCTGGAAGGCCTGCGCGATTTGAGCGTCATCGCCACCGCACCGCAGCGCCGCCTGGCCATCAAGACCTTCGTGCGCGCCGAAGGCAGCAGTGTCATCCGCGAGGCCGTGCTGCGCGAGCTCAAGCGCGGCGGGCAGGTCTACTTCCTGCACAACGAGGTCGAGACCATCGAGAACCGGCGCCAGAAGCTGACCGAGCTGCTGCCCGAGGCGCGCATCGCCATCGCGCACGGCCAGATGCCCGAGCGCGAGCTGGAACACGTGATGCGCGACTTTGTCGCGCAGCGCTTCAACCTGCTGCTGTGCTCGACCATCATCGAAACCGGCATCGACGTGCCCACGGCCAACACCATCGTCATGGCACGGGCCGACAAGTTTGGCCTGGCCCAGCTGCACCAGCTGCGCGGACGCGTCGGGCGATCGCACCACCAGGCCTATGCCTACCTGCTGGTGCCGGACGTCGAAGGCCTGACCAAGCAGGCCGCGCAGCGCCTGCAGGCCATCCAGGACATGGAAGAGCTGGGCTCCGGCTTCTACCTGGCCATGCACGACCTGGAGATCCGCGGCGCAGGTGAAGTGTTAGGCGAGCACCAGAGCGGCAACATGATGGAGGTGGGCTTCCAGCTCTACAACGACATGCTGTCCGCCGCCGTGAGCGCGCTGAAGGCCGGCCGCGAGCCCGACCTGCTCAGCCCCATGGGCGGCCTGTTCGGCACCGCCACCGAGATCAACCTGCACGCGCCTGCCCTGTTGCCCGACGCCTATTGCGGCGACGTGCACACGCGGCTGAACCTCTACAAGCGCCTGGCCACGGTGGAGAAGGCCGAGCAGCTGGACGCGCTGCTCGAAGAGATCACCGACCGCTTCGGCAAGCTGCCCCCGCAAGGCCAGACCCTCTTCGACACGCACCGACTGCGCCTGCTGGCGCGCTCGTACGGCGTGCAGAAGATCGACGCCGGCCCGAAGCTGATGAACATCAGCTTCCGCCCCAACCCGCCGATCGACTCGATGCGCATCATCCAGCTGGTGCAGAAGAACCGCGCGATCAAGCTGGCCGGCAACGACAAGCTGCGCATCGACCGCGAGATCGCCGAGCCGCGCGACCGCGCGCAGTTCGTGCGCGATGTGCTGCGCGAGCTGGGGCCGCCCCAGCCGCCCAAGGCCTGACCGAGAAGCCGCCGGTTTACAAGCCCTCAACACAAGGTCTCCTCGGGTTTACACCAGCAGGCGAGACTCTTGGCGGAGCCTGAAGAAAGAGGACTTTGACTGTGAAGATTGACCGCGCCTGGGCCACGCCCCTGACCATCGGCAGTTTTGTGCTGCTGTCCGTGACCGGCATCCTGATGTTTTTCCACCTCGACCGCGGCCTGAACAAGCTGGCCCACGAGTGGCTGAGCTGGGCGCTCGTGGCGGCTGTGGGCCTGCATGTCACCAGCAACCTGACGGCCTTCAAGCGCCACCTGATGGAGCGCCGCAGCCAGATCGTGATCGGCGCCGCCGTCCTGCTGCTGGTCCTGAGCTTCCTGCCCCTGGGCCGCGCCAAGGGCGAGCCGCCCATCCTGGCGCCGGTCAGGACGCTGGCCGGCGCACCGCTGCCGATGCTGGCTCAGGTGGCCGGCGTGCCGACCGACGAGATGCGTGCACGCCTGATGGCCGCCGGGCTGACGCCGAGCAGCGACACAGACTCCGTGCGTTCCCTCGTCGGCAGCGACATCCCGCGCCAGATCGACGTGCTGGCCAAGGTGCTGCCCGCCGCGGCACCGGCCAAGCCGTAGCCCGCAGGCGGCGGCGGCCGGCTACCCGCGCCGGCGCGTGCGGAAGACGTCGGCCAGCACGCGCAGCTTGTCGCGGGTGCCCAGCCGCTCGTCGGACAAGGCATCGAGAAAGTCCGACAGCCGCTTGCTGCGTGCGATGGTGAAGAAGGTCAGCGCCAGCGTGGCCACGAAGACCGCGGCGAAGGCCGCCACCCGGGTGGGCACCGGGTCGTCGGCCGCCGCGATCAGGTTCATGCCCAGGAAGCCCGTGGTGATGGTGCCGATGAGGCCGAAGATGGTCACCACCGTCAGCCGCACCACCGTATTGGCCTGGCGGCGCAGGCTGTCGGATTCGAGGTAGTCGCTCATGTCGGCCGTGCGCTCCTTGACCTCGGCATACAGCGCATCGACTTCCAGGTGGTTCGCGCACAGGCGGAACAGCGCGCGCACCTGCGCCTGCTCGCTGATCTCGTGGAACCAGTAGCGGTGCGTGAAGCGCAGAAAACCTTCGAAGCAGGCGCGGATCGAGCGCTTGAAGCGGCGCACCGATTCGGCATCGCGCACGTCCAGCCGCTTCAGCGCATCGACCAAGCGGTCAGAGAACATCAGCAGCGACGACTTCTGCACATGCGCGATCAGGAACAGCAGAAAGTGCTGGTGGCGGAACTGCGCCAGCACCCCGCGCTCGGCGCAGCGGTAGAACGTGCTGTGCGCCTGGCCGACCACCACCAGCGCATGGCCGCAGCTCATGTAGCGGGTGTGCGGCGCGACACCGGCATCCGCCCAGAAGCGGTCGTAGCAGTGCCGCCGCTCGAAGTCCGACAGGTGATCGGCCGCGTAAGGCAGTTCCGCATCGCGCGGGCCGGCGCCGGTGACCATGCCCAGCCGCACGAAGTCGGCGCGCGAGAGCGCCTGCGGGTCGTCCACCGCCACATAGCCCATCACCGGCATGCGGTAGTACTCGATCTGCCGGTAGCGCAGCGCCCCTTCGTCCGGCGAGTGGTCGGGCACCAGCGGCGCCAGCAGGAAGGCCCAGTGCGCAGCGATGCGCGGCGCGCGGTGTTCGGCCACGAAGTGCAGGAAGGTCTCGCGCTCGCTGGCATCCGAGCGCGCCAGCACCGTCCCCTGGGCATCGAGCCAGTGCAGATCGTGCAGGCAATGCAGCGCGCGGCCGTCGGGTGTCCAGCCGGCGGGGTAGCCGCGGCCCAGGCGGTACAGCAGCTCCTGCGCCTGGTCCAGGCCGATGTCGTCGGCATACAGCTCGACGTTCAGCAGCACGATGTCCAGATCGAAGAAGAAGTACAGGTCGATGTGCTTGATCGCCAGCAGCAGCGGCGGGCTGTCGGGCTCGATCCACACGCGCGCGGCGGTGATGTCGGTGCGGCGGAAGACGCGCATCGGCGACTCGATATCCGCGCGCGCCAGCGTGGCATCGCCCGTCGACGTCGAGCGCGGCCGGCGCAGCCCTTCGCCGTAGAGGAAGCGCTGCACATAAGGCAGGAAGGTGACGAACTCGGCGTAGTGGCGCTCGGCAAACTGCGCGCCGCCGCCGGCCACCTCGTCGATCACCGGGCGCCAGTGGCTGTCCGCGGCCAAGCGCTGCCAGGGCCGCGCATGGGCCACGCCGTCGTCCGGCACCAGTTGCAGCGGCCACAGCAGGATCTGCCGGTAGTGGCGCACGCGCGGGGCTGTGCGCGCAGCCAGGTCCGCCGTGGCCGGGCCCGCGGACGGGTCCGCATCAGGTTCCGCAGGCGAGGTCCGGATGTCCATGCGGCGCAGTGTAGAGGGCAGCGCCGGGGCCGCCGCCGATAATCCGGCGATGACTGCAACCGCACCTGGCCTGACGATCCGCGGCTTCACGCCGCCCCTGTCGCTGCGCGATTTCAAGCTCGTGGCCTTCGACATGGACTCCACGCTGATCAACATCGAATGCGTGGACGAGATCGCCGATCTGGTGGGCCGCAAGGCCGAGGTCGCGGAGATCACCGAAGCCGCGATGCGCGGCGAGATCGCCGACTACAAGGACAGCCTGCGCCGCCGCGTGGCGCTGCTGGCCGGCGTGAGCGAAGACGCGCTGCAGCGGGTCTACGACGAGCGCCTGAAGCTCAACCCGGGTGTGGAGACCTTCGTGCAGGCCTGCCGCGACGCGGGGCTGAAGACGCTGCTCATCAGCGGCGGCTTCACCTTCTTCAGCGAACGCATCCGCCACCGGCTGAAGCTGGACTTCGCACGCGCCAACACGCTGGGTGTCTCCAAGGGCAAGCTCACGGGCACGCTGTTCGACCGCCCCTGGGGCGACATCGTCGACGGCGCGGAAAAGCGCCGCGTGCTGCTGGAAGTGGTGGAGTTGATGGGCATCGACGCGTCGCAGGCCATCGCCGTCGGCGACGGCGCCAACGACCTGCCGATGATGGCTGCGGCGGGCCTGTCGATCGCCTACCACCCCAAACCCGCCGTGGCCGAAAAGGCCATGATCTCGATCAGCGCCGGCGGGCTGGACCGGACGCTCGAGGTGCTGCGCTAACGGGCGCTGCGGTCACGCACAGGACAGGTCCGCCGCGAGCCGCGCACCGTCAAGGCGCCGGCTTGGCCGGCTGGCGACGCTTGACAGGGCCGATCACACCTGGCCGCCCCGGCCCGATCACGCCATCGGCCCGCGCGCTGAGGTAGGCATACAGATCCAGCACATGCGGCGGCACCTGGCCGTCGGATTCCCAGGCCGGCATCAGCACCTGACCGCGCGTGCTGCGCTCGCGCTTGAGGATGTCCTCGACCATGCGCTCGCGGTCAGCACGCTCGTCGCCCGTGCCCAGCGGCGGCATCGAGACGATGCGGTAGCTGGTGAGCACCTTGGTCGCAAAGCCGCGCGGTGTGTGGTCCTTGATGCGCGCCGTGAGGTCGGGCGCCACAGACGTGCCCACGCCGCCCACGCCATGGCAGCCGTGGCAGCTGGTGTGGAAGATGCGCCAGCCGGTGTAGGTGCCGCGATCGACCTTGCCTCCCACGACGCGGTAGTCACCGGGCAAGGGCTCGTCCGGCACGGCGGCCGAGCGCGGCGGCGCGGCGCAGGCTGCGGCGGCGCACAAGCCCGCGACGGCTGCGAGCACACGGCCCCAAGTGACAGAAACGGACGACGGGCGAAGGGACATGCGAGGCCACGGAAGCGGAAAACGCCTGCATTGTCGGCCCGGCAACTGCCCGGCGCTTGAGGGCCGTCAAGGCATGCCGAGGCTGGCCCGCCCTTGCACGCGGCCGGCAGTGCCCACGCATTCGCAACGACGGATTTCCGTCCTAGGATCGCGCCTGCACGACACCACACAAGAGGAGATCGCCGTGAGTTCTCAGACCAAGTTCCTGCTCGACGAAAGTCGCATGCCGACCCACTGGTACAACATCGCCGCCGACCTGCCGGTGGCCTTGCCGCCCGTGCTGCACCCCGGGACGATGCAGCCCGTGGGCCCGGACGATCTGGCGCCGCTGTTTCCGATGGAGCTGATCCTGCAGGAGGTCTCCACCGAACGCGAGATTCCCATCCCTGAGCCGGTGCGCGACGTGTTCCGCCTGTGGCGCCCCTCGCCGCTGTACCGCGCGCACCGCCTGGAGAAGGCGCTGGGCACGCCGGCGAAGATCTACTACAAGTACGAAGGCGTCTCGCCCGCAGGCTCGCACAAGCCGAATACCGCCGTGCCGCAGGCCTGGTACAACGCGCAGGCCGGCGTCAAGAAGCTCACCACGGAGACCGGCGCGGGCCAGTGGGGCACCTCGCTGGCCTTTGCGGGCTCGCTGTTCGGGCTGGAGGTGAAGGTCTTCCAGGTGCGTGTGTCCTACGACCAGAAGCCCTACCGCCGCGCAGTGATGGAAACCTACGGCGCCACCTGCATCGCCTCGCCGTCCAGCGAGACGAACTCCGGCCGCGCGATCCTGGCCAAGCGCCCCGACCATCCAGGCTCTCTGGGCATCGCGATCTCCGAAGCCGTGGAAATCGCCGCGACGAACGACGACACCAAGTACGCGCTGGGCTCGGTGCTGAACCACGTGCTGCTGCACCAGACCATCGTCGGCCAGGAAGCCATGATGCAGATGGAGATGGCCGGCGACGACCCGGACGTCATCGTCGGCTGCACGGGTGGCGGCAGCAACTTTGCCGGCATCTCGTTTCCGTTCATCGGCCAGCAGCTGCGCGGCGGCAAGAAGCGCCGCATCGTGGCCGTCGAGCCGGCTGCCTGCCCCAGCCTGACACGCGGCAAGTACGCCTACGACTTCGGCGACACGGCGCACCTGACGCCGCTGACGAAGATGCACACGCTGGGCAGCACCTTCACGCCGCCGGGCTTTCACGCCGGCGGCCTGCGTTACCACGGCATGGCGCCGCTGGTGTCGCACCTGAAGGAACTGGATCTGATCGAGGCGACGGCCTATCACCAGGTCGGCTGCTTCGAAGCCGGCGTGCTGTTCGCGCGCAGCGAAGGCATCGTGCCCGCGCCGGAGGCCAATCACGCGGTCAAGGGCGCCATCGAGGAGGCCCTGCGCTGCAAGCGCGAAGGCAAAGCCGATGTGATCCTGTTCAACCTGTGCGGCCACGGCCACTTCGACATGGCGGCCTACCAGAACTACTTTGCCGGCAAGCTCACGGACGCGAGCTACAGCGAGGAAGAGCTGGCGATGGCGCTGTCCGGCCTGCCGTCAGTGCCGGCTTGACGGACAAAGGCCCCGCGTGAGCGGGGCCTTTGGCGTCGGTTTCACGTCGACGTCAATCAGCTGCCCGCGAGCTTGATGTACAGGCGCAGCGGGTCCGTACTGACCGCCGTGTTGTCGCTGAAATAACAATCGTCGACCGAGACGCGCAGCTGCACGGCGCCAGCGGGCACGGTCAGCGGAGTGGCCACGCCGGGAATCAGGAAGTCGCCGGAATAGGGATCGGCGATGGAGGTCGGCGCTTCGCACAGCGCGCCGCCGGCTGACGCAAAGCCCGATTCGGCGGGCAAGGCCACGATCGCGCCGGTGGCGTCCACGAAGGCGGCCGACATGTTGCTGCGGATCTGCGGCGTCTTGTCCACCGAGGCGGCGTTGTAGAAGCCCATCGCCTGGACGGTCAGCACCGAACCGGCCACCTTGGCACCGGCCGGCAGCAGCGTGGACAGGTCAACCGTGACCACCGGGCCCAGATTGCCGTCCGGATCGTATTGGATGCCCTTCCACGTGGCCGCCGGGTTGATCAGGTACGTGTTCGCACCGTAGACCGAGGCCGGCGAATAGGTGGCGGTCTTGGTGAGGTTCGTCGTCGTGGTGGTCGTGGTGGTGGTCGTGGTCGTCGTCGTGCTCGACGCCTCTCCACCGCCACCGCCGCAGGCGGCCAACAACGCTGCCGCGAGAACCGCAATAGAACTCGAGGACCGAACCATACCGAACAGATGCACCGCGTACTCCTTGAAGACAGTGAAAGATGGGACGGGCGGCTCACCGAAACCGTTCGGCGCCAGATGCCATGCGTCCGCTGACTGGAGGCGTTGCACATCGCAGGGGCACGCCATCGACCAGCCCATGTGCAGAATTCTCGGTTCAAGCGAGATACCCGCCACCCCCATCCCCCCCAACTGAATGGCACCGCGGTGTCTCCGCACCACGCTGCGGCGGCCTGTCTGGACGCTGACGGTCGAGCGCACACGCGCCACGGCAAACGCGCCACCGGGCATGCCCCGCCTGGCCCGCCGCGCGGCGGGCCGCTACAGTCGGCGGCCGTGACGACGCCACTTCTGCCCTGCCCGCCGGGACGCCGACCGCGCGTGGACACCCGCCAGCCGCGCGACAGGGTGTGGACGGCTGCCATGGCCGCCGTGGCCGCACTGCTGGCCGCCTGCGCAGGCGACGAGCCGCCGCGCCCCGCGCCGCCCACGCCGGAGCAGATCGAAGCGCGCATCGCCGCGCTGCTGCCCCCGGGCCTGGCGGCTCGCTCGGCCTGGGCCGCGGACGTGCAGCTCGTGCTGGCCTCGCTGAAGGTCGAACCCAGCGACGCCAACATCTGCGCCGTGCTCGCCGTGGCGGAGCAGGAATCGGGTTTTCGCGCCGACCCCGCGGTGCCGCAGCTGGGCAAGATCGCGCGCGCCGAGATCGAGCGGCGGGCCGATTCGGCCGGCGTGCCCGAACTGGCGCTGCGCCTGGCTCTGCAACTGAAATCTCCCGACGGCCGCAGCTGGGACGAGCGCATCGCGGCCGTCAAGACCGAGCGCGAGCTGAGCCACGTCTACGAAGAACTGATCGACCAGCTGCCGCTGGGCAAGCGGCTGCTCGCGGGCTACAACCCCGTGCGCACCGGCGGGCCGATGCAGGTGGGCGTGGCCTTCGCACAGGCGCATGCACGTGCGCACCCGTACCCGTTTCCGCTGCGCGCGGATATCCGCCAGGAGGTCTTCACGCGGCGCGGCGGCCTGTACTTCGGTGCGGCGCACCTGCTGGACTACGCGGCGCCTTACGGGCCGGCAATGATCTACCGCTTTGCCGATTTCAACGCCGGTCAGTGGGCCAGCCGCAATGCGGCCTTCCAGCAGGCGGTCGCCATCGCCAGCGGGCGCAAGATCGACACCGACGGTGACCTCGTGGCGCCGGGCCTGGCGGCCGACAGCCCACCGGGCGAAACCGAGAGCGCCGTGCGCCTGCTGTCGCCGGCACTGGGCATGGACGCCCGCGAGATCCGCCGCGAGCTCATGCGCGCCGAAGGCCCGGCCTTCGAGCGCAGTGTGCTGTTCACGCGTGTCTTCGACATCGCCGAAAGCCGCCGCGGCGGCCAGCGCCTGCCGCGCGCGGCCATCCCGGACATTCCGCTGAAGAGCCCCAAGTTCACGCGCAAGATCACCACCGAGTGGTTTGCGCGCCGCGTGGACGAGCGCTGGCAGCGCTGCCTGAAGCAGGCTGCCGCGCTGGGCCGGCGCCCTACAGCGTCTTGACCACCAGCTTGAAGTCCGGGTCTTCCGGAAACTCCCGCTGCTCGTAGCCCAGGCCCTTCATCAGGCGCAGCATGTTGGGGTTGTTGGACAGCACCAGGCCTTCGATCTGCTCCAGCCCCTTGCTGCGCGCAAAGTCCGCGATCGACAGCATCAGCCGCGACCCCAAGCCCTGACCCTTGAAATCATCGCCCACGGCCAGGCTGAATTCGCAGGTCGTGCGGTCGGGGTTGGTGATGTAGCGCGACACGCCAATGATGCGCTCGCGTTCCACGAACACCGGCTCCTGGCCGTCCACCGCCGGTGAAGCCTGGCGGTCGCGCAGCACGGCCACCAGCGCCATCTCGCGGTCGTAATCGATCAGCGTGTAGCGCGCCAGCATGCGTGCCGGCAGTTCCTGCATCGTGCTGGCGAAGCGGAAGTAGCGGCTCTCCTGGGACATGTTGCGCACGAAGGCCTGCAGCATGTCGGCGTCGTCCGGGCGGATCGGGCGGATGGTGTACATGCCGCCGCCCTTCATCGGCCATTCGCTCTCGTGCGCGGCCGGGTACGGCAGGATGGCCAGGTGCGCGTAGTCGTGCGCCGTGGGCGGCGCGTGGTCGATGACGATGCGTGCATCCACCGCCACCGCGCCGTTTTCGTCGACGATGATGGGGTTGATGTCCATCTCGCGCAGCTGCGGCAGCTCGCAGACCATCTCCGAGACCCGCAGCAGGATCTGCTCCACAGACGCCAGGTCCGCCGGCTCCGCGCCGCGCCAGCCGCCCAGCATCTCGGCCACGCGTGCGCGCTCGATCAGGCGCCTCGCCAGGAACTGGTTCAGCGGCGGCAATTCCATCGCGCGGTCGGCGATCAGCTCGACCATCGTGCCGCCGGCGCCGAAGGTCACCACCGGGCCGAAGGCTTCGTCGGTGGTCAGGCCGATGAAGATCTCGCGGCCGCGGCGCTTGGTAGCCATCGGCTGGATCGTCACGCCGTTGATGCGCGCCTGGGGCTCGATGCGCGCCACGCGCGCCAGCATCTCGACGAAGACATCGCGCACCTGGGTGGCGCTGCCCACGTTCAACACCACGCCCTGCACGTCACTCTTGTGGCTGATGTCGGGCGAATCGATCTTCAGCGCCACGGGATAACCCAGCTGGCTGGCAATCAGCATCGCTTCGTTGGCCGTGTGCGCGAGCATCGTGCGCGTGACCGGGATGTGGAAGGCCGCCAGCAGCGCCTTGGATTCCATCTCGGTCAACACGCGGCGGCGCTCGGTGAGCACACCTTCGATGAGCAGCCGTGCGCCTTCCAGATCGGGCTGCGCCAGGGTCGAGCGCGGCGGCGGTGTCTGCTGCAGCAGCTGCTGGTTCTGATAGAAGTTGGCGATGTTGCCGAAGGCGTCCGCCGCGGCCTCGGGCGTGCGGAAACTCGGCACGCCGGCCGCGCTGAGTGTTTCGCGCGCATGCAGCACCGTGGCGTCGCCCATCCAGCTGGTCAGCAGCGGTTTGCCGATGCTGCGCACCTGTTCGGCCACGCGCTTGGCAATGGCCAGCGCGTCGCTGCCGGGCTTGGGCGAAAACACGACCAGCGCGCCGTCGACGCCCGAATCCTGCGCGCAGCTCTTCAGCGCGGCCTCGAACTCGTCGGGGCCGGCGTCTTCGCCCAGGTCGATCAGCTCGTCCAGCGCCGCATGCGGCGACAGCTTGGGCGCCAGCGCGGCGATCGACTCGGCGCCCAGATGGCCCAGCTCCAGGCCGATCTCGTTCATCCAGTCGGCGGCCAGCACACCCGGGCCGCCGCCGTTGGTCACCACGGCCAGACGCTTGCCGACCGGCCGGTAGCGCGAAGCCAGGCAGCGCGCCGCCGAGAACAGCTGCGTGAACACACGCACGCGCACCGCGCCGGCGCGGCGCAGCGCGGCTTCGAAGACATCGTCGGTGCCGACGATCGCGGCCGAGTGCGTCAGCGCCGCGCGCGTGGCGGCCGGCGCGCGGCCGGACTTCATCACCACCACCGGCTTGGCATAAGCCGCCGCGCGCAGTGCGCTCATGAAGCGCCGCGCGTGGTGGATGCCTTCCATGTAGATCAAGATGCTCTGCGTGGCGCCGTCGTTGGCCAGGAAGTCCAGCACCTGCGGCAGATCGACCTGCGTGTTGGGGCCCAGCGAGACGACGGTGGAGAAGCTCACGCCCGCCGTGCGCGCCCAGTCCAGGATGCTGGTCGTCAGCGCGCCCGATTGCGAGACCAGCGCCAGCGGCCCGGCCGGGCCCATGGCGCCGGCGGCACTGGCATTCAGGCCCAGCGCCGGCCGCTGGAAGCCCAGGCTGTTGGGGCCCAGCAAAAGCATGCCGGCCCGCTTGGCGATGGCGTGCAGCTTCGCGCAGTGCTCGCCGTCCAGGCCGGCGGAAATCACCAACGCCGCGCGCGCCCGGATGCGGCCCGCGACTTCCAGCGCCGCGGCGATCTGCTCGGGCGGCAGCGCGATGATGGCCAGGTCGGCCCGCGACGCCGCCAGGTCGGCCAGCGTGCCGGTCATCGCGATGTCCAGGTACGCGATCGTGCCCTTGAAGCCACCCGCGGCCAGCGCGTCCAGCAGCGCACGCGCCTGCGTCGAGCGCGACGCGTGTTCCGGCGCCAGTGTGGGGTCGCCGGCGAAGACGACGATGGATTCGGGGCAGAAGAGCGGGTTGAGGTAGTGTTTGTCCACAGTGTGTTTCTGTCCGGCAGAAGGGTCCGCGACGAATACTGACAAGGGTAAACCCTAAATCGTCAGCGCGACCCCCTAAACGCAGTTACGCGGAACTGACGAAGATCAAGCCCGGCGCTCGGCGGGCCGTCCGAAGCGGCTCAGCTAGACAGCTGGGCCCAGGCCTTGTCCAGCCGCTTGACGCTCACCGGCTGCGGCGTGCGCAGCTCCTGCGCGAACAGGCTCACGCGCAATTCCTCCAGCAGCCAGCGGTATTCGTCCAGCCGCGCATCGGCCTGGCCCTTGCGCTCGATCACGCGCTTGAGCCAGCGCTGCTCCAGCGGCCGCAGCTCGGCCAGGCGCGAGGCGTCGCGGGCCGGATCGGCGCGCAGCTTGTCCAGGCGCAGCGTGACGGCCTGCAGATAACGCGGCAGGTGATGCAACGCCGCCCAGGGCGTCTCCAGCAGGAATCGCTTGCCGCACAGCCGCTGCAGCTGCGCGGCGATGTCGTCGGCCACGTCCTTGGGCGGGCGGCTGTCCTTGAGCTTGCGTGCCGCGGTGGCGTAGGCCGCCAGCACCGTGCCCGTCAGGCGCGCCACTTCCTGGGCGATCAGCGTCAGCCGCGCGCGGCCTTCGTCGACGCGCAGCTTGAACGTGCGCTCGTCGGTGGGCAGCGGGTCGCCCAGGAAGGCGCGGTCCAGCGCGATGTCGATGATCTGGCCGCGCAGCTCTTCCATCGTGCCCAGGCCCAGATAAGCCGCGGCCATCTTCTGCAGATCGGGAATGTTCTTCTCGAGGTATTTCAGCGGCTCCTTGATCTGCAGCGCCACCAGGCGCCGCAGGCCGCCGCGGTGCCGCAAGGCCGCCACGTCCGGCTCGTCGAAGACCTCGATCTCGACGTGTGTGCCCTTGTCGATGAGCGCGGGAAAGCCGATCAGCGTCTGCCCGCCCTTGCGCAGCTCCAGCAGCTCGGGCAGCTCGCCGAAGGTCCAGGCCGTGTGCGCCTGGCTGGCCGCGGGCGGCGGCGCGGCCGGCGCCGGCATCACCTGCGCGGTCACACCCTTGCCGCCCGACGCCGGTGCGGACCCGGCCGCGAGGCGCGCCACGGCCTGCGCCGGGCCACCACGCGCCGAGCCGGGGCGATCGCCAGAAGCCGTCGCGGCTGCGGCGGTCGACGAATCGTCGCCGGGCCCTTGATCCGCACGCGCCGCCGCTGGCAGCTTCAGCGCCGCCAGCGCCTGGAAGGCCGACCGCGCCTGCCCGCCCCACTCCGCCTTCAGCGCGGCCAGATGCCGGCCCATCGCCAGCTGCCGGCCGTGTTCGTCGACCACGCGGATGTTCATGAAGTGGTGCGCCGACAGCGTCTCCAGCTTGAAGTCGTTGCGCTGCACGGCCAGCTGCGTGCGATCACGCACGGCCTTCAGCAGCGCATCGACCAGGCCGCCCTGGCCGAAGGGCGCCAGCGCGCAGAACTCCGCCGCATAGTCCGGCAACGGCAGCAGCCGCGAACGTGGCCGCTGGTGCAGGCTCTTCACCAGCGCCAGCACCTTGTCCTTCAGCATGCCCGGCACCAGCCAGTCGCAGCGCTCTTCGCTGACCTGGTTGAGCGCATAGATCGGCACCGTCACCGTCAGGCCGTCCTTGGGGTCGCCCGGCTGGTGCAGATAGGTGGCCGCGCAATCGATGCCGCCCAGGCGCACGGTCTTCGGGAAGGCCGCGCTGGTGATGCCCGCGGCCTCGTGCCGCATCAGCTCGTCGCGTGTCAGCAGCAGCAGCTTGGGCTGGCGCCGCGACTCTTCGCGGTACCAGTGCTCCAGCGTGGTGCCGGAACACACGTCCTGCGGCAGCTGCTGGTCGTAGAACGCGAAGATGAGTTCGTCGTCCACCAGCACGTCCTGGCGGCGCGACTTGTGCTCCAGGTCCTCGACCTGGCGGATCAGCTTCTGGTTCGCGGCCAGGAAGGGCAGCGGCGTCTCCCACTCGCCCTGCACCAGGGCTTCGCGGATGAATATCTCGCGCGCCGCGGGCGGATCCACCAGCCCGTAGTTCACGCGCCGGTTGTTGTAGATGACGATGCCGTACAGCGTGGCGCGCTCCAGCGCGATCACCTCCGCGGCCTTTTTCTCCCAGTGCGGCTCGAGCAGCTGCTTCTTCAGCAGGTGGCCGGCGATGCCGGGAATCCACTGCGGCTCGATCGCCGCCAGGCCGCGGCCGAACAGGCGCGTGGTCTCGACCAGCTCGGCGGCCACCAGCCAGCGGCCGGGTTTCTTGCTCAGGTGCGCGCCGGGATGGCGCCAGAACTTGATGCCGCGGGCGCCGAGGTACCAGTCCTCGTCATCGCTCTTGCAGCCCAGGTTGCCCAGCAGCCCGGCCAGCATCGACAGGTGGATCTGCTCGTAGGTCGCGGGCGAGCCGTTGAGCCGCCAGCCGTGTTCGGCCACCACCGTGTGCAGCTGCGTGTGGATGTCGCGCCATTCGCGCACCTTGCGCGGGTTGACGAAGCTCTCGCGCAGGCGCTGCTCCTGCTGGCGGTTGCTGAGCTTGTGGCTGTCGACCTTCTGCGCCGCCGCGCCGGCGTGGCCATGCACACCGCGGCCTTCTTCTATCCATTTCCAGAGTTTGAGATAGCCCATGAATTCGGACTTCTCGTCGTCGAACTTGCGGTGTTTCTCGTCGGCGGCCTGCTGCGCTTCCAGCGGGCGGTCGCGCGCGTCCTGCACGCTCAGCGCCGAGGCAATGACCAGCACCTCCTCCAGCGCCTGGCGGTCGCGCGCCTCCAGGATCATGCGGCCCACGCGCGGGTCCAGCGGCAGACGCGAGAGCTCCTTGCCGATGGGCGTGAGCTCGTTGTCGTCGTCCACCGCATTGAGCTCGCCCAGCAGCGCATAGCCGTCCGAGATGGCCTTGCGCGGCGGCGCCTCGAGGAAGGGAAATTCTTCGACCGACCCCAGGCGCAACGACTTCATGCGCAGGATCACGCCCGCCAGCGAGGAGCGCAGGATTTCCGGGTCGGTGAAGCGCGGGCGGCCGGCGAAATCGGCCTCGTCGTACAGGCGGATGCAGATGCCGTCGGCCACGCGGCCGCAGCGGCCCGCGCGCTGGTTGGCCGCCGCCTGGCTGATGGGCTCGACCAGCAGCTGCTCGACCTTGTTGCGGTAGCTGTAGCGTTTGACACGCGCCAGGCCGGAATCGATGACGTAGCGGATGCCCGGCACCGTCAGCGAGGTCTCGGCCACGTTGGTGGCCAGCACGATGCGCCGGCCGTTGCCGGGGTTGAAGACGCGGTCCTGCTCGGCCTGCGACAGGCGGGCGAACAGCGGCAGGATGTCCGCCGGCGGGCCGCCACGCTGCGGCTCCTTGGCCGCGGCCAGGTGCTTGCGCAGGTGATCGGCGGCCTCGCGGATCTCGCGCTCGCCGGGCAGGAAGACGAGGATGTCGCCGCGCGATCCACCACGCCAGAGTTCGTCCACCGCATCGGCGATGGCGTCGTTCAGGTCGCGCTGCTTGTCGTCCGGATCGAAGGGCCGCCAGCGCTGCTCCACCGGGAACAGCCGCCCGGAGACCTGGATCACCGGCGCGGGAATCCATTCGACGCCGGCCTGGTCCACCTGGCCCTCGCCCGCGGGTGCGCCCGCGGCCTTGCGCGGCATGGCGAAGTGCCGCGCAAAGCGGTCGGCATCGATCGTGGCCGAGGTGACGATGATCTTCAGGTCCGGCCGGCGCGGCAGGATCTGGCGCAGGTAGCCCAGCAGGAAATCGATGTTGAGGCTGCGCTCGTGCGCCTCGTCGATGATCAGCGTGTCGTAGGCCTTGAGCAGCGGATCGGTCTGCGTCTCGGCCAGCAGGATGCCGTCGGTCATCAGCTTGACGCTGGCGCCGCGCTGCAGGCGGTCCTGGAAGCGCACCTTGTAGCCGACCACCTCGCCCAGCGGCGAATTCAGCTCCTCGGCGATGCGCTTGGCCACGCTGGACGCGGCGATGCGCCGCGGCTGCGTGTGGCCGATCAGCCCCTTGCCGCCGGCGCCGATGCCGCGGCCGAGCTCCAGCGCGATCTTGGGCAGCTGCGTGGTCTTGCCCGAGCCGGTCTCCCCGCAGACGATGACGACGGGGTGGTCGTGCACCGCCCGCGCGATCTCCTCGCGCCGGGCGGAAACCGGCAGCGATTCGGGGTAGGTGATCGGGGGGACGGGATGGGCCGTCACCGCGCGCTCGCGCGGGGCCTGGGATGCATTCACGGGGCCGCGATTATCGGCGCCGCCGCATCGGCTGCCGGGCGCGGGCCCGCGCTGTCCCTGCCAGGGCGCTGCCACCCCCCCCCGTGCGGCACAATCCCCGGCCCATGAACGCCACCAGCAGTCTCGTCTTCCCGCACACCTTCGTGCCCTGGTTCCGCTCGGTGGCGCCATACATCCACGCCTACAAGGGCGAGACCTTCGTCATCGGCCTGGCCGGCGAAGCCATCGCCGCAGGCAAGCTCAGCGCCTTCGTGCAGGACCTGGCCATCCTGCACGCCATGGGCATCCGCATCGTGCTGGTGCACGGCTTCCGCCCGCAGGTCAGCGAGCAGCTGCGCGCCAAGGGCCACCCCGAGCGCTTCAGCCACGGCATCCGCATCACCGATGCCGTGGCGCTGGACTGCGCGCAGGAAGCCGCCGGCCAGCTGCGCTTCGAGATCGAGGCGGCCTTCTCGCAAGGCCTGCCCAACACGCCGATGGCCAATGCCACCGTGCGCGTGGTGTCGGGCAATTTCCTGACGGCGCGGCCCGTGGGCATCGTCGACGGCGTGGACTTCGGCCACAGCGGCGTGGTGCGCAAGGTGGATGCGGCGGCCATCCGCGGTGCGATGGACAACGGCGCCGTGGTGCTGCTGAGCCCCTTCGGCTTTTCGCCCACCGGCGAGGCCTTCAACCTGACGATGGAGGAGGTCGCCACCTCCAGCGCCATCGCGTTGCAGGCCGACAAGCTGCTGTTCCTGACCGAGCTGCAAGGCGTGCGCGAAAACCCGGCGGACGCCGAGAGTCCCATCGACACCGAGCTCTCGCTGGCCGATGCCGAGCGCATGCTGGCCGCCGCGCCGCGCCCCACCGGCCCCACCGACGTGGGCTTCTACCTGCAGCATTGCGTCAAGGCCTGCCACGCGGGTGTGGAGCGTTCGCACATCCTGCCGTTCGCCACCGATGGCGCGCTGCTGATGGAGGTCTACACGCACGACGGCATCGGCACGATGGTGGTCGACGAGAAGCTGGAAAGCCTGCGCGAGGCCAGCTCCGACGACGTGGCCGGCATCGTGCAGCTGATCGAACCCTTCGAGCGCGACGGCACGCTGGTGCGCCGCGAGCGCACCGAAATCGAACGCGACATCGCCAACTACACCATCATCGAACACGACGGCGTGATCTTCGGCTGCGCGGCGCTCTACCCCTACACCGAGTCGCGCACCGCCGAGATGGCCGCGCTGACGGTCTCGCCGCTGTCGCAGAGCCAGGGCGATGGCGAGCGGCTGCTCAAGCGCATCGAACAGCGCGCCCGTGCCATGGGCCTGAGCAGTATCTTCGTGCTGACCACGCGCACCATGCACTGGTTCATCAAACGCGGCTTCCAGCAGGTCGATCCCGATTGGCTGCCCGAAGCCCGCAAACGCAAATACAACTGGGACCGGCGCTCGCAGGTCCTGGTCAAGACCCTGAACTGAAACGACGGAGAAATGCCATGGCACGCCTGGTTCAATGCATACACCTGAAGAAGGAAGCCGAGGGACTGGACTTTCCGCCGTATCCCGGCGAACTCGGCAAACGCATCTACGACAGCGTCTCCAAGGAGGCTTTCGAGCAGTGGAAGCGCCACCAGACCATGCTGGTCAACGAAAACCGGTTGAATCTGGCGGATGCGCGCGCCCGGCAATACCTGGCACGCCAGATGGAGTTGTTCTTCTTCGGCGACGGTGCCGATAAGCCGCAGGGTTATGTGCCACCGAGCGCATAACCGAATCATGCATGGGATGGCTGTTCGCGGTCAGCCTCGCGCAGCGGTCGTGCCGTCAAATGGGGTAACCGGACAGATGTAACGCCGGCGCGGAGGCCGAGAGCCGGGAATTTTCCGGACGTCAATATGGATTAGGGGCCATCTCAATCGTTATTTGACGATTCGATCACCTCTGTGGCTATATACTCCGCCCCGTCGTTGAATCCTTACCGGAGAATGTCCATGGCCACCGTTGCTGAACTGCTCGCCCAGAAAGCCGCTATTGAAAAGCAGATTGCCGATGCGCAGCGCGAGGAAAAGTCCTCCGCCATCGCGCAGGTCAGGGCACTGATGTCCCAACACGGCCTGAGCCTGTCCGACCTGAGTGCGCGGGCGCCCGCGGCCACGCGCGGCCCCAAGTCCGGCGGCAAGGTCGCTGCGAAGTACCGCAATGCCGCCACCGGCGAAACCTGGAGCGGCCGCGGCCTGCAGCCCAAGTGGCTGAAGGCCGCCCTGGCCACCGGCAAGCAGCTGTCCGACTTCGCGATCTGACGCAGCCGGGTTCTCCACGCGCTGCCCGGTCCTGTCCCGCCTTGCGGACCGACCGGGCGCGGCGTGAGACGCAGCCCGCAGCACCCCCGCGCAGGCCGCCCATGGCCTGCCTCGCCGCCCCCCGCGGCGGCCCTGTGGGTTCAGGGCCCGGTAGACTCGGCGCGTGAGCGCAGCCCGCGGCCAGATCCCCGACAGTTTTATCCAGGAAGTCCTGACCCGCGTCGATATCGTCGACGTGGTCGGCCGGCACGTCCAACTCAAGAAGGGCGGCGCCAACCTGATGGGGCTTTGCCCCTTTCACGGCGAAAAGTCGCCGAGTTTCAGCGTCAGCCCGGCCAAGCAGTTCTACCACTGCTTCGGCTGCGGCGCCCACGGCGACGCCATCGGCTTTCTGATGAATCACGCCGGCATGGGTTTTGTCGATGCCCTGCGCGATCTGGCCCAGCAAGTGGGCCTGGAAGTACCCGAAGCCCCCACCGACCCCGCCGATCGCGAACGCGCCGAAGCCGCACAGGCGCAGCGCCGCAGCCTGTCGGACGTGCTGGAAAAGGCCGCCGAACACTATCGGCAGCGGCTGAAGGAAAGTCCCAAGGCCGTCGAATATCTGAAGCGCCGGGGGCTTTCCGGCAGCGTGGCGCGTGACTTCGGACTGGGTTATGCGCCCGACGGCTGGCGCAATCTGGCCAGTGCGTTCGGGGATTATGCAGATGCCCAGCTCGTGGACAGCGGGCTGGTGATCGTCCAGGGCGACGAGGGTCCGGCACAGAAGCGCTACGACCGCTTCCGCGACCGCATCATGTTTCCGATCCGCTCGACCAAGGGCGAGGTGATCGGCTTCGGCGGCCGCGTCATCGATGCCGGCGAGCCGAAATACCTCAATTCCCCGGAAACCCCGGTCTTCGTCAAGGGCCGCGAGCTCTACGGGCTTTTCGAAGGCCGCCAGGCCATCCGCCAGAAAGGGTATGCGCTGGTGGTCGAGGGCTACATGGACGTGGTGGCCCTGGCGCAGAGCGGCTTCGGCAATGCCGTGGCCACGCTGGGCACGGCCTGCACGCCCGACCACGTGCAGAAGCTGCTGCGCTTCACCGACCATGTCGTCTTCAGCTTTGACGGCGACGCGGCCGGCCGGCGCGCCGCGGGCCGCGCGCTGGAGGCCGCGCTGCCGCTGGTCAGCGACCTGCGCAGCTTCCGCTTCCTGTTCCTGCCGCCCGAACACGACCCGGACTCCTTCGTGCGCGAGCGCGGGGCCGAGGCCTTCGACGCGGCCGTGGCGGGTGCGCGGCCGCTGTCGCGCCAGCTGGTCGACGTGGCCTCGGCCGACGCCGATCTGGACACCGCCGAAGGCCGCGCGCGGCTGCTGGCCCAGGCGCGCCCGCTGTGGAACGCGCTGCCGGCCTGCGCGCTGAAGGCGCAGATCCTGGCCGAGCTGGCGCAGGCCGCGCGGCTGTCCACGGACGAACTCAGCGACGGCTGGGGCCTGCGACGCGCGGCGGCACCGGCACCGGCGCGCGCCGCGGGCGAACCCCGCGGCGGCGGCGGTGGCAGCGGCGGCTCCCGCCGCGGCTTCGGCAAGCCCGCGGGCGCACCCGCGCCGCGCTTGCCCGCCGTCGGCGGACGTCGCGTGGTGCGGCTGCCGCAGGACAACGTCGCGCACATCCTGCTGCTGCACGCGCAGCTCTGGCACGACCTGGGCCCCGTCGATCACGAGCTGCTGTGCAGCCTGGAGACCTGGCACGGCGAGCTGTTCCGCTGGCTCGACCGCGAGATCACCGAACACGGCCATTGCGAGTGGCCGGAACTGCGCGAACGGCTGGAAGTCGAAAGCTTTGGTTCGCCCGCACGCCAGCTCGTCGACCAGGCCGCCGTGCCGCCCGCGCTGGACGAGCTGGAACCGGCCCTTCAGCAGACGCGCGCGGCGCGGCAGCGACGTGAGGCTGATCGGCTCCTGGGCCGGGGTTGATTTGGCATGCGCCGGGTATAATCCGCGTTTTGTTTGCGGCGGCAAGAGTGGCTGCGGCACGCGACGGAGATCCGGCCACCCCTGACACGGGTTCGAACGTTCGATCATGGCCCCTGAAAACTCCGCCCGCGCTGCACCCGATGTCGGGTTCCACGTGAGCTTGCCGCCCCCCGTCACCCGTTTTGTCCGTACCTGCGCACGTCCGTGCAGCCAGGTTCGCGCCGGGCGCGCGCGGGTGCAACACCGCATCGCCCCAGACGTCGCCATCCCATCGCAAGGAATCGCATGACCGCCAAGAAGCCTGCTGCCGCGAAGCCGGCCAAGTCCGCTGTCGAAGCTGCCGCCGACACCAAGAAGAAGCCCGCCCCGGCCGCGAAGCCGACGGGCAAGGCCGAAGCGGCGCCGGCCAAGACGGCCGCCAAGGCCACGGACAAGAAGGCCGACGACAAGAAGGCGGCTGCGCACGAGGCCAAGAAGGCCGCGGACACCAAGGCCGGCAGCGCCAAGGGTGCCGCTGCGCGCAAGACCGACGACGCCAAGCCCGCCGCGAAGAAGGCTGCGGCCGGCAAGGCAGGCAAGGCCGAGGCCAAGGGCCCGTCCAAGGTCGATGACCTGGACGAAGACCTGACCGACGTCGAAGGCGACATCGAAGGCGGTGACGAGCTCGAGGCGGTGGAAGTCGTCGAGGTCGTCGAAGGCGCCAAGGAAGAAGAGAAGGTCAAGCCGCTGCGGATGAAGGTCAGCCGCGCCAAGGAACGCGCGCTGATGCGCGAGTTCGGCCTGGACGAGACCACGCTGACCGAAGAGGAAGTCGCCAAGCGCCGCCAGGAGCTCAAGACCCTCATCAAGATGGGCAAGACGCGTGGCTTCCTGACGCACCAGGAAATCAACGACCACCTGCCCGAGAAGCTGGTCAACGAGGAAATCCTCGAAGCCATCGTCTCGATGCTCAATGACATGGGCATCGCGGTCTACGAGCAGGCGCCAGACGCGGCCACGCTGCTGATTGCCGGCGGCACCACGTCCACGGCCACGGAAGAAGAAGCCGAAGAAGCGGCCGAAGCCGCGCTGTCGACCGTCGACTCCGAATTCGGCCGCACCACCGACCCCGTGCGCATGTACATGCGCGAAATGGGCACGGTCGAGCTGCTCACGCGCGAGGGCGAAATCGAGATCGCCAAGCGCATCGAAGGCGGCCTGCAGGCCATGATGCTGGCCATCAGCGCCAGCCCCACGACCATCGCCGAGATCCTGGCGATGGCCGACAAGATCGCCGCGGGTGACCAGCAGATCTCCGACGTGGTCGACGGCTTTGTCTCCGACGACGAGGCCGACGACTACGTGGCCGAGGAAGACTTCGACGAATTCGACGAAGAAGACGACGACGACGGCAACGGCGGCTCCCGTGCGCTGACCAAGAAGCTCGAAGAGCTGAAGATCGCGGCGCTGCAGAAGTTCGCCACGCTGCGCGAGCACTTCGACCGCATGCGCAAGGCCTACGAGAAGGACGGCTACAAGAGCGGGTCCTACAACAAGGCCCAGCTGGCCATCAGCCAGGACCTGATGACGATCCGCTTCACGGTGCGCACCATCGAGCGCCTGTCCAACATCCTGCGCTCGCAGGTGGACGACGTGCGACGCTTCGAGCGCGAGATCCGCAAGATCGTCGTCGACAAGTGCGGCATGCCGCAGGAATACTTCGTCAAGAACTTCCCGCCCAACGTGCTGAACCTGAAGTGGGCCGAGAAGGAAGCCGGATCCGGCAAGCCCTACGGCGCCATCCTGGGCCGCAACCTGCCCGCGCTGCAGGAACTGCAGCAGAAGCTGATCGATCTGCAGACCAAGGCCGTCGTGCCGCTGGAAGACCTCAAGCAGATCAACAAGAAGATGAACGAGGGCGAGAAGGCTTCGCGCGACGCGAAGAAGGAGATGATCGAGGCCAACCTGCGCCTGGTGATCTCCATCGCGAAGAAGTACACCAACCGTGGCCTGCAGTTCCTGGACCTCATCCAGGAAGGCAACATCGGCCTGATGAAGGCGGTGGACAAGTTCGAATACCGCCGCGGCTACAAGTTCTCGACCTACGCCACGTGGTGGATCCGCCAGGCCATCACGCGCTCGATCGCCGACCAGGCGCGCACCATCCGCATCCCGGTGCACATGATCGAGACGATCAACAAGATGAACCGCATCTCGCGTCAGCACCTCCAGGAATTCGGCTACGAGCCCGATGCCCCGACGCTGGCCGAGAAGATGGAGATCCCCGAGGACAAGATCCGCAAGATCATGAAGATCGCCAAGGAGCCGATCTCCATGGAGACGCCGATCGGCGACGACGACGATTCGCACCTGGGCGATTTCATCGAGGACACCAACAACACCGCGCCGATCGAAGCCGCCATGCAGGCCGGCCTGCGCGATGTGGTCAAGGACATCCTCGACGGCCTGACCCCGCGTGAAGCCAAGGTGCTGCGCATGCGCTTCGGCATCGAGATGTCCACCGACCACACGCTGGAAGAAGTGGGCAAGCAGTTCGACGTGACGCGCGAGCGCATCCGCCAGATCGAGGCCAAGGCGATCCGCAAGCTCAAGCACCCGAGCCGCTCCGACAAACTGCGCACGTACCTGGACAATCTGTGAGCAACGCGAGGAGATTGGACATGGACGTCATGCCGAAGGCATGCGCGACGGCGAAGCCGGCGCCCGGCAGCTTGCGCCGCAGGCACAAACTGCGGACCTACCTCGACAACCTGTGACACCCTGGCCGGGCACGCGCTGACCCGCGCGACGCCCGGCTCCGGCCGATGCCCCGGCGGGGGCGCGGCAGCATGCGAGGAGGGGCCATGACGCGCATCGCCGAGAGGACCGTGCTGTTTGCCGACCTGCGCGGCAGCACCTCGCTGTTCGAGCGTCTGGGCAACGCGCAGGCCACCGCCGTGGTCACGCGCGCCATCTCCACCGTGGGCGCGCGCGTCACGGCCCTGGGCGGCACGATCGTCAAGACGCTGGGCGACGGCCTGATGGCCACCTTCGACGAGGCGCTGCCCGCCCTGCTGTGCGCCCTGCGCATGCAGGATGCCCTGGATGCCATGGCCGCCGCGCCGGCACCCGATGGCGGCGCGCCCGCCCTGCCCCGCTCGGTGCGGCTGCAGGTGGCCCTGGCCAGCGGCGAGGTCGTGGAACTCGGTGACGACTGCTACGGCGACGCCGTGAACGTGGCCGCGCGGCTGCTCGACCACGCCAGCGACGGCGAGATCCTCGTCACCCAGCGTATCTTCGACAGCCTGCCGCCCGAGCTGCAGCCGCGCTTCCGGCACCTGGACAGCCTGGTGCTGCGCGGCCGGGTCGAACCGGTGTCGGTGCATGTGCTGGGCGGACGCCGAGCGCTGGACAGCGGCGCCACCGCCTTCTCCGAAGCGCCCATCCCGGACGAGCCCGACGGCATCCGCCTGGCCTGGAACGAACAGGAACGCATGTTCGGCGCGCTGCACATGCCGGTGGTGCTGGGGCGCAGCACGCAGGCGGCCTTCTGCGTGGACGACTCGCGTGTCTCGCGCGCACACGCCCGCATCGACTGGCACGGCGGCGCCTTCCAGATCACCGACCTCAGCTTCAACGGCACCTATGTGCGCTTCGGCGATGGCGAGATCGTCAGCCTGCGGCGCGGCAGCTGCACGCTGCACGGCCACGGCCGCGTCGGCCTGGGCGGATCGCCGGCCGAACCGGGCACGGCAGCCGTCACTTTCGAACTCATCCGATTCGGGGACACCCAACCATGAACCGGCCCGTCACGCAACTGCTGTACGTCGACGATGACCGCATCAACACGCTGCTGTTCGTCGAGGTTTGCCGGCCCGATGCCAGCCTGGCGGTCAGCACCGCCGCCGATGCCGCCGAAGCCCTGGACACGGCGCGCCAGACGCCGCCGCACGCGCTGTTCATCGACCTGAACCTGCCCGACAGCAACGGCCTGCAATTGCTGGCACGGCTGCGGGCCCTGCCCGGCCTGGCGGCCGCGCCAGCCTTCCTGTGCACGGCGGAGCGGGTCTCCGAAGTGCGCGACCAGGCCCTGGCGGCGGGCTTCCAAGGTGTCTGGGAAAAGCCCGTGGACCTGCAGACCATCCGCGAGGCCTTGCAGCAAGCCTTGCCGGACGCTTGAAGGAACAAATACCCGATGCGCTTCCGGACCGAACCTCCGCACCGCCACGGCCAGCGCGCCCGCACGGCGCTCCTGCTGGTCAACCTCGGCAGTCCTGCCGAACCCACGACCGGCGCGACGCGGCGCTATCTGGCCGAATTCCTGAGCGACCCTCGCGTGGTCGAAATCCCGCGCGCGGCGTGGCTGCTGATCCTGCACGGCATCATCCTGCGCACGCGGCCCTCGAAATCGGCCGCCAAGTACGCCAGCATCTGGACACCCGAAGGCTCGCCGCTGGTGGCCGGCACAGCGCGGCTGGCGCGCATGATGCAAGGCTACCTGGGCGAGCGCAACCTGCCGCTGCTGGTGCGCCACGCGATGCGCTATGGCGAGCCGTCCGTTGCGCAGGCACTCGACGAGTTGCGCGCCGAGGGTGCCGATCGCATCCTCGTGCTGCCGCTGTACCCACAGTATTCGGCGACGACCACCGCCAGCGTCTGGGACGCCATCGGCCAGTGGGCGACCCGCGCGCGCCGCATCCCCGAATTCCGCTTCATCCAGCACTACCATGATGACGCGGGTTATGTGCGCGCACTGGCCGCCGACGTGCGCCAGCACTGGCTGCGCGAAGGCCGCGGCAAGATGCTCGTGATGAGCTTCCACGGCCTGCCGCAGCGCTCGCTGGCGCTGGGTGACCCCTACCACTGCGAATGCCTGAAGACCGGCCGCCTGCTGGCGCAGGAACTGGGCCTGGAGGACAGCCACTACCGCGTGACCTTCCAGAGCCGTTTTGGCCGCGCGCAGTGGCTGCAGCCGTATACCGAGCCCACGCTGCGCGAGCTGGCCGCCAGCGGCCTGGACCGCGTGGATGTCGTGTGCCCGGGTTTTGCGATCGACTGCCTGGAAACGCTGGAAGAGATCGCCGCCGAAGGCCGCGAGGCCTTCCTGCAAAGCGGCGGCCGGGAGTTCCACTACATCCCGTGCCTGAACGACAGCGTGGGCCATGTGCGCGCGCTGCTGGACCTGGTGCAGGAACACGTGCAGGGCTGGCCGGTGCCGGGCGCCGCGCCCGACGCCGAAGATGCCCGCAGCCGCGTGCGGGCGCTGGAAAAGGGCGCGCGCGACTGACCGCGGGCTGAGCGGGCCGCTCAGGCGGCCTGTTCGCGTGACTTGCGCAGCTGCTTGGCCACCCGCGGCAGCACCAGCACGGCCACCACCACGGCCAACAGCAGGGCCGACACCGGACGCTCGACGAAGACGCTCCACTTGCCTTCGCCGATGGACAGTGCATTGCGCATCTGCGCCTCGGCCATGGGGCCCAGGATCATGCCGACGATGATGGGCGCCGACGGGATGTCGAAGCGCCGCACCAGCACGCCCAGCACGCCCACGGCATACATCAGGTACAGGTCGAAGGCGCTCTGGCGCATGCCGTAGACACCCACGGTCGCAAAGATCAGGATGCCCGCGTACAGCTGCGGCCGCGGGATCTGCAGCAGCTTGACCCACAGGCCCACCAGCGGCAGGTTCAGCACCAGCAGCATCACGTTGCCGATGTAGAGCGACGCGATCAAGGCCCAGACCAACGCGGACGAGGTCTGGAACAGCTGCGGCCCCGCATTGATGCCGTAGTTCTGGAAGGCGCTCAGCAGGATGGCCGTCGTCACCGAGGTCGGGATGCCCAGGGTGAGCAGCGGCACCAGCGTGGCCGTCACCGCCGCGTTGTTGGCCGCCTCCGGCCCGGCCACGCCTTCGATCGCGCCCGTGGTGCCAAATTCGTGGGCATGCTTGCTGAGCTTGCGCTCGACGCCGTAGCTCAGGAAGGTGGGAATCTCGGTGCCGCCCGCCGGGATGGTGCCGAACGGGAAGCCGATGGCCGTGCCGCGCAGCCACGCAGGCCACGACCGCTGCCATTCCTGCTTCGTCATGTGCACCTTGTTCATGCGGTTGAGCTGCGCGTCGGAGCGGCCTTCGTACAAGGCCGTGTAGAGACACTCGCCCACCGCGAACAGGCCCACCGCGACCAGCACCACCTCCAGGCCGTCCATGAATTCCGGGATGCCGCCGGTGTAGCGCACCTGGCCGGTGATCTGGTCCAGACCGACCAGGCCGATCGCCAGGCCCAGGAACAGCGCCGTCATGCCGCGCAGCGTGCTCTTGCCGAGCACCGCGCTGACCGTCGTGAAGGCCAGCAGCATCAGCATGAAATATTCGGGCGGGCCCAGCTGCACGGCATATTCGGCCACCAGCGGCGCGAACAGCGTCACCAGCACCGTGGCGATGGTGCCGGCCACGAACGAGCCGATGGCCGAGGTCGCCAGCGCAGCGCCGGCGCGGCCGCTCTTGGCCATCTTGAAGCCCTCGAGCGCCGTGACCATGGTGCCGGTCTCGCCCGGGGTGTTCAGCAGGATGGAGGTGGTCGAACCGCCATACATCGCCCCGTAGTAGATGCCGGCGAAAAAGATCATCGAGGCCGTGGGCTCGACCTGCGCCGTGATCGGCAGCAGCATCGCCACCGTCACCGCCGGGCCCAGGCCCGGCAGCACGCCGATGGCCGTGCCCAGCGCGCAGCCGACGAAGGCCCACATCAGGTTGACCGGCGTGCCCGCCGTGAGGAAACCCTGCAGCAGTTGGTTCCAGATATCCATCATGCCTCCCGGCAGTCTGCGGTGAGGCCAGCCGGCCGACGTGCGACGAACAGACCGGTCGGGCGGCGTGCAGCCGTGGCGGCTTTCACAGCCACCCCGTGCCGGTCAGGCCCGGCAGGTTGATCGACAGCACCTTGGTGAAGATCCAGAACGCCGGTGCGGCGATCAGGAAGCCAGTGACCGCGTCGACGACCAGCTGGCGGACGCCGCCGGCGGGCTTGCCTTCGGACATGCGCAGGCCACGCACCGCCAGCAGGAAGCACAGCGTGCACGCCAGGATGAAACCCAGGGTGGTGATCAACGCGGCATTGGCCATCACGCCGGCTGTGATCCAGGCAAAGGCCCGCCAGTCACCGCGGGCCGCGCCGGAGGGCTCTTCCATGTCCCGGAAGCCGCCGCTGCGCGCCTCATAGACCAGCCAGGTGCCGCAGACCAGCAGCACCACCGATACCACCCAGGGCAGGAAATTGGGGCCGACGCCGGCATAGCCCGCCTGCGCGGGAATGAAGCTCGCGCCGAAGGCCATCACCGCGCCGACGAGCAGGGCGCCGGCGCCCACCAAAGTCTGGTGCAGCGTGCGCTGCGACGGTTCCGTCATGGCTGTCTCCTCCAGGAACGGCGGGGCCGGGCTCTGCGGCCCGCGCCCCGTCAAGTCAGGCGTGCCGTCGGCTTCAGATCATCCCGGACTTCACCATCATGGCACGCATGCTGGCAAATTCGCGGTCGACAAATTCGTCGAAGGCCGGGCCGGACATGAAGGCCGAGGTCCAGTTGTTCTTCTCCAGCGCCTCGGCCCAGGCCTTGGTCTTGGTGGCCTTGGTGACGGCGTCGGTCAGGGCCTTGCGCTGCTCGGCGCTGATGCCGGGCGCTGCGTAGACACCGCGCCAGTTGCCCAGTTCGACGTTGATGCCCTGCTCCTTCAGCGTGGGCACGGGGATGCCCTTCTGGCGCGTGGGAGCGCCCATCGCGATGGCGCGCATCTTGCCGCTCTCGATGTACTGCTGGAACTCGCTGAAGCCGCTGGCGCCGACCGTCACGTTGTTGCCCAGGATGGCCGCGACAGCTTCGCCGCCCCCACGGAAGGGCACGTAGTTCATCTTGGTCGCATCGATGCCCAGCTCGCGGGCGATCATCGCGATCGTGACGTGCTCGGTGGATCCGCGCGAGCCGCCGCCCCACTTGACGCTGCCGGGGTCCTTCTTCAACTGCGCGACCACGTCGGCCATGGTCTTCAGCGGCGATGCGGCCGGCAGCACGAACACGGTGTACTCGCTGGTCAGGCGCGCGATCGGCGTGGCTTGCGCCAGGGTCACCGGCGGCTTGCCGGTGATGATGCCGCCGACCATCACCTGGCCCATGACCATCAGGGCATTCGGGTCACCCTTGCTGGCATTGACGAACTGCGCCAGGCCGATGGCACCTGCGGCGCCACCCTTGTTGTCGTAAGTCACCGAGGTGGCCACGCCCGCCTCCTGCAGTGCCTTGCCCAGCGCGCGGCCGGTGCTGTCCCAGCCGCCGCCCGGGTTGGCCGGGATCATCATCTTCAGGTTGGCGGCCGCACGGGCGGCCATGGGCAGGGCACCGGCCGCCGCCAGGGCAGCCAGGGTCTTGAGGAAGTGGTCTCGGCGCATGTGTCGTCTCCTTGCAGATGGAAATCAGGGGAACCTGCGCATGCTCCTGTCGCCGGCTGTCAGTCGGCTGTCCATCGTCATGGGGATAACCAGGGGCTCGACGCGCCGTCACGGCCGGCCCTGCCCGCAGCCGCCACGGCGCAGGGCCATGCGGCGTCGCGATAATCGGCCTGCCGATGAAATTGCTGCTCGTCGAAGACAACCTCGCCATGCAGACCAGTCTGCAGCGCAGCTTCGAGCGCCTGGGCATGCAGGTGGTCGTCTGTGCGGACGGCGCGCGGGCGCTCGACCGCTGGCAGGCCAGCGTGCCCGACGTGGTGCTGCTCGACCTGAGCCTGCCCGGCTGCGACGGCCTCGAGGTGCTGGCGCGCGCCCGCCAGGCGGGCCTGGAGACGCCGGTGCTGATCCTCACGGCGCGCAGCACGGTGGGCGACCGCGTGCTGGGGCTGAACACCGGGGCCGATGACTACCTGGCCAAACCCTTCGATCTGGACGAGCTCGAGGCGCGTGTGCGTGCGCTGGCGCGCCGGCGGCCGCAAGGCGGCGCGACCACCGACTTCTGCGGCCTGCGCGCCGACCCCGGCAGCGGCGCCATCTACCTGCGCGAGCGGCCGCTGGAGCTCAGCACGCGCGAGGCCGCGCTGCTGCGCGCGCTGCTCGTGCGGCCCGGGCATGCGGTGCCGAAGGAGCGGCTGTTCGAGCTGGTCTTCCCGGGCCAGAGCGAGGTGCAGACCGAGGCCATCGAGGTGGTCGCCTACCGGCTGCGCAAGAAGCTCGCAGGCAGCGGCACGCAGCTGATGACCTTGCGCGGGCTGGGTTACCTGCTGCGCGCCGACGACGCGGAGGCCTCCTGAAGGCGGACACCCCCGGCGCGGCGGCCGACACCGCCGACCGCCCGTGCGCAGACGTGCCGGCGCAAGGCCCCGAAGGCCGTTCGTTGCGCCGCGTGCTGGCGCTGGGCATCGGGGTGCCGGTGCTGATCTTCATGGTCATCAACGCCATGACCCTGTACTACCAGGCCCTGGCCGCCGCTGACACGGCCTACGACCGCACGCTGCTGGCATCGGCCAAGTCCATCGGTGAACTGCTGGACGTGCGGCGGGTGGACGGCCGGCAGCTGCTGCAGGCCAACCTGAGCTACTCCGCACTCGAGGCCTTCGAAGCCGACAACCGCAGCCGCCTCGTCTACAAGGTCACCGGCTTCGAGGGCGAGATGGTCGCGGGCTTCGAGGACCTGCGGACCTGGACGGGTCCGCTGCCCGACCGCAACGTCTACGCCGCGCTCGTGCACTTCTACGACGACGAGTTCCGTGGCGATCCGGTCCGCGTGGCGGTGCTGCTGCAGCCCGTGGCCGGCGAAGCAGGCCTGGGAACGGCCACGATCCAGGTCGCCGAGACGCTGGAGCTGCGCCGCGCCCTGGCGCGCGACCTGCTGATCCAGACCGCCTGGTGGCAGGGCCTGCTGCTGCTGGTGGTGGGCGCCGTCGTGGCCACCGTGGTGCACCGCGCCACGCGACCCGTGCGCCAGCTCAGCGCCGATGTGCAGTCACGCGCCGAAAACGACCTCAGCCCGCTGCCCGCGCGCGCGGCACCGCGCGAACTGCGCCCGCTGGTGGAAGCCACCAACCTGCTGATGCAGCGCGTGTCGCGCCTGCTGCAGCACCAGAAGCGATTCGTGCGCGACACCTCGCACCAGCTGCGCACCCCGCTGGCGGTGCTGCAGACGCAGGTGCAGTCGGCGCTGCGCGGCGACGTCGAGCCCATGCAGGCGCTGCGCGAGATCGCGCAGACGGTGGGCGGCGCCACCGAACTGGCCAACCAGATGCTGGCCCTGGCCAAGGTGGAGCAGCTGCGCCAGCAAGGCCGGGCGCCGGTCACCGACTGGGGCGAGGTCGTGCGCCAGGTGGCGCTGGACGTCTCGCCGCTGATCGCCGACAAGGACCTGGATTTCGAACTCGTGGCCGCCGCCGCGCCGGTGCGCGCGCACCAGTGGGCGCTGCGCGAGCTCACGCGCAACCTGCTGCACAACGCCATCCGCCACAGCCCGCCGGGCGCGCCGCTGACCGTGCGCCTGGACAGCGACGGCCGCCACGCCGCGCTGAGCATCTCGGACGCCGGGCCGGGCATCTCGGCCGAGCTGCGTGAGCGGCTGTTCCAGCCGTTTTCGCGCGGCGAGTCCGCACCGGCCGGCGGCACCGGCCTGGGCCTGTCGATCTGCCTGGAGATCGTCGACAGCCTGGGCGGCAGCATCGCGCTGGACAACCGCAGCCGACAAGGCCGCATCGTCGGGCTGGATGCCAGCGCCCGGCTGCCTCTGGAGACCGCTTCGCATGGCTGACCGTTCCGCACGCCAAACGCCTCCGCCGGCCGCACCGGCCGCTTCGATGCGCCTGGACAAGTGGCTGTGGGCCGCGCGGCTGTACAAGACACGTTCATTGGCCGCCGATGAGCTCGACAAGGGCCGCATCCACATCAACGGACAGTCCGCCAAGCCTTCGCGCGACGTGCGCGTGGGCGACCGGCTCGAGATCCGCCGCCCCGGCCATGTGCAGACGCTGGACGTGCGCGGCCTCAGCGCCATGCGCGGGCCGGCGCCGGTGGCGCAGCTGCTCTATGCCGAAACCCCCGAGAGCCTGGCCGCTGCTCAGGCCCTGCAACAGGCCCGCCGCGAGGGCACAGAGCCGGCGCTCAGCCAGACCCAGGGACGCCCGACCAAGCGCGACCGCCGCCAGCTCGGCGACTGGCAGCGCTGGAGCGCAAGCCTGGACGACGACTGATTGGCGGGGTCCTGCGGCACTTTTCTCGCGTCCGGGTACTTGAAAAGCCCGGCAGCATCCCCATGTCGACGGCAGGCCTTATCCGTCCCCCCCTATGCAACCCACAGAACCGACCCCCGATACCGATGGCGCTGCGGCGTCCCCCGCAACCCCAGCCGGCTCGTCCGAGGTGCCTGGCAGCGCCGAAGAACGCGTCGCCGCGCTGGAAGCCAAGGTTACCGAACTGACCGATGCCTTCCTGCGCGCCCGTGCCGAGGCCGAAAATACGCGGCGTCGCTCGGAAGACGAAATTTCCAAGGCGCGCAAGTTTGCCGTCGAGGGCTTCGCTGAAGCCTTGCTGCCGGTGCGCGACAGCCTGGAAGCGGCCCTGGCCATTCCGAATGCCACCAACGAGCAGCTGCTCGAGGGGGTGCACGCCACCCTGCGGCAGCTCGGCCAGGCCATGGAGCGCAACAAGGTGGTCCAGATCGCGCCCGAGCCTGGCACGAAGTTCGATCCGCACCAGCATCAGGCGATTTCGGTGGTTCCTGCCGACCAGGAGCCGAATACCGTGGTCAACCTGCTGCAGCGGGGCTATCTGCTGGTCGATCGCGTCCTGCGCCCGGCCCTGGTGACGGTGTCGGCACCGAAATGACGACCCGCCGGAGTGCGTGGCCTTGAAAGCCGCGCGCCGGACCGCAAATCATCTAACAACACATTCGCTTCCGTAGGAGCAACAGAACATGGGCAAGATCATCGGGATCGACCTGGGCACCACCAACTCGTGCGTGTCCGTGATGGAAGGCAACACCACCAAGGTCATCGAGAACAGCGAAGGCACGCGCACGACGCCGTCGATCATCGCCTACCAGGAAGACGGCGAAGTACTGGTCGGCGCATCCGCCAAGCGCCAGGCCGTCACCAACCCGCGCAACACGCTGTACGCCGTCAAGCGCCTGATCGGTCGCAAGTTCACCGAGAAGGAAGTGCAGAAGGACATCGACCTGATGCCCTACAAGATCACGGCCGCCGACAACGGCGACGCCTGGGTCGAGGTGCGCGGCAAGAAGCTCGCGCCCCCGCAGGTGAGCGCCGAGGTCCTGCGCAAGATGAAGAAGACGGCCGAGGACTACCTGGGTGAAGAAGTCACCGAGGCGGTCATCACCGTGCCGGCCTACTTCAACGACAGCCAGCGCCAGGCCACCAAGGACGCCGGCCGCATCGCGGGCCTGGACGTCAAGCGCATCATCAACGAGCCCACCGCCGCGGCCCTGGCCTTCGGCCTGGACAAGCACGGCAAGGGCGACCGCAAGATCGCCGTGTTCGACCTGGGCGGCGGCACCTTCGACATCTCCATCATCGAGATTGCCGATGTCGACGGTGAAAAGCAGTTCGAGGTGCTGTCCACGAACGGCGACACGTTCCTGGGCGGCGAAGACTTCGACCAGCGCATCATCGACTTCATCGTCACCGAATTCCGCAAGGAACAAGGCGTCGACCTGACCAAGGACGTGCTGGCCCTCCAACGCCTGAAAGAAGCGGCGGAAAAGGCCAAGATCGAGCTGTCCAACAGCACGCAGACCGACGTCAATCTGCCCTACATCACGGCCGATGCGACGGGTCCGAAGCACCTGAACATCAAGCTCACGCGTGCCAAGCTCGAAGCCCTGGTCGAGGACCTGATCCAGCGCACGATCGAGCCCTGCAAGATCGCCATCAAGGACGCCGGCGTGAAGGCCTCCGAGATCAACGACGTGATCCTGGTCGGCGGCATGACCCGCATGCCCAAGGTGCAGGACGTCGTCAAGGAGTTCTTCGGCAAGGAGCCGCGCAAGGACGTCAACCCTGACGAGGCCGTCGCCGTGGGCGCGGCCATCCAGGGCCAGGTCCTGGGCGGCGAGCGCACCGACGTGCTGCTGCTGGACGTCACCCCGCTGTCCCTGGGCATCGAGACCCTGGGCGGCGTGATGACCAAGATGATCAAGAAGAACACCACCATCCCGACGAAGTTCTCGCAGGTGTTCTCCACGGCCGACGACAACCAGCCGGCCGTGACCATCAAGTGCTACCAGGGCGAGCGCGAGCTGGCCTCGGGCAACAAGAGCCTGGGCGAGTTCAACCTCGAGGGCATCCCGCCGGCGCCGCGCGGCGTGCCGCAGATCGAGGTGACCTTCGACATCGATGCCAACGGCATCCTGCACGTCAGCGCCAAGGACAAGGGCACGGGCAAGGAAAACAAGATCACCATCAAGGCGAACTCGGGCCTGTCCGAGGCCGAGATCGAGAAGATGGTGAAGGACGCCGAGGCCAATGCGGTCGAGGACATGAAGAAGGTCGAACTGGTGCAGGCGCGCAACCACGCCGACGCCATGGCGCACTCGGTACGCAAGAGCGTGGCCGAGCACGGCGACAAGCTCGATGCACCCGAGAAGGAAGCCATCGAGACGGCGCTGAAGGCGGTCGACGAGTCGATCAAGGGCGAAGACAAGGAAGTCATCGAGCAGAAGGTCGAAGCCCTTATGACGGCCAGCCAGAAGCTCGGCGAGAAGCTCTACGCGCAGGCGCCGCCCACGCAGGCGGCACCCGAGGAGCCGGAAGCCGAACCCACTGCCTCGACGGCCCAGGCCGCCGGCAAGCCGGGTGACGACAACGTCGTGGACGCGGAGTTCAAGGAAGTCAAGAAGTGATGGCGGCGGCGGCCGGTGCCTTCAGCGGCATCGGCCCTGCCCCGACGGGCGCTGAGCCCGATGCGCCGCGTCGACGGTGTGGGATGAACCCCACACCCACACGCGGCGGTTTCGTTTCCTGGACCTGAGAGATTTCATGGCCAAACGCGACTACTACGAAGTGCTGGGCGTGCCCCGCAACGCGTCCGAAGAAGACATCAAGAAGGCCTACCGCAAGCTGGCCATGAAGCACCACCCGGACCGCAACCAGGGTGCGGGTGCGGCCGCGTCGGAAGAGAAATTCAAGGAGGCCAAGGAGGCCTACGAGATGCTCTCCGACGAGGGCAAGCGTTCGGCCTACAACCAGTTCGGGCACGCAGGTGTCGACCCGAACATGGCCGGCGGGCGCGGCGGCGCGGGTCCTGAAGGTTTCGGCGGCTTCGCCGAGGCCTTCGGCGACATCTTCGGCGACATCTTCGGCGGCGGGGCAGCCGGTGGCGGTGCACGCCGCGGCGGCGAGCAGGTCTTCCGCGGCAGCGACCTGAGCTACGCCATGGAGATCACGCTGGAAGAAGCCGCCGGCGGCAAGGAAGCGCAGCTGCGCGTGCCCGCCTGGGAGAGCTGCGAGACCTGCCACGGCAGCGGCGCCAAGCCGGGCACGACACCCAAGACCTGCACGACCTGCAACGGCTCGGGCACGGTGCACATGCGCCAGGGTTTCTTCAGCATCCAGCAGACCTGCCCGCATTGCCGCGGCTCCGGCAAGATCATTCCCGAGCCCTGCGTGGCCTGCCACGGCGTGGGCCGTGTCAAGCGCCAGAAGACACTGGAAGTCAAGATCCCCGCCGGCATCGGCGAAGGCATGCGCATCCGCTCGGCAGGCAACGGCGAACCGGGCACCAACGGCGGCCCGGCAGGCGACCTGTTCATCGAGATCCGCATCAAGGCGCACGACATCTTCGAGCGCGACGGCGACGACCTGCACTGCACCATTCCCGTGGGCATGACGACGGCGGCGCTGGGTGGCGGCATCGAGGTGCCCACGCTGGACGGCCGCGCGGAGATCGAGCTGCCCGAGGGCACGCAGACCGGCAAGACCTTCCGCCTGCGCGGCAAGGGCATCAAGGGCCTGCGTGCCGCCTATCCGGGCGACCTGTACTGCCACGTGGCCGTGGAAACGCCCGTCAAGATCACCGAACACCAGCGCAAGCTGCTGAAGGAACTCGAAGAGTCGTTCAAGCGCGCCGGCGACCGCCATTCGCCCAATGCCAAGAGCTGGACCGACAAGGTGCGCGACCTGTTCAAGTAGGCCCGCAGGGGGGCCGATAACTGCGGGGTGACGCCTCCTTGAAGGAGCTGGCGTCGAACCCCGTGCGAAGCCACCCTACGCCCCCCTCCCCCCGACACACCGGCGCAGCCCTCCATCGGGCCGGCACGCGTACCCGATGACCGACAAAGGTCTGTTCAAGGCGCGCGCGCTGGTCGTCGACGGCAATTCGCTGTCGCGCGCGCTGATGGCTTCGCAGTTGCGCGACCTGGGGCTGGCGCACGTGGAGCAGTCGGCGCGTGTCACCGATGCGCGTCTGCTGGCCGAGCGCAACCGCTACGACATCGTGCTGTGCGATTACCACTTCGACGGCACCGACGTCACCGGCCAGGATTTCCTGGACGAGCTGCGCCGCGAGAAGCTGCTGCCCTGGTCGACCGTCTTCATCATGGTCACGGGCGAAGCCACCTACGCCCGCGTGGCCGAGGCCGCGGAGTCCGCGCTCGACGGCTACCTGATCAAGCCCTACAGGCCCACGGCGCTGTCCGAGCGCATCATGCAGGCCCGCCGCCGCAAGCGTGAACTCGGCCCGCTGCTGGCCGCCCTGGACCGCCAGGACTGGACCGGCGCACTGGAGCTGGCGTCGCAGCGCCTGGCCGAACGTGCACCGTACTGGCCCTATGCCGCACGACTGGCCGCGGAACTGCACCTGCAGGAAGGCCAGGCGGCCGACGCGCAGCGCCTGTTCGAGACGGTGCGCGAGCTGCTGGACGATCCGCCCTGGGCGCGGCTGGGCATCGCACGCGCCCTTCTGGCCGCCGGCCATCCTGCCAAGGCCCGCCAGATGCTGGTCGATCTGCGCCGCGCGGAGCCGGGGTTTGCCGACACCTGCGACGTGCTGGGCCGTATCGAACTCGAAGCCGGCGAACTCGACAGCGCGCTGTTGACCTTTCGCGCCGCAGCGGCCATCACGCCGGGCTGCCTGGTGCGGCTGCAGCAGGCCGGCAGCGTGGCCTTCATGTGCGGCCAATCGGCCGAGGCGCTGGAACTGCTGGAGCGAACCGTCTCCTTCGGCCTGCGCTCCAAGCTGTTCGATGCCTGGACGCTGCTGCTCATCGCGCTGCTGCGCTTCGACGGCGGCGAGCACCGCCCGCTGGCCGCGGCCACCGAGCAGCTCGCGAGCATCGCCGCGCGCCACCAGAACCCGGAACGCCTGCGCCGCCAATGGATGTGCGCCAAGGCGCTGCAGCGCCTGCTGGCCGGCGACACGGCGACGGCCTGGTCGCTGGCCCAGGAAATGATCGGCGACCCGCTCTCGCCGACGCTGGAAACGCCTGCCGCGTTTGCGTTCTTCGCGCTGCTGTCGCGCTTCCCGGCTGCCGGCCTGGCCGACGCCGAAGCCGCCAAGCTGGCCGAACCGCTGGCCATGCGCTTTGGCGTGTCACGCGCCGCGGTGATCACGCTGGCCGCGTATGCGCGCCGTCGGCCGGGCCTGGTGGAAGCCGTGCACCGCTGCCAGCGCGAGACCACGCGCATGGCCGAAGAAGCCATGGAGCATGCGCTGCAGGGACAGACCGCCAAGGCCGTGGAGCGTTTGATCCAAGGTGCCGAACAGAGCGCCAACCGCCGGCTTATGGACATGGCGGCCACGCTGTGGCAACGCCACGAGCAGAACCTGGGCGACGACGCGCCGCGCCTGGCCGAACGCATCAACGACCTGCAGTTCCGCTACAGCCACGCCGCGCCGGTGCTGGCTGGCGAGCTGCGTTCGGCGCGCACGCCGGGCGGCATGGTCTTGAGCGCCTCTCAGACGCTGACGCCGACTAAAACAATTCGGCCTGCTGCGGAGGCAGCGACGCGCCCGGCCCCACAGGCCTTGCCGGCGATCGGAAGCGACTGAGATCCAGCGCGCGGCGCTCGCGGCTGTAGCCCAAGCGCGTGCAGGCCTTGTGGAAGCGCTGGCGCAGCAGATCGGCCCATACGCCAGAGCCCGTCATGCGGGTGCCGAACCGGCTGTCGTTGTCCTTGCCGCCGCGCATCTCACGCACACGCGCCATGATGCGCGCCGCCCGATCGGGCACGTGTTCCTGCAGCCAGGCCTGGAACAGCGGATTCACTTCCCAGGGCAGGCGCAGGACGATGCTGAATGCCGACGTCGCGCCGGCTTCCGAGGCCGCCTGCAGGATGCGTTCGAGCTCCGGCTCGTTCAGGAAGGGGATGACCGGCGAGACGCTCACGCCCACCGGCACACCTGCCCTCGCGAGTGTCTCGATCGTCTTCAGGCGTCGCTGCGGCGCGGCAGCACGCGGTTCCAGAATGCGCGCGAGCTGCGGGTCCAGCGTGGTGATCGACACGTAGACCGCCGCCATCTTCTGCGCCGCCATCGGCGCGATGAGGTCCAGGTCGCGTTCCACCAGTGACGACTTCGTGATGATGGAAAAGGCGTGCTGGTGCTCGGCCAGCACCTCGATGACCGAACGCGTGATGCGCAGCCGCCGCTCGGCTGGTTGGTAGGCGTCGGTGGCCGAGCCGATATTCAGCGGCAGCGGCTGATAGGACCGGCTGGCAAAGGCTTCGCGCAGGCGATCGGCCGCGTTGACCTTGGCGATGATGCGCGTCTCGAAATCCAGCCCAGGCGAGAGATTCAGGTAGCTGTGCGTCGGCCGTGCATAGCAATAAATGCAGCCGTGCTCGCAGCCCCGGTACGGGTTGATCGACAGGTCGAAGCCGATGTCCGGCGAGTCGTTGCCCGACAGGATGTTGCGCGCCGGTTCTTCGATGATCTGGGTGAGCGGCCGCTGCTGCTCTTCTTGCACCAGCTGATCGAGCGTGCCCCAGCCGTCGTCGAAATCGACGCGTTCGTCCGACGCGAAGCGGTGTTCCAGCGCCCAGACGGTGCCCCGCCCCTTGGGCGTGGCGCGCACCAGGGTGATGGGCCGGATCGGAATGCCGTTGTCGGCGGGAAGGACGTGTCGCATGGCGCAAACCTGTGGGTGACCGCCAGTCGCGGCGGCAACGCCGTCGATACTGTATGGACATACAGCTTATCGCAATGTCCGCAACCGGTAAAGCGCAGCGGCGCAGACGTGGCCTCGGCCCCACCGCACAGCCCACACCGCTTGAAACGTGCCGGGATTTCCCTGAGCGAACGACACGTCATCGCGTGATCCGCATCGCGGCTAGGCGAGATCCCAGGCTGGCGGGTAGCCCTCTGCGGAGGGAAACCGGTCCCTCAGGCACATGACCCCATTCGCAGGCTCCCGCCCCTTTTGGCGTCACACGGGACACGGGGTGCCTCACTAGACTCCACCCCCGAATAGCTAACGACACAGGCGAGGGGTTACCGTGGGAGACAAGGTCCGGTCGGCACAGACCGGCATCGACACACCGCCGGCCGCGCACGAGCTGCCGCCGGGCACGGGCGGGCGTTTGCGCGACGCGTTGCAGGGCCTGGCGCTGATCGCACGCCTGCACCAGGTGGCGGCCGATGCCGATCACCTGCTGCATGCGCTGGGCGCCAGCGCCGGCGCCGCCATCGACAGTGACCAGATCCTGCTGGCCGCCGCACATCTGGGCCTGAAGGCACGCCGCGTCGAGGTGGGCATCGACCGGCTCGCCGCCACGCCGCTGCCTGCGCTGGCGCTGCTGCGCGACGGGCGCGTCTGCGTGCTCGCGCGGGCCGACGCGCAGCGCGTGCTGGTGCAGCACCTGGGCGACGACCGGCCGCCGCATCCGGTGCTGACACCCACCGCCGCCTTCGCCGAACAATGGACCGGCGAGTTGATCCTCGTGGCCAGCCGCGCCAGCCTGGCCGGATCACTCGCGCACTTCGACGTCAGCTGGTTCATTCCCAGCCTGGTCAAGCATCGCCGGCTGCTCGGCGAAGTCTTGCTGGTCAGCGCCTTTCTGCAGCTTTTCGCGCTGGTCTCGCCGCTGCTGTTTCAGGTCGTTATGGACAAGGTGCTCGTGCACCGCGGGCTGAGCACGCTCAATGTCGTGGCCTTCGGGCTGGTCGGCGTGGTGGTCTTCGAGAGCCTGCTCAACGCGCTGCGCAGCTACGTCTTCAGCCACACGACCAGCCGCATCGATGTCGAACTCGGCTCGCGCCTGTACCGCCACCTGATGGCCTTGCCGCTGGCCTACTTCGAAGCGCGCCGCACGGGTGATTCGGTGGCGCGTGTGCGCGAGCTCGAGAACATCCGCAGCTTCCTCACCGGCCAGGCGATGACGCTGGTGCTGGATGTCGTCTTCTCGCTGGTGTTCATCGGCGTGATGCTGAGCTACAGCGTGACGCTGACGCTGATCGTGCTGACCAGCATTCCGCTGTATGCGCTGCTGAGCCTGGCCGTTGTGCCCGTGCTGCGCGCACGGCTGGAAGAAAAGTTCGCGCGCGGCGCCGAGAACCAAGCCATGCTGGTGGAGACGGTCTCGAACGTGCAGACCGTCAAGGCCGGCGCACTCGAGCCCTTGATGGCACGTCGCTGGGACCAGCAGCTGGCCGCCTACGTGTCGGCGGGCTTTCGCACGCAGACGCTGGCCAGCGCGGCGCACGAAGGGATCAACCTCATCGGCAAGCTGGTGTCGGCGGCGCTGCTGTGGTTCGGCGCGCATGCAGTGATGGACGGCCAGCTCACCGTGGGCATGTTCGTCGCGTTCACGATGTTCGCCAACCGCGTGTCGCAGCCGGTCATGCGCATCGCACAGATGTGGACCGAGTTCCAGCAGACCGGCCTGTCGATCCGCCGCCTGGGCGACATCCTGAATACGCCCACGGAAGTGGCCGCCGCGCAGGCCGCGCCACTGCCGCAACTGCGAGGTGGCATCCGCTTCGATCAGGTGCGCTTTCGCTACCGGCCGGATGCGGCACCGGCGCTGAACGGCGTCGATCTCGACATCGCGCCGGGCGAGATCGTGGGCATCGTGGGGCGCAGCGGCAGCGGCAAGAGCACCTTGAGCAAGCTCGTGCAGCGCCTGTACAGCCCCGAGCAAGGCCGCGTGCTGGTCGACGGCGTGGACATCGCATTGGTCGATGCCTCGCAGCTGCGGCGCCAGATCGGCGTGGTGCTGCAGGATAACGTTCTGTTCAACCGGACGGTGCGCGAGAACATCGCCATCGCCGACCCCGCCGCGCCGCTGGATGCGGTGATGGCCGCGGCGCAACTGGCCGGTGCGCACGACTTCATCCTGGAGCTGCCGCAAGGCTACGACACCGTCGTTGGCGAACACGGCACGGGCCTCAGCGGCGGACAACGCCAGCGCGTGGCCATCGCCCGCGCGCTCTTCGGCAACCCGCGCATCCTGATCCTGGACGAAGCCACCAGCGCCTTGGACTACGAAAGCGAGGCCATCCTGCAGCGGAACATGGCCCGCATCTGCCAGGGGCGCACCGTGATCATCGTCGCGCACCGGCTGTCGGCCGTGCGGCAGGCGCACCGCATCGTCGCGATGGACCGCGGCGCGATCGTCGAAGCCGGGCCGCACGATCAGCTGCTGCGGCAAGGCGGCCTGTATGCACACCTGTGGTCGCTGCAGAGCGACCCGCACCGGGCTGCGCCCCAAGGAGCCGCCTGATGTCGCAAGCACAAGACACACGAACCACGGTGCGCCCGGCGCCTACGTGGCTGGCGCGCCATCGCGAGGTCTTCCAGGCCGCCTGGGCCATGCGCCACGAGCTTGCCGGGCCGGCGCGCCTGGCACACGAAGCCGCTTTCCTGCCTGCGGCGATGAGCCTGCAGGAAACGCCGGTGCATCCGGCGCCGCGGCGCGCGCAGTGGCTGATCATCGGCCTGTTCAGCGCGGCGCTGCTGTGGAGCGTCATCGGCCAGGTGGACATCGTGGCGGTGGCGCCGGGGCAACTGGTCGTCAGCGACCGCAGCAAGACGATCCAGTCGCCCGAGGCGGGCGTCGTGCGCGCGATCCACGTGCGCGACGGCGACCGCGTATCGGCCGACCAGGTGCTGCTGGAACTGGACCCCACCGCGGCCGACGCCGATGCGCGCGGCGTGGCCGGGCAGATGCAGAACACCGCCGATACGCTGCAGCGCAGCGAGCGGCTGCTGGCAGCGCTGGAACACGGGCAGCGGCCCTCGACGCAGGGCCTGGCCTCGCCACAGGCCGCGCTGCTGGAATCCGAATGGACCGAGATCCAGGCGCGGCAGTCACGCCTGGACGCCGAAGTCACGCGACGCCAGGCCGAGTGGCACACCGCGCGCGAGATGCAGGCCAAGCTGGAAACCGCCCTGCCGCTGGCGCGCCAGCGCGAAGAAGACTTTGCGCAATTGCGCGAGGCCGGCGCCGTGCCCACACACGCCGCGCAGGACCGCAGCCGCGAGCGCATCGAACTCGAGCGCGACCTCGCCACGCAGCGTGCGCGTGTGGCCGAGGCGGAAGCGGCGCTGCGCGAGAGCACCGAATCGCGCCAGTCCGACCGCGCGGTGGCCACGCGGCAGTTGCGCGAGCGGCTCACGCAGGCGCGGCACGAACGCGGCCAGTGGGAGCAGCAGGACCGCAAGGCGGCGCAGCGCGAACGCCTGACGCGCATCGTCGCGCCCGTGTCGGGCACGGTGCAGCAGCGCAGCGTGCACACGCTGGGCAGCGGCGTGGCCGTCGCCCAGGCGTTGATGGTCGTGGTGCCTGACGATGCCTCGCTGCAGGTCGAGGTGGCCGTGGCCCACCAGGACGTGGGCTTCGTGCGCGAGGGCCAGCCCGTGGAACTGAAGTTCGAGGCCTTTGCCTTCACCCGCTACGGCACGCTGCCCGGCGTCGTGCGCCACGTCAGCACCGACGCGGTGAGCAACGACAAAGGGCAGTCACACTTCGTGGCCACCATCGGATTGGATCGAAAGACGATCGACGTCGACGGCCGCGCCGTCCCCCTGACGGCCGGCATGGCCACCGCCGCGGAGATCAAGACCGGGCGCCGGCGCGTGATCGATTTTGTATGGAGTCCGGTGGTGAAGGCGGCGGGGGAAGGGTTGCGGGAGCGGTGATGGACGGCTTGCCTGCAAAACCTTTTCCCCGCCTGGAATCACCCATTCACTTTTAGCGAGAAGAGCGATGGCATTTGTCAATGAACGTGTGAGTGAAGAGGATATTCAGCGGTATGGGCTGGATGAGTTGGTGGGGGCGGCCAATAAGGACCAGTGGAAAAATGGGAGACCAGTCGTTTTTACTCATACCTGGACAATTGATCGCAGCAGAAATGCATGCTTGATCCCATTGGCATACGTTATGAATTACGACACCCCCTCCGGAGTTCCAATGCCATCGTTCGAAGAAATATGTCTTCTGGATTTGGATGGATGCAAATATAGATTTCATATCACTAAACAAGACTCGAGTTCAAAGTCGCGCAAGGAACGACCGTTTCGTCTGGTTTGGAAAATCACCAATTTGAGCCACTCTATCGATTCAAAACATTCGACCGAGGATGTGCTGGTAGTCATCAAAGAGGCGATGGCAGTGCGCGGAGACTTTGGCATCTTTTCTTCGTTGAAAGACGTTCAGACAAGCTTTGTGGAATAAAGATGGCTTACGATTTGAATCAGGCCTATGCCGCGCTCAGCAGCGTCACTGACGAATTAAGTCTGAGGAAGCTGTTATCAGAGATCAGCATTCAAGCGCCCGGAACTACCACTGTTGCGTACAGCGGACTCACCGCGCAATCGGTGCCTGCATTCAAACTGGCTGAGTCGCTGGCGAATGCCGATCCAAACATACGATATATCGGGAATACCGATGTCTCGAAGTTTATGGATCTATCACAAAACCGGCAACTCCTCAACAAACTATTTGAAATATTTGACGACGATCCAAGAGATCCAAAGACAAGGGCAGGGCAGTTCCTAGGTGGATCATTCGACCCCTACGGCAACCGCATCCCCAATGGCATCTGGGACGACATCTCCTCGCGCTTCATGGCCGCCGCGAGCGGCGACGTGCGGGTCATCGTCTTCGACGCAGACGCCAAACGCATATTTGGTTCTTCAGAACTGAGTACGCTGCTCAACAACCCGTCCGTCACGTCCATCGAAGGAATTGACGTCGCCGATCTCCGCGCGTCGATGGCCAAAGCGGGTACGGAGCCGCTCGAAGCCGTTTTCGACCGGGTCAAGGCAGCATCCATCACGCATCTGGGCTTGGCTGGAGTCACGGCATCCGCCCTTCCCGACGGCAGCTTCGACGTTCGCATGCGGGACTTCGGTTCGAAAGTCATTCTCGACACCGAGGGCTACATCAAGTCAAACCCCGACAGCATTAGAGAGTTGACTGCCTACCTCTTCAGAATCGAGGAGGCCGGCCAATCGAAACTGCAAGAGCTCCTGGATAGCCTGAAGACGCGCGGAGAAGTCTTCATGCGTGGCCCCGGCGGCAAAGTGATGTCACGCGCCGGCTTGATCGGCCTCGTGCTGTCCGGTGTCATCACAGGGGCACAAGCAAGCACGCAGGCCGCCAAGGGCGACACCCGAGGCGCCATGCGGACGATCGGCGACTGGGCAGCCGACCAGGCCGGCGCGGCCGCCGGCGAAGTCCTCGGCGGGGCCGTAGGCGGTATCGCATTGGGCATCCTGGCAGCGGGCGGTCTCGTCGCCACCGCACCCGCGGCCGCGGTGTTCGTCACCATGGCCGCCATGGCCGGCGGCTTCTTCGGCGGTGACGCCGGCAAGGACTTCTTCGCTCTGTGCCAGGACCTCGACGGTAACGGTCGCATCGAATTGATGGACAAACTGGCCACCGTGCTCTTCGGCCCGAACGCCGCGCCCGGCGCGCCCCTGCCGGCCGACCTCAACGGCGGCGGGCGCTACACCATCGATGCCTCACTGCCGCGCGAACAGATCGTGCTGCAGGCCGCGGCCGACATCGCCTGGCGCTACGCGCTGCGCGAGTTGAACCCGTTTGTCATCACCGACGTCTCCTATGCGGCACAGAACGCCGACGGCTCGCTGGACCTCTACGACGAGCAGACCGGCGAAGGCCAGATGACGCAGGCCTATCTCGAGGACCGCGGCGCGATGCTGGCCTGGAAGCAGCGATTCGATCGCGCCGGGCTGAAGGGCAACCGCCAGCTGGCCGCTGACGAAGTGGCGGGGGATTGGGACTTTGTCGATCTGGCCAAGCTGGGCGCTGACGGCAAGCCCTTGCAGTTGTCCATCGACGGCCGCGGCTTCAGCGTGAACGATCACCGCGTGGTCTTCGGCACCCGCAACGCCGATGCCGTCGACGGGTCCGACAAGGCCGACCGCCTGTACGGCATGGACGGCAACGACCGCCTGTCCGGTGGCGCAGGCGACGACTACCTGGAAGGCGGCCGCGGCAACGACCAGCTGATCGGTGGCGCCGGCGACGACGTGCTGGCCGGCGGCGCGGGCGACGACCTGCTGATCGGCGGCGCGGGCCAGAACCGGCTGCAAGGCGGACGCGGCACCGACAACTACATCCTGCTGGCGGACCAGCTGGCTGAACCGCACCTGCACCGCATCGCCGACGTCGATGGCCTGGGGCAACTGTCGATCGGGCGCGGCAAGAACGCCACAGGCCTGCCGCAGGAGCTGCAGACGCTGCCGCTCAGCGGCTGGGTCGCGCAGGAACGCCAGAAACCCGGCGACCCCAGCCGCTGGACCAACGGCAGCTTCACGCTCACGGCGCTGGCAACCGACCGCTGGCTGCTGGAGGACAGCGGCCCGGGCCTCCTGCCCACGCGCGTGCTGGTGACGCGAAACGCCGCAGACGGCAGCCTGGAATTGCAGTTCGGACGCGCCGGCACGCAGATCGTTGTCGAAAACTGGCAATCCGGCCGATTGGGCATCGAACTGCCGACCGGTGCACATGACCTGCCGTCAAACGCGGAGCTACGCGCCAGTGATTTGAAAGATTGGGCCTATTTGCAGCTGGCCGCCGGTGTGGATGTCTACAACCAGCTGGGGCAGGACACGCAGGCCCTGGCCGCGCGGCTGAGCGCGCCCGCCGGCAACGCCGGCACGGGCGAACGCCTGAGCCTGACACAGGCGCAGGACCTCTTGTCGCGCTACCAGATCGTCACGCAATACGGCAACGACGGCGCCGGCTTCAGCGCCACGCTGTTTCGTCGCCGCGACCCGGTCGATGCGCGCGGCGTACCCATCGCGGGCCAGAACCCCGATCCCTACCTGCTGGTCTTCCGCGGCAATGACCAGGAGCCGCAGCGCGTGGCCGGCGTGGCCAAGGACGGCGGCCTGGCCGCCCTGCGCGAGATCAACCGGCAGGGCTTTGCCTGGGCGCAGCTCGACGCGATGGAGCGCTTCTGGTCCGGCCTGTCGCGCGGGCGTGTGCTCACGCGCGCTGGCGAATGGGTGAGCGTGGCCGGTGCCGAAGGCGCCACGCAAGGCGGGCTCACGGTGCTGGGCACGGGTGTCGGCGCGCACCTGGCCGCTGCTTTCACGCTGCTGCACGAGGACCGCGTGGCGCGCGGCATCGGCATCGACGGGCCCGGCATCGGCGGCATGCAGGACGGCAGCGCGGACGGCCGCGCCATCACCGCAGCCGAGTTGCGCGGCAAGCTGCAGGACTTCATCCGCCTGATGGCCTACCGCGACCTGCCGCTGGGCAGCAACTTTGCGCCGGCGTTCGTCGAGGCTGGTGTCTTCGACGCCTATGCCGCCGCACTGGAAGCGGACCGCCCCTCGGAATCGCACTTCGGCGCGCTGCTGAACTACCTGGGCTCGTCCTACGACACCAACGGCCTGCCCGTGCCCGCGGACTCCGGCCTCACGCAGGGTTGGGAAAACGCCTGGGATGGCGCCAACATCTACGCCAGCGCGCTGTACCGCTTCGCCGCGGATTGGCTCGGCCGCGACACGGTCGGCGCGGGCCAGGGGCAGACGGCGGACGCGTCCACCGGTGGCGTGGGTGATGCCGAACTGCGGGCCGCATGGAACGACTTGCAGCTGGAATCGAAACTCGACCGCGTCACCGGCGAGCCCGACGTCACCACCTGGCGGCTCACCGGTCCTGCCTTGGCGGGCACGGCCGGCCAGAAATACCTCGATCTGCTCGCACAGACCGACCGCCTTGCGCCATCCGCGCTGCTGGGCGGACAAGGTTATGGCGGGCGCACGCAGAGCCTGTGGGTCGAAGACGCCGCGGGCGTGGACCTGCCCGACAACCTGGACGCCTTGCAGCGCCTGTCGCTCGAACAGGGCTGGGGCACCAACACCAGCCAGCGGGCCATCGGCACCGCCGGCACGCTCACGCGCCTGGCCGACAGCGCGGCGCTGGCGGAGCTCTTCCAGCGCATCGATTCAACCGTCAGCCTGGACGCCTTCGCCGCGATGGCGCGAGCGGCCAGCCGCAACCGTGTCACGGCCTCGTCGCCGGTGATGCCTGGCGGTGGCATGCCGTGGGCAGCCCGCGTCGAATCACTCGACACCGACAGCCTGGAGCAACTCATCGCCGGCCTGGGGCGCATCCTCGGCGTGTCCACACCCACCCCTGCCGCCACCGACATCGCCGGGACGCTCGACCCCGCCAAGCGCGCCGCATGGGCCGACGCGGTCTCGCGCCTGCACCAGCGGCTGGGCCAGCTGGAAGTGGCCGGATCGCGCCTGCACCTGATCGACCTGACCGAGATGTCCGGCGAACAACTCGCGGCCATGGGCGCCGAAGACAGCATGAGCGGCCTGGCCACGCGCCTGGCGTTGCAGCAGGGGCTGCCCTTTGCGCTGGTGGACGACAGCGGCCGCGCCTATGCCGGCATCGACGACCCGGTCGCGCGGCGCGTGCCCGGCAGCGGCCAGGGTGCCGCCAGCATGGAATGGCTGCAGGACCGCGCCGCCTGGCTGGCGGGCAGCCTGACGCTGCGCACGCACAACCTGCGCGACGACCAGCTGCACGCGGTGCTGGACGACAAGGACACGACATCGGGATGGGAGGCGCGACGCTGGACCTACGCCGACGCACAGGACGGCACGCGCTTCAGCTTCCTGCCGCAGGACCTCTCCGAGGCCGAGCGCGACGCGCGGCCCGAATCACTCGTGACCTTCGGCCGCGACAGCGCCGGGCCGGGCGACCAGCTGGCCGGCACGGTCGGCGCGGACTGGCTCTATGGCCAGGCCGGTGACGACGCGCTGCTGGGACGCGCGGGTCGCGACCATCTCGAGGGCGGCGCCGGCGACGACCTGCTGCAAGGTGGCGAAGGCGCTGACGCGTTGCGCGGCGGCACCGGGCGCGACCTGCTGGCCGGTGGTGCCGGCGGCGATGTGTTTGTCTTCGAACGCGGCGACGGTGTCGACACGATCATCGACAGCGACGGCCCGCGCAACACCAACACGCTGAGCTTCGGCGCCGGCATCGGCCGCGACGACCTGCGTATCGAACGCGACGGGCACACGCTGACCATCCACGTGCAAGCCGCTGGCGCGGACACGGGCGACGCCATCCGCCTGATGCATTTCAGCCGCTTCACCGACGACGCCGGCACGCCGGTGACCTCGGTGCTGGCCTTCGACGACGGCACGCAGATCGAACTGGCGCGCCTGATGAACCACGCGCCGCAGGCGAGCACGGGCACGCTGGCCACCGTGACGGCGACGCAGCGCAGCTGGTTTTCCGCCGCCTTGCCCGATGGGCTGTTCACCGACGCCGACAGCGACGACCGCCTGCAGTGGCGCGTGGAACGCGCCAACGGCACAGCGGCGCCCGCCTGGCTGCAGTTCAATCCGGGCACGCGCACCCTCTTCGGCCGCCCGCCGCTGGACGACACGATCGAGCTGCGTGTGATCGCGACCGACCGCGTCGGCGAATCCGCCCACATCGACTTCACGCTCAACGTCGCGGCGGCCCCCGACACGGACCCCGTCGACGGCGTGTGGCCCGCACCCACGCTGTCACGCGAGGCCGTGGCGGTGGACGTGCAGGCCGGCAGCAGCTTCACCTGGACCCTGGCTTCGCTGGGACTCAGCCCCTTGCAGGCGGCCAGCAGCACCGTGGTCACGCTCAGCCGCGCCGATGGCTCGAGCCTGCCGTCGTGGATCGCCTACGAGCCACAGACGGGTCTGCTGCGTCTGACGCCCGAAGCGACGGAGGCCGGCGACATGCCGCTGCGTGTGGTCGCCGTGAATGGCGACGGTGCGCAGTCGGTGGCGGCGCTGACATTGAACGTGCAGCCCCGCAAGGCACCCTCGGCCGGTGCCGCACTGGAGCCGCTGCAGTGGGAAGAAGGCCCCAGCGTCGCCTGGCAGGTGCCGGCCGATGCCTTCCTGAATCTCGCCGCGGGCGTGCGCTACACGCTGACGCCCGAAGACGGCAGCGCCTTGCCCGCCGGGCTGCAATTCGACGCCACCACCGGCCGCCTCAGTGGCGCGCCGGACGCATCCGTCGACAGCAGTTGGCGGCTGCGGCTGACCGCCCGCGACGTCAACGGCTCCACCGCCTCGCAGGCCCTGCTGGTGCAGATGGCCGCACGCAACGACGCGCCGCAGACCGGGGCCTTGCCCGCCACGCTGAACGCCGTGCAAGACCAGGCGCTGCAGTGGACGCTGCCGGCCGATGCCTTCAGCGACGAAGAGACACCTGCAGCGGCCCTGGCCATCCGCGTCACCGGTGCCGGTGGCGCGCCGCTGCCGGCGTGGCTGCGTTTCGATGCCGGCACACGCACGCTCAGCGGCATGCCGCAGGCCGGCGATGTCGGCACGCAGACGATCGAATGGCACGCCACGGACCCGCAAGGCGCCGCCACGGTCGCCACGCAGCAGCTGACGGTGAGCAACGTCAATGACGCGCCCGTGCTGGCCGTGCCGCTGGCCGATGTCGCGGCCACGCAGGGTCAGGCACTGGCCGTGGATCTGCCACGCGCGGCCTTCGTCGATGCCGACGGCGAGACGCTGACGGTCGAACTCACGCGCGCCGATGGTTCGGCCCTGCCGGCGTGGTTGCGCCTGGAGCCGGCCGGCGCGGGCGGATCGCTGGGCCGTCTGAGCGGCACACCGGGCGCCGGCGACATCGGACCGGTGGAGGTTCGGTTGACCGTGCGCGACGCCGCCGGTGCGCAGGCCTCGGACCGCTTCGTCGTGCAGGTGCACGACGTCAACGACGCGCCGCAGGTCGTGCAGCCTCTGGCGCCGGTAACCGTGAGCGCGTACGCCCCGCTGGACGTGACGCTGGACGCCCTCGCCTTCTCCGACCCCGATGCCGGCGAACGGCTGAGCTGGCAGCTCACGCAGGCCGACGGCAGCGCCCTGCCCGGCTGGCTGCAATTCGACGCCGGCACGCGGCGGCTCACCGGCCGGGCCGTGCAGGCCGACGTGGGCGACCATGCCTTGCGCGTGCGTGTGACCGACAGCTGGGGTGCGACGGCCGACAACCTGCTGAATCTGCAGGTACAGGCCGGCACCGTCAGCAACCAGGCACCGACACCGGGCGCGGCGCTGGCGCCCTGGCGCGCACTGGCCGGCCAGACGTTTTCGACCGTGTTGCCCTTGGGCCTTTTCTCTGACGCCGATGTCTTCAATAGTTTGACATTCAGCGTCACACAGGACGACGGTTCCCCCTTGCCAGCGTGGCTGCAGTTCGATCCCGCGACGCAGCAGCTCATCGGCACGGTACCCGTCGACCAAGCCAGCGGCATCGCGCTGCGACTGACCGCCACGGACCGTGACGGCGCGCAGGCGCATCAAACCGCCAGCCTCGTCATCGAGTCGCTGGACAGCCAGAAGACCGGCGGCAGCGGCGATGACACGCTGCTGGGCAGCGAAGGCAATGACGCGCTGAACGGCGGCGCCGGCCACGACAGCCTGACCGGCCGCGCCGGCCACGACCGGCTCGACGGTCAGGACGGCAACGACAGCCTGAACGGCGAATCGGGCGACGACCTGCTCTTCGGCGGCAATGGCGCGGACCGCCTCAGCGGCGGCACAGGCGCCGACCGCCTCGAAGGCGGCTCCGCCGACGACATGCTTTGGGGCGGAGATGGCGATGACGTGCTCGACGGCGGCGCCGGTCGCGACCTGCTGATCGGCGGCTCGGGTTCGGACACCGTCGCATTCCGCCGCGGCGACGGCATCGACGAGCTGCGCAACGGCTCCGACGCGGCCGATCCGCTGGCCGAGGCGCAGGCCACGCAGGACATCGTGCGCCTGGAAGGCATTCGCCCGGACGAGACCCTGGTGCGGCGACGGTTCGACGATCTGCTGCTGCAGTTCGGCGGCGGCGACCAGCTCACGCTGACCGGCTTCTTCCTCGGCGGCGCGGCCCGCAATGCGGTGGCCGTCGATGCGCTGCGCTTCGATGACGGCACCGTGTGGAACGTCGATGACCTCGTGCGGCGTTCGATGGCCGGCACGCCGGGCGACGATCTGCTGTGGGGCTTGTCCGATACCGCTGACCAGCTGGCCGGCGCTGCCGGCGACGACAACCTCAGCGGCCTGGCCGGTGACGACCAGCTGCTCGGTGAAGCCGGCAGCGACACCCTGGACGGCGGCGACGGCGCCGACCGGCTCGACGGCGGCGCAGGTGTCGACTTGCTGGACGGCGGAGCCGGCAACGACCGCCTTGTCGGCGGCGCGGGCGACGATGGCCTGGCCTTCCGCAGCGCGGACGCCAACAACGGCGGCGGCCTCTACGGCGGCGAAGGCGACGACGAACTGGCCGGCGGCACGGGCGACGATTACCTCGCCGGCGGCGCGGGGTCCGACACCTACCGCTTCGAACGCGGTGACGGCCACGACCGCATCCTCAGTCACGACCTGTGGAACGGCCGCAGCGACAAACAATCGCCCGGCGAAATCGACCGCCTGGTCTTCGGCGAGGGCATCCGACCCACAGACGTGAGCATGGCCCGCGAGGGCAGCACGCTGGTCCTGCGCCTGACTGGCAGCCAGGACCGTGTCGACCTGCTGGCCTACTTCGCCGGCGAGACCACAAGCAACGGGCTGCGCCTGGACGAGATCCGCTTTGCCGACGGCACGGTGTGGACGGGCGAGGACGTGCGCGCCGCGCTGCTGCGCACCAGCAGCAACGCCGATCAGGTGATCGGTTATGGCGACAGCGACGATGCATTGGACGGCGGCGACGGCGACGACACGCTGTGGGGCCGCGCCGGCGCCGATGTCCTGCGCGGCGGCAATGGCCGTGACGAACTGCAAGGCGAGACCGGCAGCGACACGCTGGAAGGCGGCGCCGGCAACGACCAGCTCGACGGCGGGGCCGACGACGACCAGCTCAGCGGCGACGACGGCAGCGACCTGCTGTGGGGGCGCGACGGCAACGACCGCCTGCTCGGCGGTGCGGGAGACGACACCGGCGAGCTCTACACGCCCTACCAGATCGGCGACACCGAATGGAAGCTGCCGGCCGGCGGCCTGTATGGCGGCGCGGGCGACGACTGGCTGGAAGGCGGCACCGGTGCGGATACGTTGGTGGGCGGCGAAGGTTCGGACACCTACGCCTTCTGGCGCGGCGACGGGCAGGACCGCATCGTCAACTACGACACCACCACGGGCCTGCCGCACGCCCAGGAAGCCGGCGATGTCGACACCCTGCGCTTCGGCCCCGGCATCACGCCAGACGATCTGCAACTGGCCCGCGATGGCGACGCGCTGGTGATCACACGCAGCGGCAGCGACGACCGCATCCGCATCGAGCGCAGCTTCGTCGACGGCAGCATGGACCACGGCTACGGCCTGGACGCCTGGGTATTCGACGACGGCCGCCGCTGGACCTCGCAAGACATCCTGCAACGTCTGTACGGCGCATCCGCACAGGCACCGCAGGTCGTGGGCACACCGGCCGCCTTGCAGGCCACACAGGACGAGACCCAGGTGTTCGATCTGCCCGCCGGCTGGTTCAGCGACGCGCCGGAAGACCGCCTGCATTACCGCCTGGGCCTCGAGGGCGGCCTGCCGCTGCCGGATTGGCTGCGCTTCGAGCCCGATGCGTCAGGCGCGGGCATCGGACGTCTGGTGGCGACCCCGGGCAACGCGCAAGTGGGCGAAGTCCGGCTGTCGCTGGCGGCAGTCGATCCGCTGGGTCTGCGCACCGAACTGCCGCTGATCTTGAACGTGCAGAACCGCAACGATGCACCCGTGGCGGGCACACCGCCCGCGGTGCTCCTGGCGCAGGAGGACCGGCCCTTCGACGTGACACTCGATGCCACACTGTTCCGCGATCCGGACGGCGCGTCGGACCCGCTGAGCTGGTCCGTTCGCAGCAGCGATGGCTCGACCTTGCCCGACTGGTTGAGTTTTGACCCGCAGACACGGCGCCTGAGCGGCACGCCCGGCAATGCCGCTGTCGGCACCACCGGCCTGCGCCTGCGCGCCACCGATGGCGGCGGCCTGTGGGCCGACATGCCGCTGTCGGTCGAGGTCGCCAATGTCAATGACGCACCCCACGCGGGTCCGGGCGCGACGAGCTTCGCAGTCACGGCCTACGACGTCTTCACGATCGGACTGCCGCCGGATCTGGTGGTCGACGACGACGCGGGCGACACGCTGAGCCTGGACCTCCGCTTGGCCGACGGCAGCGCGCTGCCGGGTTGGCTCTCGTTCGATGCCGATACCGCCACGCTGCACGGCCGCGCGGTCGGCTCGGATGTGGGCCTGCATGCGCTGCGGCTGCGTGCCACGGACGGGGCCGGTGCGCAGGTCGACATCGGCCTGCAGCTGCAGATCGGCGCCGGCACGGCGCGCAATGCCGCGCCGGTGGTCGATGCCTGGGCGCCCATCACGTCGCTGGCGGGCGCACCGCTGGCCTGGCAACTGCCGCCAGGCAGCTTCCGCGACGCCGACCCCTGGGACCCGCTGACCATCGACATCCGCGGCCCCGGCGACACCGCCCTTCCGGCGGGACTGGCCTTCGACCCGATCAGCGGCCTGCTGACCGGATCGCTCGGCCTGCCAGGCGACTGGAGCTTCACCCTCCGGGCCATGGACCGCGACGGCGCGTCGGCGCTCCAGGCCCTCGACGTGCGTGTCCTGGCACCGGCCCTGCGCGCCGACGGCGGTGAGGCATCGGAACGCATGGACGGCGCCAGCGGCGACGATCACCTGCGCGGCATGGGCGGGTCCGATGCGCTCTATGGCAGCACCGGCCACGACACGCTGGAAGGCGGTGACGGCGACGATGCGCTGTTCGGCGGCGCCGACGACGACACGCTGTTCGGCGCGGCCGGCGATGACGGCCTCGAAGGCGAGACCGGCGACGACCGACTGTTCGGCCAGGACGGCAGCGACCGCCTGACCGGCGGCGCCGGTGACGACACGCTGGACGGCGGCACGGGCGATGACCGGCTCACCGGCGGGTCCGGCGCCGACAACTACCTCTGGGGAGCCGGCGATGGCCACGACCGCATCGACAACCGCCCCGTCGACAGCGGCGTGGATGGCGTCGACCAGCTGCTGTTCAAGCCCGGCATCCGCCCGCAGGACCTGATCGTCGAACGCCTGGGTGATGTCGATGTGGGCATCCGTCTGCGCGACGGTTCCGGCAGCCTGCTGCTGGAGCGCTTCTTCGAGGGCAACCGCGCCGACAGCGCCACGGCCATCGAGCGGCTGCGTTTTGCCGACGGCACCACCTGGACCCCCGACGACGTGCTTCAGCGCGCCAGCACGGCCGTCGCCATCGATGCAACCCTGCGGGGCGTGGACGACCGCGACAACCGCCTGGCGGGCTCCACGGGCCAGGACGACCTGCGCGGTGGCGCGCGCGCCGACGAACTGCTCGGCGCGGCCGGTCGCGACCGCCTGTTCGGTGGCGCGGGCGACGACCGGCTGCTGGGCGGCGACGGTGACGACGGCGGCACGGTCAACGTGGGCGGCTGGCCTCAACAACTGGGTCTCTTCGGCGAGGATGGCGACGACGAACTGGACGGCGGCGCCGGCAACGACGAGCTCTCCGGCGGGCGCGGCAGCGACCGCTTCCACTTCGGTCGCGGCTACGGCCAGGACCGGATTGCCTCGGGCCTGGCCAGCTGGCTGACTCCGGACGACCGGGACATCGACGTGCTGGCCCTGGGGCCGGGCATCGGCCTGTCGGACCTGCGCATGGAGCGCCAGGGCACGGACCTGCTGATCGACATCATCGGCACCAGCGACCGCGTGACGCTGGCGGGCCAGTTCAGCGGCGACCGTCTGGCCGATGGCGGCGGCATCGACGCGCTGGAATGGGCCGACGGCAGCCGCACGGCGCTGCGCGAGCTTGCGGACGCCTTCGACCGCGGTGACGAGCGTTCGCAGACGCTGCGGGGTTTCGAGGACCACGACGACCACCTGGTCGGCCTGGCCGGCTATGACCGACTGATGGGCCTGGGCGGCGACGACTGGCTCGAAGGTGGCGACGACCAGGACACGCTGTGGGGTGACGACGGGAATGACCGCCTGTGGGGCGGCGCCGGTGACGATGGCGGCTGGCCCGATGGCAGCCTGGGCGGCCTGTACGGCGGCGCGGGCGACGACGAGCTGCGGGGCGGCAGCGGCACCGACTACCTGCGCGGCGGTGCCGGCAGCGATGTCTACCGTTTCGAACGCGGAGACGGCATCGACCGCATCGCCAACTGGGACCAGCACCGCTACGTCGTCGAAGCCTTGCCCGGTGACCGCGACGTGCTGATATTTGGCGAGGGCATACGGCCCGACGATATGCGGGTGCGCAAGGACGGCGACCACCTGATCCTCACGCGCAGCGGCACCGGCGACCAGGTGCAGGTGCTGGACCAGCTGCGCGTGGACCGCGTGGCCATCGGCAGCGCGCTGGCCGAGATCCGCTTCGCTGACGGCACGGTCTGGCGCGAAGCCGACTGGATCGCCCGCGTGCAGCAGCTGGACGGCGCCGATGACGTCTATATCGGGTTCGAGGACCTGGCCGACAGCGTGTCCGGCGGCGCGGGCAGCGATCGCCTCTACGGCCAGGCCGGCAACGACGTGCTGGATGGCGGCACCGGCATCGACCGGCTCGAAGGCGGCGCGGGCGACGACCGCCTGTCGGGCGGCGAGGGCGACGACGGCGGCAACTTCAGCAGCGACATGCTCGGCGGCATCGTCGCCGTGGGCGGCCTCTTTGGCGGCGACGGCGACGACTGGCTCGACGGTGGCGCAGGCCGTGATGCACTCAGCGGCGGTGCCGGGGCCGACAGCTTCAACTTCGGCCTGGGCAGCGGTTCGGACGTCGTGCTCGACTTCCAGGCCGGCGCCGACGCCGCGCAAGCCGACCACGTGCAGCTGGGCTCGGGCATCGAGGCGGCATCGCTGACGCTCACGCGCACCGTGAGCGACCTGGTGCTGCGCACGCCGCTGGGCGACACGCTGAGCCTGCTGGGATATTTCACCCGCGAGATCGCGTCCGATGCCGTGGTGATCCGCTTCGCGGATGGCAGCAGCTGGAACGCAGGCTTCCTGCAGCAGCGCGTGACGACCCCGACCGAAGGCGCCGACGTGCTGATCCTCACTGGCGAGCAAAACCGCGCGATACAGGCCGGTGGCGGCGACGACCGGGTCGAGACCGGCGGTGGCGACGACCGTGTGCTGGGCGGCAGCGGCAACGACCTGCTGATCACGGGCGCGGGCCGTGACGAGGCCGATGGCGACGACGGCGACGACGTGCTGATGCTCGGCGACGGCGACGACACGGGGCGCGGCGGCGCAGGCGCGGACCGGCTCATGGGCGATGCCGGCAACGACGGCTTGTGGGCCGGCGACGGCGACGATGCACCGGTCACGAACGCCGGCCTGACCGTGCTGCGCGGCCTGTTCGGCGGCGCCGGCGACGACCTGCTCGACGGCGGCGCCGGGCGCGATCTGCTGATGGGCGATGCCGGCAACGACCTGCTGCTGGGCGGCGCGGGCGACGACGCAGGCGACGGCTGGTACCAAATGGCGGACGCGACCGATGGCACGGGCGGCAGCGCTGGCGCGGGCCTGTACGGCGGCGCGGGCGACGACCAGCTCGTCGGCGGCGCAGGCAACGACGCGATGAGCGGCGGACTCGGCAGCGACAACTACCGCATCGGCCGCGGCGAGGGGCAGGACCGCATCCTGGACTGGCACTTCGTCGATCCGTTGACGCGTGTGGCCAAGCCGCAAGCCGAAACCGATAGCCTGATCTTTGAAGCCGGCATCGCACCGGAAGACGTGCGCGCCGAGCGCACGGGTGTCGACCTGCTGCTGCACATCGACGGCGGCGCCAGCAGCGTGCGCGTGGAGCGGTATTTCCAGGGCGACCGCACCGACCACGACTACCGGCTCGATGCCATCCAGTTTGCGGACGGCACGGTCTGGCACGCCGCGGACGTGATCCGCCTCGTGGGTGTCGGTACGGCCACACGCGACTACCTCACGGCCGTCGCCGGTTCCACCGTGCTCGCCGGCATGGACGGCGACGACATCCTGATGGCCGGTCTGTATGGCACCTCCACGGCCGCGCTGACGCTGGACGGCGGCAACGGCCACGACCAGCTGCTGGGCGAGATGGGCGACGAGACCCTGCTGGGCGGCGCAGGCAACGACCGCCTGGAGGCCAACGCCGGAAACGACTGGCTCATCGGCGGCCCCGGCAGCGACCGCATCGACACCGGCCCGGGATCGGACCACGTGGTGTTCGGCCGCGGCGACGGGTCGGACTTCGTGCTGGCCACGGGCACACGCACGGCCGACGTCGTCAGCGTGCACCTGGGCGATGGCCTCACGCCCGAAGACCTGACCGTGCGCGTGGACATCAACGGCATGCAGCTGGCCATTCGCCAGACCAACGACCAGATCACGCTGAACATGCTGGCGCAGGGCCGCATCACGGACGAGATCGACCAGATCTTGTTTGCCGACGGCACGCGTTGGGGCGCGGCGGACCTGTACGCGCGACTGGGACTGGGTACGGCCGCCCCCGAGACGATGCTGGGCCTGGCCACCGACGACCACCTGCAAGGCGGCGACGGCCAGGACCAGTTGTTCGGCAGCGCCGGCCAGGACCGGCTGGATGGCGACGCGGGCAACGACCGGCTCTACGGCGAAGCTGGCAACGACACGCTGGACGGCGGAAGCGGCGACGACCTTCTGCAAGGCGGCACCGGCGCGGACAGCTACCGCTTCGGCCTGGGCGGCGGCCAGGACACCGTGCTCGAAGACGAAGGTGAGACCAGCCCCGATGTGATCGACCGACTGGAGCTGGTGGGCTTGCGTCCCGACGACGTCTCCGTCTCACGTGAGAGCGAGCGCGACGCCGTGATCACGCTGCACGCCAGCGGCGAGCGCGTGACGCTGTGGAACGCCTTCAATCCCTCGGCGAGCTACGCGCGCATCGAGCAGGTGGTGTTTGCTGACGGCACGGTGTGGACGCCGGCCGATCTGCTGTCGGCCACGCAGCAGGGCTCGCCCGGCGATGACGTCCTGAACGGCACCACCGGCAACGACACGCTGCACGGCTACGCGGGTGCGGACACGCTGCTCGGCCTGTCCGGTGACGACCGCCTGTGGGGCGACGAGGGCAACGATGTCCTGGACGGCGGCGCGGGCTCGGACGCGCTGGACGGCGGCAGTGGCAACGACCGCGCGTCCTTTGGCGCACCGCGAAGCACATGGACCGTCACGCGCGTGGCCGACAACCACTACCGCCTGTCCAACGGCAGCGACGTCGACGAGCTGCTGGGCATTGAAACCCTGGGCTTCAGCGACCAAAGCCTGGCGCTGACGACCGGCGGCGTGCAACTGGACGGCAGCGTGCCCAAGACCGGTCGGCCCGTGCAATGGATCGACGGCCTGGCCAACAACCCCGTCAGCATCGACGGCGTGCAGTGGCAGGCGCTGACGGCGTCAGGCTGGACCGACATCAGCGGCGCCACGCAGTCCGACTACACGCCGGGCGATGCCCAGATCGGCCAAGCCTTGCGGGTGCAGGTCTGGTTCAGCGATCCGGTGGCGACACACCAGCTCGCCGTCTCGCCGTCTTCCGCGCCAGTGGAGGTGGGCAACCACCGGCCCGTGGGCCTGCCGGTGATCGCCGGCACGGCCACAGAGGACGCCACGCTGTGGGCGGACATGTCCGGCGTGTCGGATGCCGATGGCCTGGGTGGCTTCGAATGGCAATGGCTGCGCGATGGCCAGGCCGTGGCCGGCGCCACCGGCAGCAGCTTCGTGCCGGTCGACGACGACGTCGGCGGGCGCATCGGCCTGCAGGTGGCGTGGACCGATGGCGGCGGCACACGCGAAAACCTCGTGGCGCCGGACACCGCGCCGGTGGCCAACGTCAACGACCTGCCGATGGGGCAGCCGCTGATCCTCGGCGTGGCCGCGGAGCGCGAGAAGCTGACGGCCGAACTCAGCGGCATCTCCGACGCCGACGGCCTGGGCGACGTGCAACTGCAATGGACACGCGACGGCGCCGCCATCGCGGGTGCCACCGGCACGAGCTGGCAGCTGGGCCGCGACGACGTGGGGCATCTGATCGGGCTGGAACTGCGCTATGTCGACGGCCACGGCAGCGCCGAAGTTCTGCAAGCCGTGCCCACGGCACCCGTGATCCAGGTGAACGCGCCACCGACAGGTTCGCTGAACCTGGCCGGCACACTGGCCGCGGGCCAGACGCTCACCGCGACATCGACACTTGCCGATGCCGACGGACTGGGCACGCTGCGCTGGCACTGGCAGGTGGAATCGGCCGGCAGCTGGAGTGACATCCACGACAACCTGACCAGCGCCAGCTTCACGCTCACGGCCGCGCAGGCCGGCCTGCGCGTGCGGGCCGTGGCCGACTACCTGGACGGTGGCGGCACCTGGGAAAGCGCGGCCAGTGCACCGAGCGCCATCGTGCCGATGCTGGCTTTCGTGACGAAGACCGGAACGGCGGGCAAAGATTCGCTCAGTGGCCGCAAGGACCCAGACCGCCTGGTCGGTTTGGCGGGCAACGACACGCTCAACGGCAACGCAGGCATGGACCTGATGATCGGCGGCAAGGGCAACGACAGCTACGTGGTCGACCACGTCGGCGACGGCATCGTCGAAGCAGCCGCCGAAGGCGTCGACAGCGTGCAAAGCAGCGTGAGCCTGACGCTTCCGGTCAACGTCGACAACCTGACGCTGACCGGCTCTGCGGCTATCAACGCCACCGGCAACCGGCTGGACAACACGCTCACCGGCAACAGCGCGGCCAATGTGCTGGCCGGCGGCGACGGCAACGACACGCTCAATGCCGGCGCTGGCGCCGACACACTGGATGGCGGCGCAGGAAACGACACCCTGATCGGCGGCTCCGGCGCGGATCTCTACCGCTTTGGTTCAGGAGGCGGAAAGGATCGCATCCAGGAGAACGACAAGACCTCGGGTGTGGTCGACCGCGTCGCCTTCGACGCCGGCATCACGCCGGCCGACACGCGCTTCACCCGCAACGGCAACGCGCTGCAGGTCGGACTGCCCGGCGGCAGCGACGTGCTGACCATCGAGGACTGGTACCTGGGCGCGCGCTACCACGTCGAGCAGTTTGCCTACAGCGACGGCACGGTGCTGACCGCCAGGCAGGCCGCCGGCCTGGTTCAGGCCATCGCCAGCTTCGACGCGATGGCGACGATGGTGGCAGACCGCACCGGCCCGCCGCTGCCGCTGACCACCGAGCCGCTGTGGGCGGTGCCGATGCCGTGAGCCGGCGGGCAATCGCGCGGCTCCAGGGCGCGTGCGCCGCGCCGCTCGCTTCGAAGGCTGCTGGTTGCCGGTGCGATCGCGTGCTTGTGGACTTCGGACAAACCATCACGATGCGCGCGTATAGTTCGTTTTTTTCGAACCCATCTTGGCATGCTGAACTATCGCCATCTGCACTACTTCTGGGTCGTCACCAAGGAAGGCGGCTTTGCGAGGGCCGCTGAGCGGCTGGACATGGCGGTGCAGACCATCAGCGCGCAGGTGCGCGAGCTGGAGAAGGCACTCGGCCATCAGCTGCTCAAGCCCGCGGGCCGCGGCGTGGCGCTCACGGAAGCGGGTCAGGCAGCCTTCGCGCGCGCCGAAGAAATCTTCCAGCTGGGCCAGGGCCTTCCCGACGAGGTGCGCCATGCCGCCAGCGGCCAGGTCGTGCGACTGGCGGTCGGGCTCTCCGACGGCATCTCCAAGCTCGCGGCGCATGCGCTGCTGGAGCCTGTGCTGGGCACGCCCAACCTGCGGCTGGTCTGCCACGAAGGCGAGTTCGAGCAGCTGCTGGGCGAACTGGCGCTGCATCACCTGGACCTGGTGCTGGCCGGCCAGGCCGCGCCGCGCAACCCGAATCTGCGCCTGGCCAGCGAACGGATCGTCGAATCGCCCGTCGATTGGTACGGGCCGGCCCGCCTGGTCGGCAAGTCCGAACGGGACCGCTTCCCGCAGTGCCTGAACGACCTGCCGGTGCTGCTGCCCACGGGACACTCGGCCTTGCGCCAGAGGCTGGACCACTGGTTCGATACACAGGGCCTGCGCCCGCACATCGTCGGCGAGTTCGAGGACAGCGCGCTGCTGGCGGTCTTTGCCGCCCGTGGCCTGGGCGTATTTCCGGTCAGCCGGCTCGGCGCGGACGACGTCGACCTGATGCGCGGGGTGCGCGCGCTGGGCTGCAGCGACGGCGTCAAGGAAGAGATCCACGCCATACGGTCGCGCCGCGGCCAGCACCACCCGCTGGTGCTGCAAGTGATGGCCGCAGCGGCACGCACCGCGGCCTGACAAGCCGCGCGGCGCCCGCGCGCCTCAGGCCGGCTGGAGCGGCTGCGTGGCTGCGGCGGTGACCTGCCAGGCATCGCTGCGGTTCCAGTGTCGGCGCGCAGCGTCCACCACCAGGATTTCGGCATCGGCCAGGTGCCGGTCGGCCACGGCAGCAGCAAGGGCCAGGCGCAGCACCCGGGTCTGCAGGCCGGGTTCGTCCACCTCCGCCAGCAGCGATGCCAGGAAGGCCTCGTCCACGCTGCACATCATCGAGCCGCTGCCGTAGGCGCCCATCAGCAGGTCCTCGCACAAGGTGTGCACAACCTGCGCGAATGCGCCTGGCGCCAATCCGAGCGCCTGTTCGATCTCCAGGCGCCGCAAGGCGTCGACCTCCGATGGGCAGACGTGGCCGTCGGCGATCAGCACGAGTGCCACGATGCGCGCAGCGGCTTCGGGGCTGTTGCGGGGATAGCTTCGCATAGGGGGTTTCCTCTTCACGGTGTGTGGGCTCGGGCGGACAGATTCGCGGACGCGCGAGGCCACGGGGGGTCGGCCCGGGTGTGCTCGCGCTGGCCAGCGGGGTTCTCAGTCAACGCGGTGGCGGGCACGGCGCAGGTCGTCGAGGCGCCCGCGTTCCGCCCGGATCGGGATGGGCACCAGCGCGGGCGCCGGCTGTGGCAGCCACGACAGCAGTGACTGTCGAAGCGACCGCAGGGTGCGGATCAGACGGACGCGTGCGAGAGACAGGGAGTTGGGCGCAGGCTGCATGGTGTGGGCATCGATAGGTGAGGACACGACCTCAATGTGCCCTCTCAGTGACTTCGAACCAAGCGGCCTTTTCGATCGAAATCAACAGAAATTTCCGAACCATGAGCACAGCGCGGTCTCATGCGGATCGGACCAGTCGATGTTCGTCTGCGGCGCTGGTGGTTCCACGTCGCGGCGAGGCTGATCGTTCAGGTTTTTCCGATATGTCTCTCAGATCCACGGTGCTTTTTCAGAACCTTCACAGGACGCACAGTTCGTCTGTCCACCCACCGATGGAGAACCGTGATGCAAGTGCTGTTCAAGTCCCGTCATCCCCATGCCGCTGACATGCGTGATCTCACCGAGCGCCGCGTTCGCTTCGTTCTGCGCCGCCTGGGCTGGCTCGTGCCGCGCGCCGAGGTGCGCATGTCCGACGTGAACGGGCCGCGCGGCGGCATCGACAAGCGCTGCCAGGTCGAATTGCGCACCGACGGCGCCGGCGCGGTGGTCGTCACCTCGGTGGCCGGCGACTGGCGCACCGCGCTGGACCGGGCGCTGGAGCGCGCCGCACGGTTTCTCACGCGGCTGTGGCGGCGCGGAACGGATTCCCGCCGCCTGCGCCAACGTCTCATCGCCATGGAACGCTGAACCCCTGACCACTCGAAAGGTACCCACACCATGAACAACACCCTGACGCCCGTCCCCTCGACCCCGCAGCCGCAAGCCGGGCATCCGGCCGCGTTCACCGCAGACCGCGCCTCGCCCGCGGAGGCCATCGCGACGAACCGCGTGCTGCGCAACACCTACGCCCTGCTGTCGATGACGCTGCTGTTCAGCGCGGCCATTGCGGCGGCCAGCGTCGCCTTCAAGCTGCCGGCACCCGGCCTGCTGCTGACGCTGGGCGGCTACTTCGGCCTGCTCTTTGCCGTCCACAAGTTCAAGAACAGCGGCTGGGCGCTGCCCGCCGTGTTTGCGCTGACCGGCTTCATGGGCTACTCGCTGGGGCCGGTCCTGGCCAAGTCGCTGGCCCTGCCGGGCGGCGCGCAGGTGGTGACGATGGCCCTGGCGGCCACGGGTGCCACCTTCATGGCCTTGTCGGCCTGGGTGCTGACGACCCGGCGCGATTTCAGCTTCATGGGCGGCTTCCTGTTTGCCGGCATGGTCATCGCGCTGCTCGCCGGACTGGGCGCCATCTTCCTGCAGATGCCGGCGCTGGGCCTGGCCGTGTCCGCGATGGTGGCGCTGCTGTCGGCCGGGCTGATCCTGTTCGAGACCAGCCGCATTGTCAACGGCGGTGAATCCAACTACGTACTGGCCACCGTCGGCCTGTACGTGTCGGTCTTCAATCTGTTCACGAGCCTGCTCAGCCTGTTCGGCTTCGGTCTCTCGGACGACTGACCGTTCACGCGGCGCGCAGGCGGGCATGGGTCCGCCTGCGTCGTCGGAAAAGGTGCTTGAACGGCATGGCCACGAAGCCGCGGCTGCGCGTCGCGTCCCCGCAGACGCCGCCAGCGGGTATCAGCGCCGCTCGCAAGCGGCTCGCAGCAGGGCCACGTCGATTCCGGTGGCCGGCCATTCACCGGCCGACGATCCCCGCACCTCGTAGCGGGTGGCCGTCTCGTAGCGCGTGCCGCTGTAATGCTGCACGGTCTCCAGACGGCGCTGGCGCGTGGCGCAGTCGGTGGTGAAGGTCGCCACGGCGGAACGGCCCTCGCGGCGCCGCACCACGCTGACGCGATAGGTGAGTTGGCTGCCGTCCTTGCGGATGCTTTCGGGGTCGATCGACATCGTCGCGCCATCGGCCTCGTGGTACGGCACCCACAGCACGGCGGCTGCACCGTTGCCCCGCGTGAGGTGCAAGGCGAGACCTCCGCCGACCGCCAGCGCCGCCGCAGCGCCCACCATCCACAGCACGCGACGCGGCAACTTCGCCGCGCGCATGATCACGGGATTTGCCGCCACCGCGGGCGCTGCATGGCGCTTCGGCGTTGCTGCCGCGGCCGAAGCGGTCGCCATCTGCGGCGGCGGTGCCGGCAGCGCGGGCTTCGCGGGCGCGGCCCAGGTCTCGAGCGCAGGCGTCAGTGCCGCCATCGCGTCCTGCAAGGCGTCGATCGCCCGCTTGTCGTCGCCCATGCCGGCGATCTGTTCCCAGATCTCGGCCCAGCCCGCGGGCACCGAGCCCCGGCCGGCCCGCCGCACCAGCCGCAGCAGGGGCTCGCGATAGCCGTGGTCGTGCAGCAGTTGCAGCAGGTGGCCTCGGCGCTGGTACGTGTCTTCGGCCCCGCACAGGGCCAGGCACTGCGCGATCAGCGCCCCGCTTGCTCGCGCGCGCGCCTGCTCGGGTGACGATCCGGGCGGCACGGCCGCCTCTTGCGCGAAGGCGCCTCGAAGCCACGATTTCAGCGCCGGCAATCGCAGCAGCAGGCCCTGGCCGATGGCGCTGGTGGCGGGCGCGAAGAAGCCGTTCGGCCGCTCGCGCAGGCGCTGCGACATCTGCTGCGAGGCGAGAGCCAGCGTCCTCAACGCCGCTACCGGCGGCGTGCGCGGCGGCGCGGCCGGGTCGCGACGCCGCTGCCGCCAGGCGTCCCTCGCCTGGCGCATCGCCTGGACACATGGCTGCGCGCGGGGCCCCAACAAGGCGCGCGCGTCCGGATCGTTGCGTTCGATCCAGCGGCGCAGCCGGCCCAACTGCCGCCACTGCGCCATCGTCAGGCCGCTGGCCGCTTCGGCCACGAACAGTTCCAGCGTTGCCGACATGCGGATGGCCTCAATCGCCCTTCTTGCTCGGACCGAACGTCTTGTGACCGAGCTTGTAGCCCAGGGCGAAACCGGCCAGCGGCGCCACCGCGCCGATCAGATCGGCCGCGCCCGATGGGGCGCGCGCGGCGGGAGCGGATTGCGGCCGCTGCGCGCGCCCGGCCGGGCGTGCACTCGACCCGCTGCTCGTCGCGGCGGACCGTTCGGGCCCAGGGTAGACCAGCAGGATGCCGCTGTCCGGCTCCACGAGCCGCTCCAGCTGCAGGTCGTCGATCTCGGCATCGAGCTGCAACCACACGCCGCCGCCTTCCGGCCGGGCGTGCAGGCGCAGCCGATTCGTGCAGTTGAGTTCGGCCACCAGCCGCTGCACGTCGGACACGAAGGCCAGCTGGCCGCTTTCCTGCACCCGGGCCTGCAAGGGCTGCAGCGCCTGGTCGTCGAAGCCGATCTTGAACGTCGGCCCGTCGGCATCGCCGTCCAGCTCCGCGCTGCCCGCGACGCCGATCACCACTTCCATGCCGTAGTGGCGCGAGTTGCGCACGCGCAGCATCAACTGCTCGCCCGACAGCCTGGCGCTGAGCAGCGGCTCGCCCGACGGGCCCCAGCACTCGTCGCGTTCGTAGCTCCACTGCAGTTGTTGCGACGCCATCGCGCCTCCGCATGTGCCTGGCCCCGTATGGGCGGCTCGAACGATCTATCGGCCCCGTGAATCGCCGTCTTGAACCTCGAAGCGATCTTCGGGCCGGCTCACTGCCACGGCCGGCATGTGCCAGGCCCGCCGGGCGGGCGCCGGTGGTACGAAGGGCGCCTGCCTCGAATGGCACACGGGGGACCAGCGACAGGTGCAGCGCCAGGCCAACGCTCGACGGGCGTTGTGCCGCACCGCCGGCGGCAGCGCGACAGCGCCGCTCAGCCGCCCCGGGCCTGCAGCATCGCGGCCATGTGCTGGTGGATCAGGTTGATGGCCTTCAGCGGCCGAACCATGACCTTGAAGGACACGATCTGGCCGGCGTCGTTCCAGCTGATCATGTCGACGCCGTTGACGAGGATGCCGTCGATCTCGGTCTCGAACTCGAGCACCGCGTCACTCGGCCCGACGACCTCGCGCACGTAATGGAAGCTGGGGTTGCCGAAGACCTTCATCGCAGCGGACAGGTAGGCCGCGGTGATCGCGCGGCCGCGCTGCGGCGTGTGGACCACCGGCGAGTGGAAGACCACGTCCTCGGCCAGCAGCGCCGGCAGGCCGGACGCATCGCGTTCACGCAGCAGGTGGTGCCAGGTCTCGAGGGGATGTGTGGCCATGTCGTGCGCTCCGGCGGGGGTTGTACAAACGCTATCACGCCACCAGCAGCTTCCAGCACCAGATCACGGCGATCACCATCTGCACCAGGAAGGCCGTGAAGCGCAGGTTCACCGCCATCACGCTGGTGGAGGCGATATGGATCACCGATTGCACGATGCGCGCCCCCAGCAGCCACAGGGCCAGCGGATCGGTCACCGCCGTCTTGCCGGCCAGAGCCGCCAGCACCAGCAGGCCGCCGAAGATCGGCAGGCCTTCCAGGCAATTGGCGTGCGCGCGGGCCAGCCGCTGCATGAAGGGCGAGAGATTGCCGTTGTCCGGCTGGAAGCCGTTGGAAGGCACTCGGCCGCGCATCACGAGTCCCGCCCGGATGCTCTCCATCAGCACCAGCAGGAACAGGGACCAGGCGATAAAACCGGCCAGGGCCGTGAGGCTTGCATTCATGGCGTCTGCGCTCCAGGCGTGTCCAAGTCCTGGCATCAGATCGCGAAGCCCGGCGGTTCGCAAGCGTGGGTTCCCCGATCGGCGCCAGCGGTGCGCGCAGCGCCTCACCGCCGGCGGTCCGCAGGCCCTGCCGGCCCGCGCGGGCGCTGGCCGCTCAGCTGAAACGCGCGATGAACCGCCGGTCGATGCGGTCCTTCCAGCGCCACACCCAGCGGCCCTCGGCGCTGAAGATGCCGCGCGAGGCGATGGCCCGGCCGTCACCGGTGGCCAGCAGCGCCAGGAAGCGCTGCTGCGGTTCGTAGGTCAAGGCATCGCCCTCGCCCAGTGCGGCACGCAGGTTGTGCACCAACACCGGCCCCTGGCGCACGGCGTAGACGCCGGCCTTGGGCAAGGGCGGCGTCCAGCCGGCGCAATCGCCCGTGGCCAGCACCTGCGGGTGCGACACGCTGCGCAGGTGCTTGTCGACGCGGATGAAGCCGTCGTCGGTGACGGCCAGACCGCCGCGGCGCGCGGGGTCGGTCTGCCACTCGTGAGGCTGGGCACCCGTGGCCCACAGCACGAGATCGCACTCGTGGCCCATGTCTGGCTGCCAGTCGGTGCGCAGCCGCAGCTGCAGTCCGGCGACCTTCAGCGCGCGTTCGGCCGCGCGCACGGCGCCTGGCGCAAAGCCCGGCAGCAGGCGGTCGGCACGCGTGACCAGCGTGCCGCTGACCTCGCGATCGGGCCGCAGGCTGCGCAGCCGCGCCACGGCCGCCAGCAGCGATTCGAAACTCGCCGCACCGCCGCCCACGGCCATCAGCCGCAAGGGCGTGCGCGCGGGGTCGTCGTGCCAGCGCTGCTGCAGCGCCTCCCACGCCGGGAACAGGCGTGACAGCGGCCGCAGCGCCAGCACGGCCGCGCTCTCGATGACCGGCGGACGCAGCGTCGAGCCGATGTTGAAGGACAGCACGTCGTAGGGCAGCGCCTCGCCACTGGCCAGGTGGGCCACGCGCCGTGCCGCATCCAGCCGCTGCAGTTCGGCCGGCACCCAGCGGGCACCGGCGCGTGCGCACAGCCGCTCGAAATCCACCACCACATCGTCTGTCCGGTACAGACCCGCCAGCCAGCCCGGCACCATGCCGGAATACGGCGCGCGCGCCACCGGCGAGACCACGCACAGCTCCACACCCGGCAGCGGCGAAGACGCCCAGGCCAGCACCACCTGCGCATGCGCATGGCCCGCGCCGATCAGCAGCAAGCGGCGGCGGATCATCGTGCGGCGTTCAGCTTCCAGTCGTAGTCCAGGTAGGCGATATCCGCCTGCTGGCCGCGGATGCGTTCGCGGTCGGCCGGTGCATCGGCCAGTTGCTCGGCATAACGCGCCAGGAAGGCCGGCAACGACGCCACGCCCTGGTGGCCCAGGCGGAAGTCCTCGCCGAACCAGTCGAAGATCTTGGAAACCTCCAACCGCCCACGCTGCGCGTTCCAGCGGTTGCGCGTGCGGTCGCTCATGAAGCGCAACATTTGCTGGTCCAGCTGGGCGTTCAGGCGATCGGCCACGAAGGCTTCCTCGCGCAGCGCCGGGCAGCCGATGCTGGCGCAGTTCACCGCGGCATGGATGCGCGGATCGTCGTAGCTGCCGCGCTTGCGCAGCATGGCGTGTTCGATGTCGTCCAGCGAGACCTTGCCGCCCAGCAGCGGCACCCACTTGGGTTTCCAGGGCGATTGCAGCAGCGAGCCCAGGTCCTTGATGCTCTCGAGATCCGGGTACTTGGTGAGGATCAGCTCCAGCGTGAAGGCGTTGTAGGCGTTGATAAGGAAGGCCTGGCGCTGCGGCTTGGTGAAGCTGGCGAATGCCGGCTCGCTCACGGCCGAGAGGCTGTCCAGATAGGCCTTCAGCGCGGGGCGATCGGCCTTCAGCGCCGAGTAGCGCACCTGCGATTCCTGGCCGCCGCGCAAGACCACGACGTGCTTCTTGAGCAGTTCGGTCAGCGCCGCATGGCTATGGTCGAAGCCGCTCTGCGCCTGGGCCAGAACTGGCCAAGCCAGGCTGCCCGCCGCGGACGCGGCAGCAGCAGCCAGCAGCCGCCGGCGCGCCGGCACGAAGGGTCGGTGGACGAGACTCATGAACGCTCCCAGTCGTGATAACGCTGCACCCAGGCCAGCAGGCGTTGCGGCGCATGCGCGCGCTTCCATTCGCCGGCCGCGTACTTGTTGGCCTCGGACAGCGTCGGGTAGGTGTGGATGGTGCCCAGGATCTTGTTCAGGCCCAGGCCGTGTTTCATCGCCAGCACGTATTCGGCCAGCAGGTCGCCTGCATGTTCGCCGACGATGGTGACGCCCAGGATGCGGTCCTTGCCGGGCACGGTGAGCACCTTGACGAAGCCGCGGGCCACGCCGTCGGCGATGGCGCGGTCCAGGTCGTCGATGCCATAACGGGTCACCTCCACGGCGATGCCCTTCTCTTTGGCCTCGGTTTCGGACAGGCCCACACGCGCCACTTCAGGATCGGTGAAGGTCGCCCAGGGGATCACCGAGTAATCGGCCTTGAAGCGCTTGAAGCGGCCGAACAGCGCATTCACCGCCGCATACCAGGCCTGGTGCGCGGCCGTGTGCGTGAACTGGAAGGGCCCGGCCACGTCGCCCACGGCAAAGATGTTGGGATAGATCGTCTGCAGGTAGTCGTCCGTCTGCACTGTCTTGCGCGGGCTCAGCGGAATGCCCAGGGTCTCCAGCCCGTAGCCTTCGACACGCGGCGTGCGGCCCACGGCGCACAGCAGCACGTCGAACTCGACGGCACGCTCGGTCTCGCCCTGCTTGACGATGAGCCGCCGGCGCGCGCCAGCGCCCTCGCCTTCCCGTTCGGCGCGCACGGCTGCGTGGCCGGTCAGCAGGTCCACGCCGTCGGCGCGCAGCGCCTGCGCGACGAGCTCGCTGACCTCCGGGTCCTCGCGCGACATCACACGCGGCAGCATCTCCACCTGCGTGACCTGCGAGCCCAGGCGCGCAAAGGCCTGCGCCAGCTCGCAGCCAATGGGCCCGCCGCCCAGCACCACCAGCCGGCGCGGCAGTTCCTTCAATTCCCACAGCGTGTCGGAGGTCATGAAGCCCACGTCAGCCAGGCCCGGAATCGGCGGCACAAAAGGCCGCGCGCCTGCCGCGATGACGATGTTCTTCGTGGTCAAGGTGCGCAGGCTGCCGTCCGCCAGGCGCACGCTCACGGTCCAAGGGCTGGTCATCGTGGCATGCCCCTGCAACACCTCGACGCCCAGGCCGGTGTAGCGTTCGACCGAGTCGTGCGGCGCGATGTCGGCGATGACACGCTGCACGCGCGCCATCACGGCGGCGAAGTCCACACGGCCTTGTGCGTCGCGCAGGCCCAGCTTTTCCGCCTGGCCGATCTGGTGCGCCAGGCGCGCGGACTTGATCAGCGCCTTGCTGGGCACGCAGCCGTAGTTCAGGCAATCGCCGCCCATGCGCTGGCTTTCGATGAGCGTGACCTTGGCCTTCACCGCCGCGGCGATATAAGCCGAAACCAGCCCGCCCGCACCCGCGCCGATCACGACGAGATTGCGCTCGAACGAGGCCGGCTTCTGCCAGCGCGCATAGACCTTGCGCCGCTGCAGCGCAGACACGATGGCCTTGGCGATCAACGGGAAGATGCCCAGCAGCACGAAGCTCAGCAGCAAGGCCGGCGAGAGGATGTCGGACGACTTCTGGATGCCCGCCAGCTGCGTGCCCGCATTCACGAAGACCGCCGTGCCGGGCAGCATGCCAACCTGGCTGACGGCGTAGTAGCGCGCCGCGCCGATCGTCGTCAGGCCCATCAGCAGGTTCACCAGCCAGAACGGGAACAGCGGCACCAGGCGCAGGGTCAGCAGGTAGAGCCAGCCGTCGCGCGCGATGCCTTCATTCACCGGCGCCAGCGTCTTGCCAAAGCGCGTCTGCACGGCATCGCGCAGCAGGTAGCGGCTGGCCAGGAAGGCCAGCAGCGCGCCCAGGCTGGACGCAAACGACACCAGCACCAGCCCCCAGCCGAAGCCGAACATCGCCCCGGCCGCCAGCGTGAGCACCAGCGCACCCGGAAACGACAGCGCGGTGGCCACGACATAGATCAGGAAGAACAAGCCGCCCGTCTGCCACGGGCGCTGCTCGACCAAGGCCCGCAGCGATTCACGGCTGGACTTCAGCGTGTCCAGCGTCAGCAGCGTGCCCAGCTGGTAGTGGCGGTAGGCCCAGACGGCCAGCAGCGCGACGATCGCCACGGCGAGCCATCGCAGCCACGGGCTCTTGCGGGGTCCGGCGTCGGGCATGTGGGGTTCTCCTCGGGGTCCGCGCACCCGACGGGGGCGCAGGCGATCTCGCCGCAGTGCCGCGAGACCTGGTTTTGATGTGACGAAGCGACCTCGCCTCATTCGTCGCCACGGGGCGGAAGGTTACGCCACGCCGGCCCCGGCGGCGCGCGGGCGGCGCGAACCCCCCACGCGGCAACGGGCGCACATGCGTCGCGGGCACCACCTCCGGGCTTGCCACCCTGGCGCAAGAGCCGCCGCCTGGGCTCCAATCGTCTGGCGACCCGCGAGTCGCGACAAACATCCAAGAGGAGCTTCTCACCATGATCAGCCTGTCCCCCTCGCGCACGCGCCGTGCGCTGATGACCTGCGCCGCGTGCGCCGACCCGTCCCGATCGTGTCACCGCCGCGGTGACCTGGACCTGCACTGAACGGAGGCCCCATGAACGTTCCGCACGATATGCACGAGTCGTCGTCGAACCGCCGCCGCATCCTGCAGGCAGCCGCCGCGGGCGGCGTGGCCCTGGTGGCCGGCTGCGCCGCACCACAGGCGCCGATGGTGGCCAAGGCCGCACCCGAGCTGATGCCCAAGGGCAGCAAGCGCCGCGTCGTCGTCCTGGGTGGCGGCTGGGGCGGGCTCACGGTGTCACGCTACCTGCGCCAGACCGCGCCCGACCTCGAGGTCGTGATGCTGGAGCGCAATCCCATCTTCTGGTCCTGCCCGCTGAGCAACAAGTGGCTGGTCGATGTGGTGGACACGCAGTTCCTGGTCCATTCGTATACCGATGCCGCACGGCGCGCCGGCTACACCTACGTGCAGACCGAAGTCACCGAGGTCGACCGCGACAAGCGACGCGTGCACACGGCGCAAGGCACGATCGACTATGACTGGCTCGTGGTCTCGGCCGGCATCCGCGTGAGCTACGAACCCTGGTTCGGCAACGACCGTGCCGCCATCTCGCATACCGTGCGCCAGTATTCCAGCGCCTATGTGCCCAGCGCCGAGCACCTGGCGCTGAAGCAGAAGATCAAGTCCTTCAAGGGCGGCACGATCGTCATGACCCTGCCCCCGCCGCCGCACCGCTGCCCGCCTTCGCCCTACGAGCGCGCCTGCCTGATGGCCGCGCACTTCCAGCGCAACAAGGTACCGGCCAAGATCATCATCCTGGACCCCAAGCCGCGCATCGCGCCCATCGGCCCGGGCTACAAGCAGGTCTTCGAGGACCTGTACCCGGACATCATCACGCACGTGCCTAACGCCGGTGTGCAGTCGCTCGACCCGTTCGCGCGCGTGGTCAAGACGGCGGCCGGCGAATTCCGCTTCGACGATGCCATCTTCATGGGCCACCACCAGGCGGCGGACCTGGTGTGGAAGCTCGGCGCCATCGGCCGAACGGCCGAGGGCAAGCCCACCAACTGGGCGGCCGTGCATCCGCAGTTCTACAACCTCAAGGACGACCCGCAGGTCTTTGTCATCGGCGACAGCGTGGGCGCCGTCTCGCCGCAGTTCGGCCACTACCCCAAGAGCGGGCACGTGGCCAACCGCATGGGCCGCAGCGTGGCGCAGTACATCGCGCAGCAGTCCAAGGGCCAGGCGCCGACGCCCGTGCTCATCGACAACCTGTGCTACATGCTGGTCAACCTCGATCCGCTGGAAGCCATCTCGGTGCAGTTCGACTACAAGATGGGCCCCGAAGGCCACCTGCTGCAGACGCAGATCGACGACAACGACCGCAGCCGCAAGCTGTGGGAGGAAGACCTGCGCTGGTACGGCCTGGCCGTGCAGGACATGACCAGCGGCTGAAGCGAGAAGATCTCAGGGCCGGGCGGCGTGCTGCCCGGCCTCGTACCAGCCCTTGCTCGCGTTCACCACACGCACCACCAGCAGCATCACGGGCACCTCGATCAGCACGCCCACCACGGTGGCCAGCGCCGCGCCGGACTCGAAGCCGAACAGGCTGATGGCGGCGGCGACGGCCAGCTCGAAGAAGTTGCTCGCGCCGATCAGCGCCGACGGGCAGGCCACCGCGTGGGATTCACCCAGCCGGCGGTTCAGCCCATAGGCCAGCGCGGCGTTGAACAGCACCTGGATGAGGATGGGCACCGCCAGCATCGCGATGACCAGCGGCTGCTTCAGGATGGCCTCGCCCTGGAAGGCAAACAGCAGCACCAGCGTGGCCAGCAGCGCGGCGATGGACCACGGGCCGATGCGCGCCAGCGTGGCGTCCAGCGCCGCCTGGCCGCCGCGGCGCAGCAGCACGCGGCGCCAGGCCTGCGCCAGCGCCACGGGGATGACGATGTAGAGCACCACCGAGGTCAGCAGCGTGGCCCAAGGCACGGTGATGGACGACAGGCCCAGCAACAGCGCGACGATGGGCGCGAAGGCAAACACCATGATCGTGTCGTTCAGCGCCACCTGGCTCAGCGTGAACAGCGGGTGGCCGTTGGTCAGCCGGCTCCAGACGAAGACCATCGCCGTGCACGGCGCGGCCGCCAGCAGGATCAGGCCCGCGACATAACTGTCCAGTTGATCGGCTGGCAGATGCGCCGCAAAGACGTGGCGCACGAAGATCCAGCCCAGCAGCGCCATCGAGAAAGGCTTGACGGCCCAGTTGACGAACAGCGTGACACCGATGCCGCGCCAGTGGCGGCTCACCTGGTGCAATGCGCCGAAGTCGATCTTCAGGAGCATCGGCACGATCATCACCCAGATCAGCAGGCCCACGGGCAGGTTGACCCGCGCCACTTCCAGCCGGCCGATGGCCTGCACGGGGCCGGGCAGCCACTGCCCCAGCGCGATGCCCGCGACGATGCACAGGAAGACCCAGAGCGTGAGGCCGCGCTCGAACACGCTCATCGGCGCGGGTGCGGTGGACGGAACGGCGGTGGCGGCGGTCATGTCGTGGATGAGGTGAAACGGTCAACAGGCGCGAATGGTCAGCCCGCCGCAGGATCAGTCGGCGCCGATCGCATCGAGCGCAGCTTGCAGCGCCGTCCGGTCCATCCCATCCAGCGGCAGCGCCAGCAGTTGCAGCATGCGGTAGCCGATGGCCTGGCGGGTCAGTTCGAAGGCCTGGCGCCGGCCGGCCTCGCCGCCCTCGGCCGTCGACGGGTCCGGGTAGCCCCAATGCACGCGCAGCGGCGCCTCGCCCGCCCGTCCGATGAACACCGGGCAGGTCTCGGCCGCGGCCCGGTCGCACACGGTGATGACGATGGACAGCGGCGGCGCGTCAGCCGCGGTGAACGCGTCCCAGCTCTTGCTGTGCACACCGGCCGTATCGACGCCGGCGGCCTGCAGCGCCTGCAGCGCCAGCGGGTTGACGCGGCCGCTGGGCGCACTGCCCGCGCTGTGCGCGCGCACGTCTCGCCCCAGGCGTGTGGCCCAGTGGTTGAGCATGCCCTCCGCCAGCACGCTGCGCGCCGAGTTGTGCGTGCACAGGATCAGGACGTGGTGCGTCATGGCCGCAGCACCCCGTTCAGCAGCAGGACGAGGGCGCGCCCTTCACGGGGATGCCGATGGGCTTGCCGCGCGACTTGGGCGTGCAGCAGGCACCTTCCGTCGCCGCCGGCGCGGCGGCCATGGTGGCGCCAGCGGCGCTGGTCGCGCCTGAGGCCGGGGTGCAGCAAGACGCTGCAGTGGCGGCCGGGTCGCTGGCAGACGCGGTGCTGGCCGCCGGGGTGCAGCAAGACGCGGCGCTGGCGGCAGATGCGCTGCCCGCCACGGTGCTGGCCGCCGGCGTGCAGCAGGCCGATGTGCCGGCCGTCGCCGCTTCGCGGAAGACCGGAATCTGCGCCAGCGTGTGGAAGTGCTCCCAGGCGACGCCTTGCGGATCGGTCACCCAGTGCTTTTCGCTGCGCGCGTAGCAGCAGGTGGTTTCGCCCTCGTCCAGCAGCGCCATGTCGGCGGCCTCGGCACGGGCCTTCATCGCCGCCAGGTCGGCCGGGTCATCGGTCTGGATGCCCAGGTGGTCGATGCCGGGCTGCGCGCCGCGAGTGGAGATGGCGAAATTGACGGCCGGGTCTTCGAGCATCCACTTGGCGTAATCGCTTTCGTGGCGTGCCGGCTCGGCCGCAAACAGCTTCGAGTAGAAGGCGATGCTTTGATCGAGATCCTTGACGTGCAGGTGGACGTGGAAGCGCTTCATGGTGTGCTCCGTGGGTGGTGTCGTGGGTGTGGGATGAAAGTGGTGCGGGATGCGTGCGCTGCGCCAGCCGCTCAGCAAGCCGAACGCCGGTGGCCGCGGGCCGGCGCGCAGGCCTGCCCCTGGCAGCAGTGGTCGGTGAGGTAGCCCAGCAGCGCATCCATGCGCGCCAGATCGGCGCGGTAGTGCAGGTTGCGACCGTCGCGCTCGACGCTCACCAGCGCGGCGTGTACCAGTTCCTTCAGGTGGAAGGACAGGGTCGACGCGGGAATGCCGAGGATGGCGGCCAAGGCCCCGGGGGTGAGCCCCTGCGGCGCGGCGCCGACCAGCGCGCGGAAGACCCGCAGCCGGGCTTCCTGGGCCAGCGCGGCCAGTGACGAGACGGCATCTTTTTCTTCCATGATTCGAAGTTTATCGAATGATCGAATCGTGTCAAGCGCCCGGACACGGACACGGGCGACGTCGAGGCCGCTGCAAGCGCCCTGCCCTTCGCCATCGGTGCCGGTCGCCTGGCCATGCCTCAGCCCTGCGGTGTCCCTACGCGCGCCAGACGCTGGCCGAACACGCACACTGCAGGTTCCGGAACGCCCTTTCCGACGGTCGCCGCACCGCCCGGATCCGATCTGCCCCATGACCGATACCCGCACCGATACCGCCGCACCCTTCCGCTTCGACAACAGCTACGCCCGCGACCTGGACGGCTTCTACGTGCCGTGGAAGCCTGCAGCCGCGCCGCAGCCCGAGTTGCTCTACCTGAACCGCCCGCTGGCGCAGGAGCTCGGGCTGAACGCCCAAGCGCTGTCCGGCGCGGCAGGCGCGGCGGTGTTCTCCGGCAACCAGGTGCCTGACGGCGCGCAGCCGCTGGCGCAGGCCTACGCCGGGCACCAGTTCGGCGGCTTCTCGCCACAACTGGGCGACGGCCGCGCGCTGCTGCTGGGCGAGGTGATCGACCGCCACGGCCAGCGCCGCGACATCGCCTTCAAGGGCTCGGGCCGCACGCCCTTCTCGCGCGGCGGCGACGGCAAGGCGGCCATCGGCCCGATGCTGCGCGAGGTGCTGATCGGCGAAAGCATGCATGCGCTGGGCATCCCCACGACCCGCGCCCTGGCCGTGGCCGGCACCGGCGAGCCCGTCCACCGCGAAACCCCCCTGCCCGGCGCGGTGCTGACGCGCGTGGCCGCCAGCCACCTGCGCGTGGGCACGTTCCAGTTCTATGCCGCGCGGGGTGACGAGGTCCGGCTGCGGCAGTTGCTGGACTACACCGTGGCGCGGCACGACCCCGACCTCATCGGCGCGCCCGACCGCGCGCTGCGTCTGCTGCAGCGCGTGGGCGAGCGCCAGGCCGCGCTGATCGCGCAGTGGATGGGCGTGGGCTTCATCCACGGTGTCATGAATACCGACAACATGACACTCTCCGGCGAGACCATCGACTACGGTCCCTGCGCCTTCATGGAGGCCTACGACCCGCAGGCCGTGTTCAGCTCGATCGACCATGGCGGCCGCTACGCCTTCGGCAACCAGCCGCACATCGCGCGCTGGAACCTCGCCCGGCTGGCCGAGACCCTGGTGCCGCTGATCGACCCCGAACCCGAGCGTGCAGTGGCCTTGGCCACCGCCGTCATCGACGCCTTCCCCGGCTGGTTCCAGACGCGCTGGCTGGCGGTGCACCGCGCCAAGCTGGGCCTGCAGGCCGCCACGCCCGAAGACGACGAGGCCGACACAGCCCTGCTGCAGGCCTGGCTGGACTTGCTGCACACCCAGACGGTGGACTTCACGCTGGGCTGGCGCCGGCTGGCCGATGCCGCGCAGGGCAACGACGCCGCGCTGCAGCCGCTGTTCGCCGACCCGGCGCCGCTGGCCGCCTGGCTGTCAGCCTGGCGCGAGCGCACCGCGCGTGACGACGCCGCGGCCCGCAGCGAAGCCGCGGACCGGGCGCCGCGCATGCGCGCCATCAATCCGCTGGTCATCGCGCGCAACCACCGCGTGGAAGAGGCGCTGGATGCCGCCTCGGCACGGCACGACATGCAGCCCTTCGAGCGCCTGCTCGCCGCCCTGCAGCGGCCCTTCGACGACGACGGCGCACAGGCTGCCTACGCCCAGCCCGCGCCCGCCGAACTGGCCGAGCGATACCAGACGTTCTGCGGCACCTGAAACCGGCGCCGGTGTGGCGCCTTCAGATGCCTGGCGAGCGAAGCGGTGATCGACCCCCGCACACCCGCTCATCCCCCGCAAAAGGGCCCACTCGGCGTTGCAAATGCTCGCCATAGCCCGAGCTATGGCTGTGCTTTGCGCCTTGATTGGACCTTCTTGCGGGCGCTGCTCGGCTGCGCTGCGTTCATTCACAGCTTCTGAGTTCGCCACGCGCCGACGCCTGCAGGTGGACGCCTCCCACGCACCTGCACCGCGCCAGCGCGTGGCTCACATATAGGGTGTCACCGCAAAACTCAGCGGCGGGCTGCGCAGGGCCTGCCCCATGGGCGGCAGTTCACCGGCCACGCGCACCAGGTCCTCCAGGCGCTTGACGCCCAGCTTGGCCCGCAGTGACGCCGCCTGCGTGCGCAGCGTGGAGATCTTGGTGCCGCGCTGCGCCGCCACTTCCTCCAGCCGGGCGCCGGACAACAAGGCGTGCAGCACCCCGGCCTCGGCTTCGGTCAGCGAGGCCTGGCGCGCCAGCATGGCCACGGCCAGGTCGGGCGCAGGCTGGCGGCGCCCGAGCAGCAGCATGGCCAGCCGGTCTTCGCCGGCGGCCAGCGGCAAGACCGACAGCGTCATCATGCGCGGGCCGTCGCGCAGCGGAATCAATTCGCGCCGGCCCGCCCGCACGGCGCCGCGCAGCGCGTTCCACAGCCGCAGCATCGCCTGCGTGTCCACGGCCGGCAGCGTGATCAGGCCGGCGGCATCGACGCCCAGGCTCTGCCCGCGGCGCAGTTCGCGCCGACCGGCGTCATTGGCATGTACGACGCGGCCATCCTCACCGCAGACGATGACGCCGACATCCATTGCCTCCAACACTTCAGTCAAGGCACTGGCGTCCAAGGCGGGCACCGCGGCGACCGGGCAGGCGGCCCCGCGCGGCAGGTCCTGGACGACCGCGGGGGCGTCACCGCGCAGGTAGGTCAGGGCGCGTGCGGCGCGGGTGGCGGGCTCGTCGGAGGCCGTGGGCAGCGGGCTCAGCAGGTCTTGCATGGTGTTCCCTGAACAGTCGATCACCCAGTGTGGCGATCGGCTTGCCGGGGGCTTTGGAACGTTGCTAAGCGCGCGCTAAACGTTCCTAAGGAGCCGGGCGCCCGGGCAGCGCGCGGGACGACAGGGAGGAAAGGCCGATGGCCGATCGGGCGGGCGACAAGGGGACGGGGTTCTGGCGGGGTCACTGGGGCAGCTTCGGGCTGCGCCATGCGGCAGGGGCACCAGGGGCGACCGGACCGGCCCGAGGTGAGGCCTGGGCACCGCCCCCCGAGGCGTTCCACGTCGAGCGTGTCACCGATCCCTTCTCCCGCCGCGAGACCATCGGCATGTGGCGACACCCGGCCACGCCCTTCGAGTGGCGCCTGCAGGCGCCAGCGCGCCCGGACGACGACGGCTGGTGGCAGGGCATCGCCGCGCACTACCTGCAGGCGGTTCGGACGCTGCTCGAGCCGCATCAGCCCGCCGCTCTCTGGCCGCACGACGCGCTCTGGGCGCGCCTGACACGGCCGCAGCCGCCCTCCGGCGATCCCGGCTTCGCCTGGCTGCCCATCACCTGGAAGCGCCCGCCCGCCGCCGGTGCCTGGGCCCGGGCGGCGCAGCGGGCCCAGCCGCTGGGCTCGTTCTGGGTCGACAAACCGCCGCCTGCCGGCCGCGCCAACCCGGCATTCGCCGGCACGTTGGTGCTGCTGGCCGGCAACGTCGACACCGGGCACCAGCTGCAGTTCGGGGCACGCCTGGGCGCGCGGGTTGTCATGCGGCTGGAAGGCGACCGCGTGAGCATCACCGGGGCGAGCTTTGTCGGGCTGCAGTCCGATCACGCCTTGCGTGCCGTGCCGCCGGCGCTGGCCGGTTTTGGCCGAGGCCCGACACGGGCGGCCTGGCGCCGGGTACTGGGCGATGCGCTGGACAGCCCCGGCCGGGTGTGGATCACCAACCTCGAACGCCGCCTGGCCACGCCCGATGACCACACGCTGCTGGTCACTGGCCTCGCACTGAAGCCGCCGACGTCCACGCCCCGCGGCACGCCCGCCCCGGCGCACCGGCTGCACCTGCGGGAGTTTGTCGCCGAGGCGGAAGCCGCGGCCGATGGCGCTTTGCGCGTCAACCACATCCGCCGCACCTGGTACCTGGGCAGCGCGGCGGGTCTGGATGCGGCGGCTCTGGAAGAAGCGGACGCCGCCGAGGCTGCCGAGACTACCGAAGCCGCCGATTGGGCCAATTGGGCCGAATCGGCCGAGCCGGTCGACGCGCCGCAGGCGGCCGATCCCACCGCGCTGCTGCCTTTTGCCGGCCGCCGCGTCCCGCCGCCCCAGGCGCGCATGCTGGACCCGCTGCCGGCCGGTGCGCCGATGCCACCGCTGGCCAACGCGCTGTGGCAGGTGCGCGCGACACACGCGGACGACGCCCTGGGCCACGGGCTGCTGCGCAACACCGTGCCTGCCGCCGCACCCGCCGGCGTGGTGGCCCTGCCCTCCGCGCCGCCGGATGCGGGCTGGCACAAAAACGGCTATGCCGATGCCTACGGCGCCGACCAGGCGGACCGGCGCGCCCGCGAGCTCTTCCAGCGGCTGCGGCGCTGGGGCATCGACCCCGCGCACTACTTCCGTTTCGCGCGGCTGCCGCTGGTGTTGCGCGTGCGGCCCACGATGACCTGGGCGTCGGACGGCGAACTGCCAAACGCGGATGTCCGCCCCTTCGCCGAGCCCGACCCAGCGAACGGGCCCACCTCAGGCGCCGCCGACGGCTGGCAGTGGCGGATGTTCCGCGAGCGCCTGCAGCTGCTGGTGCGCTTCGGCTCGGCCGATCCGCTGCTGCGCACCCGGCTGCCGGCGCAGGGCTTGCCAGCGGCCACCAAGGCGCAGTACGTCAGCCTGGCCGCCGACCCGCGCTGGGCCTGGCACGAATTCGGCCATGTGCTGGCCTTCGCCGCGACCGGGGAGTTGGAGCTGGCATTTGCGCACAGCGCGGGCGACGCGATGGCCGCCATCGTGGCCGATGCGCAAACCGCGCTGCCGGACCTGCAGGCACGGCGCTTCGAGACCTACCCGTGGATCCGCATTCCCGGGCGCAGCCACGGCCGGCGCGCGATGGAGGGCTACTGCTGGTGCGGCAGCCGCAACCGCGTGCGGCTGGACTTCGCCGCGCCGGGCGAGCGTTACCGCCACGGCTACTTCGGCGAGCAGCTGATGTCGGCCTCACTCTTCCGCCTGTACCGCTGCCTGGGTGGCGACACTGTCGGCACCGACGCGAGCAGCGTCCAGACCCGCCGCCAGGCCGCGGACTACACGCTCTACCTCATCGTGCGTGCACTGGCTCTGCTGGGGCCGGACACGGTGGCCTCGGCCCGCAGCGCCGACCAGTTTGTCAGCGCGCTGATCGAGGCCGATGACGGCAGCGCACACTGGGCCCCAGGCGCACCGGCCATCGCCGCGGGCCGGGTGCACAAACTGGTGCGCTGGGCCTTCGAGCAGCAAGGCCTGTACGCCACCGACCGCCCCGACGCGGTGGCGGACGGCATCGGCCTGCCGCCGGCCGTCGACGTCTTCATCGCCGACCAACGCCCGGGCGCCGAAGGCGGTTACGAGCCGGTGGCCCTGCGTGCCGATGCACAGGCGGCCTGGCTGGCGCACCCGGACGCCCTGCAGCGCCAGGGCGCACACGTGAGCGTGACGGTGGGCAACCGCGGCCAGTTGGCGGCGGCGGCGTGCCGCGTACGGCTGTGGTGGTGGTCGGCGGCCGATGGCCGCTGGATCGTCGCCGACCAGGCGCGCGATACGGCCGGGCCGCTGCAGCCGCAGGACCGCGCCACGGTGTCGTTCCACACGCCCGCCCTCGCCCAGCTGCACACGGTATGGCTGCTGGCCGCGGTGGACACGGCAGCCGATCCCTCGCAGCTCACCAGCGACGGGGCGGACGCACCGCCGGCGCTGTCCGCGCTGCTGATCCCGCTGGTGGCGCACGACAACAACCTCGCGCTGGCACCGCGCTGAGGGCCGTCATCGCGGCGGCCGGCCCCGCGCCGGCCGCTGGCTGCGCGGGTCTACACAGCCCCGTCGGCCCACTCGGCCTGGGCCATGCGCCGCACCTGGTCCAAGGCCGGCACGGTGATGGATGCCGCATGCCCTTCGGCCAGGCCCAGCGCCTGCCACAGCAGCACCGCCAGGCGGCGCCCGGCTGCGCTGTCGGTCGGGTAATGCAGACCCAGGCGCTCACGGCCCTTGGCGATGCGCCAGGCCAGCCACAGCATCGGCGAGCGCTGGTCCACGCCGTAGGCCGCCGCCATGTCCTGCCGCCGGGGTGCGCGGCCGCGCGGCGCGCCGGGCTCGAAGATGCCCAGCTGCCGCGCGATGCCCGGCACGGACAGCAGGAACATCGCTGTCAGGTGCGCCACGGTCGAGTGACCGCTGGGAAAGGCCGGATGCCGCGGAGGTCCCCAGGGCGGCACCAGGCCGGGGCACAGCGTGGACGGGCGCACGCGCCGGTAATGGGCCTTGTATTGCATCTTCACCAGGTTGCCGATGGCCGAGGCGCAGTTCATCAGCGCCACCGTCCAGGGCCTGGCGCTGGGATCCATGCGCAGCAGGTGGATGAAATAGGGCGCGATCTGGCCGGACTGCATGGCCGTCTCTTCCAGGTAGCGCGCGCGGTCGTCACGCATCAGGTCCACGAGCTGGATCAGGTCGCGGTCGATGGCCGCGCGTGCGTCGGCCCGGGCCTGCACGCTGGCATCGGGTGCGGGCCCGCTGCCGCCGCGCCCGGGCCGCCAGGCAAACAGGCCTTCGCCGGCCGCGTCGGCTTCCAGTTCGGCATGCAGCGGCGAAACGTAGCCGTTGCCCCCGTCGGTGCCCGCGAGCCATTGGCGGTGCTGGCCCGCAAATTCGCGCGCCGCCATGATCGACGGGTCGCCCAGGTTCAGGTCCTGCAGCCACTCGGTGAGCTGCGGGTCGAAAGGCAGCGTCCAGAAGCGCAGCGCGGGGTCCCAGTCGGCCGCCTGCCAGGCCAGCAGCGGACCGAAGGGATCGAGGCGGTGTTCGACCGGGTACGGCGGCCAGCCCTCGCCGACGGTGAAGTCGGCGCTCCAGGGCAGGGGCGACAGCCCCACCGGCGTGGCGTACTCGAAGCGCGCGATGGCCCCATAGCCGCCCAGGAAGCCGCGGCCACCCGCACTGCCCGCCCCCGTGCCCAGCGTGACCGCGCCGATCACCGGCGCGAGCGGCCCCTGCAGCGGCGCCTCGAGCGGCGCGCCCGTGGCGCCGACATTCGTCGCGCCAACGTTGTGGGCTCCCACGTTGTGCGCCCCGACATTGAAGGCGCCCACGTTGTGCGCGCCCACGTTATGGGCACCGACATTGTGGGCACCCACGTTGTAGGCCCCGACGTTATGGGCACCGACGTTGTAGGCCCCCACGTTGTGCGCACCCACGTTCCACGCCCCATGCGCGCCGACGTTGGGGCTGCCGAGAATCGAAAAGTTCTGTGCAGTCCAGCTCATGCTCCAGGGTCCTCCTCACCCGTGTGACACGACCGCTCGGCCCTGACGGGCCCGCCTGCCGGGCGCGGCCGCAAACCCGGATTCGCTCTTGTGTGCCTTCAGTCAGGCAACCCGGCCAGCCGCAGGCCGCGCACCACTTCTTCCAGTTGCGGCGGCCGCAGGGCCGACCACTCGCGGTAGGCCTGCAGGCTGAAATCCGGAGATTCGGCCTGGAGCTCGCGGGCCAGGTCGCGCGCCTCGTCCAGTTCGCCGGCCAGCGCCAGCGCGGCCACCCGCAGCCGGCGCGCACCGTTGAAGCGCGGCTTCAGCCGCAGGGCCTTGCCCAGCCAGCCCGCCGCCTCGTCGTAGCGCCGGCTCACGAGGCAGGCGCCGCCACAGATCGTGAGGTGCCAGAAGTGCATCTGGTCGTAGGGGCTCAAGCGCATCGCGCGCTGCACGCGTTCGAGCGATTCGTCCCCGCGGCCCATGTAGAACAGCGCCGCGCCGCTGCGCGCCCAGGCCGCGGCGCAGCTGGGGTTGATCGTCAGGGCCCGCTCGAAGAGCTCCAGCGCCTCGTCGTGCTGGCGCTGCATCGTGACGATGTAGCCCGCCACCGACAGCGCGACGGCATCCTTGCCGTCCAGCCGCACGGCCTCCATCGCGTGTTCCAGCGCATGCGGTGTCTCGGCCGTGCCATGCGGCAAGCGGCCTTCGAAGGCGTTGAGGCTGTACCACCAGGCCAGCTGCGCATGCGCCTGCGCGTAAGAGGGGTCCAGCGCGATCGCCCGCCGGAACAGGTCGCCGGCGGCATCGAACTCCGCCGCGCCCAGCTGGTGCAACCCCGCCATGCCTCGCAGCACGCAGTCGTAGGCGTCGTAGCTCTGGGTGGGCCGCTGGCGCACGCGGGCCATTTCTTCGTCCTGCACCGGCGGCGCCATGGCCGCCGCCACGCTCAGCGCGATCTGCGACTGGAAGCCGAAGAGGTCTTCGGTGCTGCCGTCGTAGCGCTCCTGCCACAGGATGCGCTGGTCGGCCGCCAGGATGAGGCTGACGTGGATGCGCAGCTGCGAGCCCGCGCGGCGCACGCTGCCGGTCACGAGATAACGCACGCCGAGTTCGTCGGCCACGGCGGCCAGATCGGTCTGCTGGCCGCGGTAGCGCAGCGTGGAGCCGTGTGCGATGACAAAAAGGCTGCGGTTCAGCGACAGCGAGGCGATGATCTCCTCGGTGATGCCGTCGCCGAAGTACGAGTCGCCGTCGAGCTCGGTGGCTGCGTCGCCCACCAGCGGCAGCACCGCGATGGAGGCCATGCGCATGGGCTGCAGCGGCCGCACCGTGGGCTGCGCCCGCGCGCGCGACGCAGGCAGCGCGCGGAACACCAGCATGGGCCGGCGCGTGCGCCGCATCAGGCGCTCGCCCAGGGGCAGAAACTGCACGTCGAGCTTCTGCCCGACGAAGTCGCGCACCTTGTGCGTTACCAGCACGTCGTCGTGCCCGGCACTGATCTGGAGGTCTGCTGCCACATTGACACCATCACCCACCAGTTTGCCGTCATCCACGATCACGTCATCCACAGCGATGCCGATGCGCATGTGCATCGCATCGGTTTCACCTTCGACCACCTGCTCGCGCCGATCGGCCAGCAGCGCCTGCAATTCCACCGACCAGGCCACGGCCTCGACGGCGCTGCTGAACTCCACCAGCACGCGCTCGGCAGTGAGTTCCAGCAGACGGCCGCCGAAGCGCGGCACGCTGCGTTCGATGAGTTCCTGGCGCGTGCGGCCCCAGCTCTGCGCCGCGACCATCGGGTCGCGTGCCACCAGCCGCGCCCAGCCCACGACATCGGCCTGCACGATGGCCGCCAGGCGGCGCTCCAGCCGGACGGTCTCCGGCGTGGGCGGCATCGCCAGCGCCTGCGCATCGAGCGGCGTCGCGGACAGACGGTAGCCGCGGCCGGTGACGGTGGTGATGCTGTCGGCGCCCAGCACGCGGCGCAGCGCGGTGATCTGCACCGACAGGTTGTTGTCCTCGACCACGACGCCGGGCCAGGCCAGGTCCAGCAGTTCGGCCTTGCTGACCACCCGGTCGCAGCGCTCGGCCAGCGCCACCAGCACGTCGAAGGCCTTGCCCCCCAGGGACACGCGCTCACCCTGGACCAGCAGCACCCGCTCCCTCAAGCGAATTTCAAATTGTTCGAACGTCAGAACCTGCGCCTGCACCACCATGCCTCAGCCGTCATGCCCCAGAAAGACAAGCAGCGCCCCCTTTGTGTGTGCGCAACATCGTACACGCGACGGATGCGCGCCCACCTGGGAGCGGCTTACCGTCCCGACTGGGCGCTGAGGTGCCACCCTGTTGCGCCGGCGGATGACACAAGAGGAGAAGACTGCATGCTCGAACCCGAACCCCCCTTCCTGAATGTCGCGAACCCAGGCATCACGCTCACGCAGGTGCTCAACCTCGACCGCGACCTGGCGCTGTACGGCCAGCGGATTACCGACCTGCGCCCGCGCGGCGACCTGGGTCTGGGCCTCGATCCGGAAGGGCCGGTGGGATTTGCCCGCATTCGCGCCGTTCGCCACTGCGGCCGGCTGAAGCTGCTGCCCACGCCGCTGGTCCTGAGCGTCTACGGCGACGGCCGCGAGCCCGCCGAAGAAGACGCCGACGCCCAACTGGGTGAGCGCGTCTGGACCGCCACGGTCGCCGACCGCGCGCTGCGCCTGGAACTGCAGCATGGCAGCTTCGCCGCCCTGCTGGGCGTGAGCAGCAGCGCCGTCAGCTGAAGCCTCGGCCGGGCTGGGCCCGGCCCGCAGCGGTGGACCCGCCTGGCGGCAGGTTCACATCCGCCGGGTCCTAGCCCCAGTCCGCCACCAGCGTATTGAGCAGCCGGCCGACGCCTTCGACCTCGCAGACGACCGCGTCGCCGGGCTGCACATCAACCGAGCCCTTGGGCGTGCCGGTGAGGATCACGTCGCCCGGCGACAGGGTCATGAAGCCGCTGAGGTACTCGATCAGCGCCGGCACGTCGTGGATCATGTCGGCGGTGCGACCTTCCTGTACGACGCGGCCGTTGACCTCGGTGCGCAGCGCCAGCGCCATCGGGTCGCCCACTTCGTCGGGGCTTACCAGCCACGGACCCAGCGCCGTGCCGCCGTCACGGCTCTTGACGCGCAGGTTCGGCCGGTAATAGGGCTCGAGGAAATTGCGGATCGCGTAGTCGTTGGCCACCGTGTAGCCGGCGACGTGGTCATAGGCCCGTGCGCGGGGAATGCACTTGCCTTCGCGCCCGATCACCACCGCGAGTTCGCACTCGTAGTGCATGAACTCGCCGTCGGCCGGCCGGCGCGTCAGGCCGCGGTGGCCCACGACGCTGTTGCCGCCCTTCAGGAACACCACCGGCTCGCTGTGCTGCGCCTGCAGGAAGCGGCCCTGCTCGGCCGAGGACTTGGCGGCCAGCTCCTGCGCATGATCCGCATAGTTCAGCGCCAGCGCAAAGATCGTGCGCGGCTCGAAAGGCGCCAGCCACATCACGGCGGACTCGTCGACCACACGCCCATCGGCCAGCCGCAGCCGCTGGACATCACCGTCGGCCGGGGTGGCTTCGTGCACGGCGCCGCCGTACACCACACGCGCGGTTCTCATGCCGTGGCCTCCTGCATGACGGGCTCGCGCACGAGCGGGTTCTCCAGACGGCCCAGGCCGTCGATCTCGATGGCCATGCGCTGGCCCACGCGGGCGCGCGGCACACCGTGCGGCACACCCACCAGCAGCAGATCGCCCGGCGCCAGCGACATGAATTCGCTCACATCCGCGATCAGCTGAGCCACGCTGCGGCGCAGCGTGCCGGTGTTCGCGCGGTGGCGCAGCTCACCATCGACGTAGCTGCGGATCTCCAGCGCGGACGGGTCAGGCACCGCGGACGCCGGCACCAGCGGTCCGATGGGGCAGAAGCCGTCGCGGCATTTCTGCTTCATCGGCGGGCGCAGCAGGCTGGTGTGCGGCACCGTCACGTCGTTGACGATGCAGTAGCCGGCGACAAAGCCCAGCGCGTCCCGGGCCGACACGCGGGAGGCCGTGCGCGCGAAGGCCACGCCCAGCGTGGCGCCGATCTCGACCTCGTCGACCCCATCGGGCAAAGCCACGGCATCGCCCGGTGCGCACCATGTGTTGGCGGGTTTGATATAGAGCACCGGATGCACCGGCGGGCGGTGGTGCGGCTCGCGCGCCATCGCCGACGCCGCGGCGTCCCAGGCAGACTGGAATTCGAACATCGCACCGACGACGGTGCGCGTGGGTTTGAACATCGATCAGACCTCGCTGGCGGGAATGTCGTAGCCGAAAAGCTCGGCCGGGTTGCGGATCAACACGCGACGCAACTCGTCTTCACTGCGCACCATGCGGTACAGCAGCTCCAGCAGATCGGCGTCGTTGGGCGGCGGGTTCTTCGAGACCGGGTGCGGCCAGTCCGAGCCCCACACGCAGCGCTCGGGAGCGGCGTCCAGCAGCGCACGCGCCAGCGGCAGCACGTCGTCATAGGGCGCACCGGCCTTGGAGATCTTCTCGCCCAGCGAGAGCATCACCCACACGTTGCCGCGTGCCATCAGCCGGCGCAGCAGCGCGATGTTCGGACAGCGTTCGGGGCCCAGCGCGGCGTCGGCGCGGCCCATGTGGTCGATCAGGATGGGCAGGTCGTCGATGTGCTCGAACCAGTGCGCGCTCTCGACGATGCCGTTCTGCTCCGGCTGGATCTTCATGTACCAGCCCAGCTCGCGCAGCTTGCCCACCGCGCGGTCGAAGGCTTCGCGCGAGAGCACCGCGCCCAGCGCCTGGCGGAAGGAAAAACGCGCGCCGCGCACGCCCGCGTCGTGCAGCGCCTGCAGCTCGGCATCGCTGGCTTTCTCGAACAGCAGCGCATTCGCGCAGCCGGTATAGCCCGTCCCCAGCGCGGCCAGCGCATCGGTGACCACACGGTGGTCGGCGCCGTAGGTGGTGGTCTGCACGACCACGCCGCGCGTGAAGCCCAGCGCGCGGTGCATGCGCTGCGCCGCGGTCCAGGTGGCCGTGGGCATCTCGTAGGCCGCACCGGGGCGCACCGGGTAGCGGTCGACGGGCCCCAGCACATGGAACTGCGCGTCGATGCTGCCCGGCGGCGGCAGGCGGCTGGGCGTGCGCGGGTGTGGATGGAAGGGGTGGTAGTCGGCCATGTCTGATCGCCCGTCAGGCGCCCGGCATCGGCGCATCGATCCACGCCGAGATTTCGCACTGCACCAGGATGCCGCCGGTGAGCTCCGGCGCGTGCAGCGCCAGGCGCGCCGGGCGGTGGTGCGCGTCGGGGAACATCGCCAGCCACTGTGCATTGAGCGGCTCGCGCTGTGCGCGGTCTTTCAGCCACACCGTCATGCGCACCAGGTCGTCGGGCGTGCCACCGCCCGCGGCCAGGATGTTTCGCACCTGCGTGAACATGTGGGCGCACTGCGCCTCCAGGCCCTCGGCCAGCCGGCCGGTGGCCGGGTCGGTGCCGTTGATCAGCCCGCTCATCAGCAGCGGCCCCTTGCGGCTGGCCGCCGGTATCGGGTTGACGTGGCTGAAACCGTCGACATGAATCGTGTGGCGTGAAGTCATGGCAGCCCCCTCACTCCGCCTTGATGCCCGCAGCCTTGATGATCGGCAGCCAGGTCGATTCTTCGCGCGTCAGGTAGGCCGCGAACTCCGCCGGGCTCATGCCGCGGGCTTCGGAACCGCCGGCGTAGAACTTCTGCACCACGGCCGGGTCCTGCAGCACCTTGCGCAGCGCATCGCTCATCTTCTGCACCACCGCGGCCGGTGTGCCGGCCGGCGCGAGCACGCCGGTGAAGGTCTGGCCGTCCACGCCGTTGACGCCCTGCTCCTGCAGCGTCGGCACATCGGGCAGCCAGGCCACGCGCTTGGACGACACCACCGCCAACGCGCGCAGGCGGCCTTCCTTGACGTAGCGCTGCGCCACCGAAACCTGGTCGAAGCTGAACTGCACCTGGCCGCCCAACAGGTCGTTGGTGGCCGGCGCATTGCCCTTGTAGTGCACGGTCGTCCACTTCACGCCCGTGACGGCCTGCATCTGCTCGGACAGCAGGTGGTTCGTGGTGCCGGCGCCCGGCGAGGCCATGGTCACGGTTTCGGGCTTGCGGCGCAGCAGATCGAGCAGTTCGCCCACGGTCTTCGCCGGCACCGACGGATGCACCTGCAGCACCAGCGGCGTCAGCGTGAGTGTGCTGATCGGCAGGAAGTCCTTCTTCCAGTGGTACAGCGGTCGGTTGAAGATCGTCGGCGCAAAGAGCAGCGGCCCGTTGGCCGCGACGAAGAGCGTGTAGCCGTCCGGTTCGGACTTGGCCACCGCTTCGCCGGCAATCAGGCCTCCGGCGCCGGCGCGGTTTTCCACGAGCATCGGCTGGCCCAGGACCTTCTGCAATTCCTCGGCCACCACGCGCGCGGCCACGTCGACATTGCCGCCGGGCGGATACGGCACCACCAGCTTCACGGGGCGCGTGGGCCACTCCTGCGCCTGCACGCTGCCGCACAGGGTGGCGGCGAGCAGCAGGCCGGTCGAAAGCAGTCGCAAGGTCATGGCGGTCTCCGGGTGGATGGGGTGAGGTCGGCTGTCGTCATCGGTGGCCACATGCCGTCCGGTGACGCCGCGCGCAGCGGCCGAGAGCCGGCGCCAAGCGCCGCAGCCGCGCGGTGGCGAGCGTACGCCGACGGTGCGTGGCTCGGCATGCTGCACGCCCGGCACTCTAGGCCGCAGCCCGCGCCGCAGGCAACGGCAAAGGCGCCCAAACGTCCAGCATGCGGACGCTTCAGGGCAAACCACGACCGCAGACGCTTCGCCCGCGGTGGTATTCCCCTGCACACTGGCCGTCCGTCCTCACCGTCCAGCATGTGGACGACTCAACCATGCCCATCGACGCCCGCGACCTCGACGCCGAGGCCACCTACAAGCTGCTCACCGGCGTGGTCGTGCCGCGGCCGATCGCCTGGGTCACCACCCTGTCGCCCGCGGGTGTGCTGAACCTCGCGCCGTTTTCGGCCTTCACCTTCGTCTCGCCCAAGCCGCCGATGCTGGGCATCAGCATCGGTCGCAAGAACGGGCAGCGCAAGGACACGGCCGCGCACATCCTGTCCGGGCGCGAGTACGTGGTGCACATCGCCGACATGGCGCTCACCGACGCCGTGCACGCCAGCGCGGTGGAGCATCCTGCCGACGTGAGCGAAGCCGACCTGCTGGGCCTGGCGCGCACCGCGTCCACGCACGTGGCCGTGCCGCGGCTGCTGGCGCCGCCCGTGGCGATGGAATGCCGGCTGCACAGCGTCACGCCCTATGGCGACACGGGCTCGGAATTCATCGTCGGCGAGGTGCTGTGCTGGCACCTGCGCGACGGTCTGCTGCAGCAGGGCAAGGTCGACAGCCTCGCGCTCGATCCCGTGTGCCGCCTGGGCGGCCCGAACTACGCGGCGCTGGGCCGCCGCGTCACGCTGCAGCCCATCGCGCAGACCGCCAAGCGCGTGCTGCCGCCGGCGCACGACGCCTGAACCCACGTGAGCAAGGCCGCCGCCGACAAACCCGCCGCCGGCGCGCAGACCGTGCGCCGCGCGCTGTCGCTGCTGCGCCTGGTGGCCACGGGCCAGGAACAGGGCCTGCGGCTGACCGACCTGGCCGCGATGTCGGGCCTGAGCCGGCCCACGGTGCACCGCCTGCTGAAGGTGCTGATCGACGAAAGTGCCGTCGAGCAGGACGTGGACTCGCGCCGCTACCGCATCGGCGACGAGATGCTGCTGCTGGGCCTGGCGCGACCCGGCGCCGTGCCGATGCGCGCGCTGGCCGAGCCCTATCTGCAGGCGCTGGCGCAGCAGGTGGGCGACACCGTCTTCCTGAGCGTGCGCCACGGCACCGATTCGGTCTGCGTGGCCCGGCACGTGGGGCATCACCCGATCCAGGTGCTGTCGATCGATGTGGGCGCGCGGCGCCCGCTGGGCGCCGCCGTGTCGGGGGTGATCCTGCTGGCCGGGCTGGACAGCGCGGCGGCAGGTGCGCTGATGCAGGCCAACGCCCGCCGCCTGGACTATGCCGGCGTGGCCCTGAGCGACCTGCAGCGCCGCGTGCAGCAGGCCCGCAGCGCGGGCTACACCATGGCCTCGCCCGGCGTGATGCCCGGCACCCGCGCCATCGCCGTGCCCTTGCGCGGCCCGGGTGGCGAGGTGCGTGCGGCCCTCAGCATCGCGGCCATGGCCGACCGGCTCGACCCGCGCCGCGCGGCTGCCGTGCGTGCGCAGATGATCGAACAGGCCGATGCCATCACGCGGCGGCTGGGGGAGATCGAGGCGGCGCGCACGCGGCGGCGGACGCGGCGCTGAGTCGCAGCCGGGTTCACCGGCCCGCGCGTGCGCAGGCCGCGACGGCCGGCCCCAGAATCGGCCGTGAGATCGTGGCCCGTGCCTGCGGACTCAGTACGACTTCGGCAGCCCGAGCACGTGCTCGGCGACGTAGCTGAACACCATGTTGGTCGAGATCGGCGCCACCTGGTACAGCCGCGTCTCGCGGAACTTGCGCTCGATGTCGTATTCGCAGGCAAAGCCGAAGCCGCCGTGGGTCTGTAGGCAGACGTTGGCCGCCTCCCAGCTGGCCTTGGCCGCCAGGTGCTTGGCCATGTTGGCGGCCGCACCGGCGTTGCGGTGCGCGTCGATCTGCTCGCAGGCGCGCCAGCGCATCAGGTTGGCCGCCTCGACCTCGATGAAGGCCTCGGCAATCGGAAACTGCACACCCTGGTTCTGGCCGATCGGGCGGCCGAAGACCACGCGCTCGTTGGCGTAGCGCCTGGCACGGTCGATGAACCAGTAGCCGTCGCCGATGCACTCGGCCGCGATCAGCGTGCGTTCGGCGTTCAGGCCGTCGAGCAGCGTCTTGAAGCCCTTGCCTTCGGGTCCCAGCAGGTTGTCCTCGGGGATCTCCAGGTTGTCGAAGAAGAGCTCGTTGGTTTCGTGGTTGACCATGTTGAGGATCGGGCGCACCGTCAGTCCGTTCCCGATCGCCGACTTCAGATCGACGAGGAAACAGCTCAGGCCCTCCGAGCGCTTGCTCACCTCGGCCAGCGGCGTGGTGCGCGCCAGCAGGATCATCATGTCGCTGTGCTGGATGCGCGAGATCCACACCTTCTGGCCGTTGATGACCCAGCGGCCGTCCTTCTTCACCGCGGTGGTCTTGAGCTTCGTGGTGTCGCTGCCGGTGGTCGGCTCGGTCACGCCCATCGACTGGATGCGCAGCTCGCCGGCCGCGATCTTCGGCAGGTACTGCTGCTTCTGGGCTTCGCTGCCGCTGCGCACGATGGCGTTCATCACGTACATCTGTCCGTGACATGCGCCGGAGTTGCCGCCGCTGCGGTTGATCTCCTCCATGATGACCGAGGCTTCGGCCATGCTGAGGCCCGAGCCGCCGTAGTCGGTAGGGATCAGCGCGGCCATCCAGCCGGCCTTCGTCAAGGCGTCGACGAAGGCTTCGGGGTAGCCGCGCTGTTCGTCGATCTTGCGGAAGTACTCGTCGGGGAACTGGGCGCACAACTGCCGCACGGCATCGCGGATGTCCTGGTACGCGTCGGGTTCGGTGAGCATGGAGCTGGTTTCCTGTGTTGCGTCAAGCCAGCGTCGCGCCGGCCTCCATCGCCACCTCGCCCTGGGGCGTGACGGCCCAGAGTGTCACGTGTTCGCGCTCGACACGGCCGCGCAGCTCGACAGTTGCAGTATCGAATGACACGAGCCGCGCAGCAGGTCGAGCAGCAGACCGATGCCCCGGGGCGTCGTCCAGAGTCTGCATGGGCGCGGCAACGTTCTCGGACCCGATCACCGTGCAGCCCAAGGTCAGCAGGCTGCGCCGCACGGCCCTGCCGACATCGTGTTCCACCCGCAGTGCCCAGGCCAGGGCGGAGGCGGCATCGATGCATTCGCACACGACCCCCAATCGCCCCAAGCCTAAAATGTTCGGATGCAGCTGACCCGGCGCACCGGCTACCGCATCGCCATCCTGGCGATGCTGGTTCATGTCTTTTCGCTGCTGGCGCCCATTGCCTCTTCAGCCTGGATGCCCAAGGCTGGCTCGCCCGACGACCCTTGGTCTGCTGTCTGTTCTTCTGCGCGTCCCGGTGCGGCTTCGGACTCGTCCGGAGGCGGGCACAGTGACGACGGCATGCGCTGCCCATGCTGCCTGTCAGGACTGGGACAGCTCGCATTGCCACCCACACCGGTCGCTGTCGCACTGCCCCAGACCACGCCCTTCACGGTGTGGCCGGCGCTGTTTCTCGACGGCCCGCACACGCTGCACGCGTGGATGCAGCGACAAGGACGCGCTCCACCACGGAGCGCCTGAGGTAGCGCGGCCCCTGCTGCCGCGTCGCGTCGCATCTCGCCGACTTGGCGAGGCCCTCTCCCAGCGCTGGTGTCGTCTTGGTTCGGATCATCCGGCCGAGCCGCGGCGCCTGCGTTCATCGCCTCAGACTCGAATGAACACTTCCCGCCACACGGCCTGCCGCTCCGGTCGGCACGCCCCTGCCCTGACCATCGTCGCTGCAGCCACCCTGTGCCTCTGCCAGGGAATCACCCATGCCCAAACGCCCTCCACTGGCCCGGCCGGCAGCCCGACTCAGGTTGTCGTGACCGGCAAGCGCCAGCATGCCCCCGAAGCCCTGGTGACTGCGACCGTCGAGTCGGTCTCGGCCACCCAGATCGAGGAACTCGCGAACACGCCCACCACGGCAGGCGTTCTGCAGTACCTGCCCAGCGTGCACGTGCGCGAGCGCTACATCGGCGACCGCAACGGCATCCTGGTGATGCGCGTCAACAGCTCTGTGGCCAGCGCCCAGACCACGGTCTACGCCGATGGCCTGCTGTTGTCGAACTTCCTGAACAACAGCTTCTCCACTGCGCCGCGTTGGGGGTTGGTCTCGCCCGAGGAGATCGACCGCGTGGAGGTCATCTACGGCCCGTACTCGGCGCAATTCCCGGGCAACTCGGCCGGTGGCGTGGTGCGCCTCCTGACCCGCACGCCGACCCGATTCGAGGCGCACGCGAAGCTGGATGTCTTCGGTCAGCAATTCCGCGAGTACGGCACCGCTGATCGATTCAGCGGTGGCCATGCCAGCGTCTCACTGGGCGACGCCCGAGGCGCTTTCAGCTGGTGGCTGAGCGCCGATCACCTGGACAACCACGGACATCCGCAGACCTTTGGCACGGCCACGGCCAAGACCGGCGCAGCAGCGACGGTCGGTACGTTCACCGTGGTCGACGCGAGCCGCGTCTACCGGGACACCGACACCTCGGGCAACCCGCGCGTGGTGGTGGCCTCCACCGGGATCGACCATACCGTGCAGGACATGCTCAAGCTGAAGCTGGGCTGGCAGATCACGCCGGCCTGGCAGTTGTCGTACACGCTGGGGCTGTGGCAGAACGCGTCGGACACCTCGGTCGACAGCTACCTGCGCGACGCCAGCGGCCAAACGGTCTACAACGCCGGCGCCACGTTCGCCAACCCGCTGAAATTCGTGCGCATCGACGGAACGGACTACACCGTGAGCAGCGCTGCACCGTCGCTGTCTCGCAACGAGCACCGTCTGCACGGCCTTGCTCTGCGCTCCAACGCCGGCGGGGCCTGGGATCTTGAGCTGGTGGCGAGCGTCTACGACCAAACCAAGGATGTGTCACGATCGGCAACACCCTCCAGCGGATACGACAGCGGGTTCGGCGCCACGCGACCCGGCGGCCAGTTCACCGATGCGTCCGGCACGGGCTGGGACAACATCGACGTCCGTGGTCAATGGCGGCTCGGTGCCCATACCGTATCGGCAGGCCTGCACCACGACACCTATCGACTGGCCTCGGTGACCTACGGCACGACCGCAGCGCCGATCACGGACTGGCTGATCGGCACAAGCGGCGCGCTGAACACCAACTCCTATGGCAAGACGCGCACGCAGGCCGCCTACCTGCAGGACGAATGGCGCATCGCCGATGCGTGGACCCTCGCCGCCGGGGCGCGACACGAACGCTGGACGGCCTTCGAAGGCAGCAACTACAACGCCGCCAACGCCGCGCCGAACCCGAAGAACATCGTATATGCCGACCGGGCGTATTCGAACCTTTCACCCAAGGCCTACCTGAACTGGACGCCAACGCCGGCCTGGACGCTGCGCGCCTCGATCGGCAAGGCGGTGCGCTACCCGACGGTCGCGGAGATGTTCCAGACCTTCAACGGGCCCAACGGCATACGATTCAATGACCCCAACCTGAAGCCGGAGCAGGTGCTGTCCAGCGAGTGGGTCGCGGAACGCCGTTGGACCGGTGGATCGGCACGCGTGTCTGTCTTCACCGAGGACAAGACCGACGCACTGATCTCTCAAACCGACGTCACGGTGACACCGACCATCTCGAGCATCCAGAACGTCGACAAGGTTCGCACACGCGGGCTCGAAGTGGTGGGCCAGGCCAGCGATGTCCTGATCCGTGGGCTCGAGCTGAACGGCAGCGTGACCTACACCGATTCGACGATCGTGCGCAACACGCGCAACCCCGGACTGGAAGGCACCGATCAACCGCGGATACCCCGTTGGCGCGCGACCGCCGTGGCCACCTGGCGTGCCAGCGACAAGGTCACCGCCAGCCTGGCCTATCGGTTCAGCGGGCATCAGCACAACGCCCTCTACAACACGACGCTGAAGCGCTACAACGACATCAATCCCGATGTGTACGGCGCGGTGAGCCACTACAGCGTGTTCGACGCCAAGGTGCTGTACCGCATCGATCGCCACTGGAGTGCGTCGTTGGGCATCAACAACCTCGGCAGCTTCAAGTACTACGTGAATCCGAATCCGTACGCGCAGCGCACCTGGTTCGCCACGCTCAAGTACGACCTCTGAAAATGTGCCCCGCCACTCTGGAGAATGCCATGGGTGATCGACCGGTTCTTCGCGCCTGCCGCACGGCATCACCACCGGCTGCCGCGCGCGGGCGGCGCTGGCTGTCGGCGGTGTGCATGGCTTTGGGGGCGGTTTGTGTCTGCATGCCGAACGGGGCACTGGCACAGTCGGCCGCGCAGCCGTCGGCCGCGGCGCCCATGGCTCATGCACACGGCGCCGCAGCAACAGCGGCTTCGGGTCCCGCCTCGGGCAGTGCTTCGCGCCTGCCCAGACGGCGCCCACCACCCTTGGCAGCAGGGGCGGCTTTTGCGCCCGATGGTTCGATCTGGCTCGCAGGTCTGGACGCCTCGCAACGCTTGAGCCTGCAGGCGTACTCGGCAACGGGCTCGGCATTGGGCCCACCTCGGACCATCGAGACAGGATCCGACAAGATCGCTGCCGACGGGGAGAACCGCCCGAAGATCGCATTCGGTCCTCGCGGCTGGGTCGTGATCACCTACACCGAACCGCTGGCGCGCCCGTACACCGGGCAGATCCGGATGCTGCGCTCGGAGGATGGGGGCCGCAGCTTCTCGCCGCCGTTCACGGTGCATGCGGACCGCCAGGAGATCACGCACCGCTTCGAGTCGGTGGCCTTCGACGCGAAGGGAACGCTGCATACGCTGTGGATCGACAAGCGGGATCTGGAGGCCGAACAGGCGCGCCTGAACGCCGCCGTGCCCGCGGCGCCCGCTGCATCTTCTGCACGAGAAGGCCGACGCCAGCGCCCGGCGACGACCTACCGAGGCGCTGCGGTCTATCGCAACGAGTCCACCGACGGTGGCCGCAGTTTCGGTCCGGACATCAAGCTCGCCGACCACAGCTGCGAGTGCTGCCGCATCGCGCTGGCGCCAGCGCCCGACGGGTCGCTGGTCGCCCTGTGGCGGCACGTCTTCGCGCCGAACGAGCGCGACCACGCCTTCGCGCCCGTGCGGGCGGTGTCGGTGGCCGAAGCGTCGAATCCCGCCCGTTCGACGCAGGACCACTGGGCCATCGATGCCTGCCCGCACCACGGCCCGGGGCTGGCGCCATCATCGGCCGGGGGGTACCACGCCGTCTGGTTCGGCGATCGCAGTGGCGTGGCAGCCGTTCGATATGGCCGCCTGGCGCCTGACGGGACGCCGCATGGCCCCGTGCGAACGATCCCGGACGCGGCCGCCGAGCATGCAGCCGTGGCCAGCGCCGGGCGGCAGGTCGTCATCGTCTGGCGCGCCTTTGACGGACAGGCGACGCTCTGGCGCGCCTGGCTGTCCCGCGACGATGGGGCCAGCTTCACCTTGCGCGACCTGGGCCGAACCACCGCCGACAACGACCACCCCCTGCTGCTGCAACAAGGCGAGCGCATCGTCGCGCTGTGGCGCACCACCGAAGGAGTCCGAATTGAACGCCTGGCACCCTGAACCCCACTTGGCCACCCTTCGCAGGCGGCTGGCATTGGCGAGCCTGGCCTTGGCCAGTTGCGCGGCTTTCGGCATTGCACAGGCCGCACCCGCCCGGGTCGAGGCCTTTGACAGCCAGACCTGGGCCGCTCTTCGGACGCAATCGAAGGAGCCGCTGCTGGTGGTCTTCACGACGACCTCGTGTTCAGTCTGCCCGCAGACCTTTGACAGCTTGGCCAAGGCCATTGGCGCTGGAACGGTCAAAGCCCGGCTCATCGGCGTGGTGATGGACCGTGCACCTGGCGAGGAAGATCCCGCCTTGCTGTCCAACGCCCACTACAGGCAGACCACGCGGCTGTTTGCCTTCGACGGCCAGGAAGCGGCGCTGCGTCACACGGTGGACCCCAACTGGCGATCGATCACGCCGTATGTGGTCTACCTGGCGCCGGGCCAAGCGCCACGCTCGAAGCTGGGAACGCCGAGCGCTGCTGAACTGGCGGCTTGGAGCCGCCGCTGAACGGGATCTTCTCGACCCCAAGAGGGTGGCCGTTGGCGCCGCTTGGTTCGTCGGTCTTCGGGCGAGAACGGGAAGGCGGCTCGGCGTGGGCGAGCGGCGCAAGTGTCGTCTTTGACCGACACCATCTGACCAGCGCTGCCAGGTGAGATTCCAGCGGGTCCGAGCAGGTCCCGCACCAGCGCACGGAATTCTGTTTCCCACAGCCCCGGAAAGCCAAACGGGTTAGCCCCTTGTGAGAGCTAACCCGTTGATATCAATGGTCGGGGTGGCGGGATTCGAACTCGCGACCCCTTGCACCCCATGCAAGTGCGCTACCAGGCTGCGCTACACCCCGACGAAGCTGTGCATTATAGCCGGCTGGCAAGGCACTTCCCGGCGATGGCCGAAGGATGTCGGCCTGGGGCCACTCGGGGTGGCCATTGCGCGCAGTGATGACGTCACGCGCGCCGGTCCGGCATGTGCGTGTCGAGCGCGTTGTGCGCCGCATCCGGCCGTGCTGCACGGCCCCGCGCCTTCAGGCGTCGAGCAGGCGCCGGATCAGCAGCAGTTCGGCGCGCAGCGCACCCACGTCGGTGACCCCGTCCGCCGCCACGGGCCCGAACAGCATCGGCGCGTTCGACAGCGCGTCGAGGTCGTGCACCGCGCCGTCGTCGTGGTGATCAAGGTCGTCGTCCGGCAGCACCACGGCCGCCTCGCGCGGCAGGCCGCCATCGGCCAGGCGGTTGCGCGCACCGCTGATCGTGAAGCCCTGGTCGTAGAGCAATTCGCGGATGCGGCGGATCAGCAGCACCTCATGGTGCTGGTAGTAGCGCCGGTTGCCGCGGCGCTTCATGGGCTTGAGCTGCGAGAACTCCTGCTCCCAATAGCGCAGCACGTACGGCTTGACCTTGCACAGCTCACTCACCTCACCGATGGTGAAGTAGCGCTTCGGCGGGATTTCGGGTAGCCCGTTTTCCATTGAAATCAGGACACTTTCGAGCAGGTGCTAAGACTCTACTCGAAGTCTTCCGGCGCAGGGGTTTCGCCCTGGACGATGGCCTTGAGCTTGTTGCTGGCGTGGAAGGTCACCACGTGGCGCGCGCGGATGGGAATCGCCTCGCCGGTGCGCGGGTTGCGGCCTGGCCGCGGCGCCTTGCGGCGGATCTGGAAGTTGCCAAAACCCGACAGCTTCACGTCCTGGCTCTGCGCCAGGGCCCCATGCACGATGTCGAAGAAGGCTTCGACCATGTCCTTGGATTCGCGCTTGTTCAGGCCCAGGCGGTCGAAAAGCAGCTCCGCCAGGTCGGCCTTGGTCAGCGTGGGCGTCTCCAGAGAGGCCAGGGTGACGCGTCCCAGCGGCGCCGCCGGCGCAGGCTTGGCGGGGGTCTCGTCGATGTCGGTCATGTGTCGCTCCCTCCTCTGTGCCCGCGTTGCCCGTTCAGGCCCGCAGGCGTGCGCCGCATGCCGCCGTTGCACGCTGCACGGCGGCGGCCACGGCCGCCTCGATGCGCTCGTCGGTCAGCGTGGCCTCGTCGTCCAGCAGCTCCAGGCGGATGGCCAGGCTGCGTTCACCGGCCGTGAAGCCGGCCGCCGGCATGGCAGGCGTATAGATGTCGAACAGTGTCGCACCCCGAACGATGCCCTGGGAATCGGCTTTCAGGGCCGCCAGCAACGCGTCATGCCCGACCGATGCCCCGACCACCAGCGCCACGTCGCGCAGCGCGGCCTGCTGGCGCGGCAAGGCCTTGAACTGCGGCAGCGGACGGTCCAGCACGCCGTCCAGATCGAGTTCGAACACCACGGGCGCGTGCGGCAGCTCATAGGCCTGGCGCCATTTCGGGTGCAGCTCGCCCACGTGGCCCAGCACGCGGCCGTCGACTTCCACCCGCGCGCAGCGGCCCGGGTGCAAGGCCGGGTGCACATCGGGCACGAAGGTGGCCACGCGCGGCGCCAGCAGCGCCTCGACATCGCCCTTGGCGTCGAAGAAGTCCACCGCACGTTCCTGCTCGCCCCACTGCAGGCCGTCCACCGGCCCGTAGGCCAGCGCCGCCACGCGCATCGGCTGGGCCACGCCGGCCACCGTGGACAGGCTGTCGACGACGCTGGCGTCGCGGCGGAAGACACGTCCCAGCTCGAAAGCCCGCACGCGCTGCGCACGGCGCGCCAGATTGGTCTTCAGCACGCCCACCAGGCTGCCCACCAGCGACGAGCGCATCACGGCCAGCGGCGCGGCAATCGGATTGAGCACGCGGATGGGATCAGGGTTGCCGGCCAGCTCGTGCTCGCTGCGCTCTTCGACAAAGCTGAAATTGATCGTTTCCTGGTAGCCCAGCGCGGCCAGCGCGTGGCGCACGGCCCAGGCGCTGGCGCGGCCCTCGCGGCGCGGCTGCGCCGTCACCGGCGCGTGCGGCGGCGTGGCTGGCAGCTGGTGCAGGCCGACGACGCGGATGACCTCTTCGATCAGGTCTTCTTCGATGGTCAGATCGAAGCGCCAGCTCGGCGGCGTCACGGTGATGACGCCATTGCCTTCGCTGAAGGGCAGGCCCAAACGGCGGAAGACATCGCCGCACTGCGCCTGTGTCACCGGCAGACCCAGCACCTTCGAGGCGCGCGCCACGCGCAGCGTGACCGGCTGGCGCTGCGGCAGGCTCAGGGTCTGGTCGTCCATCGGGCCGGCTTCGCCGCCGCAGATCTGCTGGATCAGCGCGGTGATGTGCTCGATGTGTTCGACCGTCAGCGCCGGATCGACCCCGCGCTCGAAACGGTGGCCCGCATCGGTCGAGAAATTGAAGCGGCGCGAACGCCCCGCCACGGCCTCGGGCCACCAGAACGCGGCCTCGACGTAGACGTTGCGCGTGTCGTCGCTGACCGCCGTGGCGTCACCGCCCATGATGCCGGCCAGCGATTCGACGGCCTGGCTGTCGGCGATCACGCCCACGGCCTCGTCGACCTCGATGGTGTTGCCGTTCAGCAGTTTGAGCGTCTCGCCCTTCTTTCCCCAGCGCACGACCAGCTGGTCGTGGATCTTGTCCAGGTCGAAGATGTGCGACGGCCGGCCGTACTCGAACATCACGTAGTTGGAGATGTCCACCAGCGCGGTGACCGGGCGCTGGCCGCAGCGCGCCAGACGGTCGACCATCCACGTCGGCGTCTTCGCACGCGTATTCACGCCACGCACGATGCGCCCGGAGAAGCGGCCGCACAGGTCGCTGGCCAGCACCTGCACCGGCAGCCGCTGGTCGTGCGTGGGTGTCACGGCGGGAATCGCGGGCGTCTTCAGCGGCGCGCCCGTCAGTGCGGAGACCTCGCGCGCGATGCCGTAGACGCTCAGCGTGTGGCCCAGGTTGGGCGTGAGCTTGAGCGTGAAGATCGTGTCGTCGAGCTTCAGCACCTCACGCACATCGACGCCGATCGGCGCGTCGGCATCCAGCTCCAGCAGGCCGCCGTGGTCGTCGGAGAGCTGCAGCTCGCGCGCCGAGCACAGCATGCCGAAGCTCTCGACGCCGCGCAGCTTGCCCACACCGATCTCGAAGGGCTTGCCGTCGGGTCCGGGCGGCAGTTTCGCGCCCACCAGCGCCAGCGGCACGCGGATGCCCGCCCGCGCATTGGGCGCGCCGCAGACGATCTGCAGCAGGCCCTCGGGCGCATGCTGGCCCGCGTTGACCTTGCACACGCGCAGCTTGTCGGCGTTGGGGTGCTGCACGGCCTCGACGATCTCGGCCACGACGATACGGGCAAAAGGCGGCGCCACCGGGCGCAGCTCTTCGACCTCCATGCCGGACATCGTCAGCAGTTCGGACAGTTCCTGGGTGGACAGCGGGGGGTTGCAGAACTCGCGCAACCACGACTCGGGGAATTGCATGATCGGGACTCAGGTCGACGGTTAGCTGTTTTCGCGGACGGGAGGCGACGAGGGCCTCAGCGGAACTGCGACAGAAAGCGCAGGTCGCCCTCGAAGAACAGGCGCAGATCGTTCACACCGTAGCGCAGCATGGCCAGGCGGTCCGGCCCCATGCCGAAGGCGAAGCCGATGTGGCGCTCGGGGTCCAGGCCGTAGTTGCGCACGACGTTGGGGTGCACCTGGCCGGAGCCGGCCAGTTCGAGCCAGCGGCCCTTCAGCGGGCCGTGGCCGAACATCATGTCGATTTCGGCGCTGGGCTCCGTGAACGGGAAATAGCTCGGCCGGAACCGCGTCTGGATGTCGTCGTCCTCGAAGAAACGGCGCAGGAAGTCGGTGAAGACGACCTTCAGATCCTTGAAGCTGATGTGCTCGCCGATCCACAGGCCTTCGCACTGGTGGAACATCGGCGAATGCGTGGCGTCGCTGTCCACGCGGTAGGTGCGGCCGGGCGCGATGACGCGGATCTCGGGCATCGTGGTGCCGGCGGCGTCGCTCGCGTGGCGCTGGGCGTGTGCGCGGGCGTAGCGCACCTGCATCGGGCTGGTGTGCGGGCGCAGGTTGAGCCAGCGGCCTTGCGCATCTTTCATGTCGACGTAGAACGTGTCCTGCATCGAACGCGCCGGGTGGTTTTCCGGGTTGTTCAGCGCGGTGAAACTCATCCAGTCGGTTTCGATCTCGGGGCCTTCGGCGACGTCGAAACCCATCGATCCGAAGATCGCTTCGATGCGCTCGATCGCGCGGCTCACGGGGTGCAGACCGCCCTTGCCGCGCTGGCGGCCGGGCAGCGTCACGTCCAGGGCCTGGGCCTTGAGCTGGACGTCGAGTTCAGCCTGCGCCAGCGCGTCGCGGCGCGCATTCAGTGCGGCTTCGATGCGGCCCTTGAGCTGGTTGATCTGTGCGCCGCGGGTCTTCTTCTCCTCGACGCTGGCCTGGGCCAGGCCCTTGAGCAGTTCGGTCACGCGGCCGGCCTTGCCCAGGAAACGCGCCTTGGCGTTTTCGAGTTCGGCGGCATTCGGCGCGGCGTCGAAAGCCGCCTGCGCGTCGTTCAGAAGGGTGTCGAGATCGCTCATCGCCATCGCAGAAAAAAAAGAGGCCGCCACCAGGTGACAGCCTCGGGTCTGACACACGACCCACCGCAGCCCCGAAAGGCGGCGGCGTGCCGTGCCGGAATCAGCTCAACTGGGCCTTCACCTTGGCAACGATGCTGCCAAAGGCCGCCGGGTCGTTGACGGCCATGTCGGCCAGGACCTTGCGGTCCAGGTCGATCTGCGCCTTCTTCAGGCCGGCCATGAACTTGCTGTAGGTGACACCCAGTTCACGCGAAGCCGCGTTGATACGGGCGATCCACAGCTGGCGGAAGACACGCTTGCGGGTACGGCGGTCGCGGTAGGCATATTGCCCGGCCTTCATCACCGCCTGCTTGGCGATGCGGAAGACGTTCTTGCGACGGCCGCGGAATCCCTTGGCGAGCTTCAGGATCTTCTTGTGACGGGCGTGTGCGGTGACACCACGTTTGACGCGAGGCATGTGTGTGCTCCTTGTTCAGTGGTGGTGGATCACAGGCCAGCAAAGGGCAGCATCGCAGCGATGTGCCCCATGTTGGTCTCGTGCACGTTCGCCGGTCCACGCAGGTGGCGCTTGTTCTTCGTGGTCTTCTTCGTCAGGATGTGGCGCTTGTACGCCTGACCGCGCTTGACGGTGCCACCCGGGCGAACACGAAAGCGCTTCTTGGCGCTGCTCTTGGTCTTCATCTTGGGCATGAAAGCTCCTTTATTGCACCCTTGCAGGCGACCGCTGGATGCGGTACTTGATGGCCCACAACGGCTTCTGGCCGTTGCATCGCGCGGTGCCGGCTTCATCAGCCCGAACCTTGCGACGCGTCGGCTCTACTTCGATCGCCGGGTGACCAGACCCGGCGGCCGAAATCCCGAATGTCTTGCTACGACTTCCTCTTGGGCGCCAGCACCATGATCATCTGGCGGCCTTCGAGCTTGGGCATGTTCTCGACCACCGAGACATCCGCCAGCTCGTCGCGGATGCGCTCGAGCAGCCGCATGCCGATGTCCTGGTGGGTGATCTCGCGGCCCCGGAAGCGCAGCGTGACCTTGCCCTTGTCGCCGTCTTCCGAAATGAACCGCCGCAGGTTGCGCATCTTGATGTTGTAGTCGCCTTCATCCGTGCCCGGACGGAACTTGACTTCCTTGATCTCGATGACCTTCTGCTTCGATTTGGCTTCCGCCGCCTTCTTCTGCTCCTGGTACTTGAACTTGCCGTAGTCCATCAACCGGCACACCGGCGGATCCGCCGTGGCTGCGATTTCGACAAGATCGACATCGAGATCGCCTGCCATTCGCAGTGCTTCCAGCGTGGGAACGATGCCCAGCGGTTCGTTCTCGACCCCGTTCAGGCGCACTTGCGGCGCCATGATCTCGCGGTTCAGCCTGTGTTTGCGCTCCGCATTGGGAACGCGACGGTCCATGAAGGTAGCGATGGTTCAAACCCCTCTTGCGGCCCGAAGGCAAACCGGACCGCGACACACGACAAAAGCGCGCCTGCCAAAAACCTGTCAGGTCTTGGCAGCGATGTCGGCGGCGAGTCTGTTGCCAAACTCTGCCGCGGCCATCACGCCGAGATCCCGGTTTCCGCGGGCGCGCACAGCAACGGACCCATTTGCCTTCTCCTTGTCGCCCACGACGAGGATGTACGGGACCTTTTGCATGGAATGCTCGCGGATTTTATAGTTGATTTTCTCGTTGCGCAAATCCAGAGTTGATCTAACTCCTTGTTTTTGCAGCGATTTCGCCACTTCCCGGGCGTAATCGGCCTGGGAATCGGTGATCGAGGCCACCACGACCTGCACCGGCGCCAGCCAGGCGGGCAGCGCGCCGGCGTGCTGTTCGATCAGGATGCCGATGAAACGCTCGAGGCTGCCGACGATCGCGCGGTGCAGCATCACGGGGTGCTTGCGGCTGCCGTCTTCGGCCACATACTCGGCGTCCAGGCGCTGCGCCATCGAAAAATCGACCTGCATCGTGCCGCACTGCCACTGGCGGCCCAGCGCGTCTTTCAGCGTGTATTCGATCTTCGGGCCATAGAAGGCACCGTCGCCCGGGGCGATCACGAAGTCGACGCCCGAGGCGCGCAGGCTTTCCATCAGCGCGTGTTCGGCCTTGTCCCAGATCTCGTCGGAGCCGATGCGCGCGTCCGGCCGCGTGGCCACCTTGTAGAGGATGTCCGTGAAACCGAAGTCCTTGTAGACCTGCTGCAGCAGCGCCGTGTAGGCCACGCACTCGGGCAGGATCATGTCTTCCGTGCAGAAGATGTGGCCGTCGTCCTGAATGAAGCCGCGCACCCGCATGATGCCGTGCAGGCCGCCCGTCGGCTCGTTGCGGTGGCAGTTGCCGAATTCACCGTAGCGCAGCGGCAGGTCGCGGTAGCTCTTGATGCCCTGCTTGAAGATCAGGATGTGGCCGGGGCAGTTCATCGGCTTGAGCGCGTAGTGGCGCTTTTCCGATTCCGTCGTGAACATGTTGTCGCGGTACTTGTCCCAGTGGCCCGTGGCTTCCCACAGGCTCTGGTCCAGGATCTGCGGGCCCTTGACCTCCTGGTAGCCGTTGTCCTGGTAGACGTGGCGCATGTACTGCTCGACCTGCTGCCACACCGTCCAGCCCTTAGGGTGCCAGAAGACCGTGCCGGGGCTGTGTTCGTCCAGGTGGAACAGGTCCAGTTCACGGCCGAGCTTGCGGTGGTCGCGCTTCTCGGCTTCCTCCAGCATCGTGAGGTACTTCTGCAGGTCGTCCTTCGTCGCCCAGGCCGTGCCGTAGATGCGCTGGAGCATCTCGTTGCGGTGGTCGCCACGCCAGTAGGCGCCGGCCACCTTCATCAGCTTGAAGTGCCTGAGCTTGCCCGTGCTGGGCACGTGCGGGCCGCGGCACAGGTCTTCGAAGGCGCCTTCGCGGTACAGCGAGACGTCCTCGTTGCTGGGGATCGAGCCGATGATCTCGGCCTTGTAGTGCTCGCCCAGGCCCTTGAAATAGGCCACGGCCTCGTCGCGCGGCAGCACGCGGCGCAGCACCTTCTCGTCCTTCTTCGCGAGCTCGCCCATGCGCTGCTCGATGGCCGCGAGGTCATCGGGCGTGAAGGGGCGCTTGTACGAGAAGTCGTAGAAGAAGCCGTTTTCGATGACCGGGCCGATCGTCACCTGCGCCTCCGGGAACAGCTCCTTGACCGCATAGGCCAGCAGGTGCGCCGTGGAGTGGCGAATGAGTTCCAGGCCGTCGGCGTCCTTGTCCGTGACGATGGCCAGCGCCGCATCGGCGGCGATCGTGTGGCTCGTGTCGACGAGCTTGCCGTCGACCTTGCCGGCCAGCGCCGACTTGGCCAGGCCGGGTCCGATAGACGCGGCGACGTCGGCCACCGTCAGTGCGGCCGGGAATTCGCGTTTCGAACCATCGGGAAGCGTGATCGTGATCATGGGTGTTTCTCCATCAGCCGCCAGGCGGCATGTCGGGGCGGGCGCGCATGTGCGATCCAGGGCCCCAGAAGCGACAAAGCGCGGGGGTCAGCCGCGCTTTGTTCAGGAACAGGAAAAAGGACAGGCGTGACTGCGCGGCCGGCTCAACGTCGGGTGACGAAGCTCGTAGTTCGCGGTGTCATAACCAAGGTGCCTTTCCCGCTCTTGTGGGTGGAAAACCTCGATTCTAAACGAGCGGCTGGGCGTCGATCGGGCGATCAGCCTCCACCAGACTGATGAACTCGTCGGCCAGCCGTTGGCTTTCGGCCACGGCCTGGCGCCACACGCGCATGCGTCCGGCCAGATCGTCGCCGTAGGTCTTGAAGTCGTCGCGGTCCGGCAGCTTGCCGTGGGGCAGCGTCTTGATCCACTCCGCGCGCGGCGCCAGCACCACCACGTTGTCGAGGAAGGCGGATGCCCGGTGGCGGCGCTTCCAGGCCTTGTCCAGCCAGCCCGGCACGACCTGCGGGCCGAAGTGCGGATAGAGCACCAGGCCCTCGTCCATGGCCGCGTAGTTCAGGTGCAGGTGGTAATCCGTGATGCCGCCGTCCCAGTAGGCGCCGCGCGGTGCGCCGGGGATGTCGTGCACGGCATCGAGCCAGAACGGGATCGAGCAGCTGGCCAGCACCGCCGTGGACAGGTTGTCGCTCGTCAGATCCACCTGCCGGCTGCGGAAGTCCGACAGCCCGAAGGGCAGCGGCTCGCGCCGGTCGCTGAAGACCACGCGCTCCAGCCACAGGCCCAGCGCCCCGCGGTGCGCGGCATTGGCGATGAACGCCCCCGCATAACCCAGCGGCGTGCGCCAGCGGCCTTCGCGCCCCAGCACGTGCCGGCCGCGGCTGGTGACGACGTGCAACCGCATGCGCGGCGAGGCCAGCACCTGCGCCGAGCGTCCGCCCAGGCGATCGCGAAGCGTGCGGCCGAAGACCTCGCTGACGTGGCGCGCCGTGGGCGCCTTGCCCGGCGCGTGTTCGTAGTGCTGCGCCACGTAGTCGTCGGCCATCTGGGCCAGCGCGGCATCGGCGTCCGGCAGGCAGGCGCTGGCCATGCGCCAGGCGCCGATCGACGCACCGATCAGGTGCACCGCAGGCCCGTCACCGGCCAGCCAATGCCCGAAGAGGAACCGATCCAGCGGATTCAGGATCAATCCCTTGGGTCCGCCGGCCGCAGCGGGCACGACCCGCACGTCTTCCGGCCGCAAGCCGCGCTCGCGCAGCCGCTGCCGGGCCCGTTCGCCTGCCAAGACCTGGAGTGCCTGCATCGGCCGCATGGTAGCCGGCAGGCCCTGAAACCGACCGCCGCGCCCTGTCTACGCCAGGCGCGGCTGTCGCGTTCGAGCACATTGCGGATAATCATGTTGCAATGCAGCATTCGCTGCCGGAACGCGCCTTGTCCCGTCGACTTCTTCAACGCCTGCTGTGTGCCGCCCTGACGGTCGTTTCGGCCGCGGCCTGGGCGTTCGATTTCGAGGATGTGGCGCGCGAGGCCGCCCTGCAAGCCCGGCAGCCGTACGTGGCCGCGCCGGCGGACGCGCAACTGGCGGCGCTGAACTACGACGACTACCGCAACATCCGCTTCCGCGCCGAGCACGCCCTGTGGCGCGATGCCGGCTCGGACTTCCGCGTGCACTTCTATGCCCGCGGCGGTGGCCAGACGCGCGAGCTGCAACTGCACGAAATCGTCGATGGCCAGGTGCGCGACATCCGCGTGCCGTCCGAGGCCTTCCGCAACGACGCGGCCAACGGCCTGGTGCCGGCCGCGGGTGCCGCCGGCTGGCGACTGAACTTTCCGCTGAACCAGCCGGGTGTCTCCGACGAGCTGATCGTCTTCCTGGGCGCCAGCTACTTCCGCGCGCTGGGCGCGGGGCTGCAATACGGGCTGTCCGCACGCGGGCTGGCCATCGACACCGTCGGCGGCCCCACGGGCGAGGAATTTCCGGTCTTCACGCGCTTCTGGCTGGAACGCCCCGCGCCCGGCGCGCGAGAGGCCCGCTTCTACGCGCTGCTGGACAGCCCGCGTGCGGTCGGGGCCTACGCCTTCACCGTGCGTCCCGGCCAGGCCACGACCGTCGACGTGCGCGCCCGCATCACGCTGCGAGCACCCGTGGCCATGCTGGGCATCGCGCCGCTGACCAGCATGTTCCTCTTCGGCGAGAACCAGCCGGTCGCCGGCGACTACCGCCCCGAGGTGCACGACTCCGACGGCCTGCAGCTGCGCGGCAGCGACGGCGAATGGCTGTGGCGCCCGCTGGTCAACCCGCCGGGCGTCTTTGTCACCTCGTTTGCGCAGCGCGATCCGCGCGGCTTCGGCCTGATGCAGCGCGACCGCCAGTTTGCGCACTACGAAGACCTGGAGGCGCGCTATGAGAAGCGCCCCAGCGCCTGGATCGAGCCGCTGGGCGACTGGGGCGAAGGCCGCGTGGAGCTGCTGCAGTTCCGCGCGCCGCTGGAGACGCACGACAACATCGGCGCCTACTGGGTGCCCGCGCAGCTGCCCGCGCCCGGCCAGGCGGCCGAATGGGCCTGGCGCATGCACGTGGGCGGCGCTGCACTGGCCGATCCGCCCGGCGCCTGGGTCGTGCAGAGCCGCCGCGGCCATGGCTACCGCGCCACCGCAGCGGCGCCGCAGCACCTGCAGTTCCATGTCGATTTCGAAGGCCCTGCCCTGACCGGCCTGGCCCCCGACGCCGTCGCCGCCATCGCCAGCGGCAATGCCAATGTGCGCGTGATGAGCACCACCGTGCAGCCGCACGCCGCCAACGGCGGCTGGCGCGTCACGCTGGATATCGAACGCCTGGACGCCCGCGCACCCGTCGAGATGCGGATGTTCCTGCGCAGCGGCGAACGCACCCTTTCAGAAACCTGGTCCCTTGCCCTTCCCCCGGAGGCTTGAACGATGAATCACCCCACGGCACCCCGCGTGCGCCGCACGCCGATGCGACCCGCACCCTGGTTCGGCCTGGGCCGCGGCCTGCTCTTCGCGCTGTGGCCCGGCATGCGTTTCGAGGCGCCGCAGGCACCCGAAGCGGCGGCCTGGCCGGCGGTGGCCCGCGCGCGCCGTCGCGCGCTGCTGGCCCTGGTGGGGCTGCTGGCCGCCACGGCGCTGGCGGTGCAGTGGAACGGGCGCCCGGATTCGCTGTCGGCCACGTGGTGGGGCTACACGGCAATGCTGACGCTGCTGATGGCCTGGGTGGGCGCGGGTTTTGCGACGGCGCTGATGGGCGCGTGGGTGCTGTGGCGCGGCGATCCGCACGCCATGACGCCCAGCGACGACCACCGGCCCATCCACCGGGATGCGCGCACGGCGGTCATCATGCCGATCTGCAACGAGGACATCGCCACCGTCTTCGGCGGGCTGCGCGCGACCTGCGAATCCGTGGCCGCCACGGGTGCCCTGAACCTGTTCGATTTCTACGTGCTCAGCGACACGGCAGACCCCGCACTGCGCGCGGCCGAGATGCGCGCCTGGGAACGCCTGCGCGAGATGATGGGCGACGACCCCACGCTGGCCGGCGGGCGTGTGTTCTACCGCTGGCGCCGCCGGCGCGTGAAGCGCAAAGCCGGCAATGTGGCCGATTTCTGCCGCCGCTGGGGCGGCGACTACCGCTACATGGTGGTGCTGGACGCCGACAGCACGATGCGCGGCGACACGCTGGTCTCGCTGGTGCGGCTGATGGAGCAACACCCGCGCGCCGGCATCATCCAGACCCTGCCGCAGCCCTGCGGACACGGCACGCTGCACGCCCGCGCGCAGCAGTTTGCGCACCGTGTCACCGGCCGGCTCTTCAGCCTGGGCATGGCCTTCTGGCAACTGGGCGATTCGCACTACTGGGGCCACAACGCCATCATCCGCGTCGCGCCCTTCATGCAGCACTGCGCACTGGCGCCGCTGCCGGGGCGCGGCGGTCTCTCGGGCGAGATCCTGTCGCACGACTTCGTCGAGGCCGCGATGATGGCGCGCGCCGGCTTCGAGGTCTGGCTGGTGCCCACGCTGGGCGGCAGCTGGGAACAGAACCCGCCGCACCTGCTGGACGAACTGCAGCGCGACCGCCGCTGGTGCCAGGGCAACATGCAGAACGCGCGTCTGGTGGCCGAACCCGGCTGGCGTCCCGTGCACCGCGTGATGTTCGCCACCGCGGCCTTCAGCTATGGCGTCGCACCGATGTGGCTGCTGTTCATGCTGCTGGGCGCGGCCGGCGGCGCCAGCCATGCACCCTCGCTGTGGCTGCTGACCCTGGCGCTGCTGCTGCTGCCGCGTGTGCTGGGCATCGGCGCCGTCATCGTCAAGGGCGAACAGCAGGCCTTCGGCGGGTCGCTGCGGCTGATGGCCGGCGGCGTGGCCGAGGCGCTGGTCTCGGCGCTGCAGGCACCCGTGCGCATGCTGGCGCATTCGCTGTTCGTGATCAGCGCGCTCACCGGGCTGAAGCTGGTCTGGAAGTCGCCCTCGCGCCAGGCCGAAGGGCTGGCGTGGCGTGATGCGCTGTCGCGCCTGGGCCCCCTGACCTTCCCGGCGCTGGCCGGCGCGGCGCTGCTGCTGGGCCCGGCCGTCGCCTCGTCGCCGGCCTGGTGGCCAGTGCTGCTGCCGCTGCTGCTGGCCGTGCCGCAGGCCGTGGCCAGCGCCAGCCCGCGCCTGGGCATGTGGGCCGAACGTGCCGGCCTGATGTGGAACCCCGAAGCGCGCCGTCCGCCGCGGACGCTGGCGCGTGCGTCGGAAAACCGCAGCTTCGCCGACCTGATGCCGCCGCCGCGCATCGCGCCGGCCGCAGTCACGGCCATCGCCGCACGTCCGCGCCTGGCGCTGGCACTGGGCGTCATGGCCGTGGCCTCGCTGATGGCGATGCCGCGCACCGGCCTGACACCCGAGCTGCCTGCACACGTGCGGCAGGAGCAGCAATGGATGGCCGCCGTGCTGCAGGCGCAGTCGCTGGCGGCCGCGCAGGCCGAGCGGCTCGCCGCGGCGCGCAGCGTCGCCCGGTCGCGGCCGACGGTCAGCGAACCACCAGCACGCACCATCGACGACGCCCTGCGCGAACGTGCCCTGCAGGCCGTGGAACGTGCGCTGCAGGAAGAGGCCGACAAGGCCGCTCTGTTGCTCGAGTCGGCCTGAGGTACAGGCCGGAGGGCCGGACCGCGAGGCGGGCCCGGCCCGCGCTCGCTTCTACAGCTTCAGGCTCAGCCCCAGGTTCCACTGCGCGCGCTGCACGCGGGTCGTCTCGTCCCACAGCAGCGCGCCGCCGGCTTCCTGCGTCTCCTGGCGCACCGCATTCACGCTGTGCAGCAGGTTGCTGGCCGACAGGCGCCAGCTCAGGTCGCGGCTCACCGTCCAGGCCACATAGGCGTCCAGGCTGCGTGAGCGGCCCTGCAGCCGGCGCTGTTCGGACGTCAGCTGCGTGGCATAGCCCGGCGTGAATGCGAGGCTTGCCCCAATGCCCAGCGGCGTGCCGGCCAGCTTGTGGTCGAAGCCCAGCGTCATCGACCAGGGCTGCTGCTGATCCAGACGGTTATCCGGCCCGGGGATGTCCCGCACCGACGATCGGTAGATGCTCAGCGAGCTGCGCACATTCATCGCGGCAGGCAGCGGCGCGTTGCCGCCCGGCCAGAGCTCGTCGACGCGGCCCTTGAGTTCGAGCTCCAGGCCGGTGCTCGTCGCCGATTCCAGATTGACCGGCTGCGACACCCAGCGCGGGAAAGCAGACCAGCTCACCGTCTGCTGCTCGATGCGGCTGCGGATCAGACCCTGGATGCGCCGGTGGAACACACCCACGCTCAGCACGCCGCCGCTGCGCAGGTATTTTTCCAGTGCCAGGTCCACGCCGGTGGCCAGTTCCGGGCGCAGCGCGGGGTTGCCGATGCGGTCCGGCGCGCTTGGCGGATTGGCGCCGCCAGTCGGGTAGTTGGTGTTCAGCGTAGGGCGGGCCAGCAACGCGGTCAGCTCCGGCGCCTTGTAGCTGCGCGTGAGGCTGGCGCGCAGCAGGTCGCGGCCGGCGGCATCGAACTTGTGCGTCAAGTGCAGCACGGGCGTGAGCACCTGGCTGCGCGAGCGGATGGCCGCGGCGCCCGTATCCTGGCTGTGCATCTCGATGGTCTCGCCGCGCAGGCCCAGATACGTGGCCCAGGTCGGCGTGATCTGCCACTCGTCCTGCACGAAGGCCGCCATCCGGCGGACCTGTGCTTCGAAGGGCCGGGCTTCGAAGTCCGCCAACTGCGAGGCGCCGTTTTCCACGACGCTGCGGACTTCGGTGCGCCACTTGGCTTCGACTTCCCAGCCCATCGCCAGCGTGTGGTTCTCGCGCCAGGGCTGGGTGAATTTGCCGCTGCTGCTGCGGGACTGCTCGCGGTTCTCCACGTGCGTGTCGCGCACCAGCGTGAGCCGGCCCTCGGCATCGCGGCCGTCCATCTGCGTGGCCGAGCGCAGCTGCACGGCCTGTGCACCCACGCGCGCTTCCAGCCGGGCGCCGTCTGCGAATCGGCGGTTCAGCGTCAGACCCGTGCGCGCGGATTGCCAGCTGCCGGCGTTGCGTCCCTGGTCGTCGACGCTGACCGGTGCCGTGCCCGACACCACGTCGGTTTGATAACGGCTCGAGGCGCGGAATTCGTTGCGCTGCACGAAGCTCGCCCACTCCACGGACGTGGCATCGCTGACGCGCCAGTTCAGCCGCGGCCCGAAGGACATGCCGCCGCCCCACCAGTGATCGAAGGCGTCCACCGCCAGCGCTTGCAGCCCCTGCGCCGCGGTGGCGTCACGCGTGAGCCGTTGGCTCGCAATGGCCGTGCCGCCGTGCCACTGGTAGGCGCTCAGCGGCAGGGACACGCTCAGGTCGCCGACGCGGTCGCCCCAGGTCGCATGCAGGCCCGGCGTCGGCCGGAAGCGGTTGTAGCCCAGGCGCAGGCCCAGCTCGCGCTGCCTTTGCCGCGGCGCCTGGCGCAGGATGATGTTGATCGTGCCGGCGACGGCCTGCGTGCTGTGCTCGGCGCTGGGACCCTTGCCGATTTCGATGCGCTCGACCTGCGACGGCGGCAGGTTCTCCAGAGAAAAACCCGGCGGCGCGGGCTCGCCGTTGATCAGGACCAGCGTGTAGCCCGCACCCAGCCCGCGCATGCGCGGGTTGCCGCCTTGCAGCTGCACGCCGGGCTGGCGCTTGAGCACGTCGGCGATGCTGGGGTCGTCGTACTTGTCCAGCTCTTCGCGGCCGACCACTGTCTTGGCCACCGGGTCGCGGCGGCGCCGTTCGCTGTCGCTGTTGGCCTCACCGCGGATCTCGATGCGCTGCGGCGCGCCTGGTGCATCCGGGCCGCCGCCAGCCGGCAGCGGCTGCGCCCAGGCCGGTGCCGCCAGGCCCAGGGCCAGGGGCAGCAGCCGGGCGGGATTCAAGCGCCGGCCTTGAGCTTGGCGAAGGCTGCGGCCATCGCCCCTTGCGCCGGGGCGGACGATCCACCGCCGCCGCCGCCGGGCCGCTCGCCGCGGCCCGGCGCCCGGTAGCTGTTGTCGCCCGCGCGGCCCGCGCCCTTGGCCGGCACTGCCGCGTCCAGCTTCATCGTCAGCGAGATGCGCTTGCGCGGCAGGTCCACCTCCAGCACGCGCACCTTCACGACCTGGCCGGTGCGCACCACTTCGCGCGCATCGTTGACAAACTTGTTGGACAGCTGGCTCACATGCACCAGGCCGTCCTGGTGCACGCCCAGGTCGACGAAGGCGCCGAACTGCGCGACGGTGCTGACCGTGCCTTCCAGCAGCATGCCGGGCTGCAGGTCCTTGATGTCGGAGACACCGTCGTTGAAGCGCGCCACGACAAAGTCCGGGCGCGGATCGCGGCCGGGTTTTTCCAGCTCGACGAGGATGTCCTTGACGGTGATCGCCCCGAAGCGCTCGTCGGCGAAGAGCTCGGGCTTGAGCGTGCGCAGCACGTCGGATTTGCCCATCAGCGCCTGCACCGGCTTGCCGGTGCGCTCCATCATCTTCTGCACGACCGGGTAGGTCTCGGGGTGCACGCCGGTCATGTCCAGCGGGTTGTCGCCGTCACGGATGCGCAGGAAACCCGCCGCCTGCTCGAAGGTCTTCGGGCCCAGGCCCGTCACTTCCAGCAGCTGCTGGCGCGTCTTGAAGGCGCCGTGTGCGTCGCGCCAGCGCACGATGCTCGCGGCCACCGCGGGCGACAGGCCGGCCACGCGCGCCAGCAGCGGCGCGGACGCGGTATTCAGGTCCACACCGACCGCATTCACGCAATCTTCGACCACGCCGTCCAGCGTGCGCGCCAGGCCGGTCTGGTTCACGTCGTGCTGGTACTGGCCCACGCCGATGCTCTTGGGGTCGATCTTCACCAGCTCGGCCAGCGGGTCCTGCAGACGCCGCGCGATGCTCACCGCGCCGCGCAGGCTGACGTCCAGGTCGGGCAGTTCCTTGCTGGCAAATTCGCTGGCGGAATAGACCGAGGCGCCCGCTTCGCTGACCACCACCTTGTCCAGCTTCACGTCGGGTGCGATCTGCTGCACGCGCTTGATGAGATCGGCCGCCAGCTTGTCGGTCTCGCGGCTGGCCGTGCCGTTGCCGATGGCGATGAGGTTGACGCCGTGCGTGGCCACCGCGCGGCCCAGCGCGTGCAGCGCGCCTTCCCAGTCGCAGCGCGGCTCGTGCGGGTAGACCGTGTCCGTGCCCAGCACCTTGCCGGTGTCGCTGACCACGGCCACCTTCACGCCCGTGCGGATGCCCGGGTCCAGGCCCATCACCACACGCTTGCCGGCGGGTGCGGCCAGCAGCAGGTCGCGCAGGTTGTCGGCAAAGACCTTGATGGCCACGGCCTCGGCCTCTTCGCGCAGGCGCGCAAAGAGGTCGCGCTCCAGGCTCAGCGAGAGCTTGACCTTCCAGGTCCAGGCCACGGTCTTGCGGATCAGCTCGTCCGCCGGCCGCTTGGCGTGGCTCCAGCCCAGGTGGTGCGCGATGCGGCCTTCGGCCATGGTCGGGCGGCCGGGCACGACCTCCTCGTCCAGCACCAGCTTGGCGTCCAGCCATTCCTGCGTGCGGCCGCGGAAGACGGCTAACGCCCGATGCGAGGGGACCGTGCGGATGGGCTCGGCGTAATCGAAGTAGTCGCGGAATTTCGCCGCGTCCACGTGGTTGCCGTCCTTGCCTTCGACCAGCTTGCTCTGGAACAGGCCTTCGCCCCACAGCCACTCGCGCAGCTTGCCCACCAGCGCAGCGTCTTCGGCCCAGCGCTCGGACAGCAGGTCGCGCACGCCGTCCAGCACCGCGAAGGCATCGGCAAAACCCGCGTCGGCCAGGGCCTGTGCGCCACCGGGGTAGCCGGCGACAAAGGCGGCGGCTTCGGCGTGCGGATCGAGCGTGGGGTCGGCAAACAGCCGGTCGGCCAAGGGCTCGATGCCCGCTTCGCGCGCAATCATGCCCTTGGTGCGGCGCCGGGGCTTGTAGGGCAGGTACAGGTCTTCCAGTTCCTGCTTGGTCGGCGCGGCCTCGATGGCGGCGCGCAGTTCGGGCGTGAGCTTGCCCTGTTCGTCGATGCTCTTGAGCACCGCCTCGCGGCGCTCCTCGAGCTCGCGCAGGTAGGACAGGCGCGTCTCGAGTTCGCGCAGCTGGATGTCGTCCAGCCCGTCGGTGGCTTCCTTGCGGTAGCGGGCGATGAAAGGCACGGTGGCACCGCCGTCCAGCAGTTCCACGGCCGTCTTCACTTGCGCCGGGCGAACCTTCAGTTCGGCGGCGATCTGCAACAGGATCTTGTCCAAGACGCTCTGGCGGCCGCCGGGGCAGCCGCGGGGTATCGAAGAAGCGGCGCAGTGTATCGGGGGAACAGGGCGGGGTTTCCGCGCCTACGGGCTGTTACGCGTGCGTACGGGCGCGCGCAGGCCGTGAAGTCTGAGCCGGCCAAGGGCTGCACTTCGGGATTTTGTCGCGGCGCGTGCGGCCCTAGGCTCTCGGACCGGTTCGAATGCCCAGATCAAGATGTCCAACCTCTCGGCACTGCTGCGACGCCTGACCTGGGCCACGCTCCTGGCGGTGGCCGCGGGTGCGCTGATCGTCATCCTGGCCTACCGCCAGGTGGCGGCGCGGGAGCTGGTCGCCCAGGGCGCGCAGGGCAGCGTCACCATCGGCCATCTCGCGGTGAATGCCATCGGCCAGGCCCTGCGTTCGCCGCTGGCCCTGCACACCTGGCTGGTGGCCGCGCGCGACGATCCGCGCCGCAGGGAATGGGTGCTGGCCACCGACCTGGCCGCACGCCAGATGTTCGCCGGCACGCCCGTCTTCAAGTTCGTGCTCTTCGACGACCGCGGCTACATCATCTATTCGACCGACCCCCAGCAGATCGGCGAATACCGCGGCGACCGCGAGGCCCTGCGGCAGGCCCTGCGCGGCGAGACGGTCTCCACGCTGTCGCACCGCGACCGCTTCAATGCGATGGAAGGCGAGCGCATGGACCGCGACCTGCTGGCCACCTACCAGCCGATCCGCCGTCCGGACGACCGCGTGGCCGCGGTGGCCGAGGTCTACGTGGACACCACGCCGCTGCTGGCCGAAATGCATGCCCACCAGCTTCGCCTGACGGCTCTGGTGGTGGCCGTGGCCGTGGCCATCGGCCTGATCATCGTGTGGCTGTTGCGGCGCACCGGACGCATGCTGCGCCAGCAGCGCGACCGCCTGATGCGCACACAGAACGAACTGGCCGCGGCGCGCGACACCGCCGAGGAGGCCACGCGCACCAAGAGCGCCTTCCTGGCCAACATGAGCCACGAGATCCGCACGCCGATGAACGGCATCCTGGGCATGGCCGGCCTGCTGTCGCAGACCCACCTGAACGTCCCGCAGCAGCGCTATGCCGATGCGCTGATGCGCAGCGCACGTTCGCTGCTGACGCTGCTGAACGACCTGCTGGACTTCTCCAAGATCGAAGCCCGGCAGCTCGACCTGGAAAACCGCCCCTTCGAGCTGGCGCTGGTCTTCGAAGACGCGATGGCATTGATTTCGGCGACGGCCGCGGACAAGGGCCTGGAGCTGTCGCTGGAACTCGACCCGAGCCTGCCAGGCTGGGTGCTGGGCGATGCCCTGCGGCTGCAGCAGATCATCAACAACCTGCTGGGCAACGCCGTCAAGTTCACCGACAGCGGCGGCGTTCGTGTCCTGGCCGCGGCCTGCCCGCAGGCCGGCCCCGATGCGCTGCGCATCGAGGTGCAGGACACCGGCTGCGGCATCGCCCCCGCCGTGCAGGCGATGCTGTTCCGACCCTTCACGCAGGCCGATACCAGCACCGCGCGCCGCTTCGGCGGCACCGGGCTGGGCCTGGCCATCGCACGCGAGCTCGCGCAGGCCATGGGCGGCGACATCAGCGTGGACAGCGAACCTGGCCAAGGCGCGCAATTCCGCGTGACGGTGAACCTGCCGGCCATCGATGCGCCACGGGCATCGGCTCACCCACCGGCGCCAGCGCGGGCGCCGCAGCGGCTGCGCGTGCTGCTGGCCGAAGACAACCCGGTCAACCAGATCTACGGCCAGGCCCTGCTCGAACAGATGGGCCACGAGGTCGTGCTGGCGCCGGACGGCATCGAGGTCCTGCAAGCCACACTGAACGGCGATTTCGATCTCGTGCTGATGGACTGCCAGATGCCCGAGATGGACGGCTACGAGGCCACGCGCCGCCTGCGCGAACGCGAATCGCAGCAGCCCCGCGGCCGGCGCATGCCCATCATCGCGCTGACCGCCAGCGCGATGGCCGAAGACCGCGCCCGCTGCACCGCCGCCGGCATGGACGACTTCCTGTGCAAGCCTTTCGAGGCGCCGCAGCTTCTGGAGGTGCTGGCGCGGGTGATGCGGGGGACTGGCGCGCAGGCTTCTGCGCCGCTGGCGCGCAGCGCCGCGCGGGTCTGACCTGCGCGCTGGCGGTCGCGCCGGCGCTCAGGCCGGCGCCGCAGCGCCCCGCGCCGCCAGCCAGCGCGCGATGCCCTCACCCGCCACGCGCCCGGTCGACAGACATGCGGTCAACAGATAGCCGCCAGTGGGCGCTTCCCAATCCAGCATCTCGCCGGCACAGAACAGCCCCGGTCGCGCACGCAGCATCAAGTCGGGCGTCAGACATTCCAGGCGCACGCCGCCGGCCGTGCTGATGGCTTCGGCCACGGGCCGCGCGGCGGCCAACCGCACCGGCAAGGCCTTGATGAAACCCGCCAGGCGCGCGGGGTCGTCGTAACTGCCCGCGGGGGTGCATTCGCGCAGCAGCGCGGCCTTCACGCCCGTGAGCTTCAGCCGCGACTGCAGATGCGAGGACATCGAACGCGATCCGCGCGGGTGGCGGCATTCGGCTTCCACCGACGCGAGGTCGCGGCCGGGCAGCAGGTCCCAGTGGATGTCGGCATGGCCGTCGCGCGCCAGCGTGTCGCGCAGGTCGGCGCTGGCGGCGTAGACGACACCGCCTTCCAGGCCGGCGGGTGTGACCACCGCTTCGCCGATGCGGCGTTGCGGCTGGCCGTCGCTGCCGGTCCAGGCCAGGGCCACGTTTTTCAGCGGCGCGCCGGCAAAACGCGAGGCGAGGTGCTCGCTCCAGCCGATGCCGCCGTCGCCCGAGGGCCGGCGCACGTCGAAGCCACAGTTGGCGGGCTGCAGCGGCGCGATGTCGGCGCCCAGTCGCCGCAGTTCGGCGACCCAGCTGCCGTCCGAGCCCAGCTGCGGCCAGCTCGCGCCGCCCAGCGCCAGCAGCACCGCGTCGGCGGTCACGCGCTGCTCGCCCAGGGGTGAGGCCAGCCGCAGCGCGCCGGCTTCGTCCAGCCCCAGCCAGCGGTGGCGCGCATGTAACCGCAGCCCCTGCGCGCGCAGGCGGTGCAGCCAGGCGCGCAGCAGCGGCGCGGCTTTCATGTCGGTGGGAAAAACGCGCTGCGACGTGCCGACGAAGGTGCCGATGCCCAGGCCCTCGGCCCAGCGGCGGATGCCGTCGCCATCGAGGCGGTCGAGCCAGCTCGAGACGGCGTCGGTGCGCTGGCGGTAACGGCGGTCAAATCCCGGCCGCGGCTCGGCGTGTGTGAGGTTCAGGCCGCCCTTGCCGGCCAGCAGGAATTTGCGGCCCACGGAAGGCATGGCGTCATACAGGTCGACGCGCAAGCCCTGCGCCAGCAAGACCTCGGCGGCCATCAGCCCGGCGGGGCCGCCGCCGACGATGGCCACCTGCGCGGCGTGGGGGACCGCCGACGGCGCGGGCATGGAGACGGCCGCCTGCGCGGCGCTCGGATTCGGGGAGTGGTCTGTCACTGGCCGACTGTAGCTGCCTGGCGCCGACCCCAGAATGCACGCGTATGGTGCTCATCATGGCCATCAGGCACCAAAGATGTGCGCACGGCCCTGGGCGGCCCGCACCACTTCAGGCACAGGCTTTGCTTGAAGGCGGTGCATTCCAACGCAAACCCGGTGCACACGCACCGATGGCGCGCACAACCACCCTCGAGGAGACGTACGTGGATCAGGTCAAGCAAGGCACCGATGCCTTGTTCATCTTGCTGGGCGCCATCATGGTGCTGGCCATGCATTCGGGCTTTGCCTTCCTGGAACTGGGCACGGTCCGCAAGAAGAACCAGGTGAATGCACTGGTCAAGATCCTGGTGGACTTCGCGGTCTCCACGATCGCCTATTTTTTCGTGGGCTATGCGGTGGCCTACGGCACCGGTTTCATGGTCGGCGCCGAGACCCTGGCCGCGAAGAACGGCTACGAGCTCGTCAAGTACTTCGTCCTGCGGACCTTTGCGGCGGCCATTCCGGCCATCGTCTCCGGCGGCATCGCCGAGCGCGCGCGCTTCGGCCCGCAGCTCATCGCCACGGCCGCGCTGGTGGGCCTGATCTACCCGCTGTTCGAGGGCATCGCCTGGAACCAGGCGTTTGGCATCCAGGCCTGGTTGAAGGCCGCCACGGGCGCGGAATTCCATGACTTCGCCGGCAGCGTGGTCGTGCACGCGGTGGGCGGCTGGATCGGTCTGGCCGCCGTGGTGCTGCTGGGCGCGCGCCGCGGCCGCTACCGCAAGGACGGCGAAGGCCGGCACATGATGAGCGCGCACCCGCCGTCGAGCATCCCCTTCCTCGCGCTGGGCGCGTGGATCCTGGCCGTGGGCTGGTTCGGCTTCAATGTGATGAGCGCGCAGACCATCGACAAGATCTCGGGCCTGGTGGCCGTGAACTCACTGATGGCGATGGTGGGCGGCACGCTGGTGGCCGTGCTGATGGGCAAGAACGACCCGGGTTTTGCCTACAACGGCCCGCTGGCCGGGCTGGTGGCCGTGTGCGCGGGCTCCGACGTGATGCACCCGGCGGGTGCGCTGGTGGTCGGCGGCGTGGCCGGCGCCATCTTCGTCTTCATGTTCACGCTGACGCAGAACAAGTGGAAGATCGACGACGTGCTGGGCGTGTGGCCGCTTCACGGCCTGTGCGGTGCCTGGGGCGGCATCGCCTGCGGCATCTTCGGCAGCACCGCGCTGGGCGGCCTGGGCGGCGTGACGATGGGCGCGCAGGTGATCGGCACGCTGATGGGCGTGGTCTGGGCGCTGATCGGCGGCGGCCTGGTCTACGGCATCCTGAAGGCCACGATGGGCCTGCGCCTGACACAGGAAGAAGAGTACGAAGGCGCCGACCTGTCGATCCACAAGATCGGCTCGACGCCCGACCGCGAAGTCAGCTGGTAAGACGCGGCGCGGGCCGCGGGCCGCGGGCCGGCCCCGCGCCCCGCCGGCAACGGCCCGCAGGCGGGCGCGCACGCGGCACGCATCAGGACAAGTCAAGCGATTCGGCGCCAGCGTCCGTGCGGGCCGCCGAACGCCGCTTCAGCGCGCCAGCGTCGCGGTCAGCCCGTCGATGCGTTCCATCACGTCGGGCGTCAGCTTCGGCAGCAGTTCCAGCGCACCCAGGTTGTCCTGGAACTGGCCGATCTTCGAGGCACCCGTGATCACCGAGGTGACGTGCGGGTTGTGCGCGGCCCAGGCGATGGCCAGTTGCGCCAGGCTGCCGCCCAGTTCGGCCGCCAGCGGCTTGAGCTGCTCGACGGCCGCATTCTTCTGCGGGTTGGTCAGGCCCTCGCGCATCCAGGCCATGCTCTCCAGCGCGCCGCGGCTGCCGTCGGGAATGCCCTGCGCATATTTGCCGGTGAGCAGGCCTGAAGCCAGCGGGCTCCAGGTCGTCAGGCCGATGCCGCAGTCTTCGTACAGCCGCGCATAGTCCTTCTCCACGCGCTGGCGGTGGAACAGGTGGTACTGCGGCTGTTCGACGACGGGGCGGTGCCAGCCGTAGCGGTCGGCCACCATCCAGGCCGCGCGGATCTCGTCGGCGCTCCACTCGCTGGTGCCCCAGTACAAGGCCTTGCCCTGCACGATGAGGTCGTTCATCGCGCGCACCGTCTCTTCGACCGGCGTATGCGGATCGGCGCGGTGGCAGTAGATGACGTCCAGGTGCTCCAGGCCGAAGCGCTGCAGCGAGCCGTCCACGGCCTGCATCAGGTACTTGCGGTTGAGCGTGTCCTTGCGGTTGACGGCGTCGCCGTTGCGGTCCAGGCCCCAGAAGAATTTCGACGAGACCACGTAGTTCAGGCGCGGCCACTTCAGCTGCTTCAGCGCCAGGCCCATGATCTCTTCGCTGTGGCCGGTCGCATACACCTCGGCGTTATCGAAGAAGTTGACGCCGGCATCGAAGGCCGCGGCCATCATCTCCACGGCCGACTTCACGTCCACCTGGTTGTGGTACGTCACCCACGATCCCAGCGACAGCACACTGAGCTTCAGGCCGGAACGGCCCATGCGGCGGTAGATCATGCGGCGAACTCCTCGGTATCGACTTCGGACAGACTCTGCCGGTTGTAGCGCAGGCCGCTGATGACCCTGGGGTCGAACAGGGCATCCAGGCGCTGCACGACAGCCGCGTCCAGCTGCACCCGGCAAGCGCCCAAGTCGTCCAGCAAGTGATCGACGCGCGTGGTGCCGGGAATCGGCAGCACGTCGGGCCCGCGCGCCAGCAGCCAGGCCAGCGCCAGCTGCGCGGGCGAGCAGCCCACCTCGGCGGCGATCGCGCGGTGCGCCTGCGCCAGTTGCAGATTGGCCGGGTAGTTCGCAGCCTCGAATCGCGGCATTGCACGGCGGATGTCCTTGGGATCGAAGGCCTCGGGCTGCGGCGGCTCGGCGGTGAGCACACCGCGCGCCACCGGGCTGAAGGCCACAAAGGCCGCGCCGATCTCGCGACAGGCCTGCAGCACGGCGATCTCCGGGTTGCGTGTCCACAGCGAATACTCGGTCTGCACCGCGGCGATGGGGTGCACGGCATGCGCGCGGCGCAGCGTCGGCGCGGAGACTTCGCTCAGCCCCAGCGCGCCGATCTTGCCTTCGGCCTTCAGGCGCGCCATCTCGCCCACCGAGTCTTCGATGGGCACCTGCTTGTGCCAGCGGTGCAGGTAGTACAGGTCGATGTGGTCGGTGCCCAGGCGCTTCAGGCTGGCCTCGCAGTGGCGACGGATGGCCTCGGGCCGGCCGTCGATCACACGCTTGACGCCATCTGGAAATGTCTCGCCGGCCATGCCGCCCTTGCTGCACAGCAGGATGCGGCTGCGGTGCGGTGCGAGCACCGGGCCGACCAGAGACTCGTTGGCGCCAAAGCCGTACAGCGCGGCCGTATCGAACAGCGTGACACCGGCGTCCAGCGCCGCGTGCAGCACGGCCCGGCCCTGTTCGGGCGTGGGCGGCTTGCCGTAGGCGTGGCTGATGTTCATGCAGCCCAGGCCGATGGCAGAAACGTCGCGCCCGGCCAGGCGTCGGGTGGGCAGATTCATGCGTTGTCCTTAGACGTGAGGGCGGTATCCATAGGGCGTGCCGCAGGGTCGGCGACACTTCACCCCATGGTATCCAAGACCGCCCTCGATCTCGCCCAGGGCTCTGCCGCGCAGGCGCTCTCGCCGGAGCACAAGCGCTTTCGCTCGCTGCTGGAGCGCATCGAGAAGGCACGCCAGCGGCTGGAGGCCTGGCAGGAAGGCCTGCCGCGCTTCGCGCAGGCGCACGAGACGCAGATCGGCCCGGTGCTCAAGCGCCTGGACGAGGGCCGGCGCACGTGGGCCTTCGAGCTGGAGCAGCTGGTGCTGGGCGTGCGCTGGAGCCAGATGGAACGTGACACGCTGGACCGCATGATCCGCGACCTGTGCCGCGGCTTGCTGGCCAAGGCCGGCCACACCGACACCGAGTTGAAGGCGCTGTACAACCGCGTCTCGCCGATCGACTACGACACCGAGCGCCAGCAGCACCTGGACGCAATGAAGGCGCGGCTGGCGCAGAAGTCCGGCCTGGATCTGTCGGACGTGCAGGCCGACAGCGTCGACGAACTCATCCGCCAGACCCAGCAACGCATGGCCGAGCAGGCCGAAGAAGTTGCTGCGGCCGCCGAGACCGCATCGCCGCGCAAGCCGCGCACACGCAAGACCGCCGCGGCCAAGCGCGCCGAGGAAGACGCCGTGCGCGCCACACAGAGCGTGCGCGCGGTCTACCGCAAGCTCGCCGCCCTGCTGCACCCCGACCGCACGCCGGCCGACGCCACCGATGCCGAACGCCAGGCTCGCCACGAGCACATGGCCCAGGCCAACGCGGCCTATGCGGCCGGCGACCTGCTGACCTTGCTGACGATGCAGCTGCGCTGGGAGCAGGTCGACCTGGCGCAGGCCGCGCAGGTAACCGACCTGCAGGTGCGGCATTTCAACAAGGTGCTGGCGCAGCAGCTGGCCGAGATCGACGACGAGATCCTGGAGCGCGAGAACACCTTCTGCGGCACCTATGGTTTCCTGCCCGAACGCCGGCCCGACCCGAACAAGCTGGGCGAACTGCTGAA
>CAUJHV010000005.1 GCA_963205115.1 Pseudomonadota bacterium | reverse complement strand
GGACAGATCCACCCCTACCCGCGCAACGAGCGCTCGTGTAATCTCCGACATGACTTCCCCTTTCCGAATAGATTGAACTTCCGCGAGTCAATCTTGGTACATCGATACCGTTGCTGGACTGGGGAAGTCCCTTCGTATTCGGTCAACCTGACCCGCTCCGGCAGGCGTCGTAAGCCCGGCCGTGCTAGCTTTCAGCATTCTGCCCGTCCGGGCTTACGCCACCTGCCTCCACGGTCAGGTTACCGCGAACGTTAGGCCTCGTAGGCAACATCATGCCCACCCGATCCCTCACCAAGTCCATATTCGGACGTCTCGCGCTCAATGCCGACGATGAGACTGGCGACCTTGCCTACTTAGAGGAAGTCGTTGCCTTCTGGGAGCGGCAGCACGACTGTATAGCTACCCGCAAGGCAAGCCACGATGGGTGCGATGTGGTCGTCAGGTTCGATTGGAGCCCTGTCGGTCCAGTCCTCGCGCAACAATTCCTGATGTCAAAGCTGCTTCGCCACAGCCCGCGCGATCTGCCACCGGACTGGTGGGAGGTCTACTCAAAGGAAGTCGTGATCCCAGTCAACGTAGAAATCGATGGCCGCAACAAGCTGTCGAAGCACGACTGGTACCCCGATTTCTTCATTGAGAACGCGCTTTATGACCTGTTTGCCGTCGTGAACTTGGCGCTCCCGTCGGCGGCAGACTTCAACGCCTTACGCCTTGAGCAAACCGGGCCAACTCCGCACGAACCCCTATCCCTCTCGGCCTACTACTTGGACGACTACTTTGCGCGCACGATCTCCTGGCCGAAACTGAGTCGGCTCAACATCAAGGTCGTAGACCGTTGGTACAAGCGCGTCCGCAATGGCGTGGGCCAAGTACCGGAGACACCCGTGGAGCGCGCGATATTTGCGCTCTGGCATGTGTGTCGCAGTTCTGGAAGGCCCGAGGACATCGTCTGGATCTTCTTCGGGTTCGAGTCCTTGTTTCAGACCCGAACTGGGGAGAACTTCAACGCACTGCTGGATCGCATCACATTGCTCCTTGAACCATCCGACGAGCAGATCAAGTTGCTGAAGAAGCAGTTGAGGTCCATGTACGACCACCGAAGTTCGTTTGTGCACGGTGGTTTGCAGGTCATCCATCCGTCGCACTTTGATTCCATAGACCCAAGGGCACAGGCGAAGTACGGCGACATAGTCGATCTCTCGGTGTTCGGTACCAGGCTCCTCGTCGCGTGCCTTCAGCGCTACGTCGCTGAGAACTGGCGCGCGGTAGCATTTAAGACATCCATCGAGCCAAGCAGTGACGAGGCCTAACCCCGTGGTCGAGCCGACCCGCTACGGCAGGCAGCGTAAGCCCAGACTGAGTTGCTCCTTAAATTCTCTCAGTCCGGGCTTACGCTACCTGCCTTCGCGGGCGGCTCACCGCGAACGTTAGACCACGGAGTAAACGTACCGTGCCACGCCATAGTGCGTCGCCAATCTCGAAGCCGAATGCGCTTCGGAACATTGGCCCTAAGTCTCGGGCCATCCTCGCGGCGGCCGGCATCACTTCTTTGAGCCGGCTTCAGGAGCTTGGGGCCGTTGCAGCGTTCGTGCGTGCGAAGCGCGTCAGTCCGTCGGTAACCCTCAACGTGCTCTGGGCGCATGAAGGTGCAATCCTGGATGCGCCATGGCAAGAGGTGGCGCGAAGTCATCGAACGTCGCTTCTCCTGGCGCTGGAAGACTATGAGCTTCGTCGTCAAGGCTGAGAAGTGGGCCGGAAGCACAAAGCGGGGAGGGCAGGTGAGCGTTATGCAATGGCCATTGCAGAGTCTGTGTCAGCAGGTCATCCTGTCTCGGTCGTTCGATGTTCCGTTCGAGCGACCGCGGTCTAACATGGCGCTGCAGCCGACGCGCTACGGCGTGCCGCCAGTCGCAGCCGGCAATGGCCTGCGGCCATAGTGTGCCGGCCGCTCCTGGCGCCACGCCTCCGCGCGCGGCTGAGCTTTACGTTAGCCCGCATAAGGACCGCCCTGCCATGACATCACCCGTTATCGTTGCACTCGACTATCCCAACCGTGCTGAGGCTATGCGCCTTGTTGCTGCGCTTGGACCGGAGGCCTCGTTCTACAAGGTGGGGCTGCAGCTTCTTACCGAAGAGGGCCCAGACGTAGTCCGCGAGTTGGTCAAGAACGGCAAGAGTGTCTTTCTGGACCTCAAGCTACACGAGATTCCCAACTCAGTTGCTGGAGCCGTTCGCGCCGCTGGAAAGCTGGGTGTCTCTATGGTCACAGTGCACGCGTCTGGCGGGGCAGCGGTGCTCCGAGCGGCCGTCAACGCTGCGGCGCCATACCCAGCACTGAAGGTGTTGGCCTTGACAGTCATCACCAGTTTGAACGACCAGGATTTGCCGGAAATTGGGCTTCCTCCATCGGTGAGACAACAGGTCGAGCGTTTGGCCAAACTTGCCGCGAACTGCGGCTGCCACGGCGTAGTTGCCTCGGTGAACGAAGCTGCGTACCTCGCGAAGCAACTTCCCGCCAACATGCTCATCGTCACGCCAGGCATTCAGTTTGCGGGCGCCCAGTCCAACGATCAAGCACGTGTGGCCACGCCGGCTAGTGCACGCAACTCCGGTGCCACGCACATTGTTGTGGGCCGCTCAATCACGCAAGCCGCGAATCCGTCTGCTGCGTATCAAGAAGCCCTCGCGGCAATGAGCGCAGCGAATGCGGGCTAACCCGGCGCTGCAGCCGACGCGCTACGGCGTGCCGCCACTCCCAGCTGGCAATGGGCTTCGCCCATTCTGTGCCAGCCGCTCCTGGCGCCACGCCTCCGCGCGCGGCTGAGCTCTACGTTAGGCCGCAGAAGAAACCACCCTCCTTCTCGAACCGCGCATGTTCTCTCACATCTTCGTTAGCGTCACCGACTTCGCTCGTGCCGAGCGCTTCTACGACAAGGTGATGGAGGCGCTAGAAGTTGAGAAACGTTGGTCTGACCCTGCTCGTCCTTGGGCGGGGTGGCAAAGCGCGGGTAGGGCGCGTCCCTACTTCGCGATTTGCCATCCGTACGACGAGCGTGCCCACCACCCCGGCAATGGCCAAATGGTTGCATTCGCGGCCAAAGACCGAGAGGTGGTCCGCAAAGCCTATGCAGCTGCGCTGGCGAGCGGGGGCACATCCGAAGGCGCGCCCGGCCTACGTCCGGAATATCATGAACACTACTATGGCGCGTACTTCAGAGATCCGGACGGGAACAAGTTGTGCGTCGCTTGCCATGCAGCAGAACATTGAGCTTGATTTACGTGCCCACCGTGGCGCCTGCACTGCGGCCTAACATGGCGCTGCAGCCGACGCGCTACGGCGTGCCGCCACTCGCGGCTGGCAATGGGCTCCGCCCATTTTGTGCCAGCCGCTCCTGTCGCCACGCCTCCGCGCGCGGCTGAGCTTTACGTTGGGCGGAATGCAGTTGGTTGTCGTGTCCACCCACGTCGCGATGCTGAACCGACTGCTCGCCTCAACCAGGCTCACCGTCACCGCTCGCTCGGGCCGTCCGTCCGCTGGCGGCCGGCGGACCTCGGTGGCGTCGAGCCGGTGCCCCGTTTCGGTGGTCACACCCACGCCCGCCGGCGCGGACCCTCGGGCCGGTTTGTCCGTTCAGGCCGCCGTGTCGAACATTGGCGCGGGCCGCCCGTCCGTTGGCGGCCGGCGAGCCGGCTGTTGCGGTCCAGCAGGGCGCCGCCGTGCGGGGTCCGTCATCAGTTCTGATGATGCGCGCCATAAGCGGTCAACAAAGGCTGGGGTGTCTCGGCAGTTAAGCTTGCTCGGGCCACATCCGGCCGCAAGCGGCCTGCCCAACTCAACGTTGCAGCGGACAGCCAACGGCGTTGCCGTTGGCCGCCGCTGAACTCTAAGTTGGGCGGAATGCAGTTGGTTGTCGTCTCCGCCCGCGCCTCGATGCTGAACCGACTGCTCTTATCGACTAGGCTCACCGTCACCGCTCGTGCGGGCCGTCCGTCCGTTGGCGGCCGGCGCGCCACCGTGGCGTTGAACCGGTGCCCCGTTGCGGGCGTCACACCCGCGCCCGCCGGCGCGGACCCTCGTGCCGGTTTGTCCGTTCAGGTCTTGCGTCGGGGCCGCGGCGTGGGCCGCCCGTCCATCGGCGGCCGGCGAACCGACTGTGGCGTTCGAGCATGGCGCCGCCGTGCCGGTCACGACTGCTGCTCTGCGCATGAGCGCATCAAGCGTTCAACCGAGGGCGGGGCATCTCGACAGGCACGCTTGCTTGGGTCACAGCCGGCCGCAAGCGGCCTGCCCAACTCAACGTTGCAGCGGACAGCCAACGGCGTTGCCGTTGGCCGCCGCTGAACTCTAAGTTGGGCGGAATGCGGTTGGTTGTCGTCTCCACCCACGTCGCGATGCTGAGCCGACAGCTCGCCTCAACCAGACTCGCCTTCACCGCTCGTTCGGGCCGTCCGTCCGCTGGCGGCCGGCGCACCACCGCCGCGTCGAACCGGTGCCCCGTTGCGGGCGTCACGCCCGCGCCCGCTGGCGCGGACCCTCGTGCCGGCTTGTCCGTTCAGGTCTTGCGTCGACGCAGGGGCGTGGGCCGTCCGTCCGTCGGCGGCCGGCGAACCGGTTGTTGCGCCTCAACATGGAGCCGCCGCGGCTCACTCATCCACAGTTCTGTGTATGCGTGCCTCAAGCGGTCAATGCAGGGCGGGGCAGTCTGGCCGGTAAGCTCGTTCTGGGCACATCCGGCCGCAAGCGGCCTGCCCAACTCAACGTTGCAGCGGACAGCCAACGGCGTTGCCGTTGGCCGCCGCTGAACTCTAAGTTGGGCGGAATGCAGTTGGTTGTCGCCTTCACCCGCTTCACGATGCTGAACCGACTGCTCGGCTCGACAAGGTTCACCGTCGCCGCTCGCTCGGGCCGTCCGTCCGCTGGCGGCCGGCGGAATACCGAGGCGTCGAGACGGTGCCCCGTTGCGGGCATCACACCCGCGCCCGCCGGCGCGGTTCCTCTGACCGGGTTGTCCGTTCGGGCCTTGCATCGACGCCGCGGCGTGGGCCGTCCGTCCGTCGGCGGCCGGCGAGCCGACTGTGGCGCTTCAACATGGCACCGCCGTGGCGGGTTCATCCACGGTTCTGTGCATGAGCGCATCAAGCGTTCAACCGAGGTCGTGGCATCTCGACAGGTCGTCTCGGTTGGGTCACAGTCGGCCGCAAGCGGCCTGCCCAACTCAACGTTGCAGCGGACAGCCAACGGCGTTGCCGTTGGCCGCCGCTGAACTCAAAGTTGGGCGGAATGCAGTTGGTTGTCGTGTCCGCCCGCGCCTCGATGCTGAACCGACTGCTCGTCTCGACCTGGCTCACCATCACCGCTCGTTCGGGCCGTCCGTCCGTTGGCGGCCGGCGAGCCACCGCGGCGTCGAAACGATGCCCCGTTGCGGTCGTCACACCCGCGCCCACTGGCGCGGACCCTCGTGCCGGTCTGCCCGCTCAGGCATCAAGCTCACGCAACTGCGCGGGCCGCCCGTCCGTTGGCGGCCGGCGAGCCGGCTGTTGCGGTCGAGCAGGGCGCCGCCGTGCGGGATCCGTCATCAGTTCTGATGATGCGCGCCACAAGCGGTCAACAAAGGCCGGGGTGTCTCGGCAGTTAAGCTTGCTCGGGCCACATCCGGCCGCAAGCGGCCTGCCCAACTCAACGTTGCAGCGGACAGCCAACGGCGTTGCCGTTGGCCGCCGCTGAACTTTTAGTTAGGCCTCAATATCCAAACCATTGTTCGTCAAGAATGAGTTCCTCAATCCCCATCAATGAGAATGTGTTGTCCGTGAGATTCTGGATTCCCGGCGACAACTCGCAAGAGGCGGAGGTGTACCGCTCTCTCGGAATGTTCATTGCGAACTACGCAAAGGCCGAAGCTGCTCTGCATATGTTCGCGCGACGGGCTCTGGGAGTGTCAGACTCAATAGGACGGCACATCTTCGCGGGTTCAAGGATTTCGGAAATATTGAACAAGGTTAGCCACATCCTGCCAGAAACTGAAACTCAGTCGGAAAAAATCGCGGAATTCAATACTATTGCCATGCAGTTTCGGCGGATTGCAGAAGTGAGGCATCTCATAGTTCACAATGGTGTCGAGTTTCCGGGCGCTAGTTCTGTACTGACACACAAAAAGTTTGTGTCGCGGGTCCGCGAAAGTTTCCAAGTGCGAAAGTTCTCCAGCGGCGAGATCGAGGCACTCGTTGATGACACTGGCTGGATCGTCGTTCGCCTTATCGCGCTGGCCGAACCGGAATTCACTAAAGAGTTTGAAGGCGCGGCATGGGAACGCGCCCGTGATATGGCATACGCACCGTGGCGCTACAACAGCTGAGAATGCGGCCTAACAATGTGTCAACCTGACCCGCAACGGCGTGGCTGTCGCGAGCTCCATTTCATTCTCGCCCGCGCCACCCACGCCGCTGCGGGCAGGTTACACCGTTAGTTAGGCATCACATACAACACTCGTGCGCACCAACTTCGTCCTGATTGATTTCGAGAATGTCCAGCCATCGGCGCTCGACGCCTTGGCGCAGGATCACTTCAAGCTCATGGTTTTCGTGGGCGCCAGCCAGAGCAAGGTGCCCTTCGAGACTGCTGCTGCCCTCCAGCAACTCGGCGAGCGCGCCGAGTACGTCAAGATCTCAGGCAATGGTTCGAATGCTCTTGACTTCCACATCGCGTACTACATCGGGAAGTTGGCTGCGTCAGACAGAACTGCCTTCTTTCACATAGTGTCCAAGGACACCGGCTTTGATCCTTTGGTTCAGCACCTCAAGTCCCAAGGCATCCTCGCCGGCAGAGTGAAGGACATCGGGGACATCCCACTCGTCAAGACTTCTTTGGCGAAGACACCCACCGAGCGAAATCAAGCAACACTCACGTGGTTGCGGCAAACGAAGGCTTCGAAGCCGCGAACGGTCAAAACTCTGAGCAGCAGCATTGGCTCACTGTTCCGGAAGCAACTCACCGACGAGCAGATCGCAGCTATAGTTCAGTGGCTTGCGAATGAGGGTCACCTTGTGGTCACTGGTACAAAGGTCGCATATGCCGCGTTAGGTGATGCCTAACATGGCGCTGCAGCCGACGCGCTACGGCGTGCCGCCACTCGCTGCCGGCAATGGCCTGCGGCCATTTTGTGCCAGCCACTCCTGGCGCCACGCCTCCGCGCGCGGCTGAGCTTTACGTTAGGCACCAAAGTCAAATGCCGTCAGACGTCGTCGCGATCATGATTCACGCTCCCGATCCAGCGGCTGCGCTCGGTTGGTACGCGCGCGCGTTTCCCGAAGCGATCGCGCGCAGTTTGACCTCACCGGAGTTCACTTTTCTGCAGCTTCGGAGCGTCCGTCTCGAAGTCGTTCAATCTGACGAGAAGGTATCGTCTGGTCCAGCAGGCACGGTTGTCTATTGGTCCGTTTGCGATCTTGGCGCTGAGCTAGCTAGGCTTCAGGTCCTCGGTGCCACCCTCTATCGCGGTCCAATGGAAATCGAAGACGGAATGAGCATGTGTCAGGTGCAAGACCCATGGGGAAATTGCCTTGGTCTTCGCGGTCCAGTGTCTCAACGCGCGGTTGGCGCCTAACATGGCGCTGCAGCCGACGCGCTACGGCGTGCCGCCACTCGCGGCTGGCAATGGGCTTCGCCCATTTTGTGCCAGCCGCTCCTGGCGCCACGCCTACGCGCGCGGCTGAGCTATACGTTAGGCCGCAAATGACACCCGTCTCGTTCCCCTGTCCGTGACGCTGTCCGACCTCTCGGCTCAACGACATGAAGTCAGTCACTCAATGGTTGCCAGCGCTGTTCACTGCCTTGCTGGTCGGGTGTGAAACGACGTATGTTCTCACAGACGAATGGACGTATCGCGGGAAGGACGAGGCGTTGAGGGCCCCACCTCGCGTACCGCGCGGCGACCTTTCTGACGCAGCATGGGCTGCGTCCAGGCACCAAAGCGAGACCCGTTGGCTTCAGCAACGCGAGGAAGCCATCGAACGTGCAAAGGACAACTGCGCCCGCGAGACAGGAACGAGTAAGACACCTGGCTACTGGTTCGGGTATTCAGGCAGCTTCAAGACATGCATGGCGGCCTATGGCTGGTCTGTGGGTGGAAGCCCTCTCTGACACGCCGCACTCCATCGCCACAAAGTGCGGCCTAACACCTCGCTCAAGCTGACCCGCTACGGCATGCGCTGTAAGCCCGGGCCGCGGCACATGGTGCGTCATCGCGGCCCGGGCTTACAGCGCACGCCTCCGCGGGCAGCTTAGCGCGAACGTTAGGCATCAGAGTGGAAGCGTTTGCTCCTATCTGCCTGATGATTGCAGTGCTGGTGAGCGCCTGTTCGCAAGTTGGCAGCGTCCGATCAAGTCCTGAGGGGCTTTTCGAGCAAACGTTCAACCTGACGGACAACGACACACAGAAGCCGGTCGTTGTCGTCGTCAAGGAGATCCGCAGGGTTGGGGAGGTGTCAACGCTTCAGGTCGAGGCACCGCCTCGACTGGGGCGTGCCGAAGGTATGCTGTTCATGCGCGCAGCTTGCCGGCTGCGTAGTCTTCTCAACAAGGAGGCCTTTGCCGTCGAGAGAGATCAACTTGACCTTTGGACTTTCCATGTTCAGTTCTACGAGGCAGTACCCAGTTCCGCGCAGGCTGCGCCTGAGCGGCGGGTCTTTTCGGCAAGTCATTGCAATGCGCTCACATTGCTGCCGTCTGGCTGACGCTGTGCCTGCCTTCGGATACTCTGGCTTGAGCGGCAGCGTCTGATGCCTAACCCCGCGTTCGAGCCGACCTCCAACAGCGGACCGCCACGCGCGGGCAAGGCTCGCTGCGCTAAGTCTGCCTTGCCCGCGCGCAGTGTCCTGCCGCTGGCGGCGGCTCAACACACACGTTGGGCGCCAGAGATCGACCATGAGCGCGTCCTGGAAGACTCCAAGCGCCAGAAGGAGCAGGCGGTCTGCTGACGGCGCAGCTGATGACGAGGAAGACTCTGCTACACGCCTGCTAGCTGTTGTGCTGGCGGTCCCGGTGTTCGCGCTTTCGCTTTACTTGGGCCTCATCACCGTCACGGCCAGCCCAAGGCTGGCAGCGCACATATTCTTGAGCCTGCCGCTCTACTTTCATTTCATCTACCTTGGGGTCGCCGTGGCCGTAGCGGTTCGCGGTGGAATGACTGCAATCACGGACCTACTCGGTCACCTGTTCTTCACGCACTTCGAGAGCCAGCGTGACCGGCGCAAGACTCTGCTTCTGTGGGGTGGGCTATGCCTGGCTACAGTGGTCGCTTATGCTTTGCGCCAGGTTGCGACGCCATGAACGTGATACTGTCGCCCAACATGGCGCTGCAGTCGACGCGGTACGGCGTGCCGCCACTCACGGCTGGCAAAGGGCTTCGCCCATTTTGTGCCAGCCGCTCCTGGCGCCACACCTCCGCGCGCGGCTGAGCTTTACGCTAGGCGTCACTGTGCGATTTTCGTCGTTGGCCAAGCCCGCACCACTACGTCGGCGCTTGATCCAAAGCCAATTCCGTGCGACAGCTTCAGCTACCCTACTGCACGTAGGAGTTCTTGATGGCCACGCTTAGACTCAAACTGCTCCCAGTTCTGGCTTGTTGCTTGCTGCAGATCGCAGGAGCTACTTTAGCCTTTGCACAGGAGGAGAACTCGATGCTGACAGCACTCCTGAGACCAACAGGGTGGCGGGCGGAGTGGACGGGGCCAGGAGGTTCTGGAGTTACAGAAGTCCTTTTTGTCCGCCAAGGCGACAGAGTGGTTGCAAAGATTCGCCTGGTCATTCCCTACGATCTGACGTGCGAGAACGCTGTCGAAGTGGGCATAAACACGGTCATGTTTGATGGTTGCAGAGATCCGGCTCTGCGGCTGCAGTTCAATCAAGAGGACAAGGAGTTCCCATTTCGGGGGGCCACGCCACGTGGCTATGAATGGAAGTTCCGAGCAAAGTGAGTCGCTCGACGTGAGCTGTCGAGCTTGCATGGTGACGTCTAACTCCACGCGGCACCCGACACGCAACGGCATGGCTCCGCGCCCGGCAGGCGCAGGCCTTCGGCCATTTTGCGCCCGACGGGCGCGGCGTCATGCCATTGTGTGCCGCTGAGCGGCACGTTAGGCCTCGTACTTGAACCCTCGTCACCTCGGCAGAGAATACTTGAATCAGTCATCCAGTGCTCACATAGTCTTCGGTCCGCAGGGCGCCGGGAAGACGACCTACGCCCGCGCTTTGGCGGAGAACATAGGTGCTGTCAGGTTCTCCATCGACGAGTGGATGATCGAACTCTTTGGAGCGGATCTGCCGAGGTCTATGAGTCTGACCTGGGTCTTGGCGAGGGTCGAGCGCTGCGAATCTCGAATCTGGTCGCTCGCGTCTCAGATCCTTAGCCTCGGGGGCAAGGTGGTCCTGGATTTAGGCTTCATGCGAGTCAGCGATAGAACTCGATTCATTGATCTGGCTCGCCTGGGTGGTATCAGCACGCAGCTGCACTACATCACGGCACCATACGCGCTGCGTCGAGCCCGCGTTTTGTCCCGGAATTCTGAACGTGGGGAGACTTTTGCCTTTGAAGTTTCTCCCGCCATCTTCGATTTTATGGATAAGAAGTTCGAGTCACCCACCGAGGTGGAACTGGCGGGTGCAGTGATCTCAGCGAGTCAGTGAAGGCGCGTCTCATGCGAACGAGGCCTAACATGGCGCTGCAGCAGCCTCGCTACGGCGTGCCGCCACTCGCGCCCGGCGGTGGCCTGCGGCCATTGTCCGCCGGCTGCTCCTGGCGCCACGCCTTCGCGCGCGGCTGAGCTTTACGTCAGGCTGCTGAGTCAAAGCAACCGCGGTGGCTGGGTCGTCGGGCGTCTCACTCTTGGCCGACGACTACTTCGCTGATCTGAAGGACTGGGGACAAGTCGGTGTAGTTGGGAATGTCGGCGAGAATTTCCTTTGCGTGCGGACCAAAGCCTGCCTGGAACGAGTCGACGGAGTCGCAGTAGATGTGGCACATGCCAACATAGGTCGGCGGGTCGTCAGGCGAACCACCGGCGAGGCCCTTGTCGACGGTGTAGAACAAACATGAAGCGCCCATCCGCGTCTTCACCAGCGGCATGTGCTTGTCCCGGTAATATGCGTGGTCAAACCGTGCGCTGGTCTTGTTCGGGTACATCACGCTCACCTTGATCATGGTTTGTCTCCAGTTCATATGGCCAAGCCGGCCACTGGCAGGCGTGGTTGTACCAGTTGGTCAAGCCGTACGTACTCTCGCAATCACCATTGGCAATTCGCGGCAGCCGCCTAACATGGCGCTGCAACCGACGCGCTACGGCGTGCCGCCACTCGCGTCCGGCGTTGGCCTTCGGCCATTCTCCGCCGGCTGCTCCTGGCGCCACGCCTCCGCGCGCGACTGAGCTTTTCGCTAGGCATCGCACTCACACACAGATCTGCACCATGCGCTTCAGATACCTTCTCGTAGTTGTCGCCTCTGTTGCCCAGGCTGCGCTTGCCCAGGACCCGAGCGCTCCAATCGAAGGTTCGACTACCGGTAACAGGCCAGCACCGGACCAAAGAGTACGAGTACTGCCAAAGGTGGTTCCCGACTCATGTGAGGTCCCTCAGTACTCGGCTCGCGCTCGCCGGGACGAAATGCAAGGTGCAGTCAAGGTTCGGTTTGACGTTTCAAACACAGGGAAGGTGGTGGGAATGCTCATGATCAAGTCCAGCGGGCACAGCCTCCTGGATGCCACCACCTTGGCATCTATGCGAACGTGCAACTTTGAGCCAGGAACACTTGATGGCAGGCCTTTCGGCATGTCTGTCGTACTCGAGCATGTTTGGCGCCTGCAGTAGTACCAATTCTCGCCGAAGCGATGCCTGACTCTGTGGACAAGCTGAGCACCAACGGCAGGCCACCAAGCCCAAGCCACAGGTACGGTGTACATTTTCTGTGGCTTGGGCTTGGCGTCCTGCCATTGGCGCCAGCTTACCGCGAACGTTAGGCCTCCCGAGATGCACCAAGCCACCCGCCGCCTCGTCATCGTGTTGTTCGCGTCTCTCGTGGCTTCATTCAGCATCGTGAACGCCGTCGCTTCAGAGGCGAGTCGTTCGACAAAGGCACCAGCCGAACCACCGAAGGGGGTAACGGAGTTCTTGCTTTCAACTGCGGCTGCAGAGTTCAAGACCTCAAGTCCTCTTCGAATCGCCGCGCTTCGGCAAGTTCGAGTTGGGTACTTCTCGGATGTTGGACCTGGCCGCTATGTTCTGTGCGGGAGAGTCCGGCCAGCCGACTCGCGCAAGACAGGGTGGATTCAGTTCGCAACGGTGCAGACCTCGCCATACGAGCAGTGGCTCGGAGGTGTAGCCGAGTCGATCTGCACTTCGAAGAAGATCAAGCTCTACCCTAAGGATCTTTCAAGTGAACTCCTCAAGAGAGTGCAAAGTTGATGTCTCTGACGGGTCACCGCGCGTGAGGCCTAACATGGCGCTGCAGCCCACGCGCTACGGCGTGCCGCCACTCGCGGCCGGCAATGGGCTTCGTCCATTTTGTGCCAGCCGCTCCCGGCTTCACGCCTCCGCGCGCGGCTGAGCTATACGTTTGGCCGCATAGCAAGCCACTGTGCAAGTCTCAACGCAATGACTGCCACTCTTGAACTCCGAGACTCCGAAGTCTCGACAATTGAAACCAGCGCCGGAGCAGTTCGCGTCCTGTTCTCCGCGGCCTACGTTCACCACTCGGAGGGTTCTCCGGACGGTGACGGCGGGGAGGTCTACGCCCAGGGAGTTGAACTCAAGGTGGACAACGCCACATGGAGAGGTTCGCTCCAGGAATGCGTCGGAAAGATATCCGACGGAGATCTGCTCGTAGACGACACCCCAGTGCGTCTTGTGCCGCTCCCCTATGAGGCCGCAGACACCGTACGCCTTGCAATTCAATTCGCCAACGGCGCAGCGCTGGTGGTGACCGGCACTGCTGTGCATGTTCACCATACCGGCGAGCCGCGCTTCGTGGAGCGGTACTCCTGTTGAGGCGTAGCATGGCGAGTGTGCGTGAATGAGGCCTAAAGTGGCACTGAAGCCGACGCGCTACGGCGTGCCGTCACTCGCAGCTGGCAATGGGCTTCGCCCATGTTGTGCAAGCCGCTGCTGTCGTCACGACTCCGCGCGCGGCTGAGCTTTACGTTAGGCCGCATAGCCACCATCTCATGCCTACCTATGCCGCACCTGGTTCGCCTGAAAAGAAGCAGGAATCTCGGAACGCACAGAAAGTGGCTCGACTTCTTGCCAACAAGCTTAGAGCTCTTGGCTTTCAACGCACAAAGACAAGCATCTTCACACGGCCCAAGCAGCACGTCATTGAGTTCGTGCACATCCACAAGTTGACCTTCGCGGCATCGTTCAGACTCCATTTCGGCGTTCGCGTTCGCTCAGACGACTTTCCAGGCGCTCACTTGAACGGACCTTGCTCTGATGAGATCGCAGATCCCGAGGTCCCAAATCACAGGCGCTACAGGTTCGACTTTGACGCAGAGGATGCAAGCTGGGAGTCTTGCGCCCAGGAAATGTATCAATGCGTTCTTGCGGACGGTTTGCGCTGGTTCACCTCTGTCGAGGAACCCGAGCAACTTCTCTCTCTGCAGTCGCCACTGACGCCAACGGCGCGGGCGGCGCTTCAACGTGAGATCGATAGCCAGACAAGAATTCAAGTGTCCGAAGCAACGCAGCGTGTACTCAATGCGGCCTAACCCCTCTACAGGGACCTCGCATTGAGTCAACAGTTCTCAGCGGCTGTTCTCCATAGCTGACTTTCTATGTAACTTGCAGCGGGACTTGATAGTCGAAGACATCCCCGTGGAAGGACAGACTGCACATCTACAGGCGGGCTGGTTTCGGTGGCGATCACCGAGGCTCAAGATACGAACCGCTCGGCAGGACTCGATTCATTCAGCGTGCTCATGGCCGGACCGAATTCCGTGAGCAGGCCCCGGATGCGGTTGAGGAGCGCGGTGCGTTCTTCCTTGAAGCCTTCGCGCAGCCGGTGCACGGCGAGCTGACCTTGCTGCTCGGCCGTCTTGATCGGAACGAAGCGCATATGCGGTCGGCCGGCAGCAGGGCAGATGGCGGCGGCGTCGTTGGCGTCGTTCTTCCCGCTCTTGCCTGCCATGTGGTACGGGGTGACGAAGTGGCCGGCGAACAGGCGCGGCTCCAGACCCAGCTGCCGAAGTCGCCGGGCGACGTGGTGCGCGCGACCGCAGGCTTCCACGGCGATCTGGCAGCCAGCGGGCAGATCGGCGCACCCGGCGAAGAATCGATCAGGCGACATCGCCTTGGCCAGCAATACCCGGCCCGAGCGGTCCACGGCATGAACCTGGAGAACCGCTTGGACAGATCCACCCCTACCCGTGCTACGAGCGCTCGTGTAATCTCCGTCATGACTTCCCCATTCCGATCAGATTGAACTTCCGCGAGTCAATCTTGGTACATCGATACCGTTGCTGGACTGGGGAAGTCCCCTCGTATTCGGTCAACCGGACCCGCTACGGCAGGCGTCGTAAGCCCGGCCGTGCTGGCTTTCTGCATCTTGCCCGTCCGGGCTTACGCCACCTGCCTACGCAGGCAGGTTACCGCGAACGTTGGGCGTCACAGTTACCTCCCCAGATGCATCGGACTCTTTCACTGCTCTTGCTGACTTCTCCTGGCTGGGCGTTTGCACAAGCCGCAGAAGTAGGTCAACTCCCCTTCAGATTCGGAGACATTCTCAGCGTCTCCATCCCAAGTAACTGACACTATGTGCCACCAGCCACACCGGACCGGATCAAGAGAGATGCCGACGGTATCAAGGTCGACTTCGAATTGATACCGCCTGTTTCTGGCAGCGGCTACAAGCTCCTTGAAGCACAAGACACTCGCCTCGGGTCAGAACCGAGCAACCGACTGGTTCTTGGTTTCGACGCGCGAACGACGCATACTCGTTCACTCCTTGAGTCCCCCCTTGTCGCGCCCAACAGTGCCAGCGCCAAGGCGATCTTCGAACATTCGGACAACTTGCCAAACACCTATCGAAGTTTCAAGCTCGCTGGCGACGTGAAACTGCTTGAGGCCAAGATCGTTGCGCGTGGGAAGCTCATCTGCGAAAGCTATGCCATTCAGTACCGCATCAACAACAAACCGTATGAGGCCCACAGTTTGTTGTGTCCGTTGGAATACGGCGCTATTCACCTCTTTCTCGAAAGCGCCGAGCCAAAGGCGAATCTCCAGAGCCCGCTGCTTTCGACCATTGCATCAACCGTTGCGCAGTGACGCCTGACCCGTCGCTCGAGGAGACCCCCGCCGGCTATGCGCTTGGGCCGCGAGGCCGCGGTTCGTATCATCGGCCTCGCCGCCCAAGCGCTCCGACGCCGGGGTCTCCTCAGCGCAAACGTGGGGCCACGCCATCGCACATGTGCCCACATCGACACGCCTTCTACACATCATGACCAACGAATGCAGCGTGCTGACTGGAAGCTGCCTTTGCTCGGCTGTCGCCTATGAGCTTACGGGGCCGTTGACTCAGCCTCTGAACTGCCACTGCACCATGTGTCGCAAGGCGCAGGGAGCGGCGTTTCGAACTCGAGCGCGCGTCCAGGCAGCGGATTTCAGATTCACGAGGGGTGAGGAGCTCTTGACCTATTTTGAGTCCTCGCCAGGGAACCATAGAGGGTTTTGCAGCGTCTGCGGCTCTCCGATCCTCACGAAGTTCGACACCACACCCGATGTCCTCGGGATGCCCCTCGGACCACTTGATCAGGATCCCGGAGTGAAACCTGGCTTCCACGCGTTCGTTGGCAGCAAGGCACCGTGGCATGAGATCACGGATGATTTACCCCAGTTTCCGGAGTTGCCGGAGTAGCCATGGTCTTCACACATGCCCGGGCAGGCTCCGGTTCGGCGAATCCTTGCGTGTTTCGCAAGAAACCCTTGGCGTGGCCTGACGTTACGCTGCAGCCAACACGCAACGGCGTGGCACCGCGCTCGGCCGGCCAAGGCCTTCGGCCATTCTGGGCCTGCCGCTCGCGGCGCCACGCCGTTGCGTGTGGCTGAGATTGACGTTGGGCGTCAAATGAACTCTCGCATGAACCAGCTACGGAAGCTACTGGCTGTAGTCGCATTCGCGCTGTCTGTCTGTTCGAGCCATGCGTCCGAACCTGCTGTGGAACGGGCTGACTGGAAGCAGCACTTTGATCGTGCAAAGGCGATTGGAACGATCATCGTGGTCGACGAACGCACACCTAGCAAGGGCACGTTTGTCTACAACGCGGATAGAGCGAAGGTGCGCTACTCGCCCGCCTCGACTTTCAAGGTTGCTCACACCCTGTTTGCGCTGCACGCCGGCGCGGTTCACGACGAGTTTCAAACCTTCAAATGGGATGGAGTGCCCCGCGCCTACTCCGGCCACAACGAAGATCAGAACCTTCGGTCGGCCATGCGGAGTTCCACACTTTGGGTGTATCAGCGCTTTGCCAAGCAAATCGGGGAACGCCAGGCCAGAAGATACCTGACCTCGATCGAATACGGCAACGCAGACCCCACTGCATCGGCGGGTGACTACTGGGTAGATGGGAACCTGAGGATCTCTGCGACAGAGCAGGTTGCCTTCCTAAACAAGCTCTATCGAAACCAGCTTCCATTTCCCATCGAGCATCAGCGACTCGTGAAGGACCTCATGATCAATGAGGCCGACTATGACTGGATACTGCGTGCGAAAACAGGATGGGAAGGTCGGTATGGCTGGTGGATCGGGTGGGTCGAATTGCCTGAGGGTCCCGTCTTCTTCGCCCTCAATATCGATACGCCAAATCGCGCCGAGGACCTTGGCAAGCGACAGGGCATCGCAAAGGCAGTCCTGCGATCCATTGGTGCGCTTCCGCCTGAGTGAACCTGCCCGTTGACACCTAACATGTCGGTCAACCATGACCTCCCTACGTCCAATGTCCCAGTCGGCCTTCAACGCGTACCGCTTGGCGTCGGCACGCGGATACGCCGAAGACAACATCGCTTCCGGACGATGGCCGACCGAGCATGCATTTGATCGAGCTCTTGCCGACTTCGATCAGAGCCTGCCGCAGGGTCTGAGCACGCCTGACAACTACGTCTACGAGATCCGAGATGAAGACCAGGCCAAGTCGGTGGGCGTTATCTGGTTCGCAGTGGTCGAGAAGAACGGCATCAAGTCTGCGTTCGTGTACGACGTGGAGGTCCTGGCCGAGCACCAGCGACGGGGCCACGCGCGAGCGGCATTCGAATTGTTGGAGCCGATCGTTCGATCCCTGGGGCTCCTGAGCATTGGGCTGCACGTGTTCAATCAGAACGTGGGCGCCCAGGCTCTGTACAGGTCTCTCGGGTACCAGGTGGCAAGCCTCAACATGCTCAAGCAGCTGCAATCGCATTGACGCCTAGCATGTCGCTGCAGCCCACGCGCTACGGCGTGCCGCCACTCTCGGCTGGCAATGGCCTTTGGCCATTCTGTGCCTGTCGCTCCCGTCGTCGCGCCTCCGTGCGCGGCTGGGTTTTGCATTAGGCGTGCCGGTGGCGAAGTTTGCAGCGTTCTTCCGCAATACCAACCTGGGCCGCCCTGGCTCGCCCACGAAGCTGCAGTTCGAGTCAGCGTTCGTCGCTGCGGGCGGGCTGAGCGCCGCCAACTTTCAGGCGAACGGCACTCTCGTGTTCGAGGCGCGCACCTTGCGGTGCGCTCAGGCCATTCTGAGTATCGCCACCTTGAGCCTCAGAGCCGACTGTGGGTTAGTTGAGCCGGGCTGCGTACGACCCCTCAAGCAACTGGCAACACTGCCGTTCGAGAGAATCTTTGAAGGAACCAACCCTGCGCTCGTTCATGAGCTGACCGTATCGTTTGCTTGCTCGGAGGTGGCTGAATCACCGCCTGCACCGTTTGCAAACCCTAGGCGCGACGCGGAGGTGCTCTGGCTTGAGAGTGGCAACGCCTTGAGTATCACACGCAAGATCATGTCAGGTCCGGGGAGCCCTAACCGGCTACTGGAGCAGGTCACGGGTGTTCCGTTCACCAGCCGGAGTATCGTTACGCTGGAGCGCTTGCTTGCAAGGCACGCTTAACCCCGTTCTCACGCTGACCCGCTGCGGCAAGCGCTGTCAGGCTGGTCCGCGGCACATGGTGCATCATCGCGAACCAGGCATACAGCGCCTGCCTCCGCGGGCAGCTTGGCGCGAAGGTCATGCAGCAGAATGCAGCGTATGTTGCCTGTTACGAGAGCACCAGTGTGCGACGCGCAATGAGAACCGAGTTTCAAGCATTCTCAGAACCATCTGAATGGACTGAACAGTGAAACATCCTGAGGGCGACGCAAGCGACCTGGGTTTCACGTACCGCTCGCGGAAAGGAGGTGGCGTTGAGATCCTTCATCAAGGAAGACTCGCGGCCACACTGCGTGGTCACGACGCCGACGACTTCCTGGCCGAGGTCGATGCTGGTGATGAAGCGCAAGCACAGCAACTCATGGCCAGGCTCACGGGAAACTACAAGCGCGGCAATGAGCGTCTCGCAAGTCAGCATCCACGTAATCGCCGCTAGCGCGAGAGGTCTGCCGCCTGACATGGCGCTGCGGCCGACCCGAAACGGCGTGCCGCCACTCGCGGCTGGCAATGGGCTTCGCCCTTTCTTTGCTGGCCGCTCCTGTCGTCATGCCTCCGCATGCGGCTGAGCTTTACGTCAGGCCTCAGAGAACGCTATGCGCTCGCTCGAACACAAGATCCCGCCGCCGGCTGTTGCGCTACTGCTTGTACTGCTCATGTGGGGGCTGTCGCATCTCCTGCCCAGAATCGAAATTCAGGCTGCACTCCGAATCGCACTTACGGTCTGCGTCGGGATAGCGGGCATGTCGTTCGGCGTCGCAGGCACAGTCGCCTTCCGCAGGGCCAAGACCACGGTCAATCCGCTACGGCCTGAACGCGCCAGCTCACTCGTGATCACGGGTGTGTACAAAGTTACCCGAAACCCGATGTACGTCGGAATGATGCTCGCACTGCTGTCGTGGGCGATCTACCTTGCCTCTCCCGCAGCGTTGTTGGGTCCGGTTCTCTTCATTGCGTACATCACTGAGTTCCAGATCAAGCCTGAAGAGAAGGCCCTGTTGTCAAAGTTCGGGCAGCCATACCAGCAGTACCTGGCAACCGTGCGCAGATGGATCTGAGGCCTGACATGTCGATCAGCCGGATCCGCAGCGGTAAGGGACCCGGGCCGCGAGGCGCTCATTGTCGATCATGCACCTGGCGACCAGGGCGCCTCATCTCCACGGTCCGTTTGCCTCTGCGTCAGACCGCAAAGGCAACGCTCTCTCACATCGAAGCCGGAGTCACCTGATGCCAAACGCGTACCGCAGCCCCTCAGACATCTATCCGAGCATCAGCTACAACAACGCGGCAGCCGCTATCGAGTGGCTTTGCACAGCCTTTGGCTTCGTGAAGCGATTCGTCGTAACTGGAGAAGGCGGCAGTATCGAGCACTCGGAGCTGAGCCTGGGCACAGGCGTGGTAATGGTGGGTTCAGCAAAGCCTGAACAAGGCCGCCTCAGTCCAATCGGAATGCCTGGCGTGTGCCAGGCCCTGAACGTCTTCGTTGAGGATCCAGATGCGCACTACAAGGTTGCCGTCGCGGCAGGCGCAAGGGTCATTCGCGAACTTCGAACAGAAGACTACGGCGCCAGAGGATACGAAGTCCTCGATCTGGAAAACCACGTCTGGTACTTCGGCAACTACCGTGCCGGTGAGTACTGGGAGCCCTAGCAGCGTGGCTTTCCGATGGCGGCCTGACTCCTCGCTGAAGCTGACCCGCTGCGGCGGCCTTTGCTTGGCCGCTCCAGGCGCCTGTGGCATCCCGCCTTGCGGGGCCAAGCGCCGTCTGCCTTTGCGGACTGCTTAGCGCGAACGTCGGGCGTTGCAGACTGCTGCTGTATCCCATCGGATCCTCGGAAGGCACATCGACATGCGAATCGAGCACATTGCCCTGTGGACTTCGGATCTCGATCGATGCTTGGGGTTCTATATCAAGTACTTCGGCGCAAACGCTGGGCAGCGGTACGTGAATGCGACAAAGGGCTTTGAGTCTTGCTTCCTGAGCTTTCCCGAGGGAGCAAGGATCGAGGTTATGAAGACCACACGGCTCTCGCCGTTGCTCATCGAATCGGGTGCGGAGCGGATGGGCTTGACCCATTTTGCGATGTCGGTGGGATCGGACGCCCTTGTAGACGAACTGACGCAGCGAATGAGGGAAGACGGGTTCCCGGTCCTGGACGGCCCGCGCCGGACGGGTGACGGATACTACGAGAGCGTGGTTCTGGACCCCGACGGGAATCGCATCGAGATTGCATCATGAATCGAGCAACGCCTCAGATGACGCTGAAGCCGACGCGCGGCGTCAAGGGGGCCTCTTGCGGCAAGCCGCAAGAGGCCCCGTACGTCGAACGTAGGCGTCAGAATCACCACCATGTCGAAGGCCGCTGAGCTTCAAGCCCTCCTGGACAGTCAGCCCGCATCTGATTGTGCGATGCTTATTCCCTTCTCGGTGGAGGAGGCCGACTTCGACGCCGGTCGCGTAGTTCTTCGCTTCGCACCTCAACCGGCCTTCGAGAACTACCACGGCTATGTTCAGGGCGGCTTCGCCGTTGCCATGGTCGATGCTCTGGTCTCCGTTGCCGCTTTTGCCAAGACACGAGCTTGGCTGCCCACGGTTGAGATCAAGAGCACGTTCGTGGCACCAATGGTGCTGGGTGAGTCACGTGGCGAAGCATCCATCATCAAGGCTGGCAGGCAGCTCGTGTTCCTTGAGGCCAAGCTGTGGGGTTCCGACGGGAAACTCGCGGTGCACGCCACCGTCACAGCGTTTGTACCTCGGCGGGATTCCTGAGCCTACCGGGAGAATCTGACGCCCAACCCTCTGCGCGCGGCGGAGCATTACGTCAAGGGTCGGAAACACGTCGCAGAGGCATGCCACAAGAGCCCTACTTACTCTACGGTCTGATCGTTGCATGCGAGGTTGGCTTCTGGCTCATCTTGCTGCTAGCCCTTGCGCTTCGCTACCTTTTTCGCAAAGAACGGGTGAGCCGCATACTGCTCTTCTGCTTGCCGCTCATCGATGTGCTTCTCCTGGCCTTCACTGCAATGGACTTGCGCGCAGGAGCGATAGCCACTTTCGCGCACGGTCTGGCTGCAGCCTATGTCGGCTTTACTGTCGCCTTTGGCGCGATGGCAGTCAAATGGGCTGATGCCCAATTTGCCCACCGGTTCGCTGCTGGCCCGGCGCCGTTGAAGCCTCCGTCACGGGGCTGGCCCGCGGTCCGCCATGAAATGAGCCTCTGGGTGCGGAGCATACTGGCCTGCATCATCACCATGGCCCTTGTCGAAGCGCTCGTCCTGGCCTTTGGTGCGGGCGAGGCCGCGGAGCCATTGCTGGCGTGGCACAAGCATGCGTTCGGCTGCATCGTGCTTTGGTTCTTCTTTGGTCCCGTTTGGACCTTGGCTACAGCATGGCGTCGTACGCACTGACGCGCAACCCCGCCGTACGTCGAACATTGGGCGTCATGAATTCCACTGCGCCGCGTTGCCGCATACATCAGGCGCTCTGACCGCGTGCTCTGGAGCGTGGTCCGTGGGTCTTGCTCAAGGAAGGTAAGGCACGTCCACCGCGGGACGCGCAGCATGGCGCAGAATCGGCAGATGCCAGCCTACGCTCCGCGCCGGAGTGCCATATGAAAATTGCAGACTTGCCGTTCGGAACCACGGATTGGTCCAAAGTTGAGAGAACCGAACACAAAGGTGAAGTCGGTACTGCGTACTGGAGAACACGAAACTTCGGAGAAGTCCGTGTCCGAATGGTTGAGTACACCCCGGGCTATCTCGCCGACCACTGGTGTATAAAAGGGCATTTCCTACTATGCCTGGAGGGCGAGCTCTCAACAGAGCTGAAGGACGGTCGAGTTTTCGTTCTTCGTCCTGGTATGAGCTATCAGGTTGCCGATAACGCCGAACCCCATCGCTCGAGCACCCAGTCGGGTGCCAAATTGTTCATCGTCGACTGAGCGTATAAAGTGCGGCCTATCCCGTCATTCGAGCCCAGTCGCTGCGGTATTGCATTTGTCCCGCGCTGCACCCATTGTCATCATGCACCGTTCGGGCCGAGCGGCTGAGCTTTACGTTAGATGCCACAACAAGCCACAGTGCCGCGTCTGCGCGTCGAAGTCCGGAGACAGTCTTGATCGAAGCCATCATCGAGATATTTGGAGAGTTTCTGTTTCAAGTCGTCGGTGAGGCCTTGGTTGAGGCCGGCTGCCGTGCCTTCGCTGCGCCGTTTCAGCGGGACTCAAACCCATGGATCGCAGCGGTCGGGTACTCTCTGTTTGGCGCTATTGGGGGAGGCCTTTCACTGCTGGTTCTACCCAGCCATCTAACCCCTGCCGGTTGGCCACGAACCGCGAACCTCATGCTCACGCCGCTTGTCGCTGGTGGCTGCATGTCCGCGATCGGCGCTTGGCGAGCCAGACGCGGGGAGTCCGTATTGCGAATCGACAGGTTCCTCTATGGGTTTCTCTTCGCCGCGGCGATGGCAGTCGTACGGTTCAGGTTTGCGCAATGAGGAGTGGCATCCAACATGGTGCTGCAGCCTGCGCGCTACGGCGGGCCTCCACTCGCGGCTGAGCCATACGTTTGGCGGTGCATGAGACCAATAGCGGACAGGAGGCAAGATGGTCAAGAACAAGACGAAGGCGACCGAAGCTGATGTAGCGGCGCACCTGGCTTCCGTCGAGAACGTGGCTGTGCGCGCTGACTGCCAGGCACTCGCCGGACTCATGGCCAAGTGGACCCAAGAACAGCCGAAGATGTGGGGAGCCAGCATCGTTGGCTTCGGCCAGTATCACTACAAGTACGAGAGCGGCCGTGAAGGTGACTCCTGTGCGACCGGCTTCGCTGCCCGGAAGAACGAAGTTGCGATCTACCTGGTCGCAGAGGGTGCCGATCAATCCGCCCTGCTGGCTCGGCTCGGCAAGCACAAGATGGGCAAATCCTGCCTGTACATCCGGCGCCTTTCCGAGATCGACATCGGTGCGCTCGAAGCGCTTGTAAAGGGTTCGGTGACTGAACTGCGTCGCCGCCATGGCTGAGCGCTCATTGATGCCTAACAGTGATGTAAAGCGGAAAGTTCCCATTCACCTGGAGTTGCGGTGAGGCATGGCATGGCGCTGCCGTCAACGCGCTACGGCGCACCTCCACTTGCAGCCGGCTCTGGCCAGCGGCCATTGGGTGTCGTCCGCTCCTGGCGCCACGCGTCCACATGCGACGGATCTTTACGTTGGGCGGCACCGAAGACACAATCGCTTGCCACCGTTCCGAATTCCGAAAGCCATTCATGCTGCAGCAAGGTCTCGTGGTCTTCGCAAAGGACAAGAAGCGCGTCTCCGCGTTCTACCAGCAGACGCTGGGGCTCCATGTCGAGGAGTCGGACACGTCTCACGACCTCCTGCGAGGACATGGCTACGAGGTTGTCATCCACACGATTCCTCGCAAGTACGCTGCTGGAATCAGCATCGAAAAGCCACCCAAGCCGCGCGAGGAAACCCCTTTCAAGCCAACCTTCGTCGCCCCAAGCCTGGCGGAAGTTCGGCGCGCAGTGGAAGCGACAGGCGGCTACCTCAAGCCGGAGGAAGGAGCTTGGCACTTTCGCGGACACACGGTTCTGGATGGATGGGATCCCGAAGGGAATGTTGTCCAGTTCAAGCAGCCGGAGTAGCTGGATCCTCGGCAAATCCACCCAGCAAGCTCTCGCGGTGCCGCCTGGCACCTCGCGCAAGCTGACCCGCTTTTCCTTACCTCACATGGTTGCCTGCTTGGCGGCTTCATGGCGTTGCTCTTGACTTCCGTTCACACGCTGATCGTGGAAGCGAATGGTCGTCCACCCCTTGCCCTGAACGTGTCCAGTCTCTGGCCCGTGCTTCTGCTTTTTGTGGTCGCAACAGTGGTCTGGGTAGTGGCGTTCCAACGCCGATTCCGCAAGGGCACTTGACATGGCGCTGCAGTCAAAGCGCTACGGCATGCCGCCACTCGCGGCCGAAAAATGGCCCTCGGCCATCGTGTGCAGGCCTCTTCCGGCGCCATGCCTGCGCCTGAGGCCGAGATATACCTTAGGCCTCATGATCAAACGCTCTTGCGCACGTCGCGCAGTGAAGGGGACACCATGGCAGTCGCTCTGAATCGCACCAAGGAAAGCCCGTGGACGCTGAAGACGCCACCGGGCACTTCCGAATACACGATGCATGTGGACGAGAGAGACGGAAGGAAGATCTTGGTTTGCACGGTAGGCAGTACGGTGCTGCACTATGACGCTCGATGCATCGAAGACCTGTACGCCATGCTCAAAGGAGCCGGTGATTGGGTAGATCTCGGTGGTGCTGACGAGCAGAAGCCAGCGAAGGACGGAACCGTCGAAGCATGGGGCCGCTCCCCGACCAACCCGATCGGTGGTTGGTACGGTCTCAAGAAGGGACTTCGCGGCAGGTTCGGCGTGTACGTTCCGCCCCTCATGGAAGAGCTTGGTCTGTGCGAACTGGAGCACCACGCGAAGAACAACCGTGTTCGGGCCAAGTAAGCGTTGTCGGCTGCAGTGAGGCCTCTCGCGAAGATGCTCCCCTACAACGGCAAGGATCTGGCCGGGGAGGGCCGTGTGGGAGAAGCGCCTGCAGTTGTATTGCCGGCGTCTGTTGTGGGTTCGCGTTCGTGCCGTGCCGACATGGAATCTGCATCACCGCGGCGCCACACGCTACAAGTGGCCGACGAGGCTGTCGCGCGCTGACACCCGCACGGCGTTGCAGCCGATAGGCTGCGACTTGCCGGGATTGCGGCACTTGTGGTCCGATTGACGCGAACTTCCGGTCCCGCAACTGACCTCCATTGCTTATGCGGTTGCGTTGGCGAGTGGGGGCAGGTCACCACGGCGTGCCGCCGCACGCGGCCAGCAAGGCCCCGCAGTACGTGGCTGATCGTCGATCACCGCCCGTATCGATTGCCGCAGTGAGGCTTTGCCGTTGCGCACCGGTTTGCTCCGCGTTAGGCTACGCGTCGACCGACTGGCAGATTTCCCGGCGACAGGGTCATGCGATCACAACGAGCAGCCACCACGTACAGCGCCGCATCCATGGCCTTGCATGGGATAACGGCGATTCTTGTTGCGGTTGCTTTTTTCTACGGGCCGGGAGGCCCGGAAAGTCGCGTCTATTCGGCGGCGCGGGACTTCGAGCGGGAGCTGCACGAAACCCTGGGTCTGGCTGTACTGGCCGTTTCCGTGCTGCGGGTCTTCTGGCGCGCATTCACGTCCCGCCCGGACGTGCCGCCTGCGCAACCTTGGATGCGCAATGCGGCCTTGCTGATCCAAGGCAGTCTTTATGCGCTCATCTTTCTCGTGCCGTTGACCGCCATGTTCGGCGCCTGGCTCGAGGGTCATCCGCTGACGCTGATGGCCGGAGGCGTCGTGCCCTCACCGCTGCCCGTTGATCATCAGGTCGGCACCCTGCTTGCCAAAGTACATTCTTTCCTGGGTGACGCCATTCTTTGGCTGGCGGGTATTCACGCCGCCGCAGCGCTTTATCACCACTACGTACTCAAGGACGGAGTCTTGAAGTCCATGGTGCCCAGCAATTGGTTCATGCGGCGCTGAAGCCCATGCACCGCCGAGCTTGTTGGGTGTCTGGGTGGTCGACACCTCACGATTGCCCCTGCCGCCTGAGGCCTGGCCGAAGCGCGTCACCATCACCTTTGCCGACGAAGGCGCGGGCAGATGGAGAACCCAGGTGGAGGTCGTTGCGCCGACGGGTGCTTTGCTGATGGCCGAGGGTGTGACGCCGCTGGACGGTTCTGCGACGCAGGTGCCATCAAACTTCGAGGCCGACGTGTCCGCGACCTTCATGCCCAGACCGGAGGTGTTGGTGATGCAGTTGGGCAAGGGCGGCATGCCGGCATCGAGCCGCGTCTACACTGTGGCGCCGGATGGAACGCAGATCGGCGCGTCGGGACGCTTTCCACAAACGTGCGGCGTCGACAGTCCCCGCGGTACGTATCGGCTTCCTGATCCGCCGCTCGCCGCACCGACGATCGCCACTGCTGCTGCAAGGTTCAAGATGTCTGCCGAACCATCTCCTGTCGACGCGTACATCGCTGGGTTCCCGCGAGACATTCAAGTGTTGCTCGGGGCTGTTCGAACCACGGTTCTGGCGGCGGTGCCGCAGGGCGAAGAACGCATCAGCTACAGAATGCCTGCTGTCTTCTCCTCGGGTGTCGTCGTGTACTACGCGGCGTTCAAGAACCACATCGGTCTGTATCCGCCTGTCGCCGACCCGGCCGTCCGGGCCAAGGTCGCCCGGTACGCCGGTCCCAAGGGAAACCTGCAGTTCCCTTATGGCGAGCCATTGCCCTTGGAACTCATCGCGGAAGTGGCCAAGGCGCGTCTGGCGGCCAACCTGGCGAAGAATGCGCCCAAGGGCATCAAGCGGCCTACTCGCGCCGATGAAGACCATGCCTGACGCGTCGGTCCGGCTGGCGCCCAGCGACGCCGCGTGGTTCACCTGCGGGCTGGGCTTGCGGCACCGCCTGGCCGGCTGCGCCGCTTGTCCTGCTCGCTCGGGCGCCCCAGTGCCACGCTGTTCGACGGAATGGACGCAGTGACGTGTCATCACCCGACGTGCTTCGCATCGCCTCGTTGTGCATCGCTCTTGCAGGCTTCGAGACCCTGCACGGGATCGTAAGGACTGTCTGGGTGGCAAAGAAGCTGGGCAAGGAACGGGCGATCCGGCTCAGCGTCTTCTCCGGCACCGCGCTGGCGTTCGGTGTCTGCTACGTTCTGGTGCCTGCCGTCGGCTTGAACGGTCCATCTGCGCACATCGGGCTCGGTCTTCTGCTGGCGACATTCATGGCCGCGTTCGACGTTGCGTTCGGGCGGTGGGTCATGCGGTTCAAGTGGCCACGCATCTGGCGAGACTTCAATCCGGCGAGCGGGAACTACCTTTCCTTTGGCTTGATTGCTCTCACGTTCATCCCTGTTCTCGTGTGGTGGCTGCGTGCGGATGCGCACCCGTAAGGTGGTTCACGGGCCGTGGCGTCACGCGGCACGGCAGCCGGCGCCATGCCTGGCTGGGCTGCCGGACTCGATGTGAGTCATTGCCAGGCGAGAAGTTGACACCGGTCCGTCCATGAAAACCCAGTACTACACCGCAGCCAGCCTTGATGGGTTCATCGCCACGGAGGATGACTCGCTGGAGTGGCTCTTTCCTCTGGGCGATGTGAACGATACGGGCTACCCTGCTTTCTTCGCCGAAGTGGGCGCATTGGCCATGGGCTCAGCCACATACGAGTGGATGCTTCGGCACGCAGTGGTCGTGAAAGAGCAGATGGGCGCTGATTGGCCCTATACGCAACCCACCTGGATCTTCTCCAGTCGTTCACTGCCGCCCGTGCCTGGCGCCAACCTGACATTCGTCAGCGGCGATGTCCGGCGTGTCCACGACCAGATGCGACGGGCGGCTGGCGCCAAGAACATATGGGTGGTGGGTGGTGGGGACCTCGCCGGCCAGTTCTTCGATGCGGGCCTGCTGGACGACATCATCGTTCAGGTCGGCTCGGTCACGCTGGGAAAGGGCAAGCCGCTGTTTCCGCGGCGCCTGACCTCGCCCCCGCTGCGGCTCGTGTCGGTGAGGCAGGTGGGCAGTGGCTTTGCAGAGCTTCGCTATGAAGTTCCACGCGGCATCACCTAGGCCAAGCTTCGGCATGCGCTGCGCCCGGTTGACTCAGTCCCCCAAGGAGTTGTTTTGACGATCATCCGAATGGACAACGTCGGCATCGTGGTGGAGGACCTGGATGCGGCGATCAGCTTCTTTTCCGAACTCGGATTGACGCTGGAGGGGCGAACGCCCATCGAAGGGGACTGGGCGGGTCGTATCACGGGCGTGCGCGATCAACGCGTCGAGATTGCCATGATGCGAACCCCGGACGGGCATGGCCGCGTCGAACTTTCGCGCTTCGATTCCCCGGCCATCGCGTCCGACCACCGCCACGCACCGGTGAACTCGTTGGGGTATCTGCGTGTGATGTTCGCGGTCGATGATCTTGACGACACCCTTGCCAAGCTGAAAAGGCTGGGAGCGAGCGTGGTCGACGAGGTGGTGAACTACCGGGACATCTACCGCCTCTGCTACCTACGAGGCCCCGAAGGCATCCTGATTGGCCTGGCCCAGCAGCTCGGGAAGTAGGCTCCGCCTGCAAGCGGTCCGCACGTATGCTTGTGGAGTTGCACGTGGTCGCCTAGCATGGTGCGGCGGCCGATGCGCGACGGCGTGCCGGTTGCTCCTGTCGCCGCGCCGTGTGCGCGGCTGAGTGTCAACTTGGGCTTCATGCGAGGCCGCACACGCAAGATCGCCGGCAAATGAACACCGCTGCTGTGCCCCCGCTTCGGACCATCGACCACGTTCACGTCTTCGTGGCAGACCGCCCCGCTGCCGAGCGCTGGTACGGGCGTGTCCTTGGCTTCACACGAGTCCAGGCGTACGAGGTCTGGGCGGATGCGGGTGGTCCGCTGACGATCCAGAACGCAGAGGGCACTGTTCACATCGCCCTTTTTGAGCGTGCGCCTCAGAAGTGCCGGTCCACCATCGCACTGGGCGTGGGCGCGTCAGAGTTCCTGGCCTGGAAGAGGCACCTTGCCCAGGTGCTTGAACATGCGCCTGCTGTCGAAGACCATGATCTTTCCGTCTCCCTGTACTTCAGTGACCCCGACGGGAACCCGTACGAGATCACGACCTACGAGTACCAGGCCGTCAAGGCGGGGCTGGCGCGCGGTGAGGCGTAACCCGGCGCTGCAGCCGTTGCGCCGTGGCGCGCCGGCGAAGGCCTCCCGCCCCGGCCTGCAGCCCTTGTGGGCCGGTTGTTCCCGCCAGCACGCCTGCGCGGGCGGCAGTGCCTGACCGCAGGCCGCATAGGAGGCGACGTGGCCGCTGGCTACTCAGGTACACCGCTGCCGAAGAAGCTCGGCCTGACGGCGCGTACATGCCTGCTGGTCATTGGCGAGCCCGCGGAGTACAGCGCGCTCGTGGGTGCACTGCCGACCGGACTGCAGCGGGTATCGGCGCTCTCGACCGCAGTGAATGTGGTGCATCTGTTCGTCACGGAACGACATGTGCTGGGCGCGCAGCTCACGAGGCTGCGGGAGCGCTTGAGTTCCGAGGCCGTCGTCTGGGTCTCGTGGCCGAAGAAGGCATCGAAGGTTCCGAGCACAGTGACCGAGGATGTGATTCGGGAACTGGCATTGCCGCTGGGCTTCGTTGACGTCAAGGTTTGTGCGGTCAGCGACGTGTGGTCGGGGCTGAAGCTCGTGGTCCGCAAAGAGCTCAGGGTGGTGAATGCGCGCTGAACCCGCGGTCAACCCGTTTGCGCCGCGGCAGGCCGTGGCGACGACCTGCCTCCGGTTGCCGTTGCACACTCAACCGCGTCGATGCCGGTCAAAGAAGGTAAGGTCGTGACCTACGAGGCGATCGTGGCGGATTTGAATGTGACGTTCGAGTGGCTCGACGTGCCGAATGTCCGAACGGATGTCCTGGACACGGTGGCCTTCCGGCACTCCGGTCCGGCCCGGGTCTGCAGGCGTCGTGGACAGACCGCTCTCGCATCCACGCCGCTGCGGGCGGCTGTACTCCACCTGGGGCCATCGTACGCATGCACGTAACCACCTTGACCGCATCGGACGCCGATCGCTACCGCGAGCTCATGCTTCACGCCTATGAATCGGCGGCCGATGCATTCACGTCCACTGCCGAAGAACGCGCTGCGCAGCCGAAGGCGTGGTGGGAGAAGCGGATCGCCGACACCAGTGGCATGAGCGTCGCCATGGGTGCGTTTCAGGCGAGGGAGCTGGTCGGAACGGTTGCGGTTGAGTTTTCGTCCAAACCAAAGACCCGGCACAAGGCGCACGTCATCGGCATGTTCGTGCACGAGCGTGTGCGCGGTCTGGGTGCCGGCGCTGCGCTGCTGCGTGCGGCATTGCTGGAAGCCCGCGCAAGAGATCATGTTCGGGTGGTCACGCTGACGGTCACGCAAGGCAATGAACCGGCCATTCGGCTCTATGAATCTGCTGGCTTCCAGACGTTTGGGGTAGAGCCGCTGGCCATCTCCACGCCGGGCGGTTTCAAGTCGAAGGTTCACATGTGGCTGGAACTGCCGCGCGGTGGTGCCGCGGCCTGACATGGCACGGCAGCCCTCGCGCATCAGTGACCCTCACGCCTGGGCAGCAGTGGTCCTTTGCGCTGTGCCCTGGCCACTGCTGTCGCCACGCATCCGCGCTTGCAGACCTTGACTTCAGACGTGAGAAGACATGCTCCTTGCCGACCCGTTCATCCTCCGCCCCTATCGACAAGCAGATGCCGCGGCCATGAGCGCGGGTGTTCGCGAGTCCGCCGCCACCGTTGGCCGCTGGATGAGCTGGGCGAAGCCTGACTTCAGCGAGTACGACGCGGCCTGCTGGTTCGAGCACTGCCGCCAGGCACGTGCAGCAGGCACCGCCCATGAGTTCGGCATCTTCACGGCAGACGGCGGGTTTGTGGGTGGCTGCGGGCTGAACCAGTTCTCGGCGCTCAACAAGCTGTGCAACCTGGGCTACTGGGTTCGGCAGTCATGCCAGCGTGCAGGCGCGGCCACCGCGGCGGTGAAGGCCTTGCGCGAGCTCGGCTTCGGTCCCTTGGGACTCGCCCGGATCGAGATCGTCGTCGCCGAGGGCAACGTGGCCAGCATCGGGGTGGCGCACAAGGCAGGCGCGGCGCATGAATGTCTCGCCCGCTGCCGGCTGCAGGTCCACGGACGGTCTGTCTCGGCGCATGTCTTTTCCTTCACCCGTGAGTCTGGCGCCTGACATGGCGCGGCGGCCGGCGCGCTGCGGCGTGCCGACGATCCCGGACGGGCCCGCCTTACAGGCCCTCTGGCACGGCAAGTGGCGCTCGCTGGTCGGCGTTGCCGGGCGCATGCCATGACCCTGCGCGTTGAACAGCCTTGCGCCGCGAGTACGCTTGCATGCGGCCATGTCGAAGGATCGGGGTCGGGCAGTGCGCTCGACCCGTTGGACCGCGTAACCGGAGCATCGCCATGACCCCCATCGTGTTGGTTATCCTCCTGTCCATCGGTTCCTTCCAAGCGGCAATCCCAGGCCGGACACAGGGCGCATCGCCCGCGTTTGAGGACAATGCGCAGGGTTTGGCCCGGTTGACGGAGTGGGCTTCAAGCCGGCTTGGCGTCCCGAAATTCAACCAACCGCCCTTGAAGGTTTGTGTGGTGGGTTCGGTACCGTTCAAGGACCCGGGCCCGTACATCGTGAAGCCGATCTGGGAGTCGCAGCCGCCGGTTCATCAGTTGGAGCCGTACGCTGCCACCTTTCACTATGTCGAGGTTGCGCCGGGAAAACAGACCCCGCCGCCGCGTACGATGAAACAAGCGATGGACATCTGCCGAAAGGCGGGTACCCAGTAGGCAAGTTCGAATCCATGGCGGGCTGGCTCGCCATGCCGCCACTCGCGGCTGCCGTCGTCCGCTGTCATTGACGGTTGGCCTCTTCTTTTGGAACGCCTTGCGCGCACGGCTGCCGCGCGCAAGGCAACAGACATCGAGGAATCTGCGTGTTCAAAGCTCCTGTCCTGTTGGCATGCGCCGTGACGCTCAACGTGTTTGCCGCTCCGGGTCCTTACGATGAGGCGGCCGACGCCAAGGCGCAGATCAAGGCCGCGCTCTCCGAGGCGGCACAGGCCAAGGTGCCGGTGCTGGTGGTGTTCGGCGCCAACTGGTGCGGAGACTGCAAGGTCCTGGACATGTCGTTCAAGGAGGGCGCCGCCGCACCGCTGATGGCCAAGCGCTTCAGGGTCGTCAAGGTCGACGTGGGGCGGTTTGATCGCAACCTGGACATCGCCCAGGCCTACGGTGTACCGCTGAAGAGCGGCATTCCATCGGTGGCGGTGTTGTCTGCGCAAGGCAAGGTCGTCTACGCCACGAAGGCGGGCGAGTTGGCTGACGCCCGGAAGATGGGTGACAAGGCGATCGTCGACTTCTTTGTCAAAGTCTCGGATTCGGTGCAAAGGTGATGGTCCGTCCCGTGGTGTCGCGCGGTCGCTTACCCCATGCGATCCTGCGGCCCTCGTGTGCCGGGCGCACACGTCAACAGGCTTCTGCAGACAGCCGCGTTCGCCGTGAGGTTTCACCACACGCAGGGCCCCAAGCTCAGCAGCCATGAACGCCATATCCAACCCGCTGGAGCGCTTCGTCCTGGCTCAGGAACGCGATTACGCACGGGCGCTCGCGGAGTTGTCTGCCGGTCGAAAGCAGTCGCACTGGATCTGGTATGTGCTGCCGCAGCTTCGCGAGCTCGGCCGAAGTCAAATGGCACGGGAGTATGGGATCGCGGGTCGCCAGGAGGCCTTGGATTACGTCGCTCATCCCGTCCTGGGGCCCCGATTGGTCGAGACCGTCCGCGCCGTGCTTCGCCACCCCGAGCGCACGGCAGTGGAGATCCTTGGCGAGATCGATGCCGTGAAGTTCAGATCGTGCCTGACGCTGTTTGCCCAGGTCGCGCCCCGTGAGCCGGTGTTTGCGCAGGCCCTCGATGTGTTCTATGCAGGGCAGGCCGATCAACAGACACTTCGTCTGCTTGGGGTGACGGCCCGCTGAGCCTGAACATGTCGAGGCCGCCGGCGCGGTGCGGCCTGTCATGGAAGCACGCCTGTCTCTTGGGCGCGATCCTCCTGTCTGTCAACGTGATTGGCGGAAGGTTGGCGAACCTGGCTTCGGCACAGGGCGCTGGATTCGTGCCGCACCTCCTGCCCCTGGCATTCGTGTGGTTTGTATCATCACGGCATCTCCGCAGCCGTTCTTTCGCAGCTGACGGAACGGCTGCTGGCGTCGCCGCTGTCTCGCGAAAGCTCGGGCTTGTTCTTGCCTTCTGCTGGCTGCTCTCAGTTCTCCTCCATATGGCCATCCTGGCGCAATCTCATCCCGCGTGAACGACCTGCAACCGCTTCCAAGAATTGACCCGGCACAGTACCGGCACTACAAGGGCGGCCTGTACGAGGTGCTTGACGTGGCCCGTCACAGCGAGTCCCTCGAGCCGATGGTGATCTACCGGCCGCTGTACGGCGAGTCGGGCTTGTGGGTCAGGCCCTTCGGGATGTTCTTCGAGTCGGTGGTGCACGAGGGCAGGGCGCAAGCGCGCTTCAGCCGGGTGGGGCCCGCAGCGTCGCCGGAACAAGGGCAACTTGTCCAAACGGTGGCGCGCATGGAGGCCACGCTGTCGACATCCGCGGTGGCCGAGGTCGGCGCGCTCATGGGCCTCTACCGTCAATTGGCCGTGCGATTCGAGCGTGATCTCGGCACCGACACCCGGGACGTCTGGCTGGCCAAGGCCAGTGCACTCATGCTGGTGCAGGCCGTCCACCATGCGCATGGCCTGGACTGACATGGCGTAGCAAAGGGCGCGCGGTGGTGTGTGGCCGCGCTTGGCGGGTGGTGGCCCGCGACGCGCTTTGTCGCTGCCCGCTGCCGCTGTCGTCCCGTTTGGGCGCGAGGCACGAGCGTACAGGTCGGCGGACAGTCGATCGCAGCTTCGGCTTTGGCGACGCCGCTGCGGGCGGTTGAATTTCCGTGCGGGCCTTGCAAATCATCGCCAGCTCTCATCAAATCGCCGCCTGAAGCGAGAGATTCCAACCCGTCCATAGCGATAGGGCCGTTGCGGTACATCGCGGTTGGACATCGAGGTCGACATCCAAATCGCCGGAGGAAGCATGGGCATCGCAGGTACCAGCCAGACGGGTCGCGCCAAGCATTGGGCAAACAACTTTGCCGGCATCTTCATGCTTGCGGTCGTGCTGTTCGTCATCGTCATTGCGGTGAGCCGTCAATACCCCAGCGCGGCCACGTCTGCCGTGCTGTGGCTCCTGGGTATTCTTGGCGTCGGGTCTCTCGCTGCCTGGACTTGGCTCTCCCATCGGCTGGCCGGAAGCGGTTCCGGGAACCCGCTGTTCCGGATTCGATAGGCGAGATCTTCGGAGGCCACCATGCGCAGAGTCACAGGAATCGGTGGCATCTTCTTCAGCGCCAAGGATCCCGACGCCTTGCGTGCCTGGTACCAGAGACACCTGGGTATCGATGTCCAGGCTTGGGGCGGTACCGCGTTCACCTGGGCCGACGCCGACGGGCAGCCGATGAAGGGAACGACCATCTGGTCCGTGGGTGCGGCGGATGGCCAGCACTTTGCACCGAGTACGTCTTCGTTCATGGTGAATTACCGTGTGGAGGACCTGGCCGCGCTGTTGCAGGCCCTTCGTGATGAGGGATGCAACGTCCTCGACAAGACGGACGACTCCGAGTACGGGAAGTTCGGCTGGGTCATGGACCCCGAGGGGAACAAAGTCGAGCTCTGGCAGCCGCCCACGGGTCAATAGGTCTCGCGCCGCGGCATCTGCCACCGTCGCGCGCGCGGCTGCAACTGAACTTCACGCCGTATCACCATGACCAAGCCCTTCGTGAATCTGGATGAAGTCCAGTTCGACGACATCGAGGAAAACGGGTTCTACACCTCGCGCCGAGCGCTGTTCAGCGCCCAGATTGGTGCACGCAAGCTCGGCTACAACCTGACCGAGCTGCCGCCCGGCAAGTCCCAGTGTCCGTTCCACTCGCACCGCGAGGAGGAGGAGATGTTCCTGGTGCTCGAAGGCGAAGGCGAGCTTCGGTTTGGCGAGCACAGGTTCAAGCTTCGGCGGCACGATGTGATTGCCTGCCCCACTGGCGGGGCCGAAGTGGCGCACCAGATCATCAACACGGGCAAGACGCCGTTGCGCTACCTGTCGCTGTCCAACGTGTCTTCCACCGAGGTCTGCGAGTATCCCGATTCGCAGAAGGTCGGGGTCTTTGCAAGCACCTCGTCGACTTCCGGTTTGCGAAAGTTGTTCAGAGCGGAAGCCGCGGTGGCGTACTACGACCGTGAGTCCCTGGATCCGCCAGCGGGCGACGCCTGACAGCCTGCGCAAACGGCTCGGGCGCTCGCCCGTCACACATGCCGCGCGCCGGCCGGTGGGGTGGCTGCTGGCCGCCCACAGCGCCGCGGGACGGGCCGCCGTCCAGGTCTTCACGCCCGCGCCCTGATGGGGGGGCGCGGGCATGGCGGTGCGATGATTGCGGATACCGCACCTGAGTACCCGTACCGTGAACCTCTCGCCTTCACTCTTGACCGCCGCCATCGCCGGCGCTTTTTCCGCCATTGCGCTGCCCCTTCTGCGCAACTGGATGGGCGATCAATCCGGAATCAGCATTCCGCTGATCATCGCCATGGTGGTGACGGTTGCCATCCCCGCGCAGGCTTTCGTCGTGGGCACCACCACCCGCACAGGTTCGGGGGCGCGGTCTCTCGACATGGCGCTGCTCAAGCGCATTGGCGTCTGGATTCTTGCGGCGGCCGTGGTCACCGGTATCCGATGGGTCATGTAGCGGCGCCTGCCGTCGCTTTGCGCGACAGGCTTGTCGGACAGCCACGCTTCATCGCGGCCATGACTCGCGCGATTCACGCAAGGCGTGGCTAAGTGTCGCCATTGCTCCAAGCCATCCAGGCGCTGGAAGTTGAACTGCATCACCCCGGGGTGAAGTGCAGTCGCCAGCGACTGGAGCAACTGCTGCACCCGGCGTTCCACGAGGTCGGTCGATCGGGCAGGGCGTACGACCGGGAAACGATCGTCAGCCACCTGGCGTCGCTGAGCACGCTGCCCGCGGTGGTCTCCGATGCCTTTGCGATCGCCGAACTCGCGTCCGGTGTGGCGCTCCTGACCTACCGGTCGGCGCATGTCGGGCCCGGCGGGGCCTTGGCCCACCACACGCTGCGCTCTTCCATCTGGCTCGAGGGCGCAGTCGGCTGGCAGCTTCGGTATCACCAGGGCACCGCGGCCGCGCAACCGTGGTGAGCCATGCGCCGCGCGATCTGCGATTCGGCTGCAGGCCGCCTTGCGTGACTTCAACCGGTCGCGCGCCGCCATGCGGTCGCCCGCGGGCACGTGCTGCCGACGACGAAGTCCGAAGGGATTCCAGCAATAATGACCGGCGGGCAGGGAGTCGCGTGGCGAGCCCCGTGGGTTTGACTGGCTTTGCGGGTTTACGCGCTTGTCGAAAGACCGGGTTTGTTCAATCGCTGCGCCGCTTGATCACTCCCAGCCGGGAGAGTCCTGCGAGGGCGCCGACCGGTCCCGCGAGCCAATCGACACGCCAGGGCTCGCGTCATACGTGGCCAAGATCGTTTGGGCCATGCCAACTCCACGCTATCGACCTGCCTGCTCCTTGGTGCGGGTGATGTGAAACCTTAGGCCACATGAAACTCAACGACCTGTGGAATACCCGGTACCTGGGCGCCAAGCTGGGGCTGATTGCCGCAGCTGCGACCACTGCCTTCATCGTGGTCAAGCTGGTGGACGCCTCCAAGCCGATGCCCACTGCCGTGCGCATCGTGAACGTGTCCGGCGAGCCTTTGGTCCTGGATCAGCTCAAGCTGGGCCCATCGGCGGTTTCAGTCGATGCCGTTCGTATCCCTGGTGCGGCGTCCGACGGCAGGCCGGCCGAATGGACATCCCAACCTGTGGCGCTCAGCCCGGGCATGCGCGCGGAGGTCACGGCCAAGCGTCGCGGGTCGGCGGATCTCGCTTGCGCGGCAGAGGCGCGCCCACAGGGCAGCTGCGTGGTCAAGCTCGTGTTCAATGGCTCGGCCGCACCGCAGTGTGAGTTCGAGTGCAAGCCAGGTGACAGTCCCTGAATGGCCTGGCGGCCAAGCGCGGCCTCCAACCGACACAGCTCACTTTCCCTGCCGGCTCCCGCGACCGGGTGCTACGATTTTCCATACGCCCGGGCCACCGCCAACGCCACGTCTTCCACCATGAGTTTCCGCCCATGACAGCAGCAGGCATCGCCGCACTGGTCTTCACGGTCGTGCTTCTCGTGACGACGGGCTACTTCATCATGGGCGGCCTGCCACTGCTGACCCTCCAGCACGACACGCCGGTCGATCAGCGCTTCATCCGACGGTTCTTCGACATCTACTACAAGGCGGCCGTCTTCGCTGCCGTGGGTGCGTCGTTCAGCTACGCGCTGTGGGGACGCTTCTACTTCGCGATGGGCGCTGCGGCATTGGCACTGCTGGCGCTCGCCATGCGGCGACGCGTCATACCGGCGATGGAGCAGCTCGGCGCCGAGATTCAGCAGCGCAATGACACCGCGGTTCAGGCCTTTCGCCGGGTTCACTCGGCGGCACTGGGCGTCAACCTTCTGCAGTTGGTCGCTCTCGTCTGGGGCTTGACCAAAGTCAGCCTGTAGTCCGACGACGTAGGCCTGTCGATGCCCCGCCATGTCGCGTTTCTTCGTGGCGTGATGCCCACGAATGCCAAGATGCCGGCGCTCAAGGCGGCATTCGAATCGGCCGGCTTCGAAAACGTCAAGACCGTTCTCGGGTCAGGCAACGTGGTGTTCGATTCGTCGCTCCCGACGCAAACGCAGATCGAGCAGGCGGCGGAAGCAGCAATGATGCGGTCGCTGGGGCGCTCGTTCCATACGGTCGTTCGATCCGTGGACGAACTTCGGCGGCTGATCGCGGCGGATCCTTTTGCCGCGCATGGCATCCCGGCAAACGCCAAGCGTGTGGTCAGCTTCCTGCGGGTCCATCAAGAACCCCGGGTGCCGCTGCCATTGGCGGAACACCACGCGTCGGTGTTCCTGGTGCAGGGCCGGGACGTGTTCACGGCGTACATGCCTACCGACAGAGGGCCGGTCTTCATGGCGCTGATCGAGCGCTGCTTTGGCAGCGGCATCACCACCCGCACCCTCGAGACAGTCATCAAGTGCGCCGCAGCGTAGCCAGGGCGCGCGTCCCGCGCCGCGTGCCCGCCGACATCGAAATCCAGCAGATGCCGCTGCGGCGGCTCAGGCCGGCGGGTCTGGCCGCGGCAAATCCGATCCTATGATGGGCGGTATCGAACGGCGTCCTGCTCCCCCCACCCGACCTCCGAGACCGCCATGCCCCATTCACACGCGTCCGGGCCTGCGCCAGCCTGGCAAGAGGCCGTCTTCACGGTGCTCAAGCAAGGCGGCGTGCGGCAGATCGCCTACGTGCCGGACGCGGGCCATGCGCACGTGATACGCAGCGCCATCGCCGACCCCGACATCGAGGACGTGGTGCTGACCACCGAAGAAGAGGGCGTGGCGCTGGTCTGCGGCGCGTGGCTGGGCGGCCAGCGTGCCGTCCTGCTGATGCAGAGCAGCGGCGTGGGCAACTGCGTCAACATGTTCTCGCTGCTGCAGGCGGCCGACTTCCCGTTCTTGACGCTCGTGACGATGCGTGGCGAGTACGCCGAGTTCAACCCGTGGCAAGGCCCGATGGGCAAGGCCACCCAGGCGGCCCTGGAGCTCATGGGCATCCACGTGCTGCGCGCCGACCGGCCAGGCGAGGTGGAGGAGATTGTCAGCGCCGGTCTGGACGCGGCATTCCTGGCCGGCGAAAAGGTGGCCGTGCTGCTGGGCCAGAGCCTGATCGGCCGCAAGAAGTGGGAGCGATAGACATGGCCGATATGCCGTCCGAACCCGCAGCGCCTGTGCCGGCATCGTCTGCCGCGCCGCGCGTCAATCGCCGCGCCTTTGTGTCCCGGCTGCTGGCCGGCGCACCCGAGGCGCTGGTGATCACCGGCCTGGGATCGCCCACCTACGACGTCTTTGCCGCCGGCGACCGCGACCGCAACTACTACCTGTGGGGCGCCATGGGCGGTGCGGCGTCCATGGGCCTGGGGCTGGCGTTGGCGCAGCCGCTGCACTCGGTGGTGGTGATCACGGGCGATGGCGAGCAGATGATGGGCATCGGCAGCCTGGCCACCATCGCGGTGAAACGGCCGAAGAACCTGACGATCGTGGTGCTGGACAACGGGCACTACGGCGAAACCGGCATGCAGCGCAGCCACTCCGGCCTGGCCACCGACCTCGTGGCGGTGGCCAAGGGCTTCGGCATCGAAACGGCCTTCTCGACGGGCGACATCGACCGCAGTGACGACATCGCCCGGTGCATCCGCGCACGCACCGGCACGGTGTTCGCGCAGGTTTTCATCGATGCCGATGCACCGCCGCGCGCACTGCCGCCGCGGGATGGTCCGCACATCAAGAACCGCTTCCGGGCGGCGCTGGGTTTGAAGCCGTTCTGAGCCCACCCAAGGGCCAGGCCCGTACCGGCGGCGCCGCGCGTCAGTACATGCCGATGCGCTGCCGGTAGCGTTCGGCCCGCTCGCGGTCGTACTGCTCGGCGTCGAAGCCTTCACCCTGGATCGCGCGCAGCACCTGCCCGCCGGTGGGCATGACGGCGGGGTCGACGAAGCGCTGTGGATCCCACAGCTGTGAGCGGATGAAGGCCTTGGAGCACTGTGTGTAGGCCTCGTCGATATCGACCAGGATGCCCAGCAACGGCGTCTTGCCTTCCACCGCGCAGGGCGCCAGCAGGGCCGCGTCGGTGGTCAGCGTGGCGCGACCGTTCACGCGGAAGGTGTCGGTCACCCCCGGCACGATGAACAGCAGGCCGATGTGCGGATTCAGCAGGATGTTGCGCAGCGTGTCCGCCAGCCGGTTGCCGGGCCGCTCGGGAACGAGCAGCGTGCGGTCATCCAGGATGCGCACGAAGCCAGGCGGGTCGCCGCGCGGGCTGAGGTCGCAGTGTTGCCCGTCGTCTGAGGTAGCCAGGCAGACAAATGGCGAGCGCTCGATGAATGTGCGCGTGCAGGCGTTGAGCCTATCGGTGATCTTGGCGCAGGTCTGGGCCAGGGGTGAGCCGATGAGCGCGCGCAGCTGCGCCTCGGAGGTGATGACCTGGTCGGTGAGGCGGTGGGCGTGGCTCATGGGCGGCTCGGGTCGAAGGCGTGGGGCTTGCCAGTATCCTGTGCGCCGCGTGGCTCGGCCGTCTCGGCCCGTGCCGATCGGCATGCGCCGCATGGCGTCGAGAGAATATGGGAGTTCTGTTCGTGGCGAATCCTCAGTCTTGGGTACGCGATGCGGCTGCAGGCGCTGCAGGTGAAACGTCAGGCGCCGACGGGCTTGGCGTGGCGCCGGATGGCCCGTGGGCGTGCAGGCCGCGTCGCCGGCAGGTCGTGCTGCTGGTGTTGAGTGCCTGCGGCGCGTGGTCTGCGCAGGCGGCACAGCCGCTGGTCAATGCCGGTGCAGTCCTGCTGCAGCCCGAAGAGGTCTTGCAGGCGCGCATCGCCAGCCCGGGCGCGTTTGCCGACTACATGCAGGGCGTCGAAGCCGCCGCGGCGCAGGCCTTGCAGACCGCATTCCAGCGCACGCCCGCGGGGGGATTTGTCGTGGTGGCGCTGCGGCCGGGCAACCGGTCGAAGGCCTGGCTGGACGTGGAAGCCGGCATGCCCGCCGCCACCCAGCAGGCGGTGGTGCAGGCCATCGAAGCCCTGCGCGCACCGGACATCAAGGCCGGTGTGGTCATCGTCGCGATCAAGGCCAGCTTCTGGGGCGGACGACCGCCCAGCCGACCGGCGCCCGCGCCGGCAGCGTGGAAGGAGCAGGCGGCACGCATGGGCCGCAAGGCGAATATCGAGGAACTGATCGACGCGCTGTGGGCGCCTTGAGCCGGCACCGCGAGCGCCCGATCTGACGGGCGCGTTGCCCCGCGCGCCCTTCGGCCGTGACACGGCGGCGGACCGCGCGCTGCACGCCGCACGTCTCTGCACGCACAGGCGTATGCTCGACGCGTGCTTCCATCATCCCAGGGCCCGAGCCCGCACATGCAGCCACTCGCCGCCGATGGCCTGCGGCTGGTACCGCTGACGCAGTCCCATGCGCCCGCGCTGTACCCGTTGCTGGCCGATCCCGAGCTGTATCGCTACATGGACTATGGCCCGCCGCAGTCTGTACAGGCGCTGGCGCAGGTCTACCGGCAGCTGGAAGCCCGGCATTCACCGGATGGCGCCGAGGTGTGGCTGAATTGGGTCGTTATGGCATCCGACGATGTCCCGGTGGGCGTGGTGCAGGCCACGGTGATGGCCGGGCACCGCTCCTGGGTGGCCTATGTCTTCGGCCGCCGCTATTGGGGTCTGGGTTATGGCCGCATGGCCACGGCAGCCATGCTGGCGCACCTGTCGCAGGCGTATGCGGTGACGCAGTTCCTGGCGACGGTCGAGCGCGCGCATGCGCGGTCGCTGCACTTGCTGCATGCGCTGGGCTTCGAGGTGGCTGCGGACGATCTGGCGGATTCGTACGGGCTGTCGCCCTCCGAGGTGCTGCTGGTGCGTGAGGCGTCCGTGCCGGCGCCCAAGGAGTCCTGACGCCGTGCCGCCCGAGATCCACAACTTCTTCGATTCGTACCGCGACGCCTTCAACCTGCTGAGCGGCGCACGCGTGGCGGCGCACTATGCGGAGCCGTCCGCGATCGCACAGGGCGGCGTGTTCACGCTGTGGTCCACGCGGCGCGAGGTCGAGGCCAACATGAATGACCTGTGCGAGCAGTACACGGCACGCGGCTTCGTCGGCACGTCCTACCGCCCGCGGCAGTTCATCGTGCAGGGCGACGGCTATGTGGTGGCCGATCTGCTGTGGCGCATCGAATGGCGCGACGAAGCGCCCTGGGAATTTGGCACGACCTACAACCTGGTGCGCTCGCCGCAGGGCTGGCGGGTGCTGCTGTGCACGGCCTACCAGGAAGACCAGTTGCAGGCGGCCCGTGCGGCCCGTGCGGCCGTGACGCCCGAGCGGCCCTAGCGCCGCGGGTTCGGCCTGTGGCGCGGGCCGGGGCGCCTCATGCCTCGGTTTGGTGCATCAGGCGCCGACGTGCGCGCCACGGACTCAGTCGCGCCGCGTGAAGAGCAGGTCCCACACGCCATGCCCCAGCCGCAGCCCGCGGTTCTCGAACCGCGTGGGCGGCCGCCAGGCCGGGCGCGGTGCAAAGCCGTCCGCGGTATTGGCCAGGGCGGTTTCGGCGCCCAGCACCTCGAGCATCTGCTCGGCATAGGGCTGCCAGTCGGTCGCCGCGTGCAGGTAGCCGCCAGGCGCCAGGCGGCTGGCCAGCAGGGCGACAAACGGGGCCTGGATCAGCCGGCGCTTGTGGTGGCGCTTCTTGTGCCACGGATCCGGGAAGTAGACGTGCACGCCGGCCAGCGAGTCGGGCGCGATCATGTCGCGCAGCACCTCGACGGCGTCGTGCTGCACGATGCGCAGGTTGCGCAGGTCCCGCTCGCCGATGAGCTTGAGCAGGGCGCCCACGCCAGGCGGGTGCACCTCGATGCCCAGGAAATTGCGCTCGGGCAGCTCGGCGGCGATGGCCGCGGTGGCGTCACCCATGCCAAAACCGATTTCCACGGTCAGCGGCGCTGCCCGGCCAAAAGCCGCCGGCACGTCCAGCAGCTGCGCCGCGTAAGGCTGCAAGAAGGCGGGCCCCAGGTTCTCCAGTGCACGCTGCTGGCCCGGGCCCATGCGGCCGGCCCGCAGGACAAAACTGCGGATCGGCCGTGAATGTTCGGGGCGGGGATCGTTCATGGGGCCGGAATTGTGCCTTCGGCGGGACGGGTCCCGCTCAAGTCGACCCGGGCGGCGCCGATCTGACGGGCTCGTCCGCTGCGCAACAGGCTATGTACGGTCAAGGGCTTCGAAGCATCCGCTGGCGCTTTGCGCTGGCCAGCGGCGTGCTCACTTGCCTGGCCCTGGTACTGGCCGCTTGGATCTTCGGCGTCGGCGCGCCAGGCGACTGGCGCCAGTGGCTGCTCCTGGCAGCCCCGGTGGCACTGGCCTCGGGTGCGACCTATGCCATGGCCCGCATGCTGACCAGCCAGATCGACGCCCTGCGCCGCAGCACCGAGGCCATCGCGGCCGGCGACCTGAATGCGGCCGTCGATGTGACCTGCCAGTGCGAGGTGGGTGGCCTGGCCCAGAGCTTCCAGAAGATGGCCACGCGGCTCAATGGCAATCTGCTGCGCATCAATGCGCTGGCCTATACCGATCCGATCACGGCCTTGCCCAACCGTGGTGTCATCGATCACCTGCTGAATTTCTCGCTGGCACCGCCGCGCCGCGACCAGTTCCGCGCGGCGATCGTCTTCATCGACCTCGACGGGTTCAAGCGCATCAACGACACGCTCGGGCACGATGGCGGCGACGAATTGCTGCGCCAGGCGGCGCACCGCATCCTCACGCGCGGGCTGAACCGGACGCTGGAGACCATCGACGGCTGCACCGACGCCTTTGGCACGCCGTCCGAGCGGCTGCCGATCGATATCGTCTTCGCGCGCTTTGCGGGTGACGAATTCGTGGCCATCCTGCCGGGGCAGACCGACCGTGCCGAACTCGCGCGCATCGGCCAGAGCGTCATCGACGCGCTGAACGAGCCGTTCGTCGTGAAGGGCGCGCAGGTCAATGTGGGTGCCAGCGTGGGCATCGCCATCGCGCCTGACGACACCCGCAGCGCGGCGGAGCTGCTGAGCTTCGCGGATCTGGCGATGTACAGCTCCAAACAGGCGGGCAAGTCGCGCTACATGTTCTTCGACCACTCGATCCACGCCGCGATCGTCGAACGCGCGCAGGTGGAGGCCGACCTGCGCCGCGCGCTGCAGGGCGACGAGCTGCTGCTGCATTACCAGCCCAAGGTCGACGGGCGGAAGTTCGAAGTGGAGGCGGTGGAGGCGCTGCTGCGCTGGCAGCATCCGCAGCAGGGCCTGGTGCTGCCGGGCCGCTTCATCGCGGTGGCTGAGCAGGCCGGACTGATGCCGCAACTGGGCGACCGCGTGCTGCGTCTGGCCGTGAACCAGTGCTGCGCCTGGCTGGATGCGGGTCTGCGCCTGCCGGTGGCGGTGAATGTGTCGCCGATCCAGTTCACGCAGCCGCGGTTTGTCCAGAACGTGCTGCGGCTGCTGGAAGAGACCGGTCTGCCGCCGCAGCTGCTGTCCATTGAGATCACCGAGTCCATGGCCATGCAGGAGTTCGAGGCCACGGAAGAGCGCCTGGCCGTGCTGCGTGCGGCGGGTGTGCGCGTGGCGGTGGACGACTTCGGCATCGGTTTTTCCAACCTGTCGCAGTTGTCGCGCCTGTCCGTCGACGAACTGAAGATCGACCGCTCGCTGGTCAAGGACATCGGCCTGAACAGCAAGAGCGAAGACATCATCCGCGCCATCGTGCGCATGGCGCAAGCGCTGGGCTTCCGCACCATCGCCGAGGGCATCGAGACGGTGGAGCAGCGCGACTTCCTGGTGACCCACGGCTGCGATGCCATGCAGGGCTGGCTGTTCGGCCGTGCGGTCGTGCCGGAAGCCTTCACCTCCCGTGCCCGGGAGGGCATGGCGGCGCCCAGCCGTCCGCCCGCCGCCACGACCTCCTGATGCCGTCCCGTTGCCGCGGGCCGGGGTGTCGCCGCGCGACGATAGAATCATTGCAGCTGCGGGTGTAGTTCAATGGTAGAACGGCAGCTTCCCAAGCTTCATACGAGGGTTCGATTCCCTTCACCCGCTCCAGTAACCGCAGGGTCGCGAAACGACCCGCTTCACGCGCGGCTGACCGTTCCAGCCGCCTGCCGGCAGGACGGACATGTCTGATCTGACGCTCAAGGTGTTGTCGATCACCGAGTCCGCGCCCTCGTGGGCGGGACCGGCCTTCGAAGTCAGTTGCGCCTCCCAGGCCAGCGGCGCCCGGCAATTCGACGCGGTGGTGTTCGAGGCGGGCGATGATCGCTCGCTGGACGAACTGCTGCGCCGGGCCGATCTGCAGCAGGCGGCTTTCGACAGCGCCGTCGTCGTGGTGGCGCCGACCGCGGAACTCGGCTCCGAGCTGGCTTTGCTGAAGCAGGGCGTGCAAGACGTGGTCCGCGGGCTGGACACGGCCGGCATGGGCCGGCTGCTGTGGCACGCGGTGGAACGCAAGCGTCTGGAGCGCGCCGCGCGCCTGGCCTACGCGACGGACCTGGCCACCGGGCTGCCGCACCAGGCGCAGCTCATCGAACACATGTCGCAGCTGCTGGCGCTGCGCGAGCGCGACCCGGCGCCCATGGTGCTGATCGTGCTGCGCATCGAAGGCCTGCCAGGCACGGCCGCGCGGCTGGGCATGGAAGCGGCCAACATCTTGCGGCGCAAGGTGGCCGTTCGCCTGCGCAGCGGTCTGCGCGCCAGCGACGTGGTGGCCGCCACGGGTCCGGAAAGCTTCGGCGTGCTGCTGGGCCACATCGAGGCCATCGGCGACGGCGAGCGCGTGGCTGGCAAGCTGGTGCAGTCTCTGAACCAGCCGTTCCAGGTGGCCGGCCAGATGTGCTCGGTGGGCGTGGCCGTGGGGATGGCGCTGTATCCGGAGCATGGCACCGATGCCGGCACGCTGCTGCAGCGTGCGTCCGCCCAGGCCACCGGCGCGGCAGCCATGGGCCAGGAAGGCTACGCCGCGCGCACCGAGCGCGGGGCGACGCGCGCCGCCAACGACGACGCCAGCCAGCCTACTTGAGGATGTCCCCGAGGCACAGGTACTTGGCCTCGACGTATTCCTCGATGCCCTGACGGGCGCCTTCGCGGCCCAGGCCCGACTGCTTCACGCCGCCGAAGGGCACTTCGGCCGTCGAGATCAGCCCGGTGTTGATGCCCACCATGCCGTACTCCAGCGCCTCGGCGACGCGGAAGATGCGGCCGATGTCGCGGCTGTAGAAGTAGCTCGCCAGCCCGAATTCGGTGGCATTGGCCGCGGCGATGGCTTCGGCTTCGGTCTCGAAGCGGAAGACCGGCGCGACCGGGCCGAAAGTCTCCTCGCGTGCGCACAGCATGTCGGCCGTGACATCTGCCAGCACGGTGGGCGTGTAGAAACGCTCGCCCAGGCGCGTGCCGCCCACGACGACCCGCGCGCCCTTGGAGAGTGCATCGGCCACATGGGCCTCGACCTTCGCGATGGCCTGGTCGTCGATCAGCGGCCCTTGGCTGACGCCGGCCTCGAAGCCGTTGCCGACCTTGATCCCGCGTGACTTCTCCGCCAGCTTGGCCACGAAGGCGTCATAGACCTTGCTCTGCACGTACAGCCGGTTGGCGCAGACGCAGGTCTGCCCGGCATTGCGGTATTTGCTGACCATCGCGCCTTCGACCGCGCTGTCGATATCGGCGTCGTCGAACACGATGAAGGGCGCGTTGCCGCCCAGCTCGAGGCTGAGCTTCTTGACGGTGGGCGCGCACTGCGCGGCCAGGATGCGGCCGACTTCGGTGGAGCCGGTGAAGGACAGGTGGCGCACGACATCGCTCTTGCACAGCACATGGCCCACGGCGATGGAGCCTTCGGCGTCGGCCGTGACCACGTTCAGCACGCCCGGCGGCATGCCGGCGCGCAGCGCCAGTTCGGCCGCGGCCAGGGCCGACAGCGGCGTGGCCTCGGCCGGCTTGATGACGACGGTGCAGCCCGCAGCCAGTGCCGGCGCGACCTTGCGCGTGATCATCGCGATCGGGAAATTCCACGGCGTGATCGCCGCGCACACGCCCACCGGCTGCTTGATGACCATGAAGCGCTTGCCCGGGTCGGTGGCCGGAACCGTCTCGCCGTAAATGCGGCGCGCTTCCTCGGCGAACCACTCGACGAAGCTGGCGCCGTAAACCACCTCGCCGCGGGCCTCGGCCAGTGGCTTGCCCTGCTCGGCGGTCATGATGCGGGCCAGGTCGTCGGCGTGCTGGTTCAGCAGCTGGAACCACTTCATCAGGATGCCGTGGCGCTCCTTGGCGGTCTTGTGGCGCCAGGTGGCGAAGGCCTTGTCGGCGGCGGCGATGGCTCGCGCGGCGTCGGCGGCGTCGACGTTCGCGACGCTGGCCAGGTGCAGCCCGGTGGCGGGGTCCGTGACCTCGAAGCGGCTGCTGCCCGGCACCCATTGGCCGTCGATCAGCGCATCGGTCTTCAGCAGGCTGGGGTCCTTGAGGGCGCCCAGGGGAGTGGTTGACGTGTCCATGGTCGTGGCGGAGCAGTTGAACGGGATGAATCCGATGATAGGACGGTCGCGATGACCCCCTACCTATAATCAAAAGTTCCGCCAAATCAGATGCTTAGCCGCTCGGATGGAGGTGCCCGCCGGGCACGGTCCGCCTGATCGGCACGAGCGCCTGCCAGCCGACCGCCAAAGGGCCCGCGATGAAAGCCGCCGAGATCCGTTCCACGTTTTTGAAGTTCTTCGAGAGCAAGGGCCACCAGGTCGTCGCCTCGAGCCCGGTGGTGCCCGGTGACGATCCCACGCTGCTGTTCACGAATGCGGGGATGAACCAGTTCAAGGACGTCTTCCTGGGCTTCGACAAGCGGCCGTATTCGCGCGCGGCGACCAGCCAGAAGTGCATCCGCGCCGGCGGCAAGCACAACGACCTGGAGAACGTGGGCTACACCGCGCGCCACCACACCTTCTTCGAGATGCTGGGCAACTTCAGCTTCGGCGACTACTTCAAGCGCGACGCGCTGAAGTTCGCCTGGGAACTGCTGACGGTGCATTTCCAGCTGCCTGCCGACAAGCTGTGGGCCACGGTCTACGCCGAAGACGACGAGGCCTACGACATCTGGAAGAACGAGATCGGCCTGCCTGCCGAGCGCATCGTGCGCATCGGCGACAACAAGGGCGGCCGCTACATGTCGGACAACTTCTGGATGATGGGCGACACGGGCCCCTGCGGGCCGTGCTCGGAGATCTTCTACGACCACGGTCCTGAAGTCGCCGGCGGCCCGCCGGGATCGCCCAACGAAGACGGCGACCGCTACATCGAGATCTGGAACAACGTCTTCATGCAGTTCAACCGCACCGAAGACGGTGTGATGCACCGGCTGCCCAAGCCCAGCGTGGACACCGGCATGGGCCTGGAGCGCCTGACGGCGGTGCTGCAGCATGTGCACAGCAACTACGAGATCGACATCTTCGTGCGGCTGTTGGCCGCGGCAAAGAATGCGGTCGATTACGCGTCCGGCGCCGGTGCCAGCTGTGACGCGAACAGCCCGAGCCTGAAGGTCATCGCCGACCACATCCGCGCCTGCACGTTCACGATCACCGACGGCGTGATTCCCGGCAATGAAGGCCGCGGCTACGTGCTGCGCCGCATCGCCCGCCGGGCCATCCGCCACGGCTACAAACTCGGCGCGCGCAAGCCCTTCTTCCACACGCTCGTGGCCCCGCTGGCCGCCGAGATGGGCGAGGCCTATCCGGAACTGCGGCGCGACATGGTGCGTGTCACTGACGTGCTGAAGGTCGAGGAAGAACGCTTCTTCCAGACCATCGCCCACGGCATGGAGATCCTCGAAGGCGCGCTGGCCGGTGGCGCCACGGTCATCGACGGCGACACGGCTTTCAAGCTGCACGACACGTTCGGCTTCCCGCTGGACCTCACGGCCGACGTGTGCCGCGAACGCGGTGTGCGCGTGGACGAAGCCGGCTTCCAGGCGGCCATGAACCGCCAGCGCGAACAGGCGCGTGCCTCGGCCAAGTTCAAGATGGCCGCGGGCCTGGAGTATTCCGGCGCGGCCACGGCCTTCCACGGCTACGAGCACCTGGTCTGCGAACACAGCAAGGTCACGGCGATCTATGTCGACGGCACGCCGGTGGCCAAGGCCAAGGCCGGTGACGACGTGGTCATCGTGCTCGACCACACACCTTTCTACGCCGAGAGCGGCGGCCAGGTCGGCGATACCGGCGAGCTGCGCAACCCGCGTGCGCGAGTCGTCGTCGAAGACACCGTGAAGGTCCAGGCCTCCGTGCACGGCCACCAGGGCCGCATCGTCGAAGGTGAGGTCGAGGTGGGCGATGGCTTCGTGGCCCGCGTCGATGCCGAGCAGCGCGCGCGCACCATGCGCAACCACAGCGTCACGCACCTGATGCACAAGGCGCTGCGCGAGGTGCTGGGCGCGCACGTGCAGCAGAAGGGCTCGCTGGTCAACGGCGAGCGCACGCGTTTTGACTTCGCGCACAACGCGCCGGTGACCGAGGCGCAGGTGGCGCAGGTCGAGGCGATCGTGAATGCCGAGATCCTGGCCAATGCCGCGACGCAAGCGCGCGTGCTCCCGCTGGAAGACGCGCAGAAGCTTGGCGCGATGATGCTCTTCGGCGAGAAGTACGGCGACGAGGTGCGTGTGCTGGACATCGGCTCCAGCCGCGAACTCTGCGGCGGCACGCACGTGCAGCGCACGGGCGACATCGGCCTGTTCAAGATCGTCTCCGAAGGTGGTGTGGCCGCCGGCGTGCGCCGCGTGGAAGCGGTGACGGGCGCCAATGCGCTGGCCTATCTGCAGCAGCTGGAAACCACACTGGGCGGCGTGGCGGGCACGCTGAAGGTCACGTCGGCCGAAGTGCCGGGCCGCGTGGCCGCGGTGCTGGAGCACGTCAAGGCGCTCGAGCGCGAGATCGCCGCGCTGAAGGGCAAGCTGGCCTCCGCCCAGGGCGATGAACTGATGGCGCAGGCCGTCGACGTAAAGGGCCTGAAGGTGCTGGCCGCGGTGCTGGACGGTGCCGACGCCAAGACGCTGCGCGAGACCATGGACAAGCTCAAGGACAAGCTCAAGAGCGCAGCCATCGTGCTGGCGGCCGTCGACGGCGGCAAGGTGCAGATCGCTGCCGGCGTCACGGCCGACCGCATCGGCAAGCTGAAGGCCGGCGAGCTGGTCAACTTCGTGGCGCAGCAGGTCGGCGGCAAGGGCGGCGGCAAGCCGGACATGGCGATGGCCGGCGGCACCGATGCGTCGGCGCTGCCCCAGGCCCTGGCCTCGGTGGCCGGCTGGGTCGGCGAACGGGTGTGAACGGATGCCCGTGACCGCGTCGTTCATGCGTCGGGCCTCGGCCCGGTTTCTGGCGTTCGCCTGCGCGCGGGGTGGCCCGCGATGAACGCGCCACGCGTGCGGCTGGAAGGCGTGGTGCTGCGCCGCGGCCGTCCCGAGGATGCGGACGACTTCGCCGCGATGATGAACGACCCCGCGGTCTATCCCGGGGTCATGCAGCTGCCCTACACCGATGCGGCCTTCTGGCGCGAGCGCCTGGCCGTCAGCACCGGTGGACCGGGGCAGGCCGAGTTGCAGCTCGTGGCCGTGCATGACGGCCGCGTGATCGGCGGTGCCGGATTGCATCCGGCCGGTCCCGCGGTCCGGCGGCGGCATGTCATGTACCTGGGCATCACCGTGGCCGGGCCGTGGCAGGGCCAGGGCATCGGCGACCGCCTGATGGCCGGTCTCTGCGAATATGCCGACCGCTGGCTGGGCGTGCTGCGCCTGGAGCTGACGGTCTATACCGACAACACCCGCGCGATCGCGCTGTACCGCCGGCACGGCTTCCAGATCGAGGGCACGCACCGCGCCTTCGCGCTGCGCGACGGCGCCTATGTCGACGCGCACGCGATGGCGCGCCTGCACCCGAATCCACCCAGGCCCACGACCCCATGACCACAGCTGAGCCGGCGTCCGAAGCGCCTGTCGAAGAAGCCGATCCGGTCTTTGACGCCTTCGAGTCCGTCTGCGTGACCTTGCATGCCTTCCAGGCGCCCACCGACCCGACCTGGGCCGACGGCTACCTGATGGCCATCGCGGCCTCGCGCCGCCTGATCGCCACCGAAGAGTGGCTGCCGACGCTGGCGGGCGATGCATTCGAGCGCGCATTCGGTGATCCGCAGGCGGCTCTGACGGCCACGCAAGCGCTCGAAGCCTGGCTGCAGCGCCTGCGCGACGACCTCGATCCGGAACGCCTGCTGGACCATCCGGACCAGTGTTTTGTGTCCCCGCTGTTCGACGAGTGGACCGACGAGGCCCGCGCCGAGCTCAAGGCCAGTGGCGAGCTGTCCGACGAGGTGCTGGCCACGCTGCACAGCGGCAGCATCTGGGCCGACGGCTTCCTGAGTGCCGTGGATGACTTCGCCGACGATTGGCCCCGCCCGCGCGACGACGACGACTCACCGGATGCCGAAGGCTTCCGGGCCATGCTGCAGCTGATGGATGTGCTGCGCAGCGACCCGCAGGACGAAGCCGTCAAGGCCTTCGGCGCCGCCCAGTGGAAGGGCGGTTCCGCCACGCGCGAAGAGATGCTCGACGAAACCTGCTTCGCCGTGCAGGACCTGCGCCTGTACTGGCTGGACCACGGGCCCAAGCCGGAGCAGCGCCGCGTGGAAGCCACCCCGGGTCGCAACGATCCCTGCCCCTGCGGCAGCGGCAAGAAATACAAGAAGTGCCACGGCGCGATGGCCTGACGCCGCGCACGCCGCATGGCCGTGGCGGCGACCGGTGCGGCGGCGTGGTCCAGAATCCCCGGCATAGCCTCTCGGAATCGATGCTCCCATGACCCAAAGACTCGACCTCCAGGGCCGGCACATCGTGCTGGGCCTCAGCGGCGGAGTGGCCTGCTTCAAATCGGCCGAACTCGCGCGTGAGCTCATCCGCGCAGGCGCCACGGTGCAGGTCGTGATGACCGAAGCCGCGCTGCAGTTCATCACCGCGGTGACCATGCAGGCGCTCACCGGCCGCCCCGTCATCACCAGCCAATGGGACGCGCGCATGCCGGCCAATATGGCCCACATCGATCTCTCGCGCGAAGCGGATGCCATCGTGGTGGCGCCGGCCAGCGCGGACTTCATCGCGCAGCTTGCGCAAGGCCGCGCCGGTGAATTGCTGGCGCTGCTGTGCCTGGCACGCCCCGCCGCGCGTTGCCCGCTGCTCGTGGCGCCGGCCATGAACCGCGAGATGTGGCAGCACCCGGCCACGCAGCGCAACGTCGCGCAGATCGTGGCCGATGGTGCGAAGGTGCTGGGCCCGGGCAGCGGCGAGCAGGCCTGCGGCGAGGTCGGCGACGGCCGCATGCTCGAAGCCACGGAGATCCTGGAAGAGGTGGTGGCCAGCTTCCAGCCGCAGGTGCTGCGCGGGCGGCGTGTGCTGATCACCGCCGGCCCCACGTTCGAGGCGCTGGACCCGGTGCGCGGGCTGACCAACCTGTCCAGCGGCAAGATGGGCTTTGCGCTGGCCCGCGCGGCGGCCGAAGCCGGCGCGCAGGTCACGCTGGTGGCCGGCCCCGTGCACCTGCCCACGCCGCGCGGCGTGCAGCGCATCGACGTGCGCAGCGCGCAGGAGATGCACGACGCGGTGATGCCGCTGGCCCCGCAGCACGGGGTCTTCATCGGCACGGCCGCGGTGGCGGACTGGCGACCGGTGCAGGCGCAGCACCACAAGATCAAGAAGGACAGCAGCGGTCGCGCGCCGAGCTTCGAGATGACCGAGAACCCCGACATCCTGGCCGCCGTGGCGCGCCTGCCCGAGGGCCAGCGGCCCTACTGCGTGGGCTTCGCGGCCGAGACGCACGATGTCGTGCAGCACGCCCGCGACAAGCTCGTGCGCAAGGGCATTCCGCTGATCATCGCCAACCACGGCCCGGCGACCTTCGGCCGTGACGACAACGCGCTGATGGTCGTCGATGCCCACGGCGTGGCCGAGACGCCGCGCGCCGACAAGCTCACCCTCGCACGCGCGCTCGTCGCTGCGATCGCCCAACGCCTCCAACATTCCACATGACGATCATCGACGTGAAGCTGCTCGACCCGCGCATGGCCGAGCACCTGCCGCAGTACGCCACGCCCGGCAGCGCCGGCCTGGACCTGCGCGCCTGCCTGGACCAGCCGCTGACGCTGGAGCCCGGCCAGGCGCAGCTGATTCCCACGGGCCTGTCGATCCACATCGGCGATCCGGGGCTGGCCGCGATGATCCTGCCGCGCTCGGGCCTGGGGCACAAGCAGGGCATCGTGCTGGGCAACCTCGTGGGCCTGATCGACAGCGACTACCAGGGCCCGCTGATGGTGAGCTGCTGGAACCGCGGCGTGGCCACCTTCACCGTGCAGCCGATGGAACGCATCGCGCAGATGGTCATCGTGCCGGTGGTGCAGGCCACGTTCCGCCGCGTGGAGAGCTTCGAAGCCAGCACGCGCGGCGAGGGCGGATTCGGCTCGACGGGTCGCGGCTGAAGCCCCAAGCCTTGCGGCCTGCGCGTCGCGCGCAGCGTCAGTGCAGCGACTCGTCCGGGCCGGCGCCGCTTTCGATACTCAGCAGCGTGCTTGTGCCAACCGTGCCGGCCTCGATCTCGGCATCCGTCGCGTCGCGCACATCGACCACCTGGATCACCATGCGCAAGGCCATGCCGGCCAGCGGATGGTTGCCGTCCAGCACGACGTGCGAGGGATAGACCTCGGTGATCGTGTAGATGGCGTCCGGCGGCATGTCGGTGGTGGCGGCGCCCTCGGGCAGGCCTTCGATGCGCATGCCGGGCTCGATGGCCTCGGGAAAGAGGCGCCGCTCTTCGAAGCAGACCAGTTCGGCGTCGTACTCGCCGAAGGCGTGCTCGGGCTCCAGGTGCAGATGGGCGTCGTCGCCGGGCTCACGTCCGTCGAGTGCTTCTTCGACCTTGGGCAGCAGGTCGTCGCCCCCGAAAAAGAACTCCGTGGGGTCGGGAAGTTCGTCGATGGGCCGGTTCTGCGCGTCGGTCAATGCCCAGGTGAGCGTGACGACACAAGGCTTGCTGATGATCATCCCGCCCATGATCGCACAGGCCAAAATGACGGCATGGATATCGAATCGCGCTGGCCCCTGCTGGGTGGACTGACACCGGCCCAGTTCATGCGCCGGCACTGGCAGAAGAAGCCGCTGCTGGTGCGCCAGGCCTGGCCCGACGTGCAGCCGCCGCTGGCGCGTCCCGCCTTGTTTGCACTGGCCGCGCAGGAGGGTGTGGAGTCGCGCCTGGTCGTGCAGGACCCGCAGGCGCGCACGCCGTGGACGATGCGCCGCGGCCCCTTGCCCCGGCGTGCGCTGCCGCCCTTGACGCAGCCGCGCTGGTCGCTGCTGGTGCAGGGGCTCGATCTGCACGTGCCGGCGGCGCACGAGATGCTGTCGCGCTTCCGCTTCCTGCCCGATGCGCGCATGGACGACCTGATGGTCTCGTACGCCACCGACGGCGGTGGCGTCGGGCCGCATCTGGACTCCTACGACGTCTTCCTGATCCAGGTGGAAGGGCGACGCCGCTGGCGCGTGGGCCGCGTGAAGGACGACAGCCTCGTGCCGGGGCTGCCCGTGCGGCTGCTGCAGAACTTCGAGCCGGAAGACGAGTGGCTGCTCGAACCCGGCGACATGCTGTACCTGCCGCCGCGCTGGGGCCACGACGGTGTGGCCCAAGGGCCGTGCATGACCTGCTCGGTGGGCTTTCGGGTGCCGTCGGCCGCGTCGCTGGCCGGCGAGTTGCTGGCGCGTCTGGCCGATACGGAAGAGGCTTTGCCGGACCGGCTCTACCGCGACCCCGGCCAGCCCGCGACGGTGCATCCCGCGCATATCCCGCAGGCGCTGCGGGATTTCGCCGTCACGGCCTTGGAACAGCGCCTGAAGCGCAGCGCCGACGTGGCCCTGGCGCTGGGCGAGATCCTCACGGAACCCAAGCCGACCGTGTGGTTCGAGCCGGGCGGCGAGTGGGTGCCGGGGCGGGGTGTGGTGCTGGACCGGCGCACGCGCATGATGTACGACGAGCGCCATGTCTTCATCAACGGCGAGTCCTTCGATGCGGCCGGCGCGGACGCGCGCGCGATGGCGCGGCTGGCCGATGCGCGGTGCATGGACGCCGCACAGGTGGCGCGCCTGAGCGAGGCCGCGCGGAACCTGCTGCGCGAATGGGTGGACGACGGTTGGCTGCACGCGCAGGACGGCAGCGCATGAACGGATGACCCGCTGCGCCGCGAACGCGCGCGGCGCAGCGACAGCAGGAGCACCAGCGATGAGCACCTTCGAGACACACGAGGCCTTCATCGAAGCCGTGATCGGCGCGCTGACGCCGGATCGGCTGGCCCAGGCGCGCGAGATCGTGCTGGTCGATCCTGATTTCGAAGGTTGGCCACTGGACGATCCGCGGCTGCTGGAGCCGCTCACCGACTTCGCGCGGCTCCCCGGCCGGCGTCTGCAGCTGCTGGCGCGGCGCTACGACAAGGTGCTGCGCGAGCATCCGCGGTTTGTCGCCTGGCGGCGGACCTGGGGCCACGTGATCGACGCCCGTGTATATGCGGAAGTGACGCCGGTCGTGCCCTCGGTGCTGCTGGTGGATCGGCGCTGGGCCTTGCAGATCCTGGAGCGCGATACCTGGCACGGACGGGTATGGTCGGACGCTGCTCGCGCTTATCGCTGCTGGGAATCGGCTGATGCGCTTTTGCAACGGGCCGAGCCCGGGTTTGCGCAAACCACCCTGGGCCTCTAGGGAAAGTCCTAGCACTGTATATAATCATGGGCTAGGCCAAGGCCAGAAGTGCACTGAATAGGGTCCTCCTGTGTTCAGTAACGCGGTCCGATGCCTGTCGCTCGGGGCTCTTCGATGCATCGACAGAGTGCCCTCATCAAATTGATTCCAGACCATACGATTCGAGGACACACCTATGAACAAGTCGCTCCTGCTCGCCCTGGTTGCCGCCGCCGCTCTCGTGGCTTGTGGCAAGAAGCCCGAAGCTGCTGCTCCCGCCGCCCCGGCTCCCGCCGCTGCGCCGGCTCCCGTGGCTGCCGCCGCTTCCGCCGCTGTTGACGCTGCTTCCGGCGCCGCCGCGGCCGCCACTGGCGCTGCTTCCGCTGCCGCTGGTGCCGCCTCCGCTGCTGTTGGCGCTGCCGCTGACGCTGCCAAGGATGCCGCTGGCAAGGCCATGGACGCTGCCAAGGACGCCGCCAAGGACGCCGCCGGCAAGGCCGTCGACGCTGCCAAGGACGCTGCTGGCAAGGCTGCCGACGCCGTCAAGAAGCCCTGAGCTTCACACGCGCTGTCGAAAAGCCGCCTTCGGGCGGCTTTTTCATTGGCGCGACGGTTCCGTGTGGCGCGCGCCCATAATCCCGCGCAGGCCCGGATGGCGAAGTTGGTAGACGCAGCGGACTTAAACTCCGCCGCCTTCGGAAGAGGGCGTGCCGGTTCGATCCCGGTTCCGGGCACCACAGAATGCGGGACCAGAAGAAACGGCGGCGGTATATCCCCGTCGGCAGACCGAGGCCAGGAGGCAGCTATGGCGCTGTTCGACAAGGGCGCGCTCAACGATGACGTTCGACGACGCGAGGTCTTCGGCTGGGCGATGTACGACTTCGCCAACTCCGGGTACACGACCGTTGTCCTGACGGCGGTATTCAACGCGTACTTCGTCGGCGTCGTGGCCGGCCGCGCCGAATGGGCCACGCTGGCCTGGACGGCCGCGCTCTCGCTGTCCAGCCTCATCGTGATGCTGACCATGCCCACGCTGGGCGCCTATGCCGATCTGCGCGCAGCCAAGAAGTGGCTGCTGGCGCTGACGACGATGGGCTGCGTGGTCTCCACCGCCGCGCTGGCCCTGACCGGACCGGGCGATCTGGCCCTGGCCATTGCGGCGATCGTTGTCTCCAACGTCTTCTATTCCTATGGCGAGTCGCTCACGGCGGCCTTTCTGCCGGAACTGGCCCGGCGCGAGGCGATGGGGCGCGTGTCGGGCTGGGGCTGGAGCTTCGGCTACTTCGGCGGCATGCTGACGCTGGGCCTGAGCCTGGCCTACGTGATGTCGGCACAGGCGCGCGGCGAGGTCGCAGCGCAGTTCGTGCCGGTCACGATGCTCATCACGGCGGCGGTCTACGGTGTGGCGTCACTGGCCACCTTCGCGCTGTTGAGCGAGCGGGCGCTTCCGCAGCCCGACGCGCTTCGGGCCGAGGGGCTGACGGCTTCGTTGCGCCGGTTGCGCCAGACCCTGCACGAGGCGCGCCGCTACCGCGACTTCGCGTGGCTGCTCGGTTGCGCCGTGGCCTACCAGGCGGGCATCGCGGTGGTCATCGCGCTGGCGGCCGTGTATGCCGAAGCGGTGCTCGGCTTCAAGCAGACCGAAACCATGATGCTGGTCTTCCTGGTGAATATCGCCTCGGCCGTGGGCGCGTTCGGCTTCGGCTACTGGCAGGACCGCATCGGGCACCGCCGAGCGCTGGGCATCACGCTGGCCGGCTGGATCGTGATGACCCTGCTGGCCGTGGCCGCCACTTCGGCGGCGCTGTTCTGGGTGGCCGCCGTGATCGCGGGGCTGTGCATGGGCTCCTCGCAGTCGGCCGGACGTGCGATGGCCGGGCTGCTGGCGCCAGCCGCACGGCGCGCCGAATTCTTCGGCTTGTGGACTTTTGCGGTGCGGCTGTCAGCCATCGTGGGCCCGCTCACATATGGCGTCGTCACCTGGCTGACCAGCGGCAACCACCGCCTGGCGATCGGCGTGACGGGTCTGTTTTTCGTGGCGGGACTGTGGCTGTTGCGGCACGTCGACATGGCGCGTGGCGAGCGCGCTGCGGCCGAACCGACCTAAAATAGAACGATCGTTCTATTTTTTCTCCGAGCCGTGTCGAAAGACGCGTCGGCAAACCTAGAATCACTGCTTTACGTCAACGTCAATTCAACCAGGAGCTGGTGCATGAAAGTGCTGGTCCCCGTCAAACGGGTCGTCGACTACAACGTCAAGGTGCGCGTCAAGAGCGACGGCACGGGCGTGGACATCGCGAACGTCAAGATGAGCATGAACCCCTTCGACGAGATCGCCATCGAAGAGGCGGTGCGCTTGAAGGAAAAGGGCGTGGCCACCGAGGTCATCGCCGTGTCCTGCGGTGTCACGCAGTGCCAGGAAACCCTGCGCACGGCCATGGCCATCGGCGCGGACCGCGCCATCCTGGTGGAGTGCGCCGACGAACTGCAGCCGCTGGCCGTGGCCAAGCTGCTCAAGGCGCTGGTCGACAAGGAACAGCCCGGGCTGATCATCGTCGGCAAGCAGGCCATCGACGACGACTGCAACCAGACCGGACAGATGCTGGCCGCTCTGGCCGGTCTGCCGCAGGCCACATTCGCGAGCAAGGTGGTCGTGGCCGACGGCTTCGCCACGGTTACGCGCGAAGTGGACGGCGGTCTGGAAACGCTCAAGATCAAGCTGCCGGCGGTGGTGACCTCTGACCTGCGCCTGAACGAGCCGCGCTACGTGACGCTGCCCAACATCATGAAGGCGAAGAAGAAGCCGCTGGAAGTGGTCAAGCCTGCCGACCTCGGCGTGGACGTCACGCCGCGCATCAAGACGCTGAAGGTCAGCGAGCCGCCCAAGCGCGGCGCTGGCGTGAAGGTGCCCGATGTGGCCACCCTGGTGAGCAAGCTCAAGAACGAAGCGAAGGTGATCTGATGACTGCACTCGTCATTGCCGAACACGACAACCAGTCGCTCAAGGGCGCCACGCTGAATACCGTCGCCGCGGCCCTGGCCTGCGGTGGCGACGTCCACGTGCTGGTGGCCGGCGCCGGTACCGCCGCGGTGGCGCAAGCCGCTGCACAAGTGGCCGGTGTCGCCAAGGTCATCCACGCCGACGGCGCGAGCCTGGGCCACGGCCTGGCCGAGAACATCGCCGCGCAGGTCCTGGCCATCGCGAAGAACTACAGCCACATCCTGTTCCCGGCCACCGCCGGCGGCAAGAACGTCGCGCCGCGCGTGGCGGCATTGCTGGACGTGGCGCAGATCAGCGACGCCACCAAGGTGATCAGCGCCGATACCTTCGAGCGCCCGATCTACGCCGGCAACGCCATCGCCACCGTGCAGAGCACGGATGCGATCAAGGTCATCACCGTGCGCACGACGGGCTTCGACCCGGCGGCGGCCACCGGCGGCAGTGCCGCGGTGGAAGCGGCGGCGCCCGTGGCCGACAGCGGCAGCAGCAGCTACATGGGCAGCGAGATCGCGGCCAGCGACCGTCCGGAACTGACGGCGGCCAAGATCATCGTCTCGGGCGGCCGCGCGATGGGCAGCAACGAGAAGTTCATGGAAGTGCTCACGCCGCTGGCCGACAAGCTGGGCGCCGCGCTGGGCGCCAGCCGTGCGGCTGTGGATGCGGGTTATGCGCCGAACGACTGGCAGGTCGGCCAGACGGGCAAGATCGTCGCGCCGCAGCTGTACATCGCCTGTGGCATCTCGGGCGCGATCCAGCACCTGGCGGGCATGAAGGACTCCAAGGTGATCGTGGCGATCAACAAGGACCCCGAAGCGCCCATCTTCAGCGTGGCCGACTACGGCCTCGAGGCTGATCTGTTCACCGCGGTGCCGGAGCTCGTTTCCAGCCTCTGATCCCTTGCTGGATCCAGGGCGCCAGCGTGGCGCCCTTTTTGATTTCCGCGACCGCGGAAGACGCCGATGGGCTTCGGCGTCTTCCCGAACCCTGCGCAGTGGTGGTGGCAAGGCCACTGCGAGGGCACTCTCACGCATTCAACGGAGGACCGCCATGAGCTATCGCGCACCTGTCAGGGACATGCTGTTCGTGATGAAGGAACTGGCCGGCATCGACGCCGTCGCGCAGTTGCCGGGTCATGAAGAGGCCGGCTACGACACCGCCGTCGCGGTGCTCGAGGAATGCGCCAAGTTCAACGAAGGCGTGGTGGCGCCGCTGAATGCGGAAGGCGACAAGAACCCCTCGTGGTTCAAGGACGGCAAGGTCACGACCACCACCGGCTTCAAGGAAGCCTTCAAGCAGTTTGCCGAAGGCGGCTGGCAAGGCCTGCAGCACCCGGAAGAGTTCGGCGGCCAGGGCCTGCCCACGCTGAGCCACGCGGCCTGCTCGGAGATGGTCAACAGCGCCAACATGAGCTTCGCGCTGTGCCCGTTGCTGACCGACGGCGCGGTCGAGGCCGTGCTGACGGCCGGCTCGCAAGAACAGCGCGAGACCTACATCCCGAAGATGCTGGACGGCAGCTGGACGGGTTCGATGAACCTCACTGAGCCGCAGGCCGGCTCCGACCTGTCGATGGTGCGCACGCGCGCCGAGCCGCAGCCCGATGGCAGCTACAAGCTCTTCGGCACCAAGATCTTCATCACCTACGGCGAGCACGACATGGCGGACAACATCGTCCACCTGGTGCTGGCGCGCGTGAGCGGCGCGCCCGAAGGCGTCAAGGGCATCTCGCTGTTCATCTGCCCGAAGGTCATGGCCGACGGCACACGCAACGACGTGCACTGCGTCAGCATCGAACACAAGATGGGCATCAAGGCCAGCCCGACGGCCGTGCTGCAGTACGGCGACCACGGCGGCGCCGTGGGCTACCTGATTGGCCAAGAGAACCGCGGCCTGGAGTACATGTTCGTCATGATGAATGCCGCGCGCTACGGCGTGGGCATCCAGGGCATCGCGGTGGCCGAGCGCGCCTACCAGAAGGCCGTGGCCTTCGCGCGTGACCGCGTACAGAGCCGCCCGGTGGACGGCTCGCTGAACAAGGCCGCGCCGATCATCCACCACCCGGACGTGCGCCGCATGCTGATGACCATGCGCGCCTGGACCGAAGGCTGCCGCGCGATGGCCTATGTCGGCGCCGCGGCCTTCGACGCCGCACATGCGCACGCGGACGCCGAGGTGCGCGCGCAGAACCAGACCTTCTACGAATTCCTGGTGCCGCTGATCAAGGGCCTGTCCACCGAGATGAGCCTGGAAGTCGCGAGCCTGGGCGTGCAGGTCCACGGCGGCATGGGCTTCATCGAAGAGACCGGTGCCGCGCAATACCTGCGCGACGCGAAGATCCTGACGATCTACGAAGGCACGACGGCCATCCAGGCCAACGACCTGATCGGCCGCAAGACGGCGCGCGACGGTGGCCGCACCGCGCGGGCGATTGCCGCGCAGATCGAGGCCACCGAAGCCGCACTGCGCGCACGCGGCAGTGATGCCGCACGTGCCGTGGCCGCGCGCCTGGAAGCCGCGCGCAAGGCTTGGCTGGATGCGATCGACTTCGTGGCAGGGCAGACCAAGGGCAGCCCCAACGCCGTCTTTGCCGGCAGCGTGCCCTACCTGATGCTCAGCGGCATCGTCGTGGCCGGCTGGCAGATGGGCCGCGCGCTGCTGGTGGCCGAAGAACGCCTGGCCGCCGGCGAAGAAGCCGACTTCATGCAGGCCAAGATCGTCACCGCGCGCTTCTACGCCGACCACATCCTCGTGCGCGCCGGCGCGCTGCGCGACAGCATCGTGGACGGCGCCGCCAGCGTCACCGCACTCGCCCTGGAGGCCTTCTGATGGCGCTGCCTGCTGTGTTCGACCGCCTGCGGCTGCCGGTCATCGGCTCGCCGCTGTTCATCGTCAGCCACCCGCAACTCGTGATCGCGCAATGCCAGGCGGGCATCGTCGGCTCGATGCCTGCGCTCAATGCGCGCCCGGCCTCGCAGCTGGACGAGTGGCTGGCCGAGATCACCGAAACGCTGGCGGCCTACGACCGCGCGCATCCGGACGCGCCCAGCGCACCGTTTGCCATCAACCAGATCGTGCACAAGAGCAACGACCGGCTCGAGCACGACATGCAGGTCTGCGCGCGCTACAAGGTGCCCATCGTGATCACCTCGCTGGGCGCGCGCACGGATGTCAACGACGCCGTGCACGCCTGGGGCGGCGTGGTGCTGCACGACATCATCAACAACGCCTTTGCGCACAAGGCGGTGGAAAAGGGCGCCGACGGCCTGATTGCCGTGGCTGCGGGCGCCGGCGGCCATGCGGGTGTCAAGAGCCCGTTCGCGCTGATCCAGGAAATCCGGCAGTGGTTCGACGGTCCGCTGGCGCTCAGCGGTTCGATCGCCACGGGTGATGCGGTGCTGGCTGCGCAGGCGATGGGAGCAGACCTCGCCTACATCGGATCGGCCTTCATCGCGACGGAAGAAGCGCGCGCCTCGGCCGCGTACAAGCAGTGCATCGTCGACAGCAACAGCGACGACATCGTGTACTCCAACCTCTTCACGGGCGTGCACGGCAATTACCTGAAGCCGTCCATCCGCGCCGCGGGGATGGATCCGGATCACCTGCCCGAGAGCGATCCCACGCAGATGAATTTCGGCGGCGACGCCAAGAAGGCGTGGAAGGACATCTGGGGCTGCGGCCAGGGCATCGGCGCGGTCAACGCCGTTTTGCCGACGGCGGAACTGGTGGCGCGGCTGGGCCGCGAGTACGCGGCGGCGCGTGCCCGCCTCGGTCTGGCCGCCGCCCAGGTCTGAACGCAGACGCTCAGGCCGCCAGGTCCAGGCGTGCGGATTCCGCCGTCGCTGGCGTCCTGCCCGGCAGGCTGACGCTGTCGCGCGCCAGGCCCGCTGCCATCGGCAGGCCGACAAAGTTGAAGGCCTCGAAGGGGTAGACCTGGGCCGCGAGGAATCGCCGCTCGTCCAGCGGCGGCTCCTTGCGCGCCCAGCCGCTCAGGGAGTACACCCAGTAGCCCAGGGTGCCTGTGAGGTGGCGGAAGAGTTCGGCCGGATCTACGCCGAAGGCCCGCGTGCCGTTGGGCGTGCATTCGAACAGCAGCACCGGCCGGTCGCGCATGATGAGCCGGTGGGCGCCGCGCAGGATGTCGAATTCGCCGCCGATGGCGTCCATCTTGATGAAGCCGATGGGGTGGTCCGGTGCGACCAGGTCGTCCAGGCTCAGGCAGCGCACCTGGATCATCTGCGACGCCTGGGTGTTTTCGTTCGGCCGCAGCGCACTGTTGGCCGAGTCGTCTTCACTCAGGGCAAATGCCGTGGTCATGCTGACGGCGCCCACGGCCGCCTGCTGCACGTTCACCTGCGGCAGCTTGCGCTGCAGCCAGCGGGCCTTGTGCGGCACCGGCTCGAAGGCGATGTGGCGCCCGTGCGGGGCGAGCCGGACCATGTCGCAGGTCATCAGGCCCAGGTGCGCGCCGATGTCGATGCAGTTGGTGTTCGCGCTGATCAGGCTGCGCATCAGGTCGCGCGTTCGCTGACCTTCCGCGAGCACGTCCGCCAGGCCCGGCTCGCGCCAGCATTGCACCTTGTGAGCGAGATGGCGCAACCACTCCAGGGGTGCTTGCAGCGGGCTGCCGATGAGGCGGGACAAGACCAGGTCGGCGACCATGTGTGGGCGGTCTCTTCGATGCGACGGCGCGACGCTATCGGAAACCAATATGGCCGTCCTGGGCCGAAATGTGTGAAACGTGTCCAGGCGTGACCAACACGCCTGATCAGGGGACGCACCTGACGGGACGCCGCGCGACTGCAGCGGCGTTCAGGCGTTAGCGGCGGCGACGGCGTCTTCCGACCGAGACTCGACTGCGACGGCTTCCATCTCCGCGTCGCAGCCCTGGCCCGCGGCGATCCAGCGCGCCACCAGGCGCTGTGCGCCGCGTCCGGCGGTCGCGGCCTTCACCAGCAGCCCGCAGCGGTAGCGCGTGGCCTCGTCGTCCCATTCGAGCGCCTCGCAGCGGCCGCGATGTCGCAAACTGGCCACGGCGCCGATGGGGCAGGGCTCGGTGGCGCAGCACATGCCGCAGCCGTTGCAGGACTGCCCCACCGGGGGCTTGGCGGGCGCGCCGCGATGCAGATGGATGAGGGCGGTTTGCATGCCCTGAATCTGCGCTTCCGCGCGTTTGCCGATCCCATGAACTGCCAAGTGCTTTGGCCCCAGTTGATGGTTTCGCGTCAGACAGCGGTGCTAGAGTCGTTTTTGGCTGAAGAAGTGGTCCTTCCACGTCCCCTTGCTGGCCGAGACAACAGCAAGGCGGGTCGCAATCCGCCTACCGGTGAAGCCGGGCCGCGGAAGGTTGATCAACCCATCGAAACCCTGGCGAACCGGGGCGAAAGGTGAGCGAGAGATGATGCAGCAATACAGGTCGAATTCGTACCTGTTCGGGGGCAATGCGCCCTACGTCGAAGAGTTGTATGAGGCTTACCTCGACAACCCCGGCAGCGTGCCCGACAACTGGCGCACCTACTTCGACAACCTCCAGCACGTACCCGCCGTCGACGGCAGCGAGAACCGCGATGTGGCGCATGCGCCGGTCATCGAGTCCTTCGCCCAGCGTGCCAAGGCCAATGCCTTCGCCAACAAGGCCAGCTCGGCCGACCTGGCCGTCGCGCGCAAGCAGGTCCACGTCCAGTCGCTGATCGCCGCCTACCGCAACGTCGGCGCCCGCTGGGCCGACCTGGACCCGCTCAAGCGCACCGAGCGTCCCAAGATTCCCGAACTCGAGCCGGCGTTCTACGACCTGACCGAGTCCGATATGGACATCACGTTCTCGGCGGCCAACAGCTATTTCAGCAAGGCCGAGCACATGACCCTGCGGGAGATCCTGCAGGCGCTGCGTGAAACCTATTGCGGCACCATCGGCGCCGAGTTCATGCACATGACCGACCAGACGCAAAAGCGCTGGTGGCAGGAGAAGCTCGAGAGCGTGCGCTCCAAGCCGAGCTTTTCTCCTGAACAGAAGAAGCACATCCTCGACCGCGTGACCGCTGCCGAAGGTCTGGAGCGCTTCCTGCACACCAAGTACGTCGGCCAGAAGCGTTTTTCGCTGGAAGGCGGCGAGAGCTTCATCGCGGCCATGGACGAAGTCGTCCAGCGCGCCGGTGAGCAAGGTGTCCAGGAGATCGTCATCGGCATGGCCCACCGCGGCCGCCTGAACGTGCTGGTCAACACCCTGGGCAAGATGCCCAAGGACCTGTTTGCCGAGTTCGACCACACCGCGCCAGAAGAACTGCCCGCGGGCGACGTCAAGTACCACCAGGGCTTCAGCTCCGACATCTCCACCCCCGGCGGCCCGGTGCACTTGAGCCTGGCCTTCAACCCCTCGCACCTGGAAATCGTCAACCCGGTGGTCGAAGGCTCGGTGCGCGCGCGCATGGACCGTCGAGGCGACACGAAGGGCTTGCAGGTGCTGCCGGTGCTGGTGCACGGCGACTCGGCCTTCGGCGGCCAGGGCGTCAACCAGGAAACGCTAATGCTGTCCGAAACCCGTGGCTACTCCACGGGCGGCACGGTGCACCTGATCATCAACAACCAGATCGGCTTCACCACCTCGGACCCGCGCGACCTGCGCTCCACGCTGTACTGCACCGACATCGTCAAGATGGTCGAGGCGCCCGTGCTGCACGTGAATGGCGACGACCCCGAGGCGGTCGTGCTGGCCACGCGGCTGGCGCTGGAGTTCCGCATGTCGTTCCAGAAGGACGTCGTGGTGGACATCATCTGCTTCCGCAAGCTGGGCCACAACGAGCAGGACACGCCGGCGCTGACCCAGCCGCTGATGTACAAGAAGATCAGCGCGCACCCCGGCACGCGCAAGCTGTATGCCGACCGCCTGGCAGCGCAGGGATTGGGCGAGTCGCTCGGCGACGACATGGCCAAGGCCTACCGCGCCGCGATGGACGCGGGCCGCCACACGGTCGATCCGGTGATCAGCAACTTCAAGAGCAAGTTCGCGGTCGACTGGCTGCCCTTCCTGGGCAAGAAGTGGACCGACAACGCCGACACGGCCATTCCGCTGGCCGAATGGAAGCGCCTGGCCGACCGCCTGACGACGATCCCCGAGACCGTCAACATGCACCCGCTGGTCAAGAAGGTCTACGACGACCGCGCCGCCATGGGCCGGGGCGAAGTCAACATCGACTGGGGCATGGGCGAGCACATGGCCTTTGCGTCGCTCGTGGCCGCCGGGTACCCGGTGCGCCTGTCCGGTGAGGACAGCGGACGTGGCACCTTCACCCACCGTCACGCGGTGATCCATGACCAGAAGCGCGAGAAGTGGGACGAAGGCACCTATGTCCCGCTGCAGCACGTGGCCGACAACCAGGCGCAGTTCACCGTCATCGACTCGATCCTGTCGGAAGAGGCGGTGCTGGGCTTCGAATACGGCTATGCCTCGGCCGAGCCGAATACGCTGACCATCTGGGAAGCGCAGTTCGGTGACTTCGCCAACGGCGCGCAGGTCGTGATCGACCAGTTCATCGCCTCGGGCGAAGTGAAGTGGGGCCGCGTCAACGGCCTGACGTTGATGCTGCCGCACGGCTACGAAGGCCAGGGCCCCGAGCACAGCTCGGCCCGCCTGGAGCGCTTCATGCAGCTGGCCGCCGACACCAACATGCAGATCGTGCAGCCCACCAGCGCCAGCCAGATCTTCCACGTGCTGCGCCGCCAGATGGTGCGCCCGCTGCGCAAGCCGCTGGTGATCTTCACGCCCAAGAGCCTGCTGCGCAACAAGGACGCCACCTCGCCGCTGAACGACTTCGTCAAGGGCGAGTTCAAGACGGTGATCGGCCCGCAGCGCAAGGAAGTGGTGGCGGACAAGGTCAAGCGCGTCATCGCGTGCTCGGGCAAGGTCGGCTACGACCTGATCCGCAAGCGCGACGAGATGAAAGCCTGGGACGTCGCGATCCTGCGCGTGGAACAGCTCTATCCGTTCCCGCACAAGGCCTTCTCCACGGAGATGAAGCGCTTCCCGAACGTCACCGAAGTCGTGTGGTGCCAGGACGAGCCGCAGAACCAGGGCGCGTGGTTCTTCATCCAGCACCAGGTCCACGAGAACATGCTCGAAGGGCAGAAGCTCGGCTATGCCGGTCGTCCGGCCTCGGCCTCGCCGGCCGTGGGCTATTCGCACCTGCACCAGGAGCAGCAGAAGACGCTGCTCGACCAGGCTTTCGGCAAGCTCAAGGGCTTTGTGCTCGTCAAGTAAGACAACCCGGTTGCTTCGCGCCGGGTTGACCTGCGCCCCCCGCGTCCCGGCTGCATGCAGCCGCGGATCGGGCCGCAGGATGGCGCGGGGCTCGAACCCCTCACCTACGCATACACATCATGGCAATTGTTGAAGTCAAGGTCCCGCAGCTCTCCGAATCCGTGGCCGAAGCCACGCTGCTGCAGTGGAAGAAGAAGCCCGGCGACGCCGTGGCGATCGACGAGATCCTCATCGAGATCGAGACCGACAAGGTCGTGCTCGAAGTGCCCGCGCCCGCGGGCGGCGTGCTGGCCGAACTGGTCGTCGGTGACGGCGGCACGGTGGTGGCCGAACAGCTGATCGCCCGGATCGACACCGCGGCCACCGCTGGCGCTGCCGCGCCTGCGCCGGCTGCTGCACCCGCTGCGGCTGCTGCGGCTCCGGCGGCTGCTGCCGCCGCCGCACCGGCATCCACCAGCAAGGCCGGCGTGGCCATGCCCGCTGCTGCCAAGCTGATGGCCGACAACCACCTGGCCGCCGGCTCCGTGGCCGGCACCGGCAAGGACGGCCGCGTGACCAAGGGTGACGTGCTGGGCGCCGTGGCCGCCGGTGCTGCAGCCCCGAAGGCTGCCGCGCCTGCGGTATCCGTGCCCGTGGCACCCGCCGTGGCGAAGCCGCTGCCCGCCGTGGCCGCGCCGGTCACGCAGAACCTGGGCGAGCGTCCCGAGCAGCGCGTGCCGATGTCGCGCCTGCGTGCACGCGTGGCCGAGCGCCTGCTCCAGTCGCAATCCACCAATGCCATCCTGACCACCTTCAACGAGGTCAACATGGCCCCGGTGATGGAGATGCGCAAGAAGTTCCAGGACAAGTTCGAGAAGGAGCACGGCGTCAAGCTGGGCTTCATGAGCTTCTTCGTCAAGGCGGCGGTCGCGGCACTGAAGAAGTACCCGGTGCTCAATGCTTCGGTCGACGGCAACGACATCGTCTACCACGGCTTCTTCGACATCGGCATCGCGGTCGGTTCGCCGCGCGGCCTGGTGGTGCCCATCATCCGCAATGCCGACCAGATGAGCTTTGCCGACATCGAGAAGAAGATCGGCGAGTTCGGCCAGAAGGCCAAGGAAGGCAAGCTGTCGATGGACGACCTGTCCGGCGGCACCTTCTCGATCAGCAACGGCGGCACCTTCGGCTCCATGCTGTCCACGCCCATCATCAACCCGCCGCAGAGCGCGATCCTGGGCGTGCACGCCACCAAGGACCGTGCCGTCGTGGAGAACGGGCAGGTCGTGGTGCGGCCGATCAACTATCTGGCGATGTCTTATGACCACCGCATCATCGACGGCCGTGAGGCCGTGCTGGGGCTGGTGACGATGAAGGAAGCGCTGGAAGACCCCTCCCGCCTCCTCTTCGACATCTGAAGCGGCGCATCAGCCTACTGCGCGAACCGATCTGGCGCCTGCGCTCCTCGCCGTACGTGAGTACGGCTGCGGTGCTCGACACCACCTCGGTCCGCTCGCTACGGCTGCTGCACCACTTCAGCAGCCCCATCTAATCGAGCACATCATGAGCAAGCAATTCGACGTCATCGTCATCGGCGGCGGCCCTGGCGGCTATATCGCGGCGATCCGCGCGGCGCAGCTGGGCTTCAATACGGCCTGCATCGACGAGTGGAAAAACGGCAAGGGCGGACCGGCGCCCGGCGGCACCTGCACGAACGTGGGCTGCATCCCGAGCAAGGCGCTGCTGCAGAGTTCGGAGTTCTTCGACCATGCCGGGCACGCCTTCGGTGACCACGGCATCGGCTTGAAGGACTTGAGCATCGACGTGGCCAAGATGGTCGCGCGCAAGGATGCGGTCGTGAAGCAGAACAACGACGGCATCCTGTACCTGCTGAAGAAGAACAAGGTGACGTTCTTCCACGGCCGCGGCTCGTTCGTGAAGGCGGTGGACGGCGGCTACGAGATCGCCGTGGCAGGCGCTGCCAACGAATCGCTGACCGGCAAGCAGGTCATCGTGGCCACGGGTTCGAGCGCGCGTGCGATGCCCGGCGTGCCTTTCGACGAAGACCGCGTGCTCAGCAACGATGGCGCGCTGCGCATCGGTGCGGTGCCGAAGAAGCTGGGCCTGATCGGCTCGGGCGTGATCGGGCTGGAAATGGGCTCGGTCTGGCGCCGCCTGGGTGCCGACGTCACGGTGCTCGAGGCGCTGCCGACCTTCCTGGGCGCGGCTGACCAGCAGATCGCCAAGGAGGCGCACAAGGCCTTCACCAAGCAGGGCCTGAAGATCGAGCTGGGCGTCAAGGTCGGCGACATCAAGGCCGGCAAGAAGGGCGTCACGGTGGCCTACACCAATGCCAAGGGCGAGGCGCAGGAACTGGCGGTCGACAAGCTCATAGTCTCGATCGGCCGCGTGCCGAACACCACCGGCCTGAATGCCGAGGCGGTCGGCCTGGCGATCGACGAGCGCGGCGCCATCGTGGTGGACGGCGACTGCCGCACCAACCTGCCCGGCGTGTGGGCGGTGGGCGATGTGGTGCGCGGCCCGATGCTGGCGCACAAGGCCGAAGAAGAAGGCGTGGCGGTGGCCGAGCGCATTGCGGGCCAGCATGGGCACGTCAACTTCGACACTATCCCTTGGGTCATCTACACCAGCCCCGAGATTGCCTGGGTCGGCAAGACCGAGCAGCAGCTCCAGGCCGAAGGCCGTGCCTACAAGGCCGGAACTTTCCCGTTCATGGCCAACGGCCGTGCACGGGCGCTGGGCGACACGACAGGCATGGTCAAGATGATTGCCGATGCCGCCACCGACGAGATCCTGGGCGTGCACATCGTCGGCCCCATGGCCAGCGAGCTGATCGCCGAGGCGGTGGTCGCGATGGAGTTCAAGGCCAGTGCCGAGGACATCGCGCGCATCTGCCACGCGCACCCCTCGCTCAGCGAAAGCACCAAGGAAGCCGCGCTGGCGGTGGACAAGCGCACGCTGAACTTTTGAGCCCCCGCGCGCGGTCCCTGTCGCTGCCCCCTCAAGGGGGCGCATGCGACGGACCGGCGCAGCCGGATCCGTGCATGATCTGGACTGAGGGCATCGGAGGATTCATTCATGGGCGTTCGTGAGCTCTACGCGGCCACGCTGGCCGAACGGGGGTACCACAGCGACCCGGCGCAGCAGCGCGCGATCGATGCGCTCGAGCGCTGCGAACGCGAGTGGGCCGACTACAAGGCCCGCCGCAGCAATGCGCTGACCAAGCTGATCTCGCGGCCGCCCATCCCCCGGGGCGTCTACATGTACGGCGGCGTGGGCCGGGGGAAGAGCTTCCTGATGGATTGCTTCTTCCAGTCGGTGCCGCTGACCCGCAAGACGCGGCTGCACTTCCACGAATTCATGCGCGAGGTGCAGCGCGAGCTGCAGGAGCTCAAGGGCACGGTCAATCCGCTGGATGAGCTCGGCAAGCGCATCTCGCGGCGCTTCCGTCTGATCTGCTTCGACGAATTCCACGTCGCGCACGTCACCGACGCGATGATCCTGCACCGGCTGCTGGATGCGCTGTTCGCCAACCGCGTGAGCATCGTCACCACGTCCAACTTCCATCCTGATGGGCTCTACCCGAACGGGCTGCACCGGGACCGCATCCTGCCCGCGATCGCGCTGCTGAAGGACAAGCTGGAGATCATCAACGTGGATGCCGGCGTCGACTACCGCCAGCGCACGCTGCAGCAGTTGAAGCTGTACCACACGCCGCTGGGCGCCGAGGCCGATGCCGCGCTGTCGTCGGCCTTCAACGACCTCGCCGAGGCGCAGGACGACGATCCGGTGATGCACATCGAACACCGAGAACTGCGCTGCGTGCGGCGCGCCGGCGGTGTCGTGTGGTTCGATTTCCGCACCCTGTGCGGCGGGCCGCGCTCGCAGAACGACTACCTCGAAATCGCCTCGCAGTTCCACACGGTGCTGCTGTCCGGCGTCCCGCAGATGCCGCCGCGGCTGGCCAGCGAGGCGCGCCGCTTCACCTGGCTCGTGGACGTGCTCTACGACCGCCGCGTCAAGCTCATCCTGTCAGCCGAAGTGCCGGCCGACGAGCTCTACAACGAAGGCCCGCTCGCCCACGAGTTCCCGCGCACCGTCTCCCGCCTGAACGAGATGCAGTCCGCCGAATTCCTGGCCCTGGAAAAACGCGACGTCGACACGTCGCTGACCTGATTCACGAACCGAAACGACCTCAACCCCTTGGGGACAGGCCGCCGCCAGGTGGCCAGGGGGCGCTGCGTGTCCGGCGCGGGCCGAACACGATCCGGGTCTCCCGGTCGTGTTCGGAGCCCCCTTGGGGGGCGGCCGCCAGACGGCCGGGGGCTCACGATCACTTCAATCGGTCCACCCGGACGATGGCCAGCGAGACGTTGTCGCCGCCGCCGTGTGCCCGCTGACGCGCCTTGGACACCAGCATCTCGCCGGCCTCGCGCGGGGGCAGCGCATAGAGGATGGCGCCGATTTCCTTGGGCGAGAAGTAGTGCCACAGGCCGTCGCTGCAGGCGATCAGTGTGTCTTCCGGCTCGAGCGCCGGGATGCGCCACAGCGTCACCGGCGGGTCCTGTTCCGTGCCCAGGCAGCCCGTCAGCAGATTGGATTGCGGGTGCACCGCCGCGGCCTCTTCGGTCAGCTTGCCTTCGTCGATCAGGCGCTGCACGAAGGAATGGTCGATCGTGCGCTGAAGCATCTCGGCGCCGCGGAAGTGGTAGACCCGTGAATCGCCGGCATGCACCACGTGGGCCGACCGGTCCGGCAGGATCATGAAGGCCGCCATCGTGCTGTGCGGCTCTTCCTCGGAAGAGATGGCCGTCAGCTTGATCATGAGATGCGCTTCCATGACCATGCGGCGCAGCACTTCGGCCGCGTCGTCCTTGCTGGGCACGAAGCTTTCGAAGATCTGCCGGGCGGTCATCTGCACCTGGTCGGAGGCTTTGCGGCCGCCGCTCTTGCCGCCCATGCCATCAGCCAGGACAGCCAGCACGCATCCCGTTTCCCGTGGGTGGGGAATCACCACGACCTGGTCCTGCTGGTACGCCCGGTCACCCTTGTGGAGGGCCGTGGAGGCCGTCAGACGGTGTGCAGGAGACTTGGTGACCATGGGGCGGGACTATAAACTCGGCCACTGACCGGCAACCCGTGTCCATGGACAACAATCTGCACTCACCCGCGCGGCATCTCATCGAGCTGCGCATGGAACACGCTGATCTGGACGACCTGATCGACCGCGCGGTCGGTGAGCGTCCACTCGACGACCTGATGCTTCGGCGCCTGAAGAAACGGCGCCTGGCGCTGCGCGACCTGATCTCGCGGCTTGAGGCGGAAGTCGATCCGCCGGAACCGGCCTGAAACGCCGTGAACGACCACATCACACCTGCTCATCCCTTGCCATCCGGCCTGCGACGCGTGGCAAGCGCTCGCCGCTGCACGGGCTTGGTGCATCGCTTCTGAATCCATTGGCCGACGACGACAGCCTGGCCGAGCAGACCGCCTGGGCGCTGGGCCCTGCCGGCGCGCTCGCGGCCACCGACCCTTCCCACCGCGTGCGCGAGCCGCAGGCGCGCATGGCGCGAGCCGTGGCGCAGGCGCTGGACGAGCGCGAGGCGCTGGTGGTCGAGGCCGGCACCGGCGTGGGCAAGACCTTTGCCTACCTGGTGCCGCTGCTGCTGTCCGGGCGCCGGGCGCTGGTCAGCACCGCCACCAAGAGCCTGCAGGACCAGCTGTTCCTGCGCGACCTGCCGCGGCTGAAAGCCGCGCTGGGCACGCCGGCCAAGCTGGCGCTGCTCAAGGGCCGCTCGAGCTACCTGTGCATCCACCGCCTGCAGCAGGCGCGCGAAAGTGCCGAGCTGCCCGATCGCTGGGCCGTGCGCACGCTGGCCCGTGTGGAGAGCTGGGCGGTCGCCACACGCAGCGGCGACCTGGCGGAAATGGAAGGCCTGGACGACCGCTCGCCGGTGATCCCACTGGTCACGTCCACGCGCGACAACTGCCTGGGCGCGGAATGCCCGCAGTTTGTCAACTGCCACGTCGTGCGCGCGCGGCGCGAGGCAATGGCGGCGGATGTGGTGGTCATCAACCACCACCTGTTCTTTGCCGACCTGGCATTGCGCGACAGCGGTGTGGCCGAACTGCTGCCCACCGTCGACGCGGCGATCTTCGACGAGGCGCACCAGCTCGTCGACGCCGGTCTGCAGTTCCTGGGCACGCAGCTGGGCATGGGGCAGGTCATCGATCTCACGCGCGATGTGCTGGCGGCCGGCCTGAAGCTCGCGCGCGGCCTGCAGCCCTGGCAGGAGTTGTGCGGCGCCGTGGAGCGTGCGGCGCGCGACCTGCGGCTGGTCTGTGCCGGGCCCATGCGTGAGGTGCGCGGGATCATCAAGCTGCGCTGGCAGGAACGTGCGCGCACCGAGGGCTTCGCACCCGCGCTGCTGGCGCTGGATGCGGCCAGCCAGCAGCTGGAGGCCGCGCTGGAGCAGGTCGAAGGCCTGGGCCCCGACATGGACCGCCTGCACCAGCGCGTGAGCAACCTGCGCGCGCTGTGCGCACGGTTTGCCGTCGAGACGCCGCCGGGGCGCGTGCGCTGGATCGACCTGTCGGCGCAGAGCGCGCGGCTGGTGGAGTCGCCGCTGGACATCCGCGACATGATCACCGAGCAGCGACGCCTGGCGCCGCGGGCCTGGATCTTCACCTCGGCCACACTGGGCGACGACGAACGCCTGAGCTGGTTCACGCAGGGCGCGGCACTGGAAGATGCCACGGCGCTGCGCGTGGGCAGCCCCTTCGACTATCCGAACCAGGCGCGCCTGTACGTGCCGCGGCGCTTTCCCAAGCCCAACGACAGCGCCCACCCGGCCGCGGTGGGTGCGCTGGCCGCGCGCTGCGCACTGGCGCTGGGCGGCCGCTGCTTTGTGCTGACGACGACGCTGCGCGTGCTGCCCGTCATTGCCCAGGCGCTGCAGGAGGCGCTGTCGGCAGCCGGTGAGTCTTTCGAGGTGCTGGTGCAGGGCACGCAGCCCAAGCGCAGCCTGATGCAGCAATTCGGCGATGGGCGGCGGCGCGTGCTGCTGGGCTCACAGAGCTTCTGGGAAGGCATCGACGTGCCCGGCGATGCGCTGCAGTGCGTGCTGATCGACAAGCTGCCGTTTCCGCCGCCCAACGACCCGCTGGTCGAAGCGCGTGTGCGGCAGATCGAGGAGCGCGGCGGCAATGCCTTCCAGGAGCACTTCGTGTCCGAGGCGGCCATCTCGCTGAAGCAGGGCGGCGGGCGGCTGATCCGCACCGAGAGCGACCGCGGCCTGCTGGTCGTATGCGATCCGCGCCTGGTGCAGATGCCGTACGGCGCCAGGCTGCGCGGCGCGCTGCCGCCGATGGGCCTGCTGGCCGAAGAGGTCGAGGCACTGGAGTGGCTGCGCCAACTGGCGCAGGATCACTGAACCGCTGCAGGGGCGAAGGCCGCCCTGATGTCGCGCCGGCGCCGTGCGCGGACCACTCGGCCCACGCCGGTCCGCGATCACATCACCAGAGATGCCACCACGAACGCTGGGTCCGGTTCGATTCGAGGTCCAGGGTCCGGTTCGGGAAGTTCGTCTTCAGCACGCGCTGTGCGTCGTCACGCAGGGCCGTCAGGCCCAGGCGGTCATAGCTCAGCACCATCAGCACCAGGGCATCCTCCGCCACGGGTACCTGGGAATACTCGGTGATGGCCTGTTTGGCGCGGTTGGCGGCGGCCAGGTAGGCGCCACGCCGATAGTAGTAGCGCGCGACCTGCACCTCGTGGTCGGCCAGCATGTTGACGATGTAGTCCATGCGCACGCGCGCATCGGCGGCGTAACGCGATTCCGGGAACTGCTCGACCAGCTGCTTGAAGCTCTGGTGCGAATCGCGCGAGGCACGCTGGTCGCGCTCGGACAGCCGCTGGCCGGCGACGAAGCCGAACATGCCCAGGTTGTCGTTGAAATTGATCAGCCCGCGCAGGTACAGCGCGTAGTCGTAGGCCGGGCTCGAGGGGTGCAGGCGCAGGAAGCGGTCGGCCGTGGCCATGGCCGTGGTGCGTTCGCCGCTGCGCCATTGCGCATAGGCCAGGTCCAGCAGCGCCTGTTGCCCCAGCAGCGTGCCGGAGGCGGCGGCTTCGGCCTTCTCGAAGCCCTTGATGGCGCGGTCGTAGCTGCCGTTGGCCAGCTCTTCCTTGGCCTCTGCATACAATCGGTTGGGATCGTTCGGATCGATCGGGTTCTTGCCGGTCGAACTGCAGGCGCCCAGCACTGCGGCAGCCGTTGCCACCAGCGCCGCCCGGCGCCAAGCTCCGAATCTCGTCATGTCTGCAAGCCGGCCCGCGGGGTCGACCCTGGTGAATCCAAAGTCGAATTATAGGGACGCCACCCCGGTAGACCCGGACGCCGGCGCGGTCGAAAGCTGGCCGGACGCGGATGCGCCGGGCCTCGAGGCCGGCGCCGAGACCCGCGCCTGGACGACATCGGCCGACGAACACGGCCAACGCCTGGACAAGCTGTTGGTGCGCCACGCGGGCGAGTTTTCGCGCAGCCATCTGCAAAGCCTGATCGATCAGGGCCTGGTTCTCGTCGAGCAGCAACCCGCCACGCAGGCCTCGCGGCGCCTGAAGGCGGGCCAGGCCGTGCAGGTGGAGTTGAAGCCCACGGCGGCGGCGCTGGCCTTCCGGCCCGAAGCCATGGCCATTCCCATCGTCTATGAAGACGACAGCCTGCTCGTGGTCGACAAGCCGGCCGGCTGGGTGGTGCACCCGGGTGCCGGCAACTGGTCGGGCACGCTGCTCAACGGGCTGCTGGCGCACCATGCGGGCGCTGTGCATCTGCCGCGCGCGGGCATCGTGCACCGGCTGGACAAGGGCACGAGCGGGCTGATGGTGGTTGGCAAGACGCTGCCAGCCGTCACCGAACTGGTGCGCGCGATCGCGGCGCGCGAGGTGCGGCGCGAATACGTGGCGCTGGCGCATGGGCGCGTGCAGCCGGCCGAGCAGGTCTTCGAGGGCTCGATCGGCCGTGACCCGTCGAACCGTCTGCGCATGGCCGTGACGGCCAGCGGCAAGCCCGCGCGCACGGATGTGCGCTGGCTGGCGGACGACGGCCGCGTCAGTGCGGTCGCGTGCCGGCTGCATTCGGGCCGCACGCACCAGATCCGCGTGCACCTGGCGCGGGCGGGGCATCCGCTGGTGGCCGACGAGCTCTATGGCGGCGTGCTGGCCTGCGGGCTGCAGCGACCGGCCCTGCATGCGCGGCGGCTGGGTTTTGTGCACCCGGTCAGCGGCGCGGCGCTGCAGTTCGAGTCGGCGCTGCCGGCAGACCTCGACGCGGCATGGACAGCCGTCACGGGTGCGCCGCTGGCGCCCGGTGAACCGGCCTCTGCGCGCTGATCCGCCAGTCGTTTGGGCAGTCCGTCACGAAGCCGCGCTACAATGCGAGCAGTTCGATCACCGACTGTCATGCTGCGATGTCTCGCGCACGGTCGGGCAGATCCCGGCCGGTGCCGGTTCGGCGCGCGTGAAACCGCCGCGCTTCGGTCAACCGGCGCTGTATCCCCAACGGACTGACCCCACGAGCCACGGGCTCTGTCGTCCCGCCCCGAACCCGAGTTGTTGTGTCGCCTGGAGCCTGTCGTGGCCCGTGGCGCAAGCGCCCCAGAGGGAACGCCCATCGATGAATACCCAAGAGGCCAAGCGCGTGCTGGAGACGGCGCTCATCTGCGCCCAGGTGCCCATGCCCTTGCGCGACATGCGAGGCATGTTCGAGGACCAGCTGGCCCCGGATACGCTGCGCAGCCTGCTGGACGAAATCTCGCGCGATTGGGAAGGCCGCGGCGTGGAGCTTGTCGCCCTGTCTTCCGGCTGGCGCTTCCAGAGCCGCCCGGAGATGCGCGAATACCTGGACCGCCTGCATCCCGAGAAGCCGCCCAAGTATTCGCGCGCCGTGATGGAGACGCTGGCCATCGTGGCCTACCGACAGCCCGTCACGCGCGGCGATATCGAAGAAATCCGCGGCGTGACAGTGACCAGCCAGATCGTCAAGCAACTCGAGGACCGCGGCTGGATCGAGGCCATCGGCTACCGCGAATCGCCCGGCCGACCGGCGCTGTACGCCACCACGCGGCACTTCCTGGACGACCTCGGATTGAGCAGCCTCGAGCAACTGCCTGAACTCGATCTGATGGGCGAAAGCGCCGCCGCCATCGCAGCGAATCCCGCGCAGGCCGAATTGCCGGTCGGCCCGCAGGCCAGCCTGCCGATCGACCCGCCCGAAGGCCACGTGGCCGATGGCCTCGACGCCAGCGCCGACCCGTCCGCCTCGCCTGCGGACCCCCTGAATCCCCCGCAGCCGGCCGGCGAGCCCGGCGAACCGATTTCCCCGGACCCCGACGCCCATGACCGAACCGCTCAACCCTGACGCCCCGACCACGCCCGAGGCGGGCCCGGACGAGAACGCGCCGAAGCCACGCCGCCGGCGCACGCCCGCGGCCAAGGCAGAGTCCGTGGCGACGGCTGCCGACGCGGGTGGCGACGCCCCGGTGCCGGCTGCCGCGCCCGAGGGTGATGCGCCGGCCCCGCGCCGCCGCCGCGCGCCTCGCGCGGCCGCCGCTGACGGGGCGGAGTCGGCTGCCGTGGCCGATGCGCCGCCGGCGGCTGCGCCCGCTGCGGCCGGCACCGCCGCGCCAGCGGACGCGGGCGAAGGCACCGCGCCGGTGCGTCGACCGCGTGCGCCGCGAGCGGCGCGTCCCGCGCCCACCGGTGACGGCGACGGTGAACAGACCCAACGCCCGACATCAGCGGATGCCGGTTCGGCGCCCGGCGATGGTGCCGAAACCGCCCCAGCCGCTGGCAGTGGTGAGCGTGGGGAAGGCCGGCGCAACCGCCGCGCGCCGCGTGGCGCATCCGGCGAAGCCGAAGGCCGTCCGGAAGGCCGTGCAGAAGGCCGAGCTGAAGGCGGCGCAGGAGCTGGCGGACCCGCCGGCGGCGAAGCGGACCGGGCAGGCGGGGAAGGCGGCGACGCGGACGACGGCGCAGCCGGCCCCGGCGGCGCTGAAGGCTCGGGCGATGCCCGCCGCAAGCGGCACCGCAACCGCCGCCGCAACCGGCGCGAGAAGCGCGAGGCCGCGGGCGCGGCAGCCGGTGACGCCGGGCGCGCACCCGTGGACGCGCCGCCGGTCAACCTGCCACCGACCGACGTCAACGACTTGTTTGCCGATGTGCTGTCCGGCGCCTACGACGAGGCCGCGGAAGCAGCTGCGGCTGCGGCTGCCGATGGCTCGGCCGCGGTTGCCGATGGCGCGGGCGCAGCGGTGGCCGTCGATGCGGCGGCTGGTGTGGGCACACCCGCCGAGGCGGTCCCGGCAGCGGCGATGGCGCACACGGATGCCGACACGCCCGTTGCAGCCGCTGCCGACCACGAAGACGAAGCCGGCGCGGACGAGACCCGGTCAGCGTCAGGCGATGACGCAGGCGCTGTGGCGGGCCACCCGCCGGCGGCCCCGGCACCGGGTGGTCGACAGGCCCCGGCCGGCGGCGACGCCGCCGCGGCGCGGCGTGTGCTCGCGCCCGAGCCCGATGCGCCCAAGCTGCAGAAGGTGCTGGCGCAAGCCGGTGTGGGATCGCGCCGCGATCTCGAACAGATGATCGTGGAAGGCCGCATCGCGGTGAACGGGCAGGCCGCGCATGTCGGCCAGCGCATCAAGTTCGGTGACCGCATCACGCTGGACGGCAAGCCGATCAAGGTGCGCATCACGCCGCCGGCGCCGCGTGTCATCGCTTATCACAAGCCTGCCGGCGAGGTCGTCACGCACGACGATCCGCAGGCGCGCCCGACCGTCTTCCGCCGCCTGCCGCGCCTGCCGCGTGGCAAGTGGCAGTCGGTGGGCCGGCTGGACATCAACACCGAAGGCCTGCTGCTGTTCACCGACTCCGGCGACCTGGCCAATCGGCTGATGCATCCGCGCTTCGGTGTCGAACGCGAATATGCCGTGCGCGTGCTGGGTACGCTGACCGACGAGGAGCGCGATCGTCTGCTCGCCGGCGTGGAAATCGACGGCCAGACGGCCTCGTTCCGCAGCATCACCGACGGCGGTGGCGAGGGTGTCAACCGCTGGTACCGCGTCGTCATCACCGAAGGCCGCAACCGCGAGGTGCGCAAGCTCTTCGACGCGGTGGACAAGGCGGTCAGCCGCCTGATCCGCATCCGCTACGGCTCGGTCGTACTGCCGCGCGGCCTGCGCCGCGGCGTGTGGGTCGACCTGGGTGTGGAAGACATCAAGGCGCTGCGCGCCGCCACGGGCATGGCGGTGCGGCCGGGTGAAGGGCGTGGTGACGGCCGTGGCGATGGCCCGCGCGAGGGCCGAGGCGAGGGCCGCGGGGAGAATCGCGGCGAAAACCGTGGGGAAAACCGTGGAGAAGGGCGTCCCGCCGATGGACGCCAGGCCGGTCCCGAGGGTGACCGCCGCGGGCGCCGAGGCGGCCGCCGCGGACGCCAGGGCCGCCGCGGCGAGCCGGGCTTTGCGGATCCGCGCGATCCGATGATGGGCCGCGCGCCGGACGCGGGTTACCCGCATGACGGTGACGACGACCACGAGCACGACAACGTCGGACCGATTCCCAATCCGCTGCAGCAGACCTACGACAAGCGGGCCATCCAGCAGGCGCGCAAGCAGCGCGAGTATTCCGAGGACGGCCCAATCCCCAACCCGCTGCAGCAGACCTACGACAAGCGCGCGGTGCAGGGTGATCGCAAGCCCAAGCGCGAATACAGCGAAGACGGCCCGATCCCGAACCCGCTGCAGCAGACCTACGACAAGCGCTTTGCGCAGGGCCCCAAGCCCGCTGCCAAAGGCGGCCCGCGCCGCAAGGGCGGCCCGGGCGGCGGTGGCGGCGGTGGTGGTGCCAAGCGCGGCGCGGGCGGCCAGCCCGACCCGATGCGCACGGCCGTGGGCTACATCGGCGGCGACGCCTTCATGAACAAGCTGCGCGGCGGCGGCCCCAAGGGCGGCCGCGGACGCGGCGGCAAGGGCCGTTGATCCGGCGGCCGCCTCAGCGGTCGCAGCCCTGCAATCTGCCCGGCCACTGCGTGGCTGGGTAGAATCCGATGTTTTGTCAAGTTGTTGATTCAGGAGAGTTTTTCATGGCCGTTGAACGCACGCTGTCGATCATCAAACCCGACGCCGTGGCCAAGAACGTGATTGGTCAAATCTATGCCCGTTTCGAAGCTGCTGGCCTGAAGGTCATCGCCGCCAAGATGGTCCACCTGTCCAAGGGTGAAGCCGAGGCTTTCTACGCCGTGCACAAGGCGCGTCCCTTCTTCAACGACCTGGTCAAGTTCATGATCTCCGGTCCGGTGATGATCCAGGCGCTGGAAGGCGAGGGCGCGATCGCCAAGAACCGCGAACTGATGGGCGCCACCGACCCGAAGAAGGCCGACAAGGGCACCATTCGCGCGGACTTCGCCGACAGCATCGACGCGAATGCGGTGCACGGCTCGGATGCCCCGGAAACCGCCGCCGTCGAAGTGGCGTTCTTCTTCCCCGGCATGAACGTCTACAGCCGCTGAGGCGGGAACAGGCGGACAGGCCACCGTGGTCAACCTGCTCGGGCACGACCTCGAGGCCCTGGCCGCCTTCTGCAGCGAGCGCGGGGAGAAGCGCTTCCGCGCGGTCCAGCTCTTTCGCTGGATCCACCAGCGCGGCGCCTCCTCGTTCGACGCCATGTCGGACCTCGCCAAGGCCTTCCGCGCCAAGCTGGCCGATTCCGCCTGCATCGAGCCGCTGCCGCTGATGGCCGAGCATGTCTCGGCCGACGGCACCATCAAGTGGCTGTTCGACGTGGGCGGCGGCAATGCCGTCGAAACCGTCTACATCCCCGAGACCGACCGCGGCACGCTGTGCGTGTCCTCGCAGGCGGGCTGTGCCGTGGGCTGCCGTTTTTGCTCCACCGGCCACCAGGGTTTCAGCCGCAACCTGCAGTCGCACGAGATCGTCGCGCAGCTGTGGTTTGCCGAACACCGGCTGCGTGCGCGCCTGGGCCTGGCGGCGGGTGAACGCGCCATCGACAACGTCGTGATGATGGGCATGGGCGAGCCGCTGCAGAACTACGCGGCGCTGGTGCCGGCGCTGCGCATCATGCTGGACGACCACGGCTACGGCCTGTCGCGCCGGCGGGTGACGGTGTCGACCTCGGGCGTGGTGCCGATGATCGACCGGCTCATGCAGGATTGCCCCGTGGCGCTGGCCGTGTCGCTGCACGCGCCGGACGATGACCTGCGCGACGCGCTGGTGCCGCTGAACCGCAAGCACCCGCTGCGCGAATTGATGGCGGCCTGCGCGCGCTACCTGCAGGCCGCGCCGCGCGACTTCATCACCTTCGAATACTGCATGCTCGACGGCGTCAACGATGCCCCCGAGCAGGCGCACGAGCTGGTGCGCCTGGTGCGCGGTCAGTCCGTCCAGTCCCGCACACCGGTGCCGTGCAAGCTGAACCTCATTCCGTTCAACCCCTTTCCGGCCTCGGGCCTGCGGCGCTCGCCGCCCGAACGTGTGCAGGCCTTTGCGCGCGTGCTGGCCGATGCCGGCATCATCACCACGGTGCGTCGCACGCGTGGTGATGACATCGACGCGGCCTGCGGGCAGCTCGCCGGCGAGGTGCAGGACCGCACCGATGCGCCCCGTCGCATGCGCCGCGAGCCGATCCGCATCGTTCCACGCGTTCAGGAGACCCGCCCATGACACGAACAGCCGCAGGTCCCGGGCGCGCAGGCCGGGCCGCTCGCCTGGCCGGATGGTGTCTCGCTGCGCTGCTGGGCGCCTGCGCCACCACCGAAACCACGACCACCAGCGGTCCGGTCACGGCCACGGGCGACCTGAAGACCGATTCCGACCAGACGGCCACCGACCGCCGCGCCCAGGCCCGCATGGACCTCGCTGCAGCGTATTTCGGCCGCAACCAGCTCGTCACGGCGCTGGACGAGGTCAAGCAGGCCTTGGTGGCCAAGCCCGACATGCCCGAGGCGCTGAACCTGCGCGGGCTGATCTACGCGGCCATGAGCGAAAACGCGCTGGCCGAAGAGAGCTTCAAGCGTGCGCTGGCCGTGGTGCCGCGTGACGGCGACATCCAGCACAACTACGGCTGGTTCCTGTGCCAGCAGCGCCGCTTCTCCGAGGCCGACGACCTCTTCGCGCGTGCGCTGACCCTGCCGCAATACCGCAGCTTCGCGCGCACCATGCTCGCGCAGGGTGTGTGCCAGGCGCGCAATGCGCAGCTGGGTCGCGCCGAGCTGACGCTGTCGCGCGCCTTCGAACTCGATCCGACCAACCTGGCCATCGCGTACAACCTCACCGAGGTGTTGTACCGGCAAGGGGAGTTCGAGCGCGCGCGCTTCTATATCCGCCGGGTCAATGCGCGCCGCGAGACCGCCAACGCCCAGAGCCTGTGGCTGGCCGTGCGCATCGAGAACCGGCTGGGCAATCAGGCGCTGGTGCGCCAACTCGGCACCGATCTGCGCGAGCGCTTCGGCCAGTCGCCAGAAGCCCTGCTGTACGAAAAGGGACGTTTCGATGAGTGAGACCGAACAGTCGCCCATGCCGTCGGTGCCGCCGGGCCAGACCGCCGGCGCGCTGATCCGGGCCGCCCGCGAACGGCAGGGCATCCATATCGCCGTGCTGGCCGCGGCGATCAAGATTTCGCCGCGCAAGCTCGACGCGCTCGAGGGCGACCGCTACAGCGAGCTGCCCGACGCGACCTTCACCCGTGCGCTCGCGCAGACGGTCTGCCGCGCGCTGAAGATCGAGCCGGCGCCCGTGATGGCGCTGCTGCCGCATCCGGCCATCTCGACGCTCGACACCGTGGGCGAAGGGCTCAATACGCCCTTCCGCGAACGCTTTTCCGGCCCCGACTTGAGCGGCATGCTGCCGCGCGCGCCGCTGGTCTGGGCGGCCATCGCGCTGGTGCTGGCCGCGGGGCTCGTCTACTACTGGCCGCCGTCGGCGCCGTCCACCGCCAGCAAGACGCCCGTGCCGGCTGCGCCAGCCCCGGCGCCGGCCGCGACCGAGAACAAGGTGGCGGCAGCGCCCGAGCCGACGCCGCAGGCGGCGCCGGCGGCCGCCACGCCGGTCGACAGCTTCGCCTCGGGTGCACAGGGTGCTGCGCCCATGTCGACCACCGGCGCCGCGGCGCTGCCCGAGGTCGCCGACGCACGCACGGGCGCTCCGGTGCCGGCCGTGATTGCGCCGCCGCCTTTGGCCACGGGTGCCAGCCTGGTCGCCAGCGAGCCCGTCTGGCTGGAAGTCACCGACGGCAACGGCGTCGTGGTTTTCCAGCGCACCATCCAGCCGGGCGAAAACCTGAGCTTCGACCACACGCCGCCCCTGAAGCTGAAGATCGGCAACGCAGCCGCGGCCAAGCTGAGCTTCCGCGGCGAGCCGGTCGACCTCACGCCCTTCACGCGGGGCAGTGTGGCCCGCGTGGTGCTGAAGTAACGCGCAAACGACGCCTTTCGAGCGGGAAACCATGTCCGACACCCTTGCCAACGACCTGCTGATCGATGTGGCCGCGCCGCGTGCGCGCCGCTCCCTGCAAGCCCGCGTGGTGTGGGGCTCGCGCGTGGTGACCATTGGCGGCGACGCCCCGGTGCGCGTGCAGTCGATGACCAACACGGACACCGTGCAGGCGCTCGAGACGGCCATCCAGGTCAAGGAGCTCGCACTGGCCGGTTCGGAGCTGGTGCGCATCACCGTCAACACGCCCGAAGCCGCCAAGGCCGTGCCCTACATCCGCGAGCAGCTCGACCGCATGGGCATCGACGTGCCGCTGGTGGGCGACTTCCACTACAACGGCCACACGCTGCTGACCGAATATCCGGATTGCGCGCAGGCGCTGAGCAAGTACCGCATCAACCCCGGTAACGTGGGCCGCGGGCGCAAGCGCGATGCGCAGTTCGCGCAGATGGTCGAAGCCGCGCTGCGCCACGACCGCCCGGTGCGCATCGGCGTGAACTGGGGCAGCTTGGATCAGGATCTGCTCGCGTCGATGATGGACGAAAATGCCCAGCGCGCCACGCCCTGGGACGCCAAGCAGGTGATGTACCAGGCGCTGATCGAATCGGCGCTGCAATCGGCCGCCGAGGCCTGCAGCCTGGGCATGCGCCGCGAGCAGGTGCTCATCAGCTGCAAGGTCAGCGGTGTGCAGGACCTGATCAGCGTCTACCGCGCGCTCGCGCAGCGCACCGACCACCCGCTGCACCTGGGCCTGACCGAAGCCGGCATGGCCACCAAGGGCACCGTGGCCTCGGCCACCGCGATGGGCATCCTCCTGCAGGAAGGCATCGGCGACACCATCCGCGTGAGCCTGACGCCGCAGCCCGGCGAGGCACGCACGCAGGAAGTGGTGATCGCGCTGGAGATCCTGCAGTCGCTGGGCCTGCGCACCTTCAACCCCAGCGTGACGGCCTGTCCCGGCTGCGGCCGCACGACCAGCACCACGTTCCAGGAACTGGCCAAGCAGATCGACGACCACCTGCGCGCGATGATGCCGGTGTGGAAGAGCCAGTATCCGGGCGTCGAGAACCTGCGTGTGGCCGTCATGGGCTGCATCGTCAACGGTCCCGGCGAGAGCAAGCACGCCGACATCGGCATCAGCCTGCCCGGCACCGGCGAGACCCCCGCCGCGCCGGTCTTCATCGACGGCGAGAAGGCGATGACGCTGCGCGGTGAAGGCATCGCGCAGGAGTTCCACCAGATCGTCCAGGACTACATCGAGCGCCGCTTCGGCTCGCGCCAGGGTGCGGTGACGGCGGCGCATTGACGCGCCTGCCCACCGTTCCTGCGCCCGCTCCCCGACGACTTCCCCCGCGGCGTCCGACGCCGCATACGACCCATGGCTGACATCCTCAAGGCCGTCAAAGGCATGAACGACACCCTGCCGCCGGACTCGGCGCGCTGGGAAGCATTCGAAGACACCGTGCGCCGCGTGATGGCGCGCTACGGCTACCAGGGCCTGCGCACGCCCATCGTCGAGCCCACCGCGCTGTTCGTGCGGGGCCTGGGCGAGGTGACCGACATTGTCGAGAAGGAGATGTACTCCTTCGAAGACAGCATGAACGGCGACCGCCTGACGCTGCGCCCCGAAGCCACGGCGGGCATGGTGCGCGCCATCGTCGAGCACAACGCGCTCTACAACGGCCCGCTGCGCGTGTGGCAGATGGGTCCGATGTTCCGTCACGAGCGCCCGCAGAAGGGCCGCTACCGGCAGTTCCACCAACTCGATGCCGAGGCCTTCGGGCACGCGGGCCCCGATGTGGACGCCGAGCTGATCCTGCTGGTGCGCAGCCTGTGGCGCGAACTGGGCCTGCAGGAAGGCCGCGATGTCACGCTCGAGCTCAACAGCCTGGGCCAGGCCGACGAGCGCCAGGCGCACCGCGCGGCCTTGATTGCGCACTTCGAGGCCCACGCGGAAGCCCTCGACGAAGATGCGAAGCGCCGCCTGCACAGCAACCCGCTGCGCATCCTGGACAGCAAGAACCCGGCCATGCAGCCGGTGGTGGAGAGCGCGCCGCGGCTGATGGACTACCTCGGCGCCGAATCGCGCGCGCACTTCGACGGCGTCAAGGCCATCCTGGATGCCGCGGGCCTGGCCTACACGATCAACCCGCGCCTCGTGCGCGGCATGGATTACTACAACCTCACGGTCTTCGAGTGGGTCACGACGCACCTGGGCTCGCAGGCCACGGTGTGCGGCGGCGGTCGCTACGACCAGCTCATCCAGCAGCTCGGCGGCAAGCCGGCGCCGGGTGTCGGCTTCGGCCTGGGCATCGAGCGGCTGCTGCTGTTGCTGGAAGCCGTGAATGCGCCGCTGGCGCCGGCCGCGCCGCACGCCTATGCGGTCGTGCCCGATGTGGCCAGCATGCCGCGGGTCATGCCGGTGCTCGAAGCCTTGCGCGCCGCGGGCATCGGCGTGGTCATGCACGCCGGCGGCGGCGGCATGAAATCGCAGTTCAAGAAGGCCGATGCCAGCGGCGCGCAGTGGGCCCTGATCTTCGGCGCCGACGAGCTCGCGGCCGGGCAGGTGGCGCTCAAGCCGCTGCGCGAAACCGCTGGTGCCACTGCCGGCCAGGTCCTGCGCCCGCTGGCCGACGTGGCCGCCTGGGCGTCACAGCTTCGCAACGCATAATCCCCCGTCTTCATACCGCACCGCCCATGGCCACACAACTCGACCTGCAAGAGCAGGAACAGATCGACGCCCTCAAGGCGTTCTGGAACCAGTACGGCAACCTGATCACCTGGACGCTCACGCTGGTGCTGGCGGCCTTTGCGGCCTGGAACGGCTGGCAGTGGTACCAGCGCGACCAGTCCTTGAAGTCCAGCGTGATGCACGACGAGGTCGAAAAGGCATCCGCCGCGGGTGACGTCGACAAGGCCGCACGCATCTTTGCCGACTTGCGCGAACGCTTCCCGCGCACCACCTTCGCGGCGCAGGCGGGCCTGGCGCTGGCCAAGCTGCAGATCGACAAGGGCAAGGCCGACGAGGCCCGCACCACGCTGGGCTGGGTGGCCTCGAGTGCCTCGGAAGACGAGTACCGCACCGTGGCGCTGCTGGCGCTGGCGGGCGTGGACATGGACGCCAAGAAATACGACGAGGCCTTGAAATCGCTGGATGCGGCCAAGGCGCCCACCTTCGCCGCGCTGGTGGCCGACCGCCGCGGCGATGTGCTGCTGGCGCAGGGCAAGAAGGCCGACGCCGTGGCGGCTTACCAGGCCGCGTGGAAGGCCATGCCGGCGACAGTCGACTACCGCCGCCTGATCGAAGCCAAGCTCACCTCGCTGGGCGCCGCGCCGGAGCCGGCGCCTGCCGGAGACAAGCCGTGAGCGCCGCAGCCTCGCACATCCGCCGCGGCCTGGGTCTGGCCGCGCTGGCGCTGGCGGCTGCGGCCAGCCTGGTGGCCTGCGGCAGCGACAAACCCAAGCCCACGTCGCTGGAGACCGTCGCGCCGAAGATCGCCGGCCGCCAGGTCTGGCAGTCCAGGATCGGCTCCGTCGATTTCCCGCTCGGCGTGGCCGTGCGCAACGGACAGTTCGTCGTCGCCAGTGGTGACGGCACGGTGCTGGCGCTGGACGCCGCGACGGGCCGTGAGGCCTGGCGCGGCCAGGCCGGCGCGAAGCTGTCGGCCGGTGTGGGCAGCGACGGCCGCTATGCCGCCGTGGTGACCGTGGCCAACGAGGTCGTCGCGCTGGATGGCGGCCGTGTGCTGTGGCGCGAGCGTCTGCCGGCACGCACCGTCACGCCGCCGCTGGTGGCGGGCGAACGTGTTTTCGTCATGACGGTCGACCGCGTCGTGCATGCTTTCGACGTGCTCGACGGGCGGCGCCTGTGGGTGCTGCAGCGCCCGGGTGATGCGTTGACACTGGGTCAATCCAGCCTGATCAGCGCCGTGGGCGACACGCTGGTCGTGGGCCAGGGCCCGCGCATGACCGGCGTGGACCCGCTGCGTGGCGGCGTGCGCTGGGAAGTGGCCGTGGCCAATCCGCGCGGCAGCAACGAAGTCGAGCGCCTGGCCGATCTGGTCGGGCCCCCGGTGCGCGTGGGCAATGTCCTGTGCGTGCGGGCCTTCCAGTCCGCCGTGGGCTGTGTCGACGCGCAGCGCGGCAGCCTGGTCTGGACGCGCAACGCCAGCGGCCTGCAGGCCGTGGGCGGCAACGAGCAGATCATCGCCGGCGCCGATGCGTCCGACCGCATCACGGCGTGGAAGACGGCCTCCGGCGAACTGGCCTGGACCAACGAACGCCTGCTGCACCGCTCGCTCAGCGGTTTCCTGGGCGTGGGCCGCTCCATCGTGGTCGGTGATTTCGAAGGTCAGGTGCATTTCCTGGACCGCGATTCCGGCCAGCCGGTCTTGCGCCTGGCCACCGACGGCAGCGCCGTGGTGGGCACGCCGGTGGCGGATGCCAATACGCTGCTGGTGGTCACGCGCACGGGCGGCCTGTTTGCCTTCCGTCCGGAGTGATGGCATGAACCGGCGCATGCCCCTGCCGCCACTCGCCGTCCGGCGCCGGACGTCGGGGCCGCGCGGCCGCGGGCTGATCGCGTGAAGCCGGTCATCGCCATCGTCGGCCGACCCAACGTCGGCAAGTCGACGCTGTTCAACCGCATCACCAAGAGCCGTGACGCCATCGTCGCGGACTTTTCCGGCCTGACGCGAGACCGCCACTATGGCGACGCGCAGCTGGGCAAGCGCGAATTCATCGTCATCGACACCGGCGGCTTCGAGCCCGACAAGCCCACCGGCATCGTGCGCGAGATGGCCAAGCAGACGCGCCAGGCCGTGGCCGAGGCGGACGTGGTGATCTTCGTGGTCGACGTGCGCGCCGGGCTCTCGGCGCAGGACCACGACATCGCCACCTACCTGCGTGCGGAACGCAAGAAAGTCATCCTGGCGGCCAACAAGGCCGAAGGCATGGTCGATTCGCCGGCGCTGGCGGAGTTCCACGAAATGGGCATCGGCGATCCTTTGCCGATTTCCTCGGCGCACGGGCAGGGCATCCGCAGCCTGCTGGAGACGGCACTGGCCGATTACGGCTTCGGCGATGACGACGACGAGGCCGAAACCTCCAGCGAAGAAGGCGACGTGCCGATCCGCCTGGCCGTGGCCGGCCGCCCGAACGTCGGCAAGAGCACGCTGATCAACACCTGGCTGGGCGAAGAGCGCCTGGTGGCCTTCGACCAGCCCGGCACCACGCGCGACGCCATCCACGTGCCCTTCGAGCGCGACGGCCAGCGCTTCGACCTGATCGACACCGCCGGCCTGCGCCGCAAGGGCCGGGTCTTCGAGGCCATCGAGAAGTTCTCGGTGGTCAAGACGCTGCAGGCCATCGCCGATGCGCACGTGGTGCTGTTGCTGATCGATGCCACGCAGGGCGTCACCGACCAGGACGCGCACATCGCGGGCTACATCCTCGAATCCGGGCGTGCCGTGGTCGTGGCGATCAACAAATGGGACGCCATCGACAGCTACCAGCGCCAGATGCTCGAGCGCTCGATCGAGCAGCGCCTGGCCTTCCTGCGCTTTGCGCCGGTGCTGCACATCTCGGCGCTCAAGCGCCAGGGTCTGGGGCCCGTGTGGAAGGCCATCGCCGCCGCGTATGCCTCGGCCACGAAGAAGCTGTCCACACCGCAACTCACGCGTTTGCTGCAGGACGCTGTCGAACACCAGCAGCCGCCGCGCGCCGGGCGCTTCCGGCCCAAGCTGCGCTATGCGCACCAGGGCGGCATGAATCCGCCGATCATCGTGATCCACGGCAACTCCCTGGAGCACATCTCGGACGCCTACAAGCGCTACCTCGAAGGGCGCTTTCGCGAGCATTTCAAGCTGACGGGCACGCCCATGCGCATCGAGATGCGCTCCTCGTCGAACCCATTCGATCGCAGCGAATCGAATTAGGGGCTACCGGCCCTTGCATTCGGGGCGGTACGCCCCATGTGATAACGTCCTCACTCCACACCATCACGGAGCATATCGTGAGCAATAAAGGGCAGCTGCTTCAAGACCCGTTCCTCAATCTTTTGCGCAAGGAACACATTCCGGTCTCGATCTATCTCGTCAACGGCATCAAGCTGCAAGGCCATATCGAGTCGTTCGACCAGTACGTCGTGTTGCTTCGCAACACGGTGACGCAGATGGTGTACAAGCACGCCATCTCGACGGTCGTTCCGGGCCGCGCCGTCAATTTCCACGCCAACGAACCCGCCGACCAGGGCTGAACCCCTCGCCAGGTGCAACGCCACTCTTGAGCAACGCCGCAGCAGCGCCCCGCGGGCAACCGGCTCCAGCCGCCCGTGCCGTGCTGGTCGGAGTCGATTTCGGACCGGGTTCGAGCTTCGACCCGACTCTCGAAGAGCTGGCGCTGCTGGCGATTTCCGCCGGTGACGAGCCGGTCGCACGGGTCACGGCCAAGCGCCGTGCACCCGATGCGGCGCTGTTCGTCGGCAGCGGCAAGGCTGACGAGATCAAGGCGCTGGTCCTGGGCACTTCGGCACACGGGGTGATCTTCGACCAGGCGCTCAGCCCGGTGCAGCAGCGCAACCTGGAACGCCACTTCGGCGTGCCGGTGGCCGACCGCACCGCGCTGATCCTCGACATCTTTGCCGCTCGCGCGCAAAGCCACGAGGGCAAGCTGCAGGTCGAGTTGGCGCAGTTGCAGTACCTGGCCACGCGCCTGGTGCGGCGCTGGTCGCACCTGGAGCGGCAATCGGGCGGCATCGGCATGCGCGGCGGCCCGGGCGAGACGCAGATCGAACTCGACCGCCGCATGATCGACGAGCGCATCAAGCAGGTGAAGATGCGGCTGGAGCGTGTCAAACGCCAGCGCAGCACGCAGCGGCGCGCGCGCGAGCGCCGCGGTGTCTTTCGCATCTCGCTGGTGGGCTACACGAATGCCGGCAAGTCCACGCTGTTCAACGCGCTGACCAAGGCGCGCAGCTACGCGGCCGATCAGCTGTTTGCCACGCTGGACACCACCACACGCAACCTCTGGCTGCAGGACGCGCAGGCTTCGGTTTCGCTGTCCGACACCGTGGGCTTCATCCGCGACCTGCCGCACAAGCTGGTCGAGGCCTTCCAGGCCACGCTGTCCGAGGCGGCCGATGCCGACCTGCTGTTGCACGTGATGGATGCGTCCAGCCCGCAGCTGCTGGAGCAACAGGCCGAGGTCGAGCGTGTGCTGGTCGAGATCGGCGCGGAGGCCGTGCCGCAGATCCTGGTCTACAACAAGACCGATCTGCTGGAGCCTACGCGTCAGCCTCGCGTCACCACGGACCACGTGGAGACCGCGCCCGGCGTACAGTCGCCGCGCGTCTTCGTCAGCGCAGTCACCGGCAGCGGGCTCGATGTGCTGCGCGCGGTGATCGCCGCGATCGTTACCGAACACCGGCCGGCCATCCAGCCCGCCGAACATGATCCACGGAATCTCCAAGCATGAAGGTGCCTTCCATGTCCGAATCCCTAGGCGCGCGCATGCGTGCACTCGGCCGGCGCGGTGTGCTGATCCTCAATAACGGCAAGAACGAGGGTCCACCCGATCTGGACGAGCTGTGGCGTGATTTCAACCGCAAGCTCAACGGTCTGTTCGGCGGCGCGCGCGGCGGTGGTCCGCGCGGTGGCGGCGACGACAAGGGGCCTGGCGGCCCGCAGTTCCAGCCCAACATGAAGAGCGCGGGCATCGGCATGAGCCTGATCGCCGGCGTGGCCGTGCTGGTCTGGCTGGGCAGCGGCTTCTTCATCGTCCAGGAAGGTCAGCAGGCGGTCGTCACCTCGTTCGGCAAGTACGCCTACACGGTCGATGCCGGCTTCAAGTGGCGCTTCCCGTACCCGTTCCAGGCGAACGAGACCGTGCCGGTCACGCAGCTGCGTTCGGTCGAGGTCGGCCGCAACAGCGTGGGTCAGGCCACGGGCTTGCGTGACTCGTCGATGCTGACGCAGGACGAGAACATCGTCGACATCCGCTTCACCGTGCAGTACCGGCTGAAGGATGCGCGCGAATTCCTGTTCGAGAACTACCGGCCGGACGACGCGGTGGTGCAGGCGGCGGAATCGGCCGTTCGCGAGATCGTCGGCCGCAGCAAGGTCGACTCGGTGCTCTACGAGCAGCGCGACGCGCTGGCCACCGACCTGGTGAAGTCGATCCAGACGCAGCTCGACCGGCTGAAGGCCGGCATCGTCATCGCCAACGTCAACGTGCAGAACGTGCAGGTGCCCGAGCAGGTGCAGGCCGCGTTCAACGATGCGGTCAAGGCCGGTGCCGACCGCGACCGCTTCAAGAACGAAGGCCAGGCCTACGCCAGCGACGTGATCCCCAAGGCCCGCGGCACCGCGGCGCGCCTGGGCGAAGAAGCCGAGGGCTACCGTTCGCGGGTCGTCGCGCAGTCCGAAGGTGACGCGCAGCGCTTTCGCAGCGTGCTCGAGGAATACCAGCGCGCGCCCGGCGTGACTCGCGACCGGCTCTACCTCGAGACCATGCAGCAGATCTACTCGAACGTGAGCAAGGTGATGGTCGACAGCCGCAGCGGATCAAACCTGCTGTACCTGCCGCTGGACAAGCTGATGCAGGCCGGCGCGGTCGCCCCGGGTGCCACCAACACGCCCACGCCCACGCCCGCCGCGGCGGCGCCGAGCGAGCCGGCTGCCGCGGGCTCCGTGCCGGGCACGGGGTCGACGGACATACGCTCAAGAGACAACGCCCGCTCGCGCGATCGCGAAGGCCGCTGAAGGGAGGGTCGGGATATGAACAAGATCGGAGTCCTGGGTTCGGTGATCGTGCTGGCAGTGATGCTGGCGGCATCGACCCTCTTCATCGTCGACCAGCGCCAGGTGGCGGTGGTCTACGCCCTGGGCGAAATCAAGGAAGTCATCACCGAGCCGGGCCTGAAGGTCAAGCTGCCGCCGCCGTTCCAGAACGTGGTTTTCCTCGACAAGCGGATCCAGACGCTGGACAGCCCGGAAACGCGGCCGATCTTCACCGCCGAGAAAAAGAGCCTGGTGATCGACTGGCTCGTGAAGTGGCGCATCAGTGAACCGCGTCAGTTCATCCGCAACAACGGTGCGGACTACCGCAACCTCGAGAACCGGCTGAGCCCCGTGGTGCAGGCCGCCTTCAACGAGGAAATCACCAAGCGCACGGTGCGCGGCGTGCTGTCCGCGGAGCGCGAGAAGGTCATGACCGACGTGCAGGCGCGGCTGGCGGACGAGGCCAAGTCCTTCGGCATCGAGATCGTCGATGTGCGGATCAAGCGCGTGGACTTCGTGGCCGACATCACCGACGCCGTCTACCGCCGCATGCAGTCCGAGCGCCAGCAGGTGGCCAACGAACTGCGCTCGCAAGGCGCAGCCGAAGGCGAGAAGATCCGTGCCGATGCCGACCGCCAGCGCGAAGTCATCATCGCCGAGGCCTACCGCGACGCGCAGAAGATCAAGGGCGAGGGCGACGCCAAGGCCACGGCCACCTATGGCGAGGCCTTCGGACGCGACCCGCAGTTTGCGCACTTCTATCGCAGCCTCGAAGCCTACCGTGCGACCTTCCGCAACAAGAGCGACGTGATGGTGCTGGACCCGAACAGCGACTTCTTCCGCGCGATGCGCACCACGGGTTCCGGCGCGGCCGCGCCGGCTGCGCCGTCCAAGGGGCGCTGACACGTCGGCGCGCATCCGTCCACGGAGACAGGGCCCATGACCGACTGGCTCATCGGTGCCCTGGGCCTGATGCTGGTCTTCGAAGGGCTGATGCCCTTCTTCAGCCCGGGCCGCTGGCGTCAGACCTTCGAGCGCGTGCTCAAGCTCAGCGACGGACAGTTGCGCTTTCTGGGGCTGTGCAGCATGGCCATGGGCCTGCTGCTGCTGTGGCTCATGGGCTAGTCCGCTGGTGCCGTGGAACGGCAAGGCCGACGCAAGGGCTGGGCCGGTAGAATGCGCTTTTTAACGACGCGCCTGTTTTATGTCCCGAGCCTGGCAATTGCCGGAGCACCTGGCCGATGTGCTGCCCGCGCAGGCCCGCCGCATCGAAACGCTGCGCCGTCGCATGCTGGACCAGGCCGTCAGCCGCGGCTTCGAGCCGGTGATTCCGCCGCTGCTGGAGCACCTGGAATCGCTGCTGTCGGGTACCGGGCGTGAACTCGATCTGCACACCTTCAAGCTGGTCGACCAGCTCAGCGGACGTTCGCTGGGGCTGCGCGCCGACACCACGCCGCAGGCCGCACGCATCGACGCCCATCTGCTGAACCGCCCGGGCGTCACGCGCCTGTGTTACTGCGGCCCCGTGCTGCACACACGTCCGCAAGGCCTGCACGGTTCGCGCGAGGCGCTGCAGTTCGGCGCCGAGCTGTTCGGCCACGCGGGGCTGGAGGCCGACCTGGAAATCCAGGAGCTGGCCATCGATGCATTGGCCGATGCCGGCGCGGCCGACCTGACCATCGACCTGGCGGACGCGCGCGTGCTGCGCGGCGTGCTGGCCGGCGTGACGCTGGACAGCCACAGCCTGAGCGAAGTGGCCCGCGCCTTGTCCAACAAGGACGCCGGCGCGCTGGCCGAACTGACGTGCCGCTTCCCGGCGCAAGCGCGGGCCGGCCTGGCCGCCTTGCTGCGCCTGTACGGCGACGAGGAGGTCCTGGACGCCGCAAACGACGCACTGCCCGCAGGGCCGCTGATCGGCGCCGCGCTGCAGGACCTGCGCTGGCTGGCCAGCCACCTGCGGGCGGCCTATCCGCAGTTGCGCATCGGCTTCGACCTGGGCGACATGAGTGGCTATGCCTACTACAGCGGCGCCCGCTTCGCGCTGTACGGCGCGGCGTCGTCGGACGCGCTGGCGCGGGGCGGCCGTTACGACGAGGTCGGTGCGGTCTTCGGGCGCAACCGGCCGGCCGTCGGCTTCAGCGTCGTCGACCTCAAGGAACTGGCGATGCAGGTGCCCAACGGCGCCGAAGCCTGCGCCATCCGCGCGCCCTGGAGCGAAGATGCCGAACTGCGCGCGGCGGTGCGCCGCCTGCGCGAGTCCGGCGAGACCGTGATCTGGTCGCTGCCGGGCCAGGCCGATTCCGCCGACGGTCCCGCGTGCGACCGCGAGCTGGCGCGCGAAGCGGGCCGCTGGGTGCTGCGCGCCCGTTGACCCGACGCCCCGAGACCTTTCCATCCACCCCACGAGACAGCCGAGCATCTGCCCATGAATTCCAGTCCCACGCCCGCCAGCGGGCGCAACGTCGTCGTCGTCGGCACCCAGTGGGGTGACGAAGGCAAGGGCAAGGTCGTCGACTGGCTGACCACGCACGCCCAAGGTGTCGTGCGCTTCCAGGGCGGCCACAACGCCGGCCACACGCTGGTCATCAAGGGCGTCAAGACGGCCCTGCAGCTGATCCCCTCGGGCATCATGCGTGAGGGCGTGGCCTGCTACATCGGCAACGGCGTGGTGGTCGATCCCTCGCACCTGCTGCTGGAAATCGAGCGGCTGGAGAAGATCGGCGTCGAGGTGCGCTCGCGCCTGTACATCAGCGAAAGCTGCCCGCTGATCCTGCCCTTCCACGTCGAGGTCGACCGCGCGCGCGAAGCGCTGCGCGAGAGCAGCGGCGTCGGCAAGATTGGCACCACCGGCAAGGGCATCGGCCCGGCCTACGAAGACAAGGTCGCGCGCCGCGCGCTGCGCGTGCAGGACCTGAAGCACCCCGATCGCTTCGCCAAGAAGCTGCGCGAGCTGCTGGACCTGCACAACGTGGCGCTCGGCGGCTACCTGAAGTCCACGCCGCTGGAATTCCAGCCGATCTTCGACCACGCGATGGCGGTGGCCGAGCAACTCAAGCCGATGATGGCCGACGTGGGCTACGCACTGCACCGCAGCCACCTCGCACGCCAGAACCTGCTGTTCGAAGGTGCGCAGGGCACGCTGCTGGACATCGACCACGGCACCTACCCGTACGTCACCTCCAGCAACTGCGTGGCCGGCAATGCCGCTGCCGGTTCGGGCGTGGGGCCGCAGATGCTGCACCACATCCTGGGCATCACCAAGGCCTACACCACGCGCGTGGGCAGCGGCCCGTTCCCGACGGAACTGCCCATCGACGAGCCGGGCACGGTGGGCCACCACCTGTCGACCGTCGGCCAGGAGCGCGGCACCGTCACCGGACGCGCGCGACGCTGTGGCTGGCTGGACGCCGCGGCGCTCAAGCGCTCGATGATCATCAATGGCATCTCGGGCCTGTGCATCACCAAGCTCGACGTGCTCGACGGCCTGAAGGAGATCCTGGTCTGCACCGGCTACACGCTCGGGGGCCAGACCATCGACATCCTGCCGCTGGACGCCGACGACATCGCCGCGTGCCAGCCGATCTACGAGCGCTTCGAAGGTTGGTCGGAATCGACCGCCGGCGTGACCGCCTGGGACAAGCTGCCGCTGCGTGCCCGCCACTACCTGGAGCGCGTGCGCCAGCTCATCGGCGTGCCCATCGACATGGTGTCCACCGGCCCCGACCGCGAGCACACCATCCTGCTGCGCCACCCGTTCCACTGAGTTTTCCGCTGACCCCTTACCCGCGACCGATACCTCGAGGACCCGACGACCATGCTCACCGACGACGGCAAGCACCTCTACGTCTCCTGGGACGAGTACCACATGCTGATCGAGCGCCTGGCGCTCAAGGTCGCGAATTCCGGCTGGGAGTTCGACCAGATCCTGTGCCTGGCACGCGGCGGCATGCGCCCCGGCGACATCCTGTCGCGCGTGTTCGACCGGCCACTGGCGATCATGTCGACCAGTTCCTACCGCGCCGAGGCCGGCACGATCCAGGGCCGCCTGGACCTGGCCAAGTACATCACCATGCCCAAGGGCGAACTGGCGGGCCGCGTGCTGCTGGTGGACGACCTGGCCGACTCCGGCGTCACGCTGCGTGCGGTGGTCGACCGGCTGCGCGCCATGCCGTCGATCAGCGAACTGCGTTCGGCCGTCATCTGGTGCAAGGGCGTGTCCTCGTACACGCCCGACTACTTCGTCGAAACGCTGCCCTCGAGCCCCTGGATCCACCAGCCGTTCGAGGAGTACGACAACATGCGTCCCGACGCGCTGGCGAAAAAATTCGTGGTCTAGAAGGTGGGCCCCGGCCGCCTGGCGGCCGGCCCACGGTTTGCCGGGACGGCAAACCGGCTCGCCAGGCGCGCGACAGCACGCCGGTGCTGTCGTGCGTCCGGGCTCGCCCCCGAGGGGTTACCGAACAGGACCGGGAGACCCGGATCCTGTTCGGCCCGCACCGGAGCCGTCGCTCCCCCTGGTCGCCGTGGGCGACCTGTCCCCGAAGGGACGGGTCGGTGCCTTCCCGGCGCACCCTCTTGGAGGCGCACTTGCGTCCGGCGACCGGATCGCAGGCTTTGACTGCGCGCGCGACACTGCAAAAGAAAAGGCCGGCTTGCGCCGGCCTTCATAATCATCTGGTGCCCAGGAGAGGACTCGAACCTCCACGGAGTTACCCGCTAGTACCTGAAACTAGTGCGTCTACCAATTCCGCCACCTGGGCTTTCAGGAGCCCTGCATTCTATACATAATTTTTGCCTTTCCAAAAGAACATGCCACTTCCTCCCACCCAAGCCCTGCTCAGTGAAGTCGAGGGCCGTGTGGACGGCCATCGCGATGGCCACGGATTCGTCGTGCGCGACGACGGCGAGCCGTCGATCTTCCTGGCCGCCACCGAGATGCGCAACCTCATGCACGGGGACCGCGTCCGCGTGCGCATCCTGCGCTACGACCGAAAGGGACGCCCCGAAGGTCGGGTGTTAGACATCATCGCGCGCCGCCCGCAACCCATCATCGGACGCCTGCTGCACGAAGGCGGCGCCTGGATCGTCGCGCCCGAGGACCGCCGTTTCGGCCAGGACATCCTCGTGCCCAAGAACGGCATCGCCACGGCGCAGGCCGGGCAGGTGGTGGCCGTCGAGCTGACGGAGATCCCGTCGCTGCATTCGCAGCCCGTGGGCCGCGTGGTCGAGGTGCTGGGCGAGATCGACGACCCCGGCATGGAGATCGAGATCGCCGTGCGCAAGTACGCCGTGCCGCACCGCTTCTCGGCAGAGGCCATCGCCCAGGCCGCGGCGCTGCCCGACAAGGTGCGGGCCGTGGACCGCCGCAACCGCGTGGACCTGCGCGACGTGCCGCTGGTCACCATCGACGGCGAAGACGCACGCGACTTCGACGACGCTGTCTACTGCGAGCCCTTCACGCGCGGCCGCGGCAAGACGGCCTTCGAAGGCTGGCGGCTGCTGGTGGCCATCGCCGACGTCAGCCACTACGTCAGGCCCGGCGACGCGCTGGAGACCGACGCCTACGAGCGCGCCACTTCGGTCTATTTCCCGCGGCGCGTCATCCCGATGCTGCCGGAGAAGCTGTCCAACGGCCTGTGTTCGCTGAACCCCGGCGAAGACCGGCTGTGCATGGTCTGCGACATGGTCATCGGCACGGACGGGGCGATCGACGCCTACCAGTTCTACCCGGCGGCGATGCACTCGCACGCGCGCCTGACCTACACGGAAGTCGCGGCGATCCTGGCCAACACGCGCGGCCCGGAGGCGGCCAAGCGTGCCGAACTGGTGCCCCACCTGGTCGATCTGCACGGCGTGTACCGCGCGCTGCTGAAGCAGCGTGCCCGCCGCGGCGCGGTCGATTTCGAGACCACCGAAACCCAGATCGTCAGCGACGACACCGGCCGCATCCTGCGCATCGTGCCGCGCACGCGCAACGAGGCGCACAAGCTCATCGAAGAGGCCATGCTGGCGGCCAACGTCTGCGCGGCCGCCTTCATCGAGGCCGGTGCGCACCCGTCGCTGTACCGCGTGCACGAGGGGCCGACGCCCGAGAAGCGGCTGGCGCTGCAGAACTATCTTCGGGCGTTAGGTATCGGGATGCAGATCGGTGACGAACCCAAGCCCGGCGAGCTGCAGGCCATCGCTCAGGCCACCAAGGACCGGCCCGATGCGGCGCAGATCCACCAGATGCTGCTGCGCTCGATGCAGCAGGCCATCTACACGCCGATCAACAGCGGGCACTTCGGCCTGGCCTACGAGGCCTACACGCACTTCACCAGCCCGATCCGCCGCTACCCGGACCTGCTGGTGCATCGCGTGATCAAGGCGCTGCTGTCCAAGCGCAAATATGTCTTCGAGCCCGCGGCCAAGAGCGCCGAGGCGCCGCTGCGGCGCAACGCGCGCCCGCCGCGCCCCGTGCCGCGCGTGGGCAGCAAGGACTTCACGGCCTGGGAAGTGGCCGGTGCGCACACCAGCGCCTGCGAACGCCGGGCCGACGAGGCCTCGCGCGACGTGGAGTCCTGGCTGAAGTGCAAGTTCATGCGCGAGCACCTGGGCGAAGACTACGCGGGCACGGTCACGTCGGTGGCCGGCTTCGGCCTGTTCGTGACGCTGGACGAGCTGTTCGTCGAAGGCCTGGTGCACATCACCGAACTCGGGGGCGAGTACTACCGCTTCGACGAGGTGCGCCAGGAGCTGCGCGGCGAGCGCAGCGGCATGCGCTACGCCGTCGGCACCAAGCTGCGTGTGCAGGTCAGCCGCGTGGACCTGGACGCGCGCAAGATCGATTTCCGGCTCGTGCGTGAAGGCGAGGGCGAGCGGCTGCTGTCGCGCGGACGTGCGGGCGAACGCAAGGCCACGCCTGCGGCGCCGGGCTCGGCCGTGGAGCAGCTCGACGAGGTGCGCAGCGCCGATCGCGCGGTGAAATCGGCGGCGAAGAAGGCGCGCTCGTCGTCGGCCTCGGCCAAGCGCGCAGGCGGTGGAACCGCGCGCAAGGCAGTGGCCAGCAAGAAGGGTTCAGTCCGCACGCGCACGCGGCGCTGAGCGGGCGGCCTGTTCGGCGCGCATGGCCTGCACGAGGTCCAGCGCGCGAACGGCCTGATCCGCCGCGGCGTCGGCCGCCGCCCCGTGCAGCTCGGCGGCAGCCAGCGCGGTGTCGCGCGCCGCGTCGATGGGCGCTTCGGCGATGCGGCCGATGCGCTGGGCCCAATCCCCGCCGATCCAGCCGGCCAGCACATCGCCTGTGCCGCCGGTGGCCAGCGCCGCGTTGCCGGTCCCGTTGATGGCCAGCATCCGCCCGGGTGCGCCGATCACGGTGCCCGATCCCTTCAGCACCACGACGGCGCCGAATCGTTCGACCAGCGCGTGCGTGGCTGTGAGCCGGTCGCGCTGGATGCGGGCCGTGTCGCAACCCAGCAGCCGCGCCGCCTCCAGCGGGTGGGGCGTCAGCACGGTGGCCTGTGCGCGCGCCGCGCGTTCGCGCAGCATGCCTTGCAGCGTGGCATCGCTGGCGACGGCATTCAGCGCATCCGCGTCCAGCACCAGGCGTGCCGCATGGCCCAGCAGGCCGGGCAGCGCCACGCGCACGGCCTCGCCGCCGCCGCAGCCACAGACCACGGTGGACGCGCGCAGCCGCGTCTCGTCCGTCCAGGCCGAATGCAGCCAGAGCCATTCGGGCCGCGTGAGATCGCCCGTCGCGACTGATGGATCCAGCAGGCTGATGAAGGTGCGGCCGGCACCCGCGGCCAGCGCCGCGTGCGCAGCCAGCCGTGCCGCGCCGTGCATGCCGGCGGCCCCGCCGATGACAAGCACGTCGCCGTAGCTGCCCTTGTGGGTGTCGTGGGCGAGGGCGCGGGAGACGCTGCCGGCTTCGCCCGCATGCGCCAGCGCGGCCACGGGCTTGTCGTCGTTGCCAGCCCCGACGTCCAGTGCATCGAAGGCGATCTCGCCGGCCAGCGCACGGCCGCTGCCGGTGAACAGGCCCGGTTTGAGGCTCAGCAGCGCCAGGGTGCTGTGGGCCTGCACGGCAGCCTCGCCCAGGCGCGCGCCGCTGTCGCACGCCAGTCCCGTGGGCACGTCCACCGCCAGCGTGGGCGCGGCTGCGGCGTTGAGCCGGCGCACGGCCTCGGCCAGCAGGCCGGCCGGCGCGCGCGAGGCGCCCAGGCCCAGCAGCGCGTCGACACCCAGGTCGCAGGCCGAGTCGTCGATGTCGAGGTGATCCAGCAGCCGCACACCGGCGGCCCGGGCGCGGGCAAGACCTTCAGCGGCATCGGTGCCCAGCTGTGCAGGATCGGCCAGCAGGCTCACGACCACCTGGCGGCCGACTTGCGCCAACTCCGCGGCCAGGTGCAGACCGTCGCCGCCGTTGCCGCCGGGGCCGGCGGCGATCCATACCGTGCGGGCGTCCGGGTAGCGCGCCAGGGTCCATCTCGCCAGGGCCAGGCCGGCGCGGCGCATCAGCGTGCCGGGCGGGAGCGCCGCCTGCGCGCGGGTTTCGAGGTGGCGCGAGCCGGCGGTGTCGAACAGGGGCCAGGCGCGGCGGGTCGGCAGCACCCGCTGCGGCCAGAGTTCCGGAGTCGTTCGCATGGCGCTTGTCCCTCCGCCGGCGGGCGGTCCTTCTAGCGTATCCGGTCGATGCCCAGGCCTTCGCTGTCGATTTCGGGTGAGCGGCCGCCCAGCTGATCGGCGAGCACGCGGGCGCTGCCGCAGGACAGGGCCCAGCCACTCGAGCCGTGGCCCAGGTTCAGCCAGATGCCCGGTGCGCCGGACGGGCCGATGATCGGCGGGCCGTCGGGCAGCATCGGCCGTGCGCCTTTCCAGTGCTGCACGCGTGTGAAGTCGGCGGCGCCGGGATACCAGTCGTCGAGCACCTTGTAAAGCGTGCGCACCGGCGCGTCGCGCAACAGGTCGTCCGTGCCGCCGACCTCGGCGATGCCGGCCACGCGGATGCGCTGGCCCAGCCGCGTGATGGAGACCTTGTAGCGTTCGTCCATGATGCCGGCGCGCGGGCCCGGATCGTCCTCGCCTTCGCGGTGCCGCACCGGCGCCGTCAGCGAGTAGCCGTGCACCGGCATCAGCGGCACGCGCACACCCTGGCGGGCCAGCAGCCGTGCCGACGGCGTGCCGGCGCACACGACACAGGCCTGGAACTTGTCCAGCCGCGGTTCGGCTTCCGGGCGGTCGGTCTCACGCCAGTAGAGGCTGCCCGGCTGACTGCGGCTCATGCGGATGACGTCGGTGCCGAAGTGGAAGCGCACGCCGCGCTCCTGTGCCGCCGCTTTCAGGCCATGCGCAAACTGCCGGCAGTTGCCCACCAGGTCGCCGGGCAGGTAAAGCCCGCCGGCCAGCGTCGTTTGAGGGGCCAGCGCCGGCTCGCGCGAGCGGGCCTCGTCGGGCTCGAGCAATTCGTAGGCCACGCCCAGGTCGTCCAGGATGCCCAGGCCCTTGCGTGCGCGGGCCAGTTCCCGCGCGTGGCGGTACAGGACCAGATAGCCGTCGGTCTGCTCGAACTGCAGGCCCAGTTGCTGCGTGATCAGGTCCAGCCGCTGACGGCTGTACATGCCCAGGCGTTGCATGCGGCGCCGGTTAGCCTGGTGCGTGCTGCGGCGGCAAGCCCACAGGAAGCGCCCCAGCCATCGCGGCGAGCCGAGCGCGCCGAGCCCGAAGCGCACGGCCGAGTGCGTCGATGCCAGTCCCGCCAGCACCTTCACGGGCATCCACGGCGCGGCCCAGGGCCCGAGGTAGCCGGGCGACACGACGCCCGAGTTTGCAAAGCTGGCCTCGCTGGCCACGGCCTGCCGGCGCTCGAAGACACTGACCTCGTGTCCGTCGGCAGCCAGTTCATAGGCAGTGGTGACGCCGACGATTCCGGCGCCGATGACGGCGATTCGCACCTGGCACTCCAACGGCCGACGACTCTTCGGGCACCCCGCGCGGACATGCTAAAATCCGCTGGTTTGCCTGTGATCGGCTCTACTGTTTGTGTTTCGAAGACATTCGAATCGCCTGCAGACCGGTTGCCGGACAGACCGGCCCGAAGGCCGTGGAAGCCGTGGCGTGATGCGTATCGAAAGAGATGCACCTGGGCCCCGTCTGCCGCAGCCGTCGGACCGAAATCGCGAACCCGGCTGCCGATCGGTGTCGCCTCTTGCCTGGATGTGCTTGCTGCACAGCGGGCGGTGTGGCGATTCGTGCCGGGATTCTAGACCCAACCTTCGGAGCAACCATGATCGTCTCCATGCGTGAAATGCTGGAAGCCGGTGTCCACTTCGGACACCAGACGCGCTTCTGGAACCCCAAGATGGCCCCGTTCATTTACGGCCATCGCAACAAGATCCACATCATCAACCTCGAGAAGACGCAGCCGCTCTTCAACGAGGCGATGAAGTTCATCCGCCAGCTGTCTTCGCGCCGCGGCACCATCCTGATGGTGGGCACCAAGCGCCAGGCGCGCGAGGTGATCAACCAGGAAGCCCACCGCGCCGGCATGCCCTTCGTCGACCAGCGCTGGCTCGGCGGCATGCTGACCAACTTCAAGACGGTCAAGGGTTCGCTGAAGAAGCTCAAGGACATGCAGGCCACGCGTGAAGCCGGCACCGAGAGCATGATCAAGAAGGAAGCGCTGATGTTCGACCGCGAGCTGGCCAAGCTCGAGAAGGACATCGGCGGCATCCAGGACATGGGCGCGCTGCCCGACGCCATCTTCATCATCGACGTGGGCTATCACAAGATTGCCGTGGCCGAGGCCAACAAGCTGGGCATCCCGGTCATCGGCGTCGTCGACACGAACCACTCGCCCGACGGCATCCAGTACGTGATCCCCGGCAACGACGACTCGGCCAAGGCCGTGGCGCTGTATGCCCGCGCCGTGGCTGACGCGGTGCTCGAAGGCAAGGCCAATGCGACCACCGAGGTCGTGGCTGCCGCCAACGAAGGCGACGAGTTCGTCGAGGTTCGCGAAGGCGCCTGATCGCGCGTCGGGCCCTCGGGCCCGACACCCGCATCCGACCAGCGGGCGGCGCCTGCGTGACTTCCCGTCGCGCCGCCGCCCGTACCTGTTTTCTGCAAGGAGTTTCAGAACATGGCTGCAATCACCGCAAGCATGGTGGCCGAGCTGCGCGCCAAGACCGACGCGCCGATGATGGAGTGCAAGAAGGCACTGACCGAGGCCGACGGCGACATGGGCCGCGCCGAAGAGATCCTGCGTGTCAAGCTGGGCAACAAGGCCGGCAAGGCCGCCGCCCGCATCACGGCCGAAGGCGTGGTCTCGGCATTCGTCGACGGCAGCACCGGCGCGCTCGTCGAGATCAACTGCGAGACCGACTTCGTCTCGAAGAACGATTCCTTCCTGTCGTTTGCCAAGAGCTGCGCCGCGCTGGTCGCCGCGAACAACCCGGCTGATGTCGCCGCGCTGTCGGCCTTGCCGCTGGCGCAGGACGGCTTCGGCCCGACCGTGGAAGACGTGCGCAAGGGCCTGATCGGCAAGATCGGCGAGAACATGTCGATCCGCCGCTTCAAGCGCTATGCCGGCGGCGGCGCGCTGGCGCACTACCTGCACGGCACGCGCATCGGCGTGATCGTCGAGTACACCGGCAGCGACGTGGCCGCCAAGGATGCTGCGATGCACATCGCCGCGATGAAGCCGGCAGCACTGTCGTCTGCCGATGTCCCGGCCGCGCTGGTCGACAAGGAGCGTCGCATCGCCACCGAGAAGGCTGCCGAATCCGGCAAGCCGGCTGAAATCGTCGCCAAGATGGTCGAAGGCTCGGTGCAGAAGTACCTGAAGGAAGTCTCGCTGCTGGACCAGGTCTTCGTGAAGGCCTCCGACGGCAAGCAGACGGTCGGCCAGTACCTCAAGAGCACCGGCACGGCGGCCCTGGGCTTCACGCTCTACGTCGTGGGCGAGGGCATCGAGAAGAAGACCGACGACTTCGCCGCCGAAGTGGCGGCGCAGGTCGCTGCGGCCAAGGGCCAGTAAGGCGACGCTGCCCGGGCCGGACCTCCAGGGTCGGGCCCCGGGCGCGTGCGCGGGGCGGGCGGTCGTTCGCCCCGCATACACTTCGGTATTCACGACAAACGGAACCTCTGCATGCCGGCCTACAAGCGCATCCTGCTGAAGCTTTCGGGCGAGGCCCTGATGGGCGACGACGCCTACGGCATCAACCGCGCGACGATCGTCCGCATGGTCCAGGAAGTGCGCGAGATCACCAGCCTGGGCTGCGAGGTCGCAGTGGTCATCGGCGGCGGCAACATCTTCCGCGGCGTGGCCGGCGGCTCGGTGGGCATGGACCGCGCCACCGCCGACTACATGGGCATGCTGGCCACCGTGATGAATGCGCTGGCGCTGGCCGACACCATGCGCCAGGAAGGCATGACCGCACGTGTCATGTCGGCCATCAGCATCGACCAGGTGGTCGAGCCCTACGTGCGGCCCAAGGCGCTGCAGTACCTCGAAGAAGGCAAGGTCGTTGTCTTCGCGGCCGGCACCGGCAACCCCTTCTTCACCACCGACACCGCGGCTGCGCTGCGTGGCGCCGAGGTCGGTGCCGAAGTCGTGCTGAAGGCCACCAAGGTCGACGGCGTCTACACCGCCGATCCCAAGAAGGACCCGCACGCCACGCGCTACTCGTCGATCACCTTCGACGAGGCGATTGCCAAGAATCTGCAGGTGATGGACGCCACCGCGTTTGCGCTGTGCCGCGACCAGCGCCTGCCCATCCGGGTGTTCTCGATCGTCAAGCCCGGTGCGCTCAAGCGCCTGGTGATGGGCGAGGACGAAGGCACCCTGGTGCACGTCTAAGCTTCGAGTTCATGACAGGATCGTCGCCATGACCATCGCAGAAATCAAAAAGACCGCCGAATCCAAGATGGGCAAGTCCATCGAGGCCCTGAAGTCCGACCTGCAGAAGGTTCGCACCGGCCGTGCGCACCCGGGCATCCTGGACCAGGTGCACGTCGATTACTACGGCTCGATGGTGCCGATCAGCCAGGTGGCCAACGTGACGTTGATGGACGCCCGCACGATCAGCGTGCAGCCCTGGGAAAAGGGCATGGGCGCGAAGATCGAAAAGGCCATCCGCGAATCCGACCTGGGCCTGAATCCCGCCGCGCAGGGCGACCTGCTGCGCGTGCCGATGCCCGCGCTCACCGAAGAGCGCCGCCGCGAGCTGACCAAGGTCGTGCGCCACGAGGGCGAGAACACCAAGGTCGCGGTGCGCAACCTGCGCCGCGATGCCAACGAACACCTGAAGAAGCTGCTGAAGGACAAGGCCGTCTCCGAAGACGACGAGCGCCGCGCGCAGGACGAGGTGCAGCGCCTGACCGACCGCGTGGTGGCCGAGATCGACCGTCTCGTGCAGGCCAAGGAAGCCGAAGTCCTGGCCGTTTGACGGCCACGACCTCGCGCCCGCCCGCCGCGCTACCCATGGCAGACGACCCGAATCGCGCCGTTCCCCGCCACATGGCCATCGTGATGGATGGCAATGGGCGCTGGGCGAAGAAGCGTTTCATGCCGCGGTTTTTCGGCCACAAGGCCGGCATGGACACCGTGCTGCGCGTGGTGGACCTGTGCGCCGAACGCGGCGTCGAATACCTCACCGTCTTCGCCTTCTCGTCCGAGAACTGGAAGCGCCCGGCCGACGAGGTGTCGGGCCTGATGAGCCTGGTGCTGGTGGGCGTGGCGAAATACCTGCAGCGCCTGGCCGACGCCGGCGTGCGCATCCGGGTGATCGGCGACCGCGAGACCATTCCCGACAAGCTCAAGGCCGCCTGGGACCAGGCCGAGTCGTCCACCGCGAACAATTCGCGCATCACGCTGACCGTGGCCTTCAACTACGGCGGTCGCTGGGACATGGTGCAGGCCTGCCGCCGCGCGATGAACGACGGCCTGAAGCCCGAGCAGGTCGACGAAAAGACCTTCGACCGCTACACCGCGCTGGCCTATGCGCCCGAAGTCGATCTGTTCATCCGCACCGGTGGCGAGGTGCGGATCAGCAACTTCCTGCTGTGGCAGATCGCCTACGCCGAACTGGTCTTCACCGACTGCCTGTGGCCCGATTTCGGCGCGCAGCAGATCGACGAGGCCATCGCCTCGTTTGCGAAGCGGGACCGTCGCTTCGGTGGCATCCGGGAAACGTCCCCGGCGGCCGCTGCGGTCGACTCCTGAGCGCATGCTCGGCACACGCATCGTCACGGCCGTCGTCCTGCTGGCGCTGCTCGTGCCGGCGCTGGCGGCGCAGGCCCCGGCGCCTTTCCTGGTCCTGACCCTCGTGCTGATCGCGGCCGGCGGCTGGGAGTGGGGTCGTCTCAACGGCTATGCATTCGGGCTTTCCGTGGCCGGGGGGCTCGTGCTGGCGCTGGCCTGTGCGCTTGCCTGGGCGTCGGGCTGGACCACACACGCGCCGCAGGCCGTGTGGTGGATCGCCGGCGCGGTGTGGATCATTGGCGGTGCGCTGGCGCTGCGTGCGGGTCCTGCGGCCTGGCCTTCGCTGCCCGCCGCGGCGCGGGCGCTGCTGGGCGGCGTCGCGCTGTGGGCCGCCTGGCTGGCGCTGGCCTCGGCGCGTGGGCTCGGCCTGGGCTTCATTCTTTCGGTGCTGTGCGTGGTCTGGGTGGCCGACATCTCGGCCTATGCGGGTGGCCGCGCCTTCGGGCGGCACAAGCTGGCCCCGTCGATCAGCCCGGGCAAGAGCTGGGAAGGTGTCTTCAGCGGCATGCTGGGCGTGGCGCTGCTGGCCGCCGCCTGGCTCGCCTGGCAGGCGGGTGCGGACGGCCGCGGGCCCAGCCTTTTCTCGGTGCTGCGTGACCATTACGGCTGGGTCGTGGGCGTGTTGCTGCTGGCCGGGCTGACCGCGATGAGCGTCGTCGGCGACCTGGTCGAATCGCTGGCCAAGCGGGCCGTCGGCGCCAAGGATTCGAGCGGCCTGCTGCCGGGCCACGGCGGCGTGTTGGACCGTGTCGACGCCTTGCTGCCGACCCTGCCCTTGGCCATGGCCGTGAGCCAGTGGAGTTCCTGATGAGCCATTCGACCCATCATCCGCGGCAGCGCGTGGCCATCCTGGGGTCCACGGGTTCGATCGGCGTAAGCACGCTGGACGTGATCGCCCGGCACCCGGACCGCTTCGAGGTGACCGCGCTGTCGGCCTTCCGTCGCACGGACGAACTCGCCGCGCAATGCCGGCAGTTCCGGCCGCGTTTTGCGGTGGTGCCCGAGCAGGCACAGGCCGCCGCGCTGCGCGATGCGCTGCGGGATGCCGGCGTGCGCACCGAGGTGCTCGTCGGCGCACGCGCCCTGGAAGAAGTGGCCGCACACCCGGACGTCGACAGCGTGATGGCCGCCATCGTCGGCGCCGCGGGTCTGGAGCCCTGCATGGCCGCGGCGCGCGCCGGCAAGCGGCTGCTGCTGGCCAACAAGGAAGCGCTGGTCGTCGGCGGCGCCTTGTTCATGGACGCCGTGCGCGAGGGCGGGGCGACGCTGTTGCCCATCGACAGCGAACACTCGGCGATCTTCCAGTGCCTGCCCGAAGACCGCTCGCAGTGGGCCTCGCGCATCGACCACATCGTGCTGACGGCCTCGGGCGGCCCGTTCCGCACCCGCGATCCGCTGTCACTGGCCGACGTGACGCCGGACCAGGCCTGTGCGCACCCGAACTGGGTCATGGGCCGCAAGATCTCGGTGGATTCGGCCACCATGATGAACAAGGCGCTCGAGGTCATCGAGGCGCGCTGGCTGTTCGACCTGACGCCGCAGCAGATCCGCGTCGTCATCCATCCGCAGAGCATCATCCACTCGATGGTCGTGTGCCGCGATGCGTCCGTGCTGGCGCAGCTGGGCACGCCCGATATGAAGGTGCCGATCGCCTACGGGCTGTCCTTCCCGCAACGCATCGAGGCCGGCGCCGAGCGGCTCGATTTCCTTCGTCTGGCGGGGCTGACGTTCGAACCCGCGGACACGCAGCGTTTCCCCGGGCTGCAGCTGGCCTACCAGGCGCTCGAAGGGCCGCCAGGCAGTTCGGTCGTGCTGAATGCGGCCAACGAGGTGGCCGTCGAGGGCTTTCTGAGGGGTGATATCCGCTTCACGGCGATCCACGAGGTCAACCGCGGTACGCTGGACGCCCTGGCCGGTCGCCAGGCGGCGCCACGCGATGTGGGCGATCTGCTCGAGATCGATGCGCGGGCGCGCGAAATGGCCAGTCAACTGGCCAGGAAGAGCGCCGCATGATCACCACTGTCCTTGCTTTCCTGTTGACGCTGGGCGTGCTCATCGTCGTCCACGAATACGGCCACTACCGCGTGGCCGTGGCCTGTGGCGTCAAGGTGCTGCGGTTTTCCATCGGCTTCGGCCGCGTGGTGTTCACGCGCAAGCTCGGCAAGGACCAGACCGAATTCGTGCTGTCGGCGCTGCCTCTGGGCGGCTACGTGCGCATGCTCGACGAGCGCGAGGGCCCCGTGGCGCCGCACGAGCTCGAGCGGGCTTTCAACCGCCGCCCGCTGTGGCAGCGCGCGCTGGTGGTCGTCGCCGGGCCCGCGGCCAATCTGGCGCTGGCGGTGCTGCTCTACGGTGCGGCGCAGTGGGTCGGCGTGCAGGAGCCCAAGGCGGTGCTGAGCGCGCCGGTGGCCGAGTCGCCGGCTGCGCGTGCGGGCATGCGTTCGGGCGACTGGGTGCGTGAGTGGTCCGACGACGGCATGAACTGGAGCCCGGTGCTGTCGCTGAGCGACCTGCGCTGGCGCGCGACCGACGCCGCGCTGGAAAGCCGCCGGCTGCATCTGGCCGTGACCGACCGCGCAGGGCGCGGTCGGCGCGAAGTGGTGCTCGATACGGCCGCCTTGCAGACACGCGAGGTCGATGCGCAGCTGATGCGCCGCCTGGGTCTGGGTGCGCCCTACAGCGAACCGGTGCTGGGCGAGGTCAAGAGCGGCGGTGCCGGTGCGGCTGCGGGGCTGAAGGCCGGAGACCGCGTGCTGCGTGTGGACGACGTGCCGGTGCCGGATGCGCAGACGCTGCGCGACCGCATCCGCATGGCCGTGCGGGGCAACGCCGGCGTGCCGATGCAGTGGCGCATCGAACGCGCCGGTCAGGCCATGGATGTGACCGTCACGCCCAAGGTCGTGGCAGGTTCCGGCAACGATGCGGCGCCCATCGGCCGCATCGAGGCCTTTGTGGGCCAGGCGCCGGAGATGGTGCTGGTGCGCCAGGGCCCGATCGACGGTCTCGCCACGGGCCTGCAGCGCACCGTGGACATGTCGGTGCTCACCGTCAAGATGCTGGGCCGCATGGTCATCGGCCAGGCCTCGCTGAAGAACCTCAGCGGGCCGCTGACGATCGCCGACTATGCGGGCCAATCGGTGCAGCAGGGCCTGGCCTACTACCTCGCGTTTCTCGCGCTCGTCAGCGTGAGTCTGGGGGTGCTGAACCTCCTGCCGCTGCCCATGCTCGACGGCGGGCACCTGATGTATTATTTCTTCGAGGCGGTCACGGGCCGCCCGGTGCCGGAGCGCTGGCTCGACCGACTGCAGCGTGGGGGCATTGCCCTGCTGCTGGTGATGATGTCGGTTGCCCTCTTCAACGACGTTGCCCGTATCCTGGGCCTGCACTGAACCCGATGATTCCTTTTCGACTTTCAGGTCCGCTGCATCCGGCCGCGGCCGTCGTGGCCATTGCGGCCTTCGTGGCGGCCCCGGCCGCGTGGGCCGTCGAGCCCTTCGTCATCAAGGACATCCGTGTCGAGGGCCTTCAGCGTTCCGACCCGGGCACGGTCTTCGCTGCGCTGCCCTTTCGCATCGGCGACACCTACACCGACGAAAAGGCCGCGCTGGCGCTGCGCGCGCTGTTCGCCACCGGCCTGTTCAAGGACGTGCGCATCGAGGTCGACGGCACGGTGGCGGTGGTCATCGTCGACGAGCGCGCCGTCATCGCCGCGGTCGAATTTGCGGGGCTGAAGGAATTCGACAAGGACACGCTGGTCAAGTCGCTGAAGGACGCGGGCATCGGCGAAGGCCTGCCCTTCGACCGCGCGCTGGTCGACAAGGCGGAACAGGAAATCAAGCGGCAGTACCTGTCGCGAAGCCTCTACGGCGCCGAGGTCGTCACGACGATCACGCCGCTGGAGCGCAACCGCGTGAACGTCACCTTCACGATGAGCGAAGGCGACGCGGCCAAGATCAAGGACATCCGCATCGTTGGTGCGAAGGTCTTCTCCGAGTCGACGCTGCTGGGCCTGATGGACCTGACGGTCGGCGGCTGGATGACCTGGTACACCAAGTCCGACCGCTATTCGCGCGTCAAGCTCAATGCCGACCTCGAGACCATCCGCGCCTACTACCTGAACCGCGGCTATCTGGAATTCCAGATCGAGTCCACGCAGGTCACGATCTCGCCGGACAAGCAGGACATCTCCATCACGATTTCGGTGAACGAGGGCCAGCCCTATACGGTCACCGGCGTGAAGCTCGAAGGCCAGTATCTGGGCCGCGAGGACGAGTTCAAGTCGCTGGTGCGCATCCGCCCCGGCCAGCCCTACCGCGGCGAGGACGTCATCGCCACCACCAAGGCCTTCACCGACCGCTTCGGCACCTTCGGCTACGCCTTCGCCCGTGTGGAGTCCCGGCCCGAAGTCGACCGCGCGACGGGACAGGTCGTCGTGGTGCTGGCGGCCGAGCCTCAGCGCCGCGTGTATGTCCGCCGCATCGAGGTCGCGGGCAACACCAAGACGCGCGACGAAGTCATCCGCCGCGAATTTCGACAGTTGGAGTCCTCGTGGTACGACGCCAACCGCATCAAGCTCTCGCGTGACCGCGTCGAGCGCCTGGGCTACTTCAAGGATGTCGGCGTCGAGACGCAGGAAATCGCCGGCCAGCCGGACCAGGTGGACCTGATCGTCACCGTGGAAGAGCGCGCCACCGGCAACCTGATGGTCGGTGCGGGCTACTCCAGCGCCGACAAGCTGTCGTTCACCGCGTCCATCAAGCAGGACAACGTCTTCGGTTCAGGCAACTACCTGGGCCTCGAACTCAACACCAGCAAGAACAACCGCTCGCTGCAGCTCACGACGGTCGATCCGTACTTCACGGTCGATGGCATCTCGCGGGCCATCGACCTCTACTACCGCACGAGCCGCCCGTACAACAGCCTGGGCAACCAGTACCAGCTGGTCACGCCGGGCGCGTCGCTGCGCTTCGGCGTGCCCTTCTCGGAGAGCGACACGGTGTTCTTCGGCGTCGGTCTGGAGCGCACCGAGATCAAGGCCGACACCGCGATTCCGAACAGCTACTTCATCTACCGCGAACAGTTCGGCCCCACCAGCAATGCGCTGCCGCTGACGCTGGGCTGGCAGCGCGACGAGCGGGACAACGTGCTCACGCCCACGCGCGGCCGCTACCAGCGTGTGAACGTCGAGTGGAGCGTGGCCGGCGACCTGCGCTACCTGCGCACGAACCTGCAGTGGCAGCAATATTGGGCGCTGCCGCTGAAGATGTCGTTGATGCTCAACGGCGAAGTGGGCCTCGGCAAAGGCTACGGCGGCAAGCCGTATCCGCTGTTCAAGAATTTCTACGGCGGTGGTCTGGGTTCCGTGCGCGCGTTCGAACAAGGCTCGCTGGGTGTCATCGACCCCACCGGTGCGTTTATCGGCGGCGCCAAGAAGCTCAACCTCAACGCCGAGGTCTACTTCCCGGTGCCGGGCACCGGCAACGACAAATCCTTGCGCATCTTCGCGTTTGCGGACGCCGGCAACGTCTGGCGCGAGGACGAAAAGATCCGCGGCGACAGCCTGCGTATTTCGTCCGGTCTGGGCCTGAGCTGGATCTCCCCCATGGGCCCCCTGAAGCTCAGCTGGGGTTCGCCGATCCGGGCGCAGGCGACCGATAGAATCCAGAAGTTCCAGTTTCAGATCGGGACCGCTTTTTGATGAATGCTTCGCTCAAGGCCGCAATGGCCGCTGTGACCCTGGCCGCTGCGGTCACCCTGCCGGCTTCCGCCCAGGAACTCAAGATCGGCTACGTCAACAGCGAGCGTGTCCTGCGGGATGCCGCGCCCGCCAAGGTGGCGCAGACCAAGCTCGAGGCCGAATTCGGCCGCCGCGAGAAGGACCTGAACGACCAGACCGCCAAGCTCAAGGCCGCGGCCGACAAGCTCGACAAGGACGGGCCCACCCTGTCCGAGGCCGAGCGCACGCGGCGCCAGCGCGAGCTGCTTGAACAGGACCGTGATCTGCAGCGCAGGCGCCGCGAGTTCCAGGAAGACCTGAACCAGCGCAAGAACGAAGAGCTGGCTGGCATTGTCGAGCGCGCGAACAAGGTCATCAAGTCGATCTTCGAGACCGAAAAGTACGACCTGATCCTGCAGGACCAGTCGGTCGTGATGGCCGGCCCGCGCGTGGACATCACCGACAAGGTCATCAAGGCCTTGAGCAGCGGCCGCTGAGGCCCGTCGCGCGTGGTCTCGACCAACGCGCAGGCGCTGAGCGAACAGCTCGGCGGTGAACTCCTCGGCAACGGCGCGCAGGCCATCACGCGCATCGGCGGTCTCGCGTCGGCCGATGCGCAGACGGTCTCCTTCCTGGCCAACCCGCGCTACGGCGCGCAACTCGAGCAGACGCAGGCCGGCTGCGTGATCGTCGCGCCGGCCATGCGCGAGGCGGCCGCGCGCTGCCCGTCGGCCGTGATCTGCGCCGACCCCTACCTGGCTTTTGCGCGGCTCACCCAATGGTGGGCGGCACAGACGCGCCCGCGGCCGGCGCCCGGCATTCACCGCAGCGCGGTGATCGAAGCGGGCGCCCAGGTGCACCCCACGGCGCACGTGGGCGCGCTGGCCTATGTGGGGCCGGGTGCGCAGATCGGCGCGCATGCGGTCGTCGACATGCATGCCGTGGTCGAAGCTGGCGCGCAGGTCGGCGAGGCCACGGTCTTGCGTGCACGCACCGTGCTGGGCGCGGGCTGCGTGATCGGCGCGCGCGGCATCGTGCACTCGGGCGCGGTCATCGGCGCGGACGGCTTCGGCTTTGCGCCCGAAGCCGGGCGCTGGACCAAGATCGAACAACTCGGCGGCGTGCACATCGGCGACGATGTCGAAATCGGTGCCAACACCTGCATCGACCGCGGCGCGCTCGAGGACACCGTGCTCGAGGACGGCGTCAAGCTCGACAACCTCGTGCAGATCGCCCATAACGTTCACGTCGGTGCGCACACGGCGATGGCCGGCTGCGTGGGCGTCGCAGGCAGCGCGCGCATCGGGCGCCACTGCACCATCGGCGGTGGCGCCATCGTCCTGGGCCATCTGGAACTGGTCGATCACGTGCATGTCTCGGCCGCCACAGTGATCTCGCGCTCGATCCACAAGCCGGGCCAGTACAGCGGCGTGTTCCCCTTCGACGACAATGCGTCCTGGGAAAAGAATGCGGCGACGCTGCGGCAGCTTCACGCCCTGCGCGACCGACTCAGAGCCCTGGAGAAGAAGAACACATGACGACGAAGCTGGACATCCACGAGATCCTCAAGCGGCTGCCGCACCGCTACCCCTTCCTGCTCGTCGACCGGGTGCTCGAGCTCGAAAAGGGCGTGCGCATCAAGGCCGTCAAGAACGTGACGATCAACGAGCCGTTCTTTCCCGGCCACTTCCCGCACCGGCCGGTCATGCCTGGCGTGTTGATGCTGGAAGCGCTGGCGCAGGCCGCGGCCATCCTGTCGTTCGAGACCGCCGGCCAGTTGCCGGACGAAAAGACCGTCTACTACTTCGCCGGCATCGACGGGGCGCGCTTCAAGCGTCCGGTCGAACCCGGTGACCAGCTGGTGATGGAAGTGAACCTGCTGCGGGCCAAGGCCGGCATCTACAAGTACGCGGCGCGTGCGTCGGTGGATGGCGAACTGGCCGTCGAAGCCGAGCTGATGTGCGCCACGCGGCGCCTGCCCTGAGGCCGGGCCCGGCAGGGATCACGAGCATGGGTGCGATTCATTCGACGGCCATCGTCGATGCGGCGGCCGAACTCGACCCGACGGTCGAGATCGGTCCTTATGCGGTCATCGGCGCCGGCGTGCGCATCGACGCCGGCACCACTGTCGGCGCGCACTGCGTGATCGAAGGGCCGACCTTCATCGGCCGCGACAACCGCATCTTCGCGCACAGCTCGCTGGGCGCCGCGCCGCAGGACATGAAGTACCGCGGCGAGCCGACCTCGCTGCAGATCGGCGACCGCAACACCATCCGCGAATTCTGCACCTTCAACCGCGGCACCGCGCAGGACGTCGGCGTCACCCGCGTGGGCAGCGACAACTGGGTGATGGCCTACGTGCACATCGCGCACGACGTGCAGGTGGGCAACCGCACGGTGCTGGCCAACAACGCGACGCTGGCCGGCCATGTGCATATCGGCGACTGGGTGATCATCGGCGGCCTGACGGGCGTGCACCAGTTCACCCACGTGGGTGCGCATGCGATGACCGGCTTCCAGAGCCATGTCTCGCAGGACGTGCCGCCCTACATGATGGTGGCGGGCCATCCGCTGGCCGTGCACGGCTTCAACATCGAAGGCCTGCGCCGCCGCGGTTTTTCGCGCGAGCGCATCGCGCAGATCAAGCAGATGCACCGCCTGCTGTACCGCGACGGCCTGACGCTGGACCAGGCCAAGGCGGCGATCACCGCGCTCAAGGGCAGCGTGGCCGACGACCCGCAGGCTGACGCCGACGTTCAGCTGCTGCTGGACTTCCTGGCAGCCTCCACGCGCGGCATCGCGCGCTGAGCGCCCCCACCCGGAGAACGCGCCGATGCGGCTGGGCATGGTGGCCGGAGAGGCTTCTGGCGACCTGCTCGCCGGCCTGCTGATGGGCGGCATGAAGGCCCGCTGGCCCGATCTGCAGACCGTGGGCATCGGCGGCCCGCGCATGGCCGAACACGGCTTACAGGCCTGGTGGCCGCACGAGAAGCTGGCGGTACGCGGTTATGTCGAAGTGCTGAAGCACTACCGCGAGATTTCCGGCATCCGCGAGCAGCTGGCGGCGCGGCTGCTGGCCGATCCGCCGCGGGCCTTCATCGGCGTCGATGCGCCGGATTTCAACCTGGGGCTCGAGGCCCGGCTGAAGGCCGGCGGTATCCGCACGGTGCATTTTGTGTGTCCGTCGATCTGGGCCTGGCGCGGCTCGCGCGTGAAGAAGATCGTGCGCAGCGCGGACCGTGTGCTGTGCCTGTTCCCCTTCGAGCCCGAGTTGCTGCAGGCGCACGGTGTGGCCGCCACGTACGTGGGCCATCCGCTGGCCGATGCCATTCCGATGGAGCCGCCGCGAGCCGCCGCACGTCGCGCCTTGGGGTTGGCCGAAGACGATGGCGTGGTCGCGGTGCTGCCTGGCAGCCGGCGCTCGGAGATTGCGTATATCGCCCCGGTGCTGCTGCAGGCGGCGGCGGAACTGGCGCGCCGACGGCCGTCGCTGCGCTTCGTGCTGCCGGCCGTGCCGGCGGTGCGCGCGGTGCTCGATCCGTTGCTGGCGGCGCAGCCCGTGCCCTCGCTGCGGGTGCTGGACGGCCAATCGCACGCGGCGCTGGCGGCCTGCGACGCCACACTGATCGCCAGCGGCACGGCCACGCTGGAGGCGGCGCTGTTCAAGCGGCCGATGGTCATCGCCTACCGCATGCATGGCCTGACCTGGGCGCTGATGAAGCGCATGGCCTACCAGCCCTGGGTCGGGCTGCCCAACATCCTGTGCCGCGATTTTGTGGTGCCGGAGCTGATCCAGGAACGCTGCACGCCGTCGGCGCTGGCCGATGCCACGCTGACCTGGCTGGACGACGCGCCGGGCCGCGAGCGGCTCGTGCTGCGCTTCACCGAACTCCACCATCTGCTGCGCCGGGACACCGCGCGGCTGGCCACCGATGCCCTCGCGCAGACGATCGACGCCTGAGCAGCTTGGGCTCTCCTGGGATGTCCCCGGCCTGGTGGCGGGCGTGGACGAGGCCGGCCGCGGGCCGCTGGCCGGCCCCGTCGTGGCGGCAGCGGTCATCCTGGACGACATCCGGCCGATCCGCGGGCTGGCGGATTCCAAGGTCCTGACCGCCGCGCGGCGCGAGGCGCTCCACGACGAGATCATGGCCAAGGCCTTGTGCCAGTGTGTGGCCATGGCCTCGGTCGAGGAGATCGACCGGCTCAACATCCTGCAGGCCACGATGCTGGCCATGCGCCGCGCGGTGCAAGGCCTGCGCCTGAAGCCGAGCAAGGTGCTGGTCGACGGCAACCGCATTCCGGTGCTGCCCGTGCCCGCCGAGGCCATCGTCCGGGGCGATGCCCTGGTGGCCAGCATCTCCGCGGCATCGATCCTGGCCAAGGTGCGGCGCGACCGCCTGTGTCTGGCGCTGCACGAAGCCCATCCGCAATACGGCTTCGCGCAGCACAAGGGTTACCCGACACGCGAGCACCTGGAGGCCCTGCGCGCGCACGGCGCCTGCCCGGCGCACCGCCGCAGCTTTGCGCCGGTGCGTGAGGCCCTGGAGCAGGCGCGATGAGTGCGTGGCGTCGCTCCAGTTGCGGGCACCGCGGCGCGCGGTGCGAAGGCGCGTCGCGATGAGCCGCGAACCGCGCCGCATCGAATCGCGCGACAACGCGCTGGTGCAACGCGTGCGCAAGCTGCAGCAGGATCCGGGGGCCTACCGCAAGCTCGGCCAGTGCTGGCTGGAGGGCGAACACCTGGGCAGCGCACTGCGGGCGCGCGGACGGCGTGCCGCCACGGCAATGTTCAGCGATTCGGCCTGGCGCACGCCGGCGCAAGGCCTGGCGACCTTGGCGGATGACGTGGTGGTGCTGCCGGACCGCCTGTTCGAGTCACTGAGCCAGCTGCCCTCGAGTGCCGGCATGGGCTGGCTGTGCGAGGTGCCGGCGGCCCCGCCGCTGCTGCCCGAGGCCGCCACGCTGATCCTTGACCGCCTGCAGGATGCCGGCAACGTGGGCAGCATCCTGCGCAGCGCCTCGGCGCTCGGCGTGCGCCAGGTCATCGCCTTGCGCGGTACGGCCGGCCTGTGGTCGCCCAAGGTGCTGCGCGCGGGCATGGGCGCGCAGTGGGCATTGACACTGTTCGAAGGCAAGGACGTGTCCTTTCTGGACGGCCTGCACATGCCCTTCATTGCTACCAGCTCGCACGCGAGCGTGGACCTGCACCGCGCCGATCTCCCGCGCCACGGCGCCTGGGTGCTGGGCCACGAAGGGCAGGGCGTAGACCCGGCGCTCATGGCGCGCTGCAGCCTGGTGGTGCGCATACCGCAGCCTGGCGGCGAGGAATCGCTCAACGTGGCTGCCGCCGCGGCGATCTGCCTGTACGAGTCGCTGCGGCGCGTTTCAGACTGAGCGGCCTGCCTCCCACGACGCTTGCTCGGCTCCGGCGCCCCACCTCGGGGGGATAGGGGTGGCTTGGCCCCCGGTGGCCTGTGTTACATTGAGTTGATTAGGATGACTACGAGTATGTTTGGGGGATTTTCATGGTGATGCAGGATTTGATTCATGCGGAGAAGTTGACGCACGAAAACGTCAATCGGGAACCGTTTCCTCATTTTTGCATCGACGATTTTCTTGCCCCGGCATTCGCGGAAGAGGTCTACGACGCGTTTCCGTCGTACCAGGAAGCCAAGAACCTGGGCCGCGAGTTCCATGCGGTGAACGAGAAGCGCAAGATCCAGATCACGGACTCGCGGAAGTTTCCGAAACCCATCCTCGAACTGCACCATCTGCTGGCATCGCAGCCCTTCGTGGAGAAGGTCGGCGCGATGATGGGCATCGACAAGCTGCTCGCCGACCCCGAGCTCGAAGGCGGCGGCATCCACGAGACGAATACCGGCGGGCACCTCGACGTTCACGTCGATTTCAATTTCATTCCTGAAAAGGAATGGCACCGCCGCGTCAATATCCTCATCTATTTCAACAAGGATTGGAAAGAAGAGTACGGCGGGTATCTGGATATCTGGGACAAGGAAGTCAAGAACCGCTGCGGATATTTTGCCCCGCAATTCAATCGAGCCTGCGGTTTTGAAACCGGCACCACCAGCTGGCACGGCGTGCTGCCGGTGACCTGCCCGCCAGACAATATGCGGCGCTCGTTTGCGGTGTACTACTACACCAAGGAAGCGCCGGCCGGCTGGGATGGCAGCAAGCATTCGACGGTCTTCCGCGCGCGCCCGACCGAATGGGTCAAGGGCGCTGTGGCCATGCCGGCCGAAGCGGCGCTGCGAGGCGTCAAGGACGGCGTACGCAACCTGAAGCAAGGCGTCAAATCGCTGATCGGCCGGCCCTGATCGGCGCGCGGAGCCCGGGCAGCGCCCGGTTCTGCCATGCCGCGCCGTGCGGTCGGCCGCTGCTCTGAGGAAAACTGCGCCGTGATTCCAGCCCCTGCCGCGAGCCGCGCCTACGCGGGCTCCTTGGCGCTCGACGTCTTTCGTGGCCTCGCGGCCGTCCTGATGGTGCTCAACCACGCGGGCTTCGCGTGGTTGGACGCGGCAGCGACGGGCCATGGCGTGTCCGGCCTGCTGGTCTTCACCGGCAGCCTGGCACCGGTGCTGTTCTTTCTGGCCACGGGTTCGGCCATCGGTCTGGCCGGTGGCGGTCGTGCGTCGCCGGGCGACTGGACCTCGCTGGCCTGGAAAGTGGCGCTGTTGCTGGTCGCCGACCAGCTGGCGATCCTGGCGCGCTCGCAGCAGCCGGGCCTGGACTTCTTCGGCTTCATCGCCCTGGCGATGGTGGTGGTCACCGTGGTCGACCGCCAACGGCAGCCCGTGCGCCTGGCCTGCGTGCTGGCGGCCATGCTGCTGGTCATGCGCCTGGGTGTGGGGCCGCTGCTGCCGCCCGAGCTGCAGCGCTCGCCGTGGGGCTCGTTCATCTTCGGCGCCCTCGGCCAGCCCAACGTCGGCTACCCGCTGGCGCCGTGGATGGTGTTTCCGCTGCTGGGCTATGCCTTGGCGCGCGCAGGCCTGTTCCCGAGCGACCTCCCGGGGCAGGTGTCTGACGACGCGGGCCGACGGCGTCGTGCCTGGATGGCTGCGGCCAGCGTGGCCTTGCTGGTGGCGACGGCGGGGCTCACGGCGATGGGCAAGTCCTTCTTCCGCTGGGGCGTGATGAACGCCCCGTTCCTGGTCCTTTCGCTGGGCAGCGTGCTGTTCGCGGCCATGCTCTGTTCGTTCGCCGCGGCGCGCTGGCCGCAGCTCGTTCGCCACCTGGCCCTGCGCGGGCCTGCGGCCTATCTGGTCGTTCCGATGCATTACGGCCTGATTCATGTGACCAAGATCCTGTTGCCACCGCCGTGGTCTCCCCTGGCTTACGGGGCCGGGGCCTTGTGCCTGGTCGTGCTGAGCATCGGCTTGTCGCGCAAAGTCGCTGCGTGGATCGCCGCTCCGTCGACGGCTGCCGCCGGTGGCTGGCTGGCGCTCGCGTTGTGTGGCCTGGCCATGCTGGCGGCCAGCCTGGTGGCCTCGCAGACGCACCTGGCCATGGGGCTGGCCACGCTGGGGCAGGTGGCGGTGGGAGCGCTGCTGGGCGTCCGCTGGCGCGCCCGTCTGGCTGCGCCGACGGTGTCCGGCCGAGCACGCTGAAGCGATGGCCGCTGGCGGGCTCAGCGCCAGTGATTCGTTCCGGCCCGCAGCAGCGCGTTCGACGGCCGGGTGCACATGCGCTCAGGCGCGCGGCGTCGCACGTGCGATCAAGGCCGCGCAATCCACGCCGCGCGGCAGGCTGCCGTACTGGCGATGCCCCATTCCCGTCAGCCGCGCGGCGCAGAACGCATCGGCCACCGCCGCTGGTGCGTGCTGCACCAGCACCGCAGCCTGGATGGCCAGCGCCATCTGGTCGACCAGGTGCCGCGCGCGGTATTCGACGTCAGCCGTGTCGGCGAAGGATGCCTTCAGATCGCTGACCCAGCGGTCGAGCCGCGCATCGCCGCTGCGCGCCGCGCCGAGTTCGGCAAAAAACGCGTCCACGACGTCTGGTGTCTTCTGCATGGCCCGCAGCACGTCCAGGCACTGCACGTTGCCGCTGCCTTCCCAGATCGCATTGACGGGTGACTCGCGGAACAGCCGCGGCATCGGGCTGTCTTCCATCACGCCGCTGCCGCCGATGCACTCCATGGCCTCGTAGGCGTGCTGCGGCGTGCGCTTGCAGATCCAGTACTTGCCCACGGCTGTCAGCAGGCGCACCAGCCGGTCCTCGTGCGGTGTGTCGCGGTGATCGAGCGCACGCGCCAGCCGCATCGTCAGGGCCAATGAACCTTCATGCTCCAGCACCAGATCGGCCAGCACGTTCTGCATCAGCGGCTGCTGGTTCAGCACCCGGCCAAAGGCCGAGCGGATGCTGCAGTGGTGCAGTGCCTGGGCCACTGCGGCGCGTTGCCCGGCGGTGGAGCCGACCATGCAGTCGAAGCGTGTCATCGCGACCATGTCGATGATGGTGCGCACGCCGCGGCCTTCGTCGCCGACCAGCCAGGCCAGCGCGCCGCGCAACTCGGTTTCGCTGGACGCGTTGGAGACGTTGCCCATCTTGCGCTTCAGGCGGATGACCTGCATCGCGTTCTTGCTGCCGTCGGGCCGCCAGCGCGGCATCAGGAAGCATCCCAGACCGGCGGGTGTCTGCGCCAGCGTCAGGAAGGCGTCGCACATCGGCGCGGAGACGAAGAACTTGTGGCCGACGAGCTCGTAGGCCTCGCCCGGGCCGCGCACGCCGGTCGGGTGCGCCTGCGTGGTGTTGGCCCGCACGTCCGAGCCGCCCTGCTTTTCGGTCATCGCCATGCCGATGGTCAGGCCCGATTTTTCGTGCGCCGGCACGTTGCGCGGGTCGTAGTGCGACGCCGTGATGCGCGGCTCCCACCAGGCGGCCAGGCCCGGCGTGGCGCGCAGGGCCGGCACGGCCGCGAAGGTCATCGTGATCGGGCAGATGTGGCCGGCTTCGGCCTGCGATTGCAGATAGACCCGGGCGGCACGCGCCACATGCGCGCCGGGTCGCGGGTCCGACCACGGACTGGCGTGCAGGCCGTGTTCGATCGAACTGCGCATCAGCGCGTGGTAGGCCGGATGAAATCGCACCGCATCGATGCGGTGGCCGAAGCGGTCGTGCGTGTCCAGTTCGGGCGGCTGGCGATTGGCCTGCACGCCCAGTTCCAGGTGCGCGGCCGAGCCGGTCATGGCGCCGAAGTCCGTCAGTGAGCCCACAGCCCAGCCCGCGCCTTCGCGCGAGACGGCCTCACACAGCGCGGCATCGCTGCTGAAGGCGTTGAAGTCCTGCAGTTCACGCGAGACATTGGTCACCGAATGGGTCTCCGCATCGAGCGGATCTACGCGCAGCACGGATTCGGGTGCATTCATCGTCAGGCTCCATGGGTTCTGTACGGACGGTCCATGCATGGAACTTACGCCGCGGCGAGAGCCCTGTCGAGTGCCGCCAGCAACCGCGCCGGCACGCCGTGCGCCGAGCCCGTCAGACCGGCTCGGCGGGGTCACCCCCCAGAACGTGGGTTGGTTTCCCCCCGTGCCCAGGATCCCACATTGGGGCGATACGTGCGAACGTCCGGCCTCTCCCAATTGAGGGTGGCGGAGCGGGTGGCAGCCAGACACGGCAGCCCGTCGTTTGCGCTTGCCTGCCCGTGATGAGGTCAAGTTGATGGCGAAAGAGAACCAGTCCTTGCGTCGGCGCGCCGCGGTAGCGGTGCTGTCGAGTCTGCTCGAGGAGGACACCCTGCTGCAGGAACTGTGGTCCTTGCAGACCAGCCTGCGGGGGGACAGCGTCAGCGACATCATCGAATGCGTCGATGCTCTGGCGCAGCGGCATTTGTTCGATGCCGGCACGCGCAAGCGCCTGTACGCCGACTTCTTCAAGGCGCTGCGTGCGCCGGAGGACTCCCTGCCGCTGGATCCCTGGCCGATGATGCAGGCCATGCGTCCGCAGCCGGCTGCTGCGCCGCTGATGCCGCCGGTGGCACCCGTGGCAGCACCTCTGGCCGCGCCGCTGTCATGGAACCAGCCGGGCTACGTCCCGCCGTCGCTGTCGGTGCCGGTCGCGGTGCTCGCGCAGCCCGTACCTGGCCCCGTGCCCGTGCAGGTGCCGGTGCCGGTGGCGACGCCTGCGGCGGCGCCCGTGGCACCGTTTGCCGCCGAGCCCACCGCGATCTTCGGCGCCACCATGCGGGCGCTGGTCGGCGAACTGTCGACCGCACACCGCGAGGCGATGGACGAGGTCCGCAACGACGCGATGCGTGCGCTGGCGGGCAATCGGGCCTCCGTCGACGTGCGCGAGCAGTACGGGCGCGCCTGGGACCGGGCGCTGTCACATGACTGGAAACTGCACGGGCCGACGGAAGACCTGGTCGGGCTCATGCAGCTGACGCACGGCGCGCTGGTGCTGGCCTTCGGCCGCGTCGGCGCCGACCAGATCGTGGGCCGGGCCCTGACCGAAGCCGCCAAGCTGCCCGAGGCGCTGCGTTACGCGCCGCGCCTGCTCATGGGCGCCTGAGCGCCCACACCCGCTGCCACCGTCCCTCTTTCGCGCACATCCGTTCTTCCGGAGAAACGAACCCATGTCATCGAGCCCCACCGCAGCCGCACGCGAGGACATTCGCGCCATGGACCCGGAAGACCGGCGCGTCATCCTGGCCTCGTCGGTCGGCACGATCTTCGAGTGGTACGACTTCTATCTCTACGGCGCGTTGGCCACCATCATGGCCAAGCAGTTCTTCGGCGGTCTGGACCCCACGGCGGCCTTCATCTTCGCGCTGCTGGCGTTTGCGGCGGGCTTCATCGTGCGCCCGTTGGGTGCGGTGATCTTCGGCCGCCTGGGCGACATGATCGGCCGCAAGCACACCTTCCTGATCACGATCCTGATCATGGGCAGTGCGACCTTCCTGGTGGGCGTGCTTCCCAACTATGCGTCGGTGGGCCTGGTGGCGCCGATGCTGCTGATCGTGCTGCGGCTGGCCCAGGGTCTGGCACTGGGCGGTGAGTACGGTGGCGCGGCGATCTACGTGGCCGAACACGCGCCCCAGGGTCATCGCGGACGGTACACGGCCTGGATCCAGACGACCGCGACGCTGGGCCTGCTGCTGTCGCTGATGGTCATCCTGGGCGTGCGCACGGCGCTGGGCGAAGAGGCCTTTGCCGATTGGGGCTGGCGCCTGCCGTTCCTGGTGTCCATCGTGCTGCTGGCCGTGAGCGTGTGGATCCGCATGAGCATGGCCGAATCGCCGGCCTTCCTGAAGATGCAGGAAGAGGGCAAGGTCTCCAAGGCACCGCTGGCGGAGTGCTTCGGCCAGCCCAAGAATCTGCGCATCCTGATCCTGGCCCTGTTCGGCCTGGTCGCCGGCCAGGCGGTCATCTGGTACACGGGCCAGTTCTACACGATGTTCTTCCTGACCAGCGTCCTGAAGGTCGACGGCTCCACAGCCAACATCCTGCTGGGCCTGGCGCTGCTGCTGGGCACGCCGTTCTACGTGGTCTTCGGCATCCTGTCCGACCGCGTGGGCCGCAAGCCGGTGATCATGGCCGGCCTGTTGCTGGCCTGCCTGACCTACTTCCCGCTGTTCAAGGCCCTGACCGAAGCGGCGAACCCCGACCTGGCGCGTGCGCTGGCCAATTCACAGGTGGTCGTGAAGGCCGATCCGATGACCTGTTCGTTCCAAGGCAGCCCGATCGCCCGCGAAATCGACTTCACGTCCGCCTGCGACATCGCCAAGCGCACGCTGGCCGTGAACGCGGCGAGTTATGCCAATGTCGCGCTGCCGTCCGGCAGTCCGGCCGTGGTGATGGTGGGCAAAGTCGAGATCCCCGCGCCGAACGGGCGCCTGACCGCGGAAGGGGACCGGTTCGAGCCGGCCACGACGGTGGCCATCACGGAGTTCCGCCAGAAGGTGGCCGCCGCGCTGGTGGAAGCGGGTTATCCGAAGGCGGCCGATCCCGCCAAGATGAACAAGCCGGCGATCGTCGTGATCCTGCTGGTGCTGGTGATCTTCGTGACGATGGTCTACGGGCCGATCGCGGCCGCGCTGGTCGAGATGTTCCCCACGCGCATCCGCTACACCTCGCTGAGCATCCCGTACCACATCGGCAATGGCTGGTTCGGCGGCCTGATGCCCACCATCGCCTTCGCCATGGCCGCGGGCAACGGCGACATCTACCACGGCCTGTGGTACCCGGTGGTCATCGCCGGCCTCACACTGGTCATCGGCATGCTGTTCGTGCGCGAGACCAAGGACGTCGACATCTACTCGAAGTTCCTCTACTGGCACCCCGGCCGCTTGGGCAAGTGATGGTGCGCAGCGGCGGGCCAGGCCCGCCGGCTGCGCGTGACAAAAAGGCCGCCCGTGAGGCGGCCTTTTTCTTGTCGGCAGGCGACGGGCGCAAGCGTGTACGGCTCGCCGTGGGTTTCCCGCGCGCACCACCCGACCTGCGGCTTGTCGACGCCAAGGTGGCGCCGCGAAAGTTCGGGGCCGTTGCCGCGCCGGGTTTCCGCGCGCGGCGATCGGGCGCGACACAGAGCTGTCCGGCGTGTCGATCGTGCGCGGTTCCGCTTGACCCTATCGACCCCGTCCCAGGATTCCTGCCGAAGCAGGGGCAAGGCGGAAGTGGGCAGTTCAGGTCACCGCGCGCGCGGTGTGCAGGAAAGACAAAGGGGCATCGGCTTGGCGCCGATGCCCCTGTGGTGACGCTTCAGGCGCCCGGCGGCGCGGGTGTCAGGCCGCGCTGGGGTCGGCCGCGGGCCCCATCAGGTCCTGTGCCACCTGGCGTGCGGCTGCATCGCCGTCACGCAGCACCGTTTGCAGGATGCGCAATGCCACGTCCTTGCGGCCCAGTTCGATCTGCGCGCGCGCCATGTCGATTTTCAGTTCGATGTCGGCCCGGTTCGCACCGCGCTTGCCGCTCGCGGCGGGCGTGGCCTCACCGCTGCGCACCAGGGCCGAGGTGGAGGCCAGGCGTTCGACGGAGCGGGCCACGTCGGCACCCGCGGTCGAGACCGTGATCACCTTCGGCGTGGACTTGCGCACCAGCTGGATCGTGTCCTGGAACAGGCTGCTGATCGTTTCCGAGAAGTCCTGGCCGGTCTCGCGTGACCGCCAGAAGGCAAACAGGCCGAATCCGGCAATCAGGCCGCCGCCCAGCAAAGGGATCCACCACAGCCAGGCACCGGGGCCGGAGGGCTGGCCAGGCGCCACACGCGCGGCCGGTGCGGCCGGCTCCGGTGCCGCCGCGGGCGGCGTGGGCGAGACCGTTGATGGCGCGGGAGCAGGTGTCTCCGATACGGCCGGTGCGGAGGCGCTGGGCAGTGAGGCCGAGGCCGCGGGCAGCGCGGGCACGGCCGCCACCGGCGCAGGGGCCGCGGCGACCGGCGCCGGTGCCGGTGCCGGCGGCGTGACTGCAGGCGGCGTCACGACCGGCGGCGCCACGGCTGCAGGCGGTGCGGCAGGCGGTGCCACGGGTGTGGCCACGGGTGGCGCAGCGGGTGCCGCGGCAGCCGGTGCAGACGGCGTGGCGCCCGGCGCCTGGGCCAGCGGCGGCAGTGCCGGCGCGGGCTGGTTGCTGCTCTGGGTGCTGTAGTGACGTGTGATCAGCGCCTCGGCGGCCACCAGATCTTCAGCCGCGATCTCCTGCGGCGTCGGCAGGATCAGCGGCACCTGCGTGCGCAGGCGGTGCATGTTGCCCAGCACGAAGGCATCCGGGTTGCGGCGCAGCGTCGCCACCATCCACTGCTGACGGGTGTAGCGCGGATAGTTGTCGTAGGGCGCGCCCAGGTTCCAGAGGTTGTCGTTGTCCTTGGTGACGATCTGCGTCGGTGCCGCGGCCTTTCCCGAGGGGTTGGCCCCGGACAGCGGCGGCACGAACAACAAGGCCGCTGCCAGGGCAACGGCGGAGAAGGAACGGTGCGAAGGGCTCATGGGAATGTCGCGTGTTTCCTGTCGGTCAGCGCATCAGCGCGTCCATCAGGTCGATCATGAATTCGGTGTCCTCGACGTCCTGGCCTTCCCAGCCCGTCAGGCCCAGGGCCTCGAGCACGCGGCGGCCATCAGGGCTGTCGTGCATGCCCAGCAAGGCTTCGCGCAGCGCGTTCGCGTGTTCCGCGAAGCCTGGCCCGCCCAGCAGCACGTGGCGCACGACGCTGATCTGGCTGGTCACCAGCGGACGCAGACCGGCGCGGGTGGTGGGGCTCAGGTCGTCATAGGCCTGCTTCAGGAAGAAGCCCACATCGGCGCGTCCCAGCACCAGGTTCTTGGCGACCAGCACGTAGCTGCTCGCGTGCACGACCTGCACGTCCTTCGGACCGATGTCCGCCGGCTCGAGCATGATCATGCCCATCAGGTTGACGTCGGGATCCTGTGTCTGCGCCACGCGCAGGCCAGGCCGCAGGTCTTCGATGCGTTGTGTCGACGCGGTGGCCGATACGGCCACCAGCACCTCGTCCGAGGATCCCTTCGGCGCGGCGATGGGCGCAAAGCCCTTTTCGCGCACCAGCATCGCGGCGTCGAACGGGTTGGCGAAGATGAGGTCGACGCGACCGGCCTGGATGGCCGCGCGCTGGCTCGCAAAATCGTCGTAGAGCTCCAGGTGGCAGCGCTGGCCCAGCGTGCGCTGCAGCCAGGTGTTGAAGACATACCAGCCAGCGATGTGCTCGGGCGAGAAGTCAGGGCTGACCGTGAGTTGGGCCGTCATGCCGTGACCTCCTCGGCGCGCATGCGGCGGTAGAGCTCGACGCATTCGGCCACGCGGGTGGGCGACGGTTTGCGGCGCACGGACGTGTAGCCCACGACCTGGCCGTTTCGGATGTTGGCGATCACGGTCGCGTAGACCCAGTAGTGCGAACCGTCCTTGCGGAGGTTCTTGACGTAGCCGTGCCAGGCGTCACCGCGGCCGATCGTCTGCCACAGGTCGGCAAATGCCGCGGCAGGCATGTCGGGATGGCGCAGGATGTGGTGCGGCTGCCCGATCAGCTCCTCACGCTCGTAACCGGACAACTCGACAAACGCCGGATTGGCGTGGGTGATGATGCCGGACGGATCGGTGCGCGAGACGATGAGCTTGCCCTCGGGATAGGGCACTTCCAGATCGTTCGCGACAACCTGGCGGACCGCACCGTCGTGGTGGTGGAGGGTGAATTCGCGCATGTCGGCGGACTTCAGGGGATGGCGGCTGTCCGAGACGGACGGATCACAGGACCTTGCTGATGCCCTCGGCGGCGCGCTTGACGTCCAGGAAGATCAGGCCGAGGCGCGCGTTCGGCTTGCACAGCACGGTCAGCACGGCGTCGTTGCCGGCGTGCGTCAACAGCACGTAGCCCTTGTGGCCCTTGATCAGCACCTGTTCGAGGTCGCCGCGCGCCAGTTCGCGGGCCGTGCGGTCGCCCAGGGACAGCATGGCGGCACTCATCGCACCGACGCGGTCCTCGTCCATGCTGGCCGGCAGCATGGAGGCCATCATCAGGCCGTCGTTCGACAGCACGGCCGAGGCCTCGATGTCCGTGGTCGAGCCGTTGAGTTCCCCGAGGATGGAATTGAGCAGTTCGGCGCGCATGACGGATACCTTTCGAAGATCAGTGGTGAACGTGAAGAAACAGGTGAGATGCGGATGCGGTGTGCGGCTCAGCTCTGCGAGCTGTAGCGAACGCCCAGGATCCACAGCAAGGTGGTGAAAGCTTCCTGGTTGAAGCGCGGCGCGCCGCCGACGGCCAGGATGAAGTAGTCGTCGCCGAAGTGCAGCGGCCAGAAGCCGAGTTCGCTGTAGCCCGAGGCACCGACCATGCCCCAGCCGTCGCTGCGCAGACCCAGGTTGCCGTGCAGCAGGCGGGCGTGGCGTTCGTGCACGCCAGCCAGATCGGCGCCCAGCGCCGCGAGTTCCTCGGCCGCCTCGTGCGTGAAACCGGCTTTGCCGATGTAGAGGCCGCGCTTGTCGGCCAGCACGGCGTGCCCGCTGTCGGACATCTGCGTCAGCAGCGGTGGCAGCAGAGCCTCCACGCGTTCCGGCGGCGCCTCGACCTGCACCGGCAGGCCTTGCACCAGGCCGCTGTTCTGCAGGCGGTAGACGAACTGCAGGGCCTGCTGCTCGTCGAGCCCGAGCCAGCTGCTCATTAACTCAGGCGTCAGCCGTGGTGTCTCGCGCGAGCGCAGCAGGCGGCGGATGAACTGGCGTGCGGCATCGGTCGTCGACCGGCTGACGGCGTGATAGGCACCGGCCGGCGTCGGATGCAGGAAGAATTCGCCGTTGAGTGTGTACTGGTCCATGGAAGGTCCGGGAAGGGGTAAGCGTCGCCTCAGAGCGTGGGGTCGATCGACAGCAGCAGGCACTGGATCAGCATCGAGACGTCTTCACGCTTGCGCGCGTCGACCTCGAAGACCGGCGCGAGCAGATCGAGTTCGCGCAGGCGGCGGCCGTACTCCTCGAGCACCGGCACCGGCTGGAGATCCATCTGCGTGACGCCCACGACCAGGCGCGTCTGCTCGATGAACTCGCGGAAGGCCGTGACGTAGAAACGCAGGTCCTCGAAGGGCGCGGGCCGCGTGTTGTCCAGCAGCAGCACCAGGCCGATGCCGCCTTTGGTCAGGATGCTCCACATGAAGTCGAAGCGCTCCTGGCCGGGCGTGCCGTACAGGTGGACCTTTTCGCGTTCGTTCAGGCGGATCAGGCCGTAGTCCATGGCGACGGTGGTCGCGGGTTTGCGACGTGTCGTCATGTCCGTTGCGCGGGCATCCGTGCGGACCATCTCGATGTCGCTGATGGACTCGATGGCCGTGGTCTTGCCGGCTCCGACGGGGCCTGTGAAGATGATCTTGTGGTCGATGGCAGCCATGGGGCGTGTGCAGCGGGCGGGCGACGATCAGCGGCGCAGCCAGCCGATGAGGCGGGTGAGCATGCCGCGGTTGCGGGCGTTCTTGCGTTGGGCGCGTTTGACGTGACCGCCGTCCTCGGTGATGAGGTTCAGCGCCCAGGCCCCGTTATAGAAGTCCACGACTTCGCGCGCCTTGATCGACAGCATCGAAACCGTTTCGTCGACCGCGGCGCCACGCAGCGCCCACAAGGCGGCGATACGCGGTGCTTGCGGAATCGGCAGCACGCGGGTGAGGTTCGGCCATTGCGCCAGGTAGACCGGGCGCGTGCGTTCCACGCGCACCGGCAGGCGTCCCTGGCCGCAGGCGATGCCCACGCGCCACAGCAGGTTGTCCAGACGCACACGGGTCATCTCACGTGCGCTGGCGGACTCCTTGAAGCGAGCGAACTCGCCGGCCGACAGTGTGTGCACCTTGCTGCGCCGATCGAGCGGCTGCAGGGCCTGCGCGAGCATCGCGTCGATCCCGAAGGGAAAGTGCGCCTCGTTGCGTTCGGCGTCGACAACCACGGCGCCCAGCGGGCACTCGAACTGCGTCGGCACCTGCCACTTGGCTGCCACGAGATAGGCCTCGCGCAACGGACCGATCAGGCAGGCCTCGGGGTCGAAGATCCCGGTGGCCTCGGGCACGGACGGCAGGGCGAGCGTTTCCGCCGTTGATGTCGCTGGCGCCGCGGGTACAGCCACTGCGGCTTCGGCCGTGGCGGCCTCGTCGTCGGCGGACTCGGTCTCGTGGGTCGACGGCTCGATGTCGGCCATCAGTTCCTCGGTCACGCTGGCGGCCTCGGTGGGCGACTCGGCCGTCGTCTCAGACAGCGGAACCACCTCTTCGGCGTCGTCCGCTCCAGTCAGCTCGGCGGCCACGGTGGCCGACAGCGGCTCGATCGCAGCGTCGGCAGGAGCGGTCGACTCGGCCGAGGCTGGCGGCTGCGACTCGTCATGCGCGGTCTCCGAACGGGTCTGCTCGGGGGCCTGAGGCGCGTCGTCGCCCGGCACGGCCGACGTGACCTCGGCCTGCTCGTCGGACTGCGTGGGTGCCTCGGCTGCCTGTGGCGCAAGGATCGACTCGTTTGCCGCCGGTGTGTCGATGGCCGGTGCCGCAGCAGACGACACGTCTGCGGCCGCGTCTTCCTGTACGCGGGCTGGCGGCAGTTCGGCAGCCTTCAGGGCGGTCGTGGCTTCGGTCGTCGGTGCAAGGGGTGCGGTCTGCGGCACTGGGCTGGCGGCCACCGCGGTTTCAGCGACTGCCGGCGCCGCAGCGCGGGGAGCGGCCGGCGCAGCCTCTGCAGCGCCGCCGAGGATCGACGACGTGGCGCCGGCACCGCCGAACAGGCGTCGCCAGATGCCGCGCAGACCACCACCGGTCGGAGCCGACTCGGCGGGCTTGACCGTTTGCGGCGGTGTGGGCCGGCCGGCACGCTCGGCGGCGGATGAGGCTGCGTGGCTGTTGGTTGGCTGACGTGGTGTGCGTTCGCGGGCCCAGGAAGGCAGCGGTTCGGCGGGCGAGGGCTGCGCGTCGGCTGGCGCGGGATGGGCCTCAGAAGTCGCTGCCGAGCCTGCAGCCGGCGTGAGGGCAGCAGCCAGGCGCGCTTCGTCGATCGCCTTCAGCGGCGGGATGTTGGCTGGCGGCGCGAGCAGCGCCGCCAGCGGGTCAGGCATGGCGGCTGCCACAGGAACCTCGGCCGACGGGGCAGGGGGCACTTCAGCGACCGGCTCGGCGACCGACGCAGGCGCTGCGGCCGGGGCCTCGGCCAGCGTGGACTGTGCCGGCGCGGTCGGGGCTGCGGGTTCGCTGGCGACTTCCGCCGCGGTCGACGGGGTCGACGGGGTCAGGACATCGGTCCAGGTCGCAGGCGTCGGCGCAGAGACGGCCGGCGGCGTTGGGGCGGTCAACGGACCTGCCTGCAGCGTGGCGGCTGCGGCCATCAGGGCGGCCGGCGTCACAGGCTTTTGCACCCACAAGGCACCGACCACTTCCTGCGGCTTGACGGCCAGCGCGATGCCCGGCTTGCCGGTGCGGCTGTGGAAATGGGTCCAGTGGTCACGCGAGGCCGGTGTGTCCAGATCGAAGATCGCGGTCTCGGCATGCTCTTCGACGGCGGCCACAAAGCTCGAACGGCCCGTGTGCGTGAAGAAGAATTCCAGAAGCGATTGCGTTCGCGGCGGCAGCGACAGCATCGCCACCTTGATCGGCGTGCGCCGCGCGTGGAGGGTGTTCGGGGGCTGGTTCACGAGTGCCGCCAGTTGTTCGCTGCCAAGAATCAGGCCCATGGTGCCGGTGCCTTGCCAAATCGGGCCGCCAGCTGGTCTCGCATGGCGGCCTCTGCCTGTGAATCGCGGCTGTGGCGGTAGATCGCCAGCAGCTCCTGTGAAACGGCGGTGTCCTGCGGATTGGCCAGCAAGGCCTGCTCCAGAACTGCGCGTGCGCCGGGCAGGTCGCCCTGGTCGAGCAGCGCGCCGGCCTGCTCGACGACGCCCATGGCGGCCACCTCGGCGCGCACGTGGCGCACCATGGCCTGGTTGCTCATCAAACCGGGATCCAGCACGGATTGCGTGCCCAAGGGCAGGTCCTGGCCGCGGAACAGGCCGCGCTCGAGCGCCTGTTCCAGGTAGTGCGCCTCTTCGCTTCCCAGCAGGTCGCGTGAGCTGTCCAGCAGCCGACGGCGCAGCGCCAGGCCGTGGGTGCCCAAGGCGATGAACGCATCGACCAGCGCCGAGAACACCATGCCGGCGACATCGAGCTGGCGTGCCAGGCGCACGCGGCGCACGTGCGCTTCGATGTCCAGGGGATCGCGGGTCACCGCACTGGACAGGTGGCGCCACACCGACCAGCCGTCGCTGCCCGAATGGGCGTCGAGGCTGCCCGGTTCGCCATAGGCGAAAGCCGGGTCAATGGACAGGATGATTTCGGGCGCGGAAGTGGCGGGCATGCGATTCTCTGGTGCGTCCTGGTGAGGCGGATAGCTGACGATTCAAATGAGGGTCGGCGCGCGGGCCGACCGATCAGAATGCGGCGTTCGCCTTGTGCCGGATGAGGCGGCCGCGGATGACGGCGCCGGCGGCCATTTCGAGCGAGCCGTAGTGCACGTCACCCTGCACCAGGCCGTTGGTGCGCACATCGACCATGCCGGTGGCGTGCACCGTGCCGTTGATGCGGCCGTAGACGACCAGGTGCGAGACACGCACGTTGCCTTCGACATAGCCGCCGTCACCGATGGTCAGCGTGCCGGCCTCGACGCCGGCCACGGACACGTCACCCGTGACATGACCGTCGACGCGCAGGCCGCCGCTGAACGAGACGTCGCCCCGCACCTTCACGTTGGGGCCGAGGAAAGCCTCCACGCGGTCATGCATCGGGTCGCCGCCGCTGCGTACGCGCGAGAAGAGCGACGTCAACTTGTCCTGTGCGCTGAAGCGCGGGGTCGAAGTGGTCCACTGCATCGAAGTTTCCTTTGCTTGAAGTGCCCTGGCGGGTTCACCGTGGTGAGGCCGGGTACACCGTCGAAATCTGAGAATCATGTTAGCCAGCACGACTCACCATTGATGGGGTCCGCTTAAGGGGGATCCCCACGTTCAAGTGCCGCTGAAAGCCCAGGGCGTGAGCACCGGGCCGGTGCGCAATGCCCAATTCCGCGACACACTTCGCGGTTGCAGCGGGCCCGGATCGGGACGGACAAAAAAAAACGGGGGCCCAGGGCCCCCGCAGCGTCGGATGGCGGCGCAGCGCCGCCCGAGCTCATTTGACGAGCGTGACCTCCACGCGGCGCGCTTCGGCATCGCTGCCGGCGCTGGTGGCTTCCGGCTTGCGCAATTCGATGCGGTCCTCCGCAACGCCAGCGGCCTTCAAGGCGTCGCGCACGGAGAAGGCGCGCTGCTTGGCCAGCTCGGCATTCGCCGCCGGGTCGCCCTTGGCATCGTGGTAGCCGCTGACGGCAAACTTGCCGCCCGCGCCGGCCAAGGCGACGAGCGCCTTGATCGAATCGGCCCCCGCTGCCGCGACATCGGCCTTGCCGGACTCGAAGTACACGGTGGCCTTCGGTTCGGCCGCCGGTGCGGCGGGCGCCGCAGCCGGCGCCACGGCCGCCGGTGCCACTGCGGCCACCGGTGCCACTGCGGCCACCGGTGCCGGCGCGGCGTGGGCCGCCGGCGCCTTGCCGCTGGGGATCGGCAGCAGCGGCACGATCAGCAACGCCACGATGTTGATGATCTTGATCAGCGGGTTGACGGCCGGGCCGGCAGTGTCCTTGTAGGGATCGCCCACGGTGTCGCCCGTGACGGCCGCCTTGTGCGCTTCGCCGCCCTTCTTGTGCGTCACGCCGGCGTCGTCCTTGAAGCCTTCTTCGATCAGCTTCTTGGCGTTGTCCCAGGCGCCGCCGCCGGTGCACATCGAGATGGCCACGAACAGGCCGGTGACGATGGTGCCCATCAGCAGGCCGCCCAGCGCGGCGGGGCCCAGCAGCAGGCCGACCAGGATCGGCACGACCACCGGCAGCAGCGACGGAACGATCATTTCCTTGATCGCCGCGGTGGTCAGCATGTCGACAGCGCGGCCGTATTCCGGCTTGGCCTTGCCTTCCATGATGCCCTTGATGTCGCGGAACTGGCGACGCACCTCGACCACGACAGCGCCGGCCGCGCGGCCGACAGCTTCCATGGCCATGGCGCCGAACAGGTACGGGATCAGGCCGCCGATGAACAGGCCGATGATGACCTTCGGGTCGCTGAGGTCGAAGGTGACGTTCAGGCCGCGCGCTTCCAGCGAGTGCGTGTAGTCGGCAAACAGCACCAGGGCTGCCAGGCCGGCCGAGCCGATCGCGTAGCCCTTGGTCACCGCCTTGGTCGTGTTGCCCACGGCGTCCAGCGGGTCGGTGATGTCGCGCACCGAGGAAGGCATTTCGGCCATCTCGGCGATGCCACCGGCGTTGTCGGTGATCGGGCCGTAGGCGTCCAGCGCCACGACGATGCCGGCCATGCTGAGCATGGAGGTGGCAGCGATCGCGATGCCGTACAGGCCCGCCAGGGTGTACGACGCCATGATGGCGATACACACGAACAGCACCGGCCAGGCCGTGGAGCGCATGGAGACGCCCAGGCCCGCGATGATGTTCGTGCCGTGACCCGTGGTCGAGGCCTGCGCGATGTGCTTGACCGGCGAGTACTGCGTGCCGGTGTAGAACTCGGTGATCCACACCAGCGCGGCTGTCAGGATCAGGCCGACGGCACAGGTACCGATCAGGCGCCACTGGGTGTTCGCGCCGAGCGCATCGTTGGGCATGATGACCATCGTCACGCCGATGAAGGCCACGAAGGAGATCACGCCGGCGACCGTCAGGCCCTTGTACAGCGCGGGCATCACGTTCTTCATGCCCGGGCTGGCCTTGACGAAGCTGCAGCCGATGATCGACGCGATGATCGACACACCGCCCAGCAGCAGCGGATAGACCACCGCGTTCATCGGCGCGGCCGCGACCATCAGCGCACCCAGCGCCATGGTGGCGATCAGCGTGACGGCGTAGGTCTCGAACAGGTCGGCGGCCATGCCGGCGCAGTCGCCGACGTTGTCGCCCACGTTGTCGGCGATCACGGCCGGGTTGCGCGGATCGTCCTCGGGGATGCCGGCTTCGACCTTGCCCACCAGGTCGGCGCCCACGTCGGCGCCCTTGGTGAAGATGCCGCCGCCCAGTCGCGCGAAGATGGAGATCAGCGACGAGCCGAAGGCCAGGCCCAGCAGCGGCTTCAGGACGTCGGCCAGCTTCTTGTCCGGCGTCAGGTTGCCGTTGCCGGTGATGAACAGGAAGAAGATGCCCACGCCCAGCAGGCCCAGGCCGACCACCAGCATGCCGGTGATGGCGCCGCCCTTGAAGGCGACGTCCAGCGCCGGGCCGATGCCCTTGGTCGCGGCCTGCGCGGTACGCACGTTGGCCCGCACCGACACGTTCATGCCGATGAAGCCGCAGGCGCCGGACAGCACGGCGCCGAGCACGAAGCCCGCCGCGGTGGTGCCACCGAGGAAGATGCCGATCAGGATGGCCAGCACCACGCCGACGATGGCGATGGTGCGGTACTGCCGCGCCAGATAAGCGGCGGCACCTTGCTGGATCGCGCTGGCAATTTCTTGCATGCGCGCATTTCCGGCATCCTGCTTGAGGATCCAGCTGCGCTGGATGAAGCCGTACAGCACCGCCACCAGCCCACAGGCCAGCGCGGCGTACAGCGCCATAGTTGTACTCATGAAACCGATCTCCTTCCTCAGTGAACGTTTCTTTTCCCTGTCGGATGTTACGGGATGTGGCTGACGGTCCCGCCTGGGTGTTTTCCAGCGCGTTTTTCGGCCCGCGGTGGTGCAGTGCGTCAGAACCTCGCAAGCGCGCTTCCTACAATCGCGCCATCCATTTCCCGACAGGGCGAGAAGAGTCGACATGAGCCTGCACAACGTGACCCCCGGCGCGAAGGCGCCCGAAGAGTTCAACGTGATCATCGAAATCCCGATGAACGCCGATCCGATCAAGTACGAGGTGGACCACGAGACGGGCGCGATCTTCGTCGACCGCTTCATGAGCACGTCGATGCACTACCCGTGCAACTACGGCTACATCCCCAACACCTTGGCCGACGACGGCGACCCCGTGGACGTGCTGGTCATGACGCCCGTGCCGCTGATCCCGGGCGTGGTCGTGACCTGCCGTCCGCTGGGCATGCTGAAGATGGACGACGAAGCCGGCGGCGACAACAAGCTGATCGCCGTGCCCATCGACAAGATCCTGTCGATCTATTCGGGCTGGAAGAAGCCGGAGGACCTCAATCCGCTGCGCCTGAAGACCATCCAGCATTTCTTCGAGCACTACAAGGACCTCGAAGAAGGCAAGTGGGTCAAGGTCCTGGGCTGGGAAGGCCCCGAAGCCGCCAAGGAAGAAGTCAGCCTGGGGATGGCGAACTGGGCGAAGGCTCAGCCGAAGGCTTGAACGGGCTGCGCTCGCGCAGCTCGTCGACATAGGCCGCGACGCCGGCGCCCTCGCGCGCCAGGAAGTCCTCCACCGCACCCGCGAAGCGCGGGTCGCGGATCCAGTGCGCCGAATGCGTGGCCACCGGCATCAGGCCGCGGGCCATCTTGTGTTCGCCCTGCGCGCCGCCTTCGAAGCGCTGGAAGCCGTTGGCGATGCACCAGGCCAGCGGCTGGTAGTAGCAGGCCTCGAAGTGCAGGTGCGGGATGTGTTCGGTGGCGCCCCAGTAGCGCCCGTAGGCCGCGCCCTGCGGCCGGTCGATCGCGATCAACGAGGCTGCCACGGGCTGCTCGCCGCGCCAGGCCCGGAACATCAGCCAGTGCGCCGGCAGGTGCCGTGACTGCTCGTCGAAGAAGCCACGCGTGAGGTACGGCGTCGAGCCGTGCTCCAGGTAGGTCTGCGTGTAGCAGCGGTAGAAATAGTCCCAGTCCGCGCCGGTGATGGCAGTGCCTTCGTGCGCGGTGAAGTGCACGCCGGCCTCGGCCACGCGGCGCCGCTCCTGCTGGATGTTCTTGCGCTTGTGGCGCTGCATGCGGGCCAGCAAGTCATCGAAATGCCGCACCGGCGCGTCGCTGTCGCGCGTCCAGTGGAACTGCACGCCCTGGCGGATCATCCAGCCGGCGGCCTCGAATGCGGCGCGGTCCGTGTCGTCGACGAAGAGCACATGGCCGGAAGACAGGCCGCTGTCCTGCGCCAGCGCCAGGATGGCCCGTGCCAGCGCCTCGCGCGCGGCGTCGTCGCGCGCCAGCAGCCGCGTGCCCGGCACCGGCGTGAAGGGCACGGCGCCCAGCAGCTTCGGGTAGTAGGCCAGGCCGTGGCGCCGGTAGGCATCGGCCCAGGCCCAGTCGAAGACATATTCGCCGTACGAATGGCTCTTGCGATAGAGCGGCGCGGCGGCTGCCAGGCCGTGGGCATCCTCCAGCAGCAGGAAGCAGGGCGCCCAGCCCGTGGCCGCCACGGCGCTGCGCGAGCGGTGCAGCGCCACGAGGTAGGGCAGGGTCATGAAGGGCGTCGGCGTCGCCTGGCGGGCAAGCAAGGCCTGCCAGGCCGCGGCATCGACCGCGCCAGGGTCTTCGCACAGCCGCGTGACATAGACTTGCCGCTTCATCGAGTCGTTGCCGAAAGCCATCCGTTGAACAGCCCGAAGGTCAAAGTTGCGCTGGCGCAGATCAACGCCACGGTGGGCGATCTGCCCGGCAATGCCGCACTCATCGCCGAAGCCGCGCGGCAGGCGCATGCGCAGGGTGTGCGGCTGATGCTAGCGCCTGAACTGGCCCTCACCGGCTACCCGCCCGAAGACCTTCTGCTGCGGCCGGCCTTCATGGAGGCCTGCCAGCGCACGCTGGCCTCGCTGGCGCGCGATCTCGAGCCGCTCGAGGGCTTGCGCGTGGTCGTTGGCCACCCGTGGCCGACCGACACCGCGCCCGACCCACGCGGCAAATCGCACGCGCAGCCGCCGTGTTTCAACGCGGCCTCGCTGCTGGCCGGCGGCCAGGTGCGCTCGACCTACTTCAAGCGCGAGTTGCCGAACTACCAGGTATTCGACGAGCGGCGCTATTTCCGCTCCGGGCGCGACGCCGGCCATGGTGCGGTGGTCTTCGATGTCGACGGCATCCGCTTCGGTCTGCTGATCTGCGAGGACGCCTGGTTCGACGAGCCGGCGCAAGCGGCCTGCGCCATGGGTGCGCAGGTGCTGTGTGTGCTCAACGCCTCGCCCTTCCACCTGGACAAGGCGGCCGAGCGCGAGCGCCGCATGGCCGATCGTGCCCGCACGACGGGCTGCGCGCTGCTGTACGCGCACCTGGTGGGCGGTCAGGACGAGGTGGTCTTCGATGGTGCGTCCTTTGCGGTGGATGGCGACGGCAACGTGCAATCACGCGCGGCCTTCTTCGACGAGGCGCTGCACGTGGTGGAAGTCGGCGGCGACGGCCGCGTCTCGGGGCCGCTGACGCCCTGGCCCTCGGTCGAAGAGCAGGCCTGGCGCGCGCTGGTGGTGGGCGTGCGCGATTACCTGGGCAAGAACGGCTTTCCGGGCGCGATCATCGGTCTGTCGGGCGGCATCGATTCGGCGCTGGTGCTGGCCATCGCCGTCGATGCGCTGGGCCCGCAGCGTGTGCGTACGGTCATGATGCCCTCGCCGTACACGGCCGACATCTCGTGGATCGACGCGCGCGACATGGCACAGCGCCTGGGCGTGCGCTACGACGAGATCGGCATCGCGGACACCTTCGAGTCGTTCAAGACCTCGCTGGCCGAACAGTTCGGCGGGCTGCGCGAAGACACCACGGAAGAGAACATCCAGGCGCGCATCCGCGGCACGCTGCTGATGGCGCTGTCCAACAAGACCGGCTCCATCGTGCTGACCACGGGCAACAAGAGCGAGATGGCCACGGGTTACTGCACGCTGTACGGCGACATGGCCGGCGGTTTTGCCGTCATCAAGGACGTGGCCAAGACGCTGGTCTATCGCCTGGCCGTGTGGAAGAACGAGCAGCCGACGACACGTGCGGACGGCAGTGTCGGCCCCGTGATTCCCGAGCGCATCATCACGCGACCACCGTCTGCCGAATTGCGCCCGGACCAGAAGGACCAGGACAGCCTGCCGCCCTACGAAGTGCTCGACGCCATCCTCGCCCATTACATGGAAGATGACTGGAGCATCGAGCGCATCGTCGCGGCGGGCTTCGAGCGGGCCGTGGTCGAGCGTGTCACGCATCTGATCAAGATCAACGAATACAAGCGTCGGCAGGCGCCGGTGGGTATCCGCATCACCCATCGGGCCTTCGGACGCGACTGGCGCTATCCCATCACGTCCAAGTTCCGTGCTTAAATTCCCCTCGACACCCGATTTCCGTTGGAGCCCCAGATGAAGCAGATCACCGCCATCATCAAACCCTTCAAGCTCGAAGAGGTCCGAGAGGGGCTGGCCGACGTGGGCGTGTCCGGTCTGACCGTCACCGAGGTCAAGGGCTTCGGCCGGCAGAAGGGCCACACCGAGCTCTACCGCGGTGCCGAATACGTGGTCGACTTCCTGCCCAAGGTGAAGATCGAGGTCGTGGTCAAGGACGACGACGTCGAGCGCTGCATCGAGGCCATCGTGAAGGCGGCCAAGACCGGCAAGATCGGTGACGGCAAGATCTTCGTGTCGCCGGTCGAGCAGGTGGTGCGCATCCGCACCGGCGAGACGGACGAGAGCGCGGTCTGATCGTCCCAGCGGGCGCGCGTCTCAGATCCGCGTGAAGTCGTCGGGCGCCAGGGCGCCCGTCGCGCTGCGATGCAGGTGCTCGAGCAGTGCCACCGGATCGTCGTCGACATGGACGAAGTCCATCTGCGTCTCGTTCAGGAAGCCTTGCGCCAGGCTGTGGCGCATGAAACCCAGCAGCAGGTCGTAGTAGCCGCCCACGTTGAGCAGGCCGATGGGCCGGTCGTGGTAGCCCAGCTGGCGCCAGGTCCAGACCTCGTACAGCTCTTCCAGCGTGCCGATGCCCCCGGGCAGGGCGACGAAGACGTCGGCGCGCTCGGCCATCATCTGCTTGCGTTGGTGCATGGTGTCGACCACGTGCAGTTCGTGCAGGCCACGGTGACCCACTTCGCGCGACACGAGTGACTTCGGAATGACGCCGACCGTGCGGCCGCCGGCGGCCATCGTGGCGTCGGCCACGATGCCCATCAGGCCGACGTTTCCGCCACCATAGACCAACTGCCAGCCGCGCCGGCCGATCTGGCTGCCCAGCGCCACGGCGGCTTGGGCATAGGCGGGCGATGCGCCGCTTCGTGAGCCGCAATAGACGCAGACCGACAGGCCAGGGCGGGGTTCGGCAGCAGATTCGCTCATGTGTGGATTGTGCCGGAGGCGCTGCTGCGACGGCCCGCGAGGGTCAGGCGGCGGACGGCGGCTGTCGGCTGTCGATGAGCCGCGTGCCGCAGACCACGTCGTGCCAGAACTGTCGCGACGGATGCAGCCGGGTCAGCCCGGCGTAGCCCAGGATGCCCGCAGCGATCGCGCCGCTGAAGGCGGCGCCGCTGGACAGGCCCGAGAAGTGGGCGATGGCCAGTGCCGGCAGCAACCACAGCCATGCCAGCAAGTAGCGCGCGATGGCACGACCGGGCGTGACGCGCCCACCGTCACGCGACACCAGCCGGATGTGCCAGGTCTTCATCGGCAGCGTCTGCCCGCCGCGAACCCAGAACACGACGAAGTACAGCCCGATGGCCAGCACCAGCAGCACGCGCAGGCCCAGCTGGCCCTGCAGGGCATGCCGCTGCTGCGTCACCGCGCCATAGAAGAGGCCGGTGAGCATGACCACGCCGAACAGGACGACCAGCTCATAGCCCATGCATGCCAGCCGGCGCCACACGGCGGGCGCGAGCGGGTCCGGTGTGGCGCTGAGGATGTCCTGGGGGCTGGTCTGCATGGGGGTCGCGGCCGAACGGTACCGGCGTGCCGGTCGCGCAGCGACCGCCGATGCCCGTCAGGGTCGGCCGGAGGGCGCGACGGTCTGCGCGGCAGCGCCTTGCGGCCCGCGGCGCGGCAGCAGGGTTTCCGGGTCGACGAATCCGGCGCTGGCGTTGACCTTGGGCATGCCCACCTGCTGGTGCAGCGGGGGCGCCGGGCGGTCGGTGACCAGCGAGGTCGTGGCGCCGGGCCGGGATTGCACCACCGTGGGACCGACGGGCTTGGGCGCGCCGCCGGTTGGTGCGGGGCGCACGGTATTCCGCTTGACGACCGGGTCGTTGTTGGCGACGACCTTGCCGGTGGCCGTCACGGCGGGCTTGGTCGCTGGCTTGCGGGCCGGCTGGGCCGCGGATGCTGCCAGCGCCTGGCGCTGGTCGGTTGGCAGGGCCTCGTAGGCCTGCCAGCGCTCTTCGAGCTGGCCGGGCGACAGCCGCCGCGCCTCCTGGTACTGCATGCGTGCGCGGCCCCGCTCGGCCGGCGACATGCGGACCCACTCGGCCATGCGCTGCTGGATGCGGTTGCGGTCGTCGGCGGGCATGGTGGGGATCTGGGCCGCGATCTCCAGCCACTTCTGCTTGCGCGTGGCCTCGATCGAGCTCCATTCGGGCTTGAGCGGCCCCAGGGCCTGCTGCTGGGCGACCGTCAGCGAAGCCCATGCCGGGCCGACTTCGGCCCGTGGGGCCGCCGTCTTGGTGGGGTTTGCGGTGGTCGCCGGCACCTGGGCCATGACCAGGCCCGACACACCAATCGCCAGCACGAGCAGAGCGCCCCACCGCAGACCCGCGAACCGCGAGACCGCGGCCCGGGCTTGCGGTGCGGCAGGCTTCATGGCTGGACCTGCTTGAGGAATTCGGCGAAGCCGGGGTCTGTGTAGGCGCGCGGCGGCAGGCTATCTGCGAGCAGCAGCGTGTCGATTTCGGCGGCGGCGTGGATCTGCTCGCGGGTGTCGAGCTGGATGACCATCAGCAGCCCCAGGCTCAGCACGAGCAGCGGAACGAACGAGGCCAGGCGGGCCCACCAGGGCGTGCCGCCGAGCGTGGCGGTGCCGGAGGTGTGCACCTGGACGGCCGGCGCAGCGGCCAGACGCCGCGCGCTGCGGGCATGCGAAACCGCGTTCTCGCGGGCGATGCGCAGGCGTTCCTGGATGTCGTGGCCCAGCGGGGCCTCATCGATGACTGCCGCCACACGCAGGCCGAAACGGGCCTCGAGAGCTTGTTGCCGGTGCAGGGCCGGCGCTTGGGTGTCGGCGCGGATCACAACGTAATTCCCTTGGATTTGAGTGCTTTGGCCAACGCATGTACGGCTCGGGAGCAATGTGTCTTCACACTGCCCTCGGAACATCCCATCGCTTCTGCGGTTTCGGCCACGTCGAATTCCTCCCAGTAACGCAGCAGGAAGGCTTCCCGTTGACGGTTGGGAAGTGCCGCGACTTCGACCTCGATCGCTTGCAGGATTTGTGCCCGCCCGACGGTGTCGGCGGCGCTTTCGGCGCCCAGGGCGCCGTCGGCGGATTCCAGGCTCTCGAGCAGGTCGAAGTCGCCATCTTCGGACGAGCCCTCGAAGTCCGAAAGGTTGGAAATGACCGCATTTCGGACCTTCTGGCGCCGGAACCAGTCCATCGTGGCGTTGGACAGGATGCGCTGGAACACCAGCGGCAATTCCTCGGCCGGGCGATCGGCGTAGCGCTCCGCCAGCCGGATCATGGCGTCCTGGACGATGTCCAGGGCCGCGTCCTCATCGCGAACGGCGAAGGACGTGCGCTTGAACGCACGCTTCTCGATCCCACGCAGGAAGCTCGTCAGTTCTTGCTCGGTAGCCAAACGTCGCTTTTCGGGGCGACAGGGCCCCAGCTGAAGACGGCGCGGATTATGTCACTGCACTTTTGGCCAGCCGGCAGTTCGTCACGAAATGCAATAATGCTGCTTCGCACAAAGCGAGATCTGGTCTCAGGCCGGCCTGCTGACGGCAGCAGGCGGTGTTTTGACCGCGCAGGCACCAAAGCCGCCTCACGAGGGCGCGTGACGGTGCACCGATGGTTTTTCGTCAGAGAAATTCACAAAGGTTCGAAATGGACATGTCTGCCGCGGAAGTCAAGCGTGCCGCATCGGCACAACCGAATTCCTCCTCCCCCTCCGCCGACCCCAACGGGTCGGAAATCCTCGTCCGCTGTCTGCAGGCCGAAAACGTCAAGTACCTCTGGGGCTATCCCGGCGGTTCGGTGCTGTACATCTACGACGCGCTGTACAAGCAGAACACCATCGAGCACGTGCTCGTACGCCATGAACAGGCGGCCGTGCACGCGGCCGACGGTTATGCGCGTGCCACGGGCGACGTGGGCGTGGCGCTGGTGACCTCGGGTCCTGGTGTGACCAATGCCGTCACCGGCATTGCCACCGCCTACATGGACTCGATCCCGATGGTGATCATCACCGGGCAGGTTCCCACGCCGGCGATCGGCCTGGATGCCTTCCAGGAGTGCGACACCGTGGGCATCACGCGCCCGGTGGTCAAGCACAACTTCCTGGTCAAGGACGTGCGCGACCTGGCGCTGACGCTGAAGAAGGCCTTCCACATCGCCCGCTCCGGCCGCCCCGGCCCGGTGGTGGTGGACATCCCGAAGGACGTCTCGCTGAAGACCGCGCCGTTCCACTACCCGGAAACGGTCGAGATGCGCTCGTACAACCCGGTGCGCAAGGGCCATGCGGGCCAGATCCGCAAGGCCGTGCAGCTGCTGCTGGCCGCCAAGCGGCCGTATATCTATACCGGCGGCGGCGTGATCCTGGGCGAGGCCTCGGCCGAGCTGCGCGAACTGATCGACCTGGTCGGTTTTCCGTGCACGAACACGCTGATGGGCCTGGGCGCGGTGCCGGCGGGCGACCCGCGCTTCCTGGGCATGCTGGGCATGCACGGCACCTACGAAGCCAACATGACCATGCAGCACTGCGACGTGCTGCTGGCCGTGGGCGCGCGCTTCGACGACCGCGTCATCGGCAACCCGAAGCACTTCGCATCGGTCGAACGCAAGATCATCCACGTCGATATCGACCCCTCCAGCATCTCCAAGCGCGTGAAGGTCGACATCCCCATCGTGGGCGACGTCAAGGACGTGCTGCAGGAGCTGATCGCGCAGATCCGCGAGGCGCAGCAGCGCCCCGACGCGGCGGCGCTGCAGGCGTGGTGGAACCAGGTCAACGAGTGGCGTGGCCGCGAGTGCCTGAAGTACAAGCCCAGCACTGAGGTCATCAAGCCGCAGATGGTGGTGGAGACGCTGCACCGCCTGACGCGCGGCCAGGACGTCTACGTCACCTCCGACGTCGGCCAGCACCAGATGTGGGCGGCGCAGTACTACGGCTTCGACGAGCCGCGTCGCTGGATCAACTCCGGCGGCCTGGGCACGATGGGCGTGGGCCTGCCGTACGCCATGGGCATCAAGCTGGCCAAGCCGCAGGCGGATGTCTTCTGCATCACGGGCGAGGGCTCGATCCAGATGTGCATCCAGGAGCTGTCCACCTGCAAGCAGTACGACACGCCCGTCAAGATCATTGCGCTGAACAACCGCTACCTGGGCATGGTGCGGCAGTGGCAGGAGCTCGATTACGGCGGCCGCTATTCGCACAGCTACATGGACGCGCTGCCCGATTTCGTGAAGCTCGCCGAGGCCTATGGCCACGTGGGCCTCAAGATCGAGTCGCCGGCCGATGTCGAACCGGCGCTCAAGGAAATGATCCGCTTGAAGGACCGGACGGTGTTTCTCGACGTGCGCACCGATCCGACCGAAAACGTCTGGCCGATGGTCCAGGCGGGCAAGGGCATCACGGAGATGCTGCTGGGGTCGGAAGACCTCTGACGCACCGCGCGTGCCGCGTGCGTGTCCGGCGTTACCGCGCCGGGCATGCGGCGCGGTACAGCGGGCGCCAGCGCAGCCTCACCACACGACACGTCATCCACCCACCGGGCGTGGCCAAGGGCCGTCGGTTACCGCCGGCGTCCTGAAGAGCGCGCCCCGAGGAAATTCCCATGAAACACATCATTGCCGTGCTGCTCGAAAACGAGCCCGGCGCACTCTCGCGGGTCGTCGCGCTGTTCTCGGCACGCGGCTACAACATCGAGAGCCTGACGGTCGCCCCGACCGAAGACCCGTCGCTGTCGCGCATGACCATCGTGACCACCGGGTCCGACGAGGTCATCGAGCAGATCACCAAGCACCTGAACCGCCTCATCGAGGTCGTGAAGGTGGTCGATCTGACCGAAGGCAGCTTCACCGAGCGCGAGCTCATGCTCATCAAGGTGCGCGCCGTCGGCAAGGAGCGCGAGGAGATGAAGCGCATGGCCGACATCTTCCGCGGCCGCATCATCGACGTGACCGAGAAGACCTACACCATCGAGCTCACCGGCGACTCGTCCAAGCTCGATGCCTTCCTGCTGGCCATCGACCGGGCGGCTATCCTGGAGACCGTGCGCACCGGCGCCAGCGGCATCGGCCGCGGCGAACGCATCCTGCGGGTTTGACGCCCCGCCGAAGCGTCTTGGCTTCAACCGCGGGGGCGGCGCCCGCAACCCGGCCCCGCCGGTACCGAGACGGCCGCCTGACCAGACCCTGCATGGCCAGCCCGCATCACGCACTCAACAATCAACCACACCGCTTTTTCTGGAGAGACACATGAAGGTTTATTACGACAAGGACGCCGACCTGAGCCTGATCAAGGGCAAGAACGTCACCATCGTGGGCTACGGCTCGCAAGGCCATGCGCACGCGCAGAACCTCAACGACAGCGGCGTGAAGGTCACGGTCGGCCTGCGCAAGGGCGGCGCGAGCTGGTCCAAGGTCGAGAAGGCCGGCCTGAAGGTCGCCGAAGTGGCCGACGCCGTGAAGAGCGCCGACGTGGTCATGATCCTGCTGCCCGACGAGCAGATCGCCACCGTCTACAAGAACGACGTCGAGCCGAATATCCGCAACGGCGCCTCGCTGGCCTTCGCGCACGGCTTCAACGTGCATTACGGCCAGGTCGTGCCGCGCGAAGACCTCGACGTGTGGATGGTTGCCCCGAAGGCCCCCGGCCACACGGTGCGCAACACCTACACGCAAGGTGGCGGCGTGCCGCACCTGATCGCCGTGCATGCCGACAAGTCCGGCAAGGCGCGTGACCTGGCGCTGAGCTACGCAGCGGCCAACGGCGGCGGCAAGGCCGGCATCATCGAGACCAACTTCCGCGAAGAGACCGAGACCGACCTGTTCGGCGAGCAGGCCGTGCTGTGCGGCGGCACGGTCGAGCTGATCAAGGCGGGTTTCGAGACGCTGGTCGAAGCCGGCTACGCGCCCGAGATGGCCTACTTCGAGTGCCTGCACGAGCTCAAGCTGATCGTCGACCTGATCTATGAAGGCGGCATCGCCAACATGAACTACTCGATCTCGAACAACGCGGAATACGGCGAGTACGTCACCGGCCCGCGCATCATCAACGACGATTCGAAGAAGGTCATGAAGGACGTCCTGCGCGACATCCAGACCGGCGAATACGCCAAGAGCTTCATCCTGGAAAACCGCGCCGGCGCCCCCACGCTGATGAGCCGCCGCCGCCTGACGGCCGAGCACGAGATCGAGGTCGTCGGCGAAAAGCTGCGCGCCATGATGCCGTGGATCAAGGCCAACAAGCTGGTCGACCGCTCACGCAACTGAGCCTGCGCCGGCCGTGCCGGCGTGTGCACCCCGGGCGGTCTCACACCGCCCGGCGCGTGCCGCGGCCGGCGCGCTATGCTGCATGACATGAACGACACCCCCCAGCGGCCGCCGCTCGGCGATCCGGAACACGAAGCCGTCGAACTGCGCCGGCCTCGGCGCAAGGGCATCTATGTGCTGCCCAACGCCATCACGCTGGCGGCGCTGTTCTCCGGCTTCTATGCCATCGTGATGGCCATGGACGGCAGCTTCGGCACCGCCTGCGTGGGCATCTTCGTGGCCGCCGTGCTCGACAGCCTCGATGGGCGTGTCGCGCGCATGACGAATACGCAGAGCGCCTTCGGCGAGCAGATGGACAGCCTGTGCGACATGGTCAGCTTTGGCCTGGCGCCGGCGCTGATCATGCTCGAGTGGGGCCTCAAGGGCCTGGGCAAGCCGGGCTGGATCGCGTCTTTCGTCTACTGCTCGGCCGCGGCGCTGCGCCTGGCGCGCTTCAACGTCAATATCGGCGTCGTCGACAAGCGCTTCTTCCAGGGGCTGCCCAGTCCGGCGGCGGCGTCGCTGGTCATCGGGCTGATCTTCGTGATGACCGAGCTGGGCTACGGCCGCGCCGGCAAGGGCGACTGGCTGGCCTGGACAGCCTTCGGCGTCACGCTGTACGCGGGGCTGTCGATGGTCACCAACGCACCGTTCTACAGCTTCAAGTCGGTGGGCGGGCGACGCACGGTGCCGTTTGCGGTCATCGTGGCCATCGCGCTGGGCATCGCGCTGGTCAACATCAATCCGCCCGTCGTGCTTTTCGGCATCTTCTGCCTCTATGGCCTGTCCGGCTATGTGGTCTATGCCTGGCGCAAGATGAAGGGCAAACCGGTGAGCGTGATTGCCACGTCCACCGACGAGCCCGACGAGATCGGCCTGCACCGATAGCCTTCCTGGGGCGGTTTCGGCGCCCTGTGATACATTGCTCGCGTGATGATCCGTCTGCGACTGCTACCGCTGCTGCTTCTAGGAGTGCCCCAGGCGCGCTGATCGTCCACGACTTTATTTCCCCATCCGGAACGACGGCCCGCCCAGCGCAACGCAGCGGGCCGTTTTGTTTTCTGTTCCCACCAGCTGCGTGCAACCCACGGAGTGATCCATGACCGACAAGCTCATCATCTTCGACACCACCTTGCGCGACGGCGAGCAGTCGCCCGGTGCCTCCATGACGCGCGAAGAGAAGCTGCGCATCGCGCGCCAGCTGGAGCGTTTGCGAGTGGACGTGATCGAGGCCGGCTTTGCGGCGTCGAGCAATGGCGACTTCGAGGCGGTCAAGTCGATCGCCGCGGTCATCAAGGACAGCACGGTGTGCTCGCTGGCACGCGCCAACGACCGCGACATCTCGCGTGCGGCCGAAGCGCTGAAGGGGGCCGCGCGTTCGCGCATCCACACCTTCATTGCCACCAGCGAACTCCACATGGAGAAAAAGCTGCGCATGACGCGCGAGCAGGTTTTCGAGCAGTCCAAGCAGGCGGTGCGCTTTGCACGCAACCTGGCCGCTGACGTCGAGTTCTCGGCCGAAGACGGCTCCCGGTCGGACCCCGACTTCCTGTGCCGCGTGATCGAGACCGTCATCGCCGAAGGCGCGACGACCATCAACATCCCCGATACGGTGGGCTATGCCGTGCCGGAGATGTACGGCGCGTTCATCCGCTCGCTGCGCGAACGGGTGCCCAACTCCGACAAGGCGATCTGGTCCGTCCACTGCCACAACGACCTGGGCATGGCGGTGGCGAATTCGCTGGCCGGCGTGATGCTCGGCGGCGCACGCCAGATCGAATGCACGATCAACGGCTTGGGTGAACGGGCCGGCAACTGCTCGCTGGAAGAGGTCGTGATGGCCTTGCGCACGCGCCGCGACCATTTCGGTCTGGAGGTGGGCATCGATACGACGCAGATCGTGCCGGCTTCGCGTCTGGTGGCCCAGACCACCGGCTTCGTCGTGCAGCCGAACAAGGCGGTGGTCGGCGCCAATGCCTTTGCCCACGCTTCGGGGATCCACCAGGACGGGGTCTTGAAGGCGCGCGATACCTACGAAATCATGCGAGCCGAGGACGTCGGCTGGAGCGCCAACAAGATCGTGTTGGGCAAGCTGTCCGGCCGCAACGCGTTCAAGCAGCGACTCCAGGAGTTGGGCATCGACATGGAATCCGAAGGCGAGATCAACGCGGCGTTCGCCCGGTTCAAGGACCTGGCTGACCGCAAGAGCGACATCTTCGACGAGGACATCATCGCGCTGGTCAGCGACGAGAGCGTGACGCCAACGCACGAGCATTACCGGCTGCTGGCGCTGTCGCAGCACTCGGAAACGGGCGAGCGTCCGCATGCCAAGGTGGCGTTCACGGCGGGCGAGCGCGAATTCCATGCGGAGTCCGACGGCAATGGCCCGGTCGACGCCAGTTTGAAGGCTCTGGAGTCCCAGATCAAATCTGGGGCGGAAATGTTGCTCTATTCTGTCAATGCCATCACTTCAGGCAGTACAGAGTCGCAGGGCGAGGTGACCGTTCGGCTGCAGCACGGCGGCCGCGTGGTCAATGGCGTCGGGGCGGACCCCGATATCGTGGTGGCGTCGGCGAAGGCCTACCTGTCTGCGTTGAACAAACTGCAAAGCTCCGCCGAACGCGTGGCCGCGCAGGGTTGAACCCAGTCCGGTACGGTGCTTCTTTTCGCAGGCGTCACTTGAGAATGCGAACGTAACTGGCTGATCTTGCGTTCGTTTTCTCTGTCTCTTAGACTGCGTGCGATGTGGAGAGCTTCCGTGGCCGGATTCTGGAAATTGACGTGGATGCGCGCGCTGGCGACAGTCGGGCTGAGTGTGGCCTTCCTGTTGACCGTGCCGGCGGCGCAAGCCAAGGCCAAGACCCGGGGCGAGACGCAGGTGTCGGGCAAGCGCGCCGCCAAGGCTGGGGTGCCAGCACGTTCATCTGCGGCAACTGCTAAAAATCGCAAGGCTGCGGCGGCGACCCGTCGCGGATCCGCGCGCGTGGCCGGCGCGTCGGGCCCACGCGTGCGCATGGTCAAGGGCCGTCTGGTGCGCGTGGCCGCCCGCCAGGCCGTACCCGTCGAGCCGGCGGTGATGTCGGTGGGCGCGCTGTCGGGTCTGCACACGGTGGGCGACCCGCTGGAATTGAAGTCCGGTGCCGCGCTGGTGGTCGACCAGGACAGCAACCAGGTGCTGTTCTCCAAGAATTCCCATGCGGTGCTTCCGATTGCCTCGATCACCAAGCTGATGACGGCGCTGGTGGTCGTGGAAGCCAAGCTGCCGCTGGACGAGACACTCAGCGTGGACCAGGCAGACATCGAAGAGACGCAGGGCTCGCGCTCGCGCCTGGCCGCCGGCACCAGTCTGACGCGTGGCGATCTGCTGCAACTGGCGCTGATGTCGTCGGAGAACCGTGCGGCGCATGCGCTGTCGCGCAACTACCCGGGCGGCTCCGCGGCCTTCGTGGCGGCCATGAACCAGCGGGCCCAGCAACTGGGCATGCACGACACGCGCTTCGTGGAGGCCACCGGCCTGTCGCCGGACAACCGCTCCAGCGCCTCCGATCTGGTGCGCCTGATGAATGCGGCGTCCAGCCACGACGTGATCCGCGGCTTTTCCACGAGCAAGGAAAGCATGGTGCCCGTGGGCGCGGATGAACGCATGGTGCACTTCCGCAGCACCAACGGCCTGATCGGCAACCCGGACTGGGAAATCTCGCTCCAGAAGACGGGCTACATCGCTGCCGCTGGCCGCTGCCTGGTGATGCAGGCGCAGATGGCGGGACGTCGCCTGACGATGGTGCTGCTCGATTCCGCGGGCCGCTATTCGCGCTTCGCCGATGCCGAGCGCATCCGCAAGTGGCTGGCCACGACGCATCTGCCGGCTGCGACCGCAGCCACGGTGAGCGCCGCGATGCCCGCGGCCGCTTCGGTGCGCTGACGCCGCGCCTTCAGCGGCTGGCTGCCGCCGGCGCGCCGGGCCGATAGCCCAGCGAGCGCGAAATGTCGTCCGCCGTCGATTTCACGCGGGCCAGCCAGCTTTCTTCCAGCCGCTCGGCCGGCGCGGATACCGACAAGCCGGCCACGAGCCGCCCTTGGTCGTCGTAGACACCCGCGGCCATGCAGCGCACGCCGGGCTCGAGTTCCTCGTCGTCACGCGCGATGCCGGCGCTGCGCACCTGGTGCAGCTCGCGGTCCAGCCGGGCGGGGTCGGTGATGCTGTTGCGGGTGTTGCCCGCCAGGCCCGTACGCGTCACATAGGCCCGCACACGCGTGGCGTCGTCGTGCGCGAGGAAGAGCTTGCCCACGGAGGTGAGGTGCAGCGGCGCACGGCCGCCGATGGCGCGCACCACCTGCATGCCCGAGCGCTCGCTGAAGGCACGTTCGATGTAGACGATCTCGTCGCCTTGCCGCACCGACAGGTTGACCGGCTGGTGCGTGAGCCGGTGCAGTTCGCGCATGGGGCCCAGCGCTGCTTCGCGCACGTCCAGCCGCGCCTTGACCATGTTGCCCAGCTCCAGCAGCCGCATGCCCAAGCGGTAGCTGCCGGCTTCGGGGCGGTCGACAAAGCGGCCGATGGTCAGGTCGTTGAGGATGCGGTGGGCCGTGGATGGATGCAAGCCGGTGAGTTCGCTGATGCGCTTGAGCGGCACCGGATCCTGGTGAGTCGCCAGCACGTCGAGCAGCGAAAACATGCGCTCGAGCACCTGGATCGCGGGACCTTGGGGCGGCGGTGATGGGTTCTGGGCGTTCATAGCCTCTCCTGCCGCGTATTTTGCATCGCGAAAGCCCATGTTGCGACGCGGCAGCGAAATCGCCTTGCGGCGGTCTGGCGGCGCCTGGCGAGAACGCGAGGCACGGGCCCCGCGCGTCGGGCCCCGCTGAGCGTCTCCAAAGGGGCCGCTGCGGATAGAGCTCTTGGGCTGCGCCGGCCGCTGTGGTGGCTCAGGCGGCTTAGCCGGATCAAGCTCTGCTCAGGCCGCGAGACCTCGCGCGCCGGCGCCCAGCGCCTGGACCGCTGCCTCGCCCGCGCGCACGGCACCTTCCAGCGTGGCCGGGTAGGGACCGTCGACGTAATCGCCCGCGGCCATCAGGCCCGGCGCAAGCCTGGCGGCTGGGCGCTGGAGGCCCGGCACGCAGCGGAAGGTCGCGCGCTTTTCGGTGATGCAGCCGTCCATGCGGAAGTCCGGTGGCACGTGGGCCCCCAGTTCCGACCGGATCTGCGCCAGCAGCGCCTGCTGCAGCCGCTCCTCGCCGGCATCGACCCACTTGCGCGCGCCGCTGACGACCAGGCTGATGCCGCCCTGCGGGTGGCCCAGCGCCTGCAGGTCGAAGGCGAACTGCGCGGGTTCGCCGCGCAGGGCGATCATGGGATGCGGCAGGCGCGCGCCGGGGGCTTGAAGCCAGGCCGTCACGATGGGCTCGTAGCCGAAGGCCGCCGCCGCGTCCGCCCAGGCTGGCGCGTGCGGGCGGGCCAGGCGTGCCGCTTCCGCGGCGGAACAGGCCAGGATCACCGCATCCACCGGCTCGCCGCCGTCGAGTTGCCACGACACACCGTGGGCCGCGAGTGTCTGCACGCGCTGCCGCAGGTGGATCTGCGCGCCTTGCGATTCGAGCCAGCGCAGCGCCGGCTGCGGCAGCAGTTCGCCCAGCGGCCGGCGCGGCAGCAGCAAGTCGGAGCCGCCGGCGCCGGAAAACAGGCCGTCGCGCAGCACGCGCAGGAAGACGGCCGCGCTGGCGTCGCGGCTGGGCGTATTGAGCGCGGCCACGCACAGCGGATCGATCAGGTCGCGCTGCACCGCAGCGGGCAGGCCGCGGGCCCAGTCCGCCACCGGGCGATCGGGTTCGCAGCGGAACCCCCCCAGCGCCCAGCCCGTGGCATGCGCCAGCAGCCGCAGGCGGTCGCCCATCGACCACCGCGTGTGGGCCAGCACGGCCTGCGCCAAGCGCCACAGCGCCGGCCCGGGCTTCAAGCGCAAGCCTTCGCCTTGCGCATCCACCAAGGCCAGCGGCAGCCGGGTCAGGACCTGTTCGAGATCGACGCCCACCGTACGCATGAGCTCGAGTGTTTGAGCATAGGCGCCGATCAGGATGTGCTGGCCGTTGTCCTGCTCCTGGGCGCCGCGCGCCAGGCTGCGCGCGCGCCCGCCGGCCTGTGGCGCCATGTCGAAGAGCTGCACCGACCAGCCGGCCTGCGTGGCACGCACCGCGGCGGCCAGCCCGGCCCAGCCGGCGCCGACCACCGCCAGGCGCCGCGCCGCTGTCGTCACCGGCCCTTCACCTGCGTGCGCGCGGCGATCCACAGCTTGCGCAACGGCGTCAGCGAGATGCGTTGGTGCAGCACCTGGAAGCCGCCGGCCTCGATCTCCCGCAGCAGCTCGCGGTAGATGTGCGCCATCATCAGCCCGGGCCGCTGCGCGCGGCGGTCGGCTGGCGGCAGCAGCGCCATCGCCTCGTCGTAGGTGGCATGCGCGCGCTGCGCCTGGAACTGCATCAGCGCCGTGAAGCGCTCGCTGTAGCCCCAGGGCGATTCGCGCTTGAGGATCTCGTGGGCCTTCACGCCGAACTGCTGCATCTCCGAGATCGGCAGGTAGATGCGGCCGCGGCGCGCGTCGTCGCCCACGTCGCGGATGATGTTCGTCAGCTGCATCGCGCGGCCCAGCGTGTGCGCGTAGCGCAGCGTGTCCTCTAGCGTGCGCCCGAAGATGTTGGCCGCCACCTCGCCGACGATGCCGGCCACCAGGTGGCAATAGCGCTGCAGCGCGGGGAAATCCAGCATGCGCGACTGCTGCAGGTCCATCTCGCAGCCTTCGATCACCGCCAGCAGGTGCGCTGCCTCGATGTGGAAAGTCGGGGCCAGCGGCATCAGCGCCTGCGTCACCGGATGCGTGGGGCGCCCGGCATAGGCCTCGCCCACTTCGTGGCGCCACCAGGCGAGCTTGTTGGCGGCCACGGACGGGTCGTGGACCTCGTCGACCACGTCGTCCACCTCGCGGCAGAAGGCGTAGAAGGCCGTGATCGCCGCGCGGCGTTCGTCGGGCAGGAACAGGAACGCGTAGTAGAAGCTCGAGCCGCTGCGGGCCGCCTTGTCCTGGACGTATTGCTGAGGTGTCATGGGGTTACGGGTCGGGCTGCCGGGTTGCGCATGGTCACTGCGCGCCACAGCAGGACAGGCAGGTCCGCGGCGCCCACGGTGGGTCGGCGGGCGAAGGTGGCGTGCTGCAGGCGTGCGATCTTGTCGAGGATGCGCAGGCCGCCCTGAACGACCAGCCGCAGCTCCCAGCCGGCGCGGCCGGGCACGCGCAAGGCCAGCGGGGCGCCGCGCAGCATCAGGCCGCGTGCCCAGTCGCACAACTCGGCCACGAGCGCGCGGCTGCCGGGGCTGTCGCGCAAGCCAGCCGGATCGACCGGATCGACCCCGTGCCGGCGTGCATCGGCCTGCGGCAGGTAGACGCGTCCGCGCGGGTGGTCCACGCTACAGTCCTGCCAGAAGTTGATGAGCTGCAGCGCGGTGCAGATGTCGTCGGATTGCGTGAGCGAGACCGCGTCGCCGATGCCGTAGAGGTGCAGCAGCAGCCGGCCCACCGGATTGGCCGATCGGCGGCAGTAGTCGAGCAGCTGCTCGCGGTCGGCGTAGACCGGGTTGCCCGTGTCCTGCGTGAAGGCGTCGAGCAGGTCGCGCAGCGGCTGCACGGGCAGGGCGTGGCTGCGCCGTGCGCGGTCCAGGCGCTCGAAGACGGCGGCCCAGCGCGGGGAGGGCGCCTGCCCGGCGAAGATGGCGTCCAGGTCGGCGCGGTAGGCCGCCAGTGCCGCGCGGCGCTCAGCGGGCAGGGCGGCGCCTTCGTCGGCCAGGTCGTCGGCCACGCGGGCGAAGTGGTAGATCGCGACGACGGCGGGGCGGATCGCCGGCGGACACAGCACCGAAGCCACCGGGAAATTTTCGTAATGGTCGACGCTCACGGGGCTGGATTGTCCACGGGGCTCCGGGCGGTTTTGTGCGCGCGAACCACAGCCCCACGTTTGACAAGTCCGGGTGGCCAAAACTATATTACTGACCGGTCAGTCACTAATTGTCGGGGTCGCTTGTGCGGCCCCGTCCACGCTTCGGATATCCCCCATGACACGACGCCTCGCCCTCCTGGCGCCGGCCGCCGCCCTTGTGCTGGCGGCCTGCTCGCGACCCGCTCCCGTGCCCGAACCCGTGCGTGCCGTGCGCACGATGGTGGTCGATTCCGGCATCGCCGGCGGCACGCTGGAATACGCGGCCGACATCCGCGCGCGCACCGAATCGCGCCTGTCCTTCCGCGTCGGCGGCAAGCTCGTCGAGCGGCGTGTCGACATCGGTGCGGCAGTGAAAGCCGGCCAGGTGCTCGCGCGCATCGACCCGAGGGACCTGCGCCTGGGCCAGGACGCCGCGAATGCGGCCGTGCAGGCGGCCGACGTCAATGCCGATCTGGCGGCCGCGGATTTCCAGCGCTTTCGCAACCTCTACGACCAGGGCTTCATCAGCAAGGCCGAACTGGACCGCCGCGAGGCCACGTTGAAGGCCGCACGCGCGCAATCGGCGCAGGCGCGTGCGCAGTCCAGCGTGCAGGGCAACCAGGCGGGCTACAGCACGCTGGTGGCGGATGCGGCCGGCGTGGTCACGGCCGTGGAGGCCGAGCCCGGCGCCGTGGTGGCCGCTGGCACGCCCATCGTGCGTGTGGCCGTCGACGGCCCGCGCGACGCGGTGTTTGCCGTCCCCGAGGACAAGGTCAATGCGTTCCGCGCGCTGCAGGGGCGCGTGGGCGCCGTGCAGCTGAAGCCTTGGGCGCAGTCCGGCCCCACCGTGCCCGCCACCGTGCGTGAAGTGGCCGCGGCTGCCGACCCGGCCACGCGCACCTTCCAGATCAAGGCCGATATCGGCCGCGCCGCGATCAGCCTGGGCCAGACCGCCAGCGTACTGGTGGCGCTGCCGGCACAGCCGGGCGTGGTCAAGCTGCCCCTGACGGCGGTGATGCAGCAGCAGGGCAAGACGGCGGTCTGGCGCGTCGATCCCACCAGCATGACGGTGCAGGCGCAGCCCATCGAGGTGGGCGGCGCCGATGCCAACGAGGTGGTGGTGACCAGCGGCCTCAAGCCCGGCGAGCGCATCGTCACGGCCGGCGTGCATGTGCTGACGCCGGGCCTGAAGGTGCGTTTGTACGGCGCCGCCGCACCTGTCGCGGCAGCACCGGGCGCCAGCGCGCCGGCACCGGCGGCCAGCCGCTGAGCCGCCGGAGCTTCACATGGTCGATCTCCATCCCACCGGCGCGCACCGCCACTCCAACTTCAACATCTCGCGCTGGGCGCTGCAGCACCCGGCCCTGACGCGCTACCTCATGGTCGTGCTGATGGTGCTGGGCGTGGCGGCGTACTTCCAGCTCGGGCAGGACGAAGACCCGCCGTTCACCTTCCGCGCGATGGTCGTGCAGGCCTTTTGGCCTGGCGCCAGCGCGCAGCAGATGGCCGAGCAGGTGACCGACAAGATCGAGAAGACCCTGCAGGAAGTGCCGCATGCGGACAAGATCCGCAGCTACACCAAGCCGGGTGAATCGCTCACCATCCTGCAGCTGGCCGACTCCTCGCCGCCCAAGGAAGTGCCGCAGGTCTGGTACCAGGTGCGCAAGAAGATCGGCGACATGCGCTCGACGCTGCCGGCAGGCGTGATCGGACCGGTCTTCAACGACGACTTCGGCGATGTCTACGGCACGATCTATGCGCTGTCGGCCGACGGTTTCAGCCGCGAAGAGCTGCGTGTCTTTGCCGACAAGGTGCGTGCGCGGCTGCTGGACGTGCCCGACGTGGCCAAGGTCGAGACCTTCGGCGCGCAGCCGGAGAAGCTCTTCGTCGAGATCTCGCAGAAGCGTCTGGCGCAGCTCGGTCTGGATTTCGGCCAGGTCATCGCCCAGATCGGCGCGCAGAACGCCGTCGAAGGTGCGGGCGTGCTCAATGCCGGTCAGGAAAATCTGCAGCTTCGCGTGGCCGGCCAGTTCCAGGCCGTGGAAGACCTGCGCCGGCTGCCGATCCGCGCGGTGAACCCGTCCACCGGCGCGGCCAGCACGCTGCGCCTGGGCGACATCGCGGATATCCGCCGCGCCTACCAGGACCCGCCGGCGGTGAAGGTGCGCTACCAGGGCCAGGAGGTCATCGCGCTGGGCGTGGCCATGGCCAAGGGCGGCGACATCATCGCGCTGGGCCAATCGCTGCAGACCGCGGCCGCGAAGATCCAGGCCGAACTGCCCGCGGGCATCACGCTGCAGCAGATCCAGGACCAGCCGGCGGCGGTGTCCAAATCGGTCAACGAATTCATCCGCGTGCTCGCCGAGGCGGTGATCATCGTGTTGGCCGTCAGCTTCATCAGCCTGGGCCTGCACATGCGGCCCATGCGCATCGACGTGTGGCCGGGGCTGGTGGTGGGCATCACCATCCCGCTGGTGCTGGCCATCACCTTCGTGACCATGTTCTATTGGGGCGTGGGCCTGCACAAGATCTCGCTGGGCTCGCTGATCATCGCGCTGGGCCTGCTGGTCGACGACGCCATCATTGCGGTCGAAATGATGGTGCGCAAGCTCGAAGAGGGCTACGACAAGATGCACGCGGCCACGTACGCCTACGACGTGACCGCGATGCCCATGCTCACCGGCACGCTGATCACCGCGGCGGGCTTCCTGCCCATCGGCATGGCGCGCTCGATGGTGGGCGAATACACCTTTGCGATCTTCGCGGTGACGGCCGCGGCGCTGCTAATCTCATGGGTCGTGTCGGTCTACTTCGTGCCCTATCTGGGCGCGTGGCTGCTGCGCACGCGCAAGACGGTCGAGGGTGATGCTCACGAGGGCGACCTGTTCGAGACACCGTTCTACCAGCGCTTCCGGCGCATGGTGGACTGGTGTGTCTCGCACCGCTGGATCACCATCGGCGCGACGCTGCTGATCTTTGCGCTGGGCCTGGTCGGCATGGGCAAGGTGCAGCAGCAGTTCTTCCCCGATTCGTCGCGGCCGGAAATCCTGGTCGACATGTGGCTGCCGGAAGGCTCGACCATCCAGCAGAGCGAGGACGTGGCCAAGCGTGTCGAGAAGCGGCTGGCCAAGGAGGAGGGCATCGCCTCGGTGACCTCATGGGTGGGCAGCGGCGTGCCGCGCTTCTACCTGCCGCTGGACCAGATCTTCCCGCAGACCAACGTCTCGCAGATGATCCTGGTGACCAAGGACCTGCCCACGCGCGAGCGTCTGCGGCGCCTGCTGCCGGCGCTGATGGCCGAGGAGTTTTCCGAGGTGCGTGCACGCGTGAAGCTGCTGCCCAACGGGCCGCCGGTGCCTTATCCGGTGCAGTTCCGCGTGATGGGGCCGGATGCCTTGCAGGTGCGGGTCTGGGCCGACCAGGCCAAGGAACTGCTGCGCGCCAACCCCTCGATGCGCGGCGTGAACGACAACTGGAACGAAGCCATCAAGGTGCTGCGGCTGGATGTCGACCAGGACAAGGCGCGCGCGCTGGGTGTCAGCAGCCAGGCGCTGGCGCAGGCCTCGCGCACGCTGCTGTCGGGCAGCACCATCGGCCAGTACCGCGAGGGCGACAAGCTGGTGGACATCGTGTTGCGCCAGCCGCTGGACGAACGCAACGCCATCACCGACCTGGGCAACGCCTACATGCCCACGAGCAGCGGCCGCTCGATCCCCATCACGCAGGTGGCCAAGGTCGGCTTTGCGTGGGAGCCGGGCGTGATGTGGCGCGAGAAGCGCAACTTCGCCGTCACCGTGCAGGGCGATACGGTCGACGGCGTGCAGGGCGCGACGGTCTCGGCGCAGGTCTGGCCGGCGATGGCCGAGCTGATGGCCAAGATGCCCGACGGCTACCGCATCGAGGTGGCTGGCGCTGTCGAAGAAAGCAGCAAGGGCCAGGGCTCGATCGCCGCGGGCGTGCCGGTGATGCTGTTCATCATCTTCACGCTGCTGATGCTGCAGCTGCAGAGCTTCAGCCGCGCGTTGCTGGTTTTCCTGACCGGGCCGCTGGGCATCGCTGGCGTGGCCGGTGCGCTGCTGCTGCTGGACCGGCCCTTCGGCTTCGTCGCGCTGCTGGGCGTGATCGCCTTGATGGGGATGATCATGCGCAACTCGGTGATCCTGATCGACCAGATCGAGCAGGACCGCGAGCGCGGCGTGGCGACCTGGGATGCAATCGTGGAGTCCGCGGTGCGGCGTTTCCGGCCCATCGTGCTGACGGCCGCCGCAGCGGTGCTGGCGATGATTCCGCTGAGCCGCAGCGTGTTCTGGGGCCCGATGGCCGTGGCCATCATGGGCGGCCTGATCGTCGCAACGGCCCTGACGCTGCTGGCGCTGCCGGCCATGTACGCGGCCTGGTTCCGCGTCAAGCGTGAACCCGCGGTCGTGGCGTGAACGCATCGGCGGCCCCGGGGGCCGCGGTCCCGGCGCGCACGCGTCGGTGACCCGGCCGCCGTGGGCCCTTGCGCGGGGGGCTAAAATGACCGGTTACCTTTGCGCGGGTGGCGAAATTGGTAGACGCACCAGGTTTAGGTCCTGACGCCTTCACCGGCGTATCGGTTCGAGTCCGATCCCGCGCACCACACACCCATCTTTGACCGAATCCAGAGACTTCCCATGGCCGTCACCGTCGAAACACTCGAAAAACTGGAACGCCGCATCACGCTGAATGTGCCGGCCACCGACATCGGCAACGAGGTCGAGGCCCGCCTGCGCAAGCTGGCACGCACCGTCAAGGCCGACGGCTTCCGCCCCGGCAAGGTGCCGATGTCCGTCGTCGCCCAGCGCTATGGCTACTCCGTGCAGTACGAGGTCGTCAACGACCGCGTGGGCAAGGCCTTTGCCGACGCCGCGGGCGAAGCCCAGCTGCGCGTGGCCGGCACGCCGCAGATCACGCAGAAGGACGAAGCGCCCGAGGGCCAGCTCGCCTTCGACGCCACCTTCGAGGTCTACCCCGACGTGGCCATCGGCGACCTGACCGGCGTCGAGATCGAGCGCGTAAGCACCGAAGTCACCGAGGCCGCCATCGACCGCACGGTGGACATCCTGCGCAAGCAGCGCCGCACCTTTGCGCAGCGTCCGGCCGCCGAAGGCGCTGCCGAGACCGACCGCGTGACCATCGACTTCGAAGGCAAGATCGACGGCGAGCCCTTCGAGGGCGGCAAGGCCGAGGGCTTCCAGTTCATCATCGGCGAAGGCCAGATGCTGGAGCAGTTCGACAAGGGCGTGCGCGGCATGAAGGTCGGCGAGAGCAAGACCTTCCCGCTGCAGTTCCCCGAGGATTACCACGGCAAGGACGTGGCCGGCAAGGAAGCCGATTTCCTGGTGACGATGAAGAAGATCGAAGCCGCGCACCTGCCGGAGATCGACGACGCCTTCGCCAAGGCCCTGGGCATCGCCGACGCCAGCGTGGCCGGCCTGCGTGCCGACGTGAAGAAGAACCTCGAGCGCGAGGTGAAATTCCGCGTGCTGGCGCGCAACAAGTCCGCCGTGATGGACGCGCTGGTCAGCGTCTCCACGCTCGACCTGCCCAAGGCCCTGGTGACCGGCGAGGTCGAGCGCATGACCGAGTCGGCCCGTGCCGACCTGAAGCAGCGTGGCATCAAGGACGCCGATACCGCCCCTATCCCGGCCGAAATCTTCCAGCCGCAGGCCGAAAAGCGCGTGCGCCTGGGCCTGATCGTGGCCGAGCTGGTGCGTTCGCAGAACCTCCAGGCCAAGCCCGAGCAGCTGCAGAAGCACATCGAGGAAGTCGCCCAGAGCTACGAAAAGCCGGCCGACGTGATGCGCTATTACCTGGGCGATCGCAGCCGCATGGCCGAAGTCGAGGCGATCGTCATCGAAAACAACGTCACCGAACACGTCTTAAGCAAGGCTAAGGTCACCGACAAGGTGCTAGCGTTCGACGAGCTGATGTCAGCCTGAACAAGGAACTCTCTCCCATGAGCGCACTGGAAACCACGGGACTGGGCATGGTGCCCATCGTCATCGAGCAGTCGGGTCGCGGCGAACGCGCCTACGACATCTACAGCCGCCTGCTGCGCGAGCGCATCGTCTTCCTCGTGGGGCCGGTCAACGACGCCACGGCGAACCTCGTGTGCGCGCAGCTGCTGTTCCTGGAGAGCGAGAACCCGGACAAGGACATCTTCCTGTACATCAACTCGCCCGGCGGCAGCGTCAGCGCGGGTCTGGCGATCTACGACACGATGAATTTCGTGAAGCCCGAGGTCTCCACGCTGTGCATGGGCATGGCCGCCAGCATGGGCTCGTTCCTGCTGATGGCCGGCGCCAAGGGCAAGCGCCTGTCCCTGCCGAACTCCAAGATCATGATCCACCAGCCCTCTGGCGGCGCCCAGGGCCAGGCCACGGACATCGAGATCCACGCCCGCGAGATCATCAAGACTCGCGAGCAGCTCAACAAGATCTACGCCGACCGCACCGGCCAGCCCCTGGACCGCATCACGGCCGACATGGAACGCGACCTGTTCATGTCGCCCGTCGAGGCCAAGGAATACGGCCTGATCGACCAGGTGATCGACAAGCGGCCGTAAGGCCTGCGCGTGCGGCTGGCGGTTCGACCGCCGCGGCGCGTGGATGTCCCCGAAAGGGCCGGCTTGCCGGCCCTTTTTGTTTGCGCTGCCGGCTTGCCGGCCCCGCGTCGTTCAAGGCCCGCCGCGTGCCTCCGGTGCCGGGCAGACGGGCAGTTCCACCACGAACTGCGCGCCCCCATCGCTGGCCGCGCCCGCCACGATGCGCCCGCCGTGGCGGTCGACGATGCCGTAGCTGATCGACAGGCCCAGGCCCGTGCCCTTGCCCACCGGCTTGGTGGTGAAGAAGGGCTCGAAGATGCGGTCGAGCTTGTCCGGCGCGATGCCCGGGCCGTTGTCCGCGAAGACCAGCGCGATGCGCTCGTCGCGATGTTCCATGCGCACCTGCAGGCGCGGCGGCAGGCGGCCGCCGGCGATGGCCGCGTCGTAGGCGTTCTGCACCAGGTTCATGAAGACCTGCAGCAGCTGGCCCTCGCTGCCCATCACCCAGCCGGCCGGCGCGGCTGCGAAATCGACCTCGAAGGCCGGCGCCGTGCCCTTGCGCACCCAGTGGATCGCGCGCTCGACCACCGCACGCACCTCCACCGGCGCCAGTTCCTCGCGGTCGACGGCCGAGAAGCGCTTCAAGCCGGCGACGATGTCGGCCGTGCGCTGCGCACCTTCCAGCGTGCCTTGCATCAGCGATTCCAGGTCGGCCAGCGTGTGGTCGATGCGCAGGGCCTGGCGCATGGCGGCCAGCTCGTCGGCTGGCGCCGCGCGGTGCACGGCGCCCACGTACTGCTGCAAGCGGCGCGTGTAGCGCGCCAGTGCGTGCACGTTGCCCAGCACGAAGCTGATCGGGTTGTTCAACTCGTGCGCGACGCCGGCCACCAGGCGGCCCAGCGAGGCCATTTTCTCGCTGTGCAACAGCTGCTGCTGCGTGCGCTGCAAGGCCTCGTGCGCCTCGCGCAGCTGGTGGTAGGCCCGCTTGAGCTCGCCCAGCGGGCGGCCGACGAAGACATGGCCCACGCGCCGCCCGCCGCTGTTCAGCCGCGGCGTGCAGTTCAGCTCCACCGGCATCGCCTGGCCTTGCGCGTCGCGCAGCTCCACCTCCACCGTCGCGCCATGGCGGGCGGCCACGGTTTCCATCACGCTGTGCAGCCGCTCGACGCTGCCTTCGTCGGCCATCAGGCTGTCGATGCGGCAGCCGCGCAGTTCGGACTCGCCGCGGCCCACCAGCTCGCACAGCGCGGCGTTGGTCTCCTCGATCACGCCGTGTTCGTTGCAGGCCAGCAGCACGTCGCTCATGGCCGACAGCAGGCTGAAGATGAACTGCTGCTGCTGTTCGAGCTCGGCGTTCTTGGCCTCCAGCGCGATTTCGTCGGCCACCAGCTGCTGGTAGACCTCGTCCATCTTGTGGATGACGTCGACCCAGGTCGATTCGTCGACGCCGTCCAGCGCCTGCGGATTCAGCGCGTCCAGCGCCTTGCCGGAAGCCGATGGCGGGCGGGCGGGGTCCATCGTCGCGCGGCCTTAGTGCACCGTGCAGACCATGCAGGGGTCGAAGCTGCGCACGATGTGCTGCACCGCCAGCGATTCGCCCGGCGCGCCGCCCACGGGTACGCCCTGCAGCGCCGCTTCCAGCGCGCCGGGCGTGCCGGCCGCATCGCGCGGCGAGAAATTCCAGCTGGTGGGCGCGACGATCTGGTAGTTGGCGATGCGGCCCTTGTCGACGGCGAGCCAGTGGCCCAGCGCGCCGCGCGCCGCTTCGGTCACACCCAGGCCGCGGCCTTCTTCGGGCAGCCGCGTGGGCGTGTGGAAAGCCTCGGTCAGCCGCATGTCCGTCAGCCAGGCTTCCACCCAGGGCATCACGCGCGCCAGCTCCATCGCGCGGGCCAGCACGCGGGCTTCCACGCTGTCGCCGCGGCGCGCCACCAGCTCGCGCAGCAGCGGCTGGCCGTCGACCAGCTGCCGCGCCAGCGCGCCGGTCTGCACCACCTGCCCGGCCAGGCGCGGCGCCTTGTTCCAGGTGTAGGCACCGGGTTTGTCGGCGGCGGGCACGGTGCGGCCCTGCCACGGGTGGCGCGCGTCGGCGGCATCCGAGGGCGAGCCCGCCAGCCAGGCGTGCGAGACGTCTTCGGTGATCTGCGACCACGCCACGTCGCCGACCGTGCCCGATGCCGCATCGACGCTGCCGGGTGCCAGCGCGTGCGATCCGTCGGGCTGGCGGTAGGCGCCGTAGCTCAGGAAGCGCGGCGTGCCGGTGCCTTGCGTGGACAGCCCGAGATCGGCGCTGACCTGCAGGAACAGGCGCAGGTCGCCCTGCTGCGGCGCTTGCGCGAGCCAACGGTCCAGATCCGCGCACGAGGCCAGCGCGGCCACCTCGTCCAGCGGCGCGCCGAAGAACTGCTGTTCGAGGAAGGCGCGGAACTCGCGCACCAGCGACAGCAGGCGCAGGCGCTCGGAGGCGTCGATCGCGCGCGAGCTGCCGCCGGGCTGGATGCTGTGGGTATGCGGCCACTTGCCACCCAGCGTGCCCACCAGCGTGAACCAGCGCTGCCGCGCGGCCAGCGCGCTGCGTGCGGCGCTGCCCTGCTGCGCGGCAAAGCGCCGGTGGACCTCGGCATGCCAGGGGCGCGCGGCGTAGTGCGCGTGCGCGAAGTCCGGCATGAAGAACAGGTAGAAGTGCGTCAGGTGGTCGGCGAGGTTTTCGCAGGCCAGCATCAGGTTCGTCGCCAGCAGGCCATTGGGCGGGGGCGTCGCGCCGGCCAGGTCGGCCAGGGCCCGCGCCGCGGCCACGGATTGCGAGACCGAGCAGATGCCGCAGATGCGCGGCACGATGACCAGCGCGTCGCTTGGATCGCGACCGCTGAGCATGTTCTCGAAACCGCGGTACATCGGCGCATTGACCTCGGCGCGCGCCACGCGGCCGTCTTCGACCGTCAGCCGCACCTCCAGGTCACCCTCGACCCGGTTGAAGGGGCCGAGCACGAGGCGGCCCGTGGCACCGGGCGCGTCGGGGGTGGGGCCCGTGCTCATTTCAACCTCGTCTTGCGGATGGCCGGTGTCACGACGATGTGGTCGGCGCGCGCATTGTTCTTCACGCGGCGCGGCGTGGCGCTCTTGGACAGCGAGGCCAGTGCGACGAACCAGGCCTTGGGCATGTCGGTGGGCAGGCCGATGGGGATGCCGGCCAGCGTGGGCGTCTGGTGGAACGGGTGGCCGGGGTCCTGGAAGCCGGGCTCGGTGCAGCTGATGCAGGCATAGCCGCCGCGTGTGCACGAGCCCTGGCCGTTCCAAGGCCGCGTGTTGCAGTCGGCATGCGCCTGCGTGCCCTTGCAGCCCATGTGTTCCATCAGGCAGCCCAGGTCGGACGGCTGCTCGGCGCTGGCCTTGAATTCATAGAACTCGTTGCGCGCGCAGCCGTGGTGCACCAGGTGGTCCGCATAGAAACGCGGGCGCTGCAGGGCGTCCAGGTCGGCCTCGTGCAGGCTGTCGGCGGCCAGCGCCATCAGCGTGTCGATGACCCAGCCGGGGTGCGTGGGGCAGCCGGCGATGTTGATGACCGGCAGGCCGCCGCGCGCGCGGAAGGCCGCGCCCAGCAGGCCGCCGGGCTGGTCGTTCTCGAACTGCAGGCCGCAGGCTTCGGTGGCGTTGTCGCCGCTGGCGCTGATGCCGCCCCAGGCCGCGCAGCTGCCCACCGCCGCGACGTGCGTGGCCACGCCGGCCAGGCGCCGCACCCAATCGGTCATGGGCTCGCCGGTGCCGGCCAGCAGGTGGAAACGCCCGGTGCCGTTCGGGCCGCGCAGCAGCGCGCCTTCCACGCACAGCAGGTCCAGCCGGCGGCGGCCCTGCAGGATGTCGTCCAGTAGCGCGAGCAGATCGGCGCCGCTCTCGGCCGACAGCGACGGATGCCACATCAGCCGCAACCCGGCCGCGGTCAGCGTGCCCGTGAGGTCCGGCGTATCGGCGCACAGCAGCGACATGCTGCAGCCCCCGCATCCGCCGCTTTGCAGCCACAGCACGTCCAGCATGCTCACCTCCCTCCGAGGCCGAAGCGCTGCAGCTTGGCGCGCAGGCCCACGCGCGACAGGCCCAGCTCCTCGGCGGCGCGGGTCTTGTTCCAGCGCTGGCGCAGCATCACCTCGCGCAGCAGCATGGCCTCGATCGCGTCCAGGCGCTCCTGCAGCGTGCCGGTGGCGGGCAGGGCGGTGGTCTGGCCCGCACTGGCCTGCGCGGCGCCGGCCTGGCCCTGCAGAAGCTTGGACGAAAAGCCGCCCGCATGCAGCACCTGACCATCGGCCAGTGCCACGGCGCGCGCGATCTCGTTGCGCAGCTCGCGCACGTTGCCGGGCCAGGGGTAGCCCACCAGCACGGCGCGGGCGTCTTCGTCGAAGGCCATGGCCTCGTGGCCCAGCTCGCGGCACACATCGGCCAGCACGTGCTGCGCGATGGGCAGCACGTCGCCGGGCCGTTCGCGCAGCGGCGGCACCGACAGGCTCACGCCGGCCAGGCGGTAGTAGAGGTCTTCACGGAAGCGGCCGGCGCGCACGTCGGCCTCCAGGTCGCGGTGCGTGGCGGCGATGACGCGCACGTCCACGGCAATCGAGCGTGTGCCGCCGACGGGCCGCAACTCGCCTTCCTGCAGCACCCGCAGCAGCCGCACCTGGAACGAAGGCGAGGTCTCGCCGATCTCGTCCAGAAATATCGTGCCGCCGTGCGCGCGCTGGAACAAGCCCTGGTGGTCTTCCACCGCACCCGTGAAGGCGCCGCGCTTGTGGCCGAACAGCTCGCTTTCCAGCAGCGTGTCCGGAATGGCCGCGCAGTTCTCGACGACAAAGGGCCCGGCCATGCGCGGCGAGGCGTAGTGGATGGCGCGCGCCAGCAGTTCCTTGCCTGTGCCCGATTCGCCCAGCACCAGCACCGACAGGTCGTGCCGCGCGATGCGCTCGGCCACGCCGCACAAGGCATCCAGCGGGCTGCCCGGCTCGCGGACGATGCGCTCGAAGCCGAAGACCGACTTCGCTTGGCGCAGCCGCTCCTGCTTGCGCGCGCGCAGGGCGGTGGTGCCTGCGCGCAGGTCCACTTCCAGCCGGTGCAGGCCGTGCTGCAGCGTGCGCGCCTCGACGGCGCTGCGCACGGTTTCCAGCAGGTGGTCGGGCACCCATGGCTTGAGCACGTACTGGAAGATGCCGGCCTCGTTGATGCCGGTGATGATGTCCTCGCTGTCCGCGTAGCCGGAGATGATGATGCGCACCGTCTCCGGCCAGCGCTCGCGTGCCTCCTGCAGGAAGGCCACGCCCGACAGCCCGGGCATGCGCTGGTCGCACAGGATCACCGCCACGGCGTGCTGCTCCATCGCCGCGCGTGCCGACTCGGCATCGCTGGCAGTGAGGATGCGGAATTCTTCGTCCAGCGTGCGCCGCATGGCCTCTTGCGAGCGCACCTCGTCGTCGACCACCAGCACCAGCGGCAGGTCGTCGGTCGGCACGGTCAGGTCGGGCGCATTCATCGGTGCAGGGCGAGGTGGCGCGGCGTCCACGCGTGCGGCTTGCGGTGCACGAAGTGGTGGCGCGCCACATGGTAGCTGGGGTCGAAGCCGTAGAAATTGCGGCGCATCTGCGCCAGTTCGGCCGCGCGGTAGTCGGCCAGCGGACGCTGCGCCTCGTCGGCCGCGCGCCGTTCGGCCTTGGCGTGCACGGCAGCTGCCCAGCCGGGGTCGGCGGCGAGTGCCTGCGCGCGCTGCAGGGCCTGGGCGTCGAATGCGTCCAGCGCCGCACTGAACCGGGCGTCGACGGCCGAATGATCGGTGGCTGCCACGACGCATGCGCTCGCCGTGCCATCCCAAGCGCGAACCTCGCAGGGCGCAGCCCGAAGGCATTCCCGTGTGCCGCCGAAGACCTCGTCGACCAGCCCGCGGCGCCGCGCCTCGGCCGCGCCCATGGGCAGCCGCTGGCGCATCAGGTCACGCGTTGGCTCCGCGCCCACGCGACGCGGCAGCAGGTAGGTCCAGTATTCGCTGCCATAGAGGTTGCCCATGTTGCGGTAGTGCGGGTTGAGCACCACGCCCTGGCGCATCCATACCCGGTCCGCGGCCAGGGCCAGGAAGCAGCCACCGGCGCCCGCGTTGCCGCGCAGCGTGGCAACGGTGAGCCGATCCGTCATCTGCAGCAGCGCGAGCGCGACATCGTCGATGGCCTGGATGTGCCGCCAGGAGGCATCGGCTGCGCTGTCGCCCGGCACGTGTGCGGCGGCCTCGATGGCGTGCAGGTGGATGCCGTTGCCGAAGAAGTCGCGGCCGCCTGCCAGGACCAGCACGCGGGTGTCGCGGCTGCGGGCGAAGGCCAGCGCGTCGAGCAGGCGCTGCGCCTGCCGTTCGGACAGCGCGCCGTTGTGGAATTCCATGTCGAGCCAGCCCACACGCGCGCAGAGCGGGCCGGATTCGCGGTAGCGCAGCTCGTCCCAGACGGTCGCGTCGCGCATCAGCGGGACGTCCCATGGCGGCAGTTCAGCCGCGAACTCGCCGAAGGCCTGCGTGGCGGCCAGCTTCAGGGCCGGCTGACCGTCGGCCATCGGCGCGCGGCGCACATGGCCGATCCACACCGCGGCGTCGCGGGTGCGCAGAAGCAGCGCGGGGCCGCGGCGTGCCACGGCCTCGCCGGGTTGCGCCGCCGCGGCGCGCGCGGCTTCATCGGCCGTGGCCTCGTGGCCGTCGAAGAGGCGGCAGTCCTCGCCGAATAGCGGCGCCAGCGCGCCCGGCGCGCCATCGGCACTGCGCACGCGGCGCAGGATGTCGGCGGTGTCGTGCTGCGCCCAGTCGATGCGGCGCAGGTCCTGGCCGAGTACCGGTCGCCAGCCGGGCAATGCCCGGGCGATACCGTCGCTCTCCGCATCGCCGATGACGTTAGACGTGACCTTGGCCGCGCCGTCGGATCGCCCATCGACTGCCGGCGTGGCCTCGCCCGCGCCGATGCGCGCCAGCGCCTCGACGACGGCCTCGACGGCCGCGGGCGTCACGCATTGCCGGTACAGGCTGCCCTTGGTGATGCCGGGCGGCACATCGAAGGCGCGCCAAGCCCAGACCGCGCCGGCGTCGAAATCGTCGTTGGCTTGCAGCACCGTCACGCCCCAGCGCGTGCGGCCTTCGAACAGCGCCCAGTCCAGCGCCGAGGGCCCGCGGTCGCCTGGCAGGCCGGGGTGCACGACCAGGCAAGGACGCTGCGACCAGATCGACGACGGGATGCGACGCTTCAGGAATGGCGCGACGATCACGTCGGGCTCGAAGCGTGCGACGGCCTCTTCCGTCACCGCATCGGCGATGTCGAGTTCGACCGAGACCGTATGGCCGCGCTCGCGCAACTCCACGAACAGCCGCTGAGCCAGGCCGTTGAAGGCGTGCGTGAGCAGCAGGAGCTTCATCGGCGCGGCGGCAGGCGCGGTCGACGCAGTGGCATTCGGCAGGGGCGTGGTCAACAGCGGCGCATTCAACGGACGGGCGTTCAACAGATGCGCGGCAGCGGCTCGCCGGAGAGCCAGTCCACGACACGCCGGCCACCGAAGCGCGTGGCCATCTGCACGAAGCGCTGCGCATCCTCTTGCACCGTGCCGATGCGCGCGGCCTGCGCGCCCAGCGGGTGGCGTCGCAGGGCGGCCAGCGCGGCCTCGGCGTGTGCGGCGTCGACGACGGCCACGAGCTTGCCTTCGTTGGCGATGTACAGCGGGTCCAGGCCCAGCAGCTCGCAGGCGGCTTCCACCTGCGGGCGCGTCGGGATCGCTGCTTCGTCCAGCAGCATGCCCACACCCGACTGCCGGGCGATCTCGTTGAGCGTCGTGCCCAGGCCGCCGCGCGTGGGGTCGCGCAGGCAGCGCACGGCGCCCTCAGGCACGGCGGCCAGCAGATCGGCCACCAGCCCGTTCAGCGACGCGGTGTCGCTTTCGATGGTGGTTTCGAACGCCAGCGATTCGCGCAGCGACAGGATGGCCACGCCGTGGTCGCCGATGGTGCCGCTGAGCAGCAAGACGTCGCCCGGTCGCGCACGCGCGCCGCCGATGTCGCGCCCGGCCGGCAGCGCGCCCACGCCGGTGGTGGCGATGAAGACACCGTCGCCCTTGCCCTTTTCGACGACCTTGGTGTCGCCGGTGACGATGGCCACGCCGGCCTCGCGTGCGGCATGCGCCATCGAGTCCACGATGCGTTGCAGGTCGGCCAGCGGAAAACCTTCTTCGAGGATGAAACTGGCCGACAAGTACAGCGGCGTGGCGCCCATCATCGCGACGTCGTTCACCGTGCCGTGCACCGACAGCGCGCCGATGTCACCGCCAGGAAAGAACAGCGGCGAGATGACGTGCGCATCGGTGGCCATCACCAGGCGGTGGCCGGCTGGCAGATCCAGCGCGGCGCCGTCATTGCCCTGGCGCAGCGCCGGGTTGTCGAAGGCCCGCGCGAACAGCCCGCTCACGAGCTGCGCCGTGGCGCGCCCGCCGGCGCCGTGGTTCATGTCGACGCGGCCGCGCTTGATGTCCAGCGGGCGCGTGTAGTCGGGTTTGACGCTCAAGGGGCGACCCTCCGCGTTTGGCACGCCGGGATGATCGTTTCGGAACGTCTCGTCCGGCTCACTGGTGTGCCTTCGGGCTGCGCCCTGCGGTATTCGCCCTTCGGACGGCCGGGCGGGCTCATGCTGCCACCACCGGAAGGTCCCGAAACCGCCCGTAGGAGTAGTGCGCCGCGCATGCCCCCTCCGATGACACCATGCACGAGCCCATCGGGTTCTCCGGCGTGCACACGGTGCCGAAGAGCTTGCAGTCCGTCGGGCGCTTGACGCCGCGCAGGATGGCGCCGCAGGCGCATTGTTTGTGGTCCGGCACGCCGCGGTAATCCAGGCCGAAGCGGCGCTCGGCATCGAAGGCCGCGTAGGCCGGGCGGATCTTCAGCGCGCTGTAGGGCACCTCGCCCAGGCCGCGCCACTCGAAGCGCTCGCGCAGTTCGAAGACCTCGGCCACCACGGCCTGCGCGGCGGTGTTGCCTTCGCGCGTGACGGCGCGGGTGAATTCGTTCTCCACCTCGGCGCGTCCCTCGTTGACCTGGCGCACCAGCATCTCGACGGCCTGCATCACGTCCAGCGGCTCGAAGCCGGCAATCACCACGGGCTTGGCATATTCCTCGGCAAAGTGCTCGTAGGGCTGCGAGCCGATGACGATGCTCACGTGCGCCGGCCCGATGAAGCCATCGATCGGCACGGTGCCGTACTGGCGCACCTCGGCCGATTCCAGGATGTGCGTGATGGCGCTGGGTGTCAGCACGTGGCAGCACAGCACGCTGAAGTTGGCCAGCCCCTCGGCGGCGGCCTGGCGGATCACCAGCGCCGTGGGCGGGGTCGTGGTCTCGAATCCGATGGCGAAGAAGACGACTTCGCGCTGCGGGTTCTCGCGTGCCGTCCTGGCCGCATCGGCGGCCGAATAAACCATGCGGACGTCCGCGCCCTGCGCCTTGGCCTTCATCAGGCTGATGCTGTCCGAGGCCGGCACGCGCATCGTGTCGCCGTAGGTGCAGACGATGGCGCCGCGGTCCAGGGCCAGGTGGATGGCCTGGTCGATGCGGCCGATGGGCAACACGCACACGGGGCAGCCGGGGCCGTGGATCATGCGCACGTCAGGCGGCAGCAGCTCGGTCAGGCCATAACGCGCGATCGCATGGGTGTGACCGCCGCAGAACTCCATGAAGGCGTAGCGGCGGCCGGGCTGCGCGGCGGCGGCGATGCGCGCGGCGATGCGCAGGGCCAGTTCGCCGTCGCGGAATTCGTCGACGTATTTCATGCGGCGCGTTCCGTATCCGGTGATGCGGCGGCCATCTGCGCAAAGAGCGCCAGCGTGCGCTCGGCCTCCAGCGGGTCGACCTTGCCGATGGCGTGGCCGACGTGGACGATGACGTAGTCGCCCGGCAGCGCATCGGGCACCAGGGCCAGCGACACGGTCTTGCGCACGCCGCCCAGGTCGATCTGCGCCTGGTTGTCGTCCAGCAGGGCCACCACGCGGGCGGGCAGGGCCAGGCACATGGTTCAGTTCTCCAGGGTTGCCGCGCGGGGCGCGGGTGATTCGGTGAGTCGCGGCGCGCACAGGGATGGCGTGGTCGGCCGTTCGATCTCGGACGTGGGTCGGGCCGGCTGTCCGGCCGTGGCCCAGGCCGCGATCCAGGCCTGGCCCAGCGCGAGGCCGGCATCACCGGGGCCGGCCAGGCCGGGACGCCACACGGTCATGCCGGAGGCGCGCAGGCCCTCGTCGATCAGCCGGCTGAGCAGGCGGTTGTGGAAGCAGCCGCCTGCCAGCGCGACGGTGCGTGTGCCCCGTGCGTGCGCGGCGGCCACGGCCTCGCGAACCAGGCGCCTGGCGAGCACGTGGTGGAAGCGCGCGGCGCCGCGTCCCACGTCGCTTTCGTCGCACAGTGAGGCGATAAAGGCGGCGAGGTCTTCGGTGTCGCCGCTGACGTCGAGCGAGACGCCGGCCAGCTCGGCGCGGCTGGATCTGCGCGGGTCGTCGGATGCTGGCGGGCCAACGGCCCAGGTCGCGCTGCCGACGTCGCTCGCGGTGCCCGTCGTCTGCACACCGTCTTGCGGTGGCACGTCACGCGCGGCCAGCCACGCGCTGGCGGCCTGTTCCAGCGCCACGGCGGCCTCGGCTTCCCGGCTTTGCCGCACCGACAGCCGCAGCGCGCCGGCGGCCGCATCGAACCAGCGCCCCGCGGCCGTGCTGCGCGGGCAGTTCAGGTCACGCGCGAGCATCTGCGCCAGCCCGGCCGCACGTGCATCGCCAACGACCGACCCCAGCCGCGGCACGATCTCATCCGCGCGGCCGGTGGCCTGCAGCACGGCGGCCACCAGGCGCCAGGGTTCGCGTGCGGCCACGTCGCCGCCGGCCAGGGCCAGCGCGGGCAGGTGCGCGACGCGTTCACAGGCGCCAGCGCCGATGGCCAGGACCTCGCCGCCCCAGGCCTGGCCGTCGTCGCCCAGGCCCACACCGTCCAGTGCCAGGCCAATCCAGCAGGCGTCCTGGCTGCCGTGGCCTTGTTCGGCCTGCACCACGCCGATATGCGCCGCGTGGTGCTGCACGGCCACGGCCGGCACGCCCAGGCGATCGGCCCAATCCAGGGCCAGGCGCGTCGAGTGGAAGTCCGGGTGCAGGTCGTGTGCCACCGCGGTGATCGGCCCGCCAGCGCGGTCCACCAGCGCCTGCGCCGAAGCCGCGAGCGCGCGGCACGCCTCGGGTGTCGACAGGTCGTCATGCAGCGGCGACCAGTGCGCCACCGCGCCTTCCAGCAGGCACGCGGCGTTCTTGAGGTAGGCGCCCAAGGCCAGCACCCGCGCGGGTGCGGCGCGGGGCAGTGGCTGGTGGTGGAAGCCGTCCATCGCGATCGAGCGCTTCAGGCCGCCTCTTCCAGCAGCCAGTCCAGCCAGGCGTCCATGCCCTGGCCGCTGCGTGCCGACAGCAGCAGCACCTCGATCTGCGGATTCACGCGCCGCGCGTACGCGATGCACCGCGGCACGTCGAAGTCGAGGTGTGGCAGCAGGTCCACCTTGTTGAGCACCATCAGCCGCGCGGCGGCAAACATGTCGGGGTACTTGATGGGCTTGTCCTCGCCTTCGGTCACCGACAGGATGGCCACCTTGCCGGCCTCGCCCAGGTCCCACATCGCAGGGCACACGAGGTTGCCGACGTTTTCGATGAACAGCAGCGCGGGCTCGCCGGCGCCTGGCGCGTGGTCGTGCGCCGCGTCATGCGCCAGGGCGTGATCGGGGCTGTGCGTGTGGTCGTGGCTGTGTCCGCCGTGCGTGTGGCTGTGCGCGTGGTCGTGCCTATGCCCATGCAGCGGCAGGCGCGCGAAGGCCTCGCCGACCATCTGGGCGTCCAGGTGGCAGCCCTTGCCGGTATTGACCTGGATGGCGGGTGCACCGGTGGCGCGGATGCGGTCGGCGTCGTTCGAGGTCTGCTGGTCGCCTTCGATGACGCCCACGGCGCGTGCCGGTGCGCGCCGCTTCAGCGCCTCGATGGTGGCGCACAGCAGCGTGGTCTTGCCCGAGCCGGGGCTGGACACCAGGTTCAGCGCGTGCACGCCGTGGCTGGCGAAATGCGCACGGTTGATGGCGGCGAGCCGGTTGTTCTCCCCCAGCACGTCCTGCTCGAGACGGATCGCGCGGGCGGGGCTCATGCCCGGCACCGACACGCGTGCCGCACCGGCGCCGTAGTGCAGGTCACCGGTGTTCGGGTCGACGCGCACGCCGGTAGCCACGGCCGTGTCGCCGGTGGTCTGGCTGCATCCACATACGACGCACATGTTCGGATCTCCTAGTCCTGCACGATCAGGTCGCGCACCTTCAACTCGGTACCGCCCATGGGCTGCAACTGGTAGCTGCCGCAGCGCGGGCAGGCGTCGGCGCGGGTGGCGATGTCCACCGTCACGCAGCAGCGCATGCACCAGGCGCGGCCGGGTGGTTCTTCGATGACGAGGTCGGCGCCTTCCAGCGCGGTGCCGGGTGCGATGGCTTCCAGCGCAAAGCGCAGCGCCCGCACCTCGACGCCCGCCAGCGCGCCGGCTTCCAGCGTCAGGCGCTGCACGCGCGTGAAGCCTTCGCGTGCAGCGGCGTCCTCGATGACGCGCAGCACGCCGCCGGCCAGGCTCATCTCATGCATGTTCGGTCTCCGCGGGGCGGGTGTCGACGCGGCACGCCACGCAGGGGTCGAAGGCGGCCGCCAGCCAGCGTACACCCTGTGGCGGGGCGTCGGCCGGCCAGACCGCCAGCGCCTGGGCCACGGCGCCTTCAGGGTGGAAGTTCCACTCGGTCGGCGCCAGCACGTGGCAATCGACGACGCGGTCCTGCGCGTCCAGTTCGACGCGGTGCACCAGCAGGCCGCGCGCCATCTCGCACCAGCCCAGGCCCGTGCGATGCCCCAGCGGCCAGGCACCGACGGCCAGCGCCGGCGTGTCGTCGTCGTGCGCGAGCAGCCGCGCGACATCGGCGGCCCGTGACGCAGCGCGCATCCACACGGCGGACAGTGCCTGCAGTTCGGCATCCCGCGCCGCCGCGGCACGCCACCACGGGCCGGTTTCAGCCGACGCTCCCTGCCACCGCGGCGCGAGCACGAAGTCGGGCGTGGACACCAGGGCCTGCCCCAGGTGCATCGCCCGCTCAGCGGTACTGGGCAGCGGCACGGGACGCGGCTGCACGGCCAGCGTGCCCAGTTGTTGCCAGGCCATGCGCGTCCAGCGCGCGGGCCATGTGGGCGTGTGGTCAGCCCACTCGCGGGCCGTGCCTTCGGGATCGGCATGCCAGGCCGCGAGCCAGCCGCGGGCCGGACGGCCGAGGACATGGGTCTCGACCCACGCGCGTACAGATTCCGGGCTGGCTCCTGCCGACAGGGCTGGGCTGGCCGCCAGCTCGCGTGGATCGGGTGCCAGCGAGGGATCGACCAGCCGCGGCGCATCCAGCCACCAGCGCCGCAGATGCTCGCGCAGGGTCTCGTCGACCAGGGCCTGACGCGCCTCGGCCGGCACGCGGAGCTCTTCGCCACGCGCGGCAGCCACGGCCCGTTGCGCGGCCAGGCGGTGCGCGTGGCCGCACAGCGCAAAGAGCCCGGCCAGCAGGTCCGGCAGCCGCTGCGCCGGCTGGCCACGGCCCAGCAGGCCCGCCCAGGCGCGACGTGTCGAAGACACGGCCGCCACGCCCCGCGCGCGCGGCCGCAGGACGATCTCGCCGGCGGCATCCATCAGGCGCCGCCTCGGCCCAGCAGGAAGCGGCGTCGTGCGGGCACCGGCTCCGTCGCGGGCGCCCCGCAAGCGTCGGGGGCCGCCAAGGCGTCCGGGGCTTCGGCCACGGGTGCGCGCAACAGGTCCAGCACGGCTTGCGCCGTGGCGAGTGCCGCCGCCTGGTCCTCGAAGTCGTTCATCGGGGAGAACAGCGAGCAGGCTTCGTAGCTGCCAAAGCCGGCTTCGTGGTGTGCGATGAAGTCGAAGCTGTGCTGTCCTACAGCGCGGCTACGCGAGGCGCCGACAGCCGTCAGCGGTGCAGAAGCCATGGGCAGCCACACGAGATTCATGAACCACGGCGTGAGCAGCACGCCGACAGCCGCGGACTCTGCGGGCTGCGGCTCGAAGCCGACGGCAGCCACTGCCAGGCCCGGGTGGCAGATCGGCACGTCGGCCATGCGTGTGGCCGCGATGTGCCGGAACAGCACCTCCAGCGCTTCCACGCGTGCGGGCAGCTGTGCGTGGACATGGGCGTGTGTCTGCGTGTCAGCGTGTGCGTGCAGTTGATCGCCCGGCGGCGGCCGCAAGGGCTCACGCGCCTGTGCCTGTTCATGCGCGGCGGTGGACTCGGGCACGTCGCCGCGTTCTATCCGGGGCGCCGACACGGGCGTGGCCGCGCGCGTGCTGCTGTGCACGTCTGCCTCCACTGCGCGCCGCGCGCCGGGCATGTTCATGCCCCTGGCGCCAGCACCATGAACTGCTCGGCTGCGCCTTCGCAATTCGGGCAGGTCCAGTGAGCCGGCAGGTCGGAAAAGGCCGTGCCGGGCGGAATCTGGCCTTGCGGGTCGCCCTCGGCCGGGTCGTAGACCGTCCAGCAGATCTTGCATTCCAGGCGCGCATCGGCGGGCAGCCGCGTGCGGTCGCCGAGGTAGCTGCCCTCGAAGCCGGTGTTCATGGCTGTCCCTTCGTGCGGCCGATGCTGACGTTTGCGCTGCGGCGGACCGGGCGGGCGCCTGCGGATGAACTTCCGCAGCGGCTCACGAGGTGCTCACCCAGTCCAGCACCTCGGCCAGCCGCTCGGCGGAATCGGCCAGGTCCTCGGCGGCCGCGCAGGCCACGTCCGGTACGCGGCAGACCTCCAGCGTGTCCAGGATGACGATGTCGGTGCTGTTGAAGTAAGTCACGCGCCAGGTGCGCGACACACGCGTGTTGACGATGCGGCAGTTGCCGTAGCCGCGCGACAGGATCTGCACACGCCCGGCGCCGAGCTGGCCGTCCAGGTGCGCCGAGTCCCCGGCCGACAGCGGCAGCAGCGACAGGTTCAGCACATGCGGCGCGTCGCCCGGCTGCCAGCTGCGTCGGCGCTCATCGATCTCGGTCAGCAGCGCCGGCGCATTCATCACGCCCTCGGGCGCGTCGTCGAAGCGGATGACGGTATCCGCGCCGTCGTGCGCAGCGGCATCGACCAGGGCCTGCGGCACCGGGCCGATCTCCAGGGTGTCGCGCACGGCCACGCCGCCTTCCACCTGCACCACCCGCCACAGGCCTGCGAACACCGACTCCTGCACGCGAAGACCCGGTTCGCCCAGCAGCTGCGCGGCCACTTCGCCTTCGCCCAGCACCTGGTTGAGCAGCGTGCGGTCACCGGCGTCGAGCCCGGACAAGTCCACCACCTGCGTGCGCCGTGCGGCATCGGGCGCGCGCAGGGCGGCCAGCGCCTCGCGCAGCACGCTCACGCAGCCCGCATGCGCGCGCAGCGCCTCGGGCTCCGGCAGCGGCGGCGGCTGGTAGGTGCTCATGCCTTGCGGCAGCGGCAGGTAGTCGGGGGCTTCGTCGTCCTGCGAGCCGGGGCCCAGGGCGGCGACCAGCGGAAGGGGAAAGGGCTTCATGGTGTTCGGGTGCATGGCTGACGTCTGGGTTGAGCGGATGGCGGGCGGGGTGCGGCCTGCGCGCTCAGTGGCAGGCCGCGCCGTCGGCGCTGTGGATGGCGATGGTTGCCGCCGGCCGCCGGCCCGGCGTGCCGGCCAGCACGTCGCGGACCTCGTCGACGTAATCGGCCCAGTCCTTCATGCCGGCCACCGTGCCCAGGTAGCCGCCGTCGCGCAGGAAAACCAGCGACGGCCAGCGCTGCACGGCGTAGCGGCGGGCCAGGGTGTCTTCCACGTCGCGCGGCACGATGCCCACGCGCCAGTCGGCGCCCAGGCAGCTGCGCAGCTCGGGCAGCACGACGGCGACATCCAGCGCCTCGGGGAAGCGCACAGGGTCGCCGCCGAAGAACAGCACGGCCGGGCCCGGCTGGGCTTCCCAGGCTTCGACGGCATCGGGGCGGACGTCGCATCCGTCGGTCTCCTGGGCCAGGCGTTCGACAAGCGGGTGGCGGCTCATGGGTGGGTCTCCTGGGTACAGCAAACGGTTCTTTTCATGTGCGGCCTGCCAGCGCCGCGAGGTCCTGCAGGCTCATCGACGAGGGCAGCGCGAAGCCCGGGTCGGCCTGCGCGTCGGCCTGGCCCGCCAGGCCTTGTTCGAGCAAGTCCAGCGCAGCGTTGATCTCGGCCGCGCGCGTGCCGTCCAGGCATTCACGCGCGGCGCCGTTGAACACCAGCAGCCACTGGCCGGGTTCGACGGCGCCGACCAGGCGCAAGTCGACCGTTTCGCGGCGGCCGCGGCCCTGCGCCACGGCCTGCTGGCCGAGGACTTCGATCGCACGCAGGGGCAGCCCGATGCACATGGCGGTCAGTCCGCGGCGGCCAGGAAACGCGCGTCGCCGATGCGGCAGGCGGCTTCGGCGCTGGGCCGCCCGGCCTCGTAGCGCGCCAGCGACAGTTCCGGCGAGGTCACGGCGTCCTGCGCCGCCGGCGGCTGGGCGCGACGCTGCGGCTGGGCGCCCCAGTCGGCCAGGCGCTCGACGGCCAGCAGCAGCGCTTGTTCGAGCGCGGCCTTCACGCTGTCGCGCAGGCTGCCGCCGAAATCATCGATTTCCTCGGGCTGGCAGCCGATCAGCAGCACCTGCGCGGGATAGGCGCCCGTGAGCTGCGCCAGGGCCAGCACCTCCTGGAAGCCGGTCTGGTGCAGGCTCATCTTCTTGGCACCCAGGAAGCGCGGCACCTCGTCGTCTTCGACCAGCTTCAGCGTACCCGCGGGCAGGCCGTAATCGACAGCGTCCAGGATCAGCAGCCGGTGCGCCGCGTGGACCTGCGGGATCAAGTACAGACCCTGCGTGCCGCCGTCGACCAACTCGACATGGTCGGCGAAGCGGTAGCGCGCCTGCAGCGCTTCGACTGCGCGGACGCCAAAACCTTCGTCGGCCCACAGCACGTTGCCGATGCCCAGCACGACGATGCGGTCCTGCGGGCTGTGGTCAGCCGATGCGCCTGCCGGCGTTTGCATGACGGACGCGTCCACGGCCTCAGTCCTTGAAGGTGCGCACGCCGGAGATCATCGTGCTGACGATGCTCTGGCGGCCCATGATGTCTTCGCGGATTGCCGCGTAGACGTGCAGCATCACGAAGATCACCAGCGCCCACATGCCCAGCCGGTGCAGGCTGTGCACCTGCTGCGAGCTGCCGATCAGCGGGATGACCCAGCCGAAGGCGATGTCCTGCCAGCTGCCCACACCTTCGCCCTCGCTGTACAGCGCAAAGCCGGTGCAGATCATGAAGATCGTCAGCAGCAGGTAGCCGAAGAACATGGCCAGCCGCGCCGCCGGGTTGTGCCCGACATACTGGTTGGGCCGCGGCCGCAGGAAGGCGTACCAGGCCAGCATCGAGAAGACCTCGCGCCAGTACGCGGCGCGCGTGATCGGCAGCGTGAAGAGCTCGCGGGCGTGGTGGTTGCCCACCAGCGCCCAGTACGCCCGCCCCAGCAGGCCGATGGCCAGCACGTAGCCCGTGGCGAAATGCGTGAAGCGGATATAGCCCATCAGAAAATGGTCCGATGCCTCGCCGGGCATCGACGGCAGCGGCGCGCCGATGAAGTAGCCGGTGGCGGCCAGCACGGTGATGGCCAGCGCATTGACCCAGTGCCACAGGCGCACGGGGGCTTCGTAGACGTAGACCGCGTGCACCTGCGGCGCCGCGGCCACGGCGGCCGGGTCCATGCCGGTGATGTCGGCCATGTCCGGGGTGTGGGAGGAACTCATGCGGATCCCCTGTTGCTGCCGGTCAGGCGAGGTCTTGTGTGCGGGCGACGGCGGCGGCTTGCCGACGCTCGCGGCGCAGTTGCAGCAGCCGCCGGATGGCGCGCAGCACACGTGGCGCCAGCCAGGCGGTGAAGGCCACGCCGGCGGCCAGCATCGCCAGGTGGTCGGGTTCGCTCATGGCGTGCAGCAGGCCGTCGAGGCTGCCGAAGTCGTCGTGCCCGTGGCCCGTGTGGGCCCAGGTGCCGCTGCTGGCAACGGCCAGGGCGGTAGTGGCCAGTGTGGCGCGCAGATGGCGGAATGCGGTCATGGGTGTGTCTCCTCGGATCGTTGGTTCAGCGCACCGTCACGGCGGCCATCTCCTGGCCGTCGGGTGACATCACGTGGGTCGAGCAGGCCAGGCACGGATCGAAGGAATGGATCGTGCGCAGGATCTCGAGCGGCTGGTCCGCCTTGGCCACGGGCGTGTTCATCAGGCTGGCCTCGAAGGCGCCGATCTGGCCCTTGTGGTCGCGCGGGCTGCCGTTCCAGGTGGTGGGCACCACGCACTGGTAGTTGTCGATCTTGCCGTCCTTGATCTTCACCCAGTGGCCCAGCGCGCCGCGCGGTGCTTCGGTGAAGCCCACGCCCTTGCACTCCTTGGCCCAGGTGGACGGCTCCCACTTGTCGACGTTGGCGGTGGCGGTGTCGCCGGCCTTGATGTTGGCGATCAGACGGCCGTATTCACGCAGCTGCAAGTCCGAGCAGTACTGGGCCTCGATGGCGCGCGCCGCGGTGCGGCCGAGCGTCGAGAACAGCGCCGTGACGGGCACATCCAGCTGCTTGAGCACCGCGTCGATCGTCTGCTTGATCCACGGAAACTCCTTGGGCTTGAGGTAGCCGATGACCATGCGCGACAGCGGGCCGACTTCCATCGCGTGGCCGCGCCAGCGCGGGGCCTTGATCCACGAGTACTTGGCGCTTTCGTCGAGCTGCTCGATCGCGTTGCGCTTGCCCTTGAAGTTGGGGCCTTCGGGCTTGTAGTTCGGCTCGGTGACGCCGTCCCAGGGGTGCAGGCCCTGGGTCTCGTCGGCGTACTTGTACCAGCTGTGCGTGACGAACTCCTGCACCTGCGCGGGGTCGCGCACGTCCACCTCGTGGATCTTCGACAGGTCGCCATTGATGATGGCGCCGCGCGGCAGCATCAGGTTGCCCGCGCTGTGGTCGTTGGCCTTGTCCGGCAGATCGCCGTAGCTGAGCATGCTCTTGCCGGACAAGCCGCCGCCGTGCAGCCAGTCCTTGTACATGCCGCCGATGGCCAGGATGTCCGGGATGTAGACCTGGTCGATGAATTCCTTCGTGCGGTCCAGGATGTACTTCACCTGGTTCAGGCGCTCCATGTTGAGTGCGCCCACGGCACCTACATGGTCCAGGTTGATGGGGCAGGGAACGCCGCCCACCAGCCAGTTCGGGTGCGGGTTCTTGCCGCCGAAGATGGTGTGGATCTTGACGATCTCCTTCTGGAAATCCAGCGCCTCCAGGTAGTGCGCCACGGCCATCAGGTTGGCCTCGGGCGGCAGCTTGTAGGCCGGGTTGCCCCAGTAGCCGTGCGCGAAGGGGCCGAGCTGGCCGCTTTCGACGAACTTCTTCAGGCGCAGCTGCAGATCACGGAAGTAGCCGGGCGAGGACAGCGGCCACGACGAGATGCTCTGCGCCAGTTCGCTGGTTCGCTTGGGGTCGGCCTTCAGCGCGCTGACCACGTCCACCCAGTCCAGCGCATGCAGGTGGTAGAAGTGGACCAGGTGGTCATGCACCTGGAGGTTCAGCTGCATGATGTTGCGGATGATGTTGGCGTTGGCCGGGATCTGGATGCCCAGCGCGTCCTCCACCGCGCGCACAGATGTCAGCGCATGCGTGCCCGTGCACACGCCGCAAATGCGCTCGGTGAAGGCCCAGGCATCGCGCGGGTCGCGGCCCTTGAGGATGACTTCCAGCCCGCGCCACATCGTGCCGGTGCTGACCGCATTGCGGATGACGTTCTTGTCGTCGAGGTTCACTTCCACCCGCAGGTGGCCCTCGATGCGCGTGACGGGATCGACGACGACGCGCTTGCCGGCGTTGTCGAGCTTGAAGCCCTGGGTTTCGTAGCTGGCCATGGTGTGTTCTCCGCTGCGGCCTCAGCCGTTGTCCTTCGAGCTCGCGCGCTTGATGGCGCTGACGGCGGCATGCGCAGCCACCGCCGCACCCACCACGCCGGCCGCCGTGCCGCCGACCTTGTCGGCATTGCTCTCGACGCCGAACGCGTTGATGCCGGTCAGGCGGTCGTAGAACGAGCCCTTGTCCCAGAAGCCGTCTTCCGAGCAGCCGATGCAGCCGTGGCCCGAGCCGATGGGGAAACTCACGCCACCGTTCCAGCGCGTGGTGGAGCAGGCGTTGTAGGTCGTGGGGCCCTTGCAGCCGACCTTGTAGAGGCAGTAGCCCTTGCGCGCGCCTTCGTCGTCCCAGTGCTCGACGAACTGGCCTGCGTCGAAGTGGCCGCGGCGGTAGCACTTGTCGTGGATGCGCTGGCCGTAGAACATCTTCGGGCGGCCCATGCGGTCCAGCTCGGGGATGCGGTCGAAGGTCAGCATGTAGGTGACCACCGCCGTCATCACTTCAGCGATGGGCGGGCAGCCCGGCACCTTGATGATGGGCTTGTCGGTGATGACCTTGTGGATCGGCACCGCCTGCGTGGGGTTGGGCTTGGCGGCCTGCACGCAGCCCCAGGAGGCGCAGGCGCCCCAGGCGATGACGGCCTTGGCGTCGGCCGCATAGGTCTTGAGCTGCTCGACGAAGGGCTTGCCGCCGATGATGCAGTACATGCCGTCCTCGTTGAGCGGCGGGTTGCCCTCGACGGCCAGGATGTAGTTGCCCTTGTGCTTCTGGCGCGCCTCTTCCAGCGCTTCTTCGACGTGGTGGCCGGCGGCGGCCATGAGCACCTCGTTGTAGTCCAGCGAGATCATCGACAGGACCACGTCCTTGGCCAGCGGGTGCGCGCTGCGGATGAAGCTCTCCGAGCAGCAGGTGCATTCCAGTCCGCTGACCCAGATCACCGGCGTGCGCGGCTTGGTTTCCATCGCGTGGGCGATGCGCGGCACGAACGCCGGGCCCAGGCCCAGCGACGTCGCGGTCAGGGAGCAGTATTTGAGGAAGCTGCGCTTGCTGATGCCCTGGCGCCGCATGACCTCGTAGAACGTTTCCATCGCTTGTCTCCTCGCGTCGCAGGCCCGCCCGGCCTGTCCGTGGTCCGGCGGTGTGCCGGCTTCTCGTGAGGAGCTGTAAACAAATGCCGTGCCTGGAAACGCACTTCTAGGGAAAGCACCGAGCGTCGAGGGGCTTCTCCCGGGAGCGACGGGCCTGTTTGCGCGCCGTGGCCCGGTGGCCGCTGCACGGCGGTGGAAGGTCGCCTTCCAATTGGCGCGTGCCGCTGCAAGCCGTCTTTCCGGCCCGGTGCAGGGGGGCTCGGCCAGGGCTTCAGCAGGGCTTCTTTTCGCGGCTTAGGCCTTTTGGCAGTTGCACTATGATCCACCGGTAATCCTGCACACTCTGAATCCTTCATTCGATGGCCGACAAAAAAGGCTCCTCGTCAGGCGAAAAAGTCCTGTACTGCTCTTTCTGCGGCAAGAGCCAGCACGAGGTGAAAAAACTCATCGCGGGACCATCGGTCTTCATCTGCGATGAGTGCATCGAGCTGTGCAACGACATCATCCGCGACGAGGTTCCCGCCGATGGCGGCCCGACCAAGGCGCCGAAGTCCGACCTGCCCACGCCGTCCGAGATCAAGGGCAGCCTCGACCAGTACGTGATCGGCCAGGAACCGGCCAAGCGCACGCTGGCCGTGGCGGTCTACAACCACTACAAGCGCCTTAAGCACATGGGCGGCTCGAAGGACGAGGTCGAGCTCAGCAAGAGCAACATCCTGCTGATCGGCCCCACCGGCTCGGGCAAGACGTTGCTGGCGCAGACGCTGGCGCGCCTGCTGAACGTGCCTTTCGTGATCGCCGACGCCACCACGCTGACCGAAGCCGGCTACGTGGGTGAGGACGTCGAGAACATCATCCAGAAGCTGCTGCAGAACTGCAATTACGACGTCGAACGCGCGCAGCGCGGCATCGTCTACATCGACGAGATCGACAAGATCAGCCGCAAGGCCGACAACCCCAGCATCACGCGTGATGTCTCGGGCGAGGGCGTGCAGCAGGCGCTGCTGAAGCTGGTCTACGGCACGATGGCCAGCGTGCCGCCGCAGGGCGGGCGCAAGCATCCGAACCAGGACTTCCTGCAGATCGACACGACCAACATCCTGTTCATCTGCGGCGGTGCCTTCGATGGCCTCGAGAAGGTCATCCAGAACCGCACCGAGAAGTCGGGCATCGGTTTTGCCGCCACCGTGCACAGCAAGACCGAGAAGCGTGTCTCCGAGATGTTCCGCGAGGTCGAGCCCGAGGACCTGATCAAGTTCGGCCTGATCCCCGAACTGGTCGGCCGCCTGCCGGTCGTGGCCACGCTGGGCGAGCTGACCGAAGACGCGCTGGTGCAGATCCTGACGCAGCCGAAAAACGCGCTGCTCAAGCAATACCAGAAACTCTTCGGCATGGACGGGGTCGAACTCGAAATCCGTCCCTCGGCGCTCGCCGCCATCGCACGCAAGGCGCTGGCGCGCAAGACCGGCGCGCGGGGCCTGCGTTCGATCGTCGAACATTCGCTGATCGACACCATGTTCGATCTGCCCAATCTGGATGGCGTGGCCAAGGTCGTTGTCGACGAGCACATCGTCGAAGAAGGGGGCAAACCCCTGCTCGTCTACCGGGAACAAGCCAAGGCCAGCGCCTGATGATGTCCCCTGGGGATGACGCCCGCCGCGCCATCCCTTGCAATTGACGTCGGGAGCCCCACGTGGAGCTCCTCAGGGAAGCCGGCTGACACCGGCAACCCGTAACGCACCGGTCCGCGGACACCCAGCTGCGGATTCGGGGCCTCGATCCGTGAGGTTTTCATGTCAGGTCACCCTGTACTTCCCGCCGAACCGCTGTCGCTGCCGCTGCTGCCGCTGCGCGACGTGGTTGTCTTCCCGCACATGGTCATCCCGCTCTTCGTGGGTCGTCCCAAGAGCATCAAGGCGCTCGAGGTCGCCATGGAGGCCGGTCGCCAGATCATGCTGGTGGCCCAGAAGGCCGCCGGCAAGGACGAGCCCAAGCCCGACGACATGTTCGAGGTGGGCTGCGTCTCCAGCATCCTGCAGATGCTGAAGCTGCCCGACGGCACCGTGAAGGTGCTGGTCGAAGGCATCCAGCGCGCACAGACCCGCCGCATCAGCGACGAAGGTGAACACTTCGTCGGCGATGTCATGCCCGTGCCGCCGGCCACCGACACCTCGCCCGAGATCGAAGCCCTGCGCCGCGCCGTGACGCAGCAGTTCGACCAGTACGTCAAGCTCAACAAGAAGATCCCGCCGGAGATCCTGACCTCCATCGCGGGCATCGACGACCCGGGCCGCCTGGCCGACACGATCGCCGCGCACCTGCCGCTCAAGCTAGACGCCAAGCAGGCCGTGCTGGACCTGTTCTCGGTCTCCAGCCGCCTGGAAAAGCTGCTGGAGCTGCTCGAGCACGAAGTCGACATCCTGCAGGTCGAAAAGCGCATCCGTGGCCGCGTCAAGCGCCAGATGGAAAAGAGCCAGCGCGAGTACTACCTCAACGAGCAGGTCAAGGCCATCCAGAAGGAACTCGGCGACGGCGAAGAAGGTGCCGACCTCGAGGAACTGGACAAGAAGATCATCGCGGCGCGCATGCCCAAGGAAGCGCGCAAGAAGGCCGACAACGAGCTCAAGAAGCTCAAGCTGATGTCGCCCATGTCCGCCGAAGCGACGGTGGTGCGCAACTACATCGACACGCTGGTCAACCTGCCCTGGACCAAGAAGACCAAGATCAAGCATGACCTGGGCTTCGCCGAAGACGTGCTGAACGAGGACCACTTCGGCCTGGAGAAGGTCAAGGACCGCATCCTCGAATATCTTGCGGTGCAGCAGCGCGTGGACAAGGTCAAGGCGCCGATCCTGTGCCTGGTCGGCCCCCCGGGCGTGGGCAAGACCTCGCTGGGTCAGAGCGTGGCGCGCGCCACCGGACGCAAGTTCGTGCGCAGGGCGCTGGGCGGCATGCGTGACGAAGCCGAGATCCGCGGGCACCGCCGCACCTACATCGGCTCGATGCCGGGCAAGGTGCTGCAGAGCCTGAGCAAGGTCGGCACGCGCAACCCGCTGTTCCTGCTCGACGAGATCGACAAGCTGGGCATGGACTTCCGCGGCGACCCGTCGTCGGCGCTGCTGGAGGTGCTCGACCCTGAGCAGAACCACACCTTCAGCGACCATTACGTCGAGGTCGATTTCGATCTGTCGGACGTGATGTTCATCGCCACGTCCAACAGCATGAACATCCCGCCGGCCCTGCTGGACCGGATGGAAGTCATCCGCCTGGCGGGCTACACGGAAGACGAGAAGCTCAACATCGCTCAGCGTTATCTCCTGCCCAAGCAGGAGAAGAACAACGGCGTGAAGCCCGAAGAGCTGGACGTCACCGAAGGTGCGATCCGCGGGATCATCCGCTACTACACGCGGGAGGCCGGCGTGCGTTCGCTCGAGCGCGAGCTGTCCAAGATCTGCCGCAAGGTGGTCAAGGGCCTGCAGCTGAAGAAGTACGACGGCCAGGTGATCGTCACCGAGGACAACCTCAACGACTTCCTGGGCGTGCGCAAGTTCGACTTCGGCCGCGCGGAAAAGAAGAACCAGGTCGGCCAGGTGGTCGGTCTGGCGTGGACCGAGGTGGGCGGCGACCTGCTGACCATCGAGGCCGCGGTGATGCCCGGCAAGGGCAACATCATCCGCACCGGTTCGCTGGGCGACGTGATGAAGGAGTCCGTGGAAGCGGCTCGCTCGGTGGTGCGTTCGCGCGCCCGCCGCCTGGGCATCAAGGACGAGCTCTTCGAGAAGCGCGACATCCACATCCACGTGCCCGATGGCGCGACGCCCAAGGACGGGCCGAGCGCGGGCGCGGCGATGACCACGGCCTTTGTGTCGGCGCTGACGGGCATCCCCGTGCGCGCAGACGTGGCCATGACGGGCGAAATCACGCTACGCGGCGAAGTCACCGCGATCGGCGGCCTGAAGGAAAAGCTGCTGGCCGCGCTGCGTGGCGGCGTCAAGACCGTGCTGATTCCGGAAGAGAACGTCAAGGACCTGCAGGACATTCCGGAGAACGCGAAGAACCTGCTCGAGATCATTCCGGTTCGCTGGATCGAGAACGTGCTGTCGATCGCGCTCGAAGCGGCCCCGAAGCCGCTGCCCGACGAAGACGAAGCCCCGAAGGATGCCAAGGCGGCATCGGGTGCGGCGGCTGCGCCGGCGGTGTCGGCTGCAGGCGACGTATTGCCTCATTGAATTTTTTCAGGGCTTCACAAGAGGCCCTGTTTTCTGCATATAATGTGAGGCTCACGCGGGAATAGCTCAGTTGGTAGAGCGCAACCTTGCCAAGGTTGAGGTCGGGAGTTCGAGACTCCTTTCCCGCTCCAGATTCTCAAGGATGGCCCCGTGGCCGGCCTGACCCAAAGGGAAGCGTGAGCTTCCCTTTGTCGTTGATGGGCCTGCCGACTGCCTCCGCACAGTTCCCGGCGCGATAGCAAAGCGGTTATGCACCGGATTGCAAATCCGTCCAGCCCGGTTCGACTCCGGGTCGCGCCTCCAGATTCGACAGCTGCATGAAAAAAGGGCCCCGACGGGGCCCTTGCTGTTGGTGGCCTGGAAGGCCGCCGATGCGACGCGCGCAGCACACGTGTGCGGCACGGGTCCGGGTGGCCCCGGACCTTGCGACTTCCGCTATTTCAGATCGTTAGCGATCAGCGAGATGATGCGCTTGGCCGGGTCGCCCGTTTCCGGCGCGCCTTGGCTGGTCTGCACCGACACCGTGGTCTTGCCTTCGCCTGCGGTCTTCACGAGCACGCGGTAGCGCGCCAGCGTCAGCGCGTCCTTGCCGCCGAAGAGCTTGCTGAAGAAGCCCGCTTCCTCGCCCGTGCCGCTGTTGGGCACGTAGCGCACGAAGTACAGACCCGCCGTGCGGTCGCGGTCTTCGACGGTGAAGCCCGTGCGGTCCAGCGCGATGCCCACGCGGCGCCAAGCGCGGTCGAAGGGCTCGCTCATGTCCAGCGACACGGCATCGGCGCGCACGGCTGCGGCCGGCGTGGCTGCAGCGGCGGTGACGGGCTTGGCCACGGCGGCCTTGGCGTCGCCTTCGCTCGTGCCCAGCTTGACCATCAGGCGCGAGAGGAACTCGGCCTCGAGCTGCGGATCGGCGGGTGCCGCGCGCCAGACCGGCTGGTCCTTCTGCGTGGGGTTGGCGTACTGCTCGGTGAGCGAGCGGTGCGAGATGTAGACCTCGGTGCCCGCAGGTGTGCGTTCCAGCCGCGTGCGGAAGCTGTCGCGCACGCCAGAGTCGTAGAAGCTGTCGAAGACGCGGCCGATGGTGCGGCGGATGAAATCCTGCGGCAGCTTCGAGCGGTTTTCGGCCCAGCCGGTTTCCATGACGCCGGCCGCTGCTTCTTCGACCGTCAACGTGAAGCCGCGCTCGCGCCAGAAGGCCTGCAGTTGCGGCCACAGCTGTTCCGGCGTCTGCGGCACCACCAGCCAGCGCTGGTTGCCCAGGCGCTCGATGCGCATCCCGCCAATCGCCTTCACGGCCACGGCCGCGGCGGGTGCCGGTACGGCCGATCCTGCGGCGGCCGCAGCGGCAGTGCCGCTGGCGGTCACGACGCCGCCCTGGGGCCGGTAACGGTTGTCCTTGGCGAGCTGGGTGAGATCGGGCGGCACGTCCAGGGCCGGCGTCTTGGTCGCTTCGCTGCGGTAGTCGACACGGCTGGATTCACCCATCGTGTCGAATGCCGAGCACCCGCCGAGCACGAGCAGCCCGCCGACGATGGCGGTGATGCCCGCAGGGGCTGCCGGGCGACGTGCCCCACGGTCATTTGGCCTGTTGTTCAAGTTCTCGATCTCCTGTGACGGCCCGCTGGACCATCGCTTGGCAAGGTGGCCCGCAGGCCGTCGTTGGACACGCACGTGCGCTCGGCGTGTCCTTCAGATCAGCTCGGCTTCGCGCAAGGCCGCCCGCACGCTGGCCTGCCCGGCTTCGGTCAGGCCGACGATGGGCAGGCGCACCGTGGTACCGCACCGCCCCAGCTGGCTCATGGCCCACTTGGTCGGGGCGGGGCTGGGTTCGCAGAACAGTTGCTTGTGCAGCGCGAGCAACCGCATGTGGATGGCGGTGGCGCGTTTGACCTCGCCCTGGATGGCGGCCATGCACAGGTCGTGCATCAGGCGCGGCGCCACGTTGGCGGTGACGCTGACGTTGCCGTGCCCGCCCAGCAGCATCAACGCGATGGCCGTGCCGTCGTCGCCGGAATAGATGGAAAAGCCCTTGGGCGCGTGTTTGATCAGCTGCGCGGCGCGTTCGATGTTGCCGGTGGCTTCCTTGATGCCGACGATGCCCGCCACCTGCGCCAGGCGCAGCGTGGTCTCGGGCTGCATGTCTGCCACCGTGCGGCCGGGCACGTTGTACAGCACCACGGGCAGGTCCACCGCTTCGGCCACAGCCTTGAAGTGCTGGTAGATGCCTTCCTGCGAGGGCTTGTTGTAGTAGGGCACGACCTGCAAGGAGCAGTCCGCGCCGACCTTCTTGGCGAAGCGAGTGAGCTCGATGGCCTCGGCCGTCGAATTGGCGCCGGCGCCGGCCATGATGGGCACGCGGCCGCGCGCATGTTCGACCGACACGCGGATGATCTCGCAGTGCTCCTCGACCGAGACCGTGGGCGATTCGCCCGTCGTGCCGACCACGCCGATGCAATCGGTGCCTTCGGCGATGTGCCAGTCGATGAGGGACTTCAGGCCGGCATAGTCGACGCTGCCGTCTGCGTTCATCGGGGTCACGAGGGCCACGATGCTGCCAATGATGGGTTTCATGGGACTGTCCTAGAAGACCCGCCAGTTTACCGGGCCGCGGGAGGCACCAGCGAATGGCGGGGCGGCGCGTCCGCCGCGGGCGGCTCGCGCACGGCCGCCAGACGCTGCACGAAGCGCGGCGGGGCGTCCAGGAAGCCGTCTTCGTAGGCCACGACGCGCAGGCCCTGGGCGCGCTGCAGCAATTCGCCGGGCTGCAGCAGGAAATCGGGGCGGGAGGGCTTGCCGACCGTTTCGTTGCCGGCCGCGAAGGTCTCGTACAGCAGCACCCCGCCGACTGCGATGCTGTCCAGCAGCGCAGGAAACAGCGCGCGCCACAGGTAGTTGGTGACGACCACGGCGTCGAAACGGGCATCGCCCAGCGGCCATGGGCCGCCTTCGATGTCGGCGACGTGGATGTCGGCCACCGCGCGCAGCGGCTCGACGGCCGCGGCATCGCGGTCGATGCCCGTCACCTGCCAGCCGCGCGCGGCCAGCCAGCGTACGTGGCGGCCGCTGCCGCAGGCGACATCCAGCACCCGCCCACCGGCGGGGATGAGGTGGGCCCAGCGTTCGATCCAGGGCGAGGGCAGGCCGGTGCCGGCGGCGTGCATCAGAAGCAGGCCCACAGGCGGTTGGCCAGATCGACCGCCAGGTGCGGATTCAGGTAGGCCAGGAAGGTCAGGCCCAGCGCCACCGCGACCAGCACGCCCAGGGCGACACGCGCCCAGCGCGGCAAGCTTTCGGTGGGCGGCGGTGTGGAAGACGTCATGGGCGTCATGCGATGGGCGGGCGTCGTGTTCAGGCCGGCTGCAATGCGCTGCGCACGATGGGTGTCTCACGCACGGGCAGGTTGATCAGGCCGGCCATCACGCCCAGCGCCACGGCGATCCACCACACGGGCATGTAGCTGCCGAAGGCATCGAACAGCTTGCCGCCCAGCCACACGCCCAGGAAGGAGCCGATCTGGTGGCTGATGAAGATGAAGCCGCTGAGCATCGACAGGTACTGCACGCCGAAGATCTGCGCCACGGTGGCGTTGGTCGGCGGCACGGTGGACAGCCACAGCATGCCCATCGCGGCGCTGAAGACGTAGACGCTGGTGGCCGACAGCGGCACGGCCAGGAAGATCATGATCACCAGCGCACGCAGAAAGTAGATGCCGCTGAGGATGTAGCGCTTCTGCATCCGCTGCCCCAGTGAGCCGGCGAGGTAGGTGCCGAAGACATTGAACAGCCCGATCAAGGCCAGCGCCGCCGTGGCCACATGCGGCGGCAGGCCCTGGTCCTTCAGGTAGCTGGGCATGTGCACGCCGATGAAGACGACCTGGAAGCCGCACACAAAATAGCCGGCCATCAGCCACTGGAAGCTGCGGTAGCCGAAGGCCTCGCGCAGCGCATTTGCGATGCTCTGCTGCGGCCGCGAGGCGCCGGATTCGAGCCCCCGCTCGCGCAGCCCGCGTGCCAGGGGCAGGATCAGCAGCGAGGCGGCAGCCAGCGTCATCAAGGCACCTTGCCAGCCCACACCGGGCCAGGACCAGCCGCCCCACTGGAAACCGCTGATCAGGCTGCTTTCGACCGGCACCATCAGGAACTGGCCGAACGAGCCGGCAGCGGCCACCACACCCATCGCCCACGAGCGCCGCCCGGGGTCGGTGACATTGCGGCCGATCACGCCGTAGACCACGGCGTAGGTCGTCCCGGCCTGCGCGACGCCGATCAGCACCCCGGCGGCCAGGTGGAACAGCGCCGGCGTGGGCGCCACGGCCATCAGCATCAGGCCGCAGGCGTAGACCGTGCCGCCGATGAGGATGACGCGGTAGGCGCCCAGCCGGTCGGCCATCATCCCGGCGAACAGACCAGCCACGCCCCAGGCCATGTTCTGAAAGGCCATGGCCAGCGAGAAGGTCTCCCGCGACCAGCCGCGGTCCATCGTGATCGGTTGCAGCCACAGGCCGAAGCCGTGGCGGATGCCCATCGACAAGGTGACGATGGCTGCCCCACACAGCAGGACTTGCAACAGGCCCAGGCGCTGGCTGTCGGCGGAAGAGTCGTTGGTCATGCGCGGGATTGTCTGCGAGCTTGGACGGCCTTGCCCGGGCCACTACAGTCCAACCCCATGGGGCGCGCCCATCCCGCGGGCCCCGGACGCATGAAGGGCTGGCAGACATGAAGGTCTTGGTGCTCGGCAGCGGTGTCATCGGCACCAGCATCGCCTACGAACTCGCGCGCGACGGGCACGAGGTGGAGGTGGTCGACCGCCAGAGCGGCCCGGCGCTGGAGACCAGCTTCGCGAATGCCGGCGAAGTCTCGCCCGGTTATTCCTCGCCCTGGGCCGGCCCGGGCGTGCCGCTGAAGGCGATCAAGTGGATGCTGATGTCGCACAGCCCGCTGGTCATCTGGCCCTTGCTGGACCCCGCCATGTGGCGCTGGGGCCTGGCGATGCTGGACAACTGCAATGCACGCGCCTACGCCGTCAACAAGAGCCGCATGGTGCCCATCGCCGAATACAGCCGCGACCGCCTGAAGCTGCTGCGCGCCGAAACCGGCATCAGCTACGACGACCGCGCGCAGGGCACGCTGCAGCTGTTCCGCACGCAAAAGCAGCTGGATGGCATCGGCGGCGACGTGGAGATCCTCAAGCAATACAGCGTTCCCTACGAGGTGCTGGATCGCGAGGGCTTCTGCAAGGTCGAGCCGGCGCTGGCGCGCACGCAGCACAAGTTTGTCGGCGCGCTGCGCCTGCCGGGCGACGAAACCGGCGACTGCTTCCTCTTCACCAACCGGTTGGCCGAGATGGCGAAGGCCAAGGGCGTGCGCTTCCGCTTCGATACGCGCATCGAGAGCCTGCAAAGCGGCGGCGGCGCGGTCACGGGTGTCTTCACCGATGCCGGTTTGCTGCGCGCGGACGCCTACGTGCTGGCGCTGGGCAGCTACACGCCGCTGATGCTCAAGCCCGTGGGGCTGCAAATTCCCGTCTACCCGGTCAAGGGCTACTCGATCACCGTGCCGATCACCGACCCGGCCGGCGCGCCGGAATCGACCATCATGGACGAGACGCACAAGGTGGCCGTCACGCGGCTGGGCGATCGCATCCGCGTGGGCGGCACGGCGGAGCTGGCCGGCTACAGCCTGGCGCTGCGTGAGCCGCGCCGGGCCACGCTGGAACATGTCGTCACGGATCTCTTCCCCGACGGCGGCGATGTCGCCAAGGCCACTTTCTGGTGCGGCCTGCGCCCGATGACGCCCGACGGCACGCCCATCGTCGGCCCCACGCCCTTGCGCAACCTCTTGCTGGCCACCGGGCACGGCACGCTGGGCTGGACGATGGCGGCCGGCACCGCACGCGTGGTGGCCGACATGCTGGGCGGCCACGAGCCGGCCATCGACGTCAGCGCGCTGGGCATGAGCCGCTACGGCAGCTGAACCCAAAACTTGGAGGTAGGGGGAGCGCTCCAGAGCTGCGGACGGGGCGTCCCTAGAATGCCCCGCCATGGCAACCACATCTGGAAAACCCGCATCGGGCAAGCTGACGCCCGGTGGCTATGGCGAAGCGTCGATCCGTGTGCTCAAGGGTTTGGAGCCCGTCAAGCAGCGTCCGGGCATGTACACGCGCACCGAAAACCCGATGCACGTGGTGCAGGAGGTCATCGACAACGCGGCAGACGAGGCGCTGGCCGGCTTCGGCAAACGCATCGCGGTGATTCTTCATGCGGATGGTTCGGTGAGCATCGAAGACGACGGCCGCGGGATTCCCTTTGGCTTGCATCCGGAAGAGCAGGTGCCGGTCATCGAGATCGTCTACACGCGGCTGCATGCCGGCGGCAAGTTCGACAAGGGCTCCGGCGGTGCCTACAGCTTCAGCGGCGGCCTGCACGGCGTGGGCGTGAGCGTCACCAACGCGCTGGCCAAGCGGCTGCAGGTGACGGTCTCGCGCGAAGGGCAGGTGGCGCAGACGGCCTTCTCCGGCGGCGACGTGGTGGAGCCGCTGACGCTGCGCGAGCGCGGGCCGGCCGACCGCAAGCAGGGCACGACGGTGCGCGTGTGGCCGGACGCGAAATATTTCGAGAGTGTCGAGCTGCCCAAGGCCGAACTCGTCCACCTGCTGCGCAGCAAGGCGGTTCTGATGCCGGGCGTCACGGTGACGCTGACGGTCGAAAAGAATGGACAGAAGGACCCCGAGGTCCAGACCTGGCTCTACAAGGGCGGCCTGCGCGACTACCTGCTGCAGGGCCTGGTGGCCGAGCCGGTGATCCCGCTATTCGAAGGCGAGCAGTACGCCAGCGGCAACGAAGCCGAGAACATCGCCGAAGGCGAGGGCGCGGCCTGGTGCGTCGCCTTCACCGACGACGGCCTGACGCTGCGCGAGAGCTACGTCAACCTGATCCCCACGGTGGCCGGCGGCACACACGAGTCCGGGCTGAAGGACGGCCTGTTCTCCGCCGTCAAGGGTTTCATCGAGATGCACGCGCTGATGCCCAAGGGCGTCAAGCTGATGCCCGAGGATGTGTTCTCGCGCGCCAGCTTCGTGCTCAGCGCCAAGGTGCTGGACCCGCAATTCCAGGGCCAGACCAAGGAACGCCTGAACAGCCGCGACGCGCTGCGCCTGGTCTCCAACTACGTGCGCCCGGCGCTGGAGCTGTGGCTGAACCAGCACGTGGAGTACGGCAAGAAACTCGCCGAACTGGTCATCCGACAGGCGCAGACGCGCCAGCGCGCGAGCCAGAAGGTCGAGAAGCGCAAGGGCTCCGGCGTGGCCGTGCTGCCGGGCAAGCTGACCGATTGCGAAAGCCGCGACACCACGCTCAACGAGGTCTTCCTGGTCGAGGGCGATTCGGCCGGCGGCAGCGCGAAGATGGGGCGCGACAAGGAGACGCAGGCCATCCTGCCGCTGCGCGGCAAGGTGCTCAATGCCTGGGAGGTCGAACGCGACCGGCTCTTTGCCAACACCGAGATCCACGACATCGCGGTGGCCGTGGGTGTGGACCCGCACGGCGTCAACGACACGCCCGACTTCAGCGGCCTGCGCTACGGCAAGGTCTGCATCCTCAGCGACGCGGACGTCGACGGCTCGCACATCCAGGTGCTGCTGCTGACGCTGTTCTTCCGCCATTTCCCTCAGCTGATTTCGCGTGGCCACGTCTATGTGGCGCGGCCGCCGCTGTTCCGCGTGGATGCGCCGGCGCGTGGCAAGAAGCCCGCGGCCAAGATCTACGCGCTGGACGAAGGCGAACTGCAGGCCACGCTGGACAAGCTGCGCAAGGAAGGCGCACGCGAGACGAGCTGGAGCATCAGCCGCTTCAAGGGCCTGGGTGAGATGAGCGCCGAGCAGCTCTGGGAAACGACGCTGAACCCCGAGACGCGCCGGCTGCTGCAGGTGTCGTATGCCGATCTGGGCCTCTCCGGCACGACCGATACCTTCACGCGACTGATGGGCAAGGGCGAGGCCGCGGCCCGGCGCGAACTGATGGAATTGCACGGCGACGCCGTGGAGGTCGATGTCTGACGGGCGCCGCCCGGCCGACACCGAAACGCGTGTGACCACCAGCGTCCAACCCGGCGTGGCCTTGTACGCCCAGTACTTCGGCCTTTCGCGCGAGCCCTTCTCGATCGCGCCGGATCCGCGCTACCTCTTCATGAGCGAGCGCCACCGCGAGGCGCTGGCGCATCTGCTCTATGGCGTGCAGGGCGGCGGCGGCTTCGTGCTGCTCACCGGCGAGATCGGCGCGGGCAAGACCACCGTGTGCCGCTGCTTCCTGGAGCAGGTGCCGGAGAACATCAACATCGCCTACATCCTCAACCCGCGCCAGTCGGTGGAGGAGCTGCTCGAATCGATCTGCGAGGAATACCGCATCCCCGTGGCGCGGCTGCGCGGCCACGGCGGCGTGAAACCGCTGGTCGACGCGCTGAACCAGTTTCTGCTGCAGACCCATGCGATGGGCCAGTACAGCGTGCTGATCATCGACGAGGCGCAGAACCTCGCGCCCGAGGTGCTGGAGCAGCTGCGGCTGCTGACCAACCTGGAAACCGCCGAGCGCAAGCTGCTGCAGATCATGCTGATCGGTCAGCCGGAGCTGCGCGAGATGCTCGAGCGGCCCGAGCTCGAACAGCTGGCGCAGCGTGTCATCGCGCGCTATCACCTGCGCGCGCTGACGCCGGAGGACACGCTGCGCTACATCCGCCACCGCCTGGAAGTGGCGGGCCTGACGCGTGAGCTGCCGTTCAGCGCCGACGCGCTGGCGCTGGTCCACCGCACCGCGCGCGGCGTGCCGCGGCGCATCAACCTGCTGTGCGACCGTTCGCTGCTGGGTGCGTATGCCAAGAACCGCAATGCCGTCGACGTGACCATCGTGGAGCGCGCAGCGCGCGAGGTCTTCGGCCAGCCCGCGCCCAGCGTGATCGAGCGGCGCATGCGCGAGGAACGGCGGCGGCGCTGGGTGACCATGGGCTCGGGCATCCTGCTGGGGCTGGCGATCGCGGCACTGGCAGCCTGGCAGGTGCACCGCATGAACACGGCGGCAGAGGATGCTGCGCCCGCCAACCGTTCGACCGGCACGATCAAGCCGGGAAACTAAGGGTCTCCGCATGTCTTACATCCTCGATGCCCTGCGCCGCGCCGACGCCGAACGTGCGCGCAGCCGCGGCGCGGCTCCGGGGCTGCATGCGAACGAACGGGTGATGGTGGAGATGGGTGACGACGAGGAGGCCCGCCCGCCCGCCCGCATCCAGCCCCTGCGCCTGCTGGTGGCCGTGGTCGGCCTGATGGGCCTGGTGGCCGCGGGCTGGTGGTGGATGCGGCCTGCGCCGAACGAGCGTGGGACGGTGCTGGCCGCCGGTGCGGCCGAGCGCGCGCCGGTGGTGCGCGAGGTGCTGCCGCCCGCCGCCCCACCCACCGCCCCGACTGCCGCACCCGTCGCCGCGCCCGTCCCCGCGCCTGTGGCGGCGCCTTCGAATCCGCCGCCTGCGGCCCAGCCGATCACGCCCAGCCCCGCGCCGGCACAGGCGCCGGTGCCTGCGGCCGTCCAGGCGCCGCAACCGCAACCGCAAGCGCAACCGCCTGCACCCGCACCCGCACCTGCACCTGCGCCTGCGCCTGCGCCTGCACGTGCAGCGCGGCCCGCGCCCGCTGCTGCCAAGCCGCCGGCGAGCAAGCCCGTCAAGAAGCCGGCGGAGGAGCCGCAGAGCCCGCCGGCTGGTGCCGAGACGCCGCGTGTGTCCGCCTTGCCGGACGCCCTGCGGCGCGAACTGCCGCCGATGGTCGTCAGCGGCTCGATGTACGCCCCCGAGGCCTCTGGCCGCATGCTGGTGCTCGATGGCCAGGTGATGCGCGAAGGCCAGGCCCTGCGCCCCGGGCTGGTCGTCGAGCGCATCGGCCCTTCGTCGGCCACGCTCAGCTACAAGGGGCAGCGGTTCGCGCTGCCTTATCGCTAGTGCACCTTTCCCCGCATTGCCGGCCCGACGCTGGCGAGTGACTTCCGCATCCTGATCTCCCGACTGCATGACCGACCTGTTCGATCCCCCGCCCGCGCCTCCCGCCGATCCCGGCAATGCCGTCGCGCTGGCTGAATTTGCCGAGCGCGCCTATCTCGAATATGCGCTGAGTGTCGTCAAGGGCCGCGCCTTGCCCGATGTCTGCGACGGCCAGAAGCCGGTGCAGCGGCGCATCCTGTACTCGATGCAGCGCATGGGCCTGGGCCATGGCGCCTCGGGTGCGCCCAAGCCTGTCAAGAGCGCCCGCGTGGTCGGCGACGTGCTGGGCCGCTACCACCCGCACGGCGACACCGCGGCCTACGACGCGATGGTGCGCATGGCGCAGGATTTCAGCCAGCGCTACCCGCTGGTCGATGGCCAGGGCAACTTTGGCAGCCGCGACGGCGACGGCGCAGCGGCGATGCGCTACACCGAGGCGCGGCTGTCGCCCATTGCGCGCTTGCTGCTGGACGAGATCGACGAGGGCACGGTCGAGTTCCAGCCCAACTACGACGGCTCGACCGAAGAGCCCCGGCAACTGCCGGCGCGGTTGCCGTTTGTGCTGCTCAACGGCGCCAGCGGCATCGCCGTGGGCCTGGCCACGGAGATCCCGAGCCACAACCTGCGCGAGGTGGCCGCGGCTGCCGTGGCGCTGATCCGCAACGAGCAGCTCAGCGACGACGAGCTGTTCACGCTGCTGCCGGCCCCCGACTATCCCGGTGGCGCGCAGATCATCAGCCCGGCCGCGGACATCCGTGCGGCCTACGCCAGCGGGCGCGGCAGCCTGAAGGTGCGCGCGCGCTGGAAGATCGAGGAACTGGCACGCGGCCAGTGGCAGCTGGTCGTCACCGAACTGCCGCCGGGCACCAGCTCGCAGAAGGTGCTGGAAGAGATCGAGGAGCTCAGCAACCCCAAGGTCAAGTCCGGCAAGAAGGCGCTGTCGACCGAACAGGTGCAACTGAAGACGACGCTGCTGTCGGTGCTGGATGCCGTGCGCGACGAGTCGGGCAAGGAGGCCGCGGTGCGGCTGGTCTTCGAGCCGCGCAGCCGCACGATCGAGCAGCAGGAGCTGATCCAGGTGCTGCTCGCGCACACCAGCCTGGAAACCACCGCGCCGATCAACCTGACGCTGATCGGGCTGGACGGGCGGCCGGTGCAGAAGAGCCTGCGCCAGATGCTCACGGAGTGGGTGGCCTTCCGCCAGGCCACGGTGCAGCGGCGCACGCAGCACCGCCTGGACAAGGTCAACGACCGTATCCATGTGCTCGAAGGCCGGCAGCTGGTGCTGCTGAACATCGACGAAGTCATCCGCATCATCCGCGAGGCCGACGAGCCCAAGGCCGCGCTGATCGCACGCTTCGGCCTGAGCGACCGCCAGGCCGAGGACATCCTGGACATCCGGCTGCGCCAGCTCGCGCGGCTGGAGGCCATCAAGATCGAGCAGGAGCTGTCCAACCTCCGAGACGAGCGGAAGAAGCTCGAGGAGATCCTGGGCAGCCCGGCGGCGCTCAAGCGCACGCTGATCAAGGAGATCGAGGCCGACGCCAAGGCCCATGGCGACGCGCGCCGCACACTGATCGAAGAAGCCACGCGCGCCGTGGCCGAGGTGAAGGTCGTCGACGAGCCGGTGACGGTGGTGGTCAGCCTCAAGGGCTGGGTGCGTGCGCTCAAGGGTCACGAGGTCGACCCCGCGGCGCTGCAGTTCAAGCCCGGTGACGCGCTGTACGGCGCCTTCCCTTGCCGCAGCGTCGATACGCTGGTGGTGATCGGCAGCAACGGCCGCGCGTACAGCGTGGCGGCATCCACATTGCCCGGCGGCCGCGGCGATGGCGCGCCCATCACCACGCTCATCGATCTGGAGTCGGGCACGCAGCCGGCGCACTACTTCGCCGGCGGCACCGAGACGGTGCTGCTGCTGGCCCACACCGGCGGCTTCGGCCTGCTGGCCAAGGCCGGTGACCTGCACGGCCGCAACAAGGGCGGCAAGGGCTTCCTCACCCTGGAAGCCGGCGAACGTGTGCTGCCGCCGGCGCCGGTGCGCGCCGGCCACGGCCAGGTGGGCTGCCTGACACTGGACGGCCGCCTGCTGAGCTTTGCGCTGGACGAGCTGAAGCTGCAGCCCAAGGGAGGCCGCGGCCTGACGCTGATGGACGTGGACGCCCAGACGCCGCTGGTGTCGGTGGCGGTCTTCGGCGACTGCTTGCAGGTCATCGGGCAGGGCCGCGGCGGCAAGCCCAAGCAGGAGCTGCTGCGCTGGGCGGCGCTGGCCGACTATGCCGGCAAGCGTGCACGCAAGGGCCGCAAGATCGAGGGCTTCGTCAAGCCGATGCAGCTGGTGGCGGGTTAGGCCCCACGCCGCTCGCGGCGCGATACCGATGGACAAGTGTGTGCCGCGCCCCTACATTCTGGCGCCACAAGAAAAGAACACTAACCCGGCAGCTGATGCCGCATCGATCCTGGGCCACTGCGGCCGCGGGTCGGCGCCTGCTGCCGTACAACGACCGGTCGTTGGACATCGGGAGTTCGTGCGGGGCAGGGGCCACTCAGGCCGCGGCGTGACGGTCTGCAGCGACGCAGGCGCGCCGAAAGCCTGCCCTTTCGAACTCCCTCGGGGCGGATACCGCCAGGGAAGAGGCCCATCACGAGGGCAGGGAGGCAAGTGCATGAGGGTCATGAACGGAATCGGTGCGGCTGCGGCGCGCCTGTCGAAGTTGTGGCAGGCCGCCTGGCGCGGCGTCGCTGCCGCAGGCGCGGCTGCTGCGCTGGCTGCTTGTGGCGGCGGCGGCACGTCGGCTCCAGCGGCGGATGTGCGGGCCGCAGCAGGCGGCACGCCGTCGGCGTCGCTGGCGGCGCAGGCGTCCGCCCCGGGTGTCCGGGCACGTGCACTGGCCGTGAGCATCACCTCTCCCGTCTACATCTCCGAGCTGCTGGCTTCCAACAATGCCGGCCTGCAGGACGAGGACGGCGCCTACAGCGACTGGTTCGAACTGCGCAACACCGGGCCTGACCCCGTCAACCTGACGGGCTGGACCGTGCGCGATGGCGGCACGAGCGGGCCCTGGACCTTCCCCGCGGTCACGATTCCTGCGGGCGGCTACCTGGTGGTCTTCGCCAGCAGCAAGAACCGCGCGGTACCGGGTGCCAACCTGCACACCAACTTCGCGCTGGGCGCGGGTGGTGAATACCTCGGCCTGAGCCGCCCCGACGGCACCGTGGCGCATGAGTACGCACCGGCGTACCCCGCGCAGACGGCCAATGTCTCCTACGGCGTGGATGCCAACGGCGAGCTGCGCTTCTTCTCCACGCCCACGCCCGGCGCAGCGAACCCGGTGGGTGACGCGGCGACGGTCAATCCGGTGGCGGCCACGCCCGCCCGCGGCGTGCATGCCGCGCCCGTGAACGTGACGCTCGCCAGCTCCACTGCCGGCGCGAGCATCCGCTACACGCTGGACGGCTCGCTGCCCAGCGCGACCAACGGCACGCTCTACAGCGCGCCCATCCTGCTCTCGACGACGACCACGGTGCGCGCGGTCGCCCTGGCGGCGGGCCTGTCGCCCTCGTCGATTTCCACCGACACCTACGTGTTCCCCGAGACCGTGGGCGCGCAGGGCACCGGAATACCGGGCTTTCCGAACGGCCGCACAGTCTCGGTGGGCAACGGCTCGGTGCCGGAAGACACGGCGATGGACACCAAGGTCGTCGGCGATCCGACCTATGGGCCGCGGCTGCCCGCGGCCTTGCGCGCCATCCCGACCATGGCCGTCACCGCGCCGGTGGGCACGATCTTCGGCACGGCGGGCTTCTACGACAACGACGACCTCGAGGTGCCGGTGTCGGTGGAGGTGCTGTATCCCAACGATCCCGCCGCCAACGCGCAGGTCAATGCCGGCGCGGAATCGCACAGCCACAACCGGCTCAAGCGATCGGTGCGCATCAATTTCCGCTCGGCATACGGCGCCACGACCTGGAACAACGACTTCCTGCGCCGCTCGCCGCTGAACGGCGCATCGGCCACGACGGCCATCAAGACGCTGGTGCTGCGCGGTGGCAACAACCGCGCCTGGTCGCGCGACTTCAACCCGGACCGCACCGACTTCACGCTCGACCAGTGGTACCGGGACTCGCAGATCGCGATGCAGGGCGTCGGCTCGCATGGGACCTTCGTGCACCTGTACCTCAATGGCGTGTACTGGGGCCTGTACAACGCGGTCGAGCGGCCGGACGAGGACTTCGCCGCGTCCTATGGCACGGGCAGCGACACCGACTACTTCTTCATCAACCACGGCGGCGCCACCAACGGCGACCCCGCGCGCTGGAACTACCTGACCACCACGCTGGCCACGCGCGACATGTCCGTGGCGGCCAACTACACGGAGTTCCGCGAGTACCTGGACGTGCAGGCCTTCGCCGACTACATGCTGCTGTGCTGGTGGATGGGCATCACCGATTGGCCGACCAACAACTTCTACGTCAATTTCAAGACCAGCCTGCCCACCTCGGCCGCGCGCTATTTCGCCTGGGACGGCGAATGGTCGATGGACCGCAAGCAGGGCACGACGCACCAGGGCGCGTGGGTGCACCCGGAATTCCAGCCGGGTTCCGGCGTGTATTCCACGCTGGGTGGCCTGTGGAAAGCCGCGTGGAGCAGCCCGGAGTTCCGTGTGCTCTTCGCGCAGCGCGTGGCGCTGCACACGGCGCCTGGCGGCGCGCTGACCGACGCCTCGATGCTGTCGCGCTACGACACGCTGAACGCCTTCGTGCGCGATGCGGTGATCGGCGAATCGGCACGCTGGGGCGATTCGCTGGCGTCGTTGGGCCTGCCGCTGCGCACGCGCGATGTCGACTGGCAAAACGCCGTCAACGCCATCCGCACGCTGACGGTGGGCAACACCGACCGGCTGATCGCCGCGCTGACGGCGGCGGGGTACTACAGCGCCCCGGATGGCACGCCGCCTACGATCACGTCGGTGGCGCCGGCCACAGGTGCGACCAACGTGCCGATCAGTGCGACGGTGCAGGTCGGCTTCAGCGAGGCCGTTGCGCTCAACGGTGGCCTCAGCTTGAGCACCTCGTCCGGCGCGCCGGTGGCCGCGACGGTGAGTGTGTCCGGCAGGACAGCCACGCTGACGCCCTCGGGCCCGCTGGCGGCTGGCACGGGCTACCGCATCAACGTCAGCACGGCGGTGAAGGACCTGTCCGGCAACCCACTGTCCAGCGCGTTCAGCTCGGGCTTCACCACGGCGACGGGTACGCCACCGCCGCCACCACCCAGTGGCGACAGCCCGGAGCTGAAGGTCTCGCGGCTCACTACACGCGCCTCGGCCGTGGCGCTGAGCGGCAACAACTGGCTGGCCGGCGAATCGGTCTACGTCTTCCTGGATGTGGGCGCCGCCACGTCGGTGCGCTTCTACCTGGATACGCCCACCACCGGCACGCCGGTGCGCATCGAAGGCGCCGCGCCCTGGGACTTCGCGGGTGGCGCCACGGCCGCGGCCAGTCCGTATGTCAACCGCCTGGCCACCGGCACGCACACCATCCGCGCGCTGCTGACCCGTGCCGACGGCACGACGCAGACCTACCAGGCCAGCTTCACCTCGGGCGCGACGACGCCACCGCCAACGGACACGACGCCGCCCACCGTGATCTCGGTGTCGCCGGCCAACGGCGCCACCGGCGTGGCCACCGGCACGGCCGTGGCCGTCACCTTCAGCGAAGCTGTCGTGCCCAACGGCGGCGTGACGCTGGCGGTGGACGGTGGTGCGGCGGTCGCGGCCACGGTGAGCGTCTCGGGCTCGACCGTCCGGCTGACGCCGCAGACCGCGCTGGCGGCGTCGACGCGTTACCGCGTGTCGGTGGGCACGGCGGTGCGCGACGCGGCGGGCAACCCGCTGGCCACGGCCTCGTCGACCACCTTCACGACCGCGACGCCGCCACCGTCGGACACGACGCCGCCCGCGGTGGTCTCGGTCTCACCGGCCAACGGCGCTACCGGCGTGGCCACTGGCACGGCCGTGGCCGTCACCATCAGCGAAGCCGTCGTGCCCAACGGCGGCGTGACGCTGGCGGTGGATGGCGGTGCGGCGGTGGCAGCCACGGTGAGCGTCTCGGGCTCGACGGTGCAGCTGACGCCGCAGACCGCGTTGGCGGCGTCGACGCGCTACCGCGTGTCGGTGGGCACGGCGGTGCGTGACGCGGCGGGCAATCCGCTGGCCACGGCCTCGTCGACCATCTTCACGACGGCCGCCGCGCCGCCGCCGTCCGGCGGCGCGGAGCTGAAGGTGTCGCGCCTGAGCTCGCGGTTGTCTGCCGTGGCGCTGGGCGGAAACGTGTGGCAGCGCAACGAGGCCGTTTATGTCTTCCTCGATGTCGCCACGCCCGCGATCTCGGTGCGCTTCTACCTGGATACGCCCACCACGGGCACGCCGGTGCGCATCGAAGGCGCTGCGCCCTGGGACTTCGCCGGTGGGACCAACACGGTGGCCTCTGCCTACGTCAACCGGCTGGCAACGGGCAATCACACCATTCGCGCGCTGCTGACGCGCAGCGACGGGACGACGCAGACCTTCCAGGCCACCTTCACCAGCCGGTAGCCGCAAGCCAGCGCCGCGCGCGCCGGCGGGCCGGGGCGCGCGGCCACGGGTGCCTTGCCTGTCGGCCTGCGGCGCGCAGCCCCGTCTCGCGTCTGACGCGGATCAAATCCCTGGCGTCGGTCCTGCCAGGGTGTGTCGGCGGCTCCTTGCGGGCCGACTAGACTACGGGGCACACGAGCCCGCGTGCCCTTGTGACGCGGGAGAACCATAAGGAGACCCGTGTGCGTCCCACCGATGTGAACGACCCTGCGTATTTCCACAAGGTCGTCGACTGTCAATGGGCGTGCCCTGCGCACACCCCGGTGCCGGAATACATCCGGCTCATCGCCCAGGGTCGTTTCGACGACGCCTACATGGTCAACTGGGTCAGCAACGTCTTCCCCGGCGTGCTGGGTCGCACCTGCGACCGGCCCTGCGAACCCGCCTGCCGCCGCGGCCGCGTCGAGGAAGAAAACCTCGCCAAGCCCGAACCGGTGGCCATCTGCCGGCTCAAGCGCGTGGCGGCCGATTTCAAGGGCGGCGAGGTGCGCGCGATGATTCCGCGTCCGGCCGCGCGCAACGGCAAGAAGGTGGCCTGCGTGGGTGCCGGGCCGGCGTCGCTGACCGTCGCGCGCGATCTGGCCTTGCAAGGCTACGCGGTGACGGTCTTCGACGGCGAGAAGAAGGCCGGCGGCTTCATCCGCACGCAGATTCCGCGCTTCCGCCTGCCCGAGCATGTGATCGACGAGGAAGTCGGCTACATCATCAACCTGGGCGTCGAATTCAAGTCCGGCCAGCGCATCGATTCGATGAAGGCGCTGCTGAGCGAGGGCTACGACGCGGTCTTCGTGGGCTGCGGCGCGCCGCGTGGACGGGACCTCGAGGTGCCCGGCCGCCAGGAAGCCGCGGCCAGCATCCACATCGGCATCGACTGGCTGGCCTCGGTCTCCTTCGGCCACATCACCAGCGTCAAGAAGCGCGTCATCGTGCTGGGTGGCGGCAATACCGCGATGGACTGCTGCCGCAGCGCGCGGCGCCTGGGCGCGGACGACGTGAAGGTCATCGTGCGCTCGGGCTTCGACGAGATGAAGGCCTCGCCCTGGGAGAAGGAAGACGCGCAGCACGAGGGCATTCCGATCGTCAACATGCACGTGCCGGTGGCCTTCCTGCACGAGGGCGGCACGCTCACCGGCATGCGCTTCCAGCTCGTGAAGGCCGTCTACGACGACAAGGGCCGCCGCAGCCTGGTGCCCACGGGCGAGCCCGACGTGGACTTCGGCTGCGACGAGGTGCTGATCGCCGTCGGCCAGGAAAATTCGTTCCCCTGGATCGAGCGTGATGCGGGCATCGCCTTCGACAAGTGGGGCCTGCCGCAGCTCGACGCGACGACCTTCCAGTCCACCGTGCCGCAGGTCTTCTTCGGCGGCGACGCCGCCTTCGGCCCGAAGAACATCATCACCGCGGTGGCCCACGGCCACGAGGCGGCGGTGTCCATCGACCGCTTCCTGCACGGCGAAGACGTGAGCGTGCGCCCGCCGCCGCACGTGAACCTGCTGTCGCAGAAGATGGGCATCCACGAGTGGAGCTACGACAACGCGCCGGCCAACGACGCGCGCCACAAGGTGCCCTGGGCCAAGGCCGAGGCGGCGCTGGCCAGCATCAAGGTGGAGGTCGAGCTCGGCTTCGACCCCAAGGTGGCCTTCAAGGAAGCGCAGCGTTGCCTGAACTGCGACGTGCAGACAGTCTTCGCGCCCAAGCTGTGCATCGAGTGCGATTCCTGCGTGGACATCTGCCCGATGGACTGCATCAGCTTCACGCACGACGGCGAAGAAGCCGATCTGCGCGGTCGGCTGCAGGCACCGTCGACCAACCAGGACCAGGCGCTGTATGTGGGCGGGCCGCTGAAGACGGCGCGTGTGATGGTCAAGGACGAGGACGTCTGCCTGCACTGCGGCCTGTGCGCCGAGCGCTGCCCCACCGGGGCCTGGGACATGCAGAAATTCCTGCTGCTGACCACCAAGGCGGGCCCGCAGTGCCGTGACCGCAAGTCCCCCGCCCCCAAGCAAGGAGTCGCCGCATGAACCGCATCGAAGCCGTCAACGACTTCGTCGTCAAGTTTGCGAACGTCAATGGCTCGGGCTCGGCCTCGGCCAACGAGATGTTCGCCAAGGCCATCCTGCGCATGGGCGTGCCGGTGAGCCCGCGCAACATCTTCCCCAGCAACATCCAGGGCCTGCCCACCTGGTACGAGGTGCGCGTGTCCGAGAAGGGCTGGCTCGGCCGGCGAGGCGGCATCGACATGATGGTGGCGATGAATCCGCAGACCTGGGACGCCGACCTCAAGGAGATCGAGCCCGGCGGCTACCTGTTCTACGACAGCACCAAGCCGCTGCCGCCCAGCGCCTTCCGCAGCGACATCACGGTGATCGGCATGCCGGTCACCGCGATCTGCAACGCCACCTACGAAGACCCGCGCCAGCGCACGCTGTTCAAGAACATCATGGTGCTGGGCGCGCTGGCCGCGCTGATGGATGTCGACCACGACGTCGTCGAGAAGCTGCTGGCCGAGCAATACCGCGGCAAGGAGCGGCTGCTGGACTCGAACCTGCGCGCGCTGCAGGCGGGCCGCAGTTTTGCCAACGACCACCTGAACCCGCCGATCGGCCTGCGCGTGCAGCGCGCCGATGCCGTGGGCTCGCGCATCTTCGTCGACGGCAACACGGCCGCGGGCCTGGGCTGCGTCTACGGCGGCGCGACGGTCTGCGCCTGGTACCCGATCACGCCGTCCACCAGCGTGGTCGAGGCCTACACCAAGTACTGCCAGAAGCTGCGTCACGACCCGGCCACCGGCGAGGCGCGCTACGCTATCGTGCAGGCCGAGGACGAGATCGCCTCGGTGGGCATCATCACGGGCGCGGGCTGGAACGGTGCGCGGGCGTTCACCGCCACATCTGGCCCCGGTGTGTCGCTGATGACCGAGTTCATCGGCCTGGCGTATTTTGCGGAGATCCCCTTCGTCATCATCGACGTGCAGCGCGGCGGGCCGTCCACGGGCATGCCCACGCGCACGCAGCAGGCCGACCTGGTCAGCAGCGCCTACGCCAGCCACGGTGACACCAAGCACCCGATGCTGCTGCCCAAGGACCCGAACGAGTGCTTCGATTTCAGCGCCACCGCGCTGGACCTGGCCGAGCGGCTGCAGACGCCGATCTTCGTGATGACCGATCTGGACATCGGCATGAACCAGCGGCTGTGCGATCCCTTCACCTGGGACCCCGAACGCGGCTATGACCGCGGCAAGGTCATGACCGCCGAAGAGTTGGAGGCCGGCAAGGACTTCGGCCGCTACAAGGACGTGGACGGCGACGGCATCCCCTGGCGCACGCTGCCGGCCACGCACCCCAGCAAGGGCGCGTACTTCACGCGTGGCACCACGCGCAACCCGTACGCCATCTACTCCGAAGCCGGGCCGGACTACCTCTACAACGTGCACCGGCTGCTGAAGAAGTTCGCCACGGCGGCCAACCTCGTGCCGCAGCCGGAAGTGCGCGCGGCCGAGAAGAAGACGCGCCTGGGCGTGCTGTACTTCGGCAGCACCACGCCGGCCATGGAAGAGGCGCTGGAGACGCTGGCGGCAGCCGGCATCCACCTGGATGCGATGCGCCTGAAGGCCTTCCCCTTCCCGGCCAGCGTCGACGAGTTCATCCGCACGCATGACCATGTCTTCGTGGTCGAGCAGAACCGCGATGCGCAGATGCGCACGCTGCTGATCAACGAGCTCGAGATCGATCCCGAGTGGCTGATCAAGGTGCTGCACTACGACGGCACGCCGATCACCGCGCGCTTCATCACCGAGGCCATCACCAACCAGGTCCACGCGCTGGCCGTGGCGCCGCGCCGCGAGCGTCTGGTGCCATGACGTCCACACGCACACGTCGTTCGCAGGCCCCTGAAGGGCTGACCCCGGCCGGCTGCGCGGCAGCCGGTCAGGCGTCCACGAAGGAATCCTCATGACCTACATCGCCAAACCCAAGCTCCACCACCCCAGCCTGCAGCCGAACAAGGTCGGCTACACGCGGCGCGACTACGAGGGCAAGGTCAGCACCCTGTGTGCCGGCTGCGGGCACGACAGCATCTCCGCGGCCATCGTGCAGGCCTGCTGGCAGCTGGATATCCAGCCGCACCGCGTGGCCAAGCTCTCGGGCATCGGCTGCAGCAGCAAGACGCCCGACTACTTCCTGGGCGCCAGCCACGGCTTCAACACCGTGCACGGCCGCATGCCCAGCGTGCTGACCGGTGCCAACCTGGCCAACCGCGAGCTGCTGTACCTGGGCGTCAGCGGCGACGGCGATTCGGCTTCCATCGGCATCGGCCAGTTTGCGCATGCCATGCGCCGCGGCGTGCGCATGGTCTACATCGTCGAAAACAACGGCGTCTACGGCCTGACCAAGGGCCAGTTCTCGGCCACTGCCGACCGCGGCAGCGTGGCCAAGAAGGGCACGGTCAACCACGACGCCCCGGTCGATCTGGTCGGGCTGGCGCTGCTGATGGGCGCCACCTACGTGGCCCGCGGCTTCTCGGGCGACAAGGACCAGCTCGTGCCGCTGATCGAAGGCGCGATCCGCCACGGCGGCGCGGCCTTCATCGACGTCGTCAGCCCCTGCGTGACCTTCAACAACCATGCCGGCAGCACCAAGAGCTACGACTACGTGCGCGAGCACAACGAAGCGGTCAGCCGCATCGACTTCATCGACCTGGCCTCCGAGCTCAAGGGCTCGCCCGCGCCGGGTGAAGTGATCGAAGTGCCGCAGCCCGACGGCTCGATGCTGCGTCTGCGCAAGCTGCACGCCGACCACGACCCCACCGACCGCCGCGCCGCGATGAACCACGTGCAGACGCTGCAGGCCGCCGGCGAAATCCCCACCGGGCTGCTGTATGTCGATCCGCAGGCCACCGACCTGCACGCGGCACTGAAGACCGTGCAGGCGCCGCTGAACCGGTTGGGTGCGGCGGAGCTGTGCCCGGGGACGCAGGCGCTGGACGCGCTGAACGCCAGCCTTCGCTGAGGACGCGGTCGACGCGGCTGCGTGCCGCGCGACTCAGCCGTCAGACACGAGATGTCTTCCGGCCTTCGTAGGCGACAAGCCCCACGCAGGTGGGCCTTGTCGTCCGACTCAGCCGTCGCTGGCTTCGCGCCAGCGGTTCCAGGCCTGCGTCAGCAGCTGGCAGCGATCCGCATGCATGTGTTCGTGGGTCTGCTGTGCCGCGCGTTGCAGCACGGCCGACACGCAGATGTCGATGCGCACCGGATCCATCGCCAGCCCGGTGATGGCCTGTGCCAGGGCCGGGGCGTCGCCGCGGGGCACGGCATAGCCGGTGACGCCTTCGTCCACGCACTCCAGCAGGGCCGGCATGTCGCTCACCAGCACGGGCAGGCCACGTGCGAAGGCGTCGAAGATGATGCGCGGCTGTTCGCTGGACAGGCTGGGCACGCAGGCGATGTCCCAGCGGTCGAGCTCCTTGAAGAAGGCATCGCCATAGGCCAGCTGCGGTTCGAAGTGCAAGCGCACGGCCGACCCGGCGCGCGGCACGAAGGCCCGCACCAGGGCCTCGCCTTCACCTTCGCCGATGACCCGCACCTGGACCGGCACGTGGTCGGGGATCAGGTGCATGGCCTGCAGCAGGACGTCCAGGCCCTTGGCCGCGACCAGGCGGGCCGCAAAGCCGACCACCAGGGGCATCCCGGCACGCGCCACGCGGCGTGCCAGCACGGTGGCGGTATCCAGCACCCGGCTGCGCTCGATCCAGGCGGCGCGAAAGATGTGCGCATGCGGCGCGTGCCCGCCGAGCAGATCGCGCATCTGGTCGTGGCTGGTCAACATCGTCAGGTCGGATCCGCGGGCGATGCGGCGTGCGGCCCAGGCCATCAGGCCGTGTCGCGGTGTGTGGCGTTCACCGGGCAGCGGCTTCCAAGGCGCGGACTCGAAGACGGTGAAATGGAACCGCTTCTGCAGCCGGGCGGCCACGTAGGTGAAATAGCCCAAAGGAAGCGGCCAGCCGATGGGGCTGCCCTGCACGATGTCGGCGTCCTTGGCGGCCGCCCAGGCGGCGCGCATCGTCCGGCCCGCGCGGGCCAGGCTCTGGGCCGTGTTGGCTGAAGGGGGCGCCGGTCGCACCTGCAGGCCCTTGAAGCGGCCTTCGAAGTCCAGCGGCACATGTCCCGGCGGCGGGGCGCCTTCGTGCACCGGGCAGAACAGGGTCAACTGGGGCAGGTAGTCCAGGTGCCGCGCCAGATCGTGCGCCCACAACCCGTCCGTATAAGTCACGCCGTCATGGACCACGAGCGGTATGTTGATGGCCAGCAGCACCCGCGCGATCAGCGGCGTGAACGGCAGCGGCGGGAGGTGCGGCCCTTCGCGCAGTGGCGCGTGGGCCCGAGGGGCGGTGGAACGTGCGTGGGTTGCTGATGAAGACATGAAAAAGGCGGCCCTCGACGGGCTGCACGGGCAGGACTGGCGGCCCGCGTGTCAATCACCCAGGACCCTCGATAAATCGTTCTTCTTGGGGGCCCGCGCACGCACAGCGGAGCGCCCTTGTGCAAATCTAACGTGCATGTCGCACGCTTTCGGTGCGCGTTGTCGACACGAAGACCGCGGCCGTGACGAAATTCACAGGCGCACGCCCACGCGCTGCGGTATCGCGCATGGCGCGGCCCGCGCGGGGAGGTACGACGGACGCCGGTCGACGCTCAGGGCGTCGTGCGGTGCTGCGAGTCGCGGCGCGCAGGGCGGCCGAACCCGGGCAGCGTGCTCACGCCGGTCAACTGCTGCGTGATGGCGGCCTTCACGACCTGGCTGAAGGGCGGCAGGTTTTCCGCCGCTGCCAGCAAGGCGCGCCGCGCCAGCTTGGCCGGGCCGTGATCGTCGGTGAAGAGCTTGACGATGGCATTCGTGCCGAAATACGTCGGCATCGTGGTGCGCCGGTGTTCGTCGCCGTAGGTGGACAGCACGTCGGCGCGGCCGATGTCCTGCCCCGACTGGCGCGCGCGGCGCAATGCGCGCGTGAGCACCTCGACGCCGTAGAGGCCGAAGTTGTAGCCATGCGCCGTCACCGGGTGCATGCCGACGGCGGAGTCGCCGATCAGCGCGAAGCGCTGTGCGGTGAAGCGGTGTGCATACACGCCCACCAGCGGATAGTGGTGGCGCGGTCCCGCCGCTTTGAGCGCGCCCAGGGCCGATGGCGCCTGCAGCTGCACGCGTGCCACGAATTCGTCATCGGACAGCGCCTGCCACTCGGGTGCGCGGCTGCTGGGCACGGTGACCACAGCCGAGGACTGGCGGTTGTTCATCGGCAGCAGGGCCAGCGTATTGCCGTAGCGGAAGCACTCCCAGGCGATGCCTTCGGAGTCGTTGGCATGGGCGACCCGCCCGACCACCACGCTGCGCGCGAAGTCGTGCACCCAGGCGCCGATGCCGGCCATGCGGCGCACGTTGGAGAAACGGCTGTCGGCGGCCACCACCAGCGGCGCGCTGAAGCTGCGTCCGTCGGCCAGCGTGACGCGGCCGTGGTCGTCGGCCAGCGACAGCGCGGTGACCGAGGCGCCGAACAGCACACGCACCTCGGGGCGGCTGCTGGCGGCCTGCCAGGCGGCGCGGCGGATCCGGTGGTTGGGCACCAGCCAGCCCAGGGCTTCCAGGCCGGTGCGGCCGGGGCTGAAGTGCAGCGAGGCCGTGCGCGAATCGCCATCGACCACGCGGGCCTCGCGCAGCGGCGCGATGTCTTCGGCCGGCAGCAGCTCCCACAGGCCCAGTTCGCCCATGATGCGCCGTGCGCGGTGCGTCAGCGCGATGTCGCGCCCGTCTTCGGAAGGGTTCTCGATGGCCGCCTGGGGCGCCTGTTCGAGGACCACGGATTGCAGGCCGACATCGGCCAGCGCGCGTGCCAGTGCCAGGCCTGCGGGGCCGGCGCCGACGATCAGGACATCGCCATCGTGTGCCATGCCGACATCATAGGCCTGCCGCCGGTGGCGCCCCGGGTCCAGGCCCTGCCGGGCCTGTGCTCAGCGGATGCGTGCCGAGGCGGCGATGGCTTCCGCGCTCTTCACGTGTCGATCGAAGAAACCCAGGCGCGGCGCGGTGTAGGTGACGACGAACAGCTCGCCCTGGTGCACGGCGCCCCAGGCGATGCCTTTGAGGCGGACCTCGTCGAGCTTGCGGATGCTGCTGAACTCGAAGCGGAAGCCGGGCTGGCCCGCAAAGCGCGCGGGTTCGACGCGGTCGAGCGTGAACTGCGAGCCGCCGCGCGAATACAGCGCCTCGAACAGGCCCACGATGTCGGCTGTCTGCATGCTGCTGGCGAAGGCCAGCGGCTTGGTGCCCTTGGGCGCGCTGGGCGTGGGCGCGAGCAGCGCGCCGTCCTTCAGGCCGACGTAGAAGCGCAGCGCGTCGACGGTGACGCCGTCCTGTGTCCAGGTCGGGATGCCTTCGCCCAGCCCGTTGGGAAACTGGTTCCAGGCCTTGTCCACGGTCACGGTCAGGCGCTCGCGCACGACGGTGTCGCCGGTGGCCACGTGCGTGATCTGCGCGCAGCCGGCAGCCAGCGCGGCCACGGCGGCCATCAGGAGCCGGCGCCGGTGCGGCGCGGTGTGAAGGGTCATCATGTCTTCAGTTCCTCGAGAGCTTGTCGGATGAGCGCGGCGTCGGGGGCCGACGGCGCGAGTTCGAGATAGCGCTGCCAGGCGTCGCGCGCGGCGGCAGGCTCGTTGCGCTTGCGGTGCAGGGCGCCCAGCGCGCGGTGGGTCACGGGCAGCGGCTGGCCGGTCTGCACGGCGGCCTGGAAGTCTGCCCATGCCAGATCGGCATCGCCGGGCGTGGCGCGCAGCATGAATCCTTCGCCGCGAAAGTGCAGCAGCTCGGCGCTGCCGGGCTCGTGGCCGAGCAGGCGGCTGATCAGCTCGACGCTTTCATACGGACGGTTGCGCTTGATCTCGTCTTCCAGCAGCGTGCGCCGCAGCGGGGCCATCACGGCGCGGAATTCCGACGCACCGGTGCGGCCCGTGCTGCCCAGCGCCAGGTTCTCGAGCGTCTGGCGGCGCTCGTCCGAAGGCGGGTGCGTGGCGAACAGCACGCTGTTCTTCGACGGATCGACATCGGGCGTGGCCCGCGCTTCGGCCAGCAGATGGGCCCAGATCTTGGCCGCCTCACCGGCGTCGTAGCCGGACTTCTTCAGCAGCGTGATGCTGATGCGGTCGGCTTCGCGCTCCTTGTCGCGGGAAAAAGCCATCAGGCTGGCGATGTTGGCCATCTGGCCGACCAGTCCCACGATACCGAACAGGCCCAGGAAGGCCCCGAAGGCCGTGCGGCTGCGCACGTCGCGCAGCATTTCCAGCGAGTGCCGGCGCAGGTAATGGCCGATCTCGTGCGCCAGCACGGCGGCCAGCTGCGCCTCGTTGTCCACGCGCAGCAGCAGGCCGCTCCAGACCTGCATCATGCCGTTGGGCGCCATGTTGGCGTTGAAGTAGGGTGTGCGCACGGGGTACACACGAACGTCGGGGCAATGCTCGCCGGCCAGCCGGCAGACCAGTGCCGTGAGGTAGCCCGCCAGCGCGTCCTCGCGCATGCGAAAGGCGCTGCGCCGCAGCCGCGTCTCTTCGCGGTCCATCAAGGCCCACAAGCCGCCTTCGTCCGTGGCGATGTCCGGGCGCACGAAGCGCGCCGGCGGCTCGTAGGCATCGTCGACCGGCGCGGGCGGTGCGCCGTCGGCAGCGCGTGCGGCGGCCAGCACGCCGAAGCCCGCGCAATGCGCGCAGCCCCAGCGCAGCCAGGCGCGACGCTTCATCGCACCGCGGGAAAGTTCTGCAGCAGCGCGCCGACCGACTCCTGCGCGGGCTTGGCTTCGCGCAGGTCGCCATGGCCGCGCAGCAGCCGGTTGAACCACACGACCTGGCCGGTCTGCAGGTCGACCAGCGAGGCGTAGGCCAGCTGCGCGCCGCCGGGCAGCACCACGCCCAACAGCGCCAGGCCCACCATCATGGCCTTGCGCTCGGCGCTGGCGTAGTAGTCGCGCACCCAGACGAACAGGCCGTAGCGCGCCCCGGTCTTCTGCGCCAGGCCCTGGAATGCATCGCCGAAGCTCCAGTTCAGCTGCCCGGCCTTGGTGGGCAAGTTGAAGTTTGTCGCGCCCAGGTGGTGGAAGCCGATCGACTGCGCCACCGCCGCGTGCAGCGACATCGGCTCGGCGAAGTCGTCGGCCTCACGTTCGGCCAGATCGACCGTCGCCAGCTTCATGCCCGCCTTGCGCTCGGCGATGGCGGCCTTCATGTGCAGCTGCGCGGCTGCGGTCCATTCGGCCTTGGGCTCTGTCACGCCCCCTACGCCGAGCTCGAAGAGTTCGACGTCCATGGGCACCAGCACCAGCTTGTCGGTGGGTGCAAATCCGGCAAAACCCGGCGCCAGGTTCTTGGAGCCGGCAGCGGGCGCGGCCGCCGCTGCCGGCGCGCTGGCCTGGGCAAGCGCGCCGGACGATGCGACCAGCGCCGCGGCGAGGACCAGGGCAGACAGCAAGCGGGACGTGGGCGTGGAAAAGGCGAGCATGGCGCGGGGCGTCGAAGGGATATAGCAGCATGTTGCCGCGGCGTCTCAGGCAGGCGAGCCCTAAGTTGACAACTCAGTGGCGTACAGCCCACACCCGACGCTTCGGCGCCGGGTGTCGAGCCCCATCAGGCCGCCAGCCGGACGGCCAGCTTGCGGTACTGGGCCGTGGTCTCCTCGCTGGGGTGCATGCCCAGCAAGGCGCGCAGCACGCTGACGCATCGGCGGTACTGGCGCTCCACCTCCAGCGGTTGGTCCAGCCGCGCATAGCAGCGCATGAGCTGGCGGTGCGCCGCCTCGTTGCACTCGTCGAGTTCCAGCGCACGCAGGGCGGGCCGCACGCAGCCGTGCCAGTCGCCGCTGGACTCGCGCAGGGCCGCCAGGCGCGCCAGCACCTGGTGCAGGCGGTCGCGCAGCTGCTGCGCGCGTGTGCCCAGCGCGGCATCGCCGCCGATGTCGGGCACCAGGTCGCTCAGATAGAGCCGCGCGGCTTCGGCATAGGCCGCTTGTGCCTCGTCCAGCTGAATGCGGCCTTCGGCGCAGGCACCGTGTTCGGCCAGCTGCTCGAAGTGCTCGGCGTCGACCCAGACCGGGCCCGGCACGAGCAGCTGGTAGGCCTCGTCGGCGAAGCAGATCTGCGCGGCCGAACCCAGCAGCCGGCGCAGGCGCGTCATGCTGACGTTCAGGTTGTTGCGCGCGCTGGCGGCGTCGGCATCCGGCCAGTACAGGCTGCACAGGCGCGAGCGCGCGACGGGCCGTCCGCGGTGCAGGACCAGCAGCTTGAACAGCGACGCGGCCTTGCCGTGCGGCAGGTCCGTGACGGGCTGTCCGGCGACCCACAGGCGAAAGCCGTCGAGCAGCTGCACACCCATCGCCAGCTGGGGATCGGCGGCTGCGTTGGCGATCGGCGTGGTGGTGCCGGCGGAGTCGCCACGCAGGGACGACTCGCGCGGGAGCGGGCTTGCCGGCGGCGACGGGGCGGGAATGGCTTGCATCGTGTCCTCCTGATGGAACCGTGAACCTTGCCGGGCCGGGTGCAGAACCCGGTGCGGCTTGTGGTGGTCGGTTCGCTGAGGAGCGATCCTAGGCAGGCGGCCTCGCGCCACCAAGTGCGCTGGCGCACCGCCATGGTGTTGCAAGATGTTTCCGCAGGACGGCGCGAGGCGAGGGGCGCGGCCGGGCCCGGGGCGTTCAGACGCCGGCGTGCGTGCCGTCGATGTGCTCGGCCAGCCGGTGCAGGTCTGGCAGGGCCAGAGCGGCCTCGCCGCGCTGCACCAGGCCCAGGCGCTCGAGTTCGCCGAGCTCGCGTGTGACCTGCTCGCGCACGGTGCCGATGCGTGCGGCCAGTTCGCTGTGGCTGGGTGGCGGCGCCAGGCGCGCGCTGGGCTCGTGCGCGCCGTCGCGTGCCTGGCAGGCCAGGCCCAGGCGCAGCAGCTCGGCACACAGGCGCTGCTGCACACCCAGCGTGCTCAGCTCGTACACGCGGGCCGTCAGGTCGCGCGCCGAGGCCGCCAGGCGTTTGAGCAGGCGCTCGCAGATCGGCCAGTGGCGCCGCAGCAGGCTGGCGAAGGCCTCGGGCCCGAGGCGGGCCACCAACGTTTCAGTCAATGCCACGACGCTGGCCGAGCGCGGTCGACCGTCGATGGCCGCGAGTTCGCCGATGGTCTCGCCCGCGCCCGCGTCGCGAAAACTCACTTCGCGTCCGCCGGGCGACCAGGCGATCACGCGCAGCCGGCCGGCCAGGATGAGGTAGCAGTCGCGGTCCACGTCGTCACGGTCGATCACGGTCTGCCGTGCGCGGTAGCGCTTGAAGCGGCAATCGGCGGCCACGTCCAGCAGCACCTCGCGCGGCAGGCCTTCGAGCAGCTGCACGCGGCGCATGGCGTCCAGCGGCAACTCGTCCAGCACGGGCGGCAGGGTCGATCGTGTGCTCACCGGCGTGCTCTCGTGCGGCTCGTGCTCACGGGTGTACCTTCGGGCTGCGCCCTCCGGTATTCGTCCTTGGGCCGGCCCCGCGGGCTCATGCGCGCCTGTCGTGTCGCGGGTCGTGTCGGTGCGAAGGGGTGGCGCAGGCACGGCATGCACGAATTGTGCGCCGCACCACGGCCGGGATGCAAAACCCGGGCCGGGTGCTCTGGTTCAGTCGCCCAGGACCCGGCCCTCGCGTCGTGGGTCAGCGGCACCGGCCCAGCCTCGCGGCGTGCGCACGATGACCTGCAGGCCGCTGGCCAGTTCGCTCTCGTGCACCGCATGTCCGCGCGCGACCAGTGCCTGCCGGGTGGCGGGCGGGAATGCACTGGCTTCGAGCACGGTTGGCCCGTTGAACGTGACGGCATGTGGCAGGGCGACGGCTGCCTGCGGGTCCAGGCCCCAGGCGTAGAGGCCCACCAGCGTCTGCGCGACAAAAAGCGGGATCGCGGCACCCAGCGGCGAGCCCAGGCTGGCCACCAGCGCGCCGCTGCGCGCATCGAAGACCAGCGTGGGGCTCATGCTCGAGCGCGGGCGTTTGCCCAGTTGCACGCGGTTGGCAACCGGCCGTCCGCTCGCATCGCGCGGACGGGCCGAGAAGTCGGTGAGCTCGTTGTTGAGCAGGAAGCCGCCGGGCAGGCCCGTGCCGCCGTCGCTCATCAGCCCCGAGCCGAAGCCGGCTTCGATGGACGTGGTCATGGCCACGGCGCGGCCCTGGGCGTCGACGATGCTCAGGTGGCTGGTGCCGTTTTCGGTGCGATCGGGCTGCGGCGCGTACGGCGAGACCCAGCCGTCCGGGCGGCCGGCCTGCGCCCGGCCCATGCTGCGCGGGCCGATCATTGCCGCGCGGGTGCGCAGGTAGCCCGCGTCCAGCAGCGAATCCCAGCGGCCGGCCGGTGCTTCCACGAACTCGGGGTCGGCCACGTAGAGCGCGCGGTCCGCATAGGCCAGCCGGCCGGCTTCCGTAAAGTCGTGCAGCCAGGTGGGCGAGGGGCGGCCGTCGACCAACGGCGCAGCGGGCGCCGACAGCTGCTCGAGGATGCCCAGGATCTGCATCACCGCCAGCTGCCCCGACGAGGGCGGCGGCATGCCACAAACGCGCCAGTTGATGCGCCACACCGCACACAGCGGCTCACGGCGCAAGGGCGTGTAGCCGGCGAGGTCGGCCAGTTCCATGCGTCCCGGGTTCGTGGCGTGGCCGCGCACACGCGCCACGATGTCTGCGGCGATCGGTCCGCGGTGCAGCGCGTCCGCGCCGTCGCGGGCGATGCGGCGCAGGATCTCGGCCAGGGCCGGGTTGCGCAGCCTGTGGCCGACCGCCCAGGGCTGGCCCGTGGCGTCGAAGAAATAGGCGCGTGCCTGCGTGTCCTGACGTGGCGCGCGCGCGCCTTGCAGCAGGCGGTGCAGCCGCGGGCTGACCGCAAAGCCTTCGCTGGCGGCGCGGATCGCGGGTTCGAACAGGCGTGCCCACGGCAGCCGGCCATGCGCGCGGTGCGCGGCTTCGAGCATGCGCAGCACACCGGGCACGCCCACCGCGCGACCGCCGGCCACGGCCGTCCAGAAGGGCACGACCTGGCCGTCAGGCGCCAGCAGCAGGTTCTCGTCGGCCGCAGCCGGTGCTGTCTCGCGGCCATCCCAGGCCTGGACCTGGCTGCCGTCGGCATGCATGAGGAAGGCGCCGCCGCCGATGCCGCTGGATTGCGGCTCCACCAGCGTCAACATCATCTGCGCGGCGATCGTGGCGTCCACCGCGCTGCCACCCTCGCGCAGCATCTGCAGTGCCGCCTCGCTGGCCAGCGGGTGGGCGGTGGCCACCATCTGCCGCTGCGCGTGGACCAGCGCCTGGGCGGTGAGCCCGGTGGCGGATTCGGGCAGGGTCGGCAGCGCGGGCGCACCCGACGGGCCGGACTGCTGTGCGCAGGCGGCGAGCAGCACCGCCAGTGCCGGCGCACACCAGCGGGCGAACTGCCCGCGTGTGCGATGGGCACGCCCGGCGTCAGCGTCGGGTCGTGCAGGTTCGATCAGGACCGGCATGTCGATTCCGCTCGCCGGCGCATGGGCCACCCTCAGGCGTCGCCCCACACGTCCCGCGCCACTTCGACCACGCGCGCCAGCTTGGCCCACTGGTCCTGCTGCGACAGCGCATTGCCGTGGTGCGTGCTGGAGAAGCCGCATTGCGGCGACAGGCACAGGCGGTCCAGCGGCACGTGGCGCGCGGCTTCTTCGATGCGGCGCTTCAGCGCGTCGGCGCTTTCCAGCTCGCCCAGCTTGGTCGTGACCAGGCCCAGCACGATCTTCTTGCCCGCGGGCAGCACACGCAGCGGCTCGAAGCCGCCCGAGCGCACACTGTCGAACTCCATGAAGTAGCCGTCGACGTTCGTCGAGAACATGGCCTCGACGACGGGGTCGTAGCCACCTTCGGCCACCCACGCGCTCTTGAAGTTCCCGCGGCAGGTGTGGATGGTCACGCGCAGGTCGGCGGGCTTGTCGCGCAGGGCCTCGTTGATCACCTGCGCGTAGGTGCGCGGCAGCAGGGCGGGGTCGTCGCCATTGGCTCGGCAATTGGCCTGGATCTTCGGGTCGCACAGGTAGGCGAAGGTGATGTCGTCCAGCTGCAGGTAGCGGCAGCCTGCGGCGTACAGGTGCGCGATGGCCTGGCGGTAGGCGCCGGCCACGTCGGACCAGAAGGTGTCGAGATCCGGATAGGCCTCGCGCGAGATCGCTGCGCGTCCGCCGCGCAGGTGCAGCATCGATGGCGAGGGGATCGTCATCTTCGGCGTGCGCGTGGTGACCGACTTCAGGAACGCGAAGTGGTCGGCCATGATGGGTCGGCTGCACGAGACCTTGCCGGTGACGTTGGCGATGGGCGGCTGCTCCGACTGGCCGGCGATCTGGAACTTCGGGCCGTCGTTCTGCTTGAGCGTCACGCCGTCGAGCTGGCCCAGGAAATCGAGATGCCACCAGTCGCGGCGGAATTCGCCGTCGGTGATGCTCTGCAGGCCCAGGGCTTCCTGCTGCCGCACGGCCTCGGTGATGGCGGCGTCTTCGGCGGCCTTCAACGTGGCGGCGTCGACCTGGCCCTGCTTGAACTGCGTGCGCGTGGCCGCCAGATCGGCCGGACGCAGGAGGCTGCCGACCTGGTCGGCGCGAAAGGGTGCGGGCATGGTGGGGGTTCCGTTGATGTGATCGAAGAGCCGTGGGCTGCCGGCTCGCTCGGGTTCAGATGTGCAGCATGGCGGCGCCGCCCAGCGCGATGCCGATGCTGGCCACGCCGAAGCAACCCCATTCGAGCCACTTGCGACGCGTCAGCAGCGCGATGGCCGCCAGCGCGATGGAGATCTGCAGCGCCGTGGTCGCCTGCGCCCAGCGGTGGTGCAGGTGCATCTGCGCGTCGGACTGCTTGTCCCATTCCTTGGATTCGGCCTCGAGCTTGTCGGCCGCGAGCTTGATCTCGGCCTTCTCGGCCTTGTAGCGCTCGATCTCCTTGCCGTAGGCCTCGCGCTTGTCTTCGGCCACGATCACCGCGGCCAGTTCGGCCAGGTTCTGCTTGCTGCTCTTGGCCTGGTAGTAGTTCCACTGGTTCGAGGCTTCGGTCTTCTTGATGGCCGCGTTGTTCTTGTACAGGCCCGCATTGGCCTGCGTGGCGCCGCCCATGTACGAGAACAGCGCGCCGATCGTCGCCAGGATGGCGGTGGCCACCGCGATCATGCCGGCGAAGGAATCCTTGTCGGCATGCTGTGCCGCATGCTCGATTTCGTGGTCGTGCGGGCCGTGGACGTGAAAACCGTGTCCTGACATCGGGTGGTTCTCCTGTGTGCGAGGTGAAGGTTGTCGGTGGCGACTCGCCAGGCGGATGGGCGCCGCTGGCGCGGGTCAAGCCCGGCGGCGATCGTAGGTCACGAACGCGAAGGGTGTGCCGTCTGCCGCGAGGTGCGCCTCCCGCGAGACTTCACGGAAGGCCGTGCGGTCCCAGAACGGGAAGAAGGTGTTGCCCTCCAGCACGGCGTCCACCTCGGTCAGCACCAGGCGGTCGGCACGCGGCAAGGCCTCGGCGTAGAGCGCGCCGCCGCCGATCACGAAGACCTGCGAGGCATCGGCCGTGGCGGCCAGCGCGGCATCGAGACTGTTGGCAAGCTCCGCGCCGCTGACGTTGAGGGTTGGCTGCCGCGAGACGACCACATTGCGCCGCCCGGGCAGGGGCCGGAATCGCTCGGGCAGCGATTCCCAGGTCTTGCGGCCCATGATGACCGGACAACCCATCGTGACGGCACGAAAGTGCTTCTGGTCCACCGGGTCGCGGAACACGAGGTCGTTGTTGTTGCCGATGGCGCCATTGCGGGCCACGGCGGCGATGAGCGAAAGCATCGGTGCGTGCGCGGTGGAACGGATCGGGCGCGATTGTGGCCGAATCCGGCACGCGTGCCTGCGCGCGCCGGCGATTCCGCGTGGTGCGCGCCTTGTCCACAGGGGCGCGGCCGCTCCGTGGCGCGCCGCCCCCTACCCTCAGCCGGGTGCCGTGCGCCGGCGCGCCTCGTCGACATCCGCCGGCACCGGATGCAGGTCCAGCCGGCGGCCCGCCTTGACGATCTGGCTGGGGATGTCGTGGCCGATCAGCGCGGGCAGGCGCCGGCTGGCCTGCAGCAGCAGCGGCAGGTCCACGCCGGTGTCGTAGCCCATCAGCGCCAGGGCGTGGGCGATGTCCTCGGTGCAGACATTGCCCGTCGCGCCGGGTGCGTAGGGGCAGCCGCCGATGCCGCCGAAGGACGCATCAAAGCGCACGGCGCCCGCGTCCAGGCCGGCCATCACATTGGCCAGACCCATGCCGCGGGTGTTGTGGAAATGCAGCGTCAGCTCGAGCTGCGGCCAGCGCGCGCGAAAGGCCGTCACCAGCGCGGCCACCTGCGTGGGGTAGGCCATGCCGGTGGTGTCGCACAAGGTGATGCCGTGCGTGCCGAGTTCGTCGACCATGCGCGCGCACCAGTCGAGCACCGTGCCTTCAGCCACGTCGCCTTCCATCGGACAGCCGAAGCTGCAGGACAACGAGACGTTGATCGGCACGCCGGCCGCGCGTGCGAGCTTCGCGACCGCGGACAGCCCGGCAAAGGACTGCTCACGGCTCATGCGCAGGTTGCTCAGGTTGTGCGTCTCGCTGGCGGACATCACGAGGTTCAGCTCGTCGGCCTTGGATTCGAGGGCGCGCTCGGCGCCGCGCACATTGGGCACCAGCGCCGTGTAGACGGTGCCAGGCCGGCGCTGGATCTCGCGCAGCACGATCTCGGCATCACGCAGTTGCGGGATGGCCTTGGGGCTGACGAAGGACGTGACCTCGATCTTGGCCAGGCCCGCGGTCGACAGCAGGTTGACCAGCGCGATCTTGTCTTCGGTGGGAACAAAACGCTCCTCGACCTGCAGCCCGTCGCGCGTGCCGACTTCCTGCAGGTGCACGCGGCGGCCATCGCCTTGCCAAACGTTCGACATCACGCCACCACCTGCTGGGTGCGCAGCGCCGAGATGGACTCGGCGGAGAAGCCCAGTTCGCGCAGCACGGCGTCGGTGTCGTCGCCCAGCTTCGGCGCCGACGAGCGCACCGCGCCCGGCGTGCCCATCAGCTTGGGCACGATGCCCGGCACTTCGAGCGTGTGGCCGTCGCGGGTGGTCTGCTGCAGGATCATGTCGCGCGCCCGGTAGTGCGGATCTTCGGTGATGTCCTTGGCGGTGTAGACCCGGCCGGCCGGCACGCGGGCTTCGCCCAGTACGGCCAGCACCTCGTCGACCGTCCGCTGCGCAGCCCACGCGCCGATGGCGGCATCGATCTCGGCCACGCGGCGCACGCGCCCGGCGTTGTTGGCCAGTTCCGGATCGTCGGCCATGTCGGCACGGCCGATGGCGGCCATCAGGCGCTTGAAGATGCTGTCGCCGTTGCCGGCCACCAGGGCGACCCCTCCGTCGCCGCAGCGGTAGGCGTTGCTGGGCGCGATGCCGGGTAGGGCGGAGCCGGCGGGCTCGCGTACCGCGCCGAAGGCGCTGTATTCGGGGATCAGGCTTTCCATCACGTTGAACACGGCCTCGTGCAGCGCCACGTCGATGACCTGGCCCTTGCCGCCGTTGACCTTGCGGTAATAGAGCGCCGTGAGCACACCGATGGTGCCGTGCAGCGCGGCCAGCGTGTCGCCGATGCTGATGCCGCAGCGCACCGGCACGCGCCCGGGCTCGCCCGTGAGGTGGCGCAGGCCACCCATGGCCTCGCCGACGACGCCAAAGCCGGGCAGATCGCGGTAGGGTCCCGTCTGGCCATAGCCGCTGATGCGCAGCATGATCAGGCCCGGGTTCAGCGCGGACAGCGCCTCCCAGCCCATGCCCCAGGCTTCCAGCGTGCCGGGGCGGAAGTTCTCCACCAGCACGTCGGCTTCGGCCACGAGCTGGCGGGCGATGGCCTGGCCTTCGGGCTTGCGCAGATCCAGTGCGATGGAACGTTTGTTGCGCGACTGCACCTGCCACCACACGGAGGTGCCGTCCTGCAGCAGCCGCCAGTTGCGCAGCGGATCGCCCGTGCCGGGCGCTTCGATCTTGATCACGTCGGCACCAAAATCGCCCAGCGTCTTGCCGGCGAAGGGGCCGGCGATCAGCTGGCCCATCTCGACCACCTTGAGTCCGTTCAGAGCCTGCATGCTGTGCTCCTGTTCAGTCGATGGTGGCGCCTGAATCCTTGACGATGCGCGCCCACTTCGGCAGTTCGGCCTTCACCAGCGCGGCAAATTCCGGCTGCGCGCTCTTGAACGGCTCGCAGCCCACGGCCGCCAGCTTGTCCTTGGCCTCGGCGCTGTCCAGTGCCTTGGCGACTTCGGCCTGCAGCTTGTCGGCGATGGCCTTGGGCGTGCCGGCCGGCGCGAAGAGGCCGTACCACGGTGTCTGGCCGAAGCCCTTGATCGTCTCGCCGATGGTAGGCGCATCGGGCAGCGCGGCCACGCGCTTCTGGTTGACGATGCCCAGCACCTTGAGCTTGCCGCTCTTGATGAAGGCGATCGACGAGGGCAGGCTCTGCACCGAGACCTGCACCTGGCCGCCGACGAGATCCGTCACCGCGGCGGACGCGCCCTTGTAGGGCACGTGCAGCAGCTCGATGCCGGCGGCCTTCTGCAGCATCTCGCCGATCAGGTGGTTCAGCGTGCCGTTGCCGGCCGAGGCGATGGCGATCTTGCCCGGCTGCGCCTTGGCCGCCGTGATGAGCTCGGCCACGTTCTTGGGCGCAAAGTTGTTGTTGGCCACCAGCACGTAGCCGGCCGTGGCCACGGAGGCGACGGGCTCGAAGTCCTTCAGCGTGTCGAAGCCCGTGCTCTTGTACAGCGAGGGGTTGATGACCGCGGCGCTGTCGGCCGTGAGCACCAGCGTGTAGCCATCGGGCCTGGACTTGGCCGCGGCAGCCATGCCGACGTTGCCGCCGGCGCCGGTCTTGTTTTCCACCAGGAACTGTTGGCCGGTGGATTCGGTGAGCTTCTGCGCGACGATGCGGGCGATGGCGTCGTTGGCGCCGCCCGGCGCCTGCGGCACGACGATGGTCACGGGCTTGCTGGGGTACTTGTCGTCGGCCTGCGCCAGCGCGTGGGTGCTGAGGCTGGCCAGTAGCAGCAAGGCCAGGCCGGTGCGGCGGTGGATGGTCATGAGGAGTCTCCTGGGTCTGGGGGAAATCGCGTCCCGGTCGGTGGGCCGGGTTCTGCGTGGTTGAGCCGGTGCCGCGCGCGGCGCTGCGGTGATGACAGGTGGAGCGGATTCTGACGACACGGCCGTCCGCCGGGAATGCCGGTCTGGCGAGGCCTGCTTTCGCGCTTGGCGAAAGCGGACCGGCGCGAGGGCGCCGTCAAGGCGCGACCAGGTGTTCCAGCAGCAGCCGGGCCGGCCGCGGCAGGCCGGCGCGGTCGCGCATGCCGATCCACAGCTCGCGCTCCACCCAGGGTTCGTCCAGCGCCACGCGCACCAGCGGCATGGATTTCAGATGCGGCTCGATGGCCGCCTGCGGCAGCACCGCGATGCCCAGGCCCGCGGCGACCATCTGGCACATCGCATCGAAACTGCGCACGTGGATGCGCACCCGCAGCGCGCGGCCCAGGCCGTGGGTCTCGCTGGCCAGCCGCTGGGCCAGCGAGGTGCTCTGGGCCAAACTCACAAAATCATGATCGGCGGCTTCCGCGAAGGAAACCGATTCGCGCGCCGCCAGCGCGTGCCCGCGCGGCACCACCAGGGCCAGCCGGTCGCGGCGGTAGGGCAGGGTCTGCAGGCCGTGCGTGGGCGTGCGGTCCGCAAAGATGCCCAGCTCCGCGCGGCCGTCCAGCACCGCCATCACCACATCCGTGCTGTCGTGTTCGTGCATCGCGATGCGGATGCCCGGGTGCGCGGCGACAAAGCCTGCCAGATCGCGCGGCAGGAACTGCGTGACGGCAGAGGTATTGGCCCACAGGCGCACGACGCCGACGATGCCCTGCGCGTGGTCCGACAGGTCCGCCGCGAGCTGGTCCACATCGGCCAGGATGCGCTGCGCGTGGCGGTGCAGGGCCTGGCCGGCCAGCGTGAGCGTGACGCCGCGCGAGTGGCGTTCGAACAGCTCGGCGCCGACAGCGGCCTCGAGGTCCGAGATGCGCTTGCTGGCCGCGCCCACCGCCAGCCGCGCCACTTCCGCGCCCTTGCTGATGCTGCCGGTGCGCACCACCACGTTGAACAGCGACAGCGAGACCAGGTCCAGGCGGTGCAGGTTCATGGCCGCGTGCCTGCTGGAAAATTCAGGCCCAGCGCGTGATCAGACCGCCACGTCGGCCTTGATCGGCGCGTGTGGTTCGTAGCCCTGCACGTCGAAATCCTCGATGCGGTAGCCGTCGATGCTGTCGGGCTTGCGCAGCAGGCGCAGCGTGGGCAGGGCCCGCGGCTCGCGCGAGAGTTGCTCGCGGGCCTGATCGACGTGGTTGTTGTAGAGGTGCACGTCGCCGCCCATCCACACAAACTCGCCCAGCGCCAAGCCGGCCTGCTGCGCCAGCATGGCCTGCAGCGCCACCGCGCCCACGAAGTTGAAGGGCACGCCCAGCAGCACGTCCGCGCTGCGCTGGTAGAGGATGCCGCTCAGGCGCCCGTCACTGCTGACGTGGTACTGGTAGAGCAGGTGGCAAGGCGGCAGCGCCATGCCGCCGATCTCCGGCACGTTCCAGCCGTGGAACAGGATCCGGCGGCTGGCGGGGTTGTTTTTCAGCGCGTCCAGCACGGCGGCGATCTGGTCGTGCTCGCGGCCGTCGTTGCCCAGCCAACGGCGCCACTGCTTTCCGTAGACAGGACCCAGCTCGCCCCATTGGCGCGCGAAGGCTTCGTCCTCGACGACGCGCTGCTCGAAGTCTGCCTGCGTGATCGACGCGTCCACCTGCTGGCGATAGCGCTGCAGCGGCCAGTCCGTCCAGATGCGCACATTGGCCAGCAGCAGCTCGCGGATGTTGGTGCCGCCGGTCAGGAACCACAGCATCTCCTTGACCGCGGTCTTCCAGTACACGCGCTTGGTCGTGAGGATGGGCACCTGGCCGCCGGAGAGATCGAAGCGCGCCAGCTCACCGAATGACGACAGCGTGCCCACGCCCGTGCGGTCCACACGCGGATCGCCGCGCTCGAGGATGCGGGCGAGCATGGCGAGGTACTGGTGTTCGGGGGTCGTCATGGCGAGGCGGGCAAGGGTCAGGCGGGCGATGTTACGGCGGTGGCGCAGGGTCTTTGGGCCGACAGGCGCCGAGCATCGCCTGGCGGCGGCGATGAGGCCTTGCGGAGGTTCCGCGCAGCGTCGAAACCCTGGGCCGAGGCCGCTCGGCTTCGACCGCGGCGCCATGAGGATCGGATGCCACAAGCTAGCCAATCATCCAGCGCTTGGAGGAAATGCACGGTTGTAGAGCCCCTCCATTGCGCTTCATACTGGACGTATGTACAGTACCGATTCCCGATGGAGACCGCCATGCACCACGCCGACTTTCGCTACCTCTACCGCCCCAGCCGCCTGCGCCTGCCGCGCTGGGCGTCATGGATCTGGTCCTGGTTCTGACGGACGCCCCTCGCGCGTCCGAAACCGTGCCGTCGCCCGCATTCAACGCCTGGATCTGCCGTGGATCGTCACCCCTTGCTGGCCCCCGAGCAGCTCGTCGGCGCCGCCGCGGACGATCAACTGCGTCTGCCGCTGGCCACTGAAGGCATCCAGCGCTGGGTGTGGCAAAGCCGCTTCGGCCCGATGCTGATCGAAATCATCGACGACACGCCCTACGTCAACGGGCAGCGCGTGGACAGCGTGGCGCCACGGCCAGGCGATGTCCAGGAGGCTGGTGGTGGCAGTGATGCGGAGACCGCGCCCCGGCGCTGATCGTGTGCCCAGCAGCGGCCGCGAAGCCGCCTGCGGTGCTCAGCGGCGCGCCGCCTCCTCGGCGATCCACTCGTCGACCATGCGCTCCAGCACGCCCAGCGGCACGGCGCCCTGGTCCAGCAGGACCATATGGAAACGCCGGATGTCGAAACGCTCGCCCAGGCGCGCACGGGCGCGGTCGCGCAGTTCGATGATCTTCATCTGACCGATCATGTAGCCCAATGCCTGCCCGGGCACGGAGACATAGCGGTCGACTTCGCTCTCCATGGTGGCGCGGTCCTTGCCCGTCTGGGCAACCATGTAGTCCACCGCTTGTTCGCGCGGCCAGTTCAGGTGGTGCAGGCCGGTGTCCACCACCAGGCGCGCAGCGCGCCAGACCTGATCCTGCAGGTGGCCGAAGTGGCTCGCCGGGTCCTTGAACAGACCCAGCTCGAAGCCCAGGGTCTCGGCATACATCGCCCAGCCTTCGGAGTAGGCCACGTAGAAGTTCGACCGGCGAAAGTGCGGCAGTTCGCCGAGTTCCAGCGCGCGAGCCGTCTGCAGGTGGTGCCCAGGCACACCTTCGTGCGCCACCAGCGTTTCCATCGCCCACTTCGGCCGCGTCTTGAAACCCAGCACGTTGGCGTTGAACCAGCCGGGGCGGCTGCCGTCGGCGGCCGGGTTGGTGTAGGTCTCGGCCGCATCGGGGCTCACGTGCGGCGGGTGGGCGCGCACGCCCCAGGGGATGCGCGGCAACTCGGCAAAGAGCTTGGGCAGCTCGGCATCCAGCTGCTTGCCGATGGCGCGGTAGCCCGTCAACAGGTCTTCGCCGCTGGTGTGGAAGTACTTCGGGTCGGTATGCAGGTGATGCACGAAGGCGTCGAAGGTGCCTGGCCACGCCATCCGCTTCATCACCAGCTCCATCTCGCCGCGCAGGCGGGCGACCTCGCGCAGGCCGATGGCATGAATCTGCGCCGGGCTCAGCGCGGTCGTGGTCTGCTGGCGCACCGCCAAGGCGTAGGCCGCCGCGCCGCCTGGGTAGCCCGCGAGGTTGCCGGAAACGGGCGCCGCCGCTGCGTAGGGTCCGGCGATGAAGTCGCGCAGCCTGCGCTGCGCCGGCAAGACCTCGTCGGAGATGCGCTGCAAGGCGGCGGCGCGCAGCCGCGCCTGTTCGGCAGCGGGGATGTCGTTGCCCATGCGCAGGAAGGGCTCGAAGAAGGGGCTGGCCTGGCCCGCGGCCGCGTTCTGATTGTCCAGCGACTCGAGCACGCGCACCAGCACCGGCTGGGCTGCGACCCAGCCCAGGGCCAGCCCTTCGCGCAGATTCACGATTTCCTGGTCCACACGGCGAGGCCAGGCCGACAGCCGGGCCAGTGCCTGCTGCGCCTGCGCCCGGTCGCGCATCGGCACCGTCTGCAGCAATTCCGGGAACTGGTCCTGAAAGCCGAACAGCGAACTCAGCGTCATGCGCCGGAAGCCGACCATCGGTTCGCTGAGCAGTTCCTCTTCGAGACCGTGGATGAACAGGTCCAGCGACGTGCGATCCGTGGCGCCGAGCGCACGGCGGTCAATGTCACGGGCCTGCGCCAGGTGCTTACGCAGCGTGGCCCAGACGGCGGCTTCCTGCTCGGGCGACACATCGGCGAGCCGGTCGCCGTAGCGGTTGTCGCCCAGGTCGGTGGCCCATTCCGGATAGCGCCGCATGGTCGCTTCCCAGCTGGCATCGAAGAGTGCATGCAAGGCCGTGGCGGCTGGCGAGAGCGTGGCATGCGGCGCCGCGCTGGCGGGCGAAGGCGGCGTCGCACAGCCGGTCAGCGTCAGCAGCCACGCCACCAGCAGCCAGCCGCGCCACGCGAACCGGGGTGTGCGTCCATGGCGTGACATCGGTGGCCTCCTGCTTGTGGTCTCCGTGCCCCAACGGCACGGTGCTGCGCATTGGAGCCGCTAAACGGCCACCGCGCATGCGCATCTCTCTGGAGGCAGGCGTGGCAGTGGGTTGCTGCCGCTGTCCGGGACAGCTTGTCCAGGTGACCGATGCAACCGCAGGTCGACCGTGTGAACGAGGTGGCCGTTCAGCCGGGCGTCCCGGTTCGAGGCGGCCGCGTGCTTGCCTCAGGTGGTTCCACCAGGCCCTTCGGACGGAGGGGCCTGCGCAGGCGGCTCGGCCGGCTCCTTGCCGGTCTCGACGCCGAGCGACACGAGGGCGATGAAGTCACCCACCACGTCGATGGCGGCGAGCACGCCCAGCACTACGGGCTGGGCTTCGACGATGCGGGTCAGCCGCAGCAGCTTGGCCATCACGGTGAGGTTGCCGAAGATGCCCTCCACCACGGAGCCTGGGTGGTGGCCGGCATCTTCCACACTCCACCAGCCATGCAGGCCCAGCGCCACCGTGCCCTGCACGAAGGTGTAAATGACGCCGGCATCGCTGCGGTTGCGCGCGCCCCGGGCGGCCGCGGCACCGCCCGCCATGGCGGACGTGGCGGCCAGCACGGTATCGGTGATCGGGCCGGTGATCCCGCCGTAGATCCACACGATGCCGGCCACTTGATCTGCACCGTGGATGCCGGGCGGCGTGCCCTGGCCGTCCAGCCAGGGCGTGGTGGCACCCCACGTCACCCAGCTGTGCACGATGGCCGCCATGCTGAGAATGCCCACGTACGGACCCACCAGCAGCTTCTTGGCCGGCCCCGGGATGTGCGCCTCTTCGGGCGGAACGAAGTCGAGAACGGGGTCGAGCACGACGTACACCGTCGCCGCAGCCACATTGAGCCAGTCGCAGAACCGCTTGAAGCCCTCGAGGCTGCGGTTGTGCGGGCCCGGGGGCAAGGGCGGCTCGAGCCCCAGGCCGCGCAGGCTGGTGTGGTAGTCGAACTGCAATTTCGCCTGTGCCAGGCTGGCGTCGGTAGGGAAGGGGGCCAGGGCGGTCTGCGCAGCCTGTCCGGCGCCATTCGACGCATGGAGCTTGTACAGCACCGTCACCGGCACGGCGAGGGTGATGCTCACCAGGCTCAGCACGGTCAGCGGCGCGCCGGCCACGCGCAAGAACAGGGCCGAGACGTAGGGAATCTGCAGCGGCGTCGTCAAGAGCTGGTGCATCAGGTCCATCAGCTTTTTCAGCGCAGCGAAGGCCAGGTGCACCAGTTGGTCGGCCAGGTCCAGGGCCGAGTCGACCAGCGCTTTGACGGCATCGAAGATGTGGCTCAGAAGCCATTGCAGCGGCGCCTGCGTCGCGTCTTTCATCGCAGCGGCCAGGCCGTCGATGACGCCCGAGGCGGCGGCGAAGGACGGTTGGGCCGAGAGCTGCGCGCTCATGTTCTCAAGGTGCACGCGCAACGCATCGATCGTGGCATCCACCGGCGTCTGCAACCCTTGCCAGTTGCCGCCGCCGGCCACGGCCATGTTCGTGCTGTGGTGCTGCAAGCCCTTGTGGAAGGGGCTCAGGGCCGTGCTGCGGTGCATGGCCCTCTCGAGTCCGGCAGAGGGTGTGCCGGCGCGTTGGCGCAAGGCGCCGGTGGTCGGTTGGGCACCCAACACCGTGCTGCGGAAGGTATCGAACTGCACGTCGAAACGGGATTTCATGTCGGCGATGCTGGCGCGTGCCCGCGACTCCGCGGTGTCCGCGAGATTCATGCACAGCAACCGCGTTTGTTCGACCAGGTATTCGATGGCTTCGCGCGAACGGCGGATGTCGTCCCAATCGAAGATCCAGCCCAGCCAGCGGTACAGGTGTTCGGCTTTCACGCCGATGCTGTGCCAGGCCGCGCGCGCCATGTGGAAGGCGTCTTCGAATGCCTGGACCGGGTGGTGCAGCACGTACTCCACGCTGCCCAAGGCATAGCGCACCTCGGCCCAGCCCGCCGCCAGCACGCCCACGGTGATGCGCTGGAGCCGCGCGAGTCCGGCACTGATGTCGTCGAGCAGGTCCCCCAGCCCCATCGCAGGCGCGGTGGGCGCAGGCGCGCGTCGGGCGGGTACCGACAGCGTGCTGAATGCCGGCGCGCCGCCGCTGAAATCCAGCTGCCACGGCGTGGCATCCGACGGGTCGCTGCGGCCGAAGCGCCGGGTCTCGCCGGCCACCTGGTAGCTCGTGAGGCTCGGGTCATTGAGCCGATGCAACACGGGCGGCGCATGCGCCGATGGCGCCGGCCAGTGGGCCAGGCTGCCCAGCATGATCTTCTGCACGGCCTGCGTCACCGGACCCGCGTTTTCGACGTTGGTGTCGCCCTGCACCAGCTTCACCGGATTCGTGCCGTGGGCATCCACCATCGTGGCATCGGTCACCTGTTGCAGTGTCAAGGCCGCCAGCCGTGCGTGCACCGCGCCGGCGGCATGCACCAGCAGGCGGTCCTGCGCGGGCATGAACGGCGCCCACAGCGAGAGCACGGGCGCTTCGAGCGCCTGCGTGGGCAAGGCGATTTGCAGCTTGCCGTCGGGCCCGCTGCGTCCCACCCAGGGTGTGCTGGCGTCCAGCGCACGCAGGTGCCCGTTGATCTCGAGTGTCAGCGCCCGGTCTGCGAACACCGTCACCGGCGTGTGCGGGGCGGGCGTATCGTCGACATCGAAGAAGGCCGCCTGCAGCTGGTAGGCCGGCAGCTCATCGACACCGCCGCCCAGTCGCGAAAAGTCGTCGAAGAGCCAACCCCCAGTGGGGCCGTAGCGTGCACGGTGCAACTGGTGCATCGGGTCGACGAAGAGCAGCTGGGCCCCGTTGCCGCTGCCGGTCACGGGCAGCAGCCGCGCGGCAGGCGTATCGAAGTGGCCGGTGCGCCACATCGATTCTCTCCAGGGCTCCTGGCCCGGCATGCCGGACAGCGTGTACACGTGATGGTCGGCACGCAGCACTAACATCTGCAGGCCCCGGTCGAACCCGACCACCTTGGCCGCGGAAAAGGCCAGCGCCGGCGGTTGGGTGCCGCCTTGCAAGCTGCTGGCGCTCTCGGGCACCGGCAGCGCCTTCTGCAGGGCCGTCTGGGCATCGGGCAGCCAGGGTTGCTGCCCGATCCAGCAGATGCCGCGGTCGGCCGGCGACAGCGCAAACAAGCCGGGCACGACCGCACCGTTGGCGTCCGGCGCGGCGCAGGCGAGTGCGCTGTAGTCACCCGCAATGAACGGTGCATAGGATGCCAGCGCGGTGTCCTGCGCCCACGCCCATACGCCGGTGCGTCCGTCGTTCGAGGTGCCGCTGACGTAGATGCCGGGTGCATCCGGCACGTTCAGGCGCTGAACCAGCAGCGGTTGCCAGTCGCGCACGGCTTGTACGTCACCGGTGAACGGCATCCATTGGCTGCCATCGAACAGAAAGAAGCGCAGCGCCGGGTTGTTGGCGCCCACCTGCACCACGTGGCACAGCGCCACCAGAAACGGCCGCCCGCCCACACCCAGCCCCACTTTGATGTCGTGCACCGCGCAGGTGTCGGTGGCGGCCTGCATCGGGATGACCGGCAGCTCCAACGGCGCGGTTATCGAGCCGCGTCCCTGGAGCTGGAAATACACGATGCGGTTGTCGGTGGTACAGGCCACCACCGTGCTGGCCACGGCAGACGGGTTGCCGCCTGGATGCGTGATCAACGTGTCGCGGCGCGCTGCCGCCAGGCACTTGAAGGCCGGCGTGCCCAGGATCTGCGTCTCCAGCGTCTCGCTGGCCGGCTGGTCCGGTCCCGGCAAGCCGAAGGAGAGCAATTGGCCTGCGCCGTCCAGCGACAGCACGCACCACGTGCCGTTGTCGTCCTGCGCCGGCACCATGTCCTGGCCCGCGGAGAAGGTGTTGGCCACCCGGTAGCTCTGAACCAGTTCGCTGGTCACCGCCACCTGGCTGGCCGTGCCGACGGGCGGCGGCGGGGGAGAGGGCGAGGGCGCAGGTACCGCGGCGATCAGCGTGCTCGCCGCGATGGAAGAGCCCGCCACGTCTGCAGGCGGCGAGGCACTGCCGGCGCTCGCCGGCTCGGGCGGCGCGTTGCGCCCGGGTGCCGCTGCTGGGGGTTTTCCGCAGGCCGTCTTCTTGTTGTCCATGGTGCGTCGGCCCGGTCGGCAAGACCGTTGGGTGTGTCGGCAAGCGACGCACTCTGCGCGCGGATGGGGCGATTGGCAAGCGCGATCGCCCACAGACGCGCCGATTGGCAACGGAAGGTGCCACGCGTGGGCTGCAGCGCACGCCGGTCAGGCGCCGAACGTGCTCGCTGTTCGGCATGCCGTGGCAGCCCGCAATCCCGGTCCCGCCCGGCGCGCCGCCGCCCGTCACCCGGCCGGCGGGCCATGCGGCATGCGCGGCTGCGCCGGCAGCCCCAGCATCAGCGCGAGGTTCTGCACCGCCGCGCCGGCGGCGCCCTTGCCCAGGTTGTCGAAGACGGCAGTCAACAGCACCTGGCCCGTGCGCGGCTGCGCAAACACCGCCAGGCGCAGCTGGTTGCTGCCGTTGCAGGCTTGCGGATCCAGCCGCTGCGCATCGGCATCGTCGTAAAGCGGCTGCACCTCGATGAAGGCCTGGCCCGCATAGCGCGCCTGGAGCGCGGCGTGCAGGCGGTCGGCTGTCACGCCCGCGGGCAGCAGGCGCAGGTGCAACGCGATGGTCAGCACGATGCCCTGGCGGTAGTGGCCGTAGGCCGGCACGAAGACCGGCGCATGTGCCAGGCCGGCGTGCTGTTGGATCTCCGGCACGTGTTTGTGGTGCAGGCCCAGGCCGTAGATCTGGAACGGCAGGGCGCTTGCGGCGCCGGCGCCTTCATGGTCCTCGAGCCCGGCGCGGCCCCGGCCCGAGTAGCCGGACACCGCATGGATGACCAGCGGGTAGTCGGCCGGCAGCAGGCCGTCGGCGACCAAGGGCGCGAGCAAGGCGACCGCACCCGTGGGGTAGCAGCCGGGATTGCTGACACGATCGGCGTCTGCGATACGCCGCGCTTGCGCGGCCCCCAGTTCCGGCAGGCCATAGACCCAACCCGGCGCGGTGCGGTGCGCCGAACTGGCGTCGATCACGCGCACGCCGGGCCGGCGAACCAGCGCCACGGCCTCGCGTGCGGCCTCGTCGGGCAGGCACAGCAGCGCGACGTCGCAGCTGTTCAAGGCCTCGGCGCGATGAGCCGTGCTCTTGCGGTGTTCGGGCGGCAACTGCAGCAGGCGCAGATCCTGGCGCCCGGCCAGCCATTGCCGCACCTGGAGGCCCGTGGTGCCTTGGTCGCCGTCGATGAAAACGAGAGGGGTCATGCTGCGCTCCGGTGGGGGTTCGACGCGCATCGTGCATCGGCAAATGACTTCATGCCAGTTGAATCTGACAAACTAACACTTCAGGATTCCTGAATCAGACGGTGACGACGAAAGCCGAACCATGCGCGAAATCAACCTCGATCGCCTGCGCACGCTGCTGACGGTGGCCGACCTCGGCTCCTTTGCCGCGGCGGCCAAGGCCCTTCATCTGGCGCCACCCACGGTGACGCTGCACGTGGCGCAATTGGAAAGCCGCCTGGGCGCGCGGCTGCTGCACCGCGCGCCGGCCGGCGTCACGGCCACATCCGCGGGCAGCCTGCTGATCGACAAGGCACGTCGCCTGCTGGCCGAAGCCGACGACCTGCTGCAGGCCGTGCAGCGCCAGATCGCCGCGCGCGGCGGTCGCGTGCGACTGGGCGCATCCACGGGCGCACTCGCGCACCTGCTGCCGCAGGCGCTGGAGGCCTTGTCCGCCCGACATCCGGAGATCGACGTGCAGGTGGCGGTGGTGACCAGCGAAGAGTCCCTGGCGCGGTTGGCCGCGGGCAGCCTGGACATCGGCATCGTGGCGCTGCCGCAGCCGGCGTTGCGCGGGATTCGTGTGCAGGCCTGGCGCCGCGATCCGGTGCTGGCTTTCATCCCGACCGATTGGCATCCGCCCAAACAAGTGACGGCCGCCTGGCTGGCGGCGCGGCCGCTGATCGCCAACGACCGTGGCACGCGGCTGTCGCGCCAGACGGCCGAGTGGTTTGCTGCGGCGGGTGAGCGGCCGCAGGCGCGCATCGAGTTGAACTACAACGATGCGATGAAGAGCCTGGTCGCCGCAGGCTACGGCGCCGCGTTGCTGCCGCACGAGGCCGGCGCGCCGGCGCCGGACGCCCGCATCGGCGTGCGGCCGCTCAAACCGGCGCTGTGGCGGGCGCTTGGCATCGCACACCGCACGCGGCTGGACGACGAGGCGACGCAGGCGGCGCTCGCGGCTCTGCTCGAGATGCGGGGCCGTTGACCCCGCGCGGCTCGGCGCAGTCTGCCTATGCGTTCAGGCGTTGGGGCCTGCGTGTGAACCGTCGACCTGCCGCTGGCGCAACCGCTGGCCGAAGTTGGCGATCTCGGTCGTTGCGCGGGGCCAGGAATGGTCCGGCCCGGCAGGGGCCAAGGCGGTACGCAGCACGCGCCGCAGCGTGTCAGGCTGCGGCGTCAACGGCCCGGCAAAGCGCACGGCCGCGGTGTCGACGACCACGATCGTCGGGAAGGTCTCGACATCGAAGTCATCCACGAGTTCGGCTTCGTCCTCGATATCGATCCAGTGCCAGCGCACGCTGAGGCCGTCACGCGTGAATTCGGCCTGCACCTGATCGAACACAGCCCGGTACGCATCACACAGGCGGCACCAGGCGGCGCACAGGCAGGCCACGTCGATCGTGGGCGTCCGACTCATGGGGACGATCCTAGCGCGGTGCGCTGCGCCCTTCGGCGATGGGGCCGTTGCGGTGCAGGGCGGCGCACGCGCAGGGTGTCCTGAGGTGGCCCATTCGAATCACCATGATGCAGCCTCGCAGGCCTTCTTGGCGCATGCTGTGGCGGCATTGCGCGCCAGCAAGGCTGCGCAAGCGCCCCATTTATGCAGGAGTCTCATCATGGAAAAGGACATGTACCCCGAACGAAGCCGGGAACTGAAAAAGAAGATGCAGGACCTGGCACCCGGCCCCGCCAATGCATTCAAGGCCTTCAGTGCGAGCGTGTTTGCCGAAGGCGCACTGCCGGGCAAGACCAAACAGTTGATCGCCGTGGCGGTGGCTCACGTCACCCAGTGCCCCTACTGCATCCGCGGGCACACCGAGCAGGCGCTGCGCAGCGGCGCCACCGAGCCGGACCTGATGGAGGCGATCTGGGTGGCCGCTGAAATGCGCGCGGGTGGCGCCTACGCGCACTCGACGCTCGCGCTGGACACCATGCAGCGGATGGCGGACGGCCACGCCCACTGAGGCCCGCGCTCACGCACCCGCGCACCGGCGCGGGTGGTGAGGGCCGCGGCCCTAGTAGCCGTAGAACTCTTCGCTGCGGATGTCGTCGTCGTTGACACCCGCGCGGTTCAAGGTCTGGCGCATGGCTTCGACCATCCCCGGGGGGCCCACGACGTAGAAGATGGGTGCGCGCAACTCACCGGTGACGCGACCGATCAACGCGGCGTCGACCAGTCCCGTCTGGCCGGCCCAGGGACGCTGTGAGGCCTTCATGTCGGTCATGGTGGCCACCAGCTCGAAATGCGGGTTCTTCTTCTCGAGCCCCTGCAGTTCCTCGAGAAACGCGGCGTCTTCCGGCCGACGGTTGGAATACAGCAGCACCAGGCGCTGCGGCCGCTGGTCCTGCGCGGCTTGCCGCAGGATGCTCATGATCGGCGTGATGCCGATGCCGCCGGCAATGAACAGGGCGGCGCGCCGCAGGTCGTTGTGCAGGCCGAGTGATCCGAACGGCCCGTCGACGGTCAGTGCCGAGCCGATGGGCAGGGCTTTGAGTGCGCGCTTGAACGCACTGTCGCGCATGCGCGTGGCCACCACCAGTTCGTCCTGGTAGGGCGCGGCCACGATTGAAAACGCGTGGCGTGTATTCGGGTCGTCGGGTGTGGTGGTCTGCACGGGAAGAATGAGTTCGAGCGCCTGTCCGGGCTTGAACTCGAAGTCTTTGGGCCTTTGCAGATGAAAGGCCATCGTGCCCGCGGCGATCTCTTCGCGTGCGACGAGCGTGGTGGTGTTGATGCTCATGGGGGGCTCCGGTCGACGGGAGGCGACGTCGTGCTGACGCCTGCCACTTAGATGCGGCCCGCAGCCGAATGATTCCCGGGCCGGGCACCGGGTACCTGCCGTATCTACGCACGCCCGCCGAGGCCGGCTGGGGCTATCGTCGGTCGGATGCCGGCAAGGCCGCCGGCGACCACACGAGGGACGAAGCGATGAACAGACCTGGCATGCGCGCGCTGCGAACGGCGCTGGCGGCCCTGGCGGCCAGCGTGGTCGGCGCCTGCGCGATGGCCCCCGGCGCGCAGGCGCCTGCGGCACTGAGCGAGGCGCAGATCGCCGCGATCGTCGGCAGCCCCGACCGCACGGCGGCCGACCGCGAGAACGACAAGCGGCGCAAGCCCGAACAGGTGCTGGCCTTCATGGGCCTGCGCCCGGGCATGGTGGCGCTGGACGTGGTGGCTGGCGGCGGCTACACGAGTGAACTGCTCGCGCGCAGCGTAGGCCCCACGGGCAAGGTCTTCTCGCAGGCGCAGCCACGCGACCCCAACCGCGCTGTGCCGCCCGGCGCCCGCGTGCCCGGTGCCGGCGTGCTGGAACGCCAGGCCCGGCTGTCCGGCGCAAAGGCGGCCGCCGCACCGATCGCGCTGGTGCTGCAGCGCCTGGTCGACCCGCTGCCGCCCGAACTCACGCCGGGCCGGGTGGACGTGGTGACGCTGATGTTCAACTACCACGACCTGGGGCCGCTGGGCGAAGGTCGGGCGCAGATGAACCGCAGCATCTTTGCGGCGCTGAAGCCCGGTGGCCTGTACATCGTCGCCGACCATTCCGGCCGACCCGGCACGGGCATCTCGGAATCCACCACGCTGCACCGCATCGAAGAAGCCTTCCTTCGCAGTGAAGTGGAAGCCGCAGGATTCAAGCTGGTCGCGGCGGGTTCCTTCTTGCGCAACGCGGCCGATCCGCGCGACAAGGAAACGCCCGATCCGCCGATGCCCAAGGACGAGTTCATCCTGAAGTTCGTCAAGCCGGGCGCGGCGGGCCAGTAAGCCGCGGAGGCGTGACACGTCGGGTCAGGGCCGGCTTCCGCTGGCCCGCGCCGACGCACGTCAAGCGGGCGCTGGACCGGTTCGACAACATGGCGCGGCGGGTGCCCCGCTCAGCCGGTGCGCACCAGGATCTGGTTCTTGACGTTCTTGACGCCCTTGACGCTGCGGGCGATCGATTCGGCCGCGCTGCGCTCGGCGGCGGACTTGGCGAAGCCCGACAGCAGCACCGTGCCTTCGAGTGTTTCCACGCTGATGGCGGTTGCATCGACCTGCGGGTTATTGACGAAGCGGGCCTTCACCGCGGTGGTGATGGCGGTGTCGTCGATGTACTCACCCACCGTGGACTGCCCGCGCTGGATCGCGCAACCGGGCAGGACGGTCAGGGCGGCGACAGCAGTGACAGCGGCAACGAGGACCTTGCTGGCAATCATGGTGGGCTCCTTGGAGTAGGAGCGCCGCATCCTCGCGCGAATGGCGAATTGACTCGGCTGTCGCGGGTATTCGTCGATTCGCAGGCCCTGCGTCACGCGCGGCGCTGTGCCAGATCGGCCTTGAAGAAGGCATCCAGTTCCTTGCCGGACGCCGCATCGGTCAGGGCATCGAAGGCGCCGCTCGTGGCCAGCTCGCGCGCCGCCCGCAGGAAGCCGCCCCAGGAGGCACGTGCCAGGGCGCCACCGACGCTGATGCGGCGCACGCCGAGTGCCGCCGCCTGCGCGACCGTCATGCCGGTGGCGCCGCCGATGAGCAGGTTGACCGGCTTGGGCGCCACCGCTTCCACCACCGCGGCGATATGTTCGCCCTGCCGCAGGCCCGGTGCGTACAGGCAATCGGCGCCCGCTTGGGCATAGGCCTTCAACCGGGTGATGACGTCCTGCAACTCGGCGTTGCACACCCACAGGCCTTCGGCGCGGCCCACCAGCAGGGTGTCGCCGCCTTCTTCGTCGATCGCGCGGCGTGCGGCGCGCAGGCGCTCGCAGGCTTCGTCCAGCGAAAACAGCGGCTGCGCGGCGTCTCCGGTGGCATCTTCGATCGACAGGCCCGCCACGCCCGTGCGCACCGCCATGCGCACGCTGTCGCGCACGTCGCCGGGCTGTTCGCCGAAGCCGCTTTCGAAATCGGCATTCACCGGCAGGTCGGTGGCCGCCACCAGCTCGCGCAGGTGCGCCAAGGCCATGTCGCGGCTGACGTGGTTGTCCGGCCGCGCCTGGCTCCAGGCGAAGCCGGAGCTGGTGCTGGCCAGCGCCTGGAAGCCCAGGCTCTGCAGCATGCGTGCGCTGCCCAGGTCCCAGGGGTTGGGGATGACGAAACAGCCGTGTTCATGCAAATCGTGGAAGCGGCGGCGCTTGTCAGTGACGCTGGGGCGGGTGGTGGTCATGGGGCACTCCATTGCGGTCTTGTGGGTGTAATGGCTGTCATGATGCCTGCGGCCGCTGGGCGGGATCGCGGCAGGGTCGGCCCGCCGTGGCGCGAGGGACTTCTGGCGCGCGGCCGGATGCGCTGGCGCACCTGCGCGATCATGGCTCGGGCCCGTCGGACCTGGTGCGTGGCTGCAGCAGCCCCAGCCGCCGCATCAGGTCTCGCAGCAGGCCGATGAAGGCCAGGCTCCACGCGACCAGGGCTGCCAGCAGGAACAGCCTCGGCAGCTCATCGAGCAGCCCGAACCCCATGGCATGCCCCAGGCGGTCCGTGCAGGCCGCGTACATGCCCAGCGGAAAGACCAGGCCCCAGTACAGCGGCCCGTAGCGCAGGGGAAAGCGCCGGTAGACATGACGCCAGACGCCCAGGATCAGCAGCACCGGAATCCACCAGGTGCCGGTGGCCCAGTACATCAGCGTGAAGCCCTTGAGAAACGGCAGCACGGACATGAGGAACGGCGAGCCCGGCGAGTGGATGATCAGCAGCGAACCGGCCAGCGTGGAGATCGCCATCGCGCCCATGTTGATCCAGTCCGGCGGTGACAGGTCGGCCGGCGCCATGCGGAAGAAGGTGTAGCGGTAGAAGATCAGCGTCATCGTCCAGACGTACAGCACGCCGCCCCACAGCCACATCGACAGTGCCAGCAGATCCAGGGCCAGTCGCGTGTGTTCGGGAGCCTTCGCAGCCAGCAGCGTGCTGAGCACGGCCACCGACTGCGTGGCCACCACCGCCAGCAGCCAGCCACCGTTGATGCCCTTGTCGAGTGCGGGCTTGTCGTGCTTGACGACGAAGGCGGTGAAGATCGTATAGGTCAGCGCCAGCCACAGCAGCAGCGACAGGGCCCAGAGCCCCCCCGCGATGCGGTAGCTGGCCGCCTGCAGCACGAACTGGGCACCGAGTACGCCGGTGCCGGCCACGAGCGTGAAAAAACCCGGGCCGCGCAGATGGTCCTGCAGGTCGAGCCACACGCGCGGCGCAAACCACACCACACGCGCGATCGTCAGCAGCCACAGGGCCGCGTACATCACGTTGTTCAGCACGAACAGCGCATGCGCCAGCAGCAACCAGCCTTCCAGCTGCGCGGCGATGGAGACGATGCCGGTGGCCATCACGAGGCCGAAGTAGGCCGGCGTCATGCCGGCGATGTCGGTGCGCAGGCGCTGCCACAGCACGGGACGTGCGGATGCAGATTCAGTGCCGGCGGTGGCCATCGTGGGACCGGTCGGCAGGTCGGTGTCGACGTGCGGCGGGCCTGCCAGTGGGGATGTGACCATCGTACTGCGGCCCCGCGCGGCCGCGACCGCCCACGCATGGCGGCCCCTGCGCGCGACCCGGTTGTCGGTGACGGGTCGGCGCCTGCCCGCAGTTGCGGCCCAACCGCCGCGGGTGGGGCGGACCGGGGTCAGCAGCTGCGGCTCATGTGCCGCGTTAGAAGTGGTCCAGCGTGGGGAATCGGTCGTCGCCCAGGATGCAGCTCCACAGCACGCACGCCACGCCCAGGTCGCCGGTCCACAGGCTGTGCCGCCCCTGGCCGTGGCGGGCGCGGGCTTCTTCCACCTGCGCGGCCGCGTGCATCGCCAGCAGGCGTGCGCGCTCCAGCCACAGGGGTTCCGCGAAGCGGCGCCACAGCTTCAGGCAGGCCAGTGCGCTGCCGGCGGTGCCGTGGCACAGGGACGGGCCCTTGGCCAGAGGTCCCGCGAGCCAGCTCAGCTCACCCGCGCCACGCAGCAGTTCGTCCCAGGGCGCCGTGCGGGGCGCCTTGGCGAAGCGGCACACGATACCGGGCGCGCCGTGGCAGTCCTGGACAAGCACTTTGCGGACCTTGGTGCGGGCCGGCTCGAAAAGATCCTTGTCCACCAGCGCGGGCCAGTTGATCAGCGCCACGGCGCCGTCGTGCGTAAGCTGGGTCGCACGCAGGGCTGTGCGGGACATGGTCTCCAGCGCACGCTGCTCGATGGTCTGTACCCGCTGCGGATCGGCAAAGGCGGCCGCGCGAAGGGCCGCAAAGGCATTCCCGGCCAGGCCGTGGCCACCGCCCAGGTAACGCGTGCGCCGGCCGTAGAGGTCCTGCTCCCAGATCCAGGTGCCGATGTCCGGGTCGACGATCATGGCGTCGTGCAAGGCATCGATGGACGATGCGACGAGCTGTGCCCAGCGGCCGTCTGCACCGGGTTCTTCGGCCATCCGGATGGCGGCCAGCACCGTGCCGGCATTGCCCCACAGCGGCTCCTGCGCCGTGTTGTGTTGATTGCCCTGCACGACGGCATGCAGGCGGTTGGCCAGATCGTCGCGGCGCGTGGCCTGCCACGCCAACAAGAGCGCGGCACTCTCGCCGAACAGGTAGGAGGCACTGCCGTGCTGCTCGTGGGCCGCTTCTTCGCGCAGGCGATCCGGATACTGTGCGATCCATGGCGCGTAGTCACGTGACAGACGCACTGCGCCCTCGGCAGCCAAGTGGCGCAAGGCCCACACGGCGCCCGTGGCGCCCCAGTAGAGATTGAACGAGCGCGCACCCGGCTGCGGCGGATCGTCCTGTGGGTGCAGCAGCCAGCTGCCCGAACTGTCGTCGAACTCGGCCTGAGCCGCACCGCAGATGCGCGCGATGGCCTCTCGAGCCTGCTCAGGGCTCCAGGCCTGCGCGGAAAGCGCTTCGTGGCGCTGTGGGTCGAAGAGCTCGTGCATGGCGGCAAGCCTACCGCAGCGGGGCTGCCGCCAGCGCGTTCAGCGCTGCGGCATGTCCGCACTGCCGTAGACCAACGACACCGCCGCGTCCGCCGGAATCGGCCCGACGCGGCGGTCCCAGTCCTCCCAGGCGCTGCGCATCGTGGCCAGGCGGTCGGGGTCGCGTCGCGCGAGGTTGGCGCGCTCGCGCTCGTCGGTCTCGACGTCGAACAGGTATTCGTGGTCGTCGACGGCGAGGTACTTCCAGCGGCCGTCGCGCAGCGCACGTTGGGCGCGGTGTTTCATGCGCCAGTGCATGGGGCGCTCGAAGGTGTGGCGCGCATCGGCCAGCGCCGGGCGCAGGTCCACGCCGTCCAGCGGGTGGTCCGGATCCGCGTCGATACCCGCGGCGGCGATCATGGTCGCCGTCCAGTCCATGGTCAGGTGGTGCTGGCTGCTGACGCCGCCGGGCGCGATGTGCGCCGGCCAGCGGGCGATCACCGGCACGCGGATGCCGCCTTCGGTGAGGTCCATCTTGCCGCCCACCAGCGGCCAGTTGTCGCTGAAGCGTTCGCCGCCGTTGTCGCTGGTGAAGACGACGAGCGTGTCCTCGCCGAGGCCACCGTCGTCCAGCGCCTGCAGCACCCGTCCGATGCCCTCGTCCATCT
>CAUJHV010000004.1 GCA_963205115.1 Pseudomonadota bacterium | reverse complement strand
GAGATCGTCAACGTGCACGGCGGCGCCTGCGCGCTGGGCCACCCCATCGGCGCCAGCGGTGCGCGCATCGTCGTCACCTTGCTGGGTGCCCTGCGCGCGCAGGGCAAGAAGCGCGGCATGGCCTCGCTGTGCATCGGCGGCGGCGAAGCGACCGCGCTGGCGGTGGAGATGCTGTGAGGCGCGCGCGGCCACTGCGCGCCCCGCCCTGGGTCTCGTGATGGCGGGCCCAGGCATCTTTCCCGGGCCTGCTGAACTGGCCGTGTTTGCATCGGCCGTGCTGGTGCTCAACGCGACGCCGGGCGTGGACTTTCTGCTGACCGTCAGCCGCACGCTGCAAGGCGGCACACGCGCCGGCGTGGCGGCCGCGCTGGGCATCACGGCGGGCTGCGCGGTGCATGCACTGGCCGCGGCCTTCGGGCTGGCGGCCTTGCTGGCGGTGTATCCGGCGGCCTTCCTGGCCCTGCAGTGGGCCGGTGCGGCCTATCTCGCATGGCTGGGGCTGGGCATGCTGTGGCGTGCCTTGCAGCCGCGCGGAAAAGGCCAGGGCGCGGCCGCCGGGGCGATGCCGGAAGCCGCGTCTCGCGGTGATCTCGCGGAGTTCCGCACCGGCCTGTTCACCAATGTGTTGAACCCGAAGGTGGCGCTGTTCTTCCTGGCCTTCCTGCCGCAATTCGTGCCGGCGGATTCGCCCAGCCAGACCGGCTCGTTTCTGCTGCTGGGCGCGTGGTTCGTCGTGCAGGGCGGGCTGTTCCTGCTGGCGCTGGTGGCCCTGGCCGCCCAGATGCGGCGCCTGTCGGCAAGCGTCTGGGCCGGGCGCGCGCTGCAGGCCACCGGCGGGCTGCTGTTCCTGACCCTGGCGCTGCGGCTGGCCTTGTTCCGCCCGAGTGCGGCATGATGCGGGGAGATTGGGAGTATCCGGAAGGCCGGCACACATGAAGAACATCCTCATCATCGGCGCCTCGCGCGGCATCGGCCTGGAACTGGCGCGCCAGTACCGGGCTGGCGGCGATGCGGTCACGGCCACGGCGCGTGACGCCACCGGTGCGGAACGGCTGCATGCCCTGGGCGCGCGCGTGCTGCATCTGGACGTGACGGACGCCGCCAGCTGTGCCGAGCTGGTCTGGCCGAATGGCGCCGCAAGTTTCGACGTGGCCGTGGTCAACGCCGGGGTCTACGGGCCGCGTCTGGGCGATTTCGAGCCGCCCGCGCTGGCCGATTTCGACCAGGTCATGCACACCAACGTGCTGGGCCCGATGCGCGTGCTGCCCCGCCTGGCGCCTGTGCTCACGCCCGAGGCACGCGTGGTCGTGATTACGTCGCGCATGGGCTCCATGGGCCTGCGCACCCACGGCAACGGCTGGCTGTACCGCGCGTCCAAGGCGGCGGCGAACTCCGTCCTCAAGGACGCTTCGCTGCTGCTGGCCGGCAAGGCCGTGTGCTGGGCGATGCACCCCGGCTGGGTGCGCACGGACATGGGCGGCGCCGGTGCCGACCTGGACGTGGCCGACAGTGCCGCGGGCATCCGGCGCAAGATCGCCGGATCGACGGCTGCCGACAATGGCGGCTTCTTCGATATCGATGGCTCGCCGCTGAGCTGGTGAGTCGGCGCCCCGCGGGGCGCGCATCCCGAGAGAGGATTTCCGATGCTGTTGTCAGATGACCACCTGGCCGTTCAGGATGCCGTGCGCGCGTATGTGCAGGCCGAGATCCGGCCGCATGCCGCCGAGTGGGACAAGACCCACCACTTCCCGCAGGCCGCGCTGCGCGGCCTGGCGGCGCTGGGCTGCTACGGCGTGGCCGTGCCCGAGACCTGGGGCGGCGCGGGGCTGGACTACCTGGCGCTGTCGCTGATCCTGGAAGAAATCGCCGCCGGTGACGGCGGCACCAGCACCGTGGTCAGTGTCAACAACTGCCCCGTGTGTTCGATCCTCATGGCCTTCGGCAACGACGACCAGAAGCAGCGCTTCCTCGCGCCGCTGGCGCGCGGGGAGATGCTGGGTGCGTTCTGCCTGACCGAGCCGCATGTGGGGTCCGAGGCCGGCGGGCTGCGCACCACGGCGCGCCGCGAAGGCGACCACTACGTGCTGGACGGTGTCAAGCAGTTCATCACCAGCGGCAAGAACGGCGACGTGGCCATCGTCATGGCCGTCACCGACAAGGCCGCCGGCAAGAAGGGCATCAGTGCCTTCCTCGTGCCGACGAACACCCCGGGCTACAGCGTCGCGCGGCTGGAAGACAAGATGGGCCAGCACAGCAGCGACACCGCGCAGATCCTGTTCGAACACTGCCGCGTGCCGGCGGCCAACCGGCTGGGCGAAGAAGGCATGGGCCTGAAGATCGCGCTGTCGGGCCTGGAGGGCGGGCGCATCGGCATTGCCAGCCAGGCCGTGGGCATGGCACGCGCGGCCTTCGAGGCGGCGCTTGCCTATGCGCACGAGCGCCAGGCATTTGGCACGGCCATCTTCAACCACCAGGCCGTGCAGTTCAAGCTCGCCGACATGGCCACGCAGATCGAAGCCGCACGGCAGCTCATCCACCACGCCGCCTCGCTCAAGGACGCCGGCCGGCCCTGCCTGAAAGAGGCGGCGATGGCCAAGCTCTTCGCCAGCGAGATGGCCGAGCGTGTGTGCTCAGAAGCGATCCAGGTGCACGGCGGCTATGGCTATGTCAGCGACTTTCCGGTCGAGCGGCTGTACCGCGACGTGCGTGTGTGCCAGATCTACGAAGGCACGAGCGAAGTGCAGAAAATCCTGATCGGGCGCGCGCTCGCTTGAGGGCCGCGCATACGGTCGCAGGACATCCCGGGTGGCGACGATGAACGAGTCCACCGCACGACGCGTCACGCTGGTCCAGGCTTATGACGAGGCCGAGGGCCCGCTGTGGTCGCGCGAGGACGGCCAGTGGGCCGGTCGCCTGGCGGCCGAGAGCGCAGCCGCTGACGCCACACCCGAGCAGCTGCTGGCGGAGCGCGCGCGCCACGCGCTGCAGCGCCTGGAGCCGCGCGACCCGGCCATCGGCCGCTGGCTGGCGCGATCGGGCTGGCGCTGGTCCTGGCTGGGCCTGGCGCTGGCGGCCGGCTTTGTCGTCGGCCTGGCTGCCGACCTGATCGGCCGCGGCCATCACGTCAACCTGCTGGCGCCGGCCGTGTGGGCCCTGGTGGCCTGGAACCTGGCGATGTACGCGGTGCTGACCTTGGGCACGCTGCGCGACCATGCGGCCTCCAATGGCTGGGTGCGGCGCCTGGTGGCGGCCGCTTGGGAGCGTGGCGTGGGCCTGGGCCCGTTGAAGACCGCTGCGCTGCGCTGGGCGGAGATCAGCGCGCCGCTGACCACGGTGCGTGCGGCCGCGGTCGTGCACGTGGGTGCGGCGGCCATCGCGGCGGGCATGGTGGCAGGCCTCTACCTGCGCGGCCTGGTCTTCGATTACCGCGCGGCCTGGCAGAGCACCTTCCTGGAGGCGCCCACCGTGCAGGCCGGCTTGAACGTGCTGCTGGCGCCGGCGCAGGCGCTCACCGGCATCGCCGTGCCGGACGATGTGGCGATCGCGGCGATGCGGCTGACGCCGGAGCAGCCCGAGGCCAAGGCCAGCGCGGCGCCCTGGATCCACCTCTACGCGGCGACGCTGGCGCTGTGGGTCGTCGTCCCGCGGCTGGTGCTGGCCGTGCTGGCCTTCGCGCAGGCGACCGCCAAGTCCCGTCGACTGCCCGTGCCCGTGCCGCTGGGTGAACTGCAGCGGCTGGCGCGCTGGCGGCGCTCGGGGCCTGCGCTGGTGCAGGTGCTGCCGTATGCGCAGGCGCCCGGCGCGCAGACGGCGCTGGGTCTGCGCGAACTGCTGGCGCGTGAACTCGGCGACGACCTGCTGCTGAAGATCGCCGATCTCACGCAGGTGGGCGACGAAGAGGCCGCGCGGGCGCGAGCGGGCACGGCCGGCGCGGTACTGCGCATCGCGCTGGTCGACCTGGGCGCGACACCCGAAGACGAACACCACGGCCGCTTCGTCAAGGAGATGGCCGCGGCCGAACCGGCATCCACGCTGCTGGTGCTGGTCGACGAGGCGGCTTTCCGCGTGCGCTTCGCGTCGTTGCCCGCGCGCCTGGACGAACGGCGCGCGGCCTGGCAGGGTTTTGGCCAGCGGCACGGCCTGCGCCTGTTGTGCGCCAACCTCGACCGACCCGACATGCCCGAGAACCTGGCCGCGCTGCAGCGGGCCTTGAATGCCTGAAGCCCTCGCAGTCGCGGACGCGGAGCCGGTCCGCGTTGCGTTGAGCCTGATCTCCCACACCAATGCCGGCAAGACCACGCTGGCGCGCACGCTGCTGCGCCGCGCGGTGGGCGAGGTGCGCGACGAGCCGCACGTCACCGAGTTTTCCGAGGAGCATCTGCTGGCGCGCAGCGCAGCTGGCGACGAACTGCGCCTGTGGGACACGCCGGGTTTTGGCGACACGGTGCGGCTGGTGCAGCGCCTGCAGCGCGAAGGCACGGCGCTGGGCTGGTTCCTCGCCGAGGTGTGGGACCGCTGGCGCGACCGTGCGTTCTGGGCCAACCAGCAGGCCCTGCGCCATGTGCGCGAGCAGACCGACGTGGTGCTCTACCTCGTGAATGCAGCGGAGAGCACGCAGGCGGCCGCGTACGTCGATTCCGAGATGCAGCTGCTGGCCTGGATGAAGCGGCCGGTGATCGTGCTGCTCAACCAGCTGGGCGCGCAGCGCTCGCCAGAGGACGAGGCGCGCGACATCGCCCGCTGGCGCAGCCACCTGCAGGCCTGGCCCGGTGTGGCACAGGTGCTGCCGATGGATGCCTTTGCGCGCTGCTGGGTGCAGGAAGGCACGCTGCTGGCGGCCGTGCAGGCGGTGCTGCCTGTGCAACGTCAGGCGGGCATGGCGCGCCTGCGCCAGGCCTGGCAGGGCGAGCAACTGGCTGTCTTCGAGCAGGCCGTGGGTGCGCTGGCGCGTTCACTGGCCCGCGTGGGCGACACACGCATGCGGCTGGACAGCCAGGGGCGATTGACGGATGCCTGGCGTGACGTGACCGCGCGGCTGGGCGCGAAGCTCGGCGGCGGGCCGGCGCCGGCCGATGCGGCGGCACAGGCGCAGGCGCGGCTCGTCGTGGCGCTGGACGACGAGGTCAATGCCGGCACGGCCGAACTCATCCGGCTGCATGGGCTGCACGGCCGCGCGCAGGGCGAGATCCTCGCGCGTGTGGCCCAGCAGATCGAGGTGAATGCGCGCATCGACGAAGGCCATGCCGCCATCTGGGGCGGCGTGCTCAGCGGTGCGCTGGCGGGCCTGAAGGCCGATCTGGCCACCGGCGGGCTGACGATGGGCGGCGGCTTGCTGGCCGGCGGGCTCCTCGGCGCGCTGGGGGCGGCGGGCCTGGCGCGGGGTGTGAACGTCATGCGCGGCGGCGGCCCGCCCTGGGTGGGCTGGTCCGCGCAGGCCATGCTGCCCATCACCGAGGCGGCCCTGCTGCGCTACCTGGCGGTGGCGCATTTCGGGCGCGGCCGCGGCGAATGGGCGCAGGGCGGAGCCCCGCCGCACTGGCGCGCGCAGGTGGCCGAGGTCCTGCAGACCGTACAGCCGGCACTGGCGGCCGTGTGGGCCAGCCGCGCAGGGGCATTGGATGCACCGCCGCAGGCCGACCAGCTGGAGGCGATGCTGCGCCCGCAGCTGGACGCCGTGTTGCGCCAGGTCCTCGTGCGCCTGTACCCCGAAGCCCGCGAGCTGATGGAGAAGTCTCCCGGCGTCGCACAATCACAGCCATGAACGACAACGCCATCCGCCCCTTCCACCTGGCCTTTCCCGTGCACGACCTGGCGGTTGCACGCGCCTTCTACGGCGGCCTGCTGGGCTGCCCCGAGGGCCGCAGCTCGCCGGACTGGATCGATTTCGATCTCTACGGCCACCAGGTGGTCGCCCATCTGTCGCCGCACGAGTGCCGACTGGCGGCCACCGGCCAGGTCGATGGTGACGCGGTGCCGGTGCGCCACTTCGGCGTGGTCCTGCCCATGGCCGAGTGGCAGGCGCTGGCCGACAAGCTGCGCGCAGCGGGCACCCGTTTCATCATCGAGCCGCACGTCCGCTTCAAGGGCTTGGCCGGCGAGCAGGCCACGCTGTTTTTCCTCGACCCCTCCGGCAACGCGCTGGAGTTCAAGGCCTTTGCCGACATCGGACAGCTCTTCGCCAAGCAATAACACGCCAGACCCCCGGGACCGCCCTTGAACATCGTCATCGTCGGAGCCGGCCGCGTCGGCGAAAGCGTGGCCGAGAGTCTGCTGTCGGAGAAGAACGACATCACGCTGGTCGACACCGATCCGCAGCGCCTGCGATTCCTGCAGGAACGGCTGGACCTGCGCGGCGTGGCCGGCAATGCCATCCAGCCCAGCGTGCTGAAGGACGCCGGCATCGAGGATGCCGACATGCTGATCGCCTGCGCGCCGCTGGACGAGACCAACCTGGTGGTCTGCAAGGTGGCGCGCGAGGTCTACCGCGTGCCCACCACGATCGCGCGCTTGCGCAGCCCGGAATTCGAGAATGGGTCGCCGCTGCTGGGCGAGCAGGGTTTCGATGTCGACCAGGTCATCTGCCCCGAGCAGACCGTGACCGCCTACATCCGCAAGCTCATCGAGTACCCCGAGGCGCTGCAGGTCCTGGAATTCGCCAACGGGCTGGTCAGCCTGATCGCCGTGCGCGCCGTGGCCGGCGGGCCGCTGGTGCTGCACAGCCTGTCTGAGATCCCCAGCCTCGTGCCCGGAGCCGAGATGCGCATCGTGGCCATCTACCGCCAGGATGCGGTGCTGCCCGTGCTGGACGGCGGCACACGCGTCGAGCCGGGCGACGAGGTCTTCGTGCTGGCGGCCACCGAACACATCCGGGCCGTGCTGGGCGCGCTGCGCAAGATGGACCGGCCGGTGCGCCGCGTCATGGTGGCCGGCGGCGGCAAGGTCGGCCTGCGCCTGGCGCGCGAACTCGGCACGGACTGGGAGGTCAAGATCATCGAGTCCAACCGGCCGCGCTGCGAGTACCTGGCCACCCAGCTGCCCGCCGAGACCCTGGTGTTGCACGGCGACTCCACCGACGAAGACCTGCTGGGCGACGAAAACGTCCAGGACATGGACCTCTTCCTCGCGCTGACCGGCGACGACGAGGACAACATCCTGAGCTGCCTGCTGGCCAAGCGCCTGGGGGCGCGCCGCGTGCTGGCCGTCATCAACCGGCGGGCCTATGCCGACCTCGTGCAGGGCACGCAGATCGACATCGCGATCTCGCCCAGCCACGCGGTCATCGGCGAACTGCTGGCCTATGTGCGGCGCGGCGACGTGGAAGCCGTGCACTCGCTGCGCCGCGGCGCGGCCGAGGCGCTCGAAGCCATCGTGCGTGGAGACGCCAAGACCTGTCGCATGGCCGGGCGGCGCATGGACGAGATCGGCCTGCCCAAGGGCGCGCAGGTCGGCGCCATCGTGCGCGGCCTGCACCGCCCCGACGGCACGGAGGCCGGTGACGACGCCAAGCCCGAGGTCATCATCGCGCACCACGACACCGTGGTGCAGACCCACGACCACGTCATCATCTTCGTGCCGCGCAAGCGCATGGTGCGCGAGATCGAAAAGCTCTTCCAGGTCAGCGCGACATTCTTCTGATGGGCAATCTGGCCGTCATCGCCCTGGTCGGCCGCATGGTCGTGCTGTTTGCATTGCTGATGCTGGTGCCGCTGGCCTTTGCGCTTTTCGACCATGACGCGGCCGAGCGCCCCTTCCTGCAGGCGATGCTGATCACCCTGGCGAGCGGGCTGGTGATGGGCGCGGCGACGCGTCGCTTCAAGCGCGAACTGCGGCCGCGCGACGGGTTTTTGCTCGTGACCGCGACCTGGACCATCCTGCCGGCCTTCGGCGCCTTGCCGCTGCTGCTGGCGATTCCCGGCCTGAGCCTGACGGACGCCTACTTCGAGGCGATGAGCGCGCTGACCACCACGGGCGCCACGGTGCTGACCGGTCTCGACAAGCTGCCGGCTTCGCTCAATGTCTGGCGGTGTTTCATGGTGCTGATCGGCGGCATGGGCATCATCGTGCTGGTGGTGGCCGTGCTGCCGCTGATGGGCGTGGGTGCCATGCAGCTGTTCAATTCCGAGACGGCCGGCCCGATGAAGGACCAGAAGCTGACACCCCGCATGGCAGAAACCGCGCGCGGGCTGTGGGGCGTCTACTTCACCGTCTTCTTGGCCTGCGTGCTGGCCTTCCGGTGGGCGGGCATGAGCTGGGTGGACGCCTTCATGCATGCCTGCAGCACGATGGGTCTCGGCGGTTTTGCCGCGTACGACGCGAGTTTCGGCGCCTTCCAGTCGCCGCTGATCGAGGCGGTCGCGACGGCCTTCATGCTGCTGGCGGGCGTCAATTTCGCCTTGTACTTCCTGGTCTGGCGGCAACGCAGTCTGGGCGTGCTGCTGCGCGACGTGGAAGCGCGCGCCTATGCGCTGCTGATGGTCGGCAGCGTCCTGGGCGTGGCCGTGTACCTCAGCGCCATGGGCGTCTATCCGACGTTCCTGGAGTCGCTGCGGCACGCCAGTTTCAGTGTCGTGTCCGTGGCCACGACCACCGGCTTCGCCACCGTCGACTACGCCTTGTGGCCGGCGGTTGTTCCAGTGGTCATGCTGATGCTGTGCAGCTTTGCCACCTGCGCCGGCAGCACGGGCGGGGGGATCAAGCTCGTGCGCTCGCTGCTGCTGCAGAAGCAGGCCTTGCGTGAACTCACGCGCATCGTCCATCCGCGCGCGGTGGTGCCCGTGACCTTCGGCGGGCGCGTCGTGCCGCCTCAGGTGATGCAATCCGTGCTGGCCTTCATGCTGATCTACGGCTTCGTGTTGACGAGTGTGGGCTTGCTGCTGACCGTCTCGGGCCTCGATCCCATGACGGCCTTCAGCGCGGCGATCGCCTGCGTCAACAACACCGGGCCGGGGCTCGGCCAGGTGGGCCCGGCCGGCAACTACCAGGGCCTCAGCGACTTCCAGACCTGGGTCTGCACGGCCGCCATGCTGCTGGGGCGGCTGGAATTGCTGTCGGTGCTGGTGCTGCTGACGCCGCAGTTCTGGCGGCGCTGAGGGGCGGGCACTCGGCTCCTCGCGGGTGGAGTTCCATTTCCGGGCTCAGCCGACGGACACGAGATGTCCGCCGGCCTTCGCCAGGCACGGGACTCCACGCAGGTGGAGTCCCATGTCCAGGCTCAGTCCTTCGGCAGGTAGATGCGGTCGGTGTAGGTGGCCAGCCATTCCGGGCGGAAGGCCACGAAGATGGCCACCAGCACGCCGGTCAGCCAGGCGTCGCCCCAGCCGGCGAGCCAGCGCGCCAGCATCATGTCGCCGGGCTGCAGGCCGTTCGATGCGCCAGCCAGCATCACCCATGCGACGCCGGACAGGCTGCTGGCGGCCACGGTGGCAAAGAAGCCGCGGCCCAGGATGTAGACCATCAGGTGATGCGGCAGCCAGCGCCGGATGGCCGCGCCGATCGCCAGGGTCAGCGTGGCCGGCACGAGCCCGAGCCATACGTAGCGCTCCAGGGCCGCGGCCGCGCCGAGATCGCCCAGCCAGCCCGTCAGCATCGCCACGGGCACCATGGCCAGGACCGCCAGCGGCCAGCCGCCCATCAGCAGCAGCAGGCAGGCGCCCGACAGCGGCTGGGCCACCGGGGTGTCGACGTAGCGGTCCGCACCCCACAACGCGGGCATCAGCGCCGTCCACAGCAGCCACGGCCAGGGCGGTCCGCCGGGCGGCATCAGGCGCCAGGGGCGCAACCACAAGGCGGCGCCGATCGCCGGTGCGGCGAGCAGCAGATGGAGCGCCACAAACATCGCGGGATGCTAGGGCGTGGGCAGCAGTCAGCGCTTGCGCTCGCGCAAGCGCCTGGCGTCCTCAGGAGACGCCCGCGGTTGATCTGGCTACACTGTTTTGAATCTGGTGCGGCGCCCTGGCGGCGTCTGGAGCGGTGTTGTGCCGCGCAGCACAGCCCCCATCAACCCAGGAGACACCCGTTCATGCCCACGCTGGCATCGAAGCTCAACCCCCGCAGCGAGGCGTTCAAGCAGCACGCCGCTGCGATGCGCGCGCTCATCGACGATCTGAACGCTCGCCTGGCCCAGGTGGCGCTGGGCGGTGGTGACGCACCGCGTGCCAAGCACCTGGCGCGCGGCAAGCTGCTGCCGCGCGACCGCGTGGAGATGCTGCTCGACCCCGACACGCCCTTCCTCGAGATCGCGCCGCTGGCGGCGCTGAACATGTACAAGGAGCGCGACGGCAACGACGCTGCGCCGGGCGCCGGCATGATCGCCGGCATCGGCCGCGTCAGCGGCGTGGAGTGCCTGATCATCTGCAACGACGCGACGGTCAAGGGCGGCACCTACTACCCCATGACGGTCAAGAAGCACCTGCGCGCGCAGGAGATCGCGCAGCAGAACCGGTTGCCGTGCGTCTACCTGGTCGACAGCGGCGGGGCCAACCTGCCCAACCAGGACGATGTCTTCCCGGACCGCGAGCACTTCGGGCGCATCTTCTACAACCAGGCGCAGATGTCTTCGCTGGGCATTCCGCAGATCGCCGTCGTGATGGGTTCATGCACGGCGGGCGGCGCGTATGTGCCGGCAATGAGCGACGAGACGATCATCGTCAAGAACCAGGGCACGATCTTCCTCGGCGGCCCGCCGCTGGTGAAGGCCGCCATCGGCGAGATCGTCAGTGCCGAGGACCTGGGCGGCGGCGATGTGCACACGCGCCTGTCCGGTGTGGCCGACCACCTGGCCGAGAACGACATGCATGCGCTGGCCATCGCGCGGGCGTCCGTGGCTAACCTGAACTGGCGCAAGCTGCCGCAGGTGCAGACGGTGACGCCGCGCGCGCCGCTGTTCGATCCGATTGAGCTGCACGGCGTCATCCCCACCGACCCGCGCAAGCCCTTCGATGTGCGCGAGATCATCGCGCGCATCGTCGATGGCAGCGAGTTCGACGAGTTCAAGGCGCGCTACGGCGCCACGCTGGTCACCGGCTTCGCGCACATCGAGGGCATGCCGGTGGGCATCGTCGCCAATAACGGCGTGCTGTTCAGCGAGTCGGCGATGAAGGGCGCGCACTTCATCGAGCTGTGCTGCCAGCGGCGCATCCCGCTGGTCTTCCTGCAGAACATCACCGGCTTCATGGTGGGCCGCAAGTACGAGGCCGAGGGCATCGCCAAGCACGGCGCCAAGATGGTGACGGCGGTGGCCACGGCCACGGTGCCGAAGTTCACTGTCATCATCGGCGGCAGCTTCGGTGCGGGCAACTACGGGATGTGCGGGCGCGCCTATTCGCCGCGATTCCTGTGGATGTGGCCCAACGCGCGCATCAGCGTGATGGGCGGCGAGCAGGCCGCCAGCGTGCTGGCCACGGTGCGGCGCGACGGCATCGAAGCCAAGGGCGGGCAATGGTCGGCCGAGCAGGAGGCCGCCTTCAAGCAGCCCATACTCGACCAGTTCGAGGCCCAGGCCCACCCGTATTACGCCAGCGCCCGGATCTGGGACGACGGCGTCATCGACCCTGCCGACACCCGCCGCGTGCTGGCGCTGGGGCTGTCGGCGAGCCTGAATGCCCCGATACCGGAGCAACCGCGCTTCGGTGTCTTCCGGATGTAGCGGTCGATGATGCGGCGCGCCGTCCTCCAGGCTTTCGCGCGCGGATGCGGGAGTCGGTGCGCGGGCATGACCCTGGCGGTGATGCTGCTGGCAGCTCCTGGGCTGGCCCAGGCCACTGAATCCGCGCTGCAGGCGCGCACGGCGTTCGCGGCGCAGCAGGCGGCGGTGCCGGCTGAAGAGGTCCTCATGATCCCGGCCGAAGGGCCGCAGGCGCCGGAACTCGAGGTCACGGTCTACCGCCCGACCGGGGAGGGGCCCTTTCCGGTGGTGGTGATTAACCACGGGCGCGCGGCGGGGCCGGCGCACATGCAGACCCGGTTCCGGCCCGCGCACGTGGCCTACGAATTCGTGCGGCGCGGCTATGCCGTCGTTGTGCCGATGCGCCTGGGCTTTGGGCGGTCGGGCGGCATCGAATTCGACGGTTCCTGCGACATCCTGAGCAACGGCCGCCAGCAGGCGCGGTCCGTGCGCCGCGCGGTCGATTGGGCCGCTGCCCAGCCCTGGGCCGATCCCGGCCGCAATGTCGTGCTGGGCCAGTCGCACGGTGGCCTGGCCACACTGGCCTACGGCGAGGATCCGCATCCGGGCACAAAGCTGCTGGTCAATTTTTCGGGTGGCCTGCGCCAGGACGGCTGCCCGGCCTGGGAAGCGGCGCTGGTCGAGGCCATCGCCAGTTACGGCCGCCACACGCGGCTGCCCACGCAGTGGTTCTACGGCGACAACGACAGCCACTTCCGGCCGGCGGTCTGGCGCGCGGCGGTGCAAGGCTATGCGCAGGCCGGCGGACAGGTGTCGCTCGAGGCCGTGGGCAGCTTTGGCAGCGATGCACACACGCTGTTCGGCGCCCGCGACGGATTGCCGCTGTGGTTGCCGGCCGTGCTGCGTACGTTGGATGCGCTGGGCCTGCCCACGCAGCCGGATCGCCGCTTCGAGCCGCAGCCCGACCTGCCGGCGCCGGTGCCGCTGCGCCAGGCGCTGCCCGACGGGGTGGACCATCTTCCCGTACGCAATGCCTCGGCCCGGCAAGGCTTCCTGAACTGGCTGCGCATGGCCGGCTCCAAGGCCTTCGCCATCAGCGAGAACGGCCTGCACTGGGCGGCGTCCTGGGGCGTCGCGCGGCCGATGGCCGCGGCGCTGGAATATTGTGAACGCGCCGCGGGATCGCGCTGCCGCATCTTTGCGGTTGACGGCTACCTCGTCCGTACCGGGGATACCGGCACCGACTGAACCGGGGGGATCGCCCTTCGGAGGGCACGCACCCGGTGTTAGGCTGCACACATCGTGTAACAGCTGGTGTCCTGCCGAGAAAGCTCTCCTGCCTGCGAGAGATGCCCGGCCGCCGCTGATGCGCGTCGTGTCCATCCCCTCACCCATGCCGTTCGCTCTACCACCCCCTGATGCCGGGCTGGTGCCTCTCCTGGCGCTGGCGGCCGCGCTCGGCTTTGCCTGCGGCTTCCGGCCCTTCGCCACGGTCTGGTGGCTGGCGCTGGCGGGTCATCTGCAGTGGATCGTGCTGCCAGCAGGCCTGGACGGCCTGCGTGAGCTGCCGGTGCTGCTGACTTGCGCGGGCCTGGCCCTGGCCGAGCGCATCGCCGATGCACGTGCCTGGCGCGGGCAGGACGAAGACCTGATGTTGCTGAGCCTGCGTGTACCGGCGGGCGCGGTGCTGACCGCCGCCGTTCTGCTCGATGCCATGGGCCCCTGGGGCTGGCTGGGCCTGCCGATGGGCGCGGCGCTGGCGGCGTCCTGCCAGGCCTTGAAGGCGGCGCTGCGGGCCGTGGCCCGCCTGGCCTGCCCGCCGCTGCTGCTGAGCCTGCTGCTGCTGGTGTTCGACGCGTTCCTGCCGGTCTCGCTGGCCTTGGCCTGGCAGTCGCCCTTGTCCTACTTTGCGCTGCTGCTGGTGACGCTGCTGGTGGCACTGCCGGCGGCCGCCTGGTGGGCTCGTGAGCTGCGTAGCCGCTGGCGGCGCTGGGCCACCCTGGGCGCCGACGGTCCAGGGCGCTGACCCCGTGCGGCGCTGACGGCACGTGCTGCCGCAGCCGGCCGTGTCGCGTGGCGAACCCGTGCGGCCGGGCGGGCCGCCTCCAGGCTCTACCATCGTGGCTGCGGCCACCCGAGAGCCGCCGGATCCGCGGATCCGTCTGGAGGGGACACGCACGATGTTTGCCAAGATCCTGATTGCCAACCGCGGCGAAATCGCCTGCCGTGTCGCCGCGACTGCGCGCCAGCTGGGCGTCAAGACCGTCGCGGTCTATTCCGACGCCGATGCGCGAGCCCGCCATGTGCAGGCCTGCGACGAAGCCGTGCATGTCGGGGGCAACGCGGCACGCGACAGCTACCTGCGCTGGGAACGCATCATCGAAGCCGCGCACGCCAGCGGCGCGCAGGCCATCCACCCGGGCTACGGTTTCCTGTCCGAGAACGCCGAATTCGCGCAGGCCTGTGCCGACGCGGGGCTGGTCTTCATCGGCCCGCCGGCGCGTTCGATCCGCGACATGGGCAGCAAGTCCGCCGCCAAGGCGCTGATGGAGAAGGCCGGCGTGCCGCTGGTGCCCGGCTATCACGGCCAGGACAACGACCCGGCGCTGCTGGCGCGTGAGGCCGGCCGCATCGGCTACCCGGTGCTCATCAAGGCCAGTGCGGGCGGCGGTGGCCGCGGCATGCGGCGTGTCGATCGCGCGGAAGATTTTGCGCAAGCGCTGGGCAGCTGCCAGCGCGAGGCCAAGGCCAGCTTCGGCAACGAGCACGTGCTGGTCGAGCGCTACGTCACCAAGCCGCGCCATATCGAGATCCAGGTCTTCTGCGACACGCAGGGCCATGCGGTCTACCTGTTCGAGCGCGACTGCTCGGTGCAGCGCCGCCACCAGAAGGTGCTCGAAGAAGCGCCGGCGCCCGGCATGAGCGCCGTGCGCCGCGCCGAGATGGGCGAAGCTGCGGTGGCCGCCGCGCGCGCCGTGGGCTACGTCGGTGCGGGCACCGTGGAGTTCATTGCCGAAGAGCTGGACGACGGGGACCTGCGCTTCTACTTCATGGAGATGAATACGCGGCTGCAGGTGGAGCATCCGGTGACCGAGGCCATCACCGGCCACGATCTCGTCGAGTGGCAGTTGCGCGTGGCCTGCGGCGAGCCGCTGCCTGTCACGCAAGACCAGCTGCAGATCCGCGGCCATGCCATCGAGGCGCGCATCTGCGCCGAGAACCCCGACGCCAATTTCCTGCCGGCCACCGGGCGGCTGGATGTGGCGCGCTGGCCGGCACATGTGGCCTTCGTGCGCAGCGACGAGCTGCCGCGCGTGGACACCGGCTTCCTCGAAGGCGACAACATCAGCCCGTACTACGACTCGATGATCGCCAAGCTGATCGTCTGGGGCGCGGACCGCCAGCAGGCCCTGGCGCGACTGGATGCCGCACTGGCGCAGACGCACCTGGTCGGCCTGCATACCAACGTGGCCTTCCTGCGGCGCGTGGTGGCCAGCCGCTCGTTCGCGACGGCGGAGCTGGATACGGCGCTGATCGAGCGCGAACGCCCGGCGCTGTTCGATGCACCAGGCCTGCCCTTGCCACTGGCCACGGCGGGCGTCGCGGCACATGCGCTGGCGTACGAAGAGACGCTGCAGGACGCCGACCCCTGGAGCCGGCGCGACGGCTGGCGGCTGTACGGTGGTGCGCGCCGGCGCTTCGACCTGGAAGTCGAGGGCCAGCACCGCACGATGACGCTCGAACGCCTGCATGACGGCGCCACGGTGATGGTGGTCGATGGTGCGCGCCACGGTGTGTCCACACGCGCGCTGGGTCACGATGGCTATGAAGTGATGCTGGACGGTGCGCGGCACCGGTTGTCGGTGTACTGCGTCGGCGAGACGGTGGCAGTCTTTGCGGCCGGCGGCAGCGCCAAGGTGGGCCAGTTCGACCCCATCGCACACGCCGGCGACGGTGCTGGCGCCGAAGGCAGCCTGGCCGCGCCGATGCCCGGGAAGGTGGTGTCCTATCTCGCCAAGGCCGGCGACACGGTCAAGCGCGGACAGGTGCTGGCCGTGATGGAGGCGATGAAGATGGAACACACGCTGCATGCGCCGCACGACGGCGTCGTGGCCGAGCTGCTCTACGCCGTGGGCGACCAGGTCGCCGAAGGCGGCGCGCTGCTGAGGCTGGAGGCCGCGCCATGAGGGCAGGCGGTCGCGTGTGGCCGGCAGGAGCTGTCCGATGAACGGGCTGCCATCGCGTGTCACGCTGGTCGAGGTCGGTCCGCGCGACGGGCTGCAGAACGAATCGGCGCCGGTAACCACAGAGGCCAAGATCGATCTGGTGCGCCGCCTGCAGGACGCGGGCTGCCGAGAGATCGAAGTCACCAGCTACGTCAGCCCGAAGTGGGTGCCGCAGATGGCCGACAACCACGCGGTGATGAGCGCCATCCCGCGGCCGGCCGGCGTGCGCCTGTCGGTGCTGACGCCCAACCTGAAGGGCCTGGAAGCGGCGCTGGCCGACCGCCCCGACGAGATCGTCGTCTTTGGCGCCGCCAGCGAAGCCTTCAGCCGCCGCAACATCAACTGCAGCATCGAAGAGAGCATCGAACGCTTCCGGCCGGTGGTCGAGCAGGCGCTGGCGCAGGGTGTCAAGGTGCGCTGCGCGATTTCCGTGGCGATGGGCTGCCCGTACCAGGGCGAGGTCAGTGCCGACGAGGTCGAGCGCGTGGTGCGGGCGATGAAGGACATCGGCGTGCAGCACTGCGGCGTGGCCGACACCATCGGCGTGGGCACGCCGCGACGCGTGCAGGCGGCGATGGAGCGGGCGCTGCGGCATTTCCCGCTGCACGAGGTCAGCGGCCATTTCCACGACACCTATGGCCAGGCGCTGGCAAACATCTACGCCTGCCTCGAGATGGGCATCCACGTCTTCGATACGAGCGTCGCGGGGCTGGGCGGCTGCCCCTACGCCAAGGGTGCGACCGGCAACGTGGCCAGCGAAGACGTGGTCTTCATGCTGAACGGCCTGGGCATCGACACGGGCATTCACCTGGACCGCCTGGTCGATGCCGGCGCGGCCATCTCCGCCGTGATCGGCCGCCCGCCGGTCTCGCGCGTGGCACGGGCGCTGCTGGCCAAGCGGGTGCCGTCGTGAGGGCGTCCGATGTGGCCTACGCGGAGCTTCTCGCGTGAGCCCGCCGGACGATCGCCCCGAGGGCTTTCGGCGCGTGTGTGTGGCGCTGCGCGAAGCGGGCCATGCCGATGCGCCGGTGTGGCTCGAGGTCGCTGCACGCACCTCGCAGGAGGCGGCCGACGCGCTGGGCGTGTCGCTGGGGCAGATCGCCAAGAGCGTGATCTTCAGGCGCAAGGCGGACGATGCGGCGGTGCTGGTGGTGACCTCGGGCGACCGCCGCGTCGACGAGAAGCGCGTGGCCGCCATCACCGGGCCGATCGGGCGTGCGGACGCCGATTTCGTCAAGGCGCGCACCGGCTTCGTGATCGGCGGTGTCTCGCCAGTGGCGCACCTGCAGCGGCCGGTCACGCTGATCGACCGCGAACTGCAGCGCTTCGAGATCATCTGGGCCGCGGCGGGACATCCCAACGGCGTCTTCCGGCTGACACCGCAGCAGCTGTCGCAGCTGACCGGCGCGCCGGTGCATGACGTGGTCCAGGTCGCGTGACACGCGGCCCGTCGGCCATGGCATCGTCTGCCGTCCCTTCACCCTGCATCAACGTGTGCCGCATGCATGCGCCCACGGGCTGGTGCGAAGGCTGCGCACGCACCATCGACGAGATCGCGGCCTGGAGCGGGCTGAACGTCGCTGAACGCGAGCGCGTGATGCATCAGTTGCCTGCCCGCCAGGCCGTCCTGCAAGCCCTGGTGATTCATGAAGCCCGCGAGACGAAGCCATGACGCGCATCGATTTCTGGTTCGACCCCATCTCGCCCTACGCCTGGCTGGCCTTCGATGCGCTGCCGCAGGCGCTGCAGGGCTGCAGCTACCACGTGGTGTACCGCCCGGTCCTGTTTGCCGGACTGCTGTCGCACTGGGGCCAGAAGGGACCGGCGGAAATCGAGCCCAAGCGCGCGTGGACCTACCGCGACGTGGCCTGGCGCGCCCACCGCCAGGGCCTGCGGCTGGACTTGCCGGCGCAGCACCCGTTCAATCCGCTGGCCCTGCTGCGCCTGACCCTGGCTTGCGTGCCGCCCGGCCAGTCGCCGAGTCGCCACGTGGTCGAAACGGTCTTTCGCCATGTCTGGGAAGGCGGCGCGGATGCCAACGACGAGGCGCGCCTGGCGGGCTTGCGCCAGGGCTTGAATCCGGTTCGCGAGCCGTCCGACCCCACCGTGAAGCGGGATCTCAGGGTAAACACTGACGAGGCCACAAGGCTCGGGATTTTTGGCGTGCCGACCATGGTTCTGGACGGACGCGCGTTCTGGGGCGCGGACGCGCTCGACGCGCTAAGTGCCTGTCTGCGCGGGGATTCCTGGTTCGAAGGGCCCGCGTGGGAGGAGGCCGCCCGGCCTCGCGGCGGCGTCGTTCGCGGCTAAGCGCAAGGCCAGCGCGCCGCCCAGGTGCGGTCGGTTGTCAGCCCTTGTTGGAACCGAGTCAGAAGCAGGTCAGAGCTTCGTCCAACCATGCGGCACTCGGCGTGAACAACGCCTCAACCGCAATTGGAGACAACATGGACGTTGCACTGGCGAACAAGATTGCCAGTCACCCCAAGTACCAGGAGCTCAAGAGCAAACGCTCGAGCCTGGGCTGGTGGCTGACGCTGTCGATGATGATCGTTTACTACGGCTTCATCCTTCTCGTGGCTTTCAACAAGCCGTTCCTCTCGACGCGCCTGGGCAGTGGTGTCATGACCATGGGCATGCCCATCGGTCTGGCCGTCATCGTGTTCACGGTCGTGATCACTGCCATTTACGTGCGTCGCGCCAATGGCGAGTTCGACACGCTGGCCGAAGAACTGAACAAGGCGGTGCTGAAATGAGCCGGCTGTCCTCCCCCCTGCGCCAGCTGCTGACGCTGGGCGCACTGTGCGGCGTATCCGCGGCGGTCTACGCTGCTGGCGCCGATCTCGGGCAGGCCGAGAAGCAGGCCACCAACTGGACGGCCATCGGCATGTTCGGCGCGTTTGTCGCCTTCACGCTGTGGATCACCAAGTGGGCCGCGGCCAAGACCAAGAGCGCGGCCGACTTCTACACCGCCGGCGGCGGCATCACGGGCTTCCAGAACGGTCTGGCCATCGCGGGTGACTACATGTCGGCCGCGTCCTTCCTCGGCATTTCCGCCGCGGTGATGGCCTCGGGCTTCGACGGCCTGATCTACTCGATCGGCTTCCTGGTGGGCTGGCCGGTGGTCACCTTCCTGCTGGCCGAGCGCCTGCGCAACCTGGGCAAGTTCACCTTTGCCGACGTGGCGGCCTTCCGCTTCGAACAGACGCCCGTGCGCATGTTCGCGGCCTCCGGCACGCTGGTCGTGGTGGCCTTCTACCTGATCGCGCAGATGGTGGGCGCGGGCCAGCTGATCAAGCTGCTGTTCGGTCTGGAGTACTGGATCGCCGTGGTCATCGTCGGTGCGCTGATGATGGTCTACGTGCTGTTCGGTGGCATGACCGCCACCACCTGGGTGCAGATCATCAAGGCCATCATGCTGCTGTGCGGCGCCTCGTTCATGGCCTTCATGGTGCTGGCGCACTTCGGCTTCAGCCCCGAAGCCATGTTCGCCGAAGCCGTGAAGATCAAGACCGGCATCGCCGAGAAGGGTGGCAAGCCAGCCGAGGAAGCGGCCAAGATCGGCTTCTCGATCATGGGCCCGGGCAACTTCGTGAAGGACCCCATCTCCGCCATCAGCTTCGGCATGGCGCTGATGTTCGGTACCGCCGGCCTGCCCCACATCCTGATGCGCTTCTTCACGGTGCCTAACGCCAAGGAAGCGCGCAAGTCGGTGCTGTGGGCCACGACCTGGATCGGCTACTTCTACATCCTGACCTTCATCATCGGCTTCGGGGCCATCACCTTCGTGCTGACGAACCCGCAATTCCTCGATGCGAAGGGCGGCCTGCTGGGCGGCGGCAACATGGCCGCCATCCACCTGGCCAACGCGGTGGGCGGCAACGTGTTCTTGGGCTTCATCTCGGCGGTGGCCTTCGCGACCATCCTCGCGGTGGTGGCCGGTCTCACGCTGTCGGGCGCCTCGGCCGTGTCGCACGACCTGTACGCGACCGTCATCAAGAAGGGCAAGGCCGACAGTGCCGCCGAGCTGCGTGTCTCCAAGATCACGACGATCTGCCTGGGCATCATCGCCGTGGTGCTGGGTATCGCGTTCGAGAAGCAGAACATCGCCTTCATGGTGTCCCTGGCCTTCGCCATCGCCGCTTCGGCCAACTTCCCGGTGCTCGTGATGAGCGTGCTGTGGAAGGGTTGCACGACGCGCGGCGCGGTCATCGGCGGCTTCCTCGGGCTGATCAGCTCGGTGGCGCTGACGGTGGTGTCGCCTGCGGTGTGGGAAGCCACGCTGGGCAACCCGAAGGGCTCGGCCTGGTTCCCGTACACCAGCCCGGCGCTGTTCTCGATGGTCATCGGCTTCGTGGGCATCTGGCTGTTCTCGATCCTCGACAGCAGCAAGCGTGCTGCGCAGGACAAGGCGGGCTTCTTCGCCCAGCAGGTCCGTTCGGAGACGGGTATCGGCGCCTCCGGTGCGTCGGGCCACTGATCTCCTGATCTGAGGTAAACCGCCATCGCGGGGCTGCAGGCACACTGTCTGCAGCCCCGCTTGTCTTTGTGCGGCCCCGATGCCGCAGGCCTGTTCCATGAGATCCAACCCGGCAGAACCCCAGCGCGAGATGCTCTCGCTGGTCACGGCGCGCATCCGCGACGCCTACATCCGAAAGCCCTACTACCTGGACGGCGGAACGGACCTGGTAAGCAGTTGCCGCGAGCTGTCATCTAACGGTCTGACACATGCGCTGGTGCGTGACCGCGACGCAGCCGGCCATGAGCGGCTGGGCATGTTCACCACCACCGACCTGCGTGACGCCCTGCTGCGTGACACACCGCCGGCGCAGCTGGCGGTGCGCGAGGTCGCGCGCTTCCAGCTGATCGAGATCCAGGCCGATGCCGAGGTCTTCGAGGCCCTGTTCCTGATGGTCAAGCACCGCGTGCACCGCTTGCTGGTGCGCGATGGCGACGAAGTCCTGGGCGTGCTGGGCCAGCTCGATCTGGTGAGTTTTGTCGCCAATCACTCCCACCTCATCGCGCTGCAGATCGACGAGGCTGTCTCCATCGATGACCTCCAGGTCGCGGCTGCGCGGGTCGACGAGATGGTGGCCCTGCTGCACGGCAGCGGCATCCGCATCGAGCGCATCACGCGGCTGGTCAGCGAGCTCAATACACGGCTGTTCGCGCGGGCCTGGGCGCTGATCGCGCCGGCCGAACTGGTGGCCAACAGCTGCCTGTTGGTCATGGGCAGCGAAGGCCGCAGCGAACAGATCCTGAAGACCGACCAGGACAACGCACTGCTGCTGCGCGACGGGTTCGCGTGTCCCGAGCTGGCGCAGATCACGCAGCGCTTCAACGAAGCCCTGGCGGCCTTCGGCTACCCGCCCTGCCCGGGGCAGATCATGTTGACCAACCCGCTGTGGTGCCAGGCGATGACGCCGTTCAAGGAGACCGTCCGCGGCTGGCTTTACGGGCACGACCCCGAAGGGCCCATGCACCTGGCGATCTTCTTCGATGCGGTCGCCGTGGCCGGCGACGACGAATTGCTGGTCGAGGCCAAGGCCTACCTGGACCGCATCGTTTCGGGCCAGGCGACCTACCTCGCGCGCTTTGCGGCCGCCGCGGACCAGTTCCAGGAAAGCGGCAACTGGTTCAAGCGCCTGACCACGAAGCGCGACGAGCAGCTGCTGGACCTGAAGAAGCTGGGCACCTTCCCGATCGTGCACGGCGTGCGCGCGCTGTCCCTCGAGTTCGGCGTGCGTGAACCCGGCACCGTGGCGCGGCTGCGCGCGCTGTCGGTGCAGGGCCGCATGGACGCGGAGCTGGCACGCGACCTGACCGACGCTCTGCATTTCCTGATGGGTCTGCGCCTGTCGCACCAGTTGCGCCAGCGCGCCGGCGGCGCACGGCCGGGCAACGAGGTCATGGCTTCGGAGCTGGGCGCGCTGGAGCGCGAGCCGCTACGTGACTCGCTGGCCATCGTCAAGCGCTTCCGGCTCTTCCTGCGGCAGCATTTCAAGTTCGATACTCTGTAGCGCCCGCACGGCCAAGTGCCGGCGCTGAACATAACAAGCAAGGAGACCGCCATGCACCGCACCTTGGGAACCCAGCGCCTGATCGCGCTGTTCGCGGCCGGCTGGCTGGCCTTCAACTTTCCACTGCAGCGGCTGTGGGCCGGTGACCCGCTCGCCTTGTTCGGCGCATGGGCCGTGCTGATCGGTCTGCTGGCGCTCTTGATGGAGCGCGAGCCGGGCTGAGCCCGCTGCCCGCCCGACCGCTCCGCCATGGACGCCACCACCGCCGCCCGCGCCGTGAGCCTGCAGCCGCTGCCCACCGCACTGGTCCTGGCCGCGTCGTTTGTGTACCTGGCGATGCTGTTCGGCGTCGCCGGCTGGGCCGACCGCCGCGCAGCCCAGGGCCGCTCGGTGATCGGCAATGCGTGGGTCTACGCCTTGTCCATGGGTGTGTACTGCACGGCCTGGACCTACTTCGGCAGCGTGGGCCGCGCGGCGGCCACTGGGGTGTGGTTCCTGCCGTTCTACCTGGGGCCCACGCTGGCGATGGTGATGGCCTGGGTGGTGCTGCGGCGCATGATCCGCATTGCCCGCGAGTACCGCATCACCTCCATCGCCGACTTCATTGCCAGCCGCTACGGCAAGAGCCGGCTGCTGGCCGGATTGGTGACGCTGATCGCGCTGGTTGGCGTGGTGCCGTATGTCGCGCTGCAGCTCAAGGCCGTGGCCAGCGGCCTGTCGCTGATGACCGGCCAGGACATGATGAGCGCCAGCGGTTGGTACGGTGACGGCACGCTCTATGTCGCGTTGGTGCTGGCCGGCTTCACCATCGCGTTCGGCACGCGGCACCTCGACACGACCGAGCGCCACGAAGGCATGGTCGCGGCCATCGCCGCGGAGTCGGTGGTCAAGCTGCTCGCCTTCCTCGCTGTGGGCGTCTTCGTCACCTACGTGCTGTTCCCGGGCCCGCAGGCCCTCTTCGACCGCGCGCGCGACGTGCCGGCCATCGCCAAGGTCCTGAAACCCGAGGGTGTCTTCGCCGCCGACCAATGGTTCGGCCTGCTGCTGCTGGCCATGCTGTCGGTCATCTTCCTGCCGCGCCAGTTCCAGGTGATGGTGGTCGAAAACGTCGACGAGGGCCATGTGCGGCGCGCGGCCTGGGCCTTTCCGGCCTATCTGCTGGCCATCAACGTCTTCGTGCTGCCGATCGCCATCGGCGGCCTTCTGTATTTCCAGGGTGCGCCGGCCAACGGGCCCGGTGCGATGCCCAACCCAGAGACCTTCGTGCTGTCGCTGCCGCTGGCCGCGGGTGCACCCTGGCTGGCGCTGCTGGCCTTCGTGGGTGGCCTGTCGGCGGCCACGGGCATGGTGATCGTCGAGGCCATCGCGGTGTCGACCATGGTGTCCAACGATCTGGTTCTGCCGCTGCTGATGCGCCGCAAGCACTTTGCCTCGCGGGGTGATCTGACGGGGGTGCTGCTGGGCATTCGCCGTGCGGTGATCGTCGCGTTGCTGCTGCTGGGATATGTGTACTACCGCGTGGCCGGCGAGGCCTACGCGCTGGTGAGCATTGGCCTGATCAGCTTCGCGGCCGTGGCGCAATTCGCGCCCGCGCTGCTGGGCGGCATGTTCTGGAAGGGCGGCACACGCAACGGTGCGCTGGCCGGCCTGAGCGCAGGCGCGCTGATGTGGACCTACACGCTGATGCTGCCCTCGCTGGCGAAATCGGGCTGGTTCCCGGCTGACTTCTTGCAGCACGGGCCCGCGGGCATTGGCTGGCTGCGGCCGGAGCAGCTGCTCGGCCTGTCCGGCATGGACAACCTGACGCACGCGCTGTTCTGGAGCCTGCTGCTGAATGCCGGCTTGTATGTCGGCGTCTCGCTGTGGCGCCCGCCCAGCGCACGCGAAGTCAGCCAGGCGCTGCAATTCGTCGACATCTTCGAACGCGGCGCGTCGGGCCGCGTCTTCTGGCGCGGCCACGCGCAGCTCGCCGACCTGAGGGCCTTGCTGGGCCGCTTCCTCGGGGCCGACCGCGCGCAGCGCCTGCTGGGTGACTTTGCGCGGCGCAGCGGTGCGCCCACGGCCGAGGCGCTGGAGGCCGATGCGCGTACCGTGAACTTCGTCGAAACACAGCTGGCGGGTGCCATCGGCAGCGCCTCGGCGCGGGTGATGGTCGCTTCCGTGGCCCAGGAAGAGAACCTCGAGGTCGACGATGTGATGCGCATCGTCGAAGAAGCCAGCGAGCTGCGACACGTCAACGAACAGCTCAAGAGCCTGGACAAGCTCAAGGACGATTTCATGTCCTCGGTGACGCACGAGCTGCGCACGCCGCTGACCAGCATCCGCGCCCTGACCGAACTGATGCGCGACGACCCGGAGATGGAAGCCGATCAGCGCGGCCAGTTCCTGGGCATCGTGGTGTCCGAGACCGAACGCCTGTCGCGGCTGGTGAACCAGGTGCTGGACATGGCAAAGATCGAGTCGGGCCATGCCGAATGGCGCAGCACGCCGGTGGACATGCGCCAGCTGCTGCAGCAGGCCGTCACTGCCACCGGCGAGATGTTCCGCGAACGCGGCGCGGCGCTGCAGCTGCACATGCCCGAGACGGTGCGCACGATCCAGGCCGATGCCGACCGGCTGACGCAGGTGGTGATGAACCTGTTGTCCAATGCGGCGAAGTTCGTGCCCCGTGACACGGGCCTCGTGCAGGTTCGTCTGGCTGCCGATGCGGGTGGCCTGACGGTGGACGTGCATGACAACGGGCCCGGCGTGCCGGCGGCCCAGCAGCAGCTCATCTTCGAAAAGTTCCGACAAGGCGGCGACGAAAAGAACCGCCCGCAGGGCACGGGCCTGGGCCTGCCGATCAGCCGGCACATCGTGGAGCACTTCGGTGGCCGCATGTGGCTGGAATCGGCGCCGGGGCAGGGCTCCTGCTTTCGATTCAGCCTGCCGTGGGTCGCACCCGCCAGCGCAGGCGCACACAGCCAGGAGACCGACGCATGAACAAGAAAGTCCTGATCGCCGACGACGAACCCAACATCCTCATCTCGCTGGAATTCCTGATGAAGCGCGAAGGCTGGCAGGTCAGCGTGGCGCGCGACGGCAACGAGGCGCTCGCGGCCATCCTGTCCCAGAAGCCCGATCTGGTGCTGCTGGACGTGATGATGCCGGGCAAGACCGGTTTCGAGGTCTGCCAGGCCGCGCGAGCCGACGAGTCGCTGGCCGGCATGAAGATCCTGATGCTCACGGCCAAGGGCCGCGACACCGATGTGGCGCAGGGTATGGGCGTGGGCGCGGACGCTTACATGACCAAGCCCTTCTCGACCAAGGAACTCGCCGCGAAGGTGCGCGAGATGCTGGCAGGAGGCTGAGGCGATGGCGGCGGTGAAGATCGATCGTGCGCTGATCCTGGCTTCGTTTGCGCCGGGTGCACTGCTGGCCGTGGCGCTCGGCGGCGTGGCCGCGGCGCTGGTGGGCACATTGGAACCCGCGCAGCGCACGCAGCTGTGGGCGCTGCTGGAGCCGCGCATCGCCATCGTCTTGATGCTGTGGTTCTTTGCGGCGCTGGGCCTGGGCGTGGTGTGCCGCCAGCTCTGGCTGCGCCATGGTGCGGCACCGGGTCGGCTGGCCGAGCAGGTTCAGGTGCTGATGGCCAGCGACGTGGCGCGCGAACTGCCCATCGACAACCCGGCCGACGGCGCCGGCAGCCGCGCGCTGGCCGTGCAGGTCAACGAACTCGTGCGCCAGCGCAGCGCGCTGCGCGCCGACATTGAAGCCAAGGTGCGCGAAGGCAGTCGCGAGGTCGAGCAGGAGCGCGGCCGGCTGGCGGCACTGATGTCCGAGCTGACGCAGAGCGTCGTCGTGTGCAACCTCGACGGCCGCGTGCTGCTGTTCAATGCACGTGCCCGGTTGCAGTTCCGCGCGCTGGTCGACGGTCCTGCCGTGGGCGGGGCCGAGCTGTTGGCACTGGGTCGATCGATCTACGCCGTCTTCGACCGCAAGCTCGTGGCGCATGCGCTGGAGAGCGTGCAGAGCCGCCTGCAGCGCGGCGCGCCGAACCCGTCAGCCCAGTTCGTCACCTCCACGCGCAGCGGCCAGTTGCTGCGCGTGCAACTCGCGCCGGTGCGCGCTCCGGAAGACGAGACCGACAACCCGATCGCCGGCTTCGTGCTGATGCTCGACAACATCACGCGCGACTTCGCCGACGAGTCCGAGCGCGACCGCATGCTGCACAGCTTCACCGAAAGCGCACGCGCCTCGCTGGGCAACCTGCAGGCGGCGGTCGAGTTGCTGGAGGAGCCGGATCTGGACGCCGCCACACGTGAGCGCTTCCAGGGCGTGGTGCGCGACGAGGCCACGTCGATGAGCCGGCGCATCCAGGAACTGGCCACGCACACGACGCAGACGATGAAGACACGCTGGCCGCTGGAGGAGATGCTGGGTGCGGACCTGGTGTCGGCGGCGGTGCGCCGCATCCAGACGACGGTCGGCTGCCGGGCCGATGCCGCGGAGGTCGACGCGTCGCTGTGGCTCAAGGTCGACAGCTTCTCGTTGATCCAGGCCCTGAGCTACCTGGCCGCGCGCCTGGTCGACGAGTACGACATCAAGCTTGTGCAGTTGCGGCTGCAGGTCCAGAACGGTCGCCCGCAGCTGGACCTGATCTGGATCGGCCAGGCCATGAGCACCGAGACCGTGATGGGCTGGGAAACGGATGCCATCCGCATCGGCAACGACACCAGTGCGCTGACCGTGCGCGACGTCGTGCAGCGGCACGGCGGCGCCTTCTGGTTCGAGCGCGAACGGGTGCGGCAGGCGGCGTTCTTCCGTTTCCTGCTGCCGCTGTCTGCCGAGGCCGGCGAACCGCTGGGCGCCGCGATGGTCGTGCACAGCGAGAGCCGTCCGGAGTTCTACGACTTCGACCTCTTCAAGGCCGGCAGCGACCAGGCGCGCGAGCTCGCCGAGCGGCGCCTGAGCGACCTGAGCTACACGGTCTTCGATACCGAGACCACGGGACTGAAACCCTCGGAAGGCGACGAGATCATCCAGGTGGGTGCCACGCGCATCGTGGCCGGCAAGCTGCGTCGGCAGGATTGTTTCGAGCAGCTGGTGGACCCGCAGCGGTCGATTCCGCCGGCCGGCATCCCCATCCACGGCATCCAGCCAGAGATGGTCGAAGGGCAGCCCACGATCGACGTGGTGCTGCCCGCCTTCCACGGTTTTGCGCAAGAGACGGTTCTGGTGGCGCACAACGCGGCCTTCGACATGCGCTTCCTGCAGCTCAAGCAGGAGCGCACCGGCGTCACCTTCGACCATCCGGTGCTGGATACGCTGCTGCTGTCGGCCGTGATCCACCCGCAGCAGGAGTCGCACCGCCTCGAAGCGATCGCCGAACGCATGGGCGTGGAGGTGCTCGGCCGCCACACCGCGCTGGGCGATGCGATGGTCACGGCCGAGGTTTTCCTGAAGATGATCCCGCTGCTCGAGGCGCAGGGCATCCACACGCTGGGTCAGGCACTCGAGGCCTCGCGCCAGACCCACTTCGCTCGCGTTACATATTGATGCGCTTGGCGGGCCTGCCGGGCTTCAAGTGAGGGGCCCGGCGGCGGGAGCGCCGAACCTGCCGGTTAGGATCCCTGGTTGAGCCTGGAAAACACAGGTGTGCCCCTAGGAGTGCTTCCCATGATTCTCGTGACGGGAGGCGCCGGATTCATCGGCAGCAACTTCGTGCTGGACTGGCTGGCCCATTCCGACGAGCCGGTCGTGAATCTCGATGCGCTGACCTACGCCGGCAACCGCCGCAACCTCGCCTCGTTGAATGGCGATGCGCGCCACATCTTCGTGCGTGGCGATATCGGCGACCGCGCGCTCATCGACCGCCTGCTGGCCGAATACCGGCCGCGCGCGTTGGTGCACTTCGCTGCCGAGAGCCACGTCGACCGCAGCATCCACGGACCCGGCGCCTTCATCAAGACGAATGTCGAAGGCACCTACACGCTGCTGGAGGCCGCGCGCGCGCACTGGTCGACGCTGGGCGAGGCCGACAAGGCCGCGTTCCGCTTCCACCACGTCAGTACGGACGAGGTCTACGGCAGCCTGGCGCCCGGTGCGCCGGCCTTCACCGAAGACCACGTCTATGAGCCCAACAGCCCGTATTCGGCGAGCAAGGCCGCCAGCGACCACCTCGTGCGCGCCTGGCATAACACCTACGGGCTGCCGGTGGTCACGACGAACTGCAGCAACAACTACGGGCCGTTCCACTTCCCGGAGAAGCTGATCCCGCTGATGATCGTCAACGCGCTGGCCGGCAAGCCGCTGCCGGTGTATGGCGATGGCCAGCAGATCCGCGACTGGCTGTACGTCACTGACCATTGCAGCGCCATCCGCGCGGTGCTCGCCAAGGGCCGCCTGGGCGAGACCTACAACATCGGTGGCTGGAACGAGAAGCCCAACATCGAGATCGTGCAGACCATCTGCGCGCTGCTCGACGAATTGCGGCCCGCGGCCGAAGGCTCCTACACGCGTTTCATCACCTACGTGAAGGACCGCCCGGGGCACGACCGCCGCTACGCGATCGATGCGCGCAAGATCGAGCGCGAACTCGGCTGGCGCCCGGCCGAGACCTTCGAGACCGGCATCCGCAAGACCGTGCAGTGGTATCTGGAGCATGCGGACTGGGTGGCCGAGGTCCAGAGCGGCAGCTACCGCGACTGGGTCGACGCCAACTACGCCAAGCGTTGATGGCCGCAGCGGCCGATCGAAGGAGCGCACCATGAGCCGCAGGGCCGCCCCAAGGGCGAATTCCGCAGTGCAACGCACGGAAGGACTCCAGTGAGCCGCACCATCCTCCTGTTGGGCAAGAACGGCCAGGTCGGCTGGGAGCTGCAGCGCGCGCTGGCGCCGCTGGGCACGGTCGTGGCCTGCGATTTCGACTCGCCCGGCGATCTGCGGGCGGACTTCTCCGCGCCTGAATCGCTGCGTGCGCTGGTGCGCCGCGTGCGGCCCGATGTGATCGTCAACTCGGCCGCGCACACGGCCGTCGACAAGGCCGAGTCCGAGCCCGATGTCGCCCGCGCCCTCAACGCCACCGCGCCGGGTGTGGTGGCCGAGACCGCCGCGGAACTCGGCGCGCTGATGGTCCACTACAGCACCGATTACGTCTTTGACGGCAGCGGCTCGCAGTGGCGCGACGAAAGCGCCGCGACGGGACCCCTGTCGGTCTACGGCCGCACCAAGCTCGAGGGCGAACAGCTCGTCGCGACCAGCGGCTGCCGGCACCTGATCCTGCGCACCAGCTGGGTCTTTGCGGCACGTGGCGGCAATTTCGCCAAGACCATGCTGCGCCTGGCCGCGGAGCGTGAGCAGCTCAAGGTCATCGATGACCAGTTCGGCGCGCCGACCTCCGCCGAACTGCTGGCCGACATCACCGCGCAGACGCTGCTGCGCGTGCAGGCCGATGCGTCGCTGGGCGGCCTGTACCACTGCGTGGCCGGCGGCGAGACCAGCTGGTTCGGTTATGCGAGCCGGGTGATCGATCGCGCCCGTGCGGCCGGTCGCCCGCTGAAGCTGCCGGCCGACGGGCTGCTGCCCATCGGCACGCCTGAGTACCCCACGCCCGCCACGCGGCCGCTGAACAGCCGGCTGTCGACCCAGAAGCTGCAGCGCAGCTTCGGTCTCGTGCTGCCGGACTGGAGGTTCGGCGTCGACCGCATGCTCGACGAGATCCTGGCGCACTGATTCCACAAGGCCCCCACATGGCATCGACGAAGACCCGAAAGGGCATCATCCTGGCCGGCGGCGCCGGCACGCGACTGCATCCGGCCACGCTGGCCGTGAGCAAGCAGCTGCTGCCGGTGTACGACAAGCCGATGGTCTATTACCCGCTGTCCACGCTGATGCTGGCGGGCATTCGCGACATCCTCATCATCAGCACGCCGCAGGACACGCCGCGTTTCCAGTCGCTGCTGGGTGACGGCTCTGCCTGGGGCATGAATCTGAGCTACTGCGTGCAGCCCAGCCCCGATGGCCTGGCGCAGGCCTTCATCCTGGGTCGCGACTTCGTCGGCGGCGCGCCCAGCGCGCTGGTGCTGGGCGACAACATCTACTACGGCCACGACCTCGTCAAGCTGCTGGGCCATGCCGACAAACGCACCGCCGGCGCGACGGTCTTTGCGTACCACGTGCATGACCCGGAGCGTTACGGCGTGGTCGAGTTCGATGCGCAGCAACGCGCCATCAGCATCGAAGAAAAGCCGACGCAACCCAAGAGCCACTACGCCGTCACGGGGCTCTACTTCTACGACGAGCAGGTCTGCGACATCGCCGCCGGGATCAAACCCAGCGCACGCGGCGAGCTGGAAATCACCACGGTCAACGCGGAATACCTGCGCCGGGGCCAGCTGCAGGTGGAAATCATGGGGCGCGGCTACGCCTGGCTCGACACGGGCACGCACGACAGCCTGCTGGACGCCGGCCAGTTCATCGCTACCCTCGAGCGGCGCCAGGGATTGAAGGTCGCCTGCCCCGAGGAACTCGCCTTGCGCAACGGCTGGATCGACAGTGCACAGCTCGAGCGGCTGGCCGCGCCCATGCTGAAGAACAGCTACGGGCAGTACCTGATGAAGATCCTGCGCGACAGGGCCTGGTGATGAAGTTCGTTCGCAGCGATCTCCCCGGTGTCTTGATCGTCGAGCCGGTGGCGTTCGAGGACGAACGCGGCTGGTTCATGGAGAGCTTCAATCTGGCCCGCTGGGAAGCGGGGCTGCGCGAGCTCGGTGAGCCGGCGCCACGACCGTTCGTCCAGGATAACCATTCCTGCAGCAAGGCCGGTGTGTTGCGTGGATTGCACTACCAGCTCGATCCGCAGGCGCAAGGCAAGCTGGTGCGTGTGGTCAAAGGTGCGGCTTTCGACGTCGCGGTCGACATCCGTCGCGGGTCGCCGCATTTCGGCCGTTGGTTCGGGCTGGAACTGAGCGCGAACAACCGGCGGCAGCTCTGGGTTCCCGAAGGTTTTGCCCACGGCTTCGTCGCCCTCGAAGACGACACGCACTTCCTCTACAAGACGACCGACGTCTACAGCAAGGCCTGCGAGCGCGCGATTCGCTGGGACGACCCGCAATTGGCCATCCGCTGGCCGCTGATCGGCGGCGCGGCGCCGCTGGTGTCGGTCAAGGACCAGGCCGCCCCGCTGCTGGCCGATGCCGAGGTCTACGCGCGCCCGCTCTAGCCCCGCGCAAGACGCGGGGTCGTGCGGCAAGGGTGTGGCCGCTTCGGATTTGCACGGGGGCCTTGTCGGAGCGCGCGACGGTCCCCGATTCAGGTGGCAAGTGATATGCATCGCGTGTAACGACCCGTCAACCGGGGGAGCGGCGAGCGCTCCGACTGGAACCGCGGCGCTACCATAACGGCCAACGCTGCAACACCACCCGCCCTATGCACCATTTCGCACCCAAGCGTCTATTCCCGTCGTCTCCGACGGGTGCCGGGTGCGCGGCGGGTGATCCAGGGCCGGGTACAAGACCCCTCGATCGCTTTACCGGTTGTGACACCGTCGCCTCCGGATCGAAGGCCGTTTCATCTTTCACGGCCAGGTAGCCCACGTGCATTTGAATCGATTCACCCGCGGCGGCGAGCAGCTGCCCGATTTCGACAGGGATGTGCACTGCGTTTTCGGGCTGCCCTTCGACGCGTTGAGCGAAGACGCGGCGGTGCAGCGTGTTCGCGCGGCGGCAAAGAATGGCCAGCGGCTGTTCCTGTCCACGCCAAACCTGAATTTTGCGGTGGCCTGCCTGCAGGACACCTCGTTCCGGCGCTCGGTCGTGGTCAGCGATCTCAGCACGGCGGACGGCGCGCCCATTGTCTGGCTGTCTCGCTTGATGGGGCTGCCGCTGCGCGAACGCGTGCCGGGCGCGGGTCTTTTCGACCGTCTGGCCGAGAACACCGGCGATCATCGCGTCGGGGTCTATTTCTTCGGTGGCCCCCAAGGCTCTGCCGAACGTGCGCACCAGCGGCTGAATGTCGAGAGTGATCGCCCCGGCGTGCGCTCGGTGGGCTGGCAGTCGCCGGGTTTTGGCAAGCTGGAGGACATGAGCGGTGCGGGATTCACCGACCCGATCAATGCCAGCGGCGCGGAATTCGTGGTGGTCGCGCTCGGCGCCAAGAAGGGTCAGGCCTGGATCGAACGCAATTGGCCCGCGCTGGATGCGCCGGTCATCGGACACCTGGGGGCCGTGGTCAATTTTGTGGCGGGCACGGTCAACCGCTCGCCGCGCTGGCTGCAACGCACCGGCATGGAGTGGCTGTGGCGCATCAAGGAAGAGCCCAGCCTGTGGCGCCGCTACTGGAACGACGGCTGGCGCTTCCTGCATTACCTGGTGACCGGTGCCTTGCCGCTGGCCTTGTTCAACCGGCCGCCGGCGCTGGGGGCAGAACCCTTGCGCTGCGAGCCATCGGCCGAGGTGCCTGGTGTGCTGCGGCTGTCGGGTGACGCCGCCAACGGTTCTGCCCTGGCACCCTTGCGTGACGCGCTGCGTGCTGCCTGCTCACGAGGCGAGACGGTGGTGCTCGACATGGCGGGTGTGACACGTGTGGACAGCGGCTTCATCGCTCTGGTGCAGCTGCTGGAAGGCTGGCATGCCCGGCGCGGTCGCGGTCCTGTACTGCGCTCTGTCCCTCCCGCAGTTGCCCGGACGCTACGCTGGGCAGGCGTGTCCTACCTGCTCGAGCGCACGCCGCGTGCGGTCGACGAGGCTGCGTCGCATGCGATGGGTGTCGCCGAACCCCGTCAGGCAAAGCCTTTGATCTGACGCAAGCCCACGGCGGCTTCGTCCAGCCAGCATGCCGGGCCTTCGCAGAATGCCCGCATGATGACAACCGCTCCCACCGAGGCCATTGCGCCTGAACTCCAGCCCGCGCTCGTTCGCAGCGGGCTGAATGCGCTCAACCTCGCCGGGCGGCGTCTGCTGCCCATTCTGCAAGGGGGCATGGGCGTGGGCGTGTCGGCCCATCGGCTGGCGGGCAGCGTGGCCGCGCTGGGCGCGGTGGGTACGCTGTCGTCGATCGACCTGCGCCGCCACCACCCGGACCTCATGGAACGTACCCGCGGCCTGGGCGTGGGCGAAGAGGCCAAGGCGGCGATCGACGCTGCCAATCTGGAGGCCTTGTCGCGCGAGATCGCCGGGGCACGCGAGGTCGCGCAAGGTCGCGGGCTGCTGGCCATCAACGTGATGCGCGCGGTGAGCTCGTATGCCGCGTCGGTGAAGCGCGCGCTGGAAGACGGCATCGATGCCGTGGTCGTGGGCGCCGGCCTGCCGCTGGATCTGCCCGATCTGGCGCAGGACCATCCGAAGGCGTTGCTGGTGCCGATCCTGTCCGACGCCCGCGGCGTGCAGCTGATGGTGCGCAAGTGGGAACGCAAGAAGCGCCTGCCGGACGCGATCGTGATCGAACACCCGCGACTGGCCGGCGGTCACCTGGGCGCCGCACGCATCGCCGACCTGGACGACACCCGTTTCGATTTCGAGCAGGTCATCCCGCAGTCGCTGGCCTTCCTGCGCTCGGCCGGCGTGGAGCGTGAGGTGCCGCTGATACCGGCCGGCGGCATCCGGTCTTTCGAGGACATCCGCCGCCTCCAGGACATGGGCGCAGCCGCGGTGCAGCTGGGCACGCCGTTTGCCGTGACGGTCGAAGGCGATGCGCACCCGGAGTTCAAGCGTGTCCTGGCCGAGTGCCGCGAGGACGAGATGATCGAGTTCACCAGCGTGGCCGGCCTGCCTGCGCGCGCGGTGGCGACGCCCTGGCTGAAAGCTTATTTGAAGGTCGAACAGCGCCTGCAGGCGGTGGTGCATGTCAAGCAGCGCTGCACCAAGGCCTTCGACTGCCTGGCGCAGTGCGGGCTGCGCGACGGCCTGCCCGGCTGGGGCCAGTTCTGCATCGACCAGCAGCTCGCCTCGGCGCTCAATGGCGATCTGAAGAAGGGCCTGTTCTTCCGCGGGCGCGGCGAGTTGCCTTTCGGCAGCCAGATCCGCAGCGTGCGTGACCTGGTCGAGCGCCTGCTGACCCCGCAGACGGCGCTTCAGCCGGCCTGACAGGCGCGCGCAGCCCTTTGGCGGGCGCGCAGCGCCGGCCCCAGGCCGTGGCTGTGCGCGTGGAGCCACAAAGCCCCTGATCGGCCTGCGCCGCGTCCGCACGCCGCTACCATGGTCACCAGATGACCCGAATCGCCGCCTTGCTGTTCTGGCGAACCCTGGCGGTGATCTGCGTCGCGCTGGGCTTCGTCGGCATGTTCCTGCCTGTGCTGCCCACCGTGCCGTTCCTGCTGGTGGCCGCCTGGGCCGGTGGCAAGGGCTGGCCCCAGCTCGAGGCTTGGCTGCTCGCGCACCCGCGCCACGGGCCGGGCATCCGTCGCTGGCGCGACCACCGCGCCGTGCCGCGCAAGGCCAAGTGGGCCGCCAGCAGCACGATGGCCGTGAGCGTGGTGTGGATTCTGTTGACCGGTGCGCCCCTGGCTGTGAAGGTGGGCGTGCCGCTGTTCCTGTTGGTCGTGGCCACCTGGTTGTGGACACGGCCCGAAATCTGAAGGAGGACACCCCATGTCCCAGACCAAGCCCCCGGCCGCGCCTTCGCGTGGCAAGAGTCCGGCGCGACGCGCGGCCGAGATGCCGCCGCAGCCCATCAGCCAGGAAGTGCTGCTGGAGAAGTACGCCAAGGGCGACGAGCGCAGCGTCGAGGACGTCTTCCGGCGCGTGGCCACCGCGCTGGCCGCACCCGAGGCCGAGGCGCAGCGCGAGGCCTGGTCGCAGCGCTTCCTGCAGGCCTTGCAGTCGGGTTTCATTCCGGCCGGGCGCATCCAGTCGGCAGCGGGCACCGACCTGCAGGCCACGCTGATCAACTGCTTCGTGCAGCCGGTGGGCGATTCGATCGTCGAGATCGAGGACGGCCATCCCGGCATCTACACGGCATTGGCCGAAGCTGCGGAAACCATGCGGCGCGGCGGCGGCGTGGGCTACGACTTCAGCCGCATCCGCCCGCGTGGCGCATGGGTCAAGGGCACGCACAGCCAGGCCAGCGGCCCGATCAGCTACATGCGGGTTTTCGACCGCAGCTGCGAGACGGTGGAAAGCGCCGGCTCGCGCCGCGGCGCGCAGATGGGTGTGCTGCGCTGCGACCACCCGGACATCGAGGAGTTCATCCACGCCAAGGACAGCGGCGACCTGAAGAACTTCAACATCTCCGTCGGCGTGAGCGACACCTTCATGCAGGCCGTCGCCGCGGACGGCGAGCTGGAACTGGTGCATCGCGCGGAGCCGGCCGAGTCGCTGCGGGCGACCGGCGCCTACCAGCGCGCCGACGGTCAGTGGGTCTACCGCCGCGTGCGCGCGAAGGACCTGTGGGAGCAGGTGATGCGCTCCACCTACGACCATGCCGAGCCCGGCGTCCTGTTCCTGGACACGATCAACCGCGACAACAACCTCGCGTACTGCGAGAACATCGCCAGCACCAACCCCTGCGGCGAACAGCCGCTGCCGGCCTATGGCTGCTGCTGCCTGGGCTCCGTCGACCTGACCCACTTCGTACGCCAGCCTTTCGAGCCCGGTGCCAGCTTCGACGAAGCGGCCTTCGCGCAGGTCTGCGCGGTGGCCACGCGCATGCTGGACAACGTGCTGGACATCACCGTCTGGCCGCTGCCGCAACAGGCTGCCGAGGCGCGCAACAAGCGCCGCATCGGCCTGGGTTTCACGGGTCTGGGTGATGCGCTGGTGATGCTGAACCTGCGCTACGACACGCCCGAGGCCCGCGCGATGGCCACGCGCATCGCCGCGGCCATGCGCGACGCGGCTTACGAGGCCTCTGTCGAGCTGGCGCGCGAGCGCGGCCCGTTCCCGCTGTTCAATGCCGACCTCTATCTCAGCGGCAGCACCTTTGCCAGCCGCCTGCCGCTGCGGCTGCGCGACCGCATCCGCCAGCACGGGCTGCGCAACTCGCACCTGCTGTCGATCGCCCCGACCGGCACCATCAGCCTGGCCTTTGCCGACAACGCCAGCAACGGCATCGAGCCGGCCTTCAGCTGGAGCTACCGCCGCAAGAAGCGCATGCCTGATGGCTCGTTCAGCGAACACGCGGTGGAAGACCATGCCTGGCGCCTGTACCGCCACCTCAAGGGCGAAACCGCACCGCTGACGCCGGCCTTCGTGACGGCGCTGGAGATGCAGGCGGCTGACCATGCCGCCATGGTGGCGGCCGTGGCGCCCTGCGTCGACACGGCCATCTCGAAGACCGTCAACGTGCCGGTGGACTACCCGTACGACGATTTCCAGGACCTGTACCGCCAGGCCTGGGCCTCGGGCCTGAAGGGCCTGGCCACCTACCGGCCGAATGCCGTGCTGGGCTCGGTGCTCAGCACGGGTGCGCCCACGCAGCCGGCACAGCCGCTGCTGCTGGACGGCGCGAACCAGCGCCTGGCCCTGGACCGCGCACCGCAGCCCGTGCTGGCCAGCCTGCGCTGGCCGGGCCGGCCGGAGCTGCCCTCGGGCAACGCGGCCTGGAGCTACCTCATCCGTCATCCGCACGGCGACTTCGCCCTCTTCGTTGGCGAACTGCCGGCCGAACCCGCACAGCCGCAGGCGCCGCGGATCTTCGAGGTCTGGGTCAATGGCGCGGAGCAGCCGCGCGGCCTGGGCGCGCTGGCCAAGACGCTGTCGATGGACCTGCGCGCGGCCGATCCGGCCTGGCTGCAATTGAAGCTGCAGGCGCTGGCGACGGTGGCCGAAGAGCGGTCTTTCGAGATGCCGTTCCCGCCGACGGGCGAGCCGCGCCTGTTCCCCGGCGTGGTTGCCGCCACGGCGGCCGTGTTGCGCTGGCGCTGCGAGCAACTCGGCGTGCTGCCGCCGGCGGCGGATGCGCCCACGCCGGTCATCGACGCGATGTTCAGCCGCGAGGAGCCGCGCACCGGCACCTCGGGCACGCTGGCCTGGGCCGTCGATATCGACAACCCGGCGTCGGGCGAGCGCTTCACGCTGACGCTGAAGGAAATCAGCCTGACGGCTGCCGACGGCAGCGCGAGCCTGCGGCCCTGCGCGATGGGTTTGTCCGGCAACTACCCCAAGGCACTGGACGGCCTGGCGCGCATCCTGTCGCTGGACATGCGCGTGATCGACCCGGCCTGGATCGGCATGAAGCTGCGCAAGCTGCTCAACTATGCCGAGCCGCTGGGGCACTTCATGGCCTTCGTGCCGGGGTTGCCGCGCGGCGAACGGCGCCAGCAGCTGTGGCCGTCGACAGTGGCCTACCTCGCGCGGCTGATCATCCACCGCTACGCGATGCTGGGCATCCTGGACGAAGAAGGCCTGCCGCTGCGCGACATGGGCGTGCTGGTCCGTCCCGGCGATCCGAACGCGGCCGCCTCCGCGCCGACGATGGCCGGCCGGCCCTGCCCGGAGTGCGGCAATGCCACGCTGATCCACAAGGACGGCTGCGACTTCTGCACCGCCTGCGGCTACGTGGGGATGTGCGGCTGAGGCCAACCGCCAGGCGCGCGGCGGCTGGTGGCACCGACACTGCCCGCGTGTCGGGATGGCGGCTTGCGCCACGCGCGCGCGACGGCCGGTCCTGACCGGTGGAACGCTTCAGCCCGTGGCGCGCCGCGCCGCGGGACATTGCGGCTTGTGCGCCGCAGGCAGTGGCAGTCGAATGCGACGATTGCCACGCCCATCGCTGCGCGCTCCCGCTGCAGCGACAGGCGTGGCTCCTCTTGCGGCTGGAGTCCCCGATGTCCTTCGTTCCCTCTTTGCGTCGACACCTGCTGGCGACGGTTGTGCTGGCGGCCTGCCTGCCGGTCGCAACGGCCTGGGCGCAGAGCGCGCCATGGCCCACACGACCCGTGACCCTGGTCGTGCCGTTCGCGCCGGGCGGCGGCACCGACATCGGCACCCGCATCGTGGCGCAGAAGCTGTCGCAGCTGTGGGGCCAGTCGGTCATCGTCGAGAACAAAGCCGGCGCAGGTGGCAACGTCGGCCTGGAACTGGTCTCGCGCGCCAAGCCCGATGGCTACACGCTGTTGACCGGCAACGTCGGCACGCAGTCCATCAACCCCACGCTGTACAAGAAGCTCTCGTACAACCCGGATACGGCATTCACGCCGATCGGGCAATTTGCGGAGCTGCCCTTCGTGCTGGTGGCGCCGGCCTCACTCCCGGTGCGCGACGCGAAGGAGCTGGTGGCGTTGGCCAAGTCCAAGCCGGATGCACTGAACTATGCGAGTTCGGGCATCGGCGGCTCGCCGCACCTGTCGGGCGAAACCTTCAAGATCGCCACCGGCACACGCATCGTGCACGTGCCCTACAAGGGTGGCGGCGCGGCCATGTCGGACCTCATCGCCGGCAACGTGCAGCTGCTGTTCGCCTCGGTGCTGGAGACCTCGGCGCACATCAAGGCCGGCAAGCTCAAGGCGCTGGCCATCACCAGCCGCCAGCGCGTGCAGGCGCTGCCCGATGTGCCCACGCTGCAGGAAAGCGGCATCAGCGGCGCCGAATCCGGCAGCTGGCTGGGACTGCTGGCGCCGGCGGGCACGCCGCGGGAGATCGTCGACAAGGTCTCGCAGGGCCTGCAGCAGGTGGTGGCCATGCCCGATGTGCAGCAGCAGCTGCTGGCGCAGGGCGCCATCGCCGTGGGTGGATCTGCTGCTGATTTCGCCGGTTTGATTGCCGCGGACCGCAAGAAGTACGCGCGCATCATCGTGGAGAACCAGCTGTCGGCGGAGTGACCCGCGCGGCGTGCGCCGCCGATGCATGCACCGCCGCGTGCCGAGCGTCTCAGCTGCCGTCCGGTGCCCAGCCCCACTCCGAGTACACACGGCCCTGGCGTACCTGTGCAAAGGCGTGCCGCACATAAGGCACCATGGCCGCGGGCAGCGCGTCCTGCGCAAACCACGACAGGTCGCTGCACTTGTGCGGTTCGAGGTTGCGCGGCTCGCCCTCCCACCGCGGCGTGGTGAAGAACAGCGACAGCCGCTCGTCGTCGCTGCGCCGGTGGATGACATGGCACAGATGCAGATCCGCCGGTTCGATCAGCAGACCGGCTTCTTCACGCGCCTCGCGGCACATCGCCTTGCGCGCGGGCTCGCCACCGTCGACATGCCCGGCCACGACGCTGTACAGGCCGTCCGCGTAGCCGGTATTCGCGCGCTGCAGCAGCAGCGTCTGCGCGCCGCGGAACAGCAGCAGGTGGACTTCGGGGATCAGGCGGAAGCGGGCCATCCGGGCAGCGCCTCAGAAACGCGCCAGCGCATCGCCCTCGTGCACATGCACACCAGGCCGTCGATCGGCGCCCACGGCCATCGCCGCACGCGCCACCTGCTCCGCGCGGATGGGCCGGTAGTTGCGCAAGGGTCCGACCAGCAAGCCGCTGGCCAGCGGTGCCAGGCGCTGGCTCAGGGCCTCCAGCGGACGCCGCTCGCTGCGCTCGCCCAGGATCAGCGAGGGCCGCAGGATGTGCACCGTCGGCAGCCCCAGCGCCTGCAGGTCCCGCTCGGTCTCGCCCTTGACGCGCAGATAGAAGTTGGACGACGACGCGTCCGCCCCCAACGAGGAGACAAGGACGAATACGCGGGCCTCCTGCTCGCGTGCGATGCGGGCCAGGCGCAGCACGTAGGTCTGATCGACCGCGCGGAAGGCCTCCTGGCTGCCGGCCTTCTTCAGCGTCGTGCCCAGGCAGCAGAACACCACGTCGGCCTTCAGCGCCGCGCGATGTGCATCGAGATTCGTCATGTCGGCCCGCACTTCCGCCAGCCTGGCGTCGGCCAGGCCCAGCGGACGGCGTGCGATGGCAACGACGCGCGACCACGCCGGGTCGCGCAGGAGATCCTTGAGGAGGATCCCGCCCACCAGGCCGGTGCCGCCGAGAACGAGTGCCGTGGTCGCCATGTCGAAAAACTCCGGGAAGCCGTGCGCGAGCTGCACGTGTCCGAGTGTCACCGCAGTCAGCGGCGACCGCGCCGGCTATCGGGTTGCGTCAGGGGACATCGCGGCACCGCTGGCGACCAGCAACTCACGCAGCACGGATCGGTGGCAGCGGGATTCGTCCTCGCAGTAGCAGCCGACGGACAGGGCCGTGTGCTGCGACAGCGCGGCCAGCAGGCCGATGTCGTGCGCCGGGCCTGCGGCCGCCATTTCGGCGCGGTAGGCACGCACGAAGGCCGCCCACTGTGCGGGCGTGGACGCCTGCTGGCCCAGCTTCATGGTCTCGGCACTCGGCGCCAGGTTGGGAAACCACACGTCGTACCAGTTCTGGCGCGCAAATTCCGCCTTCGGCACGCCGCGCGGCGGGCGGCGAACCGTTCCGATGCGCAGCCCCTCATCGGGTGCGCGTGGGCTGCCGAGTCTCAGGACGCGGATGGGCATGGGCGGCTCCTCGCAAACGACGCGCGCAGTGTCGCTCCGGTGGCCCGCCGCTGGCCAGGATGCGCCAGCGATCGGCCGCAGCCCTTTACTTGGCCTTGCCTTCCAGCGCCAGGATCCAGTGCACGAGCTTGCGCGCCTCGGGCGCCTTGATGGCCACCGCGTTCGGCGGCATGGCCAGGCCCGAGACCTTGCCCTTCCAGTGGCTTTCGTAGGGGTTCGAGCCCGTCAGCACGGTGTGCGTGAGTGCCGCTTCGGCCTTCTTGTCGCCCTTGTACTTGGTGGAGACATCGCGCCAGGCCGGGCCGATCGGCGCCAGGCCGTCGGGGCCCTTGCCGCCCGGTTCGATCTGGTGGCAGGCCATGCAGCCGCTGTCGGTGGCCAGCTTGATCATGGCCTTGTTGTCGGCTTGCGGGTTGGCGATGGCGGTGCTGCCAATCAGCAGGCCGCAGGTGAGGGCGAGGATGGATTTCATGTCGAGGCTTCGGTAAGCGGTGGAGGGAAGAAACGACCAGACAGGTGATCTCGCCCTGAAGGTAGTTCGACCCCGGCGGCGGCGATTGATGCTTCTCAAGTGCGAGCCAGCGATTGCCAGCTTGGGACATTGACGTCCGCAGCGCACCGCCCGCCTGTTGCAGCCTGGAGCAGGACGGGCAGCTCCCGTCGTTCTGGCGTCGCGCGGCGGGTGATGCCGCACCCGGCTTGCCCCTGCCTCAGCAGGCTCGTAGGATGGCCGTTCCGGCCCGCGAGAGCCGCGCATGAGAGCGTCGCCGCGGGCCTGCCTGATTCAGACTGGACAAGCCCCATGGAAATGACCGACCGCCCCTTCCTCAATGCACCCGTTCGCACCGACGCCGAGTGGCTGCAGGCCCACTGGATGCCGTTCACCGGCAACCGTGATTTCAAGGCCAACCCGCGCATGATCGTCGCGGGCGAAGGCGCGTACTACACGACACACGACGGCCGGCGCATCTTCGACGGCCTGTCGGGCCTGTGGTGCACAGGCCTGGGCCACGGGCGCCGCGAGATCGTGGATGCCATTTCGCGCCAGGCCGCGACGCTCGATTATTCGCCCGGCTTCCAGTTTGGCCATCCGCTGTCGTTCGAGCTGGCCAACCGCATCGTCGAACGCATGCCCGCAGGCCTGAACCGCGTGTTCTTCACCGGCTCCGGCTCGGAAGCGGCGGACACCTCGCTGAAGATGGCGCGCGCCTACTGGCGGGCCAAGGGCCAGGCCGGCAAGACGCGGCTTATCGGCCGCCTCAAGGGCTACCACGGGGTCAATTTCGGCGGCATTTCCGTCGGCGGGCTGGTGGCCAACCGCAAGGTCTTCGGCCAGGGCATCGAGGCCGACCACCTGCCGCACACGCAACCGCCCAACGGCAGCTTCATCAAGGGCATGCCGGCCAAGGGTGCAGAGCTGGCCGACGAACTGCTGAACCTGATCGCGCTGCACGATGCGTCGAATATCGCGGCGGTGATCGTCGAGCCCTTTGCAGGATCTGCCGGCGTCATCATCCCGCCCCAGGGCTACCTGCAGCGTCTGCGCGAGATCTGCACGGCGCACGGCATCCTGCTGATCTTCGACGAGGTCATCACCGGATTCGGCCGCACCGGCTGCTGGACCGGCGCCGAGGCCTTCGGCGTGACGCCCGACATCCTGAACGTGGCCAAGCAAGTGACCAACGGCGTGCAGCCTTTGGGCGCGGTGATCGCCAAGCAGGAGATCTACGACACCTTCATGGCCACCGGCGGGCCGGACTACATGCTGGAGTTTCCGCACGGCTACACCTATTCCGCCCACCCGGTGACCTGCGCGGCCGGCCTGGCCGGGCTGGCGCTGCTGGAGAGCGAGCACGCGCTGCAGCGCGTGCGTGAACTCGCTCCGCACTTCGAAGCCGCAGTACACGGCTTGAAGGGCGCCAAGCACGTGGCCGACATCCGCAACTACGGCCTGGCCGCGGGCATCACGGTGGCCGCCTTGCCCGGGGAACCCGCCAAGCGCCCGTACGACGTGGCGCAATCGATGTTCCGCAAGGGCTTCTATGTGCGCTACGGCGGCGACACCATCCAGCTGGCGCCGCCCTTCATCAGCACGCCGGCCGAAATCGACAGCCTGATCGCGGCCCTGGGCGAGACCTTCGACGAGACGGCCTGAAGGCCGTCCCGCCCAAGGCGGCCCAGGAACCGCTCATTGGCAGCCGGGGAAGGTGCAGGTCATGACGCGGCCGTCGCCCAGCATGTGCGAGCCGCCGCTGAGGCCCTTGTTGATCACCTGCGTGACCCAGGTCTGCATGACCGATGGGTTCCAGCCGTGCATCCAGTCGGCGTGGCCCGACGAGCCGGCCGGCGCGCCGTTGGTGTCGCTGGACAGGCGCCAGGTCGAGCTGTCGCCATAGGTGGTGGCGTACTGGATGCCGATGGTCAGCTCGGGCGTCGGCACGGGGTGCGTGCTCGGGCAGCGTCCGCCGGATGGGTAGGCCACGTGGCTCTTGTGGTCGGGCGAGTCGAGGTTCACGCCGTCCCAGCATTGCGGGAACCGCACGTTCATCGCCATCGTGCCTGAGCACGCCGGGATGCTGGTGGTCGTCGCGCCGCCATTGCAGCTGTAGCTGATGATGCCGCCTTGCGGCGTGGTGCTGCCGGCGCTGCCGGCGATCATCCGGAAGCCGGCGGGCCAGGGCTTGACGGCGCCGTTGCTGATGCCGTTGTAGCCGGTCTTGTAGTAGACGTGGATCAGCGTCGGCGCCAGCGGCCGCCCGTCACGGGTGTCGATCATGGCTGGCGCCCAGTACGCCGACCGGTTGGCCGTGCCGCCGCGGCAGGTGCCGCCGCCCGTGTTGGCGATCGAAGTCGGCGTGCTGTCGAAACGCGCCCCGCTGTTGCCGAAGTACATGTGCAGGTGCGTCGCGTTCTGCTTGCCCGGGAACACGATCGCGTCGTCGAAGTTCATGTGGCTGAACTGGCAGACGTTGCGGAAGGCGCCGATGTCGGCCGGTGTGGGCATTTCGCCGGTCGAGATGATGTCGAAGTTGTTCGAACCCGGGCGCGGCGCGGGCATCAGGCTCAGGTTGACGGCGGGTTTGTTGGGCATGTTGGCCACGGCCGACGGGTCGCCCGCGGGCGCTGGTGCAGGGGCGGGCGCGGGGGTCGGTGCGGGGGCCGGAGCCGGTGCGGGTGCGGGTGCTGATGCGGGTGCGGGTGCGGGTGCCGCGGCTCCCATGGTCACGGTCAGCCGGTCGACGTCGGCCGCAGCGACGTCGACGCCGTCGCGTTGCAGGCGGATGCGGTTGGAACCGGCCACGAGATTGACAGGCACCGCGGTGGAATCGCGGAAGCTGTTCCAGCCGCCCGTGGGCGCGAAGACCACCGAGGACTGGCGCGTGCCGTTGACATACAGGCTGAGCGAGCGGTTGTTCGAATAGCCGTTGGCGTACCGGACGACCAGCGCGCCCGAACCCGCGGCCGGCGCATTCACCAGCACCTCGGAGTAGGCGCCGGTGTTGTTGATGCTGCCGACCACCCTCGAGCCTGAGGCCGTGGACGCGGACTGGATGGCGGCCCCGCCGCCCAGGGTGCCGGCCTCGGCCTCGGCCACGAGACCGCCCGACGGGGCAGGTGCCGGCGCGGCAGCGGCCAGCGTCACCGTCAGCTTGTCGATGTCGGCGGCGGCGATATCGCTGCCGTCGCGCTGCAGCCGGATGCGATTGGTCCCGGCCACGAGGTTGACAGCCACCGCCTTGCTGTCGCGCATACTGTTCCAGCCGCCGGTGGGCGCCAACAGCAGTGACGAGCTCATGCGCACGCCGTTGACATAGAGGCTGAGTGTGCGGTCACTCGCATAACCGTTGGCATAGCGCACGACCAGTGCGCCCGTGCCGGCCGCGGGTGCATTGACGGTGACCTCGACATAGGCGCCGGTGTTGTTGATATTTCCGATCACCTGCGAACCCGATGCCGTCGAGGCGGACTGGACCCGCGCGCCACCGGCGAGCGTGCCGGTCTCGGCTTCGGCCGTCAGGACGGTTGATGTGGCCAGCGTCGTGGTCAGCGCCAGTGCGGAGGCCCGTTCACCGGTCGAGCCGCCCTGCGCCGCGGCGACGGCCGAGGTGGACACGAGTCGCAGCCGATCAACGTCGGCCGAGGGGTCGTCAGCGGCGTCGCGCTGGATCGTCACGACATTGGCGCCCGGCTGCAGGGTCAGGCGGGCCACCGTCTGCTCGGCGAAGTTGTTCCAGTCGCCGGTGGCCGGCAGCGTGAGCTGAACGGCGTGTTCGCCGTTGACGTAGACGCTCAGGTTCTTGGCCGTGGCGTTGCCGTTGGCAAAGCTGAGCTGCAGATCGAAGCTGCCGCCGCCGCTGCCGCCGTCGACGGTGTACTCGGCGTAGGCGCCCGCGATGTGGAAGGCGCTGACCGACTGGTTGCCCGAGGCGGTCGAAGCCGTGATGATCTTGGCGCCGCCGCCCAGGCGACCGGATTCGGCTTCGATCCATTCACCGCCGGTCGTCGAGACAGCGGCATCCGGTGTGCTGGCCGAAGCGGGCGTGACGGTCGAGCCGGCCGGCTCGACGCTCGGGCTCTGGGGATCACTGGCGCCACCGCAGGCAGCCAGCAGCAGGGCTGCCAGTGCGGCGGGGACGGGACGCAGGCGTGCAAATGGCAGGTACCCAACGACGTTCTTTTGCTGAACCATGACTTCTCCGTGTAGTCGGCCGGTTCAGGGTCTGACGCCCTTTGGGCAGGCCTCGAAGGCCTATCCGTCGTGTCCGGCCGGGGGATCGACAAGGACAGCTTAGGGATGCGATCGAGCGCGCGCCGTTAGTCGATGTGAGTGCCCGCAACTATTGCAATGGTTGTCGTTACGCGGGATTCGCCGGAAAAGGCGCTCGCGCAGCGCGTGTCTCCAGGGGGGAGTACGCTGCAGTGCAACATATTCACGGTGTGCCGGGCGGGGCCGGCAGTTACGGCTTGAGCGAGCCGTTGCGGGTGCCCGTCCGCCCGTATGGGGGGGGTCTGGACCCCGGGTGTGACGGATGTCCGGTTGCCGGCCGTCCCAGCCGGGCCAGTCGGGCCCGGGCGGTCAGCGCGGCAGGCGCGACATCGCGACCAGCAGCGCGACCATGGCGGTATAGGTCAGCGGCACGGTCGCAAAATTGGAAATGCCCACCAGGGTGACCATCGATCCGAACATCGCCATGCTGCTGAACCCGACCAGTTCGACGGCCTTGCGGTCACGTTTTGGGCCGAGCGCCTGGGTGTACAACGCGCTGCCCATGGCGGTGACGAAGAACAGGACGAAGAAGGTCAGCCCGATCAGCCCGAAGGTCAGGGCGATGTCGGCATAGACGTTCACGAGGTCGATGATGCCCTGGCCCTGCCGCAGATGCTCCATCTGCTCGAGCACGGTCACCGAACCGAAAAGCGGGTTCTGACCCACCAGGAAAAAGGTGGTCTCGAGGAGTTGCTGACGGTAGTCGACCGTCGACTGATCCGTATTCCCGACGAACGGCAGCAGGTTCACCACCTTCTCCGCCCAGGGCGACACCGCGATCGCTCCCACGACCAGCGCACCGATGCCGACCAGCGAGAGGTAGTAGCGCCCGGCGCGCGGGTGGAAGACGCCCATCATCAGAAGGACGATGGCCCCCGCCACCCAGGGGCCGCGCGAGACCGTGCTGTACATGCCCATCAGCAGGATGGCGAACAAGGCCAGGGAGCGCGGCTTGCTCAGCTGGCGCAGGAAGATGCCAGCCAGCCCCAGGCAGATCACCAGCAGGTGACCCAGGACCAGGGAATGGCCCACCGGACCCACGGCGCGCAGCACATCGTCGCGCAGCAGGAACACCGTGAACGTGGGCGGCAGGTCCCAGTAGGAATGGATCGTCTCGTACAGCAGCCAGCCCTTGGCATGCTCGAAGGTGGCCACGATCGACAGGATCATGCCCGCGATCAGGATGGCGCCCAGACTGTCCATGATGCGTTCACGCGTGGTGCAGAAGCGCGAGATCACGAAGTAGGGCAGCAGGAAGTCAATGCTGATCAGGAAGCTGCGCCGCATGACGTGCGTGGCACTGTCCAGCGGGATGTACATCGAGATCTGGTAGATCGCGAAGAGGACGACGATCGTGTCCGTCACGCGGTACAGCCGCTTGTGCGCGACGAACTGCTGTCCGGGCGCCGGCGACAGGCGCTCGAAGATGAGCTTGATCGCCAGCGGCAGCAGGATCACCAGCGACAGCATCCGGTTGGTGCTCATCTCCATGAGGTTCTCGATCGGGCCGATCGAGCCGGTGTCCACCGCATGTGGTGGCAGGCACAGGATGAACATCAAGTACAGAGAAACCGGGTTCTCGTCCTTGCGGGCGGCCAGGATGAACAACAGCGCCAATACCGCCAGCAGTACCCAGAAGTTTGCGATCAGGAACGCCAGGCTCGTGGCCAGCAACCAGTACACGGCTCGCTGGTTGAACGCACGGGACAGCGAAGATCCCGCCAGCACCCACCGGCACACCAGAAGGCCCAGGGCCGTGACGAACAGCAGCGCAACGAGTGCGCGGTAGTGCAGCGGTAAGAAGCTCATGCGGACGGCCGCAGGACCGGCAGGCCCGACGGCGTGGAAGGATCGATCAACGGCAAGGGGCGAATCGGCCCCGCGCAGGGACCCAGGCGGACCCCTTCAGCGAGTATCGCCGAGGGTTTGGGGCGGTCTCAAGGCGCGCGCACCCACCACACGCAGGGTGCCTGCCATCATAGGGATACGGTCGTGGCGGCGCCGCGCCAGGTGTGGCCGGGCGCGGCAAGGCCCGCCCCGCGAGAGGCCCGCACACGATCCGCCACAATGACGCGCCGCCCGTTGGCGGCGTGGGAATCGGGGTCCCGTATCCGGACCGGACCGACTTCACCCACGGATTGCCAGGAGCGCAGCTTGGAAGCGAAAACACCGCCCCATTCCGGGTTCGACGTGGCCCGCTATCTCTCGCGCCAGCCCCTGTTCCAGGAAATGTCTCCTGAGGAACTCCAGCGACTGGCCGCCGGCTGCACGTTGCGCCGCCTGGCGCGCGGGGACATGCTGTTCCGATTCGGCGAACCCTGCGAGTCCTTCCATGTGACGATCACCGGCCAGATCAAGCTCTTCGGCATCTCGCCTGGCGGCCAGGAAAAGGTCATCGAGATCTGCTCGCCTGGCCAGAGCTTTGCCGAGGCGCTGGTGTTTACCGGCCGCCCGTATATCGTGAATGCGCAGGCACTGGCCGATTCGCTGGTGCTGTCGATCGGCAAGCGTGTCGTGCTGGACGAGATCGGTCGCGACCCGCGGTTTGCCCTTCGGATGCTGGCCGGCCTGTCACGCCGCCTGCACGGGCTGGTGCACGACGTGCAGGCCTACACCCTGCAGAACGGCATGCAGCGGGTCATCGGCTACCTGCTGCGCGACCAGGACACGGCCGAAGGTGCGAGCCCCGCCGCGGTGAAGGTGTCCCTGCCGGTCAGCAAGGCCACGATCGCTTCCCGCCTGTCGCTGACGCCGGAGTACTTTTCGCGGATCCTGCACGAGCTCGAGACCGAAGGCCTGGTGCTGATCGACAAGCGCGACGTGCACATCCTCGATCCGCAGCGGCTGGCCGCCTACCCGCCGAGCTGAATCGCCGGCCGTGTGAGCGGCAGTCCCCGCGGGAGGGGTGTGCCCGATCAGCGTGGCGCGGGAGCCGGTTCTGCCGGCGCCATCGCCGCCTTGGGCGCGCCGATGTGCTGTTCGATCGGCGGCAGGTTGTGCGCGATGCCCTTGTGGCAATCGATGCAGGTCTGCCCCTCGTTGAACGCCACCTGGTGCTTCGTGGCCGAGCGCCGGTTCTGCTCGGCGTAGTCCATGTAGCTGTAGTTGTGGCAATTGCGGCATTCCTGGCTGTCGTTGGCCTTCATGCGCGCCCACTCGTGGCCGGCCAGTTCCGCACGCTTGGCGTTGAACTTCTCGGGGGTGTCGATCGAGCCCAGCGCCTTGTGCAGCAGCTCGTTGCTGGCCTGCACCTTGCGGATGATCTTGGGGATCCACTCCTTGGGCACGTGGCAGTCGGGGCAGGTGGCGCGCACGCCGGTGCGGTTCTGGTAGTGGATGGTGTTGCGGTACTCGACGAAGACGTTGTCGCGCATCTCGTGGCAGGAGATGCAGAAGGCCTCGCGGTTCGTCCACTCCATGGCCGTGTTGAAGCCGCCCCAGAAGACGATGCCCGCCAGGAAGGCCAGACCCAGCCCCCCGGTGGCCAGGCCCCAGATCCATTGGCGCAGGTTGCGCGGCGCCTTGGACGGCACAGATTCGTTAGACATGTGGTTCCTCGTGCGTCTCGACGCTCATTGCAGTCCGCGCGCGCGCCGGAAGCTGTTTTCGACCAGCGGCTTGGCGTCCGTCTGCGCGACGTGGCATTGGGTGCAGAAGTAGCGCCGCGGGCTGATGTTGTCGAGCTCCTGGCCCTCGCGCGTGCGGAAGTGGGTGACGCTGACCTTGGTCGCGCCGGCCGCCTTGGCTTTCTGGAAGGCGTGGCAGTCCATGCATTTGTTGAAGTTCTTCGTGATCTGGTAGCCAGACGTGGTGTGCGGAATCAGCGGTGGCTGCTGCACGAAATCGCGGTCGCCCACCGCGTGGTCGCGCTCCTGGTGCGACGCCGTGGGCGCGTTGTCCTGCGTGATGGGCGTGCCGCCGCGCAGGCCTTGCAGCTTGACGGGCTCACCCGTGGCATGCGCCAGCTGCACACCGGTGACGAGGGCGACAAGCGCCAGGACCAGCTTGAGTGAGACAGGGACTTTCATGGACATCAGTCCTTTCTTGTGTCGAATCGGTGGGTGAGGGAGAAGACGTCGAGGCTGCAGACGTCGATGCAGCGCGCGCAGTTCGTGCAGGCGCCGGCGTCGATGACCGGGCCGGCGCCGGCCTTGCCTTTGAGCGGGCCGACGATGACCTGCGGCTCGGGGCACACGGCGTAGCAGTCGCCACAATCGTTGCAGCGGCTGGCATGGCGGGCCGAGACGCGCAGCAGGCTCTTGTGGCCGATCAGCGCGTAGCCCGCGCCCATCGGGCAGACATGGCCGCACCAGCCGCGCGGCGCGACCAGCAGATCGAACAGAAAGACCGCAGCGGCCGCGCCCCAGGCGATGCTGCCGCCGAAGATCAGTGCGCGCTGCGTCATGGACACCGGGTTGACGTGTTCCCAGACGATCTGCCCGGTGATCGCGCAGGCCATCAGCACGGCGCCGAGCAAGGCGTATCGAAGGCCTGCACGGGGGGCGCGGCCCGTACCGATGCGCAGGCGGCGACGCAACCACGCGGCCGCGTCGGCCACGACGTTGACCGGACAGACCCAGCTGCAATAGACCCGCCCGCCGACGCCGGCATAGAACGCCACGACGAGGGCCGCGCCGATCAGCGCGCTGGTTTCGGGTAGGTGCCGCGCGGCCAGCACCTGGGCCAGCACGAAGGGGTCGGTCAGCGGCAGCACGCCCAGCGTCAGGCTGGACGAGAGGTTGCCCTTGACGATCCACCAGCCAGCCCAGGGGCCGAGCAGGAACAGCAGCAGGATGCCGAACTGCGAGCTGCGGCGCAGGATCAGAAAGCGATGCGCCCGCCACCAGCCCTTGGCCTGCACGGCATCGGCGCCCGGCCGCAGCGGCGCGCGACCCGCGACCGCCGCGGTGGCCGGCCCGGTGCCGAGGATGCGGGTGCCCTCCACACTCACGCGACGGCCCTCCGCGTGTCGTGCGCCGGGATGCGCAATCGGGTGCGAGCCGCCGCGCTCATGGCCGTGCCCTTTGCGCATTCGCCGATGCCGCGCCGGCCGGGTCGTAGGCGTCACGGCCGCTGCGCAATGGCGCCAGATCGCCCGGCACGGCCGTTTCCGGCAGCCGCTGCACCGGCAATTCGAATTGCGGCTTCCCGGCGCGGTTGGCCGATTCCCAACCCTTTCGGTAGTGGTGGCCGAGTTCGCCGCGCGCCAGCGTGGCGGGCAGCACCTTGATGGCGGCCTGCTCGAGCACGCAGCTCTTCTCGCATTTGCCGCAGCCGGTGCAAGCGTCGGCGTGCACGGTGGGCAGCAGCATCGCGTGGCGGTCGCTGCGCGGGTTGCTGACTTTTTCCAACGTGATGGCCTTGTCGATCACCGGGCACACGCGATAACAGACATCGCAGCGCAGCCCGAGGAAATTCAGGCAACTCTCCTGGTCGATCAGCACCGCCAGGCCCATGCGCGCCTGGTTGATGTCGGTGAGCTTGGGGTCCAGCGCGCCGGTCGGGCAGGCCTTGACGCAAGGCAGGTTCTCGCACATCTCGCAGGGGATGTCGCGGGCCTCGAACCAGGGCGTGCCGATCGCCACGTCGCGCGCCAGGCCGTCACCCCAGGTGGAGAGTTTGAGGTTCTGTGGCGGGCAGTCGCGCACGCACAGCCCGCAGCGCACGCAGGCCGCCAGAAACTCGGCTTCCGGCAGGGCCCCCGGCGGCCGCAGCGCCTGCGCCGGCCGTGCCTGCGCAGGCCGGCCGAGCAGCACCGCACCGCCGGCGATCAAGCCGGCCGTGGTGGCGCTCGCGGCGCCTTGCAGCACGGTGCGACGGTTCAGGTTCACGAAAAGGTCTCGGCACTCGCAGATTGATCAAGCGGCGACCGCGGATCCGGCTCCGCCGGTCCGCCGGTCGCGCCCCCCTGGGGGGAGGCGGCCGACAGGCCGCTTCGAGGGGATCCCATTCATGCTCGCGTCACGCGGACGGCGCACTTCTTGAAGTCGGTTTCCTTGCTGATCGGGCAGGTGGCGTCCAGCGTCAGCTTGTTGATCAGCCGGCCCTCGTCGAAGAAGGGCACGAAGATCAGGCCGCGAGGCACCTTGTTGCGGCCGCGGGTCTCGACGTGTGCCGTGACTTCGCCGCGGCGCGAGGCCAGCTTGACCTGCATGCCGCGCTGGATGCCGCGGGCCTGGGCATCGTCCGGGTGCATGAAGACCACGGCCTCGGGCACGGCGCGGTGCAGTTCGCCCACACGCCGCGTCATCGTGCCGGTGTGCCAGTGTTCCAGCACGCGGCCGGTGCACAGCCACAGGTCGTAGTCCTTGTCCGGCGCTTCGGCAGCCGGCTGGTAGGGCAGGGCGAAGATGTTGGCCTTGCCGTCCTTGTTGCCGTAGAAGCGGATGCCCTCGCCCTTCTTCACGTAGGGGTCGTAGCCCTCGCGGAAGCGCCACAGCGTTTCCTTGCCGTCGACCACCGGCCAGCGCAGGCCGCGCACCTCGTGGTAGGTGTCGAAAGGCGCGAGGTCGTGGCCGTGGCCGCGGCCGAACTCCGCGTATTCCTCGAACAGGCCCTTGTGCACGTAGAAGCCGTAGGCCTTGCTCTCGTAGTTGTCGTAGCCGGGCACGTACTTGCCGTTGACCTTGGCGAGATCGGCGGCGGGGAACTTGTTGACCTTGCCGTTCTTGTAGAGCACGTCGAACAGCGTCTTGCCCTTGTACTCGGGCTTCTTGGCCAGCAGTTCGGCGGGCCAGACCTCTTCCATCTTGAAGCGCTTGGCAAACTCCATGTACTGCCACAGGTCGGGGCGCGCGTCGCCCGGCGGCGCGACCTGCTGGCGCCAGAACTGCGTGCGGCGTTCGGCGTTGCCGAAGGCGCCTTCCTTCTCCACCCACATCGCGCTGGGCAGGATCAGGTCGGCGGCCATCGCGCTGACGGTCGGGTAGGCATCGCTGACCACGACGAAGGTCGCGGGGTTGCGCCAGCCCGGGTAGATCTCGCCGTTGATGTTCGGACCGGCCTGCATGTTGTTGGTCGTGCTGGTCCAGTAGCACTTGAGCTTGCCGTCCTTGTGCGCGCGGCTCTGCGCCACGGCGTGCAGGCCGATCTTGTCGTTGATCGTGCCCTCAGGCAGTTGCCAGATCGCTTCGGTGTGCTTGCGGTGCTCGGGGTTGGTCACCACCATGTCGGCCGGCAGGCGGTGCGCGAAGGTGCCCACCTCGCGCGCGGTGCCGCAGGCGCTGGGCTGGCCGGTCAGCGAGAACGGGCTGTTGCCCGGCTGGCTGATCTTGCCGGTCAGCAGGTGGATGTTGTAGACCATGTTGTTGGCCCACGTGCCGCGTGTGTGCTGGTTGAAGCCCATGGTCCACAGGCTCATGACCTTGACCTTCGGATCGGCGTAGATCTTCGCCAGCTCTTCCAACTGCTTGACCGGCACGCCCGAGAGCTTGCTGACCTTCTCGGCGGTGTACTCGCTGACAAACTTCGCGTACTCCTCGAAGCTCATCGGCGTGGAGTCGTTCGGGTTGCCCTTGGGCTTGCCGTCGGCGCCGGCGTAGCCGTTGGACTTCGCGTCCTTCTCCAGCGCGTGCGCCGGACGCAGGCCGTAGCCGATGTCGTCGGCGCCCTTCTTGAAGTTGACGTTTTTCTTGACGAACTCGAGATCGACCTTCTTGTTGGCGATCAGGTAGTGGGCGATGTAGTTGAGGATCGCCAGGTCGGTCTGCGGCGCGAAGATGATGCCCTGGTCGGCCAGGTCGAAGCTGCGGTGTTCGAAGGTGCTCAGCACCACGACCTTGCAGTGGGGGTTGGACAGCCGGCGGTCGGTGATGCGGCTCCACAGCACGGGGTGCATCTCGGCCATGTTGCTGCCCCACAGCACGAAGGCGTCGGCCTGCTCGATGTCGTCGTAGCAGCCCATCGGCTCGTCGATGCCGAAGGTGCGCATGAAGCCGGCCACGGCACTGGCCATGCAGTGGCGCGCGTTGGGGTCGAGGTTGTTCGAACGGAAGCCGGCCTTCCACAGCTTGGCGGCGGCATAACCTTCGAAGATCGTCCACTGGCCCGAGCCGAACATGCCCACGCCGGCGGGACCGTCGCTCTTGAGCGCGGCTTTCCACTTCTCGGCCATCAGGTCCAGCGCCTCGTCCCAGCTGACCGGCTCGAAGTCGCCGTTCTTGTCGAACCTGCCGCCCTTCTTGCGCATCAACGGCGTGGTCAGGCGGTCCTTGCCGTACATGATCTTGGACAGGAAGTAGCCCTTGATGCAGTTCAGCCCGCGATTGACCGGCGCGTCCGGGTCGCCCTGCGTGGCCACGACACGGCCTTCCTGCACGCCCACCATCACCGAGCAGCCGGTGCCGCAGAAGCGGCAGGGCGCCTTGTCCCAACGCACTGCGACATCGGCGGCGGTTCTGGCCCCCGCGGCGGGCCCGGCCTTCTGCGCGGCGGCGTCCAGCGGGATGCCGGCGGCGGCCGCGCTGGCGGCCAGGGCTTGCGACTTCAGAAAATCACGTCGATTCGAATGCATGTCGTCCGCTCCACACGGCGCGCGCGACAGGGCGGCGCCTTCAGTTGCGGACGTGATGTTGAGGTGCGCCTGGGGTCTTGTCCTTGAACCGGTTCAAGAATCCCGGTGCTAACCCTGACCGCTGCCGCGCAGGCTGTCGCGCCACGAGCGGTAGTCCAGCGGCAGGCCGTCGGGCGCATCGGCGATGTCGTCGCCGGAGTATTCGTAGACCAGCGAGGTGCTGAGCACCTCGGCCCATTGCGCCAGGCCGGCCATGGTCGCGGCCGCGGAATGCCGCTGGCCGGCGGCGTCGACCGCGTCCTCGATGACCGCCACCAGGCGGCCGTCACCGGGATTCAGCGCGAGGTCGACACCCGGCAGCGCTGCCAGGCGCTGGGCCACCGTGTCGAGGTGCCGGGGATTCGTGCGTACCACCACGCCGAGAATGCTCATGAAACCACTCCAGGCGGCAGGCCACCCATGCGAAGCCCGGACTGTCCCCGACGACCAATCAACGTGGATTTGATGATGGTCAAATCGACAGGATTGAAAACGGCCCTTGCGCCGATCCCTTGATGGACCCGACCCGCCGACGCTTCCTGCAGGCACGCGCGGCACCCGCCGAGCACGTGCGCCGGCCGCCGTGGTCGCTGCGCCCTGACGACGCGTTCACCGCGCGCTGCACGCGCTGCGGCGACTGCGTGCGCGCCTGCCCGCGCGAGATCGTGCGGATGTCCGAAGGCGCTTTCCCGACGCTGGACCTGCGCGCGCACGGCTGCAGCCTGTGCGGCGAATGCAGCCGCGCATGCACGACCGGCGCCATCGCTGCGGTGGGCAGCCAGAGGCCCTTCGAGTGGCAGGCCGCCGTCGACAACCGATGCCTGGCGCTGTGCGGCGTGGAATGCCGCTTGTGCGGCGACGGCTGCGAACCACGCGCGCTGCGATTTGCGCCGGTGCGCGGCGGCGTGGCGCAGCTGCAGATCGACACCGCGGCCTGCAGCGGCTGTGGCGAGTGTCTGTCGGTCTGCCCCACGCAGGCCCTGTCGCTCGTGCCGCGCGACAACGGCGACCCGCAGTTGCCGGCAGGCCCACGCGAAAGCTGAACCACATCAAGGCGGCCGGCCCGCCGCGCGCGCGATGCTGCAAGCCTGCGGGCCCTTCAGGCGCAGCGAACGTCCGGCCTGCGCCCGCACCACGATCGATCACGCCTTGCCGATGTTTTCTGCCGCTGCCGTCTATCTCATCGCCCGACCCGTCCACCTGACCGCCGTGGGACTGAGCCTGCTGTTCTTTCTGGTGCGTGGCAGCGCGGTGCTGGCCGGTGCGTCCTGGCCGCTGGCACGGTGGGCCCGGCGCACCAGCGTGCTCATCGACAGCGTCCTGCTGCTGGCTGGAGTCAGCTTGTGGGCCGTGCTCACGCTGAATCCGCTGGGTCCGGACTATTGGCTCGGCACCAAGTTGGTGCTGTTGCTGGCCTACATCGGCATCGGCAGCCTGGCGCTGCGGCGCGCCCGCTCGCCGCGCACACGGGCGGTGGCGTTTGCGCTGGCGCTGGTTTGCGCCGCGGCGATGGTGGGCGTCGCGCTGGCCCATCACCCGGCGGGTTGGTGGTTTATCTGGCGCCGGGCCTGAAGCGCCGGCAAGGAGTTCGTCATGCCACGGATCGATGCCGACCACTGGGGCCTGGTTCCCGCCCCGGGTTTCGATCAGCCTTTCGAGGTGCTTGGCGCCTGTCACGTGCGAGTGCAGCGCATGTTGTCGCTGTTGCGACGGCTGCGCGCGCACATGCAGGCACGCGGCGCGGACGAACAGGCGCGCCAGGCGGCTTGCGAGCTGGTCCGCTACTTTCATGTCGCCGCGCCGGTGCACCACGAGGACGAGGAACGCCACGTGTTTCCGCCGCTGCTGGCCCGGGGCGAGTGTGTCGACACCATCACCCGGCTGCGCGACGAACACCGCGAGATGGCGGCCATCTGGCCGTCCGCGCACGCCATCCTGGACGCCGTGGCCGAAGGCCGGCGCACGTCACTCAGCCTCGACGACCTGGAGCACCTGGACCACTACGAAACCCTGTACGGCTGGCATCTTGCGGCAGAGAACGAACTGGTTTTCCCGGCCGCGCGGCAGCACCTGGGCCTGGAGATGCAGGCGGCGATGGGCGCGGAAATGGCCCGCCGGCGTGGCCTGCCTGACACATCGCAGCGTCTGCGCCGGGGCGATTGACCCGTATCAACGGGCGAACTGCCGCTGCGGCCTAAAGTGAATCCCAGTTGCCCGGGTACCGGGCCCCAAGGAGTCACCATGTACAAGCGCCTGCTCGTTCCTGTCGACGGCAGTGAGATCTCGTTGCGAGCCATGAACGAGAGCCTCGGGCTGGCCAAGCAACTCGGCGCCAGCGTCGTCGGTTTTGTCGTGGAGAACCTGCCGCCGTTGCCGAGCTCCGGCGCGGCCTTGTCGAACTACCAGCGCGAAGTTTCCGAGCACGACGCCAAGACGGCCGCGCACGCAAACAAGGTGCTGGCCAAGTTTGGCGAACTGGCCGCCGAACAGGGCGTGGAATACCTGGCGCACTACGACCGCGACGACGACATCGCGGGCGCCATCGCCAAGGCTGCCGAGGCGCAGAAGGCGGACCTGATCGTGATGGTCACGCACGGCCGCAGCACCTTCGGCGAACTGCTGTTCGGCTCGCACACGAAGAATGTGATGGCGCGCACCAAGCTGCCCTTGCTGGTGCTGCACTGAACCGGCGCGGCGCGCCGCCCGGGCGCGCCGCAACCGCTGCCGATCAGGCGTTGAACAGCTTGCGGTGCTGATCGCGCAGCAGGTTCTTCTGCACCTTGCCCATCGCATTGCGCGGCAGTTCATCGACCACGAAGACCTGCTTGGGCACCTTGAAGTTGGCGATCTTCGTCTTCAGCTCGCCGATCACCGCGCCGGCATCCACTGAACTGCCGGGTTTGGGGATCACGATGGCCACCACGGCTTCACCGAAGTCCGCGTGCGGCACGCCCACGACGGCCGATTCGGCCACGCCGGGCATCTCGTTGATATAACCCTCGATCTCGGCCGGATAGACGTTGTAGCCGCCGCTGATGATGAGGTCCTTGCTCCGGCCGACGATGGTCAGGCGCCCGTCCTCGTCCATCTTGCCAACATCGCCGGTCTTGAAGAAGAGGTCCGTGGTGAATTCTTCGGCGGTCTTCTCGGGCATGCGCCAGTAGCCCTGGAAGACATTCGGGCCCTTGACCTCGATCGAACCGATCTCACCGGCACGCAGGGGCTGCCCCTTGTCGCCGCGGATCCGCACCTGGATGCCCGGCAGCGCGTAGCCCACCGTGCCGCCGATGCGCTGGCCGTCCTTCTCGAAGTACGGGTTGGACGTGATCATCGTGGTCTCGCTCATGCCGTAGCGCTCGAGGATCACATGGCCCGTGCGGCTGGTCCAGTCGTCGTGTGTTTCCTTGAGCAGCGGCGCCGAGCCGCTGATGAACAGGCGCATCGTGGCGCAGGCCTCGCGCGTGAGCGTGGGCTCCGCGAGCATGCGCGTGTAGAGCGTGGGCACGCCCATGAACACGGTGGCGTCCTTCAGGCGTGCGATCGTCGCCTTCGGGTCGTAGCGGTTGAACCAGATCATCTTGCTGCCGTTGAGCAGCGCGCCGTGGCTGGCCACGAACAGGCCGTGGACATGGAAGATGGGCAGTGCGTGGATCAGCACGTCGCCGCCTTCTTCCGCGCTGCGCCAGCCCCAGTAGCGCTGCAGCGTTTGCGCATTGCTCAGCAGGTTGCCGTGCGTGAGCATCGCGCCCTTGCTGCGGCCGGTGGTGCCGCTGGTGTAGAGGATGGCCACCAGGTCGTCCGAGGCCCGCACGGCGGGCTCGTGCACGTCGCTGTGCTGCACGGCGCGCTCCAGCAGCGTGCCGCTGCGGTCGTCGCCCAGCGTGAAGACGTTCTGCGTACCGGCCTGGAAGGCGATCTTGCTGGTCCAGTGGAAATTCTTCGGCGTGCACACGACCACGGCGGGTTCGGCATTGCGGATGAAGTACTCGATCTCCGCCGCCTGGTACGCGGTATTCAGCGGCAGGTAGACCAGACCCGCACGGATCACGCCCAGGTAGAGCATCAGCGCCTCGACGCTCTTGTCGGTCTGCACGGCCACGCGCGCGCCCTCGGGCAGGTCGAGCGAGCCCAGCAGGTTGGCGATCATGGCCGAGGCGCGGTCCAGGTCCCGCCAGGTGTAGAAGCGCGGGGCGCCGGGACCGTCGGCCGTCTCGATGGCCGTGCTGTCCAGCTGTTTGGGAAACGCGCGCCGCAGCGCGACGAAGAGATTGCCGTTCAATCGATGCTCCTCGAAGCTGTCGAATCCTCGATGCTCAATCCAGCTTGGCCCCGGAATTCTTGACCACTTCGGCCCAACGTTTGATCTCCGCGCTCACGAAGCCGCCGAAGGCATCGCCCCAGAGCTGCGGCGTCTCGGTACCCAGACCGTTCCACACGCCCTTCATGTCGTCCTGGTTCAGGGCTTTGCGCAGGGCCTCCTGCATCGCGGTCACGGCCTCGCGCGGCGTGCCCTTGGGTGCCCACAGGCCATACCACGTGGCCACCTGGTATGCGGGAACGCCCGCCTCCTTCGAGCTCGGCACGTCCGGGAAGCCGGGCGCGCGGCGGTCGCTGGCCACGGCGATCGCGCGGATGCGCCCGCCCTTGATGTGCGTGGCGCTGGAGCCCAGGCCGTCGAACATCATGTCCACCTGCCCGGCGATGAGGTCCTGCAGCGCCGGACCCGCCCCGCGGTACGGGATGTGCGTGATGAAGGTCTTGGTCTGCAGCTTGAACAGCTCGCCGGCCAGGTGGTGCGAGGTGCCGTTGCCGGCCGAGCCGTAGTTCAGGCGGCCGGGGTTCTTGCGGATGAACTCCAGCAGCTGCGGCAGTGTCGTGGCCTGGATCTTCTGCGGGTTGACGACAATCACCTGCGGCACGCTGGAGATCAGGCCCACCGGAACGAAGTCGGTCTCGATGTTGTAGTCCAGCCGCGGGTACATGGCCGGTGCGATGGCGTGGTGCACGGCACCCATGAAGAAGGTGTAGCCGTCGGGCGCGGCCTTGGCCGCGACGCCCGCGCCCAGCGTGCCGCCCGCGCCGCCTTTGTTGTCGATGACGAACTGCCGGCCGAGGTTGCGGGTCATGGCCGCGAACAGCGGGCGCGCGAACGCGTCCGTGCCGCCGCCGGGCGGGAAGGGCACGACGATGGTCACGGGCTTGTTCGGCCAAGCCGCCTGGGCATGGGCGACACCGCCCAGCGCGGCAGCGGCCGAACCCAACAGCAGCTGGCGGCGGGTCGGATGGGGCGTGGGGTGTTGCATGGCGTGTCTCCGGGTTGTTCGCAAGGGTCGTGGCAGGGCGATGTCGCAGGCAGCGGCCCTGCCGGGTTTCTACATCAGCGTGTGCACGGCCCGGGAGCGGGCAACCTCGCCTTGCTTGAACTTCTCGTGGCTGGCCTCGATCTTGTCCAGGTCATAGAGGTAGTTGACCATCAGGCCAAAAGCCTGCTTCAGGCCCTTGGGCGACGGATTGCCGCGCCAGTTCAGCCGCTCGAGCCGCGCGCCGTTGTCCAGGTGGAAGCGGGCCACCGGGTCGCCGGCGGGCGTGGGTGAGACGTACAGCAGATAGGCCGCGGCCAGCGACATCAGTGCGGACTGCATCTCCGTGTCCAGCCGTTCGTGCGTGGTCGACAGCTGCAGGTCGGCCAGCCGGCCGCCGGTGGCCGCACGCAGGGCTTCGCGTGCCTCGACCAGGTCTTCGATGACGGACTTGCGGATGCCCGACAGCGCGGTGATGTCCGGCTCGGACAGCAGCCACGATGCCAGGCCCGGTATCGGCGACAGCGTGCAGAAGGTGCGCAGGCGCGGCAGTTCGCGCTGCAGCTGTTCGGCCACGCTCTTGATCAGGAAGTTGCCCAGCGAGACCCCGCGCAGGCCGGGTTCGCAGTTGCTGATGCTGTAGAACGCGGCTACACGGAAGCGGTCGGTCGCCAGCGGGGTGCTGGACTTGTCGATCAGCGGTGCGATGGCGCCCGGCATCTCCTGCAGCAGCGCGACCTCCACGAAGATCAGCGGTTCACCCGGCAGTTGCGGGTGGAAGAAGGCGAAGCAGCGGCGGTCGGGCTGCAGGCGGCGGCGCAGGTCGTCCCAGCCGTCGATCTCATGCACGGCTTCGTGGTGGATGATCTTTTCCAGCAGCTGCGCCGGCGAATTCCAGTCGACGCGCTGCATCTTCAGGAAGCCCGGGTTGAACCACGAGCTCAGCAGGTGCAGCATGTCCGCTTCCAGCGCCATCAGCTCGGGGTGCTTCTTCAGGCGGTCCAGCACGCCGCGGCGCAGGCGCAGGATGCAGGCGGTGCCGCCGGGTGTGCGGTTCAGGCGGCGCAGCAGTTCCTGGCGCGGCGGCTCGGTGGTCTGCACCAGTGCGATCAGGCTGGCCGCGTCGCGCCGCTGCGCATAGTCGTGGGCATGCCGCAGCACCGCCTGCGGATCGGGGCTGAGGTCCTTGGCGAGGTAGTCGAAGAAGGCGTCGAGCTGCCAGCCGTCGAGCTCGTCGATGCGCTCGACCAGCCCGCGGGCGATCGACAGGCTGTTGGTTTCGCCGCGTTCGGACAGCAACCGCTTGCAGCCCGCCACGACCAGCCGCAGCACCCGTTCGCCGCGCTGGCGCAGGGCGGCTTGGCGCAATTCATCGAGCATGCGGGAACCTCCGGAGTGGCGAGCGCGATGATGCTAGCCGGCCCAAGCGACTTGCGAGGGGCCGTGCGCCGCCACTTCTAGGTGTGCGGCGTGGCGTGGCGCGAGGCGGCGAAAGAAAAAAGGCCGGCGCATGGCCGGCCTTTGTCGCGCAGCTGTAGCCGATCAGGGCAATTGCACGAGCCGGATCTCGACGCGGCGCGCCTCTTCGGCCGGGCCTTCGGCCGCGGTCTGCTCGGGCTTGCGCAGCACGATGCGGTTGGCGGCCACGCCGCGCGCGATCAGGGCCTCGCGCACGGCCTTGGCGCGGTTCTTGGCCAGTTCGGCATTGGTGGCCGGGTCGCCCGACGGGTCATGGAAGCCCGACAGCATCAGCTTCTTGTCGCGATCGGCCGTGACGGCGGCCAGGGCGTCGCCCAGGGGCTTGGCCACCTCCGCCGGCAGGGTGGCCTTGCCGACTTCGAAGTAGACCTTTCCGATGATCTCGCCGGACAGCGGCACGTCGAGCACCACATCGGCCGCGGCAGCAGGCGCTGCGACAGCGGCCTTGGCAGCCGGTGCCGGTGCCTTGACCGAACGCCAGGCCAGGCCAAATACCAGCCCGAACAACAACAGCGCCACGACGCCCAGCGCCACCCACACGCCGATGCGTGCGCCTTCGTCTTGATCGTCCATCATGGTCTTGTCTGCCCTCGAATGTTTGTTGGCGAAACCCGCCATTTTGCCAGCCTGGGGCCCTTGCTACATTGCACGGAACTGACCGCTGGTCCCGAACGAAAACCCCGTGAGCGCGGATGACCGTCCCCAAGCGCTCACACCGGCGCGCCAACGGTGCGAAGGTGTCCCCGTGAACCCGATGTCTGCGCTGCCTGCCGATGCCGACGGCCTGCTGAAGCTGGCCGCCCACAGCATGTTCGACGTCTTCGCGCAGGCCGCGATGGGCATGATGGTGGTCGACCGCGCGCATCGCATCGTGTGGATCAGCGAGGGTTACAAGAATTTCCTGCCGGCGCTGGGCTTTGAGGACGAAGCGCAGTTCGTGGGGCGGCGCGTCGAAGAGGTCGTGCCCAACACGCTGATGGCGCAGGTCATCGAAACCGGTCGACCGATCCTCGTGGACCTGCTGAGCAACCAGGCCGGCACCTTCCTGGTCAGCCGGCTGCCGCTGCGCGACGCGGATGGCGTGGTGATCGGCGCGCTGGGCCTGGTGCTGCTGGACCATCCGGAATCGACCATGCAGCCGCTGATGACGAAATTCGCGCGGCTGCGCAGCGACCTCGAGACTGCACGCCACCAGCTGGCCGCGCAGCGCCGCCCGAAGTACACGATCGCCAGCTTCGTGGGCGCCAGCGCGCAGGCGCTGGAGACCAAGCGGCAGGCGCGCCGCGTGGCCGCCACCGACGCCACGGTGCTGCTGCTGGGCGAAACCGGCACCGGCAAGGAATTGCTCGCGCAGGCCATCCACGCGGCCGGCGCGCGCGCGGCCAAACCCTTCATCGCCGTCAATATCGCGGCGGTTCCCGAGACCCTGCTGGAAGCCGAATTCTTCGGTGTCGCACCGGGCGCCTATACCGGCGCCGACCGCAAGGGCCGCGAAGGCAAATTCAAGCTGGCCGACGGCGGCACGCTGTTTCTCGACGAGATCGGCGACATGCCGCTGGCACTGCAATCCAAGCTGCTGCGCGTGCTGCAGGAGCAGGAGCTCGAGGCTGTCGGCTCGAACCGCCTGGAACGTGTCGACGTCCGCGTGATCGCCGCCACCAGCCGCGATCTGTCGGCGATGGTGGCCGAAGGCCGCTTCCGCGCCGACCTCTTCTATCGCCTGCACGTGCTGCCCATCCGTGTGCCGCCGCTGCGCGAGCGCCTGACCGACCTGGAGCCACTGGCCGAGGTGCTGCTGGACGACATCGCGCGGCGCAGTGGCCTGCCAGCACGTTCGCTGGCACCCGATGCGCTGGAACTGATGGCGCGCCAGACCTGGCCCGGCAATATCCGCGAGCTGCGCAACGTGCTGGAGCAGGCCGCGCTGATGACCGATGACCTGCTGCTGGGCCCGCGCCATTTCCCTGCCTTGCAGGCGCAGGCGAACGATGGGCAGGCCTCGCCGGCGCGCGTCGCCGACGACCGGCTGCGGCCGCTGGCCGAGCAGGTGGCGGAAGTCGAGCGGCGCGCCATCGCCGCCGCGCTGCGCGCCACGCAGGGCAACCGCGTGGCGGCGGCCCGGATGCTGGGCATGTCGCGCGCCGCGCTGTACGACCGCCTGGCGCGCTACCCCGAACTGGAGAACGCTGCATGAACGTTTCCACGCCCGCCCTTGCCCGCGCTCAGTCGCTGCCACCCCTCGTGCTGGTCCACGGCGCCTGGGGCGGCGCCTGGATCTGGCGACGTGTGCTGGGCCCGCTGCGTGCCGCGGGCCACGAGGTGCACGCCGTGACACTCACCGGCGACGGCGAACGCGCGCACCTGCGGCGGCCGGACATCACGCTGGACGACCACGTGCGCGACGTGCTGGCGCTGATCGATGCCGAGGAGCTGCGCGACATCGTGCTGGTCGGCCACAGCTACGGCGGCATGGTGGTCACCGGTGCGGCCGATGCGCTGCTGGCACGCGGTGATGGCCGGCTGCGGCACCTGGTGTATGTGGACGCGATGGTGCCGGTGCCGGGCGAGGGCTGGGGCACGGGACACCCGCCCGAGATCGTCGAAGCCCGCCTGGCGGCCGCACGTGCAAACGACGGCGCCTTGCCGCCGCCCGATCCGGACGGTTTTGGCCTGCAGGCCGAGGACCGCGACTGGGTGATGCGCCGACAGGTGCCGCATCCTTTTGCCATGTACCGCGTGCCGCTGCATTTCGACGGCGAGCGCTGGGCGCGTGTGCCGCGGACCTTCATCGACTGCACCTCGCCGGCCTACCCGACGATCGACGCCATGCGTCGCCGCGTGCGCGAGCAGCCGGGCTGGACCATCCACGAACTGGCCACCGGACACTGCCCGATGGTCAGCGAGCCGCAAGCGCTGGTGCCGCTGTTGCTGGCAGCCGCAGCGGCGGGCCACACGGGCCGCTGAGCCCGACGGCACCCACGCCGCGCCGGGCTGGAGCGCGGGCGTTTGGAAGTCAGGCATGTGTATGAAAATCAGGCAGTTGACGGTAGGCCGTGGCTGGGCGTGGGTCGGTCGACCGGCCGATGTCGGGCCAGGTCTGCCTGGGCGGCGGGTCAAGAATCGGGGTTAACCCGTGAAATCGCTCACATGGCACGGCCCATGCACCGGTAGCGGCGACACTCTCGCCCTGTCTGCTTTTCGAACACACCAGGAGACTTTCCCATGGATTCACGCGCACGCACCCCCCGCCGCCAGGCGCTGGCCACCGGTCTGACGCTGTCGATGGCCGCCGCCGGCCTAATCGCCCTGCCGGCCTTGGCGCAGAACAAGAATGAGATCCGCGTCGCCCACATCATGGGCAAGACGGGTGCTTTCGAAGCCTACGCCAAGCAATCGGCCGTGGGCTTCATGATGGGTCTGGAGTACGCCACCGGCGGCACGATGGCGGTGGGCGGCAAGAAGATCGTCGTCATCGAGAAGGACGACCAGGGCAAGCCCGACCTGGGCAAGAACCTGCTGTCGCAGGCCTATGGCGACGACAAGGTCGACCTGGCCGTGGGCACCACCAGCTCCGGCGTCGCGCTGGCCATGCTGCCGGTGGCCGAGGAATACAAGAAGTTGCTGCTGGTCGAGCCCGCCGTGGCCGACAGCATCACCGGCGACAAGTGGAACAAGTACATCTTCCGCACCGGCCGCAACAGCAGCCAGGACGCCATCAGCAACGCCGTCGCGCTGGACAAGTCAGGCGTCTCGATCGCCACGCTGGCGCAGGACTACGCCTTCGGCCGTGACTTCGTCAAGGCCTTCAAGGAGTCGATCAAGTCCGCCAAGATCGTGCACGAGGAATACCTGCCCGCGGCGACGACCGACTTCACCGCCGGCGCGCAGCGCATCATCGACAAGCTCAAGGATCTGCCCGGCCGCAAGGTCATCTTCATCAACTGGGCTGGCGCCGCGAACCCGTTCAAGATCGCCGATCTGGATCTGAAGCGTTATGGCATCGAGATCGCCACCGGCGGCAACATCCTGCCGGCCATGGCCGCGTACAAGCAGTTCCCGGGCATGGAAGGCTCGATCTACTACTACTTCGGCATCCCGAAGAATGCGGCCAACGAGTGGCTGGTGGCCAACCACTACAGCAAGTTCAAGACCCCGCCGGACTTCTTCACCGCCGGTGGCATGAGCGCCGGCATCGCGGTGGTCGAGGCGCTGAAGAAGACCAAGGGCGACACCGGTACCGACAAGCTGATCGCCGCGATGGAAGGCATGAGCTTCGATACGCCCAAGGGCAAGATGACCTTCCGCAAGGAAGATCACCAGGCCATGCAGGACATGTTCCATTTCAAGATCAAGGTGGATCCGGCCTTCGCCTGGGGTGTGCCCGAGCTCGTTCAGGTCATCAAGGCCGAGCAGATGAACGTGCCCATCCGCAACAAGAAGTGAGGCCCTGGCGCGGCTCCTGAAGGCGGCTTCGTGCCGCCCGCGGAGCGGCCGGACACCGGCGGGCGCCCTGCGTGGCGCGCCGCCGGCTTCTGCATCGATGCACGGGCGGGCTGCGCTTCGGAAGACGACTTCCGTGGCGCCGCGCTGGTCGCATCGCCGGATCGATCCCCCGTTGCCTGCGCGCGGAATTGCACATGCTCGAAACCCGGGACCTCACCATCCGCTTCGGCGGCCACGTGGCGGTGGACCACGTCTCCTGCCGCTTTGCGCCGGGCACGCTGACGTCCATCGTCGGCCCTAACGGCGCAGGCAAGACAACCTTCTTCAACCTCGTGTCCGGCCAGTTGCCGGCCAGCGAGGGCGCGGTGCTTCTGCGCGGAGAGGACATCACGGCCCTGCCGGCGCCCCTGCGCACGCGCAAGGGCCTGGGACGTGCCTTCCAGCTCACGCAGCTGTTCCCCAACCTCACGGTGCAGGAGAACGTGCGGCTGGCCGTGCAGGCGCGCGAACAGGGCCGTGGCCGGGCGGGCATCGACCTGCTGCGCGTGTGGCTCGACCGCAAGGACTGGATCGCCGAAGCGCATTCGCTGCTGGACGCCGTGCGCCTGCAGGACAAGGCGGCGCAGACGGCCGCTTCATTGCCGCATGGCGACCAGCGCAAGCTCGAGGTGGCGATGCTGATGGCGCTGGATCCGCAGATCTACATGTTCGACGAACCCACGGCCGGCATGAGCGTGGACGAGGTGCCCGTGGTGCTGGACCTGATCCGCGCGCTGAAGTCGCGCCAGGACCGCTGCATCCTGCTGGTGGAGCACAAGATGGACGTGGTGCGCGAACTCTCCGACCGCATCGTCGTGCTGGTCAACGGCCGACTGGTGGCCGACGGCGAACCGGCCGCCGTGATCGCCTCGCCCATCGTCCAGCAGGCCTATCTCGGCGGCGGCACCGTGGAGGCAGCACCTGACTGAGGCGCTGCTTGAATTGCGCGGCGTGCACACGCACATCGGCGCGTACCACATCCTGCACGGCGTCGACCTGCAGGTGCCGGCCGGCGAAGTCACGGTGCTGCTGGGCCGCAATGGCGCGGGCAAGACCACCACGCTGCGCACCGTGATGGGCCTGTGGCCAGCCAGCCAGGGCACGGTGCAGTACAAGGGCCGCGCGATCGAGCGCGACGCCACGCCCGACATTGCCGCGTCCGGCGTGGCCTACGTGCCCGAGAACATGGGCATCTTCACCGACCTGACGGTCAAGGAGAACCTCGTGCTGGCCGCGCGTTCGGCGCGCAACGCCGAGGCCATCGATACGCAGCGGCTGGAGTGGATCTTCGGCTTCTTCCCGCCGATGAAGACCTTCTGGCTGCATCCGGCCGGAAAGCTCTCCGGCGGCCAGAAGCAGATGCTGGCCGTGGCGCGTGCCATCGTCGAGCCGCGCGAACTCATCCTCATCGACGAGCCCAGCAAGGGCCTGGCGCCGTCGATCATCCACAACCTCGTGGCCTGCCTGCGCGAGCTGCGTGCGCAGCGCACGACCATCCTGCTCGTCGAGCAGAACTTCAACATGGCCAAGGCCCTGGGCGACAGCGTCGCCGTGATGGACAACGGGCGCGTGGTGCATCGCGGCCGCATGGCCGAACTGGTCGAGGACGAGGCCCTGCAGCACCGGCTGCTCGGGCTGTCACTGGGAGCACACCAATGAGCGAGCCGTCGTCCACCACCTCGGCCTCGGCGCCCGCGCCGGCGGCCGTGCCCAAGGCCCAGTTCGATGCCCGGCCGCTGATGCTGCTGGGCGCGCTGGCGCTGCTGGCCTGGCCGCTGGTGGGCAGCACCTCGACCTGGGTCACCCTGACCTTCGCCGGCCTGGCCATGGGCCTGATCGTCTTCATCATCGCCTCGGGCCTGACCTTGGTCTTCGGCCTGATGGACGTGCTGAATTTCGGCCACGGCGTGTTCATCGCCGCGGGGGCCTTCGTCGCGGTCAGCGTGATGGGTGCGCTGCCGGGTCTGGCCGGCGCGCCTGACCTGGGCTCGAATCTCGCGGCGATCGCGCTGGCCATGCTGGCCGCGATGCTGGCCGCCGGACTCGTGGGCGTGGCCTTCGAGCGATTCGCGGTGCGGCCGGTCTATGGCCAGCACCTCAAGCAGATCCTGATCACCATGGGCGGCGCGATCGTCGGCGAAGAGCTCATCAAGGTGATCTGGGGACCGGAGCAGCGCCCGCTGCCGCTGCCCGATTCGCTGCGCGGGGCCTTCGTCTTCGGCGATGCAGCGATCGAGAAATACCGCGTGATGGCGGTGCTGGTCGGCCTGGTGGTCTTCGTCGCGCTGCTGTGGACGCTTAACCGCACGAAGATCGGCCTCCTGATCCGCGCGGGCGTGCAGGACCGCGAGATGGTCGAGAGCCTGGGCTACCGCATCCGGCGGCTGTTCGTGGGTGTCTTCGTCGCCGGCTCCGCGCTGGCCGGGCTGGGCGGCGTGCTGTGGGGCCTGTACCAGCAGATGGTCACGCCGCAGATCGGCTCGCAGGTCAACATCCTGCTGTTCATCGTCATCATCATCGGCGGGCTGGGCAGCACGCTGGGCTGCTTCGTCGGCGCGCTGATGGTCGGGATGATGGCCAACTACACCGGCTTCCTCGCGCCCAAGGTCGCGCTGTTCTCGAATATCGGGCTGATGGTGGCGGTGCTGCTGTGGCGCCCGCGCGGGCTGTACCCGGTAACCAACCGCTGACGGAGCAGATGATGATCCGACTGCTCTCCCACGACCTGCCGCGCAACCGCTTCCTGGCGGCGGCTCTGGTGCTCATCGTCCTGGGCCTGGCGCTGGCGCCGTTTCTCTTCCCCGGCAGCAAGGCGCTCGGTGTGGCGGCCAAGATGCTGGTCTTCATCCTGCTGGTGGCCAGCTACGACCTGCTGCTGGGTTACACCGGCATCGTCAGCTTCGCGCACACGATGTTTTTCGGCATCGGCGCCTACGGCGTGGCCATCGCCGCGACGCGGCTCGGCCCGACGGTGGGCAGCGTGCTGATCGGCGTGGCGCTGGCGCTGGTGGCGTCGCTGCTGCTGTCGCTGCTGATCGGCCTGTTCAGCCTGCGCGTGAAGGCGATCTTCTTCGCGATGATCACGCTGGCGGTGGCGGCTGCATTCCAGACGCTGGCCTCGCAGCTGTCGGACTTCACCGGCGGCGAAGACGGCCTGACCTTCAAGAACCCCGAGTGGCTCTCGCCGGGCTTCGAATGGGCCTTCGGTTTCGACGGCCGCCACATCACGTACTGGGTTCTGTTCGTGGTGGTTGCGTTGGTCTTCCTGATGCTGCTGCGCGTCGTGAACTCACCGTTCGGGCGCGTGCTGCAGGCCATCCGCGAGAACGACTTCCGCGCCGAGGCCATCGGCTACCGCGTGGTGGTCTACCGCACGCTCAGCAATGTGCTGTCGGCCGCCGTCGCCACGCTGGCCGGCGCGCTGCTGGCGCTGTGGCTGCGGTACACCGGCCCCGAGACGACGATGAGCTTCGAGATCATGCTGGACGTGCTGCTGATCGTCGTCATTGGCGGCATGGGCACGCTCTACGGCGCCATCGTCGGCAGTGTGCTTTTCGTGATGGCGCAGAACTACCTGCAGGATCTGCTGAAGCTGGCCAACGGTGCCGTCGAGGGCATCCCGCTGCTGGCCGCCGTCCTGACCCCGGACCGCTGGCTGCTGTGGCTGGGCCTGCTGTTCGTGCTGTCGGTCTACCACTTCCCGACCGGGGTCGTGGGCCGCCTGCGTGCGCTGAGTCTGAAGTCCAGGACATGACCCGATGAGCACCGAAACACCGAACGATCCGCGCTCGCAGTACGTCAAGCTCTGCGGCCGTGAAATCCACTATGTCGAGTGGGGCGACAGCGGCCAGGACACACTGATCGCCTGGCACGGCCTGGCACGCACCGGGCGCGACATGGACGACATCGCCCGGCACCTCAGCCGGCGCTGGCGTGTGATCTGTCCGGACACGCTGGGGCGCGGCCTGAGCCAGTGGAGCCCGCAGCCGCAGGCCGAGTACCACCTGGGTTTCTACGTGCAGCAGGCCACCGCCTTGCTCGATGCGCTGGGCATCGAGCGCTGCAGCTGGCTGGGCACCTCGATGGGCGGAGCCATCGGCACGCTGGCGGCGGCGGGTCCGTTGCGCGGGCGCATCGAGCGCCTGGTCCTCAACGACAACGGCCCGAGCCTGGCGCGCTCGGCCATCGAGCGCATCCGCACCTATGCCGGCAGCCCAGCCGCCTTTGATACCGTCGGCGAGCTCGAGGCCTATTTCCGCACCGTCTACAAGCCGTTTGGCTGGCTCAGTGATGCGCAGTGGCGGCGCCTGACGGAGACCTCCGTGCGGCGGCTGCCGGACGGGCGCGTGACGCCGCACTACGACCCGGCGATGGTGCAGCAGTTCATCCACTATCCCGACGACTACGAACTGTGGACGGCGTGGGACACGCTGGACTTGCCCGTGTTATGCCTGCGCGGCGCGGAGTCCGACCTGCTGCTGCGCGAGACCGCTGACGCGATGCGCCAGCGCGGCCCGCGTGCCGTGGTCGTCGAAATCCCTGGATGCGGCCATGCACCCGCACTGAATACGCCCGATCAGATCGCGATTGTCGAGCGCTTTCTGGCTGGTGGTTGACACCCCTGGGCAGGGGGGTCGGCCGGATGCAGAATGGGTCGCATGTCCACCCCTCGCGTGCGTGTCCTGATTCCCTTCCTGCTCTGGCTGGCCGTGACGGTCGCCGGCTGCATCGTGATCGGTCAGGGGACGCTGGAACAGGCGCGCGCGGCCTTCGATGGCGATGCCCGGGCGGCGCATCGGGCCTTGAGCGAGCAGGCCCGGCGCCAGGAGACCCTGCTGGCCACGCTGGCCTTGCTTCAGCCGGCTGCGGGCGAAGGCCGCGCCGGCGCTGAACAGCGTCTGGCCAACCTGTACCCCGATGTTGTGCGCGTCCAGCGACGCGACCCCGTCAGCGGCTGGAACGGCCCGCAGCGCGAGGCCCTGGCAGCAGCCGAAGCCCTATCGCGCAGCGGCGCAGGCTCCGTGCCGCCCGCGGTGATCGATTGGCCGGCGGGCCGCTACTGGATCGTGCGCTGGGCCGAGCCGACGAGCTTTGCCGTGCAGATCGACCTCAAGCGCTTGCTGCCGGATCGCGAGGTCGCGCTGATTGGCGAAGGACCCACACGCGTCTGGATCGAGCAGACCGCCAGCGAGCGTGTGCTGCTGGGCGGCAGTGGCCGCGCGGACGAAGCCAGTACCTGGCAGTTCCAGTTCCGTCAGCGTCTGGCCGCGGACAGCCTGCCCTTCGACTTCGTCGCCACACGCGGTTTCAGCTGGCTGTCGCTGCCGCTGTCCAGCATGCTGGCATGGGCACTGGGTGCGGCCTGCCTGGCGTTCTGGCTTCATGGGTGGTGGGCGCGGCGCGCGCAGCTGGCGGAACTGCCCGCCGGGAGCGAGTGGCGCCGGCGGGATGGCGTGCCGGCTTCGTGGCCGGACCCGGTGGCCTGGCAGGGCGGCGAACCGCGGCTCGTGCCGGGCGGCCCGACCACGCGCTGGTCCACCGCGGTGGAGCCCGAGCCGCCCGAACTGGTGGTGGCGCGCGGCGCCATCGACCAGGCCGCGCGGCGTTCACGTCATGCGGTCGAGTTGATCGGGCGGATGCAGGCCGCCGCCGCGGAGCCCGGACTCGACGGCCATCTCCAGGCGGTGGCCTGGGAGGATGCCTTGCGCGACCTGCTGGAGCTGCAGGCGCCTGAACTCGAGCGCCTGGGTGCCGTCGTCACGCTGTCGGTGCCGGCCGAGGTCAGCCTGGTCGACGCCGAACCCGTGGCCTTGGACCGTGTCTTCCACGGCCTGTTCAGTGCGGTTCTGAAGAACCTGACGCATGTGCCCGTTTCCGAGCGCCAGATCGAACTCACCGCCGCGGCGCTCGGCGAGTGGGCCAGCTTGACGATCCGCGACACGGGCCCTGGTTGGACCGACACCGAACTCGAGCGCCTGCTGCTGCCCGCCGATCCCGATGCGCCGGGTCGCGAGGGACCGTTCAGCTTGCCGGTGTGCGCGGCGCTGGCGCACGGCATGGGCGGTTCGCTGATCGCCGGCAATGGCGCGCTGCGCGGTGCCTGGTTCCGCCTGAGCCTGCCGATCCACCGCTGAAGGCGAAGCGGCAGATCCGTTCGACGGACGGGCCGTGGCGCTCACTGGACCACCCTGCCGCCGTCCCTAGAATGGGCGGTTTCACCTTGCCCAAACCCCCTCTACCCGCACCATGAGCACCGGTCTGATCCGTATCCGGGGTGCGCGGCAGCACAACCTCAAGAATCTGGACCTGGACATCCGCACAGGCGAGATGACCGTGGTCACCGGGCCCAGCGGTTCGGGCAAGTCCAGCCTGGTGTTCGACACGCTCTACGCCGAAGGCCAGCGGCGCTACGTCGAGACCTTCAGCGCCTATGCGCGGCAGTTTCTCGACCGCATGGACCGCCCGGCCGTCGACAAGGTCGACGGCGTGCCGCCGGCCATCGCCATCGACCAGACCAACCCGGTGCGCACCAGCCGCAGCACGGTCGGCACGATGACCGAGCTGAACGACCACCTGAAGCTGCTGTTCGCGCGTGCGGCCCAGCTGTTCGACCAACAGACAGCCCTGCCGGTGCGGCACGACACGCCGGAGACCATCCTGGCCGATCTGCAGGCGCGCGTGGCCGCGCTCGCCGCGTCGCCGGACACCGCGGATCCGCGCCTGGTGCTGAGCTTCCCGGTGCAACTGCCGGCCGACACGACCGCCGAGCAGCAGGAGCAATGGCTGGCGGCCAGCGGCTTCACGCGGGTGCAGGCCGAGCGCATCGAGGGCGACCGCAGGATCCTGGACGTTGTGGCGGACCGCTTCCGGCTGTCGGGTGCCGAGAAAGTGCGCGTGATGGAGGCCATCGAGCTGGCGCTGCGGCGCGGCGGCGGCCGGCTCAGTGTGCACGTGGGCGATGGGCAGACGCTGTGGCGCTGGTCCACCGGCCTGCACTGCCCCGAGAGCGACCGGCGCTATGCCGATCCGCAGCCAGCGCTGTTCAGTTTCAATTCGGCCTTCGGTGCCTGCGACACCTGCCGCGGCTTCGGCCGCGTGATCGGCGTGGACCTGGGCCTGGTCATTCCCGACCACCGCAAGACCTTGCGCAACGGCGCGATCAAGCCGCTGCAGACACCCGCCTGGGCCGAATGCCAGGACGACCTGATGCGCCATGCCGGCGAAGCCGGCATCCCGCGTGACACGTCGTGGAACCAGCTCACGGCCGCACAGCGCGAGTGGGTGGTCGAAGGTTCGCCGCACTGGAGCGGCCAGTGGAACAAGCAGTGGTACGGCGTGCGCCGCTTCTTCGGCTACCTGGAGAGCAAGGCCTACAAGATGCACATCCGCGTGCTCTTGTCGAAGTACCGCAGCTACACGCCCTGCACGGCCTGCGGCGGCGCACGGCTGAAGACGGAAGCGCTGCTGTGGCGCATCGGTAGCGCGGCCGATGCCGACGCCGTGCTGCCGCCTGCTCGGCGATTCCTGCCTGTCGGCACGGCATGGTCACGCGAGCAACTCGAGGCCTTGCCGGGGCTGCACCTGCACGACCTGATGCAGCTGTCGATCGAGCGCATGCGGCGCTTCTTCGACGGCCTGGTCCTGGCCACGTCGATGCTCGACGAGGCATTGAAGCTGCTGCTCGACGAGGTGCGCACGCGCCTGAAATACCTGTGCGATGTCGGCCTGGGCTATCTCACGCTGGACCGCCAGAGCCGCACACTCAGCGGCGGCGAGGTGCAGCGCATCAACCTGACGACGGCGCTGGGCACCTCGCTGGTCAACACGATGTTCGTGCTGGACGAGCCCAGCATCGGTCTGCACCCGCGCGACATGAACCGCATCGTGCAGGCCATGCACCGCCTGCGCGATGCAGGCAACACGCTGGTGGTTGTCGAACACGACCCGGCCGTGATGCTGGCCGCCGACCGGCTGATCGACATGGGGCCCGGACCGGGCGAACGTGGCGGGCAGATCGTCTTCGATGGCACGCCGGACGAGGCGCGCAGGGCCGACACGCTGACCGGTGCCTATCTCGGCGCGCGCAAGACGGTGGGCATCGGGCTGCGGCGTCCGGTCGAGGCTTCGACGCCCAAGCTCGTGCTCGAAGGCGCCACCGAGCACAACCTGCAGGGTGTGACGGTGGAGTTTCCGCTGCAGCGCCTGGTGTGCATCACCGGTGTGTCGGGATCGGGCAAGAGCACGCTGATGCAGGATGTGCTGTATCCCGCGCTGGCCCGTCATTTCGGCAAGGCCACCGAGACACCCGGCGCGCACGAACGCCTGCTGGGCGCGGATTGGCTGGCCGATGCGGTTTTCGTCGACCAGAGCCCCATCGGCAAGACCGCGCGCAGCAACCCGGCGAGTTATGTCGGTGCCTTCGACGAGATCCGCAAGCTGTTTGCGGGTGCGCCGCTGGCCATCGAGCGCAGCTACACGGCCGGCATGTTCAGCTTCAATGCGGGCGACGGGCGCTGCCCGACCTGCGGCGGCTCGGGTTTCGAACACGTCGAGATGCAGTTTCTCTCCGACGTCTACCTGCGCTGCCCGGATTGCGACGGCACGCGATTCCGCGTGGAGATCCGCGATGTCAAGCTGGTGCGCGGGCCGCGCCAGCTGAGCATTTCCGACGTGCTGGAGCTCACCGTCAGCGAGGCTGTGCAGCTCTTCCGCGAAGACCGCGAGGTCGTCGCCAAGCTGCAGCCCATCGTCGATGTGGGCCTGGAATATGTGCGCCTGGGCCAGCCGGTGCCCACGCTCAGCGGCGGCGAGGCGCAGCGCCTGAAACTGGCCGGTTTCCTGGCGGACGCGGCGACTTCTCCCCTGCAGCGTGTGGCCAAGAAGGGCACATTGTTCCTCTTCGACGAACCGACCACGGGCCTGCACTTCGACGACATCGCCAAGCTGATGCGCGCGCTGCGCAAGCTGCTCGATGCGGGGCACTCGCTGTTTGTCATCGAGCACAACCTCGATGTGATTCGCGCGGCCGACTGGATCGTCGATCTCGGCCCTGAGGGCGGCGAAGCCGGCGGCGAAGTGGTCTGTTGCGGCACGCCGGACGACCTGCGCGCGCATGCCAGCTCGCACACCGGTGCGGCCCTGCGCGACTACGACGGCAGCCTCGGCCAGCAGGTGCGCGAGAAGCCCGCGGCCTGGGCGCGCCGGCCGGCGGGCGAGGACGACGAGCAGATCCAGATCGTCAACGCACGCGAGCACAACCTGAAGTCGATGAGCGTGAACATCCCGCGCGGCAAGTTCAGCGTGGTGACCGGCGTGTCCGGATCGGGCAAGAGCACGCTGGCCTTCGACATCCTCTTCAACGAAGGCCCGCGGCGTTATCTCGAGAGCCTCAACGCTTACGCGCGCAGCATCGTGCAACCGGCGGGCCGACCCGAGGTCGATGCCGTGCGCGGCATCCCGCCGACCGTGGCCATCGAGCAGCGGCTGTCGCGCGGCGGGCGCAAGAGCACGGTGGCCACGACCACCGAGGTCTGGCATTTCATGCGCCTGCTGTGGGTGAAGCTGGGTCTGCAGCACTGCATCCACGACGGCGCCGAGGTGCGCCCGCAAAGCGCCGAGAGCATCGCCGCACAGCTGCTGCGCGACCACCGCGGGCAGCACGTGGGCCTGCTGGCGCCGCTGGTGGTCAACCGCAAGGGTGTCTACACCGACCTCGCGCGCTGGGCCAAGGCGCGTGGTCACACCCACCTGCGCGTGGACGGCGAGTTCCTCAAGCTCGACCCCTTTCCGCGCATCGACCGTTTCAAGGAACACACGCTCGAACTGCCGGTGGCCGATCTGGTCGTGGCGCCCGAACACGAAGCCGAACTGCGCAGTGCACTGGCGCGCACGCTGGAACTCGGCAAGGGTGTGCTGCACCTGCTGCACCCGCTGGACGGCCTGGCCCTGGCGATGGAAACGGGCGATTCGACGGCCGGCATCGGCGCGGTCAAGGTCTTCTCGACCAAGCGCGCCTGCCCGGTGTGCGGCACGAGCTACCCGGAACTCGACCCGCGCATGTTCAGCTACAACAGCAAACACGGCTGGTGCACCAGCTGCGTCGGCACGGGCCTGCGGCTGACCCGCGAGCAGCGCAAGGCCTACGACGACAGCGTGCGCGACGACGACAACAAGGGCCGGGAGATGAGCTTCCCGTCCGAGGAGCCGGATGTCGAAGGCGTGGCCGACGAGGCCTGCCCCGATTGCCACGGCACGCGCCTGAACGCGACCTCGAGGGCCATCGATTTCGACGGCCGCTCGATCGCCTCGGTGGCACAGCTGTCGGTGCGTGACACGCGCCGCTGGGTCGAATCGCTGATGCTCACGGGCCGCGACGCGGAGATCTCGCGTGACGTGGTCACCGAGATCCGCAACCGGCTGGAGTTTCTCGAAGAGGTCGGCCTGGGCTATCTGACGCTGGACCGCGCCGCGCCGACGCTGTCCGGCGGCGAGGCCCAGCGCATCCGCCTGGCCGCGCAGCTCGGCAGCAACCTGCAGGGTGTGTGCTACGTGTTGGACGAGCCGACCATCGGCCTGCATCCGCGCGACAACGCGGTGCTGCTGAAGGCGCTGCACCGCCTGGGCGCCAAGGGCAATACGCTGGTGGTGGTCGAACACGACGAGGACACCATCCGCCATGCGGAGCACGTGATCGACATCGGCCCGGGTGCCGGACGCCGCGGCGGCGAGGTCGTCGCGCAGGGTGATGTCGCGGCGCTGATGCGCTCGCCAAACAGCGTGACGGGCCGGCTGCTGGCCCATCCCTTGATCCATCCGCTGCAGGCGCGGCGTGCGGTCAGCGCAGATGCACCCCATCTGCGCGTGCGCGGCGCCCAGCTGCACAACCTGAAGCAGCTGGACGTGGACGTGCCGCTGGGCCGGCTGGTGGCCGTGACCGGCGTGTCCGGCTCGGGCAAGAGCAGCTTTGCGCGCGACGTGCTGCTGGCGAACGTCGTCCAGGCGCTGGGCGGCGGACGTCGCTGGCAGGGCTGTTCCGGCCTCGAAGGATTCGAGGGCATCGACCGTGTGCTGGAAGTCGACCAGACGCCCATCGGCAAGACCCCGCGCTCCTGCCCGGCCACCTACATCGGCTTCTGGGACCAGATCCGCAAGCTCTTCACGGAGACCCTGGAGGCGAAGGCGCGGGGTTATGCCGCCGCGCGCTTCAGCTTCAACACCGGCGATGGCCGTTGCCCCGGCTGCGAAGGCCAGGGCATGAAGACCATCGAGATGAGCTTCCTGCCGGACGTGAAGGTGCCCTGCGACGTGTGCCACGGCGCGCGTTTCAACCCCGAGACGCTGGCGGTGACCTGGCGCGGCCGCAGCATCGGTGAGGTGCTGCAGATGGAGGTCGACGAGGCCGTCGACTTCTTCGCCAGCATGCCGGCGATCGCGCACCCGCTGCAGCTGCTCAAGGACGTGGGCCTGGGCTACCTGACGCTGGGCCAGCCCTCGCCGACGCTGTCCGGCGGCGAGGCGCAGCGCATCAAGCTGGTGACCGAGCTGAGCAAGGTGCGCGACGACGTCACACGGCGCGGCAACCGTGCGCCGCGCACGCTGTACGTGCTGGACGAGCCGACCGTCGGGCTGCACATGGCCGATGTCGAGCGGCTCATCCGCGTGCTGCATCGGCTGGTCGACGGTGGCCACAGCGTGGTCGTCATCGAACACGACCTGGATGTGATCGCCGAAGCCGACTGGGTCATCGACCTGGGTCCCGAAGGCGGTGATGCGGGTGGCCATCTGGTCATCGCCGGCTCACCGGAGTCGGTGGTCAGCAGCGGCAGCCACACCGGCGTGGCGCTGGCGGGTGTGCTGGCCCGCAGCGCGGTGCCGGCCGGCGTCTGAGCGTCCCTGCCGGCCTGCCCGGTCCGGCGTGTCCCGTGTGCCGCGCCGGGCGCATAGGCCGGGTTCCGCGTGACGGACGTGATACAACTGGTTACGATCCGCGTTGTCGTGGCACGGCCAAGGTTCTGCGGGTGAGCAGTCCCCGCCTCGCGGCACAACCGCGAGGAGGGGTCATGAGGCAATCCGGAATGGCGTGGGGCGTGGCGGCGTTGCTGTCGGTCTGCGGCGTGGCGGCGGCTGCCGACAGGGTGGTCGACGGCTTCGATCTCGGCGTGACGCAGCAACGCGCGACGACGCACGGCTTCGGGTCGACGGCCGCGCCCGGCATCAATGCCGCGGACGGAAACGGCGACCAGGTGCGCTACTTTTCGTGGGCCACTGTTGCCGGCGCGGCCGTGAGTCTGGACAACGTCGGCGTGCCGGGCGTGCTGCAACTGCGGCACGCCGGGGGCGACGAGTTTTCGTACATGAACGTCAGCTACGGGTTCACGACGCCCACGGATGTCAGCCGCTTTGCGGCGCTGCAGGTTCTCGGCTCCGGCTCGGGCCGCGGCAATTTGTTGCTGGCGCTGCAGGACCGCGATGGCGACGTGTTCCTGCGCTCGTTTGCGCTGGCCGGTGCGGTGGGCGACGTCGTCGCGCCGCTGGCTTCGATGCAGTGCCAGGGGTCCGGGGGTGGTGTATGCCAGCTGGACCAGGTCGTGGGGCTGGAGTTCTATGCCGGCGGCTTTGCCGGATCGCCCTTTGCGTATGACCTCGACCAGATCCGTTTCGTCGAATCCGTCGCCACCGCGGGCGGCGGTTCAGGCGGTGTCACCTCGCCGATACCGGAGCCGCAGACCTGGGCCTTGATGGGTCTGGGCCTTGCCGCCGTCGGCTGGGCGGCCCGGCGCCGCCGCGTTCGGGGCTGACGAGCCGGCTGCCCGCCATCGCCTGCGCTTGCAGGCGATCGATGGTTGGGGCGGCGACATTTGGGCCCCGCGAGCCGGCGCCGCGCAAGCTGGCCCGCTCAGCGGGCCATCAGCGTGACGGCGCGGCCCTGCAGCCAGGCGGCGTCGTCGTGGTCGCCACAGCGGTTCAGCACATCGCTGATGCGCAGCAGGATGCCGGCCTCACGTGTGCGGTCGGCCGCCCGGTGGGCCAGCGAAGCCGCTTCGAAGGCCTCGTCGCGCGCGCGGTCGCGCGCCGCACGTGCGCCGGCAGGTTCGTAGGCGTGCAGGCTGTCGGCCAGACCGCAGGCCGTGTCGGCCTGATCGCACAGCACGTCGATCAACAGATCGGTATTGCGGGCCAGTCGCGCCTGGCCCAGCGCCTGGCGCAAGGCGTCCTCGGCGGCGCCCCAGGCGCCCATGGCGCGGTAGCAGGCCGCCACGGCGCTCAGGGCCATGGCCCGCTCGGCGGGCCGCCCAGCGGCTTCGGCATCGTCGAGCCGTGAGACGGCTTCGCGCAGGGCCTCGCGGATGGCGGGTTCCAGCAGGCGCGTCACGCCCGCAGAGCCGTCCCGGACGCCCTGGCTGCCGGTGGTGTCGACGGTTGGGTTCTGATGCAAGGACACCGAATCTCCCTTCGTGAATCCGCAGCCATCGTAGGTCCGGGATCGGCCGCTGCTGGCGCGGACCCCGTGAGCCAGGGCCCCGCATTCGGGGCGTTATGGCGGGCTCGCCCGGCGCGGCCGGCAGCAGATGCCGCACTGACGCCGCGCTGACGTGTACCAGAATCCCATCAAGGAAAACGAGGGGATCCCCGCCCTGAACGGACCGGGAAAATTCGCCTCTGACCTTACCGGGCCGCGTCCACCACGCATCCAGCCCCTCTTGCCGATTTTCAGGAGCACTTCAATGTCCCGATTCATGCATCGCCTGGCCCGCTACAGCGTGCTTGCTGGCGTGGCCGCCAGCCCGGTGTTCGCCGCGGCGCAGACCACCCTCACGCTGTCGTCGTGGGTGCCGCCCTCGCACACGCTGACGATGTCGCAGAAGGAATGGTGCGAGGCCCTGGCCGAGAAGGTCCCCGGCAAGATCAAGTGCAATGTGCTGCCGCGTGCGGTGGCCGGCGCGCCCGCCACCTTCGATGCGGTCCGCAACGGCCTGACCGATCTGTCGTTCACCGTGCACGGCTACACGCCGGGCCGGTTCATCACCACGCAGATGGCCGAGATGCCCTTCATGGGTGACAGCTCCGAGGCATCGTCGGTGGCCTTCCAGCGCGCCTACGACAAGAACCCCGCCATCGCCGAAGAGCACAAGGGCGTGAAAGTGATTGCCGTCTTCACGCACGGCCCCGGCCTCGTGCTGAACACGAAGCGGCCTATCGCCAAGGTGCAGGACCTGGACGGCCTGAAGTTCCGTGTCGGCGGCGGCATGGTCAACGAGATCAGCAAGGCGCTGGGCATGAACGTCACGCTCAAGCCGGCCCCGGAAAGCTATGAGCTGCTGTCGACCGGCGTCATGGACGGCACGCTGTTCCCGGCCGAGAGCGTCGAAAGCTTCAAGCTCGACAAGACGGTCAAGTACGCCACGCAGTTCCCGGGCGGCCTGTACAACACCAGCTTCGTCTTCATGATGAACCAGGCCCGTTACGACGGCCTGCCTGCCGACGTCAAGAAGGCCATCGACAGCATGAGCGGCGAATACGCCGCACGCATGATGGGCAAGGGCTGGGACAAGGTCGATCGCCGCGGCCTGGCCTTCATGCAGGCCAACGGCGTGCAGTTCACCAAGGCCGACGCGGCCTTCGTCAAGGCCATCAACGAGCGCACGGCCAGCCTGACCGACGCCTGGGCGAAGGCAGCTGAAGCCAAGGGCCTGAAGAATCCCAAGAAGGTGCTGGCCGACCTGCGCGCTGACATCGCCAAGCTCCAGTGACCGACGCGGCGCTGCGAAGGTGGCTCGGCGCCGCCTGCGGGGTGCTCTCCGCGGTGGCGCTTTTCGCCATCATGGGGCTGACGCTCGTGGACGTCGGCGGCCGCAAGCTGTTCGACCATTCGGTGCCCGGTTCGCTCGAGCTGACCGAGCTGCTGATGGTCATCGTCATCTTCGCAGCCCTGCCACTGGTGTCGCTGCAGGGCGAGCATGTGGTCTTCGATTCACTGGATGCGTACCTGCCCGCCGGCGTGCGGCGTGTGCAGCAGGCCGTCGTGGATCTGTTCTGCATGCTGGCGCTGGCCGGCGTCGCCTGGCTGATGTGGGACAAGGGCAGCGCGATGATGGAGTACGGTGACGTGACGGCCCAGCTGGGCCTGCGCCTGGGTTACTTCGTGCACGTGATGAGCGTGCTGTGCGGCGTCGCGGCCTGTGTGCATGCCTTGCTGATCCTGCACCCCGTCGCGCACCACCATTCCGGCGTCGAAGGCGGGGAGCCGCAGCCGTGACCGAATCTCTGGTGGCATTTGCATCGGTATTCGCGCTGGCGCTGCTGCGCGTGCCGCTGGCCTTCGCCATGGGCTTTGTGGGCTTTGTCGGACTGGGGCTGATGCGCGGCTGGCCGGCCACGGCGGCCAGTGCCGCGCAGGTCGTCTACGACACAGGCTTCGCGTACACGCTCAGCGTGGTGCCACTGTTCGTCCTGATGGGCAATTTCGTGGCCCGTGCCGGCCTGGCGCACGAGCTGTTCCGCGCCGCCAATGCCTTCATCGGCCATGTGCGTGGCGGGCTTGCGCATGCGACGGTGATCGCCTGCGCCGGTTTTGGCGCCATTTGCGGCTCGTCGATCGCCACGGCGGCGACCATGGCCAAGGTGGCCTACCCGCCGATGAAGCGATTGGGCTATGCGGACTACCTGAGCACAGGTGTCATCGCATCGGCCGGCACGCTGGGCATCATGATCCCGCCGTCGACCATCATGGTCATCTACGGCATCGTGACCGAGACGAACATCGGCAAGCTGTTCGCGGCCGGTGTCATCCCGGGCCTGATCTGCGTGCTGCTGCTGATGGCCGGCATCGCATGGATCACCTGGAAGGACCCGAACGCCGGTCCGGCCGGTGTGCGTTCGAGCTGGGGCGAGCGCTGGCGCGCGCTGCGTGACATCTGGGGCGTGGTGCTGCTGGTTGTGGTGGTGCTGGGCGGCATCTACGGCGGTGTCTTCACGGCCACCGAAGGCGCGGGCATCGGGGCGTCCGGTGCCTTCTTCTTTGCGCTGGCCCGGCGTGCGCTGACCCTGCGTGTGCTGCTGAGCGTGCTGGTCGAGAGCGCCCGCACGACGGCCATGCTGTTCACCATTCTGATCGCGGCGACCATCTTCTCCAGCTTCGTCAACTTCACGTCGATGCCCAGCGACCTGAAGGAATGGATCCTGCATCAGGGCTTCTCGCCGGTGATGGTGGTCGGCGCGATGATGCTGATCTACGTGGTGCTGGGCACGATCATGGAAGAGCTGTCGATGGTGCTGCTGACCATCCCGGTCTTCTTCCCGATCGTCACCGGGCTGGGCTTCGATCCCGTCTGGTTCGGCGTGCTGATCGTGCTGGTGGTGCAGATCGGCCTGATCTCGCCGCCGGTGGGCATGAATCTCTTCGTGCTCAATACGCTGCTCAAGAACGTGCCGCTGAAGCAGATCTTCCGCGGCGTCTGGATCTTCGTCCTGATGCTGGCCGTGGCGCTGTTCATCATGCTCGAGTTCCCGGTGCTGTCCATGTGGCTGCCGGGCTTCATGAAGTGACGCCGCGCGCTGGCGGCTGACACCGCTGCCGCGTGCGCGTGCGCTTGCGGCGCGCGGGCTCAGCCTTCGGCGTAGGCGCCCACCAGCGTATGCAGGTGGTTGCGCGAGGCGGCATCCAGGTAAGGCATCAGCAGGCTGAGCGTGTGGAACGCGCCGCGCGCCAGCGCCGCGCCCGCGCTGGCGGGCTCCAGCGCATGGCGAGGGTCGCGCACGTATTCGAAGCTCAGCCAGTAGGTCAGCACCACGACCATGGCCGTGGCCACCGGCGCGGCTTCGCGCGAATCCATGCGCACGGCGCCACCCAGCCCCAGGCCGGCGAGCAGCTCGCTCACGGCCTTGCTCTTGTTCTTCAGCACGAACTGGAAATGCGTTTCCAGGCGCCGGTTCTTGCTCAGCAGGTCGTTGAGGTCGCGGTACAAGAAGCGGTACTGCCAGATCAACTCGAACAGCATGTGGAAGAACAGCCAGGCGTCTTCGATGTGGCGCACACCATCGGCGGCGCGCAGCAATTCGTCCAGCGAACGTTCGTAGCGGTCGAAGAGCGAGTTGATCAGCTCGTCCTTGGCCGGGTAGTGGTAGTACAGGTTGCCCGGACTGATGTTGAGCTCGGCGGAGATCAGCGTGGTGCTGACATTGGGCTCGCCGAAGCGGTTGAAGAGGTCGAGCGTGACCTCCAGGATGCGCTCGGCGGTGCGGCGCGGTCGCTTCTTTTCGGCAGACATGGCCCGCGCATTCTGACCGCGCAGGGGCCTCTCTACAATCGCCGCCGATGTCAGCCATCGAGTTCAGCCACGTCGGCAAGACGTACACCGGAGCCCGTGGCCGATTGCGCGCGCTCGACGACGTCTCGTTCGCGATCGAGCCGGGCGAATTCTTCGGCCTGCTGGGCCCCAACGGCGCGGGCAAGACGACGCTGATCAGCATCCTGGCCGGCTTGGCGCGTGCCACAGAGGGCCACGTCACGGTGATGGGCCACGATGTCGTCGACGATTACGCAGCGGCGCGCAAGGCGCTGGGCATCGTCCCGCAGGAGCTGGTCTTCGACCCCTTCTTCAGCGTGCGCGAGACGCTGCGCATCCAGAGCGGCTACTTCGGCGTCACCGGCAACGACGCGTGGATCGACGAGGTGCTGGCCGAACTGGGCCTGGCCGACAAGGCACAGGCCAACATGCGGCAGCTGTCCGGCGGCATGAAGCGCCGCGTGCTCGTGGCGCAGGCCCTGGTGCACCGGCCGCCCGTGATCGTGCTGGACGAACCGACCGCTGGCGTGGACGTCGAACTGCGCCAGACACTGTGGCGTTTCATCGCGCGCCTGAACCGCGAAGGGCACACGGTGCTGCTGACCACGCATTACCTCGAAGAGGCCGAGGCCCTGTGCGGCCGCATCGCCATGCTCAAGCAAGGCCGCGTCGTGGCGCTGGACCGCACGTCGGCGCTGCTGGCCGGCAGGGCCAGCACCATGCTGCGTTTCAAGACCGACGACGCGCTGCCCGCCAGCGTGTCCGCGCAATCGCGCGTGACCGGCCGCATCGTGCAGCTCAAGGCGCACGACGCCGAAGAAGTGGAATCGCTGCTGGCCACGCTGCGTGCCGCCGGCGTGAAGGTCGAAGACCTCGAGATCGGCCGCGCCGACCTGGAAGACGTCTTTCTCGAAATCATGTCCGGCGCAGGAGCATCCCGATGAGCGCCACGAGCCTGGCCGGCGCCGGCACCCTGTTCCGCAAGGAAGTGCTGCGCTTCTGGAAGGTGGCTTTCCAGACCGTGGCGGCGCCGGTGCTGACGGCGGTGCTGTACCTGCTGATCTTCGGCCACGTGCTCGAGGACCATGTGCAGGTCTACCCGGGTGTGCGCTACACCAGCTTCCTGATCCCGGGCCTGGTGATGATGAGCGTGCTGCAGAACAGCTTTGCCAACAGCTCCAGTTCGCTGATCCAGAGCAAGATCACCGGCAACCTGGTCTTCCTGCTGGTCACGCCGCTGTCGCACCTGTCGTGGTTCGTCGCCTACGTGGGCGCGTCCATCGTGCGCGGCCTGACCGTGGGTGCGGGTGTGATGCTGGTGACCGTGTGGTTTGCGCCGCCGGCGTTGGCGCAACCGTGGTGGATCGTCATCTTTGCCGCGCTGGGTGCCGCCATGCTGGGCACGCTGGGCCTGATCGCCGGGCTGTGGGCCGAGAAATTCGACCAGCTCGCGGCCTTCCAGAATTTCATCGTGATGCCCATGACCTTCCTGTCGGGCGTGTTCTATTCGGTGCATTCGCTGCCGCCGTTCTGGCAGACCGTCAGCAGCCTGAACCCGTTTTTCTACATGATCGACGGCTTCCGCCACGGCTTCTTCGGCGTCAGCGACATCTCGCCGTGGATCAGCCTGGCGGTGGTGGGCAGCAGTTTCCTGGTCGTGGCCACCATCGCGCTGCACCTGCTGAAGACCGGATACAAGATCCGGTCGTGACGCCTGGCCGATAATCACGCCATGGCAGCCGATCCCACGCCCCAGGAAGTCCGCGACTACATCGCCGCGGGCATGGCCTGCGACCACCTGGACGTCGAAGGCGACGGCCGGCATTTCTTCGCCACCATCGTGTCGGCCGAATTCGAAGGGCTGCCGCGTGTGCGGCGCCACCAGCGGGTGTATGCGGCACTGGGCGATAGAATGCACGAGCAGATCCACGCCCTGTCCATGAAGACTCTGACCCCCGCCGAATTTGCCGCGACGCCCGAAGCGGCTGCCGTGCCTGGCGCCCAGGGTCTGCACCACCACCGCTGACACCCGCCCGCGGCGCGCTGCGGGTGGCCCGCGCGCCGTGCCCGGCGAGTTCCCGCAAGCCACCTGTTTCGAGCCGCAGTCCTCACACTGCTCACTCGACGGCTCATGAACATCAGCACCCCAACGTTCGAACCCACCGGCAGCCTCCGGAGGCCGGCATGATCACGCTCGCGCTGTCCAAGGGCCGCATCTTCGACGAGACCCTGCCGCTGCTGCGCGCCGCCGGCATCGAGGTCACCGAAGACCCCGAGAAGAGCCGCAAGCTCATCCTGCCGACCAACCGCGAGGACGTGCGCGTGGTCCTCGTGCGCGCCACCGACGTGCCCACCTACGTGCAGTACGGCGGCGCCGACCTGGGCGTGGCGGGCCTGGACACGCTGCTCGAACACAGCGACGACGGCTTGTACCGGCCGCTGGACCTGAAGATCGCCAAATGCCGCGTGAGCGTGGCGGTGCGCAGCGATTTCGACTACGCCGCTGCCGTGCGCAAGGGTTCGCGCCTGCGCGTGGCCACCAAATACACCGGCATCGCGCGCCAGCACTTCAGTGACAAGGGCGTGCACGTCGACCTCATCAAGCTCTACGGCTCGATGGAGCTGGCGCCGCTGACGGGACTGGCCGACGCCATCGTCGACCTGGTCTCGACGGGGTCCACGCTGAAGGCGAACCATCTCGTCGAGGTCGAACACATCATGGACATCAGCTCGCGCCTGGTGGTCAACCAGGCCGCGCTGAAGCTCAAGCGCGAGCCGATCCGCGCGCTCATCGACGCCTTCGAGCAGGCGGTGGACGCGCGCACGGCGCAGGGGAGCCCCGCGTGAGCCCCGTGGCCATCCGCCACCTGGACACGGCGGCGCCGTCCTTCGAGGCGGAATTCAAGCGTGTGCTGCACTGGTCGGCCGAGACGGATGCGGCCATCGAGCAGCGCGTGGCCGACATCCTGGCGGATGTGCAGCAGCGTGGCGATGCCGCGGTGCTGGAATACACCGCGCGCTTCGACGGTGTGCAGGCGGATTCGGTGGCGGCGCTGGAAATCGGCGCGGCCGAGCTGAAGGCCGCGCTGGACGCCATCTCACCCGCGCAGCGTGCGGCGCTGGAGCAGGCCGCCGACCGTGTGCGCCGCTACCACGCGCGGCAGCTCGAGGCCTGCGGGCTGAGCTGGCGGTACCGCGACGACGACGGTACGCTGCTGGGTCAGAAGGTCACGCCGCTGGACCGCGTGGGCATCTACGTGCCCGGCGGCAAGGCGGCCTATCCGTCCAGCGTGCTGATGAATGCCATTCCGGCGCAGGTGGCCGGCGTGCCGGAAATCGTGATGGTCGTGCCCACGCCCGTGCGCGACAAGGGCGCGGGCCCCGCCGCGCGCGGTGAGCGCAACCCGCTGGTGCTGGCCGCTGCCTGCGTGGCCGGTGTGCACCGCGTGTTCACGATCGGCGGTGCGCAGGCCGTCGGCGCGCTGGCCTACGGCACCGCCACCGTGCCGCGCGTGGACAAGATCACCGGCCCCGGCAATGCCTACGTGGCCAGCGCCAAGCGGCGTGTCTTCGGCCAGGTCGGCATCGACATGATCGCGGGCCCCAGCGAAATCCTCGTGCTGGCCGACGGCACGACGCCGGCCGACTGGGTGGCGATGGACCTGTTCAGCCAGGCCGAACACGACGAGATGGCGCAGAGCATTCTGCTGTGTCCCGATGCGGCCTACATCGACCAGGTCCAAGCGGCGATCGACCGCCTGTTGCCCGACATGCCGCGGCGCGACGTGATCCGCGCCTCGCTCGAAGGCCGCGGCGCGCTGATCCGCACCGCCTCGATGGAAGAAGCCTGCGCCATCAGCAACCGCATCGCGCCCGAGCACCTGGAAGTCAGCTCGCGCGACCCGCACCGCTGGGAGCCGCTGCTGCGGCATGCGGGGGCGATCTTCCTGGGCGCCTTCACCAGCGAGAGCCTGGGTGACTACTGCGCCGGCCCCAACCACGTGCTGCCCACGTCCGGCACCGCGCGTTTCAGCTCGCCGCTGGGTGTCTACGATTTCCAGAAGCGCAGCAGCCTGATCGAGGTCAGCGAAGCCGGCGCGCAGCAGCTGGGCCCCATCGCGGCCGAGCTGGCCTACGGTGAAGGCCTGCAGGCGCACGCCCGCGCCGCGGAATTCCGCCTGAATCCCTCCACGACGAAGCCGCAGCCATGACCATCGACCTTGCCGCCACGATGCGCCGCGTGATCCGCCAGGACATCCAGGGCATGCACGCCTATGCCGTCCAGCCCAGCGCGGGCTTCGTCAAGCTGGACACGATGGAGAACCCCTACCGGCTGCCCGCGCACCTGCAGCGCGCGCTGGGCGAGCGGCTGGGTGCGGTGGCGATCAACCGCTATCCCGCCGAGCGCAACGAGGAACTGCGGCTGGCACTCAAGCGCTTTGCCGGCGTGCCCGACGACTGCGAGCTGATGCTGGGCAACGGCAGCGACGAGCTGATCAGCCTGGTCAGCCTGGCCTGCGACCTGCCGGGTGCGGTGTTCATGGCGCCGCTGCCGGGCTTCGTGATGTACGCGATGTCGGCGACGCTGCAGGGCATCCGCTTCGTGGGCATTCCGCTGACGCCGGACTTCGAGCTCGACGCCCCGGCGATGCTGGCGGCCATCGAGACCGAGAAGCCCGCGGTCCTGTACCTCGCCTACCCGAACAACCCGACGGCCAACCTCTGGGACGCCGAGGTCATCGAAGCCTGCATCCAGGCCATGGCCCGCGTGGGCGGCCTGGTGGTGATGGACGAGGCCTACCAGCCCTTTGCCTCGCGCGACTCGATGCCCTGGCTGCAGCGCTACCCGCATGTGCTGGTGATGCGCACCATGAGCAAGTTCGGCCTGGCCGGTGTGCGCATCGGCTACCTGATCGGCCGCACCGCGCTGATCGGCCAGCTCGACAAGCTGCGGCCGCCGTTCAACGTCAGCGTGCTCAATGCCGAGGCGGGCCTGTTTGCCATCGAACATGCCGACGCGTATGCCGAACAGGCCGCGGAGATCCGCCGCGAGCGCGATGCACTGCAGCCGCAACTGGCCGCCTTGCCCGGCGTGCGGCCCTTCCCGAGCCAGGCCAACATGATCCTGGCGCGTGTGCCCGATGCCGCCCGCATCTTTGCCGGCATGCGCGAACGGGGCGTGCTGGTGAAAAACGTGTCCGGCCTGCATCCGCTGCTGGCGAACTGCCTGCGCCTGACCGTGGGCACACCGACGGAAAATGTCCAGATGATCGAAGCCCTGAAAGCGAGCCTGTAGGATGAACCGCATGCCACGCCCTGGCCCCGCGCCGACACCCACGGTCGCCTGCATGGCTGGATCGACAGCCCGGAGGACCTGCTGATGGCGCGCACCGCCGACATCCGCCGCGACACCAAGGAAACGCAGATCCGCGTGCGTATCGATCTCGATGGCACCGGCGCGGCCCGGCTGTCCACCGGCATCGGCTTCTTCGACCACATGCTCGACCAGATCGCGCGGCACGGGCTGATCGACCTGGACATCGAAGCCACCGGCGACCTGCACATCGACGGCCACCACACGGTGGAAGACGTGGGCATCACGCTGGGCATGGCGGTGGCCCGCGCGGCCGGCGACAAGGTCGGCCTGACGCGATACGGCCACAGCTACGTGCCGCTGGACGAGGCCTTGTCGCGCGTGGTGGTCGACCTGTCGGGCCGGCCCGGGCTGCACATGGACGTGGCCTTCACGGCGGGTGCCATCGGCGGCTTCGACACGCAGCTGGCCTTCGAGTTCTTCCAGGGCTTCGTCAACCATGCGGGCGTGACGATGCACATCGACAACCTGAAGGGCACGAACGCGCACCACCAGTGCGAGACCATGTTCAAGGCCTTCGGCCGCGCGCTGCGCATGGCGTTGACGCCCGACCCGCGTTCGGCCGGCATGATTCCGTCGACCAAGGGCAGCCTGTGAAGGCCGCTGGCGCATCCGCGAGGCCCCAATGACCCGCAGCGTCGCCGTCGTCGATTACGGCATGGGCAACCTGCGCTCGGTGTCGCAGGCCGTGGCCCATGTGGCGCGTTTTTCCGACGTGAAGGTGATCGTCACGTCCAACCCGGAAGAGGTCTATGCCGCCGAGCGCATCGTGTTGCCGGGGCAGGGCGCGATGCGCGACTGCATGCGCGAGCTGCGCGACTCCGGCCTGCCGGAAGCTGTGCTGCACGCGGCCGCGCACAAGCCGCTGATGGGTGTGTGTGTGGGCATGCAGATGCTGCTGGAGCACAGCGAGGAGCAGGACACGCCGGGCCTGGGCCTGCTGCCCGGGCGCGTGAAGCGATTCCAGCTCGAAGGCCGCCTGCAACCCGACGGCAGCCGTTTCAAGGTGCCGCAGATGGGCTGGAACGAGGTCTTCCAGAACCCGCACCCCATCTGGGCCGGCGTGCCCGACGGGGCGTGGTTCTATTTCGTGCACAGCTACTATGCCGATCCGCTGGACGGCCGCCACATCGCCGGCCATGCCGATTACGGCGGGCGCTTTACCTGCGCCTTGGCACGGGATAATATTTTTGCGACGCAGTTTCACCCCGAGAAGAGCGCCGACCACGGTCTGGCCCTGTACCGGAATTTCCTGACCTGGAATCCGTGACACGGGCGCTGCGGACCACCGCCGTCAGCTGTCGCGCTTCCCGGCCGCCCCCCTTCCTCCACCACGCTCCCCCCGAGCCATGCTGCTGATTCCGGCCATCGACCTGAAGGACGGACATTGCGTCCGCCTGCAACAGGGTGACATGAACGTGTCCACCACTTTCGGAGACGATCCGGCCGCGATGGCGCGACGCTGGCTCGACGCCGGCGCGCGGCGGCTGCACCTCGTCGATTTGAACGGCGCCTTCGCGGGCAAACCGGTCAACGAAGGCGCGGTGAAAGCCATCCTGCGCGAGGTGGGCGACCAGATCCCCGTGCAGCTGGGCGGCGGCATCCGCGACCTGGACACCATCGAGCGCTACCTCGACGACGGCATCAGCTACGTGATCATCGGCACCGCTGCGGTGAAGAACCCCGGCTTCCTGCACGATGCCTGCACGGCGTTTGGCGGGCACATCATCGTCGGCCTGGACGCCAAGGACGGCAAGGTGGCCACCGACGGCTGGAGCAAGCTCACCGGCCACGAGGTCGTGGACCTGGCGAAGAAGTTCGAGGACTACGGCGTCGAGTCGGTCATCTACACCGACATCGGCCGCGACGGCATGCTCACCGGCATCAACATCGAGGCCACGGTGAAGCTCGCGCAGGCGCTGACGATTCCGGTGATCGCCTCCGGCGGCCTGTCGGGCCTGGCCGATATCGAGCAGCTCTGCGCCGTGCAGGGCGAAGGTGTCGACGGTGTGATCTGCGGTCGATCGATCTACTCTGGCGCGCTGGACTTCACCCTCGCGCAGCGCCGCGCCGACGAACTCAACGGGTCTGTCGTGCCGAGGAAATGACCACCGGCGTATCGGGAACGCAGAAGCCCGAGCTCGGCGAGGTGCAGGGCACGTTTTCGATCGCCGCGACCAGCGCCGAGTTTGTGGTGACGCTGCCAAAGACCGCGTAGCCGCCGCTGGCGGTATCCAGCGCCACGTTGTCCACGGTGTTCACGAAGAACTGCGTGGTGGCCGAGTCCAGCACGCTGGTGCGCGCCATGGCCACCGACCATTGCACGTTGCTCAGTCCCTTGCCGACTTCCAGGGCGATCGGGCCCGATGTGGCTGGCTTTTGCGCGCCGTCGGGCAGAAAGCCACCGCCCTGCACGACGAAGCCCTTGATGACGCGGTGGAACACCGTGCCGTCGTAGAAGCCGCTGTTCACGTAGCCCAGGAAGTTGTCGACCGTGGCGGGTGTCTTGTCGGGCGCGAGTGTCATCACGAAGTCGCCGGCAACCGTCGAGCCGTTGCTCACGCTCATCGTCACCTGTGGTGCCGGCACGCTGTAGGTCTGCGTGCGCAGGCTCGCGCCGGTGCTGCTGCGCACGGCGGCCAGGCTTTGTTCGCCCATCGCCTTGACCGTGCAGGTGTAGTAGGCCGTGGTGGCGGTGCTGGCGGTGGGCGCGGTCGTGCTGCGTGTCATGCCCGAACAGCCGGCCGAGGACAGGCCGACGTCCGCGTCCAGCTCCGTACCCTGCAACGTGACGAGCAGCGGCTGGCCGTAGCGCGGCGTGGCGGTGGTGATCGACGTGACCTGGGGCCCGGTCACCGGCGTCGTCTCGGTGCCGCTGCTGCCGCCACCGCCGCATCCGGTGGACAGTGCGGCGGCCAGGGCCATCAGCGTGCGGTACAGGGTGGAAGGCAGGGGAAAACGGGCATTCGGGTTCATGGGACAGGCGCGCGTCGAGGCGTGTAGGCGGGGTTGAGCCGGCAGCTTAGGCGTGCCGCCCGTGCGGCAAATTCACGATTCGACGGGCAAAAGGGCGCCGAATGTCACGACCCGCGGGGCTCGCGCGCCGACGCCTCAACGGCCTGGCGGGCCTCGCGCCTTGGGTATGCTCGGGGCATGCTGGCCAAACGCATCATTCCCTGCCTGGACGTCACAGGCGGCCGTGTCGTCAAGGGCGTCAATTTCGTCGAACTGCGCGATGCCGGTGACCCGGTGGAGATCGCCGCGCGCTACAACGAACAAGGCGCCGACGAACTGACCTTCCTGGACATCACCGCCACGAGCGACGGGCGCGACCTGATCCTGCACATCATCGAGGCCGTCGCCTCGCAGGTGTTCATTCCGCTGACGGTGGGCGGCGGCGTGCGCAGCGTCGAGGACGTCCGGCGCCTGCTCAATGCCGGCGCGGACAAGGTCAGCTTCAATTCCGCCGCGGTGGCCAACCCGCAGGTCATCCGCGACGCTTCGGACAAATACGGCGCGCAGTGCATCGTCGTGGCCATCGACGCCAAGAAGCGCCAGGGCGACGACCTGGCCGCACGCGGCGCGGGCTGGGACGTGTACACGCACGGCGGCCGCAAGAACGTCGGGCTGGACGCCGTGAGCTGGGCGCGCCAGATGGCTGAATTCGGCGCCGGCGAGATCCTGCTGACCAGCATGGACCGCGACGGCACGAAGATCGGCTTCGACCTCGAACTCACGCGCGCGGTCAGCGACGCGGTGCCGGTGCCGGTGATCGCCTCCGGCGGCGTGGGCACGCTCGAACACCTGTCCGAAGGCATCCGCATCGGCGGCGCCGACGCCGTGCTGGCCGCCAGCATCTTCCATTACGGCACCTTCACGGTGGCGCAGGCCAAGGCGCTGCTGGCCCGCGACGGCATCCCGGTGCGGCAATGAAGCCGCGGCTGCCGGGTGAGGTTCGGCTGATCGGCGGCCAATGGAAGCGCACGAAGCTGCCGGTGCCGGATCGGCCTGGCCTGCGCCCCACGCCCGACCGCGTGCGCGAAACGCTGTTCAACTGGCTGGGCCAGGACCTGGGCGGCTGGCGCTGTCTCGATGCCTATGCCGGCACCGGCGCGCTGGGCCTGGAGGCCGCCTCACGCGGCGCCGCGAGCGTGACCCTGGTGGAGCGCGATTCGACGCTCGTGGCCAGCCTGCAGGCCCTGCGGCTGCGCCTGAAGGCGGAGGCCACCGTCCAGGTGCGGCCCGGCGACGGCCTGGCCGTGTTGCGTCACTGGCCGCTGGCGAGCCTGGAGCTGGTCTTTCTCGATCCGCCTTATGGCTCGGGCGTGCTCGATGCCAGCCTGGCGGCCGCCGCGCAGTCCGTGGTGCCAGGCGGCTTTGTCTACGCCGAGTCCGCGCAGCCGCTGCAGGCACTCGCGCCGCAGTGGTCGCTGCACCGCCACCTCAAGGCCGGTGCGGTCCACGCCCATTTGCTGCAGCGCACCGGCGAATAGCCGCTGCCAGCGCCGCCGCATACACTGACACCCGGTTGCCCCGCCGTCTGGCAGGCACAGGAGCACCCCGTGACCCAACGAACGCCCATGACCGCCGTCTACCCCGGCACCTTCGACCCCATGACACTGGGGCACGCGGACCTGATGCGCCGCGCGGCCAGCCTCTTCGACCGGCTGATCCTGGCCGTCGCGGCCGGGCATCACAAGCGCACGATGTTCACCATCGCCGAGCGGCTGGAGATGGCCCAGGAAATCGCGCGGCCCTACGGCAATGTCGAGGTCATGGCCTTCCGCGGCCTGCTGCGCAACTTCGTCGTGGATGCCGGCGCCAAGGTCGTCATTCGCGGCCTGCGCGCGGTGAGCGACTTCGAATACGAATTCCAGATGGCCGGTATGAACCGGCAACTGATGCCGGAAGTCGAGACCGTCTTCATGACGCCCAGCGACCAGTTCCAGTTCGTCAGCGGCACCTTCGTGCGCGAGATTGCCACCTTGGGCGGTGATGTCTCCAAGTTCGTGGCACCGTCGGTGCTGCGGCGCCTGCAAGACCGTGTCACTTCCGACAGCGTGCAGCAGGCCTGAACGAGGCGCGCCGAACACCGATGGCCCTGTGGATCACCGACGAATGCATCAACTGTGACGTGTGCGAGCCGGAGTGCCCGAACGAGGCGATCTCGATGGGGCCGGAGATCTACCAGATCGACCCGGATCGCTGCACCGAATGCGTGGGCCACTTCGCCGAACCGCAGTGTGTGCAGCTGTGCCCCGTGGCCTGCATCCCGGTGCGTCCGGACCGCGTCGAATCGCGCGAAGAGTTGCAGGCCAAGTACGAGCGCCTGACCGGCGCCGTGGCTGAGGTCAAGCCTTGACGCGGGACTTCGGCGACGCGGCTTTGGGCTTTGGCGGCTTGGGCAGACGGATCTCGTAGGTCACGCGGGGGTCGCGCGGCGTGACACGAGACGAGCGCCGGTGTTGCGACCCTGACGCGCTCGGCTTCGCGCCTTCGGCGTCATCTGCGTGGCGGCCCTTCTTCTTGAGCGCCACCTCGTGGGCGCCTTTGGCGCTGAGATCGTCGCGGCGCGACAGGATGCCGGCGGCCAGCTTCGGGTGCGCGGCTTCACGCGCACGACGCTCGTCGCGCAGGGTTTTCGCCAAGGCCATGTCGCGCGCGACCACGTCACGGGCGTGTGCGCGCTGGGTGTCCTGCCGGGCGTCGGCGACATCCACCCGCACGCCGCCACTGCACGGCTGGGCGGAGTAGCTGCGGCCATCCGGCCCGCAGCGGTAGACCGTCGTCCCGGCGGCCGCGGCCGCGTGGGCCGCCGCACAGACGAGCGCGAAGCTCGTGATCAGGCGTGGCAGGTTCATGTCGGGTCTCCTTTGTCGGTCTTGGCGGGCGTGGCAGGGGTGGTGGGCGAGTCGGGCGCGGCGGGTCTCGCCGCTGGTGCGGCGGGCGACGCCGGGGCATCGGTCGCAGTCGGTGCCGGCGGCGCGGGCGGCCGCGGGGGCTTGGGCCGCGGCGGCTTGGCGTGCAACTTCATCATGGCGCGGTCCATCGGGCCATCGATCAGCAGGTCCAGCGCCGGCATCGTCTCCAGGATCGTCTTCTCGATGGCCTCGCGCTCGGCGGCCGGCGGCTTGCGCAGCACGTAGTCGACGACTTCGGCCTTGACGCCGGGGTGGCCGATGCCCAGCCGCAGGCGCCAGTAGTCGGCGCTGCCCAGTTGGGCGTGGATGTCGCGCAGGCCGTTGTGCCCGCCGTGTCCGCCGCCCTGCTTGAGCTTGAGCTGGCCCGGCGGCAGGTCGAGTTCGTCGTGCACGACCAGGATCTCTTCGGGTGCGATCTTGAAGAAGCGCGCCAGCGGGGCCACCGACTTGCCCGAGAGGTTCATGTAGGTCTGCGGCTGCAGCAGCCACAGCGGGCCGGCAGGGCGGTTCACGCGCGCGACCCGGCCGAAGTAGGGCCGCTCGGCGACCAGCCGCGCGCCCAGGCGGTCGGCGGCCTCCTCGATCCACCAGAACCCGGCGTTGTGCCGCGTGGCTTCGTATTCCGGGCCGGGGTTTCCCAGGCCGACGATGAGCTTGATCATGGGCACGATTATTCAGGCGGACCAAGAAAAACGGCCCCAACGCTGTGGGGCCGTCCGAGGGGTCCCTCCGGCGGAGGAACCATCGAAGGTGGGAACCGCGGAACGCCGAAGCGGCCGCGGCACGCCGTCACTTCTTGTTCTGCTTCTCGTCCTTCTTCTTGCCCGGGGTCTTGCCGGCCGGGGCCACGACGGCCGTCGGCGCAACTTCTTCGACTTCTTCCTTCGGCACGGTCACGGCCACGACCACCGGGTTCAGCGTCCCGTGGCGCACGGCCTTGATGCCTTCGGGCAGCTTCAGGTCGCTGACGTGCAGCGAGGTGCCCTTGACCAGGCCCGACAGCTCGATGTTGATGAACTCGGGCAGTTGCGAGGCCAGGCACTCGATCTCGAGCTCGGTCGAGACGTGGCTGACCAGGCACTTGTCGGTCTTCACGGCCAGCGAGTTTTCTTCGCCCTGGAAGTGCAGCGGCACCTTCTTGCGCAGGCGGGTGGTCTCGTCGACACGCTGGAAGTCCACGTGCAGGACCTGCGGTTTCCAGGGGTGCATCTGGAAGTCACGCAGCAGCACCTTCTGCACGTTGCCGGCCAGTTCCATCTCGAGAATGGACGAGTGGAAGGCCTCTTTCTTCAGCGCGAAGAACAGGGCGTTGTGATCGAGTTCGATCGTGGTGGGCGTGCCGGCGCCATAGACGATACCGGGCACCTTGCCGGCGTAGCGCAGGCGGCGGCTCGCTCCGGTCCCCTGCAGGCTACGCTCGAAAGCTGTGAATTTCATGAGTCACTCCAGTTGGGAAGACGCCCGCGACCAGGCGTCGAAGTGGCGGGACCGAGACGGGCCCGCCGGGTTCAGGCCCGTCGCGACGCGATGGGCGGCTGAATTCAAGGGTTGGAGATGCGCGGCGCGCGTCTCCGCTCAGAAGTTGTTGTTCTGCTCCGCGAAGAGCGAGGTCACCGATTCGCCGTCGGAAATGCGGCGGATCGTCTCGGCAAACAGGAAGGCCACCGACAGCTGGCGGATCTTGCGGCAGGCCTTGGCCGCGTCCGACAACGGGATGGTGTTGGTGATGACGACCTCGTCCAGCAGCGACTTGCCGATGCGGTCGATCGCCGGGCCCGAGAAGACCGGGTGCGTGCAGTAGGCGTAGACCTTGCCGGCGCCGCGCTCCTTGAGCACCTCGGCCGCTTTGACCAGCGTGCCGGCGGTGTCGATCATGTCGTCCATGATCACGCAGTTGCGGTTCTCGATCTCGCCGATGACGTGCATCACCTCGGAGACGTTGGCCTTGGGGCGGCGCTTGTCGATGATCGCCAGGTCGCAGCCCAGCTGCTTGGCCAGCGCGCGGGCGCGCACCACGCCGCCCACATCGGGCGACACGACCACGAGCTCGGGATAGTTCTTGTTCTACAGGTCCGACAGCAGCACCGGGGAGGCCTAGATGTTGTCGACCGGGATGTCGAAGAAGCCCTGTATCTGGTCGGCGTGCAGGTCCATCGTGAGCACACGCTCGACGCCGACGGTTTCCAGCAGGTTGGCAACGACCTTGGCACTGATGGGCACGCGCGTGCTGCGCGGCCGGCGGTCCTGGCGGGCGTAGCCGAAGTACGGGATCACGGCGGTGATGCGGCGTGCGCTGGCACGCTTGAGCGCATCGACCATGATCAGCAGCTCCATCAGGTTCTCGTTCGTGGGGCTGCAGGTCGGCTGGATCACGAAGACGTCGCGAGCGCGGACGTTCTGCTGGATCTCGACCGTGACTTCGCCGTCCGAGAAGCGCCCGACGTGTGCCTTGCCCAGTTCGACGCCGAGGCTGGACGCAATTTCCTTGGCCAACACCGGATTGGCGTTGCCGGAGAACAGCATGGTGTTGAACAGCATGGGAGTCTCGCGGTCGACGGTCGTCAGGGAGAGCAAGGGCAGCGTGCGCCTGGATGAGTCACGGCCGCCGCGCCGCGGCGGCCGCTATCGCTGAAAGTCTTGGCAGGGGAGGAAGGACTCGAACCCTCGCATGTCGGAATCAAAATCCGATGCCTTTACCAACTTGGCGACTCCCCTACACCGGTTGCCGGCTTGCGCCGACCCCCTTGAAACCGTCTCAATCTGCCCAGTCGACCAGCGGGTGACTCGACAGACTGCGGCACAGCCGCCCCACCCAACCGCCTGGCAGTGCCGTGGCACCGTCTTGCGGCCATGTCGCCGGGATGGGATCGTCCGGACCGACCCTCGAGAACACCGCACTGCCTGAACCCGTCATCCGGCTGTTGCCGAACCGTGATTCCAGCCATCGGGCTGCCTGCGCGACGTCGCTGCAAGCGGCTTCCGCGGGGGGCTGCAGGTCGTTGTGGCCGAAACCTTCAACGATGGCCTGGAGCCGATCCTCGGAAAACCGTGCGGCGTCGTGGCCGGCGGCTGCGCCGGTGTTGACCGCTGTGTCCTCAAGAGAGCCCAAAAGTATAACCGATGGCGTATCGCGTCGCAGAAGCGGGCTGCCGAAGATGCTGGCCGTGGCGATGGACGCGGCCGGCTTGACCACCGCATAGCGCTGCGGCGGCAGGTCGATCGTGGCCAGCTGCTCGCCGATGCCCTGCACAAAGGCCGGGCGGCCGTGGACGAAAAACGGCACGTCCGCGCCCAGCCGTTCGGCCAGCGGCAGCAGCCGCGCACGTGGCCAGTGCAGGCCCCACAGCCGGTTCAGCGCCAGCAGCACGCTGGCCGCATCGGAACTGCCGCCGCCCATGCCCGCGCCCGAGGGCACGCGCTTGTCGATCGAGATGTCCGCGCCCAGCGACGTGCCGCTGGCCGTCTGCAGTGCACGCGCCGCGCGCAGGCACAGGTCGTCGGGCGGCAGGACCTCGCCCAGGTCGTGCCGCTGCAGCTGGCCGTCGCGGCGCAGTTCCAGGTGCAGCGTGTCGCACCAGTCGATCAGCACGAAGACCGATTCGAGCAGGTGATAGCCGTCCGCGCGGCGGCCGACGATGTGAAGGAACAGGTTCAGCTTGGCAGGCGCCGGGATGTCGGTCAGGGCTTGCAGGGTCACGCGAGAGTTCCTCCGGGCTCAAGGGGCGGGTGGTGCGTCCAGCCGGATGCGCAGGCTGATGCGTGGCGGCCGGCTGCGCAGTGCCGCCAGCCGCCCTTCTGCGGCACCCGAGGTGTCGATCGACCAGCCCAGCTGATCGAAACCCGGTTCGCCATCGGCACGCGGCGCCACCGGCGCTCCCGGCCAGGGCCGCGCACGCAGCCAGTCGAAAAGGGCTGCCAGGGGGAGGTCCTCCCCCAGCGTGTCGCGGGCCAGCGCATCGAGGCTGGCGGCCTCTTGGGGCCCGCGCCCGTCGTCCCAGGAATAGCGCCCTTCGGCCCATTGCGCGCGAACAGCGCCCGCGCCCAGCGGGCCGCTGAGGTCGAGGCTGCCCCGCTGCGCATCGCCGCGCAGCTCGAAATTGCCGCTGAAACCGCGCGCCTCGTCGCGTGCCGTGGCGCCGGCCACCTGCAGGGCCAATCGTCCGCTGAGCGTGGGCAGCGGTGTGGCCACGCGCGTGGCGCAGCCGCTGGTCAGCAGCAACAGCGCGGCGCTGACCGTCAGCCACAGCGGCACCCGCCGCGGCACGGACGCGTGCCACCCCTTGCCCACGAGGCTGGCGCTCACGACCCCGGCTTCAGGCGCTTGAGGGTTTCGAGCAGCACCTCGTTGCTGGCGTCCTTGCGGCGGCTGTCGCTCCAGATGCGGCGCGCCTCGTCGCGTTCGCCCACGGTCCACAGCACTTCGCCCAGGTGCGCGCCGATCTCGGTGTCCGGGCGCGAACCATAGGCCTGCCGCAGCAGGCGCAGGGCTTCCTGGTGCCGTCCGGCGCGGAATTCCAGCCAGCCCAGGCTGTCCGTGATGAACGGGTCGCCCGGCGCCAGCGCCAGTGCCTTCTCGATGAGCGTGCGCGCCTCGGGCAGCCGCAGGCCGCGATCGGCGAGCGAATAACCCAGCGCGTTATAGGCGTGCTGGTGATCGGGCTTCAGGGCGATGACCTGGCGCAGCAGACGCTCCATCTCGTCCAGGCGGTTGAGCTTCTCGGCCGCCATCGCCTGTTCGTAGATCAGGTCGCTGTCGCGCGGAAAACGCTCCTGCGCACGGGACAGCAGCGTGAACGCCTCGCCCCACTGGCGGGCTTCGCGCAGGATCTGGGCTTCGGCCATCACCTTGGCGCGCGCCGCCTGTTCACTGGGCTCGGGCTGCTTGCTGATCAACTCGCGTGCCTGTTGCCAGCGGCCCTGCTTGACGAGCATCGAGGCGCGGCGGTTCTGTACCTCGAGCAGCCGGGCCGGATCGGCAATCTGCGCAAGCTGCCGTTCCGCCGCTACGTAGTCGCCGCGCATCTCGGCCGCCTGCGCCAGCATCAGCCGCGCCTGGACGGTGCCGTCGGCGCGTTCGTCCGCATCGTCGGCCTCGGCACGATCGGGGCGCGGCTTCTGCGCCACCTCGAGGTAGCGCGCGAGCGCCTTTTCGGCCGCGGGGGCGTGCTTGAGCTCCAGCTCCACCGCGCCCAGCATGAGCCAGGGTTCGGGACGCTCGGGCTGCAGCCGGGTGAGTTCGCTGAGCTGCGTGGCCGCGTCCGCCAGGCGCTGCTGTTGTGTCAGGACACGCGCATAGGCCATGCGCAGCGTGCCCTCACGGGCGTCGGCCGTCTTCAGGCCGGCGGTCACCAGCGCTTCGGCCGCGGGCTGCCGCGGCAGCAGTTCGAGCGCCAGCAGAACCGGGCCGGGGGCTTTCGGATCGAGTCGTGCCGCCTCTTGCGCCCGCGCCAGCGCCTTGGCGTCGTCGCCGGCCAGCAGCCAGCCGCGGCCGGTGGACACCAGCGCGGCTTCGCGCTGCTCGCCTGCGCTGTAGGGCTGCAGCAACTGCTCAAGCAACTCGGCGCCGTCCTTGGCTTCGCCGCCACGCACCAGCAGGCGGGGCAACGAGGCCATCACGCTGGTGCGTTCGGCAGCGCTGGAGCGGGCCAGCAGGCTGCGGATCGGCTCCGCGGCATCCGCGGTACGGCCCAGGCCGGCCAGCAACTGGACCTGGTAGCGCAAGGGCATCAGCGAATCGGGCGCGCCCAGGCGCCAGGCGCGCGCGGCCGCCAAGGCCTGCTCGGGTGAGCGCGCCTGCACCGCGACCTCCACGGCACGCTGGTACAGCGCCTCGTCGCGTGAGCGCCGGGCTGCATCCAGCAGCACTTCGACAGCCACAGCCGGGCGGCCGTTCTGCAGTTCCAATTCGCCGATGAGCAGCTGGTAGAACAGCAGCGCGTCCAGTGACGCCACCGGTGCGGACGGTGCGCGTGCAGCCGGCGCAGCCGCTCGTTCGGCCGAGGGCGGCTTGTCGGCGGTCTGTGCGGTGGCCGGCCATGTCGCGGACAGCAGCGTCAGCAGCAGCGAACCGCCGATCGACTGGAGCGTCCGGGCAGACCGGGGTCGGTGACCGGCACGGCCGGTCTGCGGAGTTTGGCGCTTCACTGAATCATGATAATGGGTCATGCCGGAACTGCCCGAAGTCGAAGTGACGCGCCGTTCGATTGCGGCAGCGCTGGAAGGTTCGACCGTTCGCGAGGTGCAGCTGGGCAAGCCCCTGCGCTGGCCGCTGGGTTGCGAAGCCGCCCGCCTGATCGGCCGCCGGGTCGGCAACACCGGCCGGCGCGGCAAATACCTGTGGGTGCCGCTCGGGCCGCGGCTGGGCTGCGCGGACGACGACGCGGGTGGCCTGCTGATGCACCTGGGCATGTCCGGGTCGCTCTCGTTCGGCGCCGATCTGCCGCCGGCCGGCGTGCACGACCACTTCGAGATGCTCACCGATCGCGGCCGCCTGCGCCTGCACGATCCCCGGCGCTTTGGCGCGGTGATCTGGTCGGACTCGCTGGAGGCGCATCCGGCTGCGGCGCGACTGGCTGGCCTGGGCGCGGAGCCTTTCGATCCGCAGCTGGATCCGGCGCGCTTTCACGCGGCTCTCCAGGCGCGGCGCACGGCGATCAAGCCGTTGTTGCTGGCAGGCGACATCGTCGTGGGTGCGGGAAATATCTACGCCTGCGAGGCGCTGTTCCGCGCCGGCATCCATCCGGCCACGCCGGCCATGCGCATCAGCCGGCCGCGTGCGCAGCGCCTGCTGGAGGCCATCCGCGCCACCTTGGCCCAGGCCCTGGAGCTGGGCGGCACCACGCTGCGCGACTTCCGGGACGCCCACGGCATGGACGGCGCCTACCAGCACCAGGCGGCGGTCTACGGTCGGGAGGGCCAGCCGTGCGTGCGCTGCGGCGGCGCGATCCGGCGCGTCATGCAGGGTCAGCGCTCGACCTACTGGTGCCCGCGCTGCCAGCGGCGCTGAGGCGGCACGCGCCGCGCCGCGCGCAGACAGGCCGGAACGGGCGCCAGCGGGCGCCGTCATGTGTCAGCAGGTGTATCGACCCTTCCGGGCGCACGGGAGCGGTGCGCTAGCATCACCCGCCCGAGCTTCACGTGCCCTGTCCACCGCAGGACCTTCCGCATGAGCGCATCGCTGCTGAATCGACTCGAATCCCTGGCGCAATGGCGCGCAAGGGTCGATGCCGCAGCCGTGGAGCTGGGACGTTGGCTCACCGAGCACGAGTTGGTCGGCGACGCCGAACGCAGCCAGATTGCCGCCCTGCGTGAACGCCTGGCCAGTGACCGGCTGCGGCTGGCCTTCGTGGCCGAGTTTTCGCGCGGCAAGTCCGAGCTCATCAACGCCATCTTCTTTGCCGACACGGGCCGCCGCATCCTGCCGGCCACACCCGGCCGCACGACGATGTGCCCGGTGGAACTGGCCTGGGACCCCGAGCGCGAGCCCGAGCTCTCGCTGCTGCCGATCGAAACCCGCCTGCGCGGCCTGACGCTGGCCGACCTGCGCGGCCGCGACGAACCCTGGAACCGCGTGCGCCTGGACCCCGGCAATCCGCCCGCGCTGGCGCAGGCGATGTCGGAAGTGACCCGCACCCGCCGTGTGACCGTCGAAGAAGCACGCGCGCTGGGCCTGTGGGACGAAGAGAACCCCGCCGACAACCCGCCGCGCCTGCCGGACGGGCGCGTGGACATCCCGGCCTGGCGGCACGCGGTCATCAACTATCCGCACCCACTGCTGAAAAAGGGCCTGTCGGTGCTGGATACGCCGGGCCTGAACGCCATCGGCGCGGAGCCCGAACTCACGCTCAACCTGCTGCCCTCGGCGCACGCCATCGTCTTCCTGCTGGCGGCAGACGCGGGCGTGACGCGCAGCGACCTGTCGGTATGGCACGACCACCTCGGCGCCCGCGCGCTGGAGCGGTTTGTCGTGCTGAACAAGATCGACACGCTGGTCGATCCGCTGAGCACCGCGGCCGAAGTGGAGCGCCAGATCGAGACCCAGCGCGCCGATACCGCGCGCACGCTGGAAATCGACGTCGGCCGTGTCTTCCCGCTGTCGGCGCGCGACGCGCTCACCGGGCGCCTGGACCGCAACCACGACATGCTGGCGCGCAGCCGCCTGCTGGCGCTGGAGGCGGCACTGTCGGCAAACCTGCTGCCGCGTCAGCGCGAGATGCTGGCCGAAGCGGCCAGCCTGACGCTCGATACGCTGCGCCAGGGCGCCAGCCGCCGGCTGTCCGACAGGCGCCGCCAGAACGCCGAAGAGATGCTCGAGCTGCGCGGCCTCAAGGGCAAGAGCGGCGGCAAGATCCGCATGATGCTCGAGCGCGTGAAGGACGAATCCGACGAGTTCGAGCGCTGCATGGCGCGGCTGCAGGCCCTGCGCGCGGTGCAGGCCAAGATGCTCAAGGGCGCGCTGGACCCGCTGAGCAGCGACGGCCTGCGCGCCGAGGTCGCTGCGATGCAGGGCCCGCGCGGCACGCGTCTGCTGCACCTGGGTGCCGGCCGCTCCTTCGCCACGCTGATGGGCCGCGTGCGCGTGAGCCTGGCCAAGGCGCAGGAGCAGGCCGCCGAGATGCTGCAGATGATCAATGGCAGCTTCGAGAAGCTCAATGCCGAATACGGCTTTTCGTTCATCGTCGCGCCCCTGCCCGACATGGACCGCTTCTCGTCCGACCTGCAGCGCATCGAGGCCCGCTACGGCGGCCACCTGGGTCTGACGCAGGCCTGGCGCCTGGCCGCGCCCGGTGCGATGGACCATTTCTGCCGCATGCTGCTGTCGCGCCTGCGCGTGGTCTTCGAGACCGCCAGCGCCGAGCTGGAGCTGTGGAGCAAGGGCGCGGAATCGCAGATCGACGTGCAGCTGCGCGAACGCCGCCGCATGTTCCGCCAGCGCAGCGAGACGCTGCAGCGCATCCAGTCCGCGTCCGGCGAACTCGAGACGCGCATCGCCGAGCTCGAAGAGAACGACATGCGCCTGCGCGAGCTGCAGCACGACCTCGAAGGCCTGGTGTCGGCCGCGCACCGCGAGGCGGCCCTGTCACCGCCGGCGCTGACCGAACTCGCCGTCGCGTGAGCCGCGCGGCCCGACCGGCCGCGACCCTGGCCGACACGCTCGTCACCTGGCAGAAAGAACACGGCCGGCACGATCTGCCCTGGCAGGGCACGACCGACCCCTACCGCGTCTGGCTGTCCGAGGTGATGCTGCAGCAGACGCAGGTGGCCACGGTGCTGGACTACTACCCGCGTTTCCTGGCGCGCTTTCCCGATGTGAGCAGCCTGGCGCAGGCACCGCTGGACGCGGTGCTGGGCCTGTGGAGCGGCCTGGGCTACTACAGCCGTGCGCGCAACCTGCACCGATGTGCACAGGTGGTCGTGGCGCAGCACGGCGGGCGCTTCCCGGCATCGGCCGAGGCGCTGGCCGCGCTGCCGGGCATCGGGCGCAGCACGGCCGCCGCCATCGCTGCGTTCTGCTGGGGCGAGCGCGTCGCCATCCTGGATGGCAACGTCAAGCGCGTGCTCGCGCGGGCGCTGTGCTTCGCCGGCGATCTGGCGCAGGCTTCACAGCAGCAGGCCCTGTGGCAGTTGGCCGAGGAGCTGCTGCCCGAGACCGGCGTCGGTGCCTACACGCAGGGTCTGATGGACCTGGGCGCGACCGTGTGCCACCGCCGCCAGCCCGATTGCGCGGCCTGTCCGCTGGCCCGCCAGCATTGCGCCGCGCACGCCGCGGGGCAGATGGATGCCTACCCGGTGAAGACCCGCCGCCTGAAGCGCGGCCGGCGCGACAACGCCTGGCTGTGGCTGTGCGATGGCGATGCGGTGTGGCTGTGCCGGCGTCCCGAACAGGGTTTGTGGGCGGGCCTGTGGAGCCTGCCGGAGTGGCCAGACGCGCACGCGCTGGCGCAGCAGGTCGCGGACTGGCCCGGCGAGGGCGAGGTGCTGCCGACCATCGAACACGCGCTCACCCACCTAGATTGGACGCTGCACCCGCTGCGCTGGACCCTGCCGCGTCGCCTGTCCGCCGCGGCCCGCGCCCGCATCGAGGCCGCCCTGCCTGCGGGGCGCTGGTGCAGCGCTGACGAGTGGCCCGGTTTGGGATTGCCGGCTCCGGCGCGGCGCCTGCTGGAATCGTCGGGCGGCTGAACGACAGGCCTGGCCAACCGGGTCGCGATGCCGGTCCGCGCAGGACCGCAGGCGTCGGACACGACGTGTCCTGCGGACTTTGCGGGCGAGAAGACCTGCGCCAGGCGGGCCCTTCGGTCGGACTCAGTCCATCAACACCTGCTTGTTGCGCAGGAACTGGTCGACCAGCCGCAGCCGCGATTCCGGATCGGGCAGTTCCATCAGCTTCTGCTTGGCGGTGATCGAAATGGGCAGCAGCTCGCACCAGCGGTTGGCCACCCAGCCCGCGTCGTCCAGCTGCAGCGGCTCGAGGATGGCGATCTGGTCCTGCTCTTTCAGCCGCGCGGCCGCCTGCGCCAGCGCATTGACACACGCGCCCATCTCTTCGCTGGGCCGCATCAGCGGATCGGGATCGATCAACTCCGCCGGGCCGCTCCACAGGCCGACGCTGTCCTGCGTGGGGGCGGACGTCAGGCGGAAGCGCTGGCTGCCGTGGCAGCGCAGGTGCAGGATGCCGGGCTGTTCGCTGTCGACGTCGTCGATGTGGGCCAGCACGCCCACGGGCTCGATGCGAAAGCCCGGCCCGCTGGCGCCGGCTTCCTGGCCCTGCGCGATGCACACCACGCCGAAGGGCTCGCGCGAGCGCAGGCAGCGGCTGGCCAGATCGAGATAGCGCGCCTCGAACACCTTCAGCAGCAACAGGCCGCCGGGAAAGAGGACGTTGCGCAGCGGGAACAACGGCAACGCGTCGAGCTGGGCGGTATCGGCCAGGGTGATGGCGCTGTCAATGGCGGTCACGGGCATCCAGTTCACGGTGACGCACGAGCGTGGCGTCTTCCAGGGCGAAACGGCGGGCCAGCCACTCGGTGCCGTAGACCGAGCGGTGCTGGCCGCCGGTGCAGCCCAGCGCCACGGTCACGTAGCTGCGCTGGTCCGAGGCAAAGCCAGGCAACCAGCGCCGCAGGAAGGCTTCGATCTGGCCGAGCATCTCGGCGACTTCGGGCTGCGCGCGCAGGTAGTCGGCCACGGGCTCGTCCTGGCCCGTCAGCGAACGCAGCTCGCGGATGTAGAACGGGTTGGGCAGCACGCGCACGTCGAAGACGAAGTCGGCATCCAGCGGCACGCCGTTCTTGAAGGCAAACGACTCGAAAACCAGCGTCAGCGGCGTGCGCCTGGCGCCGACCATGTCGCGCACCCAGTGGCGCAGCTGCGCGGGCCGCAATTGCGAGGTGTCGACGATCGTGGAGACATCCCGCAGCTCGGCCAGCAGCATGCGTTCGAGCTCGATCGATTCTTCGAGCGCCTGCAGCCGATCGCCCTCGAGCGTGCCGACCTTGGCCAGCGGATGCGGACGTCGCGTCTCGGAATAGCGCCGCACCAGCACGTCGGTGGCGGCGTCCAGGAAGAGCACGCGCACGTCGACACCTTCGCGCCGCAGTTCGGCCACCAGCGGCAGCAGGTGCGGCAGCGAGCCCGCGGTGCGCACGTCCACCGCCGCGGCCACGCGCCGCGTGAAGCGCTCGTGTTCCAGGCGGATGAAGTCGCGCAGCAGTTCCGGCGGCAGGTTGTCGACGCAGAAGAAGCCGGCGTCCTCCAGCGCATGCAGCGCGACGGATTTGCCCGAACCGGAGATACCGGACACGAGCACAACCTCGGCGCGTGCGCCCAGCGGCGTGGTCGCAGCTGCCACGACGGCCCCGCTCATGGATTCGCCCGCCGCACGGCGCGCTGCCAGGCGCTTGCCGGTGAATGGCCCGGCGCGATCACGGCCGGCCCTCCAGCAGCGCCTGCGCATGCGCGCGGCTGGTCGCGGCCAGGTGACCGCCGCCGAGCATGCGGGCGATTTCGGTGACGCGGGCTTCGCCATTGACGGCCTGCACGCTGCTGAGCGTGGCGCCGCCCTTGCCGGCCTTGGCCACGACAAAGTGCGCATCGGCGCAGGCGGCCACTTGCGCCAGGTGCGTGACGGCCAGCACCTGCGTGCTGGCGCCCAGCTGCTTGAGGAGGCGGCCGACGGTATCGGCCACCGTGCCGCCGACGCCGGCATCGATCTCGTCGAAGATCAAGGTGGTGGGCTGCGCGTCGCCGGCCCGAGGCTTGGCCGTGCGGCGCTGGGCGGTGGTCACCGCGATGGCCAGCGCCAGGCGCGAGAGCTCGCCGCCCGAGGCCACCTTGCCCAGCGGCCGCGGCGTGCTGCCCGCGTGCCCGGCGACGCGGAATTCGATCGATTCCAGGCCGAAGGCCTGCGGCTCGTCCTGCGGCAGCAAGGCAACCTCGAATCGCCCGCCGGCCATGCCCAGCTGCTGCATGGCGCGCGTGACGGCCTCGGCCAGCTTGGGCGCGGCGCTCTTGCGCGCCTTGGAGACCTTCTGCGCAGCGGCGCGCCAGGCGACCTCGCCTTGTGCGGCACGTTTGTCCAGCGCGTCCAGGTCGCTCGCCGCTTCCAGGGCCCGCAGTTCGTCCTGCCAGCCCGCCAGTAGCGCCGGCAGTTCGGCCGGTTGGCGCCGGTAGCGCCGGGCCAGCGACAGCCAGGCCGACAGCCGCGCGTCGAGCTCGGCCAGCCGCTGCGGATCGGGGTCGCGGTGACCGAGGTAGCCCTGCAACGTGTGGGCCGCATCCTGGATCTGCGCCTGCGCCTCGCGCAGCACGGCGGCCACGCCGGCCAGGTCGCCGTCGTAATCGGAGACAGCATCCAGCGCGTCGGCGGCACGTGCGGCCAGGCCGTCGGCCGAGGGCTCGCCGTCGGACAAGGCCTCCAGCGCCACGCGGGCGGCTTCCAGCAGCGCCTGCGCATTGGCCAGGCGGCGGTGTTCGGCCTCGAGCTCCTGCCATTCGCCGTCGGCCGGTGCCAGCTTGGCCAGCTCGCCGATCTGCCACTGCAGCCGTTCGCGCTCTTGTTCGATGCCGTCACGGCGCCGGCGGGCCTCGTCCAGCGCCTGTCGCGCCTGCCGCCACGCTTCCCAGGCCTGGGCCATGGGTGCGGGGTCGACGCCGGCCTGGTCGTCCAGCAGCGCGCGCACGGCGGCGGGGCGCGTCAGGCTCTGCCAGGCGTGCTGGCCGTGGATGTCGACCAGGTGTTCGGCGGCCTCGCGCAACTGCGCCACGGTGGCCACGCTGCCGTTGATCCATGCGCGGCTCTTGCCCTGCGCGTCGACGCTGCGCCGAAGCAGCAGCAAGTCGGCCGCGTCGAAGCCGGCTTCTTCCAGCCAGGGCAGCAGCGAGGCCGGGGAATCGAATTCGGCGCTGACTTCGGCGCGCGCGGCGCCTTCGCGCACCACATGCGCCTCGGCGCGCGTACCCAGCGCGAGCTGCAGTGCGTCGATCAGGATGGATTTACCGGCGCCCGTTTCACCCGTGAGCGCAGAAAAACCCGCGCCCGGCTCGAGTTCGAGCTCGGACACGATGGCCACGTTCTTCAGGGACAGTCGCCTCAGCATGGCCGATAGCGTACCGGATTGCGGCGCGCGCCTTTCACGCCCGACGGGGCGCCCCCATCGGCGTCACACCACCCCCTCGTACCAGCGCAGCTTGCGCCGCAGCGTCGCGTAATAACTCCAGCCGCGCGGGTGCAGAAAACGCACCTTGTGCTGTGAACGCCGCACGCGCACCTGGTCGCCCAGCAACAGGCTGGCCAGGCTGTGCATGTCGAAATTGGCCGAGGTGTCGCGCCCGGCCACGATCTCGATGCGCACCTCTTCGTTGTCGGGCAGCACGATGGGCCGGTTGGACAGCGTGTGCGAGGCGATGGGCACCAGCACCCAGCCGCCGATGCGCGGGTGCAGGATCGGCCCGCCAGCCGACAGCGCGTAGGCCGTCGAGCCCGTGGGCGAGGAGATGATGAGGCCGTCGGCGCGCATGTTGGCGACAAATTCGTCGCCGATGTCCACGCGCAGCTCGACCATGCTCGCCGTGGCGCCGCGGCTGACGACCACGTCGTTGAGCGAAAAACCTTCGAAGATGCGCTCGTCGTCGCGCCAGACGCCGCCTTCGAGCATCGCGCGGTGCTCTTCTTCGTAGTCGCCGGCCAGCATGGCCTGCAGGGCCTCGCGGTAACGGTCTTGCGGGATGTCGGTGATGAAACCCAGCCGGCCCTGGTTGATGCCCACCAGCGGCAGGTTGTGGCGCGCCAGTTCGCGCGCGATGCCCAGCATGGTGCCGTCACCGCCCACGACGATGGCCAGGTCGCAGCGCTCGCCCATTTCGGCCGGCGTGAGGGCGTCGAAATCGGTGACACCGATATTCTCGGCCGTGTCCCGTTCGAAGGAAACTTCCAGGCCCTGGTCGGACACAAAGCGCGCGATGTCCTCGAGCAGCGCGCGGATGCCCCGGGCCTGGTATTTGCCCACGATCGCGGCGTGTCTGAAGCGGACGGGCATGCGTTTCATTTGAACATGGCGGAACCGGATCCACCTGGCCTTGCGGGGTGCCTGGCCACAGGGGGCTCCGTACAATCATTTCATGATGGATGACCGTTCGCGGACGCTGCTGAAAACCCTGGTCGAGCGTTACATTGCCGACGGCCAGCCGGTGGGCTCGCGCACGCTGTCGCGGGCATCGGGGCTGGACCTGTCGCCGGCGACCATCCGCAACGTGATGAGCGACCTGGAAGACCTGGGCCTCATCGCCAGCCCGCACACCAGCGCGGGGCGCGTGCCCACGCCGCGCGGCTACCGGCTGTTTGTCGACACCATGCTCACGGCGCGGTCGATCGACCTCGAATCCGCCACGCCCGAGATTGCCGCCGCGCGCCAGCAGCTGCACCCGGACCAGCCCCAGCGCGTGCTCGCGCAGGCGGCGCACACGCTGTCCAACCTGTCCAGCTTCGTGGGCATCATCAGCACGCCGCGCAACGTGGGCGTCTTCCGCCACATCGAATTCCTGCGCCTGAGCGACAAGCGCGTGCTGGTGATCATCGTCACGCCCGAAGGCGACGTGCAGAACCGCGTGATCTTCACCGCGCGCGACTACACCCAGACCGAGCTGATCGAGGCCACGAACTACCTGAACTCGCACTACGGCGGCCTGACCATCGAAGAGGTGCGCGAGCGCCTGAAGAACGAGGTCGACGCGCTGCGCGAGGAAATCGCCGCGCTGATGCAGGCGGCCGTGCAGGCCGGCACCGAAGCCATCGCCGAGAGCAGCGACCAGGTCATCGTCTCGGGTGAGCGCAACCTGCTGGGCATGCAGGACTTCGGCCACGACATGGGTGCGCTGCGCAAGCTGTTCGACGTGTTCGAGCACAAGACCGAGCTGATGCGGCTGCTGGATGTCTCCAGCCGCGCCGAAGGCGTGCGCATCTACATCGGCGGCGAAAGCCGCGTCGTGCCCTTCGAGGAGCTGTCGGTGGTCACCGCGCCCTACGAAGTCGACGGCCGCATCGTCGGTACGCTGGGTGTCATCGGCCCCACGCGCATGCCCTACGGGCGGATGATCCAGATCGTCGACATCACCGCGCGGCTGGTGGGCAACGCGCTGAGCCAGAAGTAGCGCGGGCCCCAGCCTGCGCCCGCGGTCGCCGCGGTCGCCAGTCGGGCGGCGCCAACTACACTGTCTGCCGGGCGATTGCCTAGGGGGCCGTTAGCTCAGTCGGTTAGAGCAGAGGACTCATAATCCTTTGGTCGCTGGTTCGAACCCAGCACGGCCTACCAATCACACCCCAGCCTGGCCCGACCAAAGGTCGACCGCGGACCGCGCGGCCGAACCGGGCTTCAGCGCAGCGTCGTCGCCGTCACCACATTGCGCGGCGCCGACAGTCCCTTCGCATTGCCCGCCAGCACGCGCCAACGGTACGTGGTGCGCCGCGCCAGCGTCGTGTCCGCGAAGCGGGCGGTGTCGCCGGGCAGGGTGGCGATGGTGACAAAGCCGGTGCAGCTGTTGCCTTTGCAGCGCTGCACGAGCAGCCGCGTGGCGTTGCGTGCGGTGTTGTTCCAGGTGAGCAACGCCGAGGCTCCGGTGACCTGCGAAGCGGCCAGGGCGGCCGGTGCGGAGGGCACGGTGGCGTAGGGGTCGAACGGCGCGGTCACCGGTGTCAGCAGCGCGTAGCCGCTGCCGGTCGCCGAGGCGCCGCGCGCGACGATCTGGCCGCCAGCGTTGATGGCGACGGCTTCGTTCAATACCCAGCCGTCGGTGTTCTGGGCCAGCAGGGTGTTGAGGTCCACCATCGGCCAGTTCGTGGCCAGGTTGCCCAGCATGGCCCGCGCGGGTGTGGACACATAGGGCTGGCCGGCGGCCACGGATCCGTTGGCGCTGCCGACCACTTCGCCGCGGTTGTTGACGGCGTTCAGGCGGCTCAGCGTGCCGGCCGCGCCGAGGTCGAACCAGACCGGCGCGCCGGTATTCCAGACCACCGCACGCACGATGGGCATGCCTTGCGGGTTGTAGGCGTCGGGTGCGGTGCGGGCGCCGGTGTCGTAGTCGCCCACCGCGTAGCCCAGGTCGTTGATGGCGTTGCCGCGGCTGAAGCTGCCGGGCATGTTGCCGTGCAGGTTGATCAGCGCGCCGTTGGGCTGTGCGGCCGTCGCGCGAAAACCGCTGCCGGCGCCGCCGCACTGCGCCGCTGGCACGGATGAGCCCACGCCCATGCCGCTGGCGTTGATGCCGCTGAGATGCATGACGGTACCGGCGGGCCCCAGCGGCAGCCATCCGGCGCTGCTGGCGCCGTTGCCGATCCAGCCCTGGTAGTTGCCGCACACCGGCGCCAGGGCATCCAGGCCGTCGGAATGCTGCAGGGCGATCTGGCCGGCCACATTCAGGCCGCGCGCGCGCAGGCCGCTGGTCTGCGTGGCCGACAGCGGCGGCGCGGCCAGCGTGGTGAGAGTGCCGTCGGGCTGGCGGATGACGACGCGGCGGATCCACGCGCCGCTGCCGTCCATGGTGGTGGTACTGCCGGCCAGCTGGCCCTTGGCGTTGATCGCGTCGAACTGCGCGCCAGCGCCGAAGCCGCCGCCCAGCGACGTCAGCACGCCATTGCGGGTGTCGTACAGCACCGCGGAATCACTGAGCGTGCACACGCCCGAGCAGGGCACGAAGCCGCGGCCCAGGATCAGCCCGCTGTCGTTGAAGGCCGTGACGCTGCTCAGCGCGGGCAGCGACGTGACGGTGTAGATCGGGTAACTCTGGGCCTGCGCGGGGCCGGCGCCCAGCGCCGCCATGCAGGCCACGACGGCCATCGCCGATACGGTCGGGTGCCGACCTGCCGCGCGGGCGCGCGGGGTGGGTGTTGAGGTGGTGGTGTGCAAGCGGGCCTCCCTGGGCTGTTGTGGTGGGGTCGCGTCTGGCGTGCCCTGTCGCGGACTTGTACGACAGAGGCCGATGAGTCGCCTTTGATACACGCCAAGAAGATTTCTGCCCGCGCCTCTCGTCTGCCGGGTGCGCGCGCCCGGCACAGGGCCGCCCCGCGCGCGCGTTCGCCGGGGCGGCGCCCGGCCCGCAGCCGCCCCGTCGGCCGCCGGCTTGCGTGCCCCGGCCCCGCTCACAGCGACTTCAAATACTCGGCCAGATCGGCCATCTGCTGCCCGGTGAGCCCCAGCGCACGCTTGCGGTTGTAGATGGCCACCACGTCGCTGAGCGTCGCGGCCGAGCCGTCGTGGAAGTACGGCGCGTGCTGCCACACGCCCTTCAGCGGCGAGCTGCGGTACTGCTTCGTGGCGGTGCGCGACGCGTAGCTGGGCGTCTCCGGTTCGGCCATCGAGTCTTCCGGCGGATGCAGCCGCGTGTTGGCGTCGGTGAACAGCGGGCCGCTGTGGCAGGTGGCGCAGGTGCCGGGACCTTCGAACACCAGTTTGCCGCGCAGCGCGGCGGCGCCATCGAAGCTGCCGGCCGGTGCGGCCGGCGCGGGAATCGAGAGTTGATAGGCCTGCAACGCCGGCAGCTTGAAAGTGACGAGGTCTTGCGTGCCGTTCGTGATGTGCAGGTTCAGGCGCGGCTCGTCCACCGTGCCCTGGCCGCCCATCTCGGCCACCGCCACGTAGCGGTTCCAGTAGGCCAGCTCGGTGCCGTCACCGGTGAAGGTGATGCGGTGGATGCCCTCCAGCCCGTAGGCCGGCGGGATCACGACCGGCTTGCTCAGCCCGTCGACGTTGTTGCGCGGGTCGAACTTGCCCTTGCCCCAGGAGGTGAAGATCTGCTTGCTGGCTGCGTCGAGCACCGGCGACAGCGCAATGATGGCGCCGGGGTTCAGGTCGCGGTTGGGCCAGCCGTCGAGCCGCTTGCCGATGCCAGGCGCGAACGAATCGTCCACGGTGGAGTGGCACAGCGCGCAGGTGATGCCGACTTGCGTGAGCACGTCCTGGCCGTTGATGGTTTCGACGCGCCCCTTCAGGCCGACAACCGCGTCCAGCTTCAGCAGCGCGATGGTCGTGGCAGGGCTCTTCAGATCGACCGTCCCGGCGCGAATGCCGTCGACCACGGCGGCGGGCAGCGCCTCGGCGTCCACCTTCAGCCCGACCGACAGCGCCGTCACCGGGTCCACCGCGGCGCTGATCACCTCGTGCATGCGAAGCGTGTCGGTCCACTTGGCCTCGTCGCCAAAGGTGTCGTAGCGGAAGATCTTCCGGCCTTGCTCGACCAATGCCGCCTGATCGAAGGCGATGTCGTCCGAGCCGCCGCCGCCGCAGGCGGCCAGCAGCACGGCTGCGGCCATGCCGGTGCCCAGCAGGTTCCAGGGCGGGGTCGTGGCGCCGCGCGCGCCGGCCGGTGTGTGCCGCGCGCGAGCGGGCGGCTTTGCGGCGCATGGGGAAGTGTTCATGGCGGTTCCTTTGATCGACGTTCATCGGCGGCCCGGGCCCATGTCCGTGGGACCGGGGTGTTGTCGTTGGATGTCGCCCGACGCCCTGGCGTGACAGGATTTGTTCGCGTCGCTGAAAAAAATTGGGCGGGCCAGGGCGCCCTCGTGCGTCGCCAAGCCGTGAATCGCCCGCGCGTGTCGCGGCGCCGAGGCCGCCGCGGCCCATCGTTCGAAGCTCGCATCGGCCACCTCAGCGGCGGCGGGACACAAAGCCGCTGTTGGCACAGGCGCCTTGCAAGAGGTCCCGTTGTGGCCGTGCGGCGCTTGCGCTAGCGTCGACGTTTCACCAGACAACCAGGAGAGACCACGATGGGATCGATGATCGAATTCAAGCGTCCGGACGGGCAGAGCGTGTCGGGCTACCTGGCCGAGGCGGCACGGCCCGTGGGCTCGGTGGTCGTGATCCAGGAATGGTGGGGGTTGAACGACCAGATCCGCGGCGTGGCCGAGCGTGTCGCAAGAGCCGGCTTCACCGCGCTGGTGCCTGACCTCTACCGCGGCAAATCAACGGTGGAAGCCGAAGAGGCGCACCACCTGATGACGGGCCTGAATTTCGGCGATGCGGCGTCACAGGACGTGCGCGGCGCGGTGCAGTTCCTGAAGGCGCGCGGCGGCAAGGTCGGTGTCACCGGCTTCTGCATGGGCGGCGCGCTGACGGTGCTGAGCCTGCAGATGGCGCCCGAGGCCGAGGCGGGCGTGATCTGGTACGGCTACCCGCCGCTGGAGTTTGTCAACGCCGCGGCCATCCGCGTGCCCGTGATGGCGCACTGGGCCGAGCAGGACCAGGCCTTCGCCATCGCCGGTGTCGATGCGCTGGAAGAAAAATTCAAGGCCGCCGACGTGCGCTACGAAGCCCACCGCTACCTGGCGCAGCACGGCTTCGCGAACGAAACCGCGCAAGGGCCGCACCGCCTGCCGATCACGCAGTACGACGCGGCCTGGGCGCAGATGGCCTGGGACCGCAGCTTCCGGTTCTTCGGGCGCACGCTGGGCTGAATCGGCGGATCGAAGCCGCGGCCGGTCTGGCCTGACTGGTCAAGCGACCAGGCGGGCGACCGAAAGGGCCCCGGTCGACGGGCCGATCGCGCGCACGCGTTGCCGCCCGCCCTTCACATCGCCCCGCGGATCAAACCCGCGGTGCGCGTGAGCAGGCTCTTGTCGGCGCATTCGCGCATCACCTGCCCGAGCTTCGGGCTCAGTGTTTTGCCGCGCCGCACGCGTTCGCGCAGCAGCCTGCACACCTCTTCGACGCCGGCCACGGACTTGCAGCCGGGCTTGTTTTCCACCGCGTCCAGCAGCGCGTTGCTGGCCTGCAGGTAGGCCGGCGTGGGCGGGGCCGAGGGGCCTTCGTATTCGTTGATGACGCCGAAGACCAGCTGCTGGCAGGACTCCTGCAGCGCGAAGAAGGCGTGGCACGCCGGCACGGCGTCCATCGCATCCTGCTGGCTCTCGGTGCGGGCGTAGGCGCTGGCTTCCTTCTGCGTGAACCACTGGCCGGCCAGCGCCTTGCGGTGCCAGGCCTGGCAGGTGGCGGCATAGCGCGCGCTGGTGGCGCCCTGGGCGCTGCCTTGCGCCTGGACGCTGTCGTGCACGGCCGCCGTGACGAGTCCGGCGCAGGCCGCCGCCAGCAGCAGGCCCAGGTCGCGGCCGCGCCGCGAACCACGGAAAGGCAGGAAGGCAGGCAGTTCATTCATGGCGCTGGAGTATTCAGCAAATACGCTGCAAAGCAAACGCTCTTCGTAGCGCGCCCGCACGATCTGCAACACGCACAGCAGCGCGGCCAGCGACAGCCCCGGAGCCGTGCCATTGAGCAGCCCCAAGCCGGCCAACGTGAGGCAATTGCCCAGGTACATCGGGTGCCGCACGAAACGGTACGGACCACGGCGCACCAGCGAGCGGGCCTGTGGCACGACCGAGAACGAACGCTTCAAGTGCCACAGGCTCCACAGCACCAGGAACACACCGGCCAGCAGCAGCGCCAGCGGCGCCACGATGCCCAGCGGCGGCTCGTCCGCCGGGCTCAGCAGACCGAAGGCGTAGATGCCGAAGCCGCCGGCCACGGCCAGCAGATTGGGCGCCAGCGTCGGGTACTGCGCCACCGGCGGCCGGGCGGTCCACAGGATGAGTGCGATCACGCTCATGTAGACCGCCGACAGCCCCATGACGGCCAGGCTCAGCACCGGTGTGCCCCAGATGCCGGCGGCCAGGTAGTCGCGTGCGTCGTCGAGTTGGGTCCACCAGCCGCGCCAGCTGTCCGCGGCCAGCACCGCCAGCAGCGCGCCGAACAGGCGGCCTTCGTGGCGCAACAGCCAGCGGCCGATGCGCTGGGCGGCTGAGGTCGCGGCCGCGTCGGCGCTCATCGCCACGACGCCGCGCGGGGCCCGCAGGGTTTGGCGTCGGCGGGCTCGGCGTGGCGGATGGGATTCACGGCGTCAGGGGCCCGGTGCTGCGATGGGCTGGCCCTGGTCGCGGGCCTGCTGCCAGCGCCGCCAGGCGTCGGTATCGTAGGGCCACAGGGGTTTCCATGCGGCGGGGTCGGTGGCGGCTTCGCCGGCCGGCCCGGTGATGCACCAGCGCGGCGGCGTGGGGCCCAGATGGACACGGCGCCACTGCGCGGGCTCGGGGCAGCGCGGCACCTGGGCGCGCGCCCAGGCCACCTGCGCCTGCAGTTCTTGCGGCCACGGCAGCCACAGCAGATCGCCCGCCGCACCGAGCAGGGCCACTCGCTGGCCGCCGCGCGGCATCGCCAGGCCGAGCAGCGCCTGTGCCTGCAGCGGCACATCGGCCAGCCATTCGCCCGAGGCGGTGGTCGCGATGCGCAGGTGGCCATCGGACCAGGCGCTGAGCAGCCGCCCGCCGTCGGGGTCGAACGCCACTTGCTGCGCGCTGCCGGTGCGATCGGCTTTCAGCACGTGCAGCGCCTTGGCCGTCGACAAGTCCCACAGCCGCACGCTCGCATCGCGCCCGCCCGTCGCGGCCTGGCGACCGTCCGGGCTGAAGGCCACGGCGATGACGGGGCCGGCGTGGCCCGCCAGCACGGCCTGCTGCTGGCCGTCCGCGGTGTTCCACAGGCGTGCGGTGCTGCCCGCGGCGGTGAGTACGCGCGCGCCGTCCGGCGCAAAGGCCACGGCGTGCACGCGCGTGGCATGCGGCTGCAGCACCACCGGCGGCGTGTCCGCGCCCAGCGGCCAGATGCGCGCGGTCTGGTCAGCCGATCCGCTGACCAGCCGCTGGCCATCCGGGCTGAAGGCCAGGCTGGTGATGGCACCCGTGTGGCCGCGCCACTCGCGCAGCAGGCGCGACGACGCGAGCTCCCACACGCGCACCGCGCCGTCGGCATGGCCCGAGGCGAGCCGCGTGCCGGTGGCATCCAGCGCCACCGCGGCGGCAGGTGAGGGGCCGACGGCCAGTTCAGCGGGTGCCGCCGCCCCATCCGTCCACACGCCGATGCGCGGCTGCTCCTGCGCCCAGGCCAGCACACGCCCGTCCGCGCTGACGGCCAGCGACGAGGGCACCCCGGCACGCACACGCGCCAGGCGGTCGGCTGCTGCGGGTGTCTGGCTCCACAGCCGGGCCGTGCCATCGCGTGCGCTGCTGGCCAGCAGGCGCGAGGCCCCGTGCCAGGCCAGCGCGGTGACAGCGCCGGGGTGGCCGGACCAGCGCTGCAGGACGCGGCGGTCGGTGAGGTCCCAGGCCTCGATGTCGCCGTCCGCGCGGCCGACCAGCACCGAGCCATCGGCGCGCAGCGCCAGTGCCGTGGGTTCGCTGTCCAGCGCGAGCGGCTCGCCCATCGGCTTGCCGCCCGGCAGTGCCCATTGCCGCAGCGTCATGTCGGCGGCGATCGTCAGTGCGTGACGGCCGTCGGCCGCGATCGCCACGCCAGTCACCGCCAGCGTGTGGCCGCGCGCCGGATCGGCGGGCAGGAAGCCGCGTGGGCGCCCGGTCACGGCGTCCCACAGGCGCACGCTGGCGTCGGCCGAGGCGCTGATGAGCGCGCGGCCGTCAGGCGTGAAGGCCATCTGCGCGATCGCGCCCGTGTGGCCCTTCAGCGTGGCGTCGGCTTGCGGTCTGCCCGGTGTCCACAGGCGCAGCGAGCCGCCATCGCCGCCCACCGCCAGGCGCTGACCGTCGGCCGTCAGCGCCATGGATTGCACCGTCTCCTGCGCATCGCCCAGCGGGTGTTCGATGACAGCGTCGGGCACGCCGCTGCGCAGGGCCACCGCGCGCAGGCGGTTGGCCGAAGCGAGCCACAGGCGATCGCCATCCGCCGAAAAGACCAGCTGCAGCACCGGTCCGTCGTTGCCTTCGATGACCCGCGGCGCGGCCGGGCTGTCGATGCTCCACAGCCGCACGCGGCCGTCCGCGGCAGCCACGGCCACCGCCTGGCCGTCGGGGCTGAAGGCCACGGCATGCGCGATGCCGGCGCGCGCATCCAGCACGCGGCGTTCGGTGCGTGTCAGCAGCGCGGCCAGCTGGCTGCCTTCGGCCTGCGGCACGGCGGGTCTTGTGGCCGGGAAGTCGTCCGTGGAGCCGAGCGGCGACGCCACGACCGGCCCCGGCAGCCCGGCCAGCGCCAGGTGGATGGCGGTCACGGCATCGCCCTCTTCACGCCGCTCGTCGGCCGCGCCGGCCAGGTGGCGCGATTGCACGCGCAGCGCCGCGTCGCGCTGCTGGGCAGCCACTTGCGCAGCGGTCTGGGCGGCACCCTTCTGCACATAGGCATAACCGCCAGCCGCAGCGGCGACGACAAACAGCGTGGAAGCCACCACCAGCGCGATCCGCGCGCGGCCGTAGGCACGCTGCAGCATCTCGGCGCGCCGTCGGTCGGCGCTCTGGCGCGCAGCCTCTGCCTGTTCACTGGCGGCGATGTAGTCGCGCTGCAGTTCCGTCAGCGGCGGCGCAGCGGCCGGCTGGCGCTCCATCCAATGCTTGGCCTGCGGGATGTCGCTGCCCACCAGCATGCGGTTGGCCATGCGCCCGGCGGCTTCCCACTCGCGCGCCTTGGCCTGCAGCCGCGCGTGTTCGCGCACCCAGTCCAGGTCCGTCACCAGTGCCCGGCGCAGCGAGGCCATGGCTTCAAGCAGCAGGCGCGGCGTGCCGTCGGGCGCCTGGTCGAAGCGCACGTAGTTCAGCGCCGCCAGGCGCGCGGGCACGTTCACGCCCACCAGCGGCACGTGCTGCACCGGCACCACGCGCTTGGTCTTCGCCAGGGCCTCTTCCAGTTCCCACTGGCAGATCGCCGAATCCACCCAGGGCCTGGACAGCAGCACGACGACCGTGTCGGCTTCGTCGATCAGCGCCGACAGCCGCGCCTTCCAGGCTTCGCCTTCGTGGATGGAGCTGCTGTCCATCAGCACGTCGAAACGGCCGTCGAAATCCAGGCCCGCGCGGATCTCCGCGGCGATGCGCGAATCGACGCGGGAATAGGAGACGAAGACCTTCAGCCGTGCGGCCTCAGGCGCGGCGGCGGGCGATCGGAGAGGTGGTGCGGGTGGCGGCATGGGGCGGCGCGTCATTCACGCCCGCGACGCCCGCCGCGTCAATCCGGATATCCGTTGGGATTGGCGGACTGCCAGCGCCAGGCGTCTTCGCACATGGTCTGCATCGTGCGTGTCGCGCGCCAGCCCAGCACCTTCTCGGCGTAGGCCGGGTCCGCCCAGCAGGCGGCCACGTCGCCCGCGCGGCGCGGCACCACTTCGTAGGGCAGGTCCTTGCCGCAGGCCTGGCCGAAGGCCTTGACCACGTCCAACACGCTGGAGCCCGTGCCGGTTCCCAGGTTGAAGACGTGGGAGCCGGCCTTGCCGTGGCCATGGTCGATGGCGGCCACGTGGCCTTCGGCCAGGTCGCAGACGTGGATGTAGTCGCGCATGCCGGTGCCGTCCGGCGTGGGGTAGTCGTTGCCGAAGACCCGCAGGCGCGGCAGGCGGCCCACGGCCACCTGTGCGACGAAGGGCATCAGGTTGTTCGGGATGCCGCGCGGGTCTTCGCCCATGGTGCCGCTGGGGTGCGCGCCCACGGGGTTGAAGTAGCGCAGCGAGGTGAAGGACACACTGGGGTCCGCCGCGGCCACGTCGGCCAGGATGTTTTCCACCATCAGCTTGGTGCGGCCGTAGGGGTTCACCGCGCCCAGCGCGCCGTCTTCGCGCAGCGGCATGGGCTGGTCGGCGCTGTAGACCGTGGCCGAGGAGCTGAAGACGAGTGTCTTGACACCCGCGCGGCGCATCGCGCCCAGCAGGGCCAGCGTGCCGTGGATGTTGTTGTCGTAGTAGTCCAGCGGCTTGGCCACCGATTCGCCCACCGCCTTGAGCGCGGCGAAGTGGATGACGGCGTCGATGCGGTGCTCGCGCAGGGCCTGCTCGACGAAGGCGCCGTCGCGCACGTCGCCGCGCAGCAGCACGGGACGCGTGCCGGCCAGCGCGGCGATGCGGTCCAGCACCGCGGGCTTGCTGTTGACGAAGTTGTCCAGCAGCACCGGCACGTGGCCGCGTTCGAGGAGGGCCAGCGCGGTGTGGCTGGCGATGTAGCCGGCGCCGCCGGTGACGAGGATCTGCATGGTGGGCGTGGGGTGGACGTCAGTCGATGGGGCAGGCCCTTCGGGGCCGCCGTGTCCGGGGATTGTCGGCTGAGTGCGTGAGGCGGCCGCCGCCGTTCATGGGGGGCACCGCCGCGCGGTTTGGTGGTCAGACGGCGGGCCTTTGCGGGAGCGGGCGGCGGTGAGGCGCACGCCTGGCGGCGCGCCTCACCAGACCGGCTGCACCAGCGCCTGTCCGTCCTGCCAGCGGATGCGGATGCTCTGGCCGAACGTGGCCTCCAGCGCCCGGTGCAAGGCCGGGTCGGCGGCGTCGGCATGCAGGCGCACGCGGCCCTGGTCGAGCAGCAGCACGCGGTCGGCGGCCAGTGCCAGGGCCAGGTCGTGCATGACGGTCACGACGGTGCGCTGCTGCGCCAGCCGCCGCGCCAGGCGTGCCAGGGCGATCTGGTGCGGCGGGTCCAGGTGCGTGGTCGGCTCGTCCAGCAGCAGCACGTCGGCGCCGGTGGCCAGCGCACGGGCGAGCAGGCCGCGCTGGCGCTCGCCGCCGGACAGCTGCGTCATGCGGCGCTGCGCCCAGGCCTGGCATTCGGTCAGGGCCATGGCCTCGTCGATGGCGCGCTCGTCGTCCGGGCCGGCCACGCCCCACAGGCCCAGGTGCGGCAGGCGGCCCAGGGCCACGGTTTCGCGCAGGGTCAGCTCGCCGGTGATGTCGGGGGTTTGAGCCAGCCAGGCCAGGCGGCGCGCCCGCGCCGGGCCGGTCCAGGCGCCTGGGCCCAGCAGCGGCTGGCCGTCCAGGTGCACGCCGCCGCGCGCCGGCGGCAGCAACCCGGCCAGCACGCGCAGCAGGGTGCTCTTGCCGGCGCCGTTGGGGCCCACGATGGCAGTCCAGCCGCGCGTGAAGCGTGCCGCGATGCCGTCCAGCACCTGCCGCTCGCCGAAGGACAGGCTCAGGTCACGCGCATCCAGGCAACCCGTGTCGTGGGCGACCGCCTGGCCTGGGGTGGCCGGCGCGTCGGCGTCGAAGGCGTGCACCCCCGCAACGGGCATCGCGTGCGTCGCTGCATCGCGGGTCGTCACCAGGCACCTCCCAGCCGCCGGTTCAACAGCCACAGCAGGTACAGGCCGCCGAGCACCGCCGTGATCGAGCCCACGGGCAGTTCCTGCGGGGCGATCAGCACCCGCGCGCCGATGTCCGCGGCCAGCAGCAGCGCGGCTCCGGTGGCGGCACTCGCCGCCAGCAGGTAGCCGTGGGCAGAGGGCGCCAGGCGCCGCACCACGTGCGGCGCCACCAGCCCGACAAAGGCGATCAGTCCGGCCTGGGCGACGGCCAGGCCCGTGCACCAGGCCATCAGGGCCAGCAGCCCGCCGCGCCAGCGCGACAGCGGCAGCCCCAGGCTGCTGGCGCTGTCTTCGCCCAGCGTCAGCGCGTCCAGCACACGCGCGCTGCGCAGCGCCAGCGGCAAGGCCAGCGCCAGGCCCGCGGCCAGCACGGCGACGGCCGACCAGCCCAGCAGCCCGGTGCTGCCCAGCAGGAATTGCTGTCGACCGCGCAGCGCGTCCACGGACAGCGTGGTCAGCAGGTCGTTCACGGCCGTCAGCAGCACGCCGACCACAATGCCGGCCAACAGCAGCCGCAGTGTCTGCTGCGCGCCGCGCGCCAGCACGACGGTCAGTCCCACACCCAGCAGCGCGCCGGCGAAGGCCGCGCCGACGATGCCCACCCGCTGCAACGCCGCGGCCGTCTCGGCCGGCAGTGCCGCCGCCGCCGAACCGGCCAGCGCACCCGCCGCGAGCACGGCCACGACGCCCAGCGACGCCCCTGCGGCTGAACCCAGCAGGTAAGGGTCGGCCAGCGGGTTGCGGAAGATGCCTTGCGCCAGCGCACCGCCCAGTCCCAGCAGCGCACCCACCAGCACGGCGCCCAGGGTGCGCGGCGCGCGGACCTCGCCGATCAGCACGGCCGCTTCGCCGCTGGCCCAGTCGTCCTGCAGCGCGTGCCACGACAAGCCCTGGCTGCCGGCTATCAGGCCCAGCAGGATCAGCACGGCCAATACCGCGGCCAGCGTGCCGACGAGCCGTGCGCGGTTCATGGGACCACCCTCCGCCCTGCGTGCTTAGGGATGAGCGCTTGGGAACGGCCCGGCGCGCTCATGGCGCGGTGGCCGCAGGTGCCGGCAACGCGGCCAGGCAATCGGCGATGCGCCCGGCCGCCTCGCCCATGCGCGGGCCGGGGCGCACCAGCGCGTCCCAGGCTGCCGGCTCGAAGGCGCAGATCCGGCCGTGGCGCAGCGCACGCAGGCCGCTCCACCCGGGGCGCTGCGGCATCGCCTGGCGCTCGCGCGCGGTGGTGATCACCAGGTCCGGCTGACGGCGCAGCACGTATTCCGCGTTGAGCTTGGGAAAGGGCCCGGCATCGGCAGGCGCGATATTGACCAGGCCCAGCCGGTCCAGCGTCTCGCCGACAAAGGAACTGCGGGCAGCGGCATACCCGCCGCCGCCGATCTCGGCGTAGACCAGCCGGCCGCGCCAGGCCGGCGGCACACGTGCGGTCGCACGCGAGAGTTCGGCCTGGATGGCATCCCAGCCCTGCGTGCCGGCCTGCGGCCGCCCCAGCAGCGTGGCCAGCGTGGTGAAACTGCGGCGCACGTCGTCGTGGCGGTCCGACTCCAGCGCCAGCACCTTCAGCCCCAGGGCCTCCAGGCGTTCGAGCAGGCGCTGCGAGCGCGCGGCCAGCACCACGTCGGGCTTCAGGCGCACCAGGGCTTCGATCGACACCTCGTCGATGCCGCCCAGCGCCGGCAGGGTCCGCACCTGCGCCGGCCAGTTCGACCAGCGGTCCACGCCGACCAGCCGGTCACAGGCCTGCAACGCGCAGATGGTTTCGGTCAGCGAAGGCAGCAGGCTGACGATGCGCTGCGGTGGGCTGTCGAAAGTCAGGGTCACGCCGCGGTCGTCGCGTACGCGGATGGGCGCGAGCGGCTGCGGCGAGGCCACCGACGCCGTGCTTGAAGCGGCCGTAGAAGCCGCAGCGGAAGCCGCGCCCGCCGCTGGCCCGGGCGACGCCGTCGCGCCAGCCGCGGGCCCCGCAGCCGCCCATGCCGCCACGGCCACCAGCGCGAGCCGGCGGCAGCGTGCGAACGTGCTGTGGCGTCTCATCATGTCAAGCGTCAGCGCATGGCCCAGCGCAACGTGACGAAGGCCTCGCGGCCCGGCTGGTTGTAGCCGTAGAGCGTCTCGTAGCGCTGGTTCAGCGCATTGTTGAGCCGCAGGCCCAGCGACCAGTCGCGCGTCATCGGCCAATCGGCGCGCAGATCCAGCGTCGCGTAACCGGGCACGGCCAACGTATTGGCCGCGTCGTCGAAGCGCGGGCCGCTGGCGTTGAGCGTGCCGCCCAGCGTGAAGCCCGGGCCGCGCCAATCGGCCGACAGCCGCGCGCTGTCGGTGGCGCGCCGCGGCAACAGCTTGCCGGCGTTGGCGCCGCCGTCGGTGGTGTTGACGGGGTCGATGGCATCGAGCGAGGCCGACAGCGTCCACGCGCCGAGGTCGGCATCCAGGCTCGCCGCGACGCCGTCGATGCGCGTGCGCGGGATGTTGCCCGGCTGCGGGCCGCTGCTGATGTAGCCGCGGATGCGCTGTTCGTAATAGGCGATGTGCGCGCGCACGCGACCGCGCTCCCAGCGCAGCGCCACTTCGCGTGAACGCCCCTCTTCCGGCAGCAGCGCCGGGTTGCCGAAGCCCGGGTAGTAGAGCTGGTTGAAGCTCGGTGCCACGAAGCTCTTGCCCGCCGACGCGGTGGCGCGCAGGCCCGGCAGCAGTTCGTAGCCGTAGGCCAGCGATCCGGTGGTCGGGCTGCCGAACTGCGAATTGCGGTCGCGGCGCACATTGGCCTGCCAGCTGTGTGCGCCCGCCTTGCCGTCCAGGCCCAGGGCTACGGCCGATATCGTGCGGCGGGATTGTTCGTAGGGTGTGACCGGCCGGGTAACGTCCTGCGTCAGATGCTCGGCCAGCGCCAGCACCGTGCCCAGCGGCGTGGCGATGTGGTTTTCCCAGCTGAATTGCCGCTGCACCGTGCCCGTGGCGCCGAGTTCAGCCCAGGGTGAGGCGCTGACGCGCACGTCGTTGACGTCTTCGGTGCGCGACAGGCGCAGCGCGGTCTGCCAGCCCGGGGTCACCGTGCCGGCCAGGCTCAGCGAGGCCAGCGACGTGCGCACGCCGGCCTGTGCATCGGCACCCAGGCCGTCGTCGTAGTGCGTGGTGCCGCGCGAGACCAGGCCCAGCGCCTCGGCCCGCCAGCCGCCCAGCTTCAGGCCGGCGCGGGCCTGCAGGCTGCTCTGGCGGAAGCCGTCGCGGTCGGGGTTGAACTGATCGAAGGGCACGCGTTCATTGGTGGCGGAAAAGCCCGTGGTGCGCAGGTGCTGCACGCGCAGGCTGCCATCGAACGGGCCGCTGCCGAAGCGCGCACCCGCGGCACCCTCGGCGGTGCCGTGGCTGCCGGCCATCAGCGAGGCCTCGGGCCAGAAACCGGCCTTGCCGCCGCGCGTGAAGATCTGCACCTCGCCGCCCACCGCGTCGCGGCCGTACAGGCCCGACATCGGCCCGCGCACGATCTCGATGCGCTCGATGGCATCCAGCGGCAGGTTGTCCCAGATCGGCGTGCCCAGCGTGGCCGAGCCGTAGCGAACGCCGTCGATCAGCAGCAGCACGTGGCGTGCCTCGGTGCCGCGCAGCGAGACCGAGGCGGGCGTGCCCAGGCCGCCGTTGGCCCAGACCTGCACGCCGCCCTGGCGTGCGAGCAGCTCGGCCAGCGTGCGGCCGGTGGCGGCTTCGATCTGCGCGCGGTCGATCACGGTGACGTCGGCCAGCGCCTGGTCGGCACGCACGGGGGTGCGTGTGGCCGTGACGACGATCACCGACGAAGCCGGCAACGGGCCCTTGGCCGTGGTGGACTGCGCCTGCGCGGCGACGGGTGTGGCCAGTGCGGCCACGGCACAGGCGAGAACGGAACGATTCGCCGGCCGACGGGCGGACGGGTGTGACAGGCAATGGGAGGACATGAAAAAGGGGATCTCGACGCATCGTGCCCGTCCCGCTTCCCCGCGGCTGGGCACCACAAGGCACGCGGTTCGGCGACGAACACGCATACCGCCTCGTTGGCCGGTATCCGGGCTGGCGGAGACGACCCGTGTGTCCTTCCCAGCCACGCGCCATGCGCGTCCGCCAGTGGATGTTCGACACGAGCAAGGCGCCGTCTCGTGGAGATCCGACGCCCGTCCGCTTACCGTTGCGGGGGCAGCTCAGGTTAGGACTGGCCGTCTGGCCGCAGGTCCCTCCTGATTCCCGTTGAACTGCGCCGGCTGGAGGGCCGGCGCGAGCACCAACGCAGTCATGGTAAACCTGCCGCCTGACAGCCGCACGACAGGGCCCTCTCGGCCATGGGCTTCATGCCTGCGCCGCCTTGAACCGAACCGGATTGCCATGGGACCGCTGGACCTTCTCGTCGAACGCCTGCAAGGCGCCTTGCACAGGCCGCCCGCCGCACGCAGCTGGCGCTGCCGCTGCGGCGCGCCGGTCTTTTTCGGCAATACCCGCTGCCTGCGCTGCGGTGCGGAGCTGGGCTTCGTGCCGGAGACGCTGAGCCTGCAGGCGCTGCCCATCGCCGGCGCCGACGGCCAGTTGCTGCAGCGCTGCGCCAACCACCCGACCATCGGCTGCAACTGGCTGGTGCCCCCGCGCGAAGCCGCGTCGCTGGGCGGGCTGTGCCGCGCCTGCCGGCTCAACCGCACGCTGCCCGACCTGGGGCTGGAAGAAAACCGGCGCGCCTGGGCGGCCATCGAATCGGCCAAGCGGCGGCTGGTGATGCAGCTGCTGGCGCTGGGCCTGCCGTTGCGCTCGCGCATGGTCGAGGACCCGGTGCGTGGGCTGGTCTTCGATTTCCTGCGGCCGGTGGACGGCGTGCCTGTGCGCACGGGCCACATGGCGGGCCTGATCACGCTGAACGTGGAAGAGGCCGACGATGCCCGGCGCGAGCAGATCCGCCAATCGCTGCACGAGCCCTACCGCACCCTGCTGGGCCACCTGCGGCACGAGGTGGGCCACTACTACTGGGACCGGCTCGTCGCGGGTACGCCCTGGCTGGCGCCGTTCCGCATGCGTTTCGGCGACGAACGCGAGGACTATGCCGCCGCGCAGCAGCGCCACTACGCACAGGGCCCGGCGCCGGATTGGCCGCAGCGCTGCATCAGCGCCTACGCCAGCTCACACCCCTGGGAAGACTGGGCCGAGAGCTTTGCGCATTACCTGCACCTGGTCGACACGGTGGAGACGGCGCTGAGCTACGGGCTGTCGGCCGACGACGTGGAGATGCCCATCCATCCCTTCGGCCGCGACGCGCTGGACAGCGACGACGACGCCCCGCGCTTCCTGCGCCTGCTCAACGGCTGGCTGGAACTCACCGCGGTGCTCAACGAGCTCTCGCGCAGCATGGGCCAGCCGGATTTCTACCCCTTCGTGCTGAGCCGTCCGGCAGTGGCCAAGCTGCACCTGGTGCACCGGGTGGTGATCCACTGTTGATGGCCGCTTCGCGGGAATGTCGGGGCCTTGTGCGTGCGATGATGAGACGCTGATTCGCGGCGTGCAGACTGCGTGCGGCAGTGGAGCGAGAAGATGGTGGGCAGGGTCTTCATCAGTTACAGGCGTGCAGGCAATCCGAAGGATGCTTTGCTGATCTACCGCCACCTGGTGGACCAGCTGGGCGCAGCGGCCGTCTTCATGGATACCAAGGGTATTCGCCCGGGCGACGACTTCGTCGAGGTGCTGGAACGCCAGCTCAAGGGCTGCCGCGTGCTTCTGGCATTGATCGGCCCCGATTGGCTGCAGGCGCGCGACGACCACGGCCGGCGCCGGCTGGAGGACGAAGACGACTTCGTGCGCGTGGAGATCCGTACCGCGCTGCAGACCGAAGGCCTGCGCGTAGTGCCCGTCCTGTTGGACGGCGTGCCGATGCCGCGAAAGCACGACCTGCCGGATGACCTGCATCGGCTGACGCGGCGTCAGGGCTTGCCGGTAAATGCGGCCGACCCGCATGCCTTCGACCATGCGATGGAGCGGCTGGTCGAGGTGCTGCGCGAGGCCTTGGACGCGCAGCTTGTGCCGGCGGACAAGCCCCCCCCCGTGACCGATGCGCCTGCGCCGGTTCCCGCCCGTGCGCACAAGTCGCGCCCGGCCTGGATCCACGAGGAGGGCACCGATGACATCGGCCGCTGGCTGTCGTTCCGGGTAAAGGATGCCCTTCAACACCTGCGTTGGATCGAGCCCGGCAGCTTCTGGATGGGTTCGCCCGAGTACGAAAAGGAACGCGTCGACGACGAGCAACGTCACCGCGTGACGTTGAGCCAGGGCTTCTGGATGGCCGATACCGCCTGCACCCAGGCGCTGTGGCAAGCCGTGCTGGGCGACAACCCGAGTCACTTCCAAGGCGACCCGGAGCGTCCGGTTGAGCAGGTTAGTTGGCACGACATCCGGCAACGCTTTCTGCCCGCGGTGAACCGCCAGCTGCCGGGGCTGGACCTGCGCCTGCCCACCGAGGCGGAGTGGGAATTCGCCTGTCGCGGGGCCTCACAAACCCCGTTTTCGTTCGGCCATCAGATCACTCCGGAGCTGGCCAATTTCGACGGCAACTTCCCGTATGCGGGTGGAGCCAAGGGCCTATTTCGCGAGAAGACGCTGCCGGTCAAAGCCTTGGCCGCCAACCGCTGGGGCCTATACCAGATGCATGGCAACGTCTGGGAGTGGTGCTACGACGGCTATGGACCCTACGGTCCGGAAGACGTGCGTGATCCGAGGGGCATCGAGACCGCAGCGTCTCGTGTGTTGCGCGGCGGCTCCTGGTGCGGCAGCGCCGGGCGTCTGCGCGCCGCGTACCGGTACCACTATGTCCCCGTGTTCGGCGGCAGCTTCGGCTTTCGGGTGTGTCGTTCGTCCCCCATCGAGTAGCGGGTCACTGGCGCACTGAACGCTGACAAGCTGGCCTGCTGTTGACTGGGCCCCGCTGCCAGGCGCTCCGCATCCGACTCGTCCTTCGCCGCAGGGTGCCAAACGAGGGACGATCCGATCGTCAATCAGCTCTCGCCACCGAGAACCCCACCCAGCGACTCGGACAGCTTCCGGAATGAGCGGCTCCGAATACGGGCCAACTCCACATCAAACTGAGCAGTCAATGCAGCCTGATCGCTGACCTCATGGTAACGACCGCCCGGGATGCGTTCACTCAACCAACCCTTGGCGTTGCGGATGTTGTCCGGTTGGTCCGGCGCAGCGATGTCCTGTCGCAAGCCTCGCTTGCCGGCCAAAGACTCCGCAGCTGCCAGAAACCACGCCTCGTACTCTCGATTGGGCAGGACCACATGCAGTGATGCAGCCTGAACAAACTGCTGTCCGCGCGCCAGGATGTCTTGCGCGAGTGTGACCGGACAGTCGTCGTCCGCATCAAGGACCACCAGCACCGTGCCGCCTTGGGCCTTGGCCGCGGCCAGCAAAAGCTTTCTCTCGAATTCTTCCGTTCGTCGCAGAAACTGGTCGCGGTGTACTCGAATGGGCGCAGGTATCACCAAGTCATGGATGCCTAGCGCCTGCGCAAGTCTTCGCAAGAGTACCGGCAACGCTCTGACTTCCCCGTCGCCCTCGACAATGCAGACGATCGTCCGGTTCATTCATCTGCTCCGAAGAGCTTCATCTGCTTGCTGTCCGGATCGATCCCTTGAATGGGGTCGGGGACGAGTTGGTTCAAGGCCAAGAGCTCACCCGGGGTGAACAGGCCCCGACGCACCGTCTCGCGCGACGCCTCGTCGAGCGGTGCAATGACCGTCGCGCCTTCTTCCGTGGACACGGCGAGCAGCGTGTCGACGTCGACCGACTTGTCATCGAGCAACTCGGGACTGTGACTCGTGACGATGACCTGGCATCGCGTAGACGCGCGGTCCAGCGCGTCGCGCACCACCGCCGCTGCGGCGGGATGCAAAGCCACTTCCGGCTCTTCGATGGCCACCAGTGCAGGCCTGTCTTCGCCGCCTCCCTGAAAGAGTGCGACCAGAATGCCCAAGGCTCGCAGGGTGCCGTCAGACATGCTGTTGGCGTTGAAGCGCCAGGGGTGCTTGGCGCCAGCGGTGTCTTGCCGGAATTCCAAGGTCTCCATGTGACCGACGCCGACGCGTTGCACGCCATGCACCGAAGGGACCACCAAGGCCAGATACTCCTCGACCCGCGCCTTGTCCTGCGGCGCATATCGCTCCATGTAGGCCATGACGCTGGCGATGTTCTCACCCAAGGATTTGAGGTGGGCGCCGTCCTGTGGTTTCTGCAGGTCCCGGATCACCCGTGGGTTGAGGTTGTAGAACCCCATGCTGGTCAGCGCGTCGAAGACGGGCCTGAACTCGGGTAGGCCTGCGGCGTTCACCAGTGCCAAGCGGTCTGGCGTGCTGACGGGGAATACCTCGGCACTGTGCGTTTTGGCCATGCCGCGTTCGACCACATAGCTTGGACCATAACCGGGCTGACCCAGGCACAGCTCCTCTTTCTGTACCTCGAAGCCACCCGCGGGTTTGGCGCCTACGACAAAGGCGTAGAAGCCGTGTCGTTCATCGGGCAGCTGGAAATCCAGGCGAATGCCGAAGTGCGTCGGGTGACCGCCTGAGCGCCGTCGAACCTCGGACAAGCCGCCGCGAAGGTGAAGCGCGCTTTCCAGGGACCCTTCGAGCGCGTCCTTTACGAAATGGAGGACATCGAGGAAATTGCTCTTGCCCGTTCCATTTGGCCCCACCAGGTAGTTCAAAGCCCCCAATCGAACATCGCAGGCGGCAATGCTCTTGAAGTTCTTCGCCCTGACTCGATGAATGAGGATCCTTGATGTCATCCGGAATGCCTTGGATTTGAGCCGCGCGTGTGGCGAGCGTACAGAGAACGCAAGCTGCCGCTCATCCTACCCAGCAATGAGCATCGTCAGGAACGTTCATCCTCTCGCCAGCTCGCCCGACTCGGCGTTCGGGTGGCGTGGCTACCGGCCCCGCTTCACCCGCAGGATCTCATCCAGGATCAGACACCCCGCGCCCAGCGTGATGGCGCTGTCGGCGAGGTTGAAGCTGGGGAAAAAGCCGCCGCTGAACAGCGGCGACAGAAAGTCGAAGTGGAACTGCAGGAAGTCCACGACATAGCCGTGCACCAGGCGGTCGAGCACGTTGCCCAGCGCGCCGCCCATGATCATCGCCACGGCAAAGCAGAACAGCTTCTGGCCCGGGTGGCTGCGCATCATCCAGACGATGAAAGCCGACGCGGCCAGGCCCAGCACGACGAAGAACCAGCGCTGCCAGCCCGATGCACCCGCCAGGAAACTGAAGGCCGCGCCCGAGTTGTGCACGCGCACGAGGTTGAAGAACGACGTGATGCGCTGCGAGTCACCGAGCTGGAAGCTGCCGATGATCAGCACCTTCGTCAGCTGGTCCAGCACGATGACCAGCGCCGCCAGGCCCAGCCAGACGGCCAGGCTGGGCTGGGCGGAACTGCCGCGTTTGGCCATCTTCAAGCGACGGTGCGGGTTTCGCCCGCGCCGTGCAGGTTGGTGGTGCAGCGGCCGCACAGGTCCGGGTGCGCCGGGTCGTGGCCCACGTCGTCACGCCAGTGCCAGCAGCGCGCGCACTTGGTGGCGGTGGACGGCGCCACCGTCACCGCCAGCGTGTCGCCTGCCGTCACCTGAACGGCCGAGGTGATGAGCACAAACTTCAGGTCGTCGCCCAGCGTGGCCAGCAGCGCGCGGTCGGCCTCGGGTGCCGCGAGCGCGACGGTGGCCTGCAGCGACGAGCCCACGTCGCCGGCCGTGCGCACGTACTCGATCTCCTTGTTCACCAGCTCGCGGATCTCGCGGATGCGCGCCCACTTGGCCAGCAGCGCCTCGTCTGCCGGCGTGCGCTCGCCGAAGTCCCAGTAGGTCTCGGTGAAGATCGAGGGTGTCGCGCCTGCCGCATGCAGCTGCCAGGCTTCTTCGGCCGTGAAGCTGAGGAAGGGCGCCATCCAGCGCAGCATGGCGTGCGTCAGCTGCCACAGCGCCGTCTGCGCCGAGCGCCGTGCGAGTGACTTGGCCGGCGTGGTGTAGAGGCGGTCCTTCAGCACGTCCAGGTAGAACGCGCCCAGGTCCTCGCTGCAGAAGACCTGCAGCTTGGCCACCACCGGGTGGAACTCGTAGACCTCGTAGTGCGCCAGCACCTCGGCCTGGAACTGCCCGGCGCGCGCCAGCATCCAGCGGTCGATTTCCAGCAGTTCGCCGGCGGGCACGGCATCGGCCTGCGGGTCGAAATCGCTGGTATTGGCCAGCAGGAAGCGCAGGGTGTTGCGGATGCGCCGGTAGCCGTCGACCACACGCGCCAGGATCTTGTCGTCCAGGCCCAGGTCACCGGAGTAGTCGGTCGCGGCCACCCACAGGCGCACGATCTCGGCGCCCATCTTGTTGCTGATCTCCTGCGGCGCCAACGTGTTGCCCAGGCTCTTGCTCATCTTGTAGCCCGAGCCGTCGACGACGAAGCCGTGCGTGAGCAGGCCGCGGTAGGGCGCGCGGTCGTAGAGCGCGCAGCCCAGCAGCAGCGAGCTGTGGAACCAGCCGCGGTGCTGGTCGTGGCCTTCCAGGTAGAGGTCGGCCTCGGGGCCGACTTCGTGGTGGCCGGCGCGGCCGTGCAGGCCGTCGTGCGTGCCGCGCAGCACGTGCTGGAACGTGGAGCCCGAGTCGAACCACACCTCGAGGATGTCGCTGCTCTTGGTGTACTGCTCGGCCTCGGCGGCGCCCAGGATCTCTTCGGCCGTCACGCGGCTCCAGGCTTCGATGCCGCCTTGTTCGACGATGTCGGCCGCCTGGTCGAGGATCTCCATCGTGCGCGGGTGCGGCTCGCCGGTGTCCTTGTGCAGGAAGAAGGGCAGCGGCACGCCCCAGCTGCGCTGGCGGCTGATGCACCAGTCGGGCCGGTTGGCGATCATGTCGCGCAGCCGCGTGCGGCCGTTCTCCGGGTAGAAGCCAGTGGCGTCGATGGCGTCCAGCGCCAGCTGGCGCAGGGTGCGCGGCGCCTTGTCCTTCGTGAAGATGCCCACGCCTTCGTCCATGCGCACGAACCACTGCGCGGCCGCACGGTAGATCACCGGCGACTTGTGGCGCCAGCAATGCGGGTAGCTGTGTTCGATGGTGCGCGTGGCAAACAGGCGGCCGGCGGCTTCCAGCGCGTCGATGATGACGGGCACGGCCTTCCAGATTTCCTGCCCGCCGAACAGCGGGAAGTCGGCCGCGTAGCGTCCGTTGCCCTGCACGGGGTTCAGGATGTCGTCGACCTTCAGGCCGTGGGCGACGCAGGAGTTGAAGTCGTCCAGGCCGTAGGCGGGCGAGGAGTGCACGATGCCGGTGCCGTCGTCGGCCGTGGCGTATTCGGCCAGGTAGATCGGGCTCAGCCGGTCGTAGCCAGGGTCGGACAAGGCCAGCGGGTGATGGAAGGTCAACCCGCCGAGCTTTTCGCCCTTGACGGTGGCGAGCACCGTGCCTTCGAGCTTGAAGCGCGTCAGGCAATCTTCGACGCGCGAGGCCGCCAGCACCAGCAAGCCGCGCGAGGTGTCGACCAGCGCGAAATCCAGGCCCGGGTTCAGGTTCAGCGCCTGGTTGGCCGGGATGGTCCAGGCCGTGGTCGTCCAGATCACCGCGTATGCGGGTTTGTCCAACGATGCCAGGCCGAAGGCCGCGGCGAGCTTCTCGGGCTCGGCCGCCAGGAAACCCACGTCCAGTGACTGGCTGCGCTTGTCGGCATATTCGATCTCGAACTCGGCCAGCGAGGAGCCGCAGTCGAAGCACCAGTAGACGGGCTTCAAGCCCCGGTAGACGAAGCCGCGTTCGATCACGCGCTTGAATGCGCGGATCTCGCCGGCCTCGTTGGCCTTGTCCATGGTCGCGTAGCGGTTCTCCCAATCGCCCAGCACGCCCAGGCGCTGGAAATCGCTCATCTGCTGCGCGATCTGCTCGGTGGCGTAGGCGCGGCTCTTGGCCTGCATCTCGTCACGCGTGAGCTTGCGGCCGAACTTGCGCTCGATGGCGTTTTCGATCGGCAGGCCGTGGCAGTCCCAGCCGGGGATGTACTGCGCGTCGAAGCCGGCGAGCTGCCGGGCCTTGACGATCATGTCCTTGAGGACCTTGTTGGACGCGTGGCCGATGTGGATCTGGCCGTTGGCGTAGGGCGGGCCGTCGTGCAGCACGAACAGCGGCGCACCGTGTCGGGCCGCGCGCAGGCGCTTGTACAGGCCGTCGGCATTCCAGGCCTTGACCCAGCCCGGCTCGCGCTTGGGCAGGTCGCCGCGCATCGGGAAGGCGGTGTCGGGCAGGTTGAGGGTCTTGCTGTAGTCGGGGGCAGTCATGTCGCTGTGGCACCGGCTGGGCCGGCGCGCTTCGAAAGGGGTTTCGTCGGGTGCGCGGTGCTCAGGGGTTATCGTTCCGGCACCTCGCGGGTCTTCAGGCGGCTTTCAGCCGACGCCGCGAATAATTCGGTCGCGCGTGGATTGCCTGCGCGTGGCCGCATGCCACCGGCGCAGATCGGACCGGGGACAGGCGCAGGAATCGCCATACGATGACATCACCCGATTTTAGCGGCCTGGGCCGCGCTGGCGCCCGCAGCCCCAGCGACGCAAAAGCACGGCACCTGCAGGCCATCTCTGCGCGGGTGCTGTCATCGGCCTTGCTGCTGATGGGCGCGGCGGCGCGCGCGGACGAGCCGCCGGCGGCTGCCGCGCCCGTCGCAGGCACCGCAGGCGGCGCGACGGATGGGGCCGCCCGCGCCGAATCCGGCCGCGCGGCGGCGCCGGCTCCAGCGGCGTCCGAGCAGCTGCACTACGAGGGCGCCGTCGGGCTGATCTTCAGCCAGAGCGCGAGCTACCCGGGCGCACGGGAGACGTCCAATCACCTCACGCCGGCGGGTTTCATCCGTTGGGGGCGCTACACGGTCACCGGCGCCGGCGGCTTCACGACGCGGCGCAAGGACGATGTCGAACGCGGGCTGGGTGCCGAATTGCTCAGACGCCCCAGCTTCCACCTGCGGCTGGGGCTTCGCGTGGATAACGGCCGCAGCAAGGACGACAGCCCGCGCCTGGCCGGCATGGGCACGATCGACAGCACGCTGCGCGGCCGCCTGGTGGCGCAGTGGGACGTGGCCACGAACTGGCGGCTGGGCATGGGCCTGAGCACCGACCTGCTGGGCCGCGGCGGCGGCAGCGTCATGGACGTCTCCGTGGCGCGCGAATTCCCGCTGCCGAAGAGCCGGCTGCTGGTGTTGTCCGCGAACGTGGCGGCGGCAGACAGTCGCTACATGCAGTCCTGGCACGGCGTCAGCGCGGAGCAGGCGCAGCGTTCGGGCCTGCCCGTGTACGAAGCCGGCGCGGGCCTGCGGCACCTGCAGCTGGGTGCCGTCTGGCGCGAGGAGCTGACCGCGCGCTGGGCGGGCTTCGTGGGTGTCAGCGCGATGCAGCTGATCGGTCCGGCGGCCGACAGCCCGCTGACCCTGCGCCGCACCAGCAGCAGCGCGAGCACCGGATTGGTCTGGCGCTTCTGAGTGTCCCCAGGGCATGTGCCGCGGCGCAGCCGCGACAATGCGCGGCCCTTTGAGACGAGGCGCGAAGCGATGACGGTGGATGCCCGGCAGGATCGACGATTGTTCCGACGTGTCGGGCTTCGGCACGGCGTGCCGCTGGCCGCCGCCGCAGCCCTGGCGGCCCTGGCCGCACCTGCCACCGCACAGGAAGCGCCGGCCGCGCAGCGCGTCGACGTGACCGGCGCCGGCGCCCGCGAGCGACGCGAGGAAGTCTCCGGCAAGCAGGTGATCACCGGCGAAGAGCTGGCGCGGCACGGCGATACGCGCCTGACCGATGCCCTGCGCCGCGTGCCGGGCATCGGCATCAGCGGCACGGGCGCGGACCTGTCGATCCGGCTGGACGGCATGTCGCAGGAACAGACGCTGGTGCTGCTCAACGGCGAGCGTGTGCCGCCCGGCCAGGTGCTGGAAGCCCTGGGGCTGGGCATGGTCGAGCGCATCGAGATCGTGCGTGGCGCCAACGTGCAATGGAGCGGCCGGGGCCTGGCGGGCACGATCAACATCGTCACCGCGCGCACGGCGCGCCAGCGCCAGCGCGACGGCTCGTTCACGCTGGGGCGCTACTTCGGGCAGGCCACGGGCCAGACCGAGTGGAATGCGGCCGACAAGAACGGCGATCTCGGCTGGCGCGTGGGCCTTCTCGCGCGTGCCGACCGCGAGCGCTACCCGGTGGATGCGCAACTGCGGTTTGTCGATACCGCCGGCGCGGTGACTCGCGCCTACCGCGTGCAGACGCTGGAAGCCAATCGCGACCAGGCGCTGACGCTGACGCCGCAGCTGCAGTGGGGCGTCAGCGACGGCGCGCAGCTGCAGGCGGAATCGGTGCTGAGCGTGTCGCGCTTTTCCGGTGCCGGCGAGGACCTGCGTTCCGAGACCGTGGGCGAGCTGCCGCGCATGCAGGCCGACCGTCTGGCCTACACGCACGACCGGCAATTTGGCCGCCTGCGCCTGAAGGGCTCGTGGCCCTGGGCGGTGGGCACACGCGCCTCGGCCACGGTGACGGCCAGCCATGGCCAGCGTGTCCAGGCCTCGCTGCTGACGGGCAGCGATTTCACCGGCGTGGCCGTGCGCGATTCGACCGTCGATTCCCGCCGCACCGACGATGTGCTCAGCGCCAAGCTCGACGTGGAACACCGCCTGGGCGCGACGCAGCAGCTCAGCGCGGGTGTGCAGCTGGAGAGCAACCGCCGGCGCGAAAACCGCGTGCAGCGCGAGCGGATTCCGTCCTGGGAGCCCGATCTGACGGACGAGCGCTACGACGCCTTGGCGCGCAGCCTGGCCGTCTACGTGCAGAACGACTGGCTGCCGAACAAGACCACGACGCTGTCGCTGGGCGCGCGGCTGGAACGCCTGGACACACGCAGCGAAGGCAATGTCTTCGACGGCGTGGCGCGCAGCTACCAGCTGGGCAGCCCGACGCTGAACCTGCTGTGGCGCCCGGCCGCGGCCACGCAGTGGAAGCTGTCGCTGTCACGCGCCTACCGCCTGCCCGAGCCGCGCGACATCATGCCGCGGCGCTGGACGCGGCCCGAGAACTCCAGCCTGGTGCCCGACTTTGTGGGCAACCCGTCGCTGCTGCCCGAATCGGCCTGGACCTTGGCCGGCGGCTGGGATCACCGCCTGGGCGACGACGACAGCGCCAGCGTGGGCGTAAACGCCGTGCTCAAGCGCGTGCAGGACATGATCCAGAGCGAGCTGGTGACCATGAACGGCCAGTACCTGCTGCGGCCGACCAATGTCGGCCGCGCCTGGGTCGGCTCGCTGCAGCTGCGCGGGCAGGGCGAATGGGCGGCGCCCTGGGGCGGCGGCGTGAAGCTGCAGGCCTCGGTCGCCGCGCGCGCCTCGCGCGTGGCTTCACTGCCCGGTCCCGACAACCGGCTGCCCGATCAATCACCCTGGGAGGCCCAGCTCGAGGCCGACCACCGCCCGACGGGCAGCGCCTGGAGTTTCACGGCCGCCTGGCGCTGGCGCGCGGCGCTGCAGGCCCTGGCACCGAGCGGGCGCCTGCTGGGCCAGGGCGCCACGCAGGCGCTGGACCTGTCGGCCACGCGTGCCTGGGGCCCGCAGGACCGCCTGCGGCTGTCGGTGGCGGGCCTGGGTGGCAGCGACGCGCTGGAAACGACGACGCGCGACTGGTCCGGTGGCGTGGACAGTTATCGCACCGTCACGCAGAACGCGCCGCGCTGGCGCGTGCAGTGGATGCACAGCTTCTGATGGACTGATGGCGCGCGTCGCGCTCAGCGGCGCGGCGCAGTCGATGCGCCCGATGTTCAGCCCGCAGCGGTGAACCAGGCCCGCGCATCGACCACATCCTGGTCGATACCGGCGCGCAGCGCCTCCAGCGATTCGTAGCGGCGCTCGTCGTGCAGCTTGTGCAGCAGCTCCACGCGCACGCAGCGGCCATAGGCGGCGTCGGTGCCTAGCGCCGCGGGCCATTCCAGCGCATGCGTTTCCAGCAGCACGCGGCCAGCGTCTTCCACCGTCGGGCGCACGCCCAGGCTGGACACGGCAGGCAGCGGCTTGTCGCCCAGCCCGTGCACGCGCGAGACGAAGATGCCCATGGCGGCGGGACGCGCGTGCCCGAAGCGCTGGTTCAGCGTGCGAAAGCCCAGCTCGCGACCGAGCTTGCGCCCATGCAGCACGTGCCCGCTGATGGCGTAGGGCCGGCCCAGCAGGTCGGCGGCGCGGCGCATGTCCCCGGCCGCCAGCGCGTCGCGCACGGCGGAGCTCGAGACGCGCTGGCCGTGCACCTCGTAGCTGAGCATGCGTGCCACCGCGAAGCCGCCCGCACCGCCGGCGGCGTCCAGCATCGCGTAGTCACCGGCCCGTTTGGCGCCGAAGCGGAAGTCGTCGCCGACCAGCACGTAGCGCGCGCCCAGGCCACGGCACAGGATGCGGTCGACGAAGTCCTGCGGCGACAGGCTGGCCAGTGCGTCGTCGAAACGCAGCACCACGACGGCGTCCACGCCGCAGCTGCGCAGCTCCATCAAGGAGTCGCGCAAGGTGGAGATTCGCGTGGGCGCCAGCTCGGGCTTGCCCAGCTTGCGCGAGAAGAAGTCGCGCGGATGCGGCTCGAAAGTCATCACGCAGGCCGGCAGGCCGCGGTGGCGGGCTTCGCTGGTCAGCAGCGCCAGCATGGCCTGGTGGCCGCGGTGCACGCCGTCGAAATTGCCGATGGTCAGCGCGCAGCCCCGGGCCGCCAACCCGTTCTCCCATACCGACGCGCGCGGCAACCCGCGAAAGACCTGCATGCCGCGATTATCGCGGGGGGTCCGTGAACGACCGGCCGGGGTCCAGCCAGGCCCAGCCGCCGGGCGGCAGATCGGGCGGCAGCGACAGGTTGCCGAAGCTGCTGCGGTGCAGGGCCTCGACGCGATTGCCGGCGGCGGCCACCATGCGCTTGACCTGGTGGTACTTGCCTTCGGTCAGGGTCAGGCGCAGGTGGTGTTCGCCGGCGGCTTCGGCGGCGGTGGCGCGCACCGGCGCGGGGTCGTCGTCCAGCACCACGCCTTCTCGCAGGGCCTGCAGCTGGCGCTCGTCCAGCGGGTGCTTGAGGATCGCCTCGTAGACCTTGGGCACGTGGTGCTTGGGCGAGGTCAGGCGGTGAATCAGCGTGCCGTCGTCGGTCAGCAGCAGCAAGCCGGTGGTGTCGGCATCCAGCCGGCCCACGGGCTGCAGGCCGCGCACACGCAGCGGCAGCGGCAGCAGGCTCAGCACGCCCGGGTGGTGCTTGGGCTTGGTCGAGCACTCGGTATTCGGCGGCTTGTTCAGCACGATCAGCGCCTTGGCGTGGAAGGGCCAGGCGCGGCCCTGCACCTCGAAGACCAGGCCTTCGGTGTCGAAGACCGCGTCCGGGTCGTCGATCACCTGGCCGCCGATGCTGACCTGCTCGTCCAGGATGCGGCCCATGCACTCGCGCCGCGAGCCGAAGCCCTGGCTGTAGAGGATCTGCGCGAGGCTGGCCTGGCTGCGGGCGGATCGGTTGGCGCTCAATGGGGTCCCTTCGTGCGGCGAACGGCGGTGATGTCGTTCGGATCGCCCCGATTGTCCGCCGGCGACCGGTGGCCGCCGGTCGGGCTCAAGAGCCCACCGCCGGCAGGAAGGGCTCGTCCAGCGGACGGGCCAGACGCACCGCACGGCGGATGGCGCGGGCCACGCAATCGGCCGCCATCACCCCCAGCACGCTGAGGTTGCCCGCCGTTGCCGCCGTGCCCGTGGCCAACGCGAAGAAGGTGTCGCCGTCGTGCACGGTCAGCGGGCTGACGCTGCGCGCCAGGCCGGCATGCGCCAGTGAGGCCAGCTGTGCGGCCTCGGCCTTGCTGAGCTTGGCATCCGTGGCGACCACGCCAATCGTCGTGGCTGTGCCGGCCATGGCCGCCATCAGCGCCGGCGGGCCCTGGCCCTCGAGTACGGCGTGGGTGGTGTCGACCAGTTCGCGGCTGCCGGGGTCGCGGCGTGCGCCGGCCAGCGGGCGGGCGTTTTCGTCCAGCACGTCGCCGATCGGGTTGGCAGCCACCAGCGCGGCCACCGTGATGCCGCCCACGCGCACCGAGGCCGAACCGATGCCGCCGCGCATCGCGCGCGGCAGGCCGAAAAGTTTGCCCACGCTGGCGCCGGTGCCTGCGCCGACGCTGCCCAGGGGCACGGGGCCACTCGAGGCCGCGGCGCAGGCCGCATGGCCGGCCGCGGCGTCCGGGCGGATGCGCGCATCGCCGACCCACAGATCGAACAGAACGGCCGCCGGCACGATGGGCACGCGCACGGGAAACGGTCGGTCGGCCGGCCCGACGCTCAGGCCGCGGCCTTGTTCTTCCAGCCAGCGCATCACGCCGCCCGCGGCGTCCAGGCCGTAGGCGCTGCCGCCGGTCAGCAGCACGGCGTGCACGCGGTCGACCCAGTTTTCCGGGCGCAGCAGATCGGTTTCGCGCGTGCCGGGCGAGCCGCCGCGCTGCGCGACGCCGCACACAGCGCCGTCCGGGGGGCACAACACGACGCTGCAGCCCGTGGGCCGCCGCGTATCCGTGTGATGGCCGACCGCCAGGCCGGCGATGTCGGTCAGATCGTCGTGCATCCGCCGCCCAGGTTCAGGTGTCGATGGCCGCGATCAGGCAAAGACACCCGCCGTGTCCTGCATGCGCGTGCTGACCTCGCCCAGATGGTGCAGCGTGTCGCCGTAGGCCATCTCCAGCATGGTCAGGCGCTTGAAGTAGTGGCTGCCGGCGTATTCGTCGGTCACGCCGATGCCGCCGTGCATCTGCACGCACTGCTGCCCGACGTATCGCATGCTGTTGCCCAGCTGCAGCTTGGCCTGCGAGAGCGCACGGCGGCGCTGCGCCACCGGCTCGCCCAGCTTCATGCTGGCGAAATAGCTCATCGAGCGGCCGAGTTCCAGCTGCATCTTCACGTCGGCGATGCGGTGGCGCAGCGCCTGGAAGCTGCCGATGGCCACGCCGAACTGTTTGCGCGTGTTGAGGTATTCGGCGGTCATGGCCGTCAGGCGCTCCATCAGGCCCACGCCCTCGGCGCAGACCGCGGCAATACCCACGTCGACGGCCCGCTCCAGCACCAGCTGGCCCTCGGCGTTGATCAGCTGCGCCGGCGCGTCCTTGAGCGTCAGCTCGGCCGCGCGGCCGCCGTCCTGCGTGGGGTAGCCACGCACCTGGGCGGCTGCGCGCTCCACCAGGAACAGGCGGATGCCGTGGGCGCTGTGTGCCGGCACGATGAAGGCGTCGGCTTCGTCACCGGCCGGCACCAGGCTCTTGGCGCCGTCGATCGACCAGCTGCCGTCCGCCGCTTCCGTGGCGCGTGTGGTGACCTGGTCCAGCCGGTAGCGCGCGGCGCGCTCCTGGTGCGCCAGCACCACCAGCGCCTCGCCCGAGGCCATGCGCGGCAGCCAGGCGGTCTGCAGCGCCTCGGGTGCCGTGGCCATGATGGCCGGCGCCACCAGCGCGCCTGCCGCGTAGGGCGCATTCACCAGCCCGCGGCCCAGTTCTTCCATCACCACCATCGCCTCGATGGCGCCGAAGCCCAGCCCGCCGCGATCGGGTGCGATGACCAGGCCGGCCAGGCCCAGGTCGGCGAGTTCGCCGTAGACCGCGCGTGTGTGGCCACCGGCCTTGGCCAGTGCGTGCCGGCGCTCGAAGCCAAAACCCTTTTCCACCCAGCGGGCCACCGCATCGCGCAGGGAGATCTGGTCGTCCGTGAAATCGAAGTCCATTGGGGAATCCTTCTTCGTTGTTGCCCCACGGCCGCGCATGCAGGCGCGGCCGCTTCGCCAGGCCGGAGACCGTCCGCAGGGACGGTCTCCTGTCCGGGCTCAGCCGAGTACAGTCTGCGCGACGATGTTGCGCTGGACCTCGTTGGATCCGCCGTAGATCGTCGTCTTGCGGTAGTTGAAATACGTGCCGGCCAGCGGCGCGACGTGCGCGGCGCCGACGTAATCGCCCTGCCAGCCGGCTTCCATGGCCTCATGGATGAAGGGCAGGCTGTAGGGGCCGGCGGCCAGCATCATCAGCTCGGTGTAGCGCTGCTGGATCTCGCTGCCGCGGATCTTCAGCAGGCCGGCCACGTCCAGGCTGTTCTTGCCGCTCTTCTCCGCGCTGAGCACACGCAGCACCATCATTTCCAGCGCGACGATGTCGACTTCCAGCAGCGCCACCTGGTCGCGGAAGCGCGTGTCTTCCCACAGGCCCTCGGCCTTGGCGATGCGCTTGAGCCGCTCCAACTCGCGCTTGGCGCGGTTGACGTCTGCGATGTTGGTGCGCTCGTGGCTGAGCAGGTGCTTGGCGTAGGTCCAGCCCTTGTTCTCTTCGCCGATCAGGTTCTCGGCCGGCACGACGACGTTGTCGAAGAAGACCTCGTTGACCTCGGGCTCGCCGTCCAGCAGCACGATGGGCCGCACGGTCACGCCGGGGCTCTTCATGTCGATCAGCAGGAAGCTGATGCCGGTCTGCGGCTTGCCTTCGGTGCTGGTGCGCACGAGGCAGAAGATCCACTCGCCGTACTGGCCCAGCGTGGTCCAGGTCTTCTGGCCGTTGACCACGTAGGTGTCGCCGCGGCGCTCGGCGCGGGTCTTGACCGACGCCAGGTCCGAGCCCGAACCCGGCTCGCTGTAGCCCTGGCTCCACCAGACGCTGCCGTCGGCGATGCCGGGCAGGAAGCGCTTCTGCTGCTCGGGCGAGCCGAAGGTCATGATGACCGGCGCCACCATGATCGGACCGAAGGGCACGACACGCGGCGCACCGGCCAGCGCACATTCCTCTTCGAACAGATGCTTCTGGATGGCGTTCCAGCCCGGGCCGCCGAACTGTGTGGGCCAGCCCCAGCCCAGCCAGCCCTTGGCGCCGAGGATCTTCGCCCAGCGCTGCATGTCGTCGCGGCTCAGGCGCAAGGCGTTGTGCACCTTGTGGCTCAGGTCCTTGGGCAGGTTCTGCGCCACCCACTGGCGCACCATCGCGCGGAATTCCAGTTCTTCCGCGGTGAAATTCAGGTCCATCGCTTGTCTCCAGACGGCTTCGCCGACACGAGAGCCGGCGCAGATCGGGTTCTAGCACGAAGCGCAGGCCTTGCCTGTCGATGGGGCGACAGCCGCGCGCCGTGAAGACCCCTGGACGGGCCGCGCGGTCGCACGCCAATAATGTGGCGGGTGAGTCGTGACGATTGGCCCGAGGGCTTCCGCAGCCTGGTGACTTCGCTGTCCGTGGGGCAGATCTTCGCGTGGGCGGCGCTGTACTACGGCTTCTCGTCCTTCGTGCTACCTATGATGGCCGAGACGGGCTGGAGCAAGGCCCTGGTGATGGGCGCCAATACCGTGGGCCTGGCGGTCTGGGGGCTGGCCACCTATGCGGCCGGCGCCGCAGTGGACCGCGGCCACGCCCGGCTGCTGATGAGCAGCGGCTTTGCACTGGGCGCGGCGGGTTTTGCGCTGTGGGCCGTGGCAACGACGCCCTGGATGCTGTATGCCGCCTGGGTGCTGCTGGGCGCAGCCTGCGCGGCGACCCTCTACGAACCGGCCTTCAACGTGCTGACGCGGCAGTACCCCACGCGCTACCGCGAGGGCATCACGGCCGTCACACTGGTGGGTGGCCTGGCCAGCACCTTGTCGTTTCCGGCCGTCGCCGGCTTCATTGAGGGCCTGGGCTGGCGCAACGCGCTGTGGTGCCTGGCCGCGCTGCTGGCGGGCCTGCTGGTGCCGCTGCACCTGTGGGCCTTGCGCGGCATCTCGCACGCGGTCGTCACGCACCCGTCCGACCCCGAGGACGCCGCAACGCTGAAGCAGGCCTTTCGCCTGCCGGTGTTCTGGCTGCTGACGCTGGCCTTCACGCTGTATTCCATCGTCATGTCGGCGTTCTGGGCGCACGTGATGCCCTTGTTCGCCGGCAAGGGGCTGTCGGCGGCGCAGACGCTGGCCATCGTCGTGTGGGTAGGGCCGGCCCAGGTGCTGGGCCGCTTTGTCTTTGCCGTGCGCGGCCTGGGCGTGTCGCTGCGGCGGCTGGGCATCGTGGTGATGGCCGCGATTCCGGTGTCGATGACGCTGATGGCCTATTCGAGCGATCCAGTGGCCCTGACGGCCTGGGTGTGCCTGTACGGCGTGGCCAACGGGCTGGTGACGATCGTGCGCGGCGGGCTTGTGCCGGCCTACTTCGGCCGCGCGCACATCGGCCGCATCGGCGGGGCGATGTCCGGCATCGGACTGGTGGCGCGTGCGATTGGCCCGCTGGCTGTGGCCTGGTGGCTGTTGTGGGTGCCGGGTTACGACGGCGCGCTGTTGGCGATGTCGGCCGCCGGCGTGCTGGCCGTGGTGGCCTTCGTCGCCGCGCGCAAGCCCGATCTGTCGCTGGGTCGGTAGCGGCTGGTTCAGCCGGTCAATCGCATCAACAGCCGTTCGAGCGGCCGGCGCGATTGCAAATCGGCGCACACCCGTTCGGCAAACGAGCGGCCCTCGGGCGTGATCCGGTAGTACTGGATACCCGGGAAGCCGTGCAGGTTGTCGAACTTGGCGATCAGGCCGTAGTGCAGCAGCACGTCGAAGGAATGGTGGACGAAGCCGCCGTCGATGGTGCAGTTGCAGGAACCCTGGCCGGTGCGCACCAGGTAGTAGCCGCGGCGCAGCCGATCCAGCGCGTCGGCAAATTCGACCCGGTCGGCAATGATGGGGGGGTTCCCGAGTACGCCCATGGGCCGTGCTTCCTGTGGCTTCTTCGCGCCAACCGGGGCAGCCGGTCGGGCATGGAGAAGCCAGTATGGAAGTACAGACCCTTTGCCGGTAGGACGAAAGGCAGGGCCTTTGGAGCCCACTTTTGCCGCAGGGTGACGGCGCGCCGTGCCGACGCGCGTGGGGCTAGTCGCGGAAGTTGGTGAAGCTCAGCGGCAGGTCGTTGACCGTCTGCTTGAGCAGCTGGATGGCCCCTTGCAGGTCGTCGCGCTTGCCGCCGGTGACACGCACGGCATCGCCCTGGATCTGCGCCTGGACCTTCAGCTTGCTTTGCTTGATGGTCGTCTGGATCTTCTTGGCGGTCTCGCTGTCGATGCCGTTCTTCACCTTCACGAGCTGGCGCACCTTGTCGCCGCCGGCCTTCTCGATCTTGGCGCTGAAGTCGAGAAAACGCACGTCCACACCGCGTTTGCTGAGCTTGCCCACGAGGATGTCGGTGACCTGCGCGATCTGGAAATCGCTGTCCGCGTGCAGCGTGAGTTCGCGGTCCTTGCTGCTCTTCTCGGCCAGCTCGATGCGGGCGCCGGAGCCCTTGAAATCGAAGCGCGTGCCGATTTCCTTCGTGGTCTGGTCGACCGCGTTTTTCAGTTCAACGAGGTTGGGTTCAAGGACGGTGTCGAAGCTGGGCATGGGGCGGGCCTCCTGCGTTGGGATGGCCAAGGGACAAAGCAGCGAAAATTCTGCCATGCCGACCCCCTTGGATCCCGCTGTGCCCTTCGATTCCCGCGTGGAATCGCGCGTGAGCTTGCGCGCCCTCAACAGCTTCGGCCTGCCCGCCGTGGCCGAACACCTGGTGCGCGTGCGCGACGAGACCGACGTGCGGCGCATCGTCGACCACCCGCGATGGGGCCGTGCACCCAAGCTCGTGCTGGGCGGCGGCAGCAACGTGGTCTTCACGCGCGATGTGCCCGGCCTGCTGATCAAGGTGGAGGTGCCCGGCCTGCGCATGCTGCGCGAAGACGCCGACGCCTGGATCCTCGAGGCCGGCGCCGGCGAGTCCTGGCACACGCTGGTGGCCTGGTCGATCGAGCAGGGCATCCCGGGCCTGGAAAACCTCGCCCTGATACCTGGCACGGTGGGCGCGGCGCCGGTGCAGAACATCGGCGCCTACGGCGTGGAGCTGCAGGACCGTTTCGAATCGCTGGACGTGGTCGACCTGGTGACCGGCCGCACCGTCACGCTGGATGGCGTGGCCTGCGCCTTCGGCTACCGCGACAGCGTCTTCAAGCGGCATCTGCAGGGAAAAGCCGTCATCGTGCGCGTGCGCCTGCGCTGCCCCAAGCCCTGGCGACCGGAACTGGGCTATCTGGATCTCGAACGCAAGCGCACCGAGACCGGTATCGCCCACCCCGATGCGCGCACGGTCTTCGACTGGGTCTGCGCCATCCGCCGCGCCAAGCTGCCGGACCCGGCCGTGATCGGCAATGCCGGCAGCTTCTTCAAGAACCCGGTGGTCACGCCCGAGCAGTGCCGCGACATCATCGGCCGCGACCCCGAGGTCGTGCACTACCCGATGCCCGACGGCAGCATGAAGCTGGCCGCGGGCTGGCTCATCGACGCTTGCGGCTGGAAGGGCAAGTCCATCGGCGGCGCCGGGGTCTACGAAAAGCAGGCGCTGGTGCTGGTCAACCGCGGCAGCGCCACGGGCGGCGAGGTCGTCACGCTGGCCAAGGCCATCCAGGAGAGTGTCTACGGGCGCTTTGGCATCCGGCTGGAGCCGGAGCCGGTGGTGGTCTGATCGCGGTCCCGGGCGCGGCCTGTCCCGGCGGTGACCGCCGCCACCCGGGTCTTGCCGGTGGCCGCGCGGGCCGTGGCTCCAGTAGAGTGGGTCGGCGGCGATTCACCGCGATCGCGCCGATGGCCATGCCTGACCGCGCCCGATGGAGCCGGACCGGGCCCCAAGGAGACACACATGACGGACACGGCCACACCGTACCGCGCACCCCACCTCGCCCACTGGCCCGCGCGGCTGCCGCGCGAACTGGCCATCCCGCAGACCACGCTGGGCTACAACCTCGAGGTCAGCGCACGTCGGTGGCCCGACAAGCCGGCCTGTGTCTTCCTGGGCCGCGCGATGAGCTTCGGCGAATTGCACCGCCAGGCCGAGGCCCTGGCCGGCTGGCTGCAGGCGCAGGGCGTGCGCAAGGGCGACCGTGTGCTGGTCTTCCTGCAGAACTGCCCGCAGTACCTGGTGGCGGCCTACGCCATCTTTCGTGCCGATGCGGTGGTGGTGCCGGTCAATCCGATGAACAAGGCCGACGAATTTGGCCACTACATCACCGACCCGCAAGCGCGCGTGGCGATCACCAGTGCCGACCTGTCGGGCATCGTGCTGGAGGCCGACGGCCGGCTGCCGGCCGATCGCCGCCTGCGCCAGTTGCTGGTCACGCGCATGTGCGAAGCCGGCCCAGAAGGTGAAGGCCGCGCGGTGGCGCCCGAAGAAGCACCGAGCGAAGCCATCATGGCCTGGCTGCGCAGCGACGACTGCCCGGCCGACGCACGCATCACGCGCTGGCCCGAAGCCCTGGCCTGCACCACACCGCCCACGCCGTCCACCGCCGGCCCGGACGACCTGGCGCTGCTGCCCTACACCAGCGGCACCACCGGCCTGCCCAAGGGCTGCATGCACACGCACCGCACGCTGATGGCCAATGTGGCCGGCGGCGGGCAGTGGGGCTTTGCCGGGCCGGAATCGATCAGCCTGTCGGTCGTGCCGATGTTCCACATCACCGGCTTCATGTACGGCGTGCTGTCGACCGTCTGCACGGGCGCGACAGCCGTGATCCTGCCGCGCTGGGACCGTGAACTGGCCGGCCGGTTGATTTCGCGGCACCGCGTCACGCATTGGACCTGCATCCCGACGATGATCATCGATCTCTTCGGCAGCCCGAACTATCAAACCTTTGATCTCAGCAGCCTGCGCTACCTTTCCGGCGGCGGCGCGGCGATGCCGCACGCGGTGGCCGAGCGTCTGCAGAAGGAATTTGGCATCACCTTCGCCGAAGGCTACGGCCTGACCGAAACGGCCGCACCCAGCCACGCCAACCCGCCCGAGCGTGCCAAGCTGCAATGCCTGGGCATGCCGATCTTCGGCGTCGATTCACGCATCGTCGACCCGGACACGCTGAAGCCCGTGCCCATCGGCGAAACCGGCGAGATCGTCACGCACGGCCCCATGGTCTTCAAGGGCTACTGGGGCCATGCCGAGGCCACGGCCGCGGCCTTCATCGAGATCGACGGCAAGCGCTTCTTCCGCACCGGCGACCTCGGGCGCATGGACGAAGAAGGCTATTTCTTCATCACCGATCGCTTGAAGCGCATGATCAACGCCAGCGGCTTCAAGGTCTGGCCCAGCGAGGTCGAACTGCTGCTGTTCAGGTGTCCGCAGGTGCAGGAAGCCTGCGTGATCGCCGCGAAGGACGCCTACCGTGGCGAGACCGTCAAGGCCGTCGTCGTGCTGCGCGAGCAGGCCCGCGGCCAGACGACGCCGGAAGACATCATCGCCTGGGCACGCGAGCACATGGCGGCCTACAAGGTGCCGCGCGTGGTGCAGTTTGTCGATGCGCTGCCCAAGAGCGGCAGCGGCAAGGTGATGTGGCGCTGGCTGCAGGAGCGCGAGCCGCAGGTCTGAGGCTGGACTCAGGGCTCCACCTGCGTGGAGCCCTGTGCCTGCCGAAGGCCACCGGACATCTCGTGTCCGGTGGCTGAGGCTCAGGGCCGCGCGCAGGGGACGGCCCCTGCGCCGGCCTATTCCCCGGAAATCTTGGCCGACGTGATGATGCGCGCCCAGCGTTCGACCTCGTCCTTCAGGAAGGGCGCGAAGGCGGCGGCGGGCCGCGCGTCGATGCGGAAGCCTTGCGTGCGTGCACGCTCCTGCAGATCGGGCGTGGCCATGATGGCGACCACCTCCGATGACAGCTTCGCGACGATGGCGTCCGGCGTCGTGCCGGGCACCATCACGGCGGTCCAGTTCTCGACCGCCAGTTGCGGCTGGCCGGCTTCGGCGGTGGTGGGCACGTCGGGCACCAGCGGGTGGCGGGCCGAGCTGGCGATGGCCAGCGCGCGCAGCTTGCCGCTCTTGACGTGCGCGATGCTCTCGGGGAAGTTCGAGAAGACCACGTCGAGCTGGCCGCCGATGAGGTCGCTCATCGAGGGTGCGCCGCCCTTGTAGGGCACGTGCTGCACGTCGGTCTTGTTCAGGTCGTTGAACAGCGCCAGCGTCAGGTGCACGGGCGTGCCGTTGCCGCTGGAGCCGGCGTTGAGCTTGCGCGACTTGGCCGCGGCGAGCAGGTCCTTGTAGTCCTTGATCGGGCTGTTGGCGGGCACGACGATCAGCATCGGGCTGCCGGCCAGCAGCGCCACGGGCTTGAGGTCTTTCGCAAAGTCGAAGGGTGCCTTGGCCTTGAACAAGGTGGCATTCGACGCGTGCGCCATCGTGATGGCCAGCAGCGTCTGGCCGTCGCCCGGCGCCTTGGCCACTTCGGCCGCGCCGATCTGACCGCCGCTGCCGGGTTTGTTGTCGATATTGACCGGCACCTTCCAGCGTTCGCCGAGCTGCTGGCCGACCAGGCGCGCCATGACGTCGGTCAGCCCGCCGGGCGGGAAGGGCACGACGTAGCGGATGGGTGCGCCGGCCTTGGGGTAATCGGTGGCTTGGGCCCAGGCCGCGGATGCGCCGGCCAGCGCGATGCTGGCGATGAGGGTGGACAGGAGCGATCGACGGTGCATGGCGGGGTCTCGGGTTCAGGTTTCGGCGGGCCGATGTTCAGGCCGCGCCGCGGATACTGGCACGTGCGGCGGCCAATGCCAACGACACGTTGCTCATGAGTCCATGCGCAATGAAGCTAAGCAACCGGCTTCCGGTGTGCTTGCGGACGAATCCAGGCTAGGCCCGCCACTGCGCGACCCAGGCATCGGGCACCTCGATGCCTTCGGCCTCGGCCTTGCGCCGCAGGGCCTCGCGCCGCGCACCGGGCAGGCGCACCCCCTCGTCGCGCAGCATCTCGGTGATCAGCACCTCGATGCGGTCGAGGTAACGCTCGCGCCCGGCCAGTGCGCCGGGGTCGATGACGATGAAAGCCTGGCCGATGCCCGGACGGTTGCCTTCGTCGACGAAGAAGCTCGAGGCCTCATAGCCGAAGTGCGCCCCGATCACGGCCGTGACCAGCAGTTCGACGATCAAGGCCAGCATCGCGCCCTTGGGCGAACTCGCAGCGCCCAGCGGCAGCATCGATCCCGACAGCGCGGCCTGCGCATCGGTGGTCGGCCGGCCCTCGGCATCCAGCGCCCAGCCCAGCGGAATCGGCTGACCGGCCTTGGCGGCCACCATGACCTTGCCGCGCGCGACTTCCGACAGGCTCAGGTCGATCATCAGCGGGTCGGCCCCGCGGCGCGGAAAGACCGCGGCCACCGGGTCGGTGCCGAAGATGGCGTGTTTGCCGGCAGCCGCGGGCATGGCCGCGGGTGAATTGGCAAATCCCAGCGCGACGAAGCCCGCTTCGGCGGCAGGCCGCAGGTGATCGACGACGACCCCGCAATGGTGGCTGCGCACCACGCCGGCAAAGGCCACGCCCAGTTCCGATGCCCGTGCCATCGCTTCGGCGACGGCGCGCTCGCAGGCCGGAAAGGCCAGGCCTTCGCCGGCATCCACGACGACGGCCGCGCCCTTGCTGTGGCGGATGCCGGGCACGGCAGTGCCGTCGGCACGACCGTTGCGCAGGTGCGTGGTGTATTGCGCCACACGGGAGAGCCCGTGCGAGCCCAGGCCTTGCGACTCGGCCAGCACCAGCGCACGGGCGGTGCTGTCGGCCATCGCCACACTGGCGCCGGCGCGCTGCAGCGCACCGCTGACCAGCGCGCGGGCGTCCGCCAGGCTCATCTTCATCGCGCGGCTCCCAGCAACTCGTCGACCTTCTGTGCAATGAGGAAACTCACGCGCTCGTTCGCCTCGGCCGTGACGCCAGCCACATGCGGCGTGAGCACGAGGTTGGGGCAGCCCTCGAAATGCGGCGATGCCGGCAGCGGCTCGGCGCCGAAGACGTCGATGGCCGCGCCGCCCAGGTGGCCGCTGCGCAGGGCCTGCGCCAGCGCGACCTCGTCGACGATGCCACCGCGTGCGGTGTTGATGAGGATGGCGCCCGGCTTCATCGCGGCGATGCGCGCGGCGTTGAGCAGCCCGCGCGTGGATTCGACCAGCGGCACGTGCAGGCTCAGCACGTCGCTCATCGTCATCACTTCTTCGAGACCGGCCGCGCGCACGCCGGCCTGCTCATAGGCCGGGTGGTCGCTGTCGAGCATCGCGTCGAAGGCGATGACTTCCATGCCCAAGCCCGTGGCCAGGCGCGCGGTGAGCTGGCCGATCGAGCCGAAGCCGATCAGGCCCAGCACCTTGCCGCCGATCTCGCGACCGTTGGACAGCGCCGTGCGCGGCCACTTTCCGGCGGCGACGGCCGGCGTGGACTGGTAGGCGCCGCGCAGCAGCAGCATCGCGGTGCCCACCACGTATTCGGCCACCGACAGGGCGTTGGCCCCTGTGGCCGGGATGACGGGCAGCCCGCGCGCTTCGCAGGCCGGCACGTCGATGTTGTCCAGGCCCACGCCCAGGCGCCCGACCACGCGGCAGCGCGCGGGCACCGCGGCCAGCAGCGCGCCGCGCACCTGCGTGCGGTTGCGCACGACCAGCGCGTCGCAATTGGCGGCTTCCGCCAGCAGCCGCGGCGCGTCGTCGACCATCGTCGGGTCGTACAGCACCTCGTGCTTGGCACGCAGCGCGCTGACCGCGCGCTCGTCCATGAATTCCGTGATGACGATGCGCATGGCCGTGGGATGCGCCTCAGGCGCTTTCGTACAGGCGCGTCAGCACGAACTCGCGGTGGCCCAGCGCCTCGGCGGCGGTCAGGCGGCCGTTGGCCGTGCGCAGCATGCACTCGAGCAGCAGGTCGCCGGCCTCGTCGAGCGTGATGTCACGCTGCAGCAGGCCGGAGCTGTCGACGTCGATGTGCTCGCTCATCAGGCGCACCGTGCGCGGGTTGGCGCAGATCTTGATGACCGGCAGGATCGGGTTGCCGATCACGTTGCCCTGGCCGGTGGGGAAGAAGTGCGCCACGTAGCCCGAGGCCGCGCACAGCGTCACCATCTCGGCCGCGGCGGACGAGGAATCCATGAACCACAGGCCCGGGTGCGTGGGCACCTCGGCCTTGTCGATCACGCCGTCGACCGTGCACTTCTTGCCGATCTTCTGGATGTTGCCCAGCGCCTTTTCCTCGATGGTCGTCAGGCCGCCGGCGATGTTGCCCTTGGTCGGCTGGCTGTCGGAGAGGTCGCTGGTCTTGTGGCGGGTGATCACGTCCTGGTAGCGGTTGAACATGAACATGAACTGCTCGCGCACCTTGTCGTTCTTGCAGCGCGCCGCCACGATCTGCTCGCCGCCGGTGATTTCGGTGGTTTCACCGAAGCACAGGTAGTTGCCCATCGCGTGCAGCTTGTCGAAGGCGTTGCCGACCGTCGGGTTGGCGCCGCAGCCGCTGGTGGTGTCGCTCTCGCCGCACTTGGTGCTGACCCACAGTTCCTTGATGTTGCACTTCTCGCGCTGCTTCTCGCTGGCCCACTGCACGTATTCACGCGCGGCCTTGCTGGCGCGCATGATGGTGTCGTGGTCGCCGTGGCCTTCGATGCCGAAACCCACCACCGGCTTGCCCGTGGACTTGATGCCATCGACGACCTTCTGCGTCCAGCCGTCCTCGATGCCGATGACCACCACCGCGGCCACGTTGGGGTTGCAGCCCGTGCCGATGAGGGTGCGGAAATGCAGGTCCAGGTCGGCGCCGAACTGCAGCCGCCCATACGGGTGCGGAATCGCCATCGCCCCCTTGATGTTGTGCGCCACGGCCTCCGCCGCTGCATTGGACAAATCGTCCAGCGGCAGGATGATCACGTGGTTGCGGATGCCCACACGGCCGTTTTCACGCCGGTAGCCGAGAAAGGTGGTCTTCTTGGAGATGACGGACATGGATCGATCCTTCAGAAATCGAATGGAGTGGTGCAGGGGGCGTAGCGAGCGGGTCGCAGGCTAGGCGCAAACCGCAGCCAGGCTTCCTGCCTGGCGAGGATTTGCAACGACGCATGCGGCCCGCGCAGTAGCCCCATGCGCCGCTCCATCACCAGCGCTTTGTTTTGATGTTGTGTACGTGGGCGTGTTCGCCCGCCGCAATGGCCTTGACGACCTTGCCCATGTCGATGCCGTACTTGACGACGGTGTCGCCGACAGCCATCTTCTTCAGCGCCACCTTGTGGCCGATGGGAATGTCCTGCTTGGCCGTGACCGAGGTCATCTTGTCCTCGTCCATGATCCAGCCCTTGAGCTTCATGCCGGCCTTGACGCCTTCCACGACGACAACGGCGACGGAGTCGCTCTTGTCGTGCAGCACGAAATGAATCATCGTTGCCTCCTTGGCAGCGTGTGGGTGTGTCGATGCGCGAATGGTAGACGGGCGAATTGCCAAGTCAACCAAGTCATATAGATGACTTGAAGGACATGGGCCATACCGGGTGCTAGAGTGCCGCATGGCAGCCACCCGCGCCACCGTCCAGCTCGCCGCGCTGAGCCCCGGCGGCAGCGGTGCGCGCGTGGACGGCGGCCCCGGCGCACTGCCGCTGTACCGCCAGGCCAAGCGCGCGCTGATGCAGGCCATCGAGTCCGGCGGCTGGCCCGCGGGCACCGCGCTGCCCAGCGAGACGCGCCTGTCCGCATCGCTGGGCGTGTCCATCGGCACCGTGCGCCGCGCGGTGGACGAACTGGTGGCCGACCACATCCTCGTGCGCCACCAGGGCCGCGGCACCTTCGTGGCCATGCACGATGCGCAGCGCTTCCTCTTCCAGTTCTTCCACGTCGAACGCAGTGACGGCCTGCGCGAATCGCCGGTCGTCGAGCTGCTGTCCTTCGAGCGCCTGCGCGCCGAGGCCGAGGCCGCCGAGGCGCTGCGCCTGAAGGAGGGCGATGCCGTGTGGGTGGCCGAGAACCGGCTGAGCCTGCAGGGCCGGCCCGTGGTGCACGACCGCATCGTGCTGTCGGCGCAGGTGTTCAAGGGCCTGACCGAGCGCCGCCTGCGCGAGCGCCCCGGCACCATCTACCAGCTCTACCAGAGCGGCTTCGGCATCACCGTCGTGCGGGCCGCCGAGCGTGCGCGCGCCGTGGCCGCCGACCGCACGGCCGCGCGCGTGCTGGGCGTGAGCCCGGGCGCGCCGGTGATGCAGGTGCGCCGCACGGCGCTGGGTTTCGGCGACCGGCCCGTGGAATACCGGGTATCGACGATCAACACGGCGCGGCACGATTACGTGCACGTGCTGTCGCGGCCCGAGGGCACGGGCTGATGGCCGCCGCGTGCGGCGTGACGCAGGACCCGCCCCGAATCGACCGCGGCCAAGGGCACCGCCGATGACTTCCAGGAGACCCGCATGAAACGCCGTACCGTCGCCCGCGCCCTGGGGCTGATGCCCCTGGGCACCCTGTGGTCTGCGCGTGGATTCGCGCAGCCGGCCTGGCCTTCGCGGCCGATCAAGCTCATCGTCGGTTTTCCGCCTGGCGGCGGCATCGATTTCACCGCGCGCGCCATCCAGCCCGGGCTGGAGGCGGCGCTGGGCCAGCCCGTGGTCATCGAGTACAAACCCGGCGCCGGCGGCGTGCTGGCCGCCACCGAACTGACGCGCACGGCACCCGACGGCTACACGCTGCTGGTGGCCAACACCGGCCCGTTCTCGATCGCGCCCTACCTGCAGGCGCGCCAGCCCTATGACCCGCTGGAGCAGTTCACCTACATCGGCCAGATCGCCGAGGCCGGCTATATCGCCGCCACGCGCGCCGACCACCCGGCCAAGGACTTGAAGGGCTTCATCGACTGGGCCCGCGCCAACGCCGGCAAGGCGAATTTCGCCAGCGGCGGCATCGGCGCGTCCACGCACCTCAACGGCGAACTGCTCAATGCCGTGGCGGGCCTGGACCTGCTGCACGTGCCCTACAAGGGCAGCGCGCCGGCGGTGCAGGACCTCATCGGCGGCCAGACGCACCTGCTGATCGACGCCGGCACGGTGCTGCTGCCGCAGGTCAAGGGCGGGCGGCTGAAGGCGCTGGCGGTCACCGGTCCCCGCCGCGACCCCAACCTGCCGGACGTGGCCACGGTGCGCGAGCAGGGCCTGGGCGCCATGGAGGCCGTGGGTTACCAGGGCCTGGTCGGCCCGGCAGGCATGCCGCGAGAGATCGTCGAGCGGCTGTCGGCCACGCTGGCGCAGGTGCTGTCCCAGGCCGAGGTCAAGGCGCGCTTTGCGGGCGCGGGGTCGGATGTGCAGCCGCGCGGCCCCGCCGAATTTGCGGCCTACGTGAAGGGCGAGGCCACCAAGTGGTCAAACGTCATTCGAACGCGCAAGATCCGGCTGGAGTGATGCCTGCATGGCGCGGCGTCAACCCGGCAGGGGTCCGCCAGACCGGGCTGTGGTGCCCGACGCCTACCTCTTCCCCATCTGCAAGAGCCGGCGCTGCCGGCGCCTGATCATCCCTGGAGCCCATCCATGAAGAACGTCTTCTGCCAACTGCTCAGAGCCCGCGGTTCCACCCCGCCGATCGGTACCTGGGTGATGTCCGCCAGCCCCATCGTGGCCGAGGCCGTGGGCATGGCCGGCTTCGACTGGGCGGTGCTCGACATGGAGCACACGCCGCTGGACATGATGGACCTGGTGCACCTGCTGCAGGCCGTGGGCAACACGAAGATGGTGCCGGTGGTGCGTGTGCCGTGGAACGACACGGTGACCATCAAGCGCGTGCTCGATGCCGGCGCGCAGACGCTGCTGGTGCCCTTCGTGCAGAACGCCGAGGAGGCGCGCGCCGCCGTGGCCGCCACACGCTACCCGCCCGAGGGCGTGCGTGGCATGGCGGCCATGGGCCGGGCCTCGCGCTTCGGCACCGTGCCCGACTACTACCGTGCGGCCAACGAGCAGGTCTGCGTCATCGTGCAGATCGAGACGGTGCAGGCCGTCTCGCAGATCGAGGCCATCGCCGCCGTGCCGGGCGTGGCCGGGCTGTTTGCCGGGCCTGCGGATCTCTCCGGCTCGCTGGGCCTGACGGGGCAGCTCACGCATCCCGACGTCATGGCCGTGATGGCCGATTGCGCCCAGCGTGCGCGCCGCCTGGGCATGCCCATCGGCACCGTCGGCGGCACGCCGGAGATGGTGACACGCTACCGCGCCATGGGTTTCGATTTCGTGGCCATCGCCTCCGACCTGGGCCTGCTGATGCGCGGCGCGCAGGCGGCCGTGCAGGCGCTGCGCACGGTCGACAGCAAGACCCACGTGCATTCGATACAGGACGGCACGCGCACCGAAGGCACGGGCTGAGGGGCGGGGCGGCCCTGCCGGTCCGCAGGGGGTGGTCTCAGCCGCCGCCCGTGCTCTGTCGGGCCATCAACTGCCAGGGCAGGGCCTGGTGCCCGGGGCTGTCGTCCCCGGCACGCTGGCGCAGCAGGGCCTGCGCCGCGGTGACGCCGATCTCGTAGCGCGGCAGTGCCACGCTGGACAACGAAGGCCGCAGCTGCCGCGCAATTGAAAAATCGCCGAAGCCCAGCAGCGCCAGGCGCTTGGGCACGGCCACCGACTGCGCGCCCGCTTCCAGCAGCGCGCCGCAGGCCAGGTGGTCGTTGGCAAAGGCCGCGGCCGTGACGCGCTGCCGCGCCGGCGCGTCCAGCATCGCCTGCAGCATGTGGCGCCCGGCATCGAAGGGGTCGCCCTTGGGCGCGGCCAGGTGCGTCACGCCCGCGCCGGCTTCCTGCGCGCGCGCCGCGAAGGCCAGTCCGCGCTCGTGGGCGCGGTAATCCTCGGCGATGCCGCTGTCCACGTAGGCCAGACGGCGGTGTCCGGCCTGCAGCAGGTGGTCGGCCATCGCGCGGCCCACCACTTCGTGGCTGAAGCCCACCTGCGTGAAGCTGCGCGCGGCCCCGCGCGTGGGCCCTGCCTGGTAGTCCCAGACCTCGATCACCGGTGTGCCGGCGCGGCGCGCGCCTTCCAGCAGCGCGCGAGTGGCCGGTGAGTGGCGCCGCCCGGTGACGATGATGCCGCCAGGCCGCCAGCCCAGCAGGGCGCGCACCTGTTCTTCCTCGCGCTCCAGCGAGTAGCCGGTGCTGGTGATCAGCAGCTCGCAGCCGGCCGCCTGCAGCGTGTCCGACAGGCCCTGCGCGGTTTCGGCAAAGATCGAATTGGCCAGGTTGGGCAGCAGCGCGGCCACGATGTTGGACACACCGCTGGCCAGTCCCCCGGCCTGCTTGTTGGGCACGTAGCCGGTCTCGGCCAGCGCCAGGCGGATGCGCTCGGCGGTTTCGCCGGCCACGACCTGTGGTTCGCGCAGGTAGCGCGAGACGGTGATGGCGGTCACGCCCGCGGCCAGCGCCACGTCACGCAGCGTGACGCTGCCGTGGCCGCGGCGGGCCTGGCGGGCCGGCGGCGGGCTGTCGGTGTCGGCCGCGCGGCGGTCGGGGTCTGGGCGGTCGGGGTCGCGCACGCGGTGGTCTGTCGGGGACGGGGCCGGGAAATCCAGCATGGACGATAGCGCGTCCCTGCGGCAATGTTAGCGGTAACACGATTCCTGGCCACCGCACGCCGCGGCGCCCGAGCCCACGATGTCCCGCACGCTGGATCAACTGCGAAGCCGCCGCTGGATGGCCGATGCCGGCATGCGGGGCTTCGCCCATCGACAGCGGTTGCAGCAGATGGGCCTGCGCCGCGAGGACGTGACCACGCGGCCCATCGTGGGCATCGTCAACACCTGGAGCGACCTCTCGCCCTGCCATGCGCACCTGCGTGAGCGGGCCGAGGCCGTCAAGCGCGGCGTGCTGCTGGCCGGCGGCATGCCCTTCGAGCTGCCCGCCATGAGCCTGGGCGAGGTGATGGTCAAGCCCACCACCATGCTCTACCGCAACTTCCTGGCCATGGAGGTGGAGGAGCTGCTGCGCTCGCACCCCATCGACGGTGTGGTGCTGATGGGCGGCTGCGACAAGACCACGCCGGGCCTGCTGATGGGCGCCATCAGCATGGGCGTGCCGGCCCTGTTCATGCCGGCCGGTCCGATGCTCAACGACCGCTACCAGGGCCGCTCGGTGGGTGCGGGCACGCACACGCGGTTCTTCTGGGATGAGCGCCAGGCCGGCCGCCTGAGCGAGGCCGAGTGGATCCACCTCGAATCGCGCATGACACGCAGCCCGGGCACCTGCAACACCATGGGCACGGCCAGCACCATGACGGGCATCACCGAGGCGCTGGGCCTGGCCCTGCCGGGCAGCACCACGATCCCGGCCATGGATGCCGCGCACCCGCGCATGGCCGCGGACGTCGGCACGCGGCTGGTGCAGATGATCTGGGACGACCTGAAGCCGGCCGATCTGCTCACGGCCGACAGCTTCCACAACGCGCTGGTGGTGCAGCTGGCGCTGGGCGGGTCCACCAACGCCGTGGTTCATGTGCTGGCGCTGGCGCGCCGGGCCGGCATCCCGCTGTCGCTGGACGACATGGACCGCCTGGGCCGCGAGGTGCCGGTGCTGGCCAACATCTTCCCCGCCGGCCAGGCGCTGATGGAAGACTTCCACTTCGCCGGCGGCGTGCCCGCGTTGATGAGCCGCTTGCGCCCCTGGCTGCGGCTGCAGGCGCGCACCGTCACCGGCCGCACGCTGGGTGAGGACATCGCCGCCGCGCGGGTGCTGGACGAAGAAGTCATCCGCCCGCTCGATCGCCCCGTTGCCCCGCAGGCTTTGGTGGTCCTGCGCGGCAACCTGGCGCCCGAAGGCGCGGTGATGAAACCCTCGGCCGCCGAGCCGCAACTGCTGCAGCACCGCGGCCGCGCGCTGGTCTTCGACAGCCAGCCGCAGATGCTGGCCGCCATGGCCGACCCGGCACTGGATTGCGACGAAAACACCGTGCTGGTGCTGCGCAACGCCGGCCCCGTGGGCGCACCCGGCATGCCGGAGTGGGGCGCGCTGCCCATCCCGCGCAAGCTGCTGGAACGCGGCGTGCGCGACATGCTGCGGCTGTCCGATGCGCGCATGAGCGGCACCCACTACGGCGCCTGCGTGCTGCACATCAGCCCCGAAAGCGCGGTCGGCGGCCCCCTGGCGCTGGTGCGCACGGGCGACCAGATCGAGCTGGACGTGCCGGCGCGACGTCTGCATCTGCATGTGGATGAGGCCGAACTCGCCGCACGCCGCGCGCAGTGGCAAGCACCGGCCCCGCGTGTGACACGCGGCTACACGCGGCTCTATGTCGAGCACGTGACGCAGGCCCACGAGGGCTGCGATTTCGATTTCCTACAGGGCAACGACCCGACCCCCGAACCCGACATCTTCTGATCGGGAAACCACGATAACGAGGAGACACCCATGGAACACGCCGGAAACCCCCGCAAGCCCCAACGCCTGAGCGCCGTGGCCTGGGCCGCCATGGCCGCGATCGCCACGCTGGCCGCACCCGCACAGGCCCAGACCGCCGCGCCCGAGAAGAAGGCCGAGGACAAGACGCAGCTCGAAACCATCGTCATCACCGGCACCAAGCGCGCGCAGCCGCTGCAGACCACGCCCATCGCGATCTCGGTGGTCACCGGCGCGCAGCTGGAAGAAGCCAACCTGAACAACTTGTCGACCATCGTGCAGCAGATGCCGACGGTCAACTTCCGCACCAACGCCTCGAACAAGGATTCGGCGCTGTTCATCCGCGGCGTGGGCACCATCTCCACCTCGCCCGGCGTCGAGCCCACGGTCTCGATGGTGCTGGACGGGGTGGTCACCGCGCGGCCCGGACAGGCCACGCTGGACCTGGTCGAGGTCGACCGCATCGAGGTGATGCGCGGCCCGCAAGGCACGCTGTTCGGCAAGAACTCGTCGGCCGGCGTCATCAACATCGTCACGCGCGCCCCGAGCAAGGCGCGTGAAGCCTATGTCGACCTGGGCTGGTACCAGGGCGGCGAGCGGCGTGTGCGCGCGGGTGTGTCGGGCGAGCTGTCGCCCAACCTGCTGCGCGGCTCGCTGTCGGTGATGGACGCCAAGTTCGACGGCAACGTCACCAACGTCGCCGACGGCAGCAAGGTCAACGGCTACGACCGCCAGGGCGTGCGTGCGCGACTGGACATCACGCCCAGCCAGGCGCTGAAGTTCTCGCTGATCGCCGACCACTCGCGCTCGCGCGACGACACGCCCACCGGCGTGCCCTATGCCACCGACGTGCGCGCCTACCCCAGCCTGGCCGTCACCGCCAACCCGCTGTATGCGGCGGCGGTCGCGCCGGTGGTGCCCTCGCCGACGAATCGCCAGATCAACAGCGAGATGCACACGCGGGTGAGCGACACCAACCAGGGGCTGTCGGCGCAGGCCGACTACCAGCTGGGCAATGGCCTGCAGCTCACCGGCATCGTGGCGCAGCGGCAATGGAAAAACACGCAGTTCCAGGACCAGGACCGCCTGCCTCTGCCATCCCGCCAATTTGCGCAGACGGCCGACCGCGGCGACCTGGACTTCACGCAGAACTCCGCCGAACTGCGCGTGGCCACCACGAAGAAGCAGTTCGTGGAGTACGTGGCCGGCCTGTTCTGGATCGAAGGCAAGAACGACGAGCAATACCGGCGCGACGTCACCCGCTGCCCCACCACCACCGCCACCGCCTTGCCCTCAGGCCTGGTGCCCTGCTCGGCGGGCAGCACGGTCACCGACAACGGCGTGGCCACCTACGGCGTGCGCTCGCGCAGCCAGGCGCTCTTCGGCGAAGCCACCATCAACTTCTCGCCCACCCACCGGGGCATCGCCGGCGTGCGCTTCACGCAGGACGACCTGTCCTACTACCACGGGCGCGTGGCCAGTGCCACCGGCGTGCCGGGCGTGGGCGCGACGCGGGCGACCGTCAACGGGTCCACCAGCAAGGACGCCTGGTCCGGCCGCATCGGCCCGCAGTTCGACCTCACGCCCGACCTGATGGTCTACGGCACGCTGTCGCGCGGCTACAAGGGGCCGGCCTACAACGTCTTCTTCAACATGTCCCCCACGCAGGACAACGTGCTGGCGCCCGAGACCAGCAACTCCGTCGAGCTGGGCATGAAGTCGGAGTGGATGAACAAGCGCGTGCGCCTGAACCTGGCGGCCTTCCAGACCGACTACGACGGCTACCAGGCCAACGTGCCGGACCTCGTCAACGGCGTGATCGTCACGCGGCTGATCAACGCCGGCAAGGTCAGCACCAAGGGTGTGGAGCTGGACCTCACCGCCAAGCTGACGCCCGACCTCACCGTCACCGCGGGCCTGGCGAACATCATCGCGCGCGTCAAGCAGTTCAACTGCCCCGTCGGTGCCGCGGCCAGCTGCGACATCAACGGCAAGCCGCTGCCCTTCGCGCCCGACTGGAAGGCGAATCTGCGCGTGAAATACACGCAGCCGCTGTCCGGCAACCTGAGCCTGGACTGGGGTGCGGACGTCGCCTGGCAGAGCAAGGTCGTCTTCGATCTGCAGCAGCAGCCCGATTCCGTGCAGGCCGCCTACGCCATCGTCAATGCCGGCGTGGCGCTGCAGAGCACGGCCGGCTGGCGCCTGGCGCTGGTGGGCAAGAACCTCACCGACCGCTCGTACGCCAGCTTCGTGCAGAGTTCGGGCAGCAACATCAACCGCTACGTGCCCCGCGACGACAGCCGCTACTGGGGCGTGACCTTCCGCTACGACTTCTGACCGCCCACGCGGCGACAGGCGTCACGGGAGTCCCAGGCATGACGGCGAGGTCCTGAAGTCATGGCACCAGTCGAACTGCGCGGCGTCAGCAAGAGCTACGACGGCCGCCAGACGGTCATCCACGGCATCGACCTGTCGATCGCCGAGGGTGAGTTCGTGGTTTTCGTCGGGCCCTCGGGCTGCGGCAAGAGCACGCTGCTGCGCATGATCGCGGGGCTGGAGCCGATCACGGGCGGCGAGGTCCGCATCGGCGACCGCGTGGTCAATGCGCTGCCGCCGCGCGCGCGTGACATCGCCATGGTCTTCCAGGACTATGCGCTGTACCCGCACAAGACCTTGTTCGAGAACATGGCCTTCGGCCTGCGGCTGCGGCACATGCCGGAGGCCGAGATCCAGCGGCGCGTGGGCGACGCCGCGGCCATGCTGCGCATCGAGCACCTGCTGCAGCGCAAGCCGCGCGAGCTATCGGGCGGACAGCGACAGCGCGTGGCCATCGGCCGGGCCATCGTGCGCCAGCCGCAGGTCTTCCTGTTCGACGAGCCGCTGTCCAACCTGGACGCGCAGCTGCGCCATGAGATGCGCACCGAGATCAAGCGGCTGCACCAGCGGCTGGGCGCGACGATCATCTACGTCACGCACGACCAGGTCGAGGCGATGACGCTGGCCGACCGCATCTGCGTGCTGCAGGCCGGCCACAAGATGCAGTACGACACGCCGCACGCCATCTACAACCGGCCGGCGGCGGTCTTCGTGGCCGGCTTCACCGGTGCGCCGCCGATGAACCTGCTGCCCTGCACCGTCGCGGACGGGCAGGCCCAGCTGGGCGCGCTGGTGCTGCCGCTGCCTGCGCACCTTCAAGGCCATGCCGGCCAGGCCGTGCTGGGCGTGCGCCCGGAGAACATCGCCCTGGCGCGCCAGCATCCGCAGGACCTGGCCCTGCCGGCGACGCTGGGCCTGGTCGAGCCGTTGGGCGCGGAGACGCTGATCACGCTGCAGCTCGGCGCGGCCGAAGTGGTGTCGCGCGCGGCGGCGGATTTCCGCGGCCAGCCGGGTGCGGCGCTGACCCTGTACGTGCACCCCCGTCATCTTCATCTCTTCGACGCGCCCAGCGGCCGCGCGCTGGGGACGCACCCGAACGACGAGCCGCCCCATCACCTTGCAGGAGACACCCCATGAGACTGAAACGACTGCTTCCGCTGCTGGCGCTCGCGGCCGCGATGGCCGCCACGTCCGCGATGGCACAGACTACCTTGCGCGTCTTCTCCGGCGGCCAGAACCAGCGGCCCGACCTGATGCGCAAGCTGTTCGACCGCTACGAGGCCGCCAACCCGGGGCTCAAGGTGCAGATTGAAACCGGCGGCGCGACATCCGACCTGCAGCGCCAGTACCTCAGCACGGTGCTCAACGCCAAGGACCCGGCGATCGACATCTACCTGATCGACATCGTCAACCCAGCGCAGTATTTCGGCGCGGGCTGGCTGGAGCCGCTGGACGCCTACGTGGGCGCACCCGCCGCGGCACTGAAGAACCACCTGCCGGTCTACCAGCAGAGCAATGTCGTGAAGGGCAAGCTCGCAGCGATGCCGGGCTTTGCGGACGCGATGTTCATGTACTACCGCAAGGACCTGCTGGACAAGCACAAGCTGCCCGAGCCCAAGACCTGGGACGAACTCTCCGCCGCGGCGCAGAAGGTCATGAAGGCCGAGGGCGACCCCAACCTGCAGGGCCTGTCGATCCAGGGCGCGCCGATCGAAGGGGCGGTGTGCACCTTCCTGCTGCCCTACTGGAGCCAGGGCAAGGAGTTCAACGACGCGTCCGGGCGCATGACGCTGGACAAGCCGGCGGCCGTCAAGGGCCTGAACCAGTGGCTGGGGCTGGTGGATGCGGGTGTGATCAAGAAGAACGTGGCCGAGGTCAAGACGGGCGATACGGTCAACGAGTTCAAGGCCGGGCAGGTGCTGTTTGCCATCAACTGGAGCTGGGCCTGGGACCGCTTCAAGGACGACGCCGACAGCAAGGTCAAGGGCAAGGTCGGCGTGATGGCGCTGCCGGCGGTGGCCGGCGGCAAGAGCGCCACCTGCATCGGCGGCTGGCAGTGGGCGGTGAGCGCCTTCAGCAAGCACAAGACCGAGGCCGCGAAGCTGGTGGCCTACCTGGCCAACAAGGATTCCAGCCGCTTCCTGGCCGCCGAAGGCGCGCTGCTGCCGACCTATGCCGATGTCTACACCGACGCCGAGGTGGTGAAGAACGTGCCCTGGTTCAAGGATGCCGCCGGCGTGATGGGCTTCGGCCGCAGCCGCCCGATGAGCGAGCGCTACGGCGAGGTCAGCGACACCATCCGCACGACGACCAGCGCGGTGCTGGCGCGCACGCGCAAGCCGGAAGACGGCGTGGGCGACATCGAATCGCGCCTGGCGCGCGTGATGCGCTGAGGCGGGGCAACGACTCGCGATGCCTGAGCAGGCCGCGTCCCCACCACGCCGCAGCGATGCGGCATGGGCGACCACGCCCCCATCCCGCTGGGAGCGCCTGCGCGACCCCAGCGAGAAGACGCTGGCTGTCCTGCTGCTGGCACCGGCCTTTGTGCTGCTGGCGCTGATCGTCGTCTATCCGATTGGCAAGCTGATCTTCAACAGCTTCTACGACCTGCGGCTGTCCGGCGGCGCGGATGCGGTGCGCTTCATCGGGCTGCAGAACTATGCGGATGTGATCAAGGACGGCGAGTTCTGGAACGCCACGGCCAATACCGTGCTGATCACGCTGATCACGGTGCCGGGCGCGCTGGTGGTGGGCCTGGGCCTGGCGCTGCTGGCCAACCTGCCGTTCAAGCGGCGCTGGCCGGTGCGTCTGGCGCTGCTGCTGCCCTGGGCGCTGCCCCTGTCCTTTGCCGGGCTGATCTTCGCGTGGTTCTTCCACACCGAACATGGCGTGGTCAACGACGTGATGCGCCGCCTGGGCGCGGCCGAGCCGACGATGTGGCTGCTGTCCTCGGGCTCGGCCTTCGCGGCCATCTGCATCGCCATCATCTGGAAATCGTCGTCCTTCATGGCGCTGATCCTGCTGGCCGGGCTGCAGATGATTCCGCGCTCGCTCTACGAGGCGGCGGAAGTGGACGGCGCCAGCCGCTGGCAGCAGTTCTGGCAGATCACGATCCCGATGCTGATGCCGTCGATCATCGTTGCGCTGATCTTCCGCACGATCACGGCGCTGCAGACCTTCGACATCCCCTACACGATGACCCGCGGCGGCCCGGGCAATGCCACCGAGACGCTGGCCATGCGCATCCACAAGACGACCATCGAGTACCTCGACGTGGGCTACGGCTCGACGCTGGCGGTGTGCATGTTCCTGCTGTCGCTGGGGGTGACGGCGATCTACCTGCGGCGCATCGGGCGGGAGTGACGCAGTGACCGGCACCTGGACCGACAGCCCCCGCTTGCGCTGGCTGGCCGCCGCGCTGGTGGTGATCAACGGCTTCTTTCCGGCGTTATGGATCCTGCTGACGTCGCTGAAGACGCAGACCGAGCTGGTGAGCAAGCCCATCACCTGGTGGCCGCAAAACCCCACGCTGGAAAACTATGTGCGGGCCTTTGCCGACCAGCCTCTGCTGGTCTACCTGGGCAACAGCTTCGTGGTGGCGCTGCTGGCGACGGTGGTCTCGCTGCTGGTCTCGGCCGGTGCGGCCTATGCGATCGCACGGCTGAACCTGCGACACCGGCAGTTGATCCTCACGGCCATCGTGGCGTCGAGCATGTTCCCGCTGGTGACGCTGCTGGTGCCCATCTTCGAGACCATGCGCACGCTGGGTCTGCTGAACACCTATCTGGCGCTGGTGCTGCCCTACGTGGTGCTGAACCTGCCGGTGTGCACGCTGGTGCTGGTGAGCTTCTTCCAGAGTATCCCCAGGGACCTGGAAAACGCCGCGATGATCGACGGTTGCACGCGCGTGGGTGCGCTGGTGCGGGTGGTGGTGCCGCTGGCCGCCCCGGGTGTCTTCACGGCCGGCATCCTGGCTTTCGTGAATGCCTGGGATGAGTTTCTGCTGGCACTCTCGCTCAATTCCAGTGCGTCGATGCGGACGGTGCCGGTGGGCATCACGCTGTACCAGGGGGAGTTTTCGTTTCCGTGGCCCATCATTTCTGCGGCGCTGATTGTGGCCATCGTGCCGGTGGCGGTGCTGATCGCGGTGTTCCAGGAGCGGGTGGTGGGCGGATTGACGCAAGGGGGGGTGAAGGGATGACGGTGGTGGCGCGCTCGTTGGCGGGATGGGGTGCTTGTTGCGCTTCTTCCGCTTCGATGGCCGCGCGCGGCCTCGGGCGGGGGGTGTCCCCCAACCCCCAAGGACGCCAATGCCGCCGGCCCCCGCCCCCAACCCCCAGACAAGCCAGACGGGGGACACCCCCCCCC
>CAUJHV010000003.1 GCA_963205115.1 Pseudomonadota bacterium | reverse complement strand
GTGTCCAGCGTGTACCCGAACATGGGCGCGCAGGTGCTCATCATCTGCTTCGTCGTCGTCGTCATCGGCGGCATCGGCTCGATCCGCGGGGCGCTGCTGGCGGCGCTGCTGATCGGCTTTGTCGACACCTTCGGCAAGGTGGTCTTCCCCGAGGCGGCCGGCGTGCTCGTCTACGTGATGATGGCGCTGATCCTGCTGTGGAAGCCGGACGGACTGTTCAAGGCCTGAAGCCATGTCGACTTCTTCTTCAAGCCTCATGAACGACGCGGATCGCGGCAAGGCGCTATTTGTGCTGCTGGCCTTTGCCGCGCTGGCGGTCTACCCGATGGTGGCCGGCACATTCGGCGTCGATCTGGTCACCAAGATCATGATCTACGCGATATTCGCGCTGAGCCTGGAACTGCTGGTGGGCACCACGGGACTGGTCTGCTTTGGGCACGCCGCGTTGTTCGGCATCGGCGCGTATGTCGCCGTGAAGCTCTCGGGTGACGCCGAAGCCGCCCACTTGCTGTGGCTGATGCCGGCCGGCATGGGCGCCGCAGCGGTGTATGCGCTGTTCATGGGCGCACTGTCGCTGCGCACCAAAGGCGTCTACTTCATCATGGTGACGCTGGCCTTTGCGCAGATGGCCTACTACGTCGTGCACGACACCCCGCTGGGCGGCGGCACCGATGGCATCTACCTCAACGTCAAGCCGGTGTTCAGCCTGGGCGGGAAGCCGCTGATGGATCTGGATCATCCGCAGACCTTCTACGGCTTCACGCTGGGTTGCCTGCTGGTGGTATTCGTCTTCCTGGCCGTGCTGACGCGTTCGCGCTTCGGCCGCGCACTGGCCGGCATCAAGGCCAACGAGCAACGCATGCGCGCCACCGGTTTTGCGACCTACCCCTACAAGCTGGCGGCATTCGTGGTCTCCGGTGCACTGGCAGGTTTGGCCGGTTTCCTCTTTGCCATCAAGGATGGCTATGTGAACCCCGAACTGCTGAGCTGGCACCTCAGCGGCGCGGTGCTCATTATGATCATCCTGGGCGGCCTGGGCCACTTGCGCGGCGCGTTGATCGGCGCCTTCGCCTTTGCGCTGCTGCAGGAGTTCTTCCAGTCCGAGGCCATCTGGGGCGCCTTCGCCAAGCACTGGCATCTGGGCCTGGGCCTGACCATCATTGCCAGCGTGGCGCTGCTGCCCAACGGCTTGGTCGGTTTGCCCGCGCAGTGGCGTGCACGGTTGATGGGCCGCGGCACGGTCGCGCGGGCCGAGGAGGGCACGCCATGACGCCTGCGGCATCCAGCAGCCAGGCGGCGAACGACAGCGTCCTGCTGCGTGGCCGTGGCATCACACGCCGCTGGGGCGGTCTCGTGGCAGTGGACGGTGTGTCCATCGAGCTGCAGCGCGGCCAGGTGCATGCCGTGATCGGCACCAATGGGGCGGGCAAGAGCACGCTCATCAACATCCTGTCGGGTGAGATCCCGCCTTCCGGCGGCACGGTGGAGCTGTTGGGGCAGGACGTGACGGCCTGGTCGCAGCCGCGCCGCGCACGCGCAGGCTTGGGCCGCAGCTACCAGCGCACCACCATCTTTCCGGGATTCACGGTGATGGAGAACTGCCGGCTCGCCGCGCAGGCCCGCCAGCCCAAGGCCTGGGCGTGGTGGCAGCGTGCGGACCGCTGTGCGTTCAGCACTGACGCCGCTCGGGCTGCGTTGCAGCGCGTGGGTTTGTTCGACGAGATGAACCGGCCTGCCGGCATGCTGTCGCACGGCCAGAAGCGCCAGCTGGAAATCGCCATGTGCCTGGCCACCGCGCCGCAGGTGCTGCTGCTGGACGAGCCGTTGGCAGGCATGGGCGCAGAAGAGACCGACCGCATGATCGAACTGCTGGCGCAGCTGAAGCGGCCATCGGACCGCTCAGCGGGCCACGCCATCCTGCTGGTGGAGCACGACATGGATGCGGTCTTCCGCATTGCCGACCGCATCACGGTGATGGTCAACGGCACCGTCATCGCCAGCGACACGCCCGAGGCGGTACGCGCCAGTCCCGAGGTGCAGGCGGCGTACCTGGGTGGACATTGACATGACCAGCCGCGAACTCATCCTCGAAGCCCGCGATATCCACGCGTGGTACGGCTCCAGCCACGTGCTGCACGGCGTGGCCATCAACATCGCGCGCGGCGAAACCGTGGGGCTGCTCGGCCGCAACGGCATGGGCAAGAGCACGCTGATCCGGACCTTGCTGGGCCACGTGGCGCAGCGCGACGGCCAGATCACCTTCTTCGGCCAGGACTGCTCGCGCGCCCGCCCGCATGACGTCGCGCGGCTGGGTGTGGCCTACGTGCCTGAAGGGCGGGGCGTTTTCCCTAACCTGAGCGTGCGCGAGAACCTGGTGATGGCCGCGCGTCCTGGCCGCAAAGGACGGGACGACTGGACCTTCGATCGCGTGATGAAGACCTTCCCGCGCTTGTCCGAGCGCCTGGGCAATCTCGGGTCGCAGCTCTCGGGCGGGGAGCAACAGATGCTGTCCATCGGCCGCGCGCTGATGACCCACCCCGACCTCATCATCCTGGATGAAGCCACCGAGGGTCTGGCGCCGTTGATCGTCGCCGAGATCTGGCGCGTGATCGGCGAGATCCGCGACAGCGGCATCGCCACGCTGATCGTCGACCGCGACTGGCACAAGGTACTGGGCCGCAGCAACCGCGCCGTGGTGCTGCAGAAGGGCCAGGTGGTGATGGCGGGTGAATCGGCCGCCATCATGCAGGACCCCGCACTGGCCGGCTATCTGGGCGTCTGACCTTGACGCCTCCACATCGAACGGACCCTTCATGACCTCGCAGCAACGACCGCAGCCGTCGGCCTCTGTGCCCAAGCTCTATGGCTTCTTCCGCAGCGGTACCTCACATCGGGTACGCATTGCGCTGAACTTGAAGGGCCTGGCCTACGAGCAGATCGCCGTCGACCTTCGGCGGGAGGCACATTGCGAGCCTGCGTACGAGGCCGTCAATCCGCAGAAACTGGTTCCTGCCCTGGACATCGGCGAGGCGGTTCTGACGCAGTCGCCGGCCATTCTCGAGTGGCTGGAAGAGCAGTATCCGACGCCGCCGCTGCTGCCGGCCGAACCGCTGGCGCGCGCACATGTCCGTGCCCTGGCGGCGCTCATCGGCTGCGACATTCACCCGGTGAACAATCGCCGCATCCTCGAGGCGCTGCGCCACGACTTTGGCGCCGACGAAACGGCGATCAATGCCTGGTGCGGCCACTGGATCGCCGCTGGATTCGATGCGTTCGAGGCGTTGGTCGTACGGCATGGTCAGGGCCCGTTTGCCTGCGGACCGCATCCGACACTGGCCGACGTCTATCTCGTCCCGCAGATCGAAAGCGCCAGACGATTCAAGGTGGATCTCGACCGCTGGCCCAGTCTGTTGGCCATCGATGCCGCCTGCGGCGAGCTCGACGCGTTCCGCCGCGCAGCGCCAGGCGTACAACCCGACGCATGAGCGGCGCAGGCTGACACAGCAGCCATCCTGGCAGGGACAATCGGCACCACGATGCACCTTCTGCCCACGGCTCTGGACCTGAACCTCCTGCGGGTTCTGGTGCAGGTTCATCGCGACCGCAACGTGTCGCAGGCCGCCGAGCACCTGGGCATGTCGCAGCCGGCGGTCAGCAGCGCCTTGAAGCGGCTGCGCGAGGCGTTGGGCGACAAGCTCTTCATTCCCACCGCACGCGGCATGCAGGCCACGCCACTGGCCGACCAGATCGCGCCGCAGATTGCGTCGGCGCTGGCCGCCATCGGCGACACCATCACCTCCAAGCTGAGCTTCGACGCGGCGACGAGCGAGCGCCGGTTTGTCGTGGCGATGACGGACATCGGCGAGATCCACTTCCTGCCGCCCTTGGCCCGTGCACTGCGCGAACTCGCACCCGGCGTGAGCATCGCGACGGTGCGCAACACCGCCGTCAATCTGCGCGTGGAGATGGAGCAGGGCAAGGTGGACCTCGCACTGGGCCACCTGCCGGATCTGACCACTGATTTTCACCAGCGGCTGCTGTTCCGCCAGCGCTACGTGTGCCTCTTCCGCAAGGGGCACGCGCTCGAGCGGGCAGCGGATCCCCGGGCCGCCTACGCCGCGGCAGAACACGCCATGGTCCTGTCCGTCGGTACCGGACATGGCCGGGTCGACGAGTTCATCGACAAGGCGGACATCCACCGGCGCGTCCAGCTGCGCGTGCCGCACTTCGTGGCCTTGACCGATGTGCTCGAGTCGTCGGAACTGGTCGCCACCGTGCCCGAGGTCTTTGCCCAGCGCAGCGTGCGCCGCTTTCATCTCGCGTACTGCAAACATCCGCTCGATCCGCCGCCCATCGAGATCCGCGCGTTCTGGCACGCCAAGTACCACCAGGACCCGGCGAACCGCTGGTTGCGCGACCTGATCTTGCAACTCTTCGGCGAAGGCGAAGGGCAGGGTGCAGGGCAGGCCGGCAGCGCCGACCCGCAGGCTCAGGCCGACGCCAACTCCGGGTGCAAGCGCTCGTAGGCGGCGGCCAGGCCCGGATCTCGACGCCGGACTTCGGCGTGGTCGACGCGGCCGGTTCGTGTCATGTAGCTGTAGGCGAAGTCGACCGGATCGAGTGTCATCCGCTCGTCCATTTGCTCGTACCAGCGCAGGCTGACGTTGGCGGCGTCCCAGATCTTCTTCATCGGCGGCTGGCGGATGGCCTGGAAGCGCGCCAGGGCGCCTGCCACCGTGGGCTGCTCCTTGAAGGCCTTGAAGAGCGCGATGGCGTCCTCCATCGCCAGCCGCGTGCCCGAGCCGATCGAGAAGTGCGCGGTGCGCAGGGCGTCGCCCATCAGCACCACGTTGTCGAAACTCCAGCGCTCGTTCCAGATGGCCGGGAAGTTGCGCCAGTAGGAGTTGTTCGACAGGATCCGGTGGCCATCCAGATCCTTGGCGAACACCTTTTCGCACAGGCGGATCGTGTCGTCGGGGCTCATCTGCTCGAAGCCCGCGCGCTGCCACGTCTGGTCCTCGACTTCGACGAGGAAAGTGCTCATGCCGGGGCTGTAGCGGTAGTGGTGCGCGCAGAACACGCCCTGCGGGGTCTGGCGGAAGGTCAGCGAGAGGCTGTCGAAGGGCTTCGTCGTCCCATACCAGATGAACTTGTTCGGGCGCCAGTCGATCGTGGTGCCGAACTTCTGCTCGTTCTCGGCGCGCACCCAGGAGAACGCACCATTGGCCGCGACCACGAGGTCGGCGCCCTCGAGTTCCGGCTGCGACAGTGAGGTGATCTCGGTGTCGAACGCGATGCGCACGCCCAGCGCTTCCACGTGTGCGTACAGGAGCTTGAGCATCTCCAAGCGGCCAATGGCGGCGAAGCCGTTGCCGGTGATGGGAATGCGGGTGTCGTTGTGCACGATGGTCAGGTTGGGCCATGACTCCATGTGCGGCATCAAGTACTGGTAGAGCGCGTCGTCGTCTGCGCGCAGGAACTCCAGCGCACGGTCGGAGAACACCACGCCGAAGCCCCAGGTGGCATCGCGCGGCCCGCGCTCGTACACCACGATGTCGTGCGACGGATCGTGCTTCTTCATCAACGCGGCGAATGTCAGGCCGGCCGGGCCGCCGCCCAGGATGCGGATCTTCATGATGCGGGTTCCTCTTCTGTCGGGTGTATGGGGCTCAGTGCGCCGCGCCTTCGGCGGTCTCGGCGTTGATGCGTTCGGCAATCTGTTCGCGCAACTGCCGCTTCAGGATCTTCCCGACCAGGCTGGTGGGGAAGTGGTCGACGATCTCCAGGCGTTCGGGTAGCTTGAAGCTGGCGATGCGACGCGATTTCAGGAAGGCGATCAGCTCGTCGAAAGCGAGTTGTTCACCCGGTTGGGTGACGACAAAGGCGCAGGCCTTTTCGCCGAACACCGGGTCGGGCATGGCCACGAGTGCCACCTGCTGCACCTTCGGGTGCATGTGAATCAGGTTCTCGATCTCTTCGCAGCTGATCTTTTCACCGCCCCGGTTGATGAGGTCCTTCTTGCGGCCTTCGGCGTAGACATATCGGCCGCGCTTGCGGACGTAATCGCCCATCCGGTAGAAGCCGTCTGCCGTGAAGGCCTCGCGGTTCTTTTCCGGCGCATTGAAGTACCCGCGAATCGTGTACGGCCCGCGTGTCAGCAACTCGCCCAACTCGCCGTCGGCCACTTCGCGGCCGTCATCATCGACCACCTTGATCTCGTCGTCGGCACACACGGGCGCGCCCGAGCTCTCGAACAGCAGATCGTCGGGATCATCCAGCCGGGTCATGTTGATCAGGCCTTCGGCGGTTCCGTAGATCTCCTGCGGCGTGGCACCCCACTGTGCCCGGATGCGGCGGCGCAGCTCGGGTACCAGCTGCGCGCCGCCGTTCTGCACCACACGCAGCGAGCGCAGGTCGTGCCGTGCCGGCACTTCGGAATTCAGCCACTGGGTGATCAGGGGCACTGCCGCAGCCACCACGGTGACCCCGTGCGACTCGATGAGCGGAAAGACGTGCTCGGCGTCCGTGCCATGTCCGATGACCAGGGTGCCACCGAAGTAGAAAACCCCGAGCATGCCCGGCGCGGCCAGGTTGTAGTTGTGGCCCAGCGGCAGCAGCGCCATGAATACCGTGTGTTCGTCGAAGCCCGCGGCCTGCGCACACAGGCGCGCGTTGAGCACGTAGTCGTCGTGTGTGCGCGGAATCAGCTTGGACAGCGATGTCGTGCCGCCCGACAGCAGCATCACGGCGACCTCTGCGGGATCCACCTGGGCACCGACTTCGCGGGCGCCGTCTCCGCAAGCCGCCTGGTTGATCAGTGCCCGCAGCGATTGCTGGCCCGGCAGTGCATCGTCCAGCACGAAGACATGCGACAGCGTCGGGCAATCGCGCTGGATGTCTTGCGCGAGCTGGCGGTAGTCGAACTGGTGGAAGACACCGGGCACCATGTAGCCGACGGCGCCCGATGCATCGACAAAGTGCTTGATCTCGCTGTAGCGGTGTGCGCGCAGGGCCATCACGGGAATCGCGCCCAGACGCGTGAGGGCCAGGAACGCGATGACGAACTCGATCGAGTTCGGCAACTGCATGACGATGCGGTCGCTGGCCTTCAGGCCGCAGTCGCCCAGGCGCGCAGCCAGACGATCCACCTGGCGAGCCAGCTCGCCATAGGTCATCTGGCGAGCGCCTTCGATGACCGCGACCTTGTCCGGCCATCTCCCGGCGGCGTCGCGGACGATGTCGGCCACCCTGCGCCCCTCGCGGTATCCGGCGCGGCGCCAGCGCTCGACATCGTCCGATGACCAAGGTACGAATCCGGCAAGCATCTTGTCTCCTGTCGTCGACTCGGCATTGAAGCCGCTCTGTCGATGAACTCTAGGGTGGGATCACCTGGCGAGCCAGATCGCAGGACCATTCCTCGTATTCGTTTTCTGAATAGCGCGAGGGCGTATTCGATTCGCGAATGGCCGGTATCGACCGCGGCCCCTGGCTGGTCCTGCGTATGGCGCCTAGGCTTGCGCTCACGACGATGGCCAGGAAGGTCGGGCCCTCGGATCACCAGACCGATCAGGAGACAGATCGTGAGCAACGACTTGGGGCGTGTCGAAGACTTGCCGGCGGACTACTACAACGGGCTGCGCGCGCGCAACACGATGCCGCTGTGGCCGTCGCTGCGCGCGGCGCTGCCGTACGGCAAGCCCGCCCGCAGCACTGCGCCGACGCTGTGGCGCTACCAGGAACTGCGCCCCGATCTGATGCGCGCAGGCGAACTGACCCCCATCGAGAAGGCAGAACGCCGCGTGCTGGTTCTGTGCAATCCGGGACTGGGTCTCGAGCAGCTGAAGGCCACGCCCAGCATCTACATCGGGATGCAGCTCATCCTGCCGGGTGAGACGGCGCCGAATCACCTGCACACGCCATCGGCCGTGCGCTTCGTGGTGGAAGGCGAGGGCGGCTACACGATCGTGCGCGGCGAAAAGCTGCCCATGCATCGTGGGGACCTCATCCTGACGCCACCTGGCCTGTGGCATCAGCATGGCCACGAAGGCACCGGCCCGGTGGTCTGGCTGGACGCTCTGGACCTGCCGGTGGTGCTGGGCCTGGAGGCGTCGTACTGCACCGAAGGGGCACCACAGACGGTGGCCGACAGTGACAACGCGAGCAACCGGCGCTTCAGGCGCGCGGGCGTCCTGCCGTACGGCACCCTGGACCGTTCGCGCGACGACTACCCGATGTTGCGCTTCCCGTGGGCGCAGGTGCGCGAAGCGCTGCAGGATCTGGCCGGCGTCACGGGTCGGGGCGACCCCGTGCACCTGGCTTACATCAACCCCGAGACCGGCCGCGAATGCATGCCCACGCTGGGCTTTTCGGCCTTGATGCTGCGGCCGGGCGAGGAACTGCGCATGCGCCGCAGGTCGGCATCGGCGGTGCTGCATGTCGTGGAAGGCGCCGTGACGGCATTCGTCGACGACACGCGGCATGCGATGGAGCCTGCCGATACGTTGGCGTGCCCGACGCACGCGGTCACTTGTCTCGCCAATGCGTCCGCCACCCAGCCGGCCTTCCTGTTCATGGTCGACGATGCGCCCCTGCAGCGCAAGCTGGGCTTCTACGAGCAGTGTGGCTAGGAATATGCGTGCGGCGGTCGCGAGGACGTTCTGTTCAGGTCGACCTTGACGCTCGCAGCCAACGGTTGTGGACCATGCTTTCCGCCCGTTCTACGGGGCGCCATCTTCTATACAAGATCCGTTGCGCCGCGCGAGCGCTCGACGAGGGCAAGCGGTGTATCCGATGAGCCCGCGCCACGCCACTTCGGATGCTGATCGGGCCGAGAGATCAACAGTGCTGATGGCTTCAGGTTCGCGTCGGGCCTTGCTGCGTCACGTCGCGAACCGTGGCGCCCGCTTGTCGAGAAAGGCCTGGCAGCCTTCCTTCGCGTCAGGGTGGTCCAGCACCAGAGACAGCATGCTGCGTTCGTAGGCCAGTGCCTGTTCAAGCGGCATCTCTGCGCCGTGCAGCATGGCGTGCTTCAGCAGCTTCAGCGTTTGCGGCGACATGGCGGCCACTTGCTCGGCCAGCGCCATGGCGCGGGGCATCAACTCGACGCGCGGCAGCACCTCATTGACCAGGCCCAGTGCCAGCGCCTGCGCGGCGGTCAGGTGCTGGCCGGTGAACATCAGTTGCTTGGCCTGGCACAGCGGAATCTGTCGCATCAAGCGCTGCGACCCACCCCCGCCCGGGAACAGGCCCAGCCGGATCTCGGGCAGGCCGATGCGCGCCTCGGCCGCCAACAACCGCAGGTCGGTGCACAGCATCAGTTCCATGCCGCCGCCCAGTGCCCAACCATTGACCACAGCCAGCGTGGGCTTGTCGCAAGCTTCGAAGCGGTGGAACACGCGGTGCACCGTCTTGCCGAACTCGTCGTACCAGCCGGTGGGGCGTCGGGTGGCCAGGTCCTTGATGTCGCCGCCGGCCATGAACGCGCGGTCGTCCGCGCCGGTGATGACGATGACGCGCACCTGGGAGTCGGCTTCCAACACGCCCAGCGCGGCTTCCATCGCCAGCATCATGGGCATGTTCAGCGTGTTCAGCTCGGCGGGGCGGTTGAATGTCAGCACCCCTACGGCGCCTTCGCGACGGGTCAGAACGGCATCGTCGATCATCGTCACTCCCGGTGGGCTGGGGCCAGACAACCTGACAACCGCGCTTCGATCTGCGGCAGGCGGTCGGCGCCGAAGAAGGGCTCGCCATCGATCTGCACGAATGGCGAGCCGAAGACCTGCTGGCGAACCGCGTCTTCGATGCTGGCGGCCAGCGCGGCGCGGGCGGCATCGGCTTGCGCCTCCTGCAGCAACGTGGCGGCATCACGGCTGTCGAAACGCGCCGCCAGCGCGCCCAAGTAGTCGGCATCGTCCAGTGGTTGGTCGTGCTGGAACGCGGCCTGCAGGGCGGCGCGCGCAAAGGCCACGGCCGCCCATTCGTCGCGCTGGGCCAGTACCTGGAACAGCCGCGCCGGCAGCGGCGAGATAACCGGAAAGCGGCTGGGATGGCGGTAAGCCACGCCCAAGTGGCGCGCCGAGCGGTCGAAGTCCAGCAGCAGGTAGTCGCGCTTGGCCGCATGGGCCATGGGTGCCGGCAGTTCCAGCTGGCGCAGCACCGCAAACAGCAGGATGGGTCGCCACTGCACGGTGCGCCCATGGGCAGCGGCGAGATCGCCAATGCGCTCAGCCATCAGGTAGCCGTAGGGCGAGCCGAAGTCGAACCAGAAGACGATCGGCTTCATCGCGCGACGGCCGGGCTGGGCGGCAGCGCGCAGGCCTGGCGGTACTCGTCGACCATGCGGTCCACCAGCGTGGCCACGGTGGGCACGTCGTCGATAGTGGCCACGCCATGGCCGGCGCTCCACAGGTCCTTCCACAGCTTCGCACCGTGGTCGGCCAGCGAGCTCATGTCGGGCCGCTTGGGCGGCAGCTGCGACACGTCGATGCCATGCCGTTGCAGCGACGCGCGCAGGAAGTTGGCATGCACGCCCGACAGGCGGTCGGTGTAGACCAGGTCGGCCACCGTCGAGTCCACCACCATCTGCTTGTAGTCGGCCTGCGCGTTCGATTCCTGCGTTGCCAGGAATCGCGTGCCGACATAGGCCAGGTCGGCGCCCAGCACCTCGGCCGCGCGGATCTGCCAGCCGTCGTTGATGGCGCCGCCCAGCACCAGGCAACCTTCCCAGAAACGGCGGATCTCGCGCACCAGCGAAAAGCTGCTCTGCGCAGACGCATGCCCGCCGGCACCGGCGCCCACGCAGATCAGGCCGTCGACACCGGCGTCCATCGACTTTCGCGCGTGGTCGGCGCTGGTGACGTCACAGAACACCGTGCCACCGTAGCTGTGCACGGCATCCACCACGCGGCCCGGGTGGCCCAGGCACGTGATGACGAAAGGCACGCGGTGCTGCACCACGATATCGAGATCAGGCTCGAAACGCGGATTGCTCTTGTGCACGACCAGGTTCACGCCGTGAGGCGCCACCACCGCGCCCGGGTGTGCGGCGCGGTGCGCGACCAGCTCAGCGGCGATGTCAGACAGCCAGGCATCCAACTGTGCAGATGGCCTGGCATTGACATGCGGGAAGGTGCCCACCACGCCGGCCTTGCACAAGGCGGTGACCAGCGGCGGAAACGACACCAGGAACATCGGCGAGCCGATCACCGGCACGCGCAAGGCGTCTCGGAAGAGGGCGGGCAAGGGCATGGCGCTTCAACCCCGTGAGGGTGTGTCGCGCCGCTTCTGTGCGCGCAGGTCCACCATGCCCGGCAGTGTGCGCGGGTCGACGCCGGGCTCGAAGATCTGGTGCTTCTGGATCTTCTGCGTCGATGTGGTGGGGATGCTGTCGGTCAACCAGATCCACCCCGGGGCCTTGTAGTACGACAGCTCGGCGTTGCAGTGTGCCAGCAGCGCCCGTATCGCCGCGGCCAGGTCATGGCGGCCCTCCGGGCGAAGCACCACGCAGGCCAGCACCTCTTCTTCGCGCATGTCGTCAGGCACGGCCAGCACAGCGGCCTGTTCCACCAGCGGGTGTGTCTGCAGCACCGCTTCAACCTCGGCGGCCGCGATGTTCTCGCCCGAGCGGCGGATGATGTTCTTGCGCCGGTCGATGAAGCGCAACAGGCCGTCGGGCGCGCGGGTGACGATGTCGCCGGTGTGGAACCAACCGCCTCGCCAGGCCTGTTCGGTGGCCGCAGGGTCATCGAGGTAGCCGCTGAAGAAGTCGCGCCGCGGTGCGCGGGCCGAGGTGCGCACCAGCAATTCGCCGGGCGTCCCGGCGGGCACGTCGTGGTCGGCATCGTCGACGATGCGCACCTCCAGCCCTTGACGCGGACGTCCGAAGGCGCGCGTGCCCACCTGGCGCGGAGGTTCGCTGTCGAAGATGGCGCGCACCATCTCGGTCATGCCCCAGATCTCCACCAGCGGGAAGCCGAAGCGTTGTTCGAATTCCGCGTGGCGCTGCGGGTCGACGCCAGCGCCGATGGCAAAGCGCACGCGGTGACCGCGGTCCAGCGGCCCCGGCGGCTGGGCCAGCAGCATCGGCACCACCACGCCCAGGTAGTGCACGACGGTGGCGCGCGACTCGGCCACCTCGGACCACCAGCGCGCGGGGCTGAAGCGGTCGGTCTGCACCTGGCAGTTGCCGCGCAGCATGGCGCAGTAGAAGGAGAAGATCGACGCGTTGACGTGGAACAGCGGCAGCGGGTTGTAGATGCGGTCGCTGCCGTCATGAAACGTGGTCAGGCCACCGGCGGTGGCGTACCAGTGCCCGGCTTCCAGTTCGTAGCGGTGCGACAGCACGCAGCCCTTGGGCCGGCCGGTGGTGCCCGACGTGTACAGCACGCTGGCCGGCGTGTCTGGCGTGGGTGTGGTCGACGCAGCCGGCACGGCAGCACGCGGCAAGGGGTGTGCATCGTCCAGCAGCCCCACCGCGGGCCGGTGCGTGGCGGCGTCCAGCGCGGCCTGAAGCAGCGGCTGCAGCGCCGGCACGGTGATCACGAGGTCGACCTTGGCATGGTCCAGCACAAAGGCCATCTCGCGCGGGCGGTGGTCGGCGTTCAGCGGCACGATGCACACGCCCAGCGCGTTCATCGCCAGCTTGTGCAGCAGGTGCTCGGGTCGGTTTTCCAGCAGCAGCGCTACGCAGTGGCCCAGGCCGTAGCCGGCAGCGGCATATCGGGCCATCAACGCCTGCACCTGTCCCAGCGCGTCGGCATAACTCAGCTCAAATCCGCCGGGGTGATAGGCGCGCGCAAGGTTGGCCGGCACGGCCAGGAAGGGCAGTGCGCCGTGGCGCTGTGCGCAAGCTTCGAAGGTACTGCCAATCGTCGCGTCTTCGTCCGGAATGAACATGACGGCGCTCTCCTAAAGCCGCAGCACGCCGTAGCCCTGCTCGCCGAAGGGCGCATTCAGCGAGGCCACGATCGCCATGCCGAGCGCGTTGCGCGTGTCCAGCGGATCCAGGATGCCGTCGTCCCACAGCTCCGATGTGGAGTGGTACGCGTCGCTCTCGGCCCGAAAGCGTTCCAACACCGGGTCGCGGATGGCGGCGATCTCGGCTTCGGTCAGCTGGTGGCCCTTGCGTTCGAGCTGGCGGATCTTGACCTCAGCCAGCGTGTTGGCCGCCTGTTCGGCGCCCATCACCGCGATCTGCGACTGCGGCCACATCCACAGGAAGCGCCCGTCGTAGGCACGCCCGCACATGCCGTAGTTGCCGGCCCCGAAGGACCCACCGACGATGACCGTGAACTTGGGCACCGAGCAGCCGACCTGCGTCATGATCATCTTGGCGCCGTCCTTGGTGATGCCGCGTTCCTCGTACTCACGGCCCACCATGTAGCCGGTGATGTTCTGCAGGAAGAGCAGCGGCGTGCGGTCTCGGTCGCACAGGCGCATGAAGTGCGCGGCCTTCAGCGAGCTGTCGTTGAACAGCACGCCGTTGTTGGCGAGGATGCCGACCTTGCAGCCCCATATGCGCGCAAAGCCGCACACCAGCGTGGTGCCGTAGTGCGGCTGGTATTCGTGGAAGCGGCTGCCGTCGACCAGACGAGCGATCACCTCGCGCATGTCGAAGCCGGTCTTCCAATCGCTGGGGATGATGCCGTAGAGCTCGGCCGGGTCGTAGTACGGGTCTTCTGGCTCGACGCGGTCGATGCGCGTCTTCTCGATCGGCGTGGTCTGCGCCAGGATGTCGCGTGCAATGGCAAGAGCGTGGGGTTCGTCGTCGGCCGGGTAGTCGCAGGTGCCTGATACGCTGGTGTGCATGTCGGCGCCGCCCAGCGCCTCGGCTGTCACCACCTCGCCAGTGGCGGCCTTCACCAGCGGCGGCCCGCCCAGGAACACGCCGCCGTTGCCGCGCACGATGACGCTGTAATCACAGAGCGCCGGGATGTAGGCGCCGCCAGCCGTGCAGTGCCCCAGCACCACGGCGATCTGTGGCACACCCAGCTTGGACAAGGTGCACTGGTTGCGGAAGATGCGCCCGGCGGCATAGCGGTCGGGAAACAGTTCGGACTGCAGCGGCAGGAATCCGCCCGCGCTGTCGCAAAGATGGATCACCGGCAGCCGGTTCTCGATGGCGATATCCAGCGTGCGCACGATCTTCTTGATCGTCAGTGGGTACCAGGCGCCGCCCTTGATACTGGGGTCGTCGGCATGAATGATGACCTCGCGCCCCTGCACGATGCCGATGCCCGACACGCAGCCGGCGCCGTGCACCTCACCGCCATAGGCGCGGTTGGCCGCCAGCGTGGACAGTTCCAGGAACGGCGTGCCGGGGTCCAGCAGCAGGTCCAGCCGCTCACGCACGGTCAGCTTCTTCTGCCGGTGCAGACGTTCCACGTCACGGGCCGGGCGCTCATGGCGCACCTTGTGTGTCAGCTCGCGCAGCGCCTGTACCCGGCGCGTCATCTCGGCGTGGTTGCGGCGATAGCCGTCGGACGTGGTGTCGAGGTGGCTAACGATGCGACTCATGCGTTCACCTCGTCGGGCGTGACCTGGGCCAGCACCGCGCCGCGCTGGAAGGTCTGGCCCACCGCCAGCGGCAGCGGTCCTACGGTACCCCTGCAGGCGGCGGCGATGGTCATCTGCAACTTCATGCTCTCGATCACCAGCAGCGCATCGCCTTCATTGACCCGCTGTCCTGCCACGACCTGCAGCGACACGATCACACCAGGCATCGGTGCGTGCGAGACCCCGGCGCCACTGCCGGCCGCCGCCGCGATGGCGCGCGTGGCGTCGATGCGGTCGATGCGCCAGGCGCGGCCGCGCCATTGCAGGTGCACGGAGTCGCCATCGGCAACCGCATGCACGCACTCGGCAACTCCATCGAGCGTGGCGCGGAAGCGGCCGTCACCATCCGGGCGCACGTCCACCGTGTTGCCGTCGACCTGCACGTGGTCGGTACCGGGTTGGCCGTGCACGCGGTAGCGCCGCTGTGGCGCGTCACTGAAGTGGTAGGGGTTCATCTTCGAAGGGGTTCAGTTGCGCCAAGCGCCCATGGCGGCATGCGGCTTGAGCAGCGCACGCGCCGCGGGTTCACGCAGCACGCACGCGGCCACCGCCAGCAGCAGGCGGCTTTCGGCATCGGTCCGCTCGGCGGGTTTCAACGCGTCGCGGTGGCGGTCGATGAAACCGGTATCGGTCTCACCGCGCGCGAAGGCCGGGTTTTGCAGCACGCGCGACAAGAAGTCGGCGTTCAGCGTGACGCCCAGCATCACCGTGTCGGCCAGCGCCTGGCGTGCGCGCGAGATCGCAAGCTCGCGCGTCGCGCCATGCGTCACCAGCTTGGCCAGCATCGAATCGAAGTTCGCCGTCACCGGCGCCCCTTCGACCACGCCGCCGTCGAAGCGGACGCCGGGGCCATGCGGCACCCGCAGCAAGCGCACCCGGCCGGTGTCGGGCACGAAGCCGGCATCCGCGTCTTCGGCCAGCAGCCGGCACTCGATGGCATGGCCCTGCCAGCGCACGTCGGCCTGGGCCAGCGGCAGCGGATGGCCTTCGGCCACGCGCAACTGCAGTTCCACCAGATCCAAGCCGGTGACCATCTCCGTCACCGGGTGCTCGACCTGCAGACGCGTATTCATCTCCAGGAAGAAGAATTCGCCATCGGGTGAGACGATGCATTCCACGGTACCGGCGTTTACATAGCCGGCCGCCTGCGCCAGCCGAACTGCGGCGCTGCAGATGCGGTCACGCAGTGCGGGGGCCAGGCCGGGGGCAGGCGTTTCTTCGATCAGCTTCTGGAAGCGACGCTGGATCGAACACTCGCGCTCGCCCAGGTGGATGACGTTGCCGTGGCGGTCGCCGAACACCTGCACCTCGATGTGGCGTGGCCGCTCGATGAAACGTTCGGCAAACAGGCGTCCGTCGCCAAAGTAGCGCTGGCTCTCGTTGCGTGCTGTGGTGATGGCGTCCGCAAGCGCAGCCTCGTCCCGTACGATCTGCATGCCCTTGCCGCCACCGCCGGCGGCGCCCTTGATCAGCAGAGGGAAGCCCACCGCCCGGGCGCGTGCGGCGAACGTGGCCGGGTCATCGGCCTCGTCGGCTGAAGGTGTGACCGGTACACCCTGCGCCACCGCAAACTTGCGCGCACTGATCTTGTCGCCCATGAGGTCGATTGCCGCAGCATCGGGGCCGACAAACACCAGGCCTGCATCCACCACGGCGCGCGCAAAGCCGGCGTTTTCGGACAGGAATCCGTAACCGGGATGTACCGCGTCGCAGCCGGATTCGCGAGCCGCGCGGATCAGGGCGGCACCGTCGAGCCAAGCCGACACGGGCGGGTCGCCGAAGACCTGCACGGTTTCGTCGGCCTCCTGCAATGCGGGTCCGTGGCGGTCACATTCGTGCCAGGGAACCACAGTGCGAATGCCGAGCCGGCGCGCCGTGCGCACGATGCGCAGCGCGATTTCAGCGCGGTTGGCAATGAAGAGCTTGCGGATCGGCGTCATGTCTTGCGGCGGCGAGCCGCCTTGGGTGTTGCTTTGGCGGGGGGCGCGAAGGCAGGCGGGCCCGCCGTTGCCAGCGCTTCCAGACGTGCCACGCGGCGCTCCAGCGCCTCTGCGGCGGACAACGACGCAGCGGGCAGCAGGCCACGCAGGACCAAGTCGGTGTAGCTGTCGGCGGTGGCTTCGATGTCGACCGATCCACGGCCGAACAGCGTGGCCCACATCCGGTGCTCGATGCCGCCGTAGACCATGCTGCGAACCATCTCGGCGTCGGTGCCGGGCGGCAGTTCGCCGTCGTGCTCGGCTTCACGCACGGTACGCATCAAGAAGGCTGTGTACTGCACATGCAGGTCATGCAGCACCGACTTGAAGTACTCGGGGCCTGTGCGCACTTCGTGCAAGACGATGCGCGACAGGCCGGGCTCCTCGACATACACCCGCAGATGCCGCCAGATCAGGAATCGCAGCCGGCTGCGCAACCCGTGGATACGCGAAAAGCCGGCTTCGATGTCCTGGATCAGCGGCAGGTACATGCCGCGCAGCACCTCGTTGAGCAGGTCTCGCTTGGTCGGGAAGTAGGTGTAGACCAAGCCCTCCACGACGCCCACGCGGGTTGCGATTTCGGCCACCGACGAACGTTCGAAGCCTTTATCCAGGAACACTTCACGAGCGGCGGCCAGGATCTCGCTGGCGCGGCGCAGCCGGCGCGGCGTCTGCTTGCCAGCGGCGATGGGCGTGACGGAGGCGGGTTCGTTCATGAGAGGGTGGCCAGCAGATCGTCAGGCACGTCCAGTTCCAGGTCCAGAAGCATCTGGGCGAAGGCCTTGCCTTGGGGGTCGTAGCGCAGCGACGAAGTGCCACCACCGCCCAGTGCCTGTTCCAGCGTGAAGTTCAGCGCCTGCAGGCCCGGCAGCTCGTAGCGCGTGACAGGGCCGCGCGCCGCGTGCGCCATGTAGCCGGCCACGACCTCGGCCGTCAGTGCCTGCCGCAGCCAGGCATAGACCCCGGCGCTGCGCGCCACGATTCCGATGTTGGCGGTGTCGCCCTTGTCTCCGCTGCGGCCATGGGCGATGCGCAGGAGCGGCACGCGGGTGCGGGCGGTGCCGATGGGAGTGGCCGGGGTAGCGGGCCACGCAGGCAGCACGACGTCGGTCCATGTTGAAGTTGCGTCGTCGAACGGCACGGCCACCTCGTCGACGCTGAGTTGTGCGTGCACGCGCCGACGGTCCACCAGGCACGAGAACAGCCGCACCACCGGCGAAGGTGACGGCCGCCCGGCCGCAAAGCCGGTAATGCCCTGCGCCATCGCCGTGGCTGAAGGTGCCAGTTCGCGCGCCAGCAGCTCCAGCGCAGCCTTGTCGGCATGGCGGGCCGCGATCTTCAGCACGACTTCACGTGCCGCACCAGCGCGGCTGTGCGGGCCGTAGGTGGCCTCGGCGCCCAGCACCTCCAGGCTGGTTTCGCTGAAGGGCGCGATGCCGCGCTCGCCCAGCAGCCGCGTGCTCCGGGCGAGGATGGCATCGCCCACACGCTGCGCCTTGCGGGCGGCTTCGGCGCCACCGATCATCAGCGTGCCCAGCAGCCGCCAGCCGTCACCGTACGTCGCGCAGACCTTCAGCGTGGCCGGCGCCGGCCGGCCGATCGCGCCGCTGACGCGCACGCGGTCAGGTCCATCGGCCACCAGCTGCACCTGCGAAAAGTCACATCGAACGTCAGGCAGCCGATAGTCGCGCGGGTCACCGATTTCGTACAGCACCTGCTCGGCCACCGTGGCCGGCGTCACGAGCCCACCGGTGGCCGGGGGCTTGGTGACGATGAAGCTGCGGCCGTCGGGTTCGCATTCGACGATGGGAAAACCCATGTTGTCCCAGCCAGGCACCTTCTCCCAGTCGGTGAACAGGCCGCCGGTGCACTGCGTGCCGCATTCGATGACGTGGCCAGCCAGGCTGCCCAGCGCCAGACGATCCCAGTCGTCCCAGGCCCAGCCGAAGGCATGCACCAGCGGCGCCAGCGTGACGGCACTGTCGACCACGCGGCCGGTGATGACGATGTCGGCACCGGCCGCCAGTGCCGCAGCCAGCGGCTGCGCGCCCAGGTAGGCGTTGATGCTGAGCAGCTTGGCCGGCATGGGCACGCCGCTGAACATCTCGGTGGTGCCGGCCTCGCGCAGTGCATCCGCTTGTGCCGACAGGTCGTCGCCTTCGACGACCGCAATCTTCAATTCCACGCCCTGGGCGGCCAAGGCCTGGCGCAAAGCGGCAGCGCAGCCGCGCGGGTTCATGCCGCCGGCGTTGGACAGCACCTGGATGCCGCGGTCGCGGATCTCGGGTCCCAACGCGGCGATGGTGCGCACGAAATCGGGCGTGTAGCCGGCGGACGGATCCTTGGTGCGGGCGCGCGCCAGCAGCGCCATCGTGATCTCCGCGAGGCAGTCGAACACCAGCACGTCGATGTCGCCGTGGCGCACCAGCTGCGCAGCACCGGCCTCGGTGTCGCCCCAGAAGCCCGCGGCGCAGCCGATGCGCAGCGGAGTGGTCCTACGTGGCACGGTTGCCATCATCGTCCCGGCCACACCGGCGCACGTCGTTCTGCAAAGGCCTTCATGCCCTCGCGCGTGTCTTCGCTCTGCGCCAGGATCGGCAGCACCGCCTGAGCCAGGTTCAGCGCGTCGGCCAGCGACAGATCGGTCATGGCGCCGATGGCACGGCGGCCGATGCGCAGCGCCACCGGCGAATTGGCGGCCAGTCGCTCAACCAGCGCGTCGACCGCGCTATCCAGTTGGTCGGCGGCCACGACCTCGTTGACGATGTCCATCTGCTGCGCCTGCGCGGCCGCAAAGCGGTGCGCGTAGCAGCACATCTCCAGCAGCCGGCGGCGCGGGATGACGCGCATCAGCACCGGCAGGATCATCATCGGGAACACGCCCACGCGGGCTTCGGTGGTGCCGAACATCGCGCTGTCGGCGGCCACGGCAAAGTCGCAGGCGCAGACCAGGCCCAGGCCGCCACCGAAGGCGCCGCCGTTGACCCGCGCCACGATGGGCAGGTTGCAGCGGTCCATGGCGCGGAAGAGGTCGGCCACCGGGTTGTCGAAGCGCCCTGGCTCCAGCGCGAAAGGCGACCCGTCGGCGGTGGGCTTGAGCGCGCCACCGGCGCAGAAGGTCTTGTCGCCGGCGCCGGTGATGACGATGGCGCGCACGCCGGTCATCGCTTCAGCCGCCTGCAGCGCGGCCGTCAGCTCCTGCATCACCACATCGGTCATGGTGTTGTGCTGCGCGGCACGGTCGATGGTGACCCAGCAGGCGCTGCCGCGTGCCTCCACGCGGACCTGTGTGAAGTCAGAAGCTTGGCTCATGTCGAAGGCGGGTCGTTGAACGTCACTGGCGGCTGGTATTGCGGAAAGCCGTCGAAGGGAAACTGCCTGTGCGCCGGCTGCAGCGTCCAGGTATGACGCGCGGTGGGCACGCCACCGTCCACGCGGATGACGGTGCCGTTGACGAAGCCGGCCGCGTCGGACAGCAGGTACACCACCGCCGAAGACAGCTCAGCCTCGGTACCGAATCGCTGCAGGGGCACTTTGCTGCGCAGGCCGCGCAGGACGTTGCGGTAGTCCTCGTCGTAGGTGTCGATCCCGGCTGACGCCACCCAGCCCGGCGCCACAGCGTTGACGCGTACGCCGGCATGGCCCCATTCACAGGCCGCCGTCTCGGTAAAGGTGAGCACGCCGCCGCGTGCGGCGCCGGAATGCCCCATGCCGGGCAGGCCACCCCAGATGTCGGCCAGCATATTGACAATGCTGCCGCCGTGGCCCTCCATCCACTGCACGTAGCACTCGCGCGAAAACAGGAAGGTCCCGTGCAGGTTGTTGCGCACCACCGCGTCCCAGCCCTTGAGCGTGATGTCGCGCAGTGCCGCCGGATACTGCCCGCCTGCGCAGTTGAAGAGCCCGTGAAGCCCGCCATGTGTGGCGACGATGGCTGCCACGGTGTCCTTGACCGCCGATTCGTCTCGGATGTCGCAGCTGTGAATGCTGATTTGGCCCGTGCGCTCGGGGTAGATGCTGGTGATCTCGTCGGCCACCGCCTGCAGCTTGTCGAGCTTGCGCCCCACCAGGGCCAGTCGCGCGCCCAGGCTGGCCAGTTCGTGCGCCGTGCAGCGGCCCATGCCGCTGCCACCGCCCGTGACCACCACGGTGCGACCGTCGAACAGCCCCGGCCTGAAGGCCGAGCGGTAGCGTTCGCGGTTGGTCGGCATCTCAGTAGGCGATGAAGTCCGTCACCGACTTGACACTGGCGGTGGCGGGGTCGGTTTGGAACAGCTTGATCGGCAGCACCGCCTGCGCCTTGGGATTGTTGAAGGAGATCGGGCCCGTCAGGCCACCGGTGGTGTAGTTCTGCAGCTTGTTGAGCTGGTCGACCACACACGCGCGGGTGACAGTTGCGCCGCAGCGCTTGATGCCTTCGGCCAGCACCTTGGTGCCTACGTAGCCGCTGACGGTATAGCGGTTGAAGTTGGCGTAGTCGTCGGCGTTAAGGTGCTTCTTGGCCAGTTCCATCAGCTGTTGGCCTGCGGTGTCGTAGTTCGACGCGTAGTAGTCGGGGATCAGGTACTGATAACCCGCGGGCGCGGCCAGCTTCACCGCAGCAGGCAACTGCCCAGCCCACAGCGTGCCGATGGTCACCTTCATGTCCAGGCGGCGGAACTCCGACATCACCGCGGCCGACTCCGTGGTCAGCGTACCGAGGTAGACACCCGTCACGCCCTTGTCCTTCAACGTCAGCACCTCGGCCGAAAAGTCCTTGGCGCCGCGCTTGAACGGGATCTCTGCCACGCTGGCCAGGCCAAATTCCTTCATCGCCTTCTGGTAGCCCGCCAGCAAGGCCTTGCCGAAGTCGTCGTCCTGGTAAAGGATGCCGAACTTGCCACCCTTCATGCCCATCTTCTCCACCATGTGGCGTATCGGCACGTAGCCGGCCAGGTCGTAGTCGGGGCCGATCATGAACACCGTGGGCCGGCGCGGGCTGACGATGGCCGGGTTGGGCGCCATGTGCACGATGGTGGGGATCTTGGCTTCCTCGATGCTGGGCAGCATGGCCACCATGTGCGAACTGCCGGTGGTGCCAGTCAGGGCAAACACCTTGTCGCTGTCGATCAGCTTCTTCACCGACGACACCGACCGCGACGGCACGTACCCGTCGTCTTCATAGATGGCGCGCAGCTTGCGCCCGTTGATGCCGCCGGCGGCGTTGATCTCGGCAATCGCCAGCTTGGAACCGGCGGCGCCCGCCTTGCCAATGAGCGAGGCCGGTCCCGACATGGGTTGCACCTCGCCGAGCAGGATCTCGGTGGCGGTGACGCCGACGTCCTGGGCCTGTGCGGCACCGAAAGTCAGCAGGGCGGCGGCAGCCGCCGCAGTGAAGGTCATGTTCATGCTTGTCTCCTTGATCGTGATTGCAACGTGCGCACCCCAGTCCGCTGTCACTGCGACAACGGCCACTGCACCCAGAAACGCTTGCTCTTTCGCCAGATGCCCGCCAGCCCCTCCGGTTCCAGCCGCAGGAAGAGCAGGATCACCACGCCGTACATCAGGCCCTTGACCTCGTAGATGCGGTCGGCCATCAGCGTCTTCATGCCATCGCCGGCAGCGGCAAAGGCCAGGTTCAGGCTTTCGGGCAGCAGCACGATCAGCGCCGTGCCCAGGATGGCGCCGTGCACGCGGCCCATGCCGCCCACGATGACCATCGCCAGCGCCTCGATGCTGATCAGCACGCTGAAGGTGTCCACGTTGATGAAGCGCGTCTGCGCTGCCACCAACGCGCCAGCCACGCCCGTGTAGAAGGCACTGACCATGAAGGCCAGCAGCTTGTAGCGCATCAGGTCGATGCCCATCGCGCGTGCGGCGATGTCGTGGTCACGCACCGCCAGCCAGGCACGGCCGATGCGCGTGCGCATCAGGTTCAGCGTGATCAGCACGAAGAGCACGAACATCACCAAAGCAGCGTAGTAGAAGCGCTGGTCGCCCTTGAACGAGAAGCCGGCCACCGAGAGCGCTTCCACCGGCATCCCGTTGGAACCGCGGGTCAGTCCTTCGGCAAACAGCACCACATGACGCACGATGAAGGTGAAGGCCAGCGTCGTGATGGCCAGATACAGGCCCTTGAGTCGCAGCGACGGCACGCCCACCACCAGGCTGGCCAGCGCCGCCACCACGCCGGCCAGCAGCATGGCCAGCAAGCCCGGCAGCTTGTAGTCGGTGGTCAGGATGGCCTGCGCGTAGGCACCGATGAGCAGGAAGCCGGCATGGCCCAGCGAGATCTGCCCTGCCACGCCCGTCAGCAGGTTCAGCCCCAGCACGCCGATCGACAGCACGAAGATGCTGGTCAGCAGGTTCAGGCCGAACGAGCCTGCCACCAAAGGCGCCAGCGCCAGAAGTGCCAGCGCGGCGCCGGCCCACAACCAGGGCGCGCGGTGGTCGGTGAGCGCGACCAGCTGCGCGTAGTTCGTGCGGTAGGTTCGGCTTCGCATCAGACTCTTTCGATCTCGCGCTGGCCGAACAAGCCATAGGGCTTGACCATCAGCACCACCACGATCAGCACGAAGCCGGCAATCTCCTTCAGCCCGCGGCCGAGGTAGCCGCCTGCCAGGTTCTCGGCCACGCCGATGACCAGGCCGCCGAAGGCGCCGCCGACCACCGAGTCCAGACCGCCCAGAATGGTGGCCGGAAAGCCGCGCAGGCCCATCTGGGATATCTCCGGCTCCAGGCTGAACATCAGGCAGAACGACAAGCCGGCAAAGGCGGCGAACACCGCCGACAAGGACCAGGCGATGCCGCTGATGCGCTTGACGTCGATGCCCATCAGCAGTGCGGTGGTCTCGTTGTCCGACGTGGCGCGCATGGCGATGCCGATTCGTGAGCGCGAAAAGAACAGCGACATCAGGCCGCACAGCAACGCCAGCGACACCAGCGCGAAGATCTGCCCCGGGTACAAGGCCAGCGGACCCAGGCGCAGCGGCTCGCTGCCCAGCGGCCGCGGAAACGCCGTGGGCTCCACGCCCCAGACCAGCAGCACGCTGGAACGGATGACCACGGCCAGTCCGATGGTGACCATGACGCGCGAGAACATCGGTTCGCCCAGCATCGGGCGGATGAAAAGGCGTTCGATCGCCAGTCCCAGCAGCACCGAAATGACCAGAACGCACGGCAGCAGCAACCAGAACGGCAGCCCTGGCACCGTGGTCAGGCTGTAGGCGGTGTAGGCGATGAGCATCATCAACTCGCCCTGCGCGAAGTTCACCATTCCGGTGGCGCGGTAGACGATGGCGAAGCCCATCGCAACCAGGCCGTACAAGGCACCGATGACCAGGCCCGATGTGACGAGGTTGAGCAGGTAGTTCATCAGGCGGCCTCCTTCGGGCGGCCGTAGATCTGCGCAATCTCGGCGGCGAACTTCTTCTCGATGACTCCGCGGCGCACCTTCATCGTGGCGGTGAGCTCGCCGTCGTCGTGGTCCAGCTGCTTGCGCAGCACCACGAACTTGCGGATGTTCTCCACTCGCGAGAAGCGCTCGTTGACACGCTTGACGTCGGCTTCGATCAGCTGCTGCACCTGTGGCAGCTGGGCCAGCGTCTCGTAGGTGGTGTAGGCCAGGCCGCGCTCCTGGGCCCACTTCCCCACGGTGTCAAGGTCGATCTGGATCAGCGCCGACACGAAGTGCCGCCCGTCGCCGAGCAGCACCGCCTCGCTGATGTACAGGCTCTCCTTCAGCGCGTTCTCGATCAGCGAGGGCGTGATGTTCTTGCCGCCGCTGGTGATCAGGATGGCCTTCTTGCGGTCGACGATCTGCACTTCGCCGGTGTGGGGGTCCAGTTCCACCACGTCGCCGGTGCGCAGCCAGCCGTCGTCGAAGGCGGCCTGGGTGGCGGCCTCGTCGTACAGGTAGCCGTTAAAGACGATCACGCCGCGGACCTGCAGTTCTCCGTCGTCGGTGAGCCGCTGCTCCGCCAGGCCCTGCAGCAGCGGCCCGCACCAGCCCAGTCGCGAGCGTTCGGGTGTCTGCGCATGCGTGGCGCCGCTGGTCTCGGTCATGCCGTAGATCTGGTAGATGGGCACGCCCATGGCGCGGAAGAACAGGATCACCGAAGGCGAGATCGACGCGCCGCCGGTCATGGCCACGCGAACGCGGTCCAGCCCCACGTTCGCCAGCAGGTTGCTGAACACGGCTACACGCAGCAGCCAAGCCAGGGCGGCGTCGCGCAGGCTGGTGGGCTTGCCACCGTTGGCGATGGTGCGTTCGGCAATGGGTGTGGCCAGCGCCAACGCACGTTCGAAAGCGCGGCGCGCCAGCGGCCGCGCGTCGCGCGAACGGATCAGCACCTGGTACTGCAGCTTTTCCCAGATGCGCGGCACGCCGAAGAAGAAGCTGGGGCCGATCTCGCGCAGGTTCTGCGTCACCGCGTCGATCGATTCGGCAAAGTTGACCACCGACCCATAGACCAGCTGCATGACGGGCGACATCAGCCGCTCCGCCACGTGGCACAGCGGCAGATAGCACAGCACCGTCAGCGGCCGGCCGCCCAGGCCCTGCGCCGCGCCCAAGGCGGCGGCGTCGGAAACAATGCCGCGGTGCGAGATGCGCGCGCCCTTGGGCATGCCCGTGGTACCCGAGGTGTAGACGATCAACGCGTCCTGATCAGGCTTCAGAGCCTGGATGCCAGCCTCCCAGGCCGCTACGCGCGCGGGGTCGGCGGCCAGACGGGCGCCTTCGGCCAGTGCGTCGGCAAACGACGACAGCAGCGCGTTGCTGTAGCGGCGCATGCCCTTGGTGTCGACGGTCAGCACGTGCTGCAGCGCCGGTAGGCCTTCGCCCTCGCGCATCGCGTCCAGAACCTTGTCGGTCTGTTCCTGGTCGCCGCACACGGCCACCTTCGCGCGGCAATGGCGCACGATGTACTGCAGCTCAGGCCAGGGGTTGGTGGGGTAGATGCCCACCGTCACGCCGCCCAACGACTGTGCCGCCAGATCGGCGAAGAACCACTCGGGCGTGCCGTCGGATGCGATCACCAGCTTGTCGCCGGGTCCGAAGCCGCGCGCCTGCAGGTACAGCGCAAAGTCGCGCACGCGCTCGGCGTAGCCGCACCAGTTGGTGGCCTGCCAGATGCCGCGAACTTTTTCGCGCAGCGCCACACGGTCAGGCGTGCGGCGGGCGCGGTGCAGCAGGATGGCCGGCATGGTGGCGCGGCCCTCTGCCACGCCGGGTGGCAGCTCGTGGTCGGCGTGCAGATGATGGTCGGCTGTTGTCATGCCGCTTCCGCCTGACCCAGGTATGCCGCGATCACCGCCGGGTCGGCGGCTACCACCTCGGGTGTGCCCTGCGCGATCAGGCGGCCGAAGTTCAGCACGCAAAGGCGGTCGGAGATGTCCATCACGATGCCCATCTCGTGCTCGATCATCATCACCGTCACGCCGCGCTCGTCGCGGATGTCGAGGATGAAGCGTGCGATGTCCTCGGTCTCTTCCTGGTTCATGCCGGAGACCATTTCGTCCAGCAGCAGCAAGCGCGGCTTCATCGCCAGCGCGCGGCCCAGTTCCACGCGCTTTTGCAGCCCGTAGGACAGCGTGCCCACGGGTAGGTCGCGGATGGTCTCGATCTCCAGGAACTCGACGATCTCCTCGGCCTCTTCGCGCGCCTGGATCTCGGCGCGCCGCGCGCGACCCCAAAACAGCGCGGCCTCGAACACGTTGGTGGTCAGGCGCGCGTGCATGCCGGTGAGGATGTTGTCCATCACCGTTTCGTGCTTGAACACCGCCAGGTTCTGGAAGGTGCGAGCCACGCCGCGGCGCGACAGGCCGTGCGCTGGTGTGCCGGTGATGTCTTCGCCGTCCAGCACGATGCGGCCGCTGGTGGGCGGCAGCAGGCACGAGACCATGTTGAAAAGCGTGGTCTTGCCCGCGCCGTTGGGACCGATGACGCTGAAGATGTGGCCGCGCTGCACCGCCAAGTCGATGGCTGCCAGCGCCTCGACGCCACCAAAGCGCTTGCCCACACCCTGCAGCTGCAGCAGTGGCTGATCTGAAGCGTCGCTCACGACAGCCAGCGCTTGCGGCGCTTGTAGTGCTTGACGTCGCGCATGCTGCGGTGTTCGCCGCTGGCGTGCACACCCAGGTAGAACTCCTGCACGTCGTCGTTGGCCAGCAGCCGCTCGGGCGTGCCGTCCAACACGATGCGACCGCTTTCCATGATGTAGCCGTAGTCGGCCAGCGACAGCGCCAGCTTGGCGTTCTGCTCCACCAGCAGCACGGTCAGGCCGCGCTCGTCGCGCAGGCGGCGGATGGTGTTGAAGATCTCATCGATGATCAGCGGCGCCAAGCCCAGTGACGGTTCGTCCAGCAGCAGCAGCCGCGGCTCACCCATCAGCGCGCGGCCGATGGCCACCATCTGCTGCTGCCCGCCCGACAGGTAGCCGGCAGTACGGTGGCGGTGGGATTCGATGGCTGGGAAGAGTGCGAAGACACGGGCCATGGCGTCGGTGGTCTCGGCCGCCGGACGTACATAGCCGCCCATCCGCAGGTTCTCTTCCACCGTCAGCGTGGCGAACAGGCGGCGCCCTTCGGGTACCTGCACCAGGCCACGCCGCACGATCTCGTGCGGCGCGCAGTGTTCCAGCGCCTGATCCTCGTAGCGGATGCTGCCGCCGGTGATCTCGCCTTCTTCGGGGTACAGCACGCCACAGATGGCCTTGAGCACCGTGGATTTGCCCGCGCCGTTGCTGCCCAGCAGCGCCACGATGCGGCCGGCGCCAACGTCCAGAGACACGTCGCGCACGGCCTCCACCGCATGGTCGTAATAGACCTGCAGGTTGGTGATCTTCAACATGCGGCGCCTCGGAGCATGGTGTGACGATGGGGCGTGGAACGGGTGCGGGGTCGCATGGTCGGGCGATCACGCCGCAATGTCAATTGGAAAATGACCCACACTCAAAAACACTGACGCTACCCATGAACGATGGTTCTACATAGGGAGATCTGCAGGATCAACGCTTGTGAAATTGCTCGTTTACTAGGGAAAGTACCGACGCTGCGGGCCTTCCACCCTTGGTCATTCGGGTGTCTGATCGCCCTTCATTCGGAGCGAAAATTGAGTGACAGTCAAAGCGCGGCTGATGCGCCATCGCTGACGCTGCAGGTGGACGACAGCGTCGCGGTCATCACGTTGGACCGCCCGTCGTCATTCAACGCCATCGACCTGGGCATGGCGCAAGCACTGCGCGCGGCAGTGTTGGCCGTGGCCAATGACACGACAGTGCGCGCCGTGCTGCTGCAAGGGACAGGGCGGTCGTTCTGTGTTGGCGGCGACGTCAAGGCCATGCACGCGCATGCGCGCAAGCTGCCGGCTTTCATCGAACAGGTGATCAGCCCCTTCCACGACGCCGTGCTGGCGCTGGCCCGGCTGCCGGTGCCGGTGCTGGCGGCGGTGCAAGGTGCCGCGGCCGGCGGTGGCTTTTCGCTGGCGATGGCGGCCGACCTGGTGCTGGCTGCACGATCAGCACGATTTGTCGTCGCCTACCCGCAGTTGGGAACCTCCACCGATGGCGGCCTGAGCTGGCAGTTGCAGCGGCGCCTGGGTGCGTCACGCGCGCTGGCCCTGCTGACGCTGCAGGGCCCGATGACGGCGCAGGCCGCGCTGGACTTGCAACTGGTGCACGCCGTCGTCGACGACGGGCTCCTGCAATCCGAAGCAAGGCAGCTGGCGCACGCCTGGGCCAGGCTTGCGCCACAGGCCCTGCGGGAACTGAAAGGCCTGGTGCGCGCACCCGATGTCGATAGCCTGGCGAGACAGCTGGCACTGGAGAAGGCCGCCTTCCTGCGCTGTGCCGCCACCACCGATTTTGCGGCCCGCGTCGCGGCCTTTGCCGCGCGCGGCAAGACGAACTGAACCCTTCCATCACCACGATTCGCACACCACATGACTTCCACCTTGTCCCTCGCATCAGCCAGCCAGCGCTTTTCGGGCCTGTCGAACGACGAACAGCAGATCCTGGACCAGGCCGACCACTTTGCACGGCAAGAGCTGTACCCGCTGGCAGAGCGCATGGACCGCGACGAGTGGTGGCCAACCGAGGCTTTCAATCGGATCGGCGCCACCGGCTACTTCGGCATACCGGTGCCCGAAGCACATGGGGGCGCGGGCCTGGACTTGTTTGCCAGCGGCCTGGTCTTGCAGGCCTTCTCGCGCTGGAACCATGCGCTGGCGCTCAGCTGGGTGGCGCACGAGAACCTCTGCCTGTACAACATTTACCGCAACGCCAACGACGACCAGCGTCGACGCTACCTGCCCGGACTGATCGGCGGCCGTGCCATCGGCGCGCTGGGCTTGACCGAGCCCGGGGCGGGCTCCGACGCGCTGGGCTCGATGCGCACCACGGCCACACTGGATGGCGATCACTATCGCCTGAACGGCACCAAGCTCTACATCACCAACGGCCCGGTGGCTGACGTACTGCTGGTCTATGCCAAGACCAACAAGGACAAGGGCGCCAAGGGCATCTCGGCCTTCATCGTGGAAAAGGGCTTCCCAGGCTTCAAGGTGGCGCAGAAGCTAACCAAGATGGGCTTTCGTGGCAGCCAGACGGCCGAGCTGGTGTTCGACGACTGCCGCGTGCCGATCGCCAACCGTGTGGGCGAAGAAGACCGCGGGGTTCAAGTCGTGATGAGCGGCCTGGACCTGGAGCGAGCCATGATCTCGCCGATCTGCCTGGGCATCTGCGAACGCGCGCTTCAGCTATGCATCGACTACGCTCGCACGCGGCAACAGTTCGGTCAGCCCATCGCCAATTTTCAGATGGTGCGTGCCAAGCTGGCCGACATGTACGTCTGGACCGAATCGATGCGTGTCATGACCTACCAGGCGTTGCGCGCAGCCAATGACCTGGAAATCGGCGGCGGCGGGCGTGGTGACATCCACATGATCACCGCAGCGTCGGTGATGTACGCCGCCGAGACGATGAACAAGGTGCTGAACGAAGCCGTGCAGATCCATGGCGGCATCGGCTACATCTGGGAATCCGAAGTCAACCGGCTGTACCGCGCGATCAAGCTTCTGGAGATTGGCGCAGGCACGACCGAAGTGCGCAAGATCATCATCAGCGACGAATTGCTCGGGAAGTAGTACAGCTCCGACGGCATTGAGACCGGCCGAGTACTGGCAGGTTGGCGTCAGCGAATCAACCCGCGGCCTGTGCGCAGAAGCGCGCCCGCTGTTGGTTCACTTTCAACGCAGCGGGTGACGCGCCGCAGTACCCCGAGGCGCGCGCGGCAACGCTGAAACCTTTCATGCCAAAGGAACATTTCGCGCCATCGGCAATCCGCTTCAGGTATTTGCGCACGCCATCATCGACCCCATGTATTCGTTATGTCGCGTCGAAAAGTGCGTCCGGAGAGCGATCCGTCGCGGCTTTCTCTGAGGCCTGCTCCACAGGCCTGGCCCGGGGAGCGGCATCGTGAGCAAAATTTTTGTCAGCGCAACTGGGCGGCCCTGAAATTTGTCTGCCGCGAGTGAAGTCAGTCTTCGTGCTGAATAGCCTGTCTGCCGTCGACTTTTCCAAGCTTGCGGCGACCGAGGGAACCACAGTCTGCGCGCGCGAACCTGAATTCCCAATCATGCTGGTACGAAGCAAGCGCGACGTGCTGGCTGAAAGCCTCACTTAGTTGTCATAAGTAACATTGTCATATGTTCGATTGATCGTCAATGTTACTTATGACCATTACGCGGCGTTGCCGCAGGCGACGTCGCTGGTCGTCAGCGAGGTACCAAGGGTGTTCCTCGTACTTGCTTGACGGCCCCGACGCGCCGCAGCACACAGCTTCGCCGGCATTGCCGTAGCCGGTTCCGTCTTCGGACGCTGAGGCAGACACGCAGTTGGCGACCCAGCCGAATAGCCCGGCGTGACCACAGGCGTGCCCCGGCGCCTGTGCCACCCGGTCACAGATCGTCTGCCCGCTGGGCCATTGCGGTCACGCCGCACGCGGCGCATGCTGCCACGCACCACGCCAGAGGAGACTCCCATCACGTCCGCCACCGCGTCGTCAGACTCGTTCGACTTCATCGTGGTCGGCGCCGGCGCTGCCGGCTGCGTCATCGCCAACCGGCTCTCGGCCGACCCCGCGGTGCGCGTCGCGCTGGTCGAGGCCGGCCCGGCCGATACGCAGTTCCCGGTCAATGTGAAGACCACGCTGCCGATCGGCAACATCTTCCTGCTGCCGCACGAGCGCTACAACTGGATGCACCAGTTCAGCGGCGGGCCAGGTGTCAACGGCCGCAGCATTCCCTGCGCGCGCGGGCGCCTGTTCGGTGGCAGCACGTCCGTCAACGGCACGGTCTACATGCGCGGTCACGCGAAAGACTACGACGCCTGGGCCGCCGCCGGTAACGACGGCTGGGCCTATGCCGATGTGTTGCCCGTCTACAAGCAACATGAGAACCGCGCCGCCGGCGCCAACGCCTTCCACGGCCGCGGCGGCGAGCTCGACGTGCAGCGCCTGAAGGACCCGCACGAACTCGCGTTGGCCTTCGTCAATGCGGCGGCCGAGGCCGGCCACGTCCGCAACGACGATTTCAACGGTGCGCAGCAGGATGGCTTCGGCCTCTTCGAGCTCAACCAGCGCAACGGCGTGCGCCTGTCGAGTTCGCGCGCCTTCCTGCACCCGGCGCTGGCGCGGCCGAACCTCACGGTGTTTGCCGACACGCTGGTGGAGCGCATCCGCCTGCACGGGCGCCGCGCGGTAGGCCTGACGGTGCGCCAGGGCGGCACGCGTCGCGACCTGACGGCGGGCTCCGAGATCATCGTCTCGGCCGGCACCGTCAACACGCCGCAGCTGCTGATGCTCTCGGGCATCGGCCCGGCCGAGATGCTGCAGCGCCACGGCATCGCCCTCGCGCAGGACCTGCGTGGCGTCGGCGCCAACCTGCAGGACCACCCGACCGTGTCGCTCGCGGTCGACAACCCGGGCGCCCAGAGTTACGCGCTGACCTGGCGCGCGCTGCCGCGCAACGTGCTGGCGCCGCTGCAGTACGCCTTCGGCCGCCGCGGCATGCTGGCCAGCAACGCGGCCGAGGCCGGCGGCTTCATGCGCAGCCACCCCGGGCTGGACCGCCCCGATCTGCAGTTCACCTTCATGGTGGGCATGAAGGAGAGCGCGCGCACCCTGCCGCGCCGCCACGGCTTGATGTGCCACGTGGCGGTGTTGCGGCCGGCCACGCGCGGCACGCTCGAGTTGGCCTCGGCCGACCCGGCGGCCAAGCCGGTGATGCGGCCGAACTTCCTGGAAGACCCGCGGGACGTCGACGTGCTGCTGGCCGGCCTGAAGGAGGCGCGGCGCCTGGCCACGATGCCGGCACTGGCGCGCTATGCCGGCGGGGAGTTGCTGCCGGGCCTGGCGAAGGCAAACGACGCCGCGCTGAAGACCTACATCCGCGCCACCTGCGCCACCACCTACCACCCGGTCGGCACCTGCAAGATGGGCCCGGCCAGCGACCCGATGGCGGTGGTCGATTCGCAGCTGCGCGTGCACGGCCTCGAGGGCCTGCGCGTGGCGGATGCGTCGGTCATGCCGGACATCATCGGCGGCAACACCGCAGCGCCGTCGATGATGATCGGCGAACGCGCGGCCGCGTTCATCCTCCAACCCGGCCCGAGCCGCGCCCATGCGCCGGCCGCGGCTTTTGCGACCTGACACCATGTCCGCCACCCCCGCCCTGCCCGCTTTCCTTAACGGCCAACCCAAGCTGCTCTTCATCGACGGCAAGACAGTCGCCGCGCAGAGCGGCAAGCTCTTCGACAGCATCAATCCCGCCACCGGCGAGCGCCTGGCGCAGGTGGCCGAAGGCGGCAGTGTCGATGTCGACCTGGCCGCTGCCGCCGCGCGCCGCGCGTTCGAGAGCGGCCCGTGGAGCCGCTTCAAGCCCTTCGACCGCCAGCAGGTGATGCTGAAGCTGGCCGATCTGGTGGAGAAGCATTACGACGAGCTGGCGCTCATCGACACGCTGGACATGGGCGGCCCGCTGTCGCGCACGATGCTGGGCCGCCGCCGCGCCATCGGGCTGCTGCGCTACTACGCCGGCCTGGCCACCAGCGTGCAGGGCGACACGATCCCGAACTCGGCACCGGGTGACATCTTCAGCTACACCTTGAAAGAAGCGGTAGGTGTCGTCGGCGCCATCAACCCCTGGAACGGCCCCATCGGGCTGGCGATCTGGAAGCTCTGCCCGGTGCTCGCCACCGGCTGCACGCTGGTGCTGAAGCCGGCCGAGCAGGCACCGCTGTCGCCGCTGCGGCTGGCCGAGCTGGCGCTCGAAGCCGGCGTGCCGCCGGGTGTGTTCAATGTGGTCACCGGCTTCGGCGAAGCGGGTGCTGCGCTTGCCGCACACCCGGGCGTCGACAAGATCGCCTTCACCGGCAGCACCGAGGTGGGCCAGAAGATCGTGCGCGCCGCCGCCGGCAATCTCAAGCGCATGTCGATGGAGCTCGGCGGCAAGTCGGCCAACATCGTCTTTACCGACGCCGACCTGGACGCCGCCGTGCCCGGCGCGGCGATGGCGGTGTTCCAGAACTCCGGCCAGATCTGCAGCGCCGGCACGCGGCTGTATGTGCAGCGCCCGGTCTACGACGAATTTGTCGAGAAGGTCGCGGCTTTCGCGAAGACGCTGCGCGTGGGCGACCCGCTGGACCCCGAGACGCAACTGGGCCCGGTGGTCTCCGCCGAACAGCTGGAGCGTGTCACCGGCTACCTCGCGCTGGGGCACGCGCAGGGCGCGAAAGCGCTGGCCGGCGGCGAGCGGCTGACGCAGGGCGCACTGGCCAAGGGCTTCTTCGTCGCGCCGACCGTGTTCGCCGGTGTGAACGACGACATGCGCATCGCACGCGAGGAGATCTTCGGCCCCGTGCTGTCGGCCTTGCCTTTCGACGACGCAGACGACGCCGTGCGCCGTGCCAACGACAACCCCTACGGCCTGGGCGCCGGTGTGTGGTCGAAGAATGTCAGCACCGTGCACCGGGTGGCACGCGGCCTGCGCAGCGGCACGGTGTGGGCCAACTGCTACCAGGTCATGGACCCGGCGATCCCGTTCGGCGGCTACAAGATGAGCGGCTTCGGTCGCGAATCGGGCGTCGAGCACGTGCAGGAGTACCTGCAGACCAAGGCCGTGATCCTGAAGCTGGACTGATTGAGGGCAGCCTTGGGTCGGCGCTAGACTGCGCCGCTGCCACCATGACCGTCTACGACAACATCCGCGAGCTCGCGTTTTTCCTGCGCGTCTCGGAAGAAGCCAGCTTCTCGGCCGCCGCGCGCAGCCTGGACCTCGACCCGTCGACGATCAGCAAGGTCGTCCAGCGGCTGGAGAACCGGCTGGGCGTGCGGCTGTTCCACCGCACCTCACGCGTGCTGAAGCTCACGCAGGAAGGCGAACGCTTCCTCTCGGCGGCACAGAAGGTCATGCAGGCACTGGAAGAGGCAGAGGCCTCGCTGAGCCCCAGCCTGGGCGAAGCCAGCGGCCTGCTGCGCGTGGGCAGCACGCCGGCCTTCGCGCGCTACTGGCTCACGCCGCTGCTGCCGTCCTTCTGCGAAAAGTACCCCAAGCTCAAGCTGGAACTGGTGCTGGCGGCCACGGCGCCGGACCTTTTCGATCAGCAGATCGACCTGTCGTTCCAGAGCGGCGCGATCCCGGATTCCACACTGGTGGCCAAGCGCATCAGCACGGCCCGCTGGCGCATCTACGCCGCGCCTGCCTACCTGCAGCGCTTCGGCACACCGCTCGTGCCCGACGATCTGGCGAACCACCGCTGCCTGAACTTCCTGCCCGGTTCGTACCGCAGCCAGTGGCCCATGAAGGACGCTGGCAGCGTGCGCAGCTTCACGCCCACCGGCCCGGTGGCGGCGAGCGACGGCGACGTGCTGGTTTCGCTGGCGCAGACCGGACTGGGCCTGGCACGCCTGATCGAGCAGCGCGTGCAGCACGACGCGCGCCCCGGCAGCCTGGTCACCGTGCTCGATGCGTACGAGGCCGACCCCGAGCCGATCTACGCCGTCTACCCGAGCCGCCGCCACCTCAGCGTGCGTGTGCGTGCATTTCTCGAGCACGTGACCGAGCGGCTGGCCACGGGCTGATCTCGCGCGTGTGCTGTGCCGCGCAGGCACAGCTGCTGTTCCGTCGCCTGCGTTGAAGCCGGGCACGTGCTCGCCGAAGCTTCAGGTTCCGTGAACCTGCACAGCGCCTGCCCATGACCGACACCACGCCCCGCGCCGACGCGCTGGCCGGCATCACCGTCCTCGACTTCACGATCGTGATGTCCGGACCGATGGCCACGCGCATGATGGCGGACGCCGGCGCCGACGTGATCAAGGTCGAGCCGCCCGAGGGCGATGTGGTGCGCCAGCGCCCGCCGCAGCGTGGTGGCATCAGCACCTACTACGCATCGATGAACTGCGGCAAGCGCAGCATCGTGCTCGATCTGCAGACCGCCGAAGGACGGCGGCTGGCGCGCGAACTGGCGCTCAAGGCCGACGTCGTCGCCGAGAACTTCCGCCCCGGTGTGATGAAGCGCCTGGGCCTGGACTACGAGACGCTGTCGAAGGACAACCCCCGCCTGGTCTACGCATCGATCTCCGGTTTCGGCCAGACCGGTCCGCGCGCCCAGACCCCCGCCTACGCGCCGGTGATCCACGCCGCCAGCGGCTACGAGGTCGCGTACAACGAATACCAGCGCGGCGCCACGCGGCCGGCCAACAACGGCATCTTCATCGCCGACGTGCTGGGCGCCTCGCACGCCTTCGGCGCGATCCAGCTGGCGCTCTTCGAGCGCGAGCGCAGCGGCCGTGGCCAGGCCATCGACGTCTCGCTGATGGACTCGGTGCTGGGCATGCTGATCTACGAGATGCAGGCCGCGCAGTTCCCGCCCGAGCGGCCGCGCCAGGTGTACGAACCGGTGAAGGCCAACGACGGCTACGTGATGGTGGCGGCAGTGACGCAGAAGAACCTGGAAGTGCTGTTCGACGTGATTGGCCGCCCCGACTGCAAGGCCGACCCGCGTTTCGCGACCGTGGCCACGAAGGAAGCCAACTGGCCCGCGCTGCTGGAGCTGATCGAAGGCTGGACTTCGCAGCGCAGCGGTGCCGAGTGCGAGGCGGTGCTGATGCGCGCCGGCGTGCCCTGCTCGCGCTACCGCACGGTGGGCGAGGCGATGGCCGACCCGCAGATCGCCGCACGCGGCACGATGACCGAACTCGGCGAAGGAGACGGCCGCTTTCTCGTCGCCAATGCGCCGTACCAGCTGTCGGCCACGCCGACCGCGGCACGCGGCCGCCTTGCCGGGCTGGGTGAACACACCGACGAGGTGCTGCGCGAGAAACTGGCCCTGGGTGTCGGCTCGCTGGCCGAGCTGCGAGCGCAGGGCGTGTTCGGAAAAGCCCCGTCATGAAACCTGTCGACCCGCAGACCCTGCCCGGCTCCGAAGAGCGCACGATGCTGCGCGATTCCGTGCGCGGCTTCCTCGAGACCCAGTGGCCGCCGGCCGGCGCAGTGGAACGCGCGCGCGACCTTGCGGCCGTCGTCGCGCTGTGTGACGGTCTCGCCGCACAGGGCATGGCCGCGCTCGGCGCCACACCCGAGGAAGGCGGCCTGCGCGAACTCGTCGTGTTGATGGAAGAGCTGGGCCGAGCCGGCGCGCCCAGCGTGCTCTACGGCGCTGCGCTCGCCAACCTGGCGATTGCGCCTTTGGCCGCTGCCGACGCCGTCGCGGCGCGCCTGCTCGATCGCGTGCAGGGCGGCCATGCGCGGCTCGCGTTTTCGTTCGGCGAGCTCGACCCCGACCCGCAGGCCGCCACGCTGGCCTGGCAGGAGAGCGGGCTCGAAGGCACGCTGCGCTTTGTCGAGGCCGCCGACGTCGCCACCGATCTGCTGCTGGCCACACCCGATGGCTTTGCATGCGTCGACCTCGCGCATCCGGGTGTCACCGTGACCGCGGCCCGTGCGCTCGGCGCCGACGGTGGCTTCGAGCTCACGCTGGCCGATGTGCCGGCTGACAGCATCGCGCTGGACGAAGCGCGGCTGCAGGACCTGCGCCTGGTCGCCGCCGTGCTGCTGCTGGCGCGCGCCCACGGCGCCGCGCGCCGCGCCTTCGAGATGGCGGTGGATTACGCGAAGGAGCGGCGCCAGTTCGGCCAGCCGATCGGCCGTTTCCAGGCCGTGCAGCACAAGCTGGCGAACAACCTGATCGCGCTGGAAGGCGTGCGCCTCACGCTCGAACATGCGGCCGAGAGCCGCGACTTCGGCCGCGAAGATTGGCCCTACTTTGCCCACGCCGCCATCGCCTTCGGCGGCCCGGCGCTGCGCCAGGCCGCGCTGGAGACGCAGCACGCCTTCGGCGCCATCGGCTATGCGGAAGAACACGAGGCGCCGCGCCACTTCCGACGCGCCCACCTGGACACCCTGCGCCTGGGCGGCGCCCGGCTGGCGCGCGCCGAGCTCGGTGCCGCGCTGCTGGACCGCGCCGGTGCGCGCGTGCCCGAGTACGACCTCGGTCCTGCCGGCAATGCCTTCCGCGACGAGGTGCGAGCCTGGCTGGCGACGAACTGGTCCGGCGAGCGCAAGCGGGCTTTCGACGCGAAGCCCTTCCACGACCGCGAGTTCGACCCCAGCTTTGCACGCGACATGGGCCGCACCGGCTGGCTCGGCCTGGCCTGGCCCAAGGCCTTCGGCGGCCAGGCACGCACGCCGCTGGAGCAGATCGGCTTTGTTGAAGTGATGGAACGGGCGGAGGCGCCGCGCTTCGGCGCCTCGGTGCAGGCCAATGCGCTGATGATGTTCGGCACACCCGAACAGCAGGCGCGCTACCTGCCCGAGATCCTGCGCGGCGAGGTGATGCACGGCATGGGCTACAGCGAGCCCGACGCCGGCTCCGATCTGGCCTCGATGCGCACGAGCGCGGTGCTCGACGGCGACCAGTGGGTCATCAACGGCCAGAAGATCTGGACCACCACCTACTGGGGCCAGTACATGTTCCTGGCCGCGCGCACGAACCGCGAGGCCAAGCCCCAGCACGCCGGCATCAGCATGTTCATCGTGCCGATGGACACCCCCGGCATCACGGTGAAACCGGCGACGACGATGTACGACGGCGGCTTCGCCAACATCTTCTACGACGACGTGCGCATCCCGCGCGAAAACATCGTCGGCCCAGTCGACGGCGGCTGGAAGGTGCTGACCGACGCGCTGGCCAACGAACGCGGCACCATCGGCGGCGGCATCGTGCTGAAAGTGGCCCACGGCTTCGATTGCCTGTGCCGCGAACTGCGCGAACACCCGGCGCTGCGCGAAGACGCGCTGGTGCGCGACCGTATCGGCCAGCTGGCTGCGGAGATCGAGGTCGGCCGCCGGCTGATGATCCACTGTGCCGAACTGGCCACCAGCGGCACGACGCCGCCGGAGATGGGTGCGATCAGCAAGGTTTTCAGCGGCGAGTTGATGGAGCGCTACGGCGAGGCTGCGCTGGAGCTGCTGGGCACGCGTGCCGCACTGTCGCAGCACGCGCCGGGCGCACTGGCCAACGGTCGATTCGAGCAGCAGCTGCGCCACTCGCTGATGTGGGTCATCAGCATCGGCACGAACGAGATCCAGCGCAGCCTGATCGCCCAGCGCGGGCTCGGACTGCCCCGTTGAGAAGGACCGCGGCGTCCAGTCGTGCGTGACGGCCGACGCCAGCGCGCAGCGACGGGATCAGGCGAAGTCGATGCCCGCGAAGGCGGCGCGCACGTCATCGCTGAAGGCTTGCGGCTCCTCGAGGGCAGCGAAGTGGCCGCCAGCCGGCATCACGGTCCAGCGTGTGATGCCGTACTGGCGCTCGGCCACCGCGCGCGGCAGGTACGGGATCGGCTCGGCCGGGAACAGCGCCACGGCGGTCGGCACCTCGACGCGCGGCGGCGCCGCACGCTCGTCGGCGCGCCCGCGGTAGAGCCAGATCGCCGACGCCACCGAGTCCGTGGCAAGGTAGGTCATCAGATTCGTGATCAGCGTGTCGTGGCTGAAGCGCCGGTTGATGTCGCCCTGCGTATCGCCCCAGGTGCGGAACTTCTCGCACACCCAGGCCGCGAAGCCCAGCGGCGAATCGGCGAGCGCCAGGCCAATGGTCTGCGGCTTCGTGCTCTGCTCGAAGAAGTAGCCCATCTCGCGTGCCCTCAGGCGCTTCACGCGCGAGAGGTAGGCGGCTGTCTCGGGTGACCGGTCGTCGGCGGCATCCGGCAGACCCCTTGTGGCCAGCATGTTCAGGTGGATGGCGGCGACGGCATCGGCATGCTCGGCACCGAGCCAGGTGGTCACGGCGCCGCCCCAGTCGCCGCCCTGCGCCACGAAGCGCCGGTAGCCCAGGCGTTCGACCATCAGCGTGCGCCACATCGCGGCGATGCGCCGCGGGCCGATCGGCCGCGCCGGCTTGCCTGAAAAGCCGTAGCCCGGCAGCGACGGGATCACGAGGTCGAAGCCGTCGCGCGCGTCGCCACCAAAGCGCTCCGGGTGCGCCAGCCTTTCGATGCAGCCGAGAAACTCGACCACCGAGCCCGGCCAGCCGTGTGTCAGCAGCAGCGGCCGCGGCGTGGGGGCCGAGCCACGCACGCGGTAGAAGTGGATGTCGATGCCGTCGACCGGCGCCGTGAACTGCGGCCAGGCATTCAGCGCCACCTCGGCGGCGCGCCAGTCGTAGCGGTGCCGCCAATGGTCGACGAAGCCTTCCAGCCAGCGGCGGTCGGTGCCGTAGGTCCAGTCGGCGTCGTCGTCCGGCGCCGTCGCCCAGTTCGCATCCGCCAGACGCCGCTGGATCCTGTCCAGCACCGCCTGCGCAACGGCGACGCGAAACGGGGTCATGGCTCAGTGCTGGCCGAATTTCGGCTTGCGCTTTTCCTTGAACGCCGCGGTCGCCTCCTTGTGGTCGGCCAGCTCGAAGGTCACCTGCTCGAGCGCCATCGAGGCTTCCAGCAGATGGTTCACGCGGTCCTTGATGATCTGGTTGATCGACAGCTTGGTCCATCGAATGGCCCAGGTCGGGCCGTCGGCCAGTTCCTGCGCGATGGCGCGGGCCTTCTCGAGCACCTCGCCCTTGGGCACGCAGTGGTTCACCAGGCCGATGCGCTCGGCCTCGCGGCCCTTCAGCAGCGTGCCGCGCATCAGGAACTCCTTGGCCTTGTTGATGCCCACCAGCAGCGGCCAGATCACGGTGCCACCGTCGCCCGCAACCAGGCCGACCTTGTTGACGTGGCTGTCGCCGATGCGTGCGTCCTCGCTCATCACGGTGATGTCCGACAGCAGCGCGTGCGTGGCGGCCAGGCCCACGCAGTCGCCGTTGATGGCGCAGACGATGGGCTTGTCCAGTTCGAGTTGGCGCGTCACGAGGCGGCGGCTGATCATCGGGTCGTGCACCTCGCCTTCTTCCAGCACGTCACCGCCGGGGCGATCGCTCATCGCCTTCACATCGCCGCCGACGCTGAACCACTCGCCGGCGCCGGTCAGCAGCACCACGTTGACGGCAGGGTCGTCGCCCAGGTCGTCCCAGATCGAGCGGAGTTCGCGGATCAGGCGCTGGTTGATGGCGTTGCGCGCCTGCGGGCGGTTCAGCGTGACGGTGGCAACCTTGTTGGCCACCTCGATCTTCAGGTCCTGGTAGCGCTCGTAACGGTTCATCGGGAGTCTCCGGTGGTTATTGGGCGGTGATGTTCTGCTCGCGCACGACCTGGCCCCAGCGCGCCGAGTCCTCGGCGATCAGGGCCCCCAGCTGCGCGGGGGTCATGGTCTGCACCTGCTGGCCCAGCGCGGTCATCTTGTCCTGCAGGTCCTTCTGCGTCAGCAAGCTGTTGATCGTGGTGTTGAGCTTGTTCACGATGTCGGGCGGCGTGCCGGCCGTGGTGACGAAGCCGAACCAGGTCTCGGCGGCATAGCCGGGCAGCACACTGGCCACCGTGGGCACGCCGGGCGTCTGCGAGCTGGGCTGCTTGGCGGTCACGGCCAGCAGCTTGAGCTTGCCGCTGTCGATGAAGCCGCGCATCGCGCTGCTCATGCTGGTGATGAGCAGTTGCACCTCGCCGGTCAGCACCGCGTTGGTCGTCGGTGCCTGGCCGCGGTAGGGGATGTGCGTCATGCTCAGCCCGGCCGCTTTCGCGAAGGTCTCGCTCGACAGGTGGCCGAAGCTGCCCACGCCGGCGGTGGCATACGCCAGCGGGCCAGGCTGCTTCTTGGCGTACTCGATAAACCCTCTCAGGTCCGACACCGGCAGCGTGCCCGGCACGACGACAAACAGCGGTGCCGACGTGACCAGCGCCACCGGGGCGAAGTCCTTCACGCCGTCGAAGCCGGCGTCCTTCTGCACGTGGTGCGTCACCGTGACGATGCCGCTGTTGACGAACAGCAGCACGTGGCCGTCGGGCTTGCCACGCGCCACTTCGCGCGCCGCCAGCACGCCCGCCGCACCGGACTTGTTCTCGACGACGATCGGCTGGCCCAGCGCCTTCTGCAGCGGTTCCTGCAGCGCGCGCGCCATCACGTCCGTGGTCCCGCCGGACGGGTACGGGATCAGCATCTGCACCGGCCGGCTCGGGAAGGTCGCGGCCTGCGCCCAGCTGAGTGCGGGCAGGCACATGCAGGCTGCCAGTACAGTGATGCTTCTTCGCTTCATGGGGTCTCCAAGATAAGGTTCCGCTGCTGTCTCAGGCGAGCAGCTGCTTGGCGATGACGACGCGCTGGATCTGGTTCGTGCCTTCGAAGATCTGCGCCAGCTTGGCGTCGCGCATCCAGCGCTCCACCGGGTAGTCCTTCGTATAACCGTAACCGCCGAAGACCTGCACCGCATCGGTGGTGACCTTCATGGCCATGTCGCTGCCGAAGCACTTGGCCATGCTGGCCAGCAGGTTCAGCCGCTCCCATTCGCCGTTGTCGCCGGCACGCGCGCATTCGTAGACCAGCGCACGGCCGGCCTCGATGTTGATCGCCATGTCGGCCAGCATGAACTGCACGCCCTGGAATTCCGCGATCGCGCGCTTGAACTGCTTGCGCTCCTTGGCGTAGGCCACGCAGGCGTCCAGCGCGCCCTGTGCCAGGCCCACGCACTGGGCGCCGATGGTCGGGCGGTTCAGGTCCAGCGCGCGCATGCTCGCCTTGAAGCCCTTGCCTTCCTCGCCGATCAGGTTCTCGGCCGGCACGCGCAGGTTGTCGAAGAAGATCGGCGTGTTCGGCGCACCGCGCCAGCCCATCTTGCGCTCGTGGCGGCCGAAGCTGATGCCTTTCATCTTCTTCGGCTCGACGACGAAGGCGCTGATGCCCTCCGCGCCCGTGCGGGCGTGGCGCGGGTTGTCGCCGCCCTCGCCGTCGGTGCGCGCCATGACCACGATGTAGTCCGCCTCGACACCGTAGCTGCACCACTGCTTGCGGCCGTTGATGACGTAGCTGTCGCCGTCACGCACGGCGCGCGTCTGCATGGCACCGATGTCGCTGCCGGCCTGCGGCTCGCTGATGGCGATGGCGGTGACCACGCCGCCGGCGGCCACCTTCGGCAGGAAGCGTTGGCGCTGTTCTTCGGTGCCGAAGTGCAGCAGCGGCATCACGAACATCGTGTTCAGGCCGGCGATCGAACCGCAGGCCGGCGACACGCGCGAGATCTCCTCGCGGGCGATGCACATCATCGTCAGGTTGCCTTCGGGGCCGCCGTACTTCTCCGGAATCCACAGCTGCATCAGTCCCATCTCGCCGTACAGCTTGACGAGTTCGGTGGGAAAGCGATCGGTCTCGTCGACCTCGGCAGCGATCGGCGCCACGTGCCTGGCCACCATGCGGCGGATGCTGTCGCGGAAGGCGATCTGTTCTTCGGTGAAGTTCATGCGTGCCGGTTCCTCTGCCTGGTGTGCCTGGACGCAAGGCTAAGGCCGTCGATCGCCGCGGAAAAGGCGGCGGCCGGCACAGCATCTGTGCCGCACCGGCAACGCCCCCGGTCGATCCATCGGTGATCGGGTAAGCACCACTATGTGCACCAGCTGACCATGCGCTAGTGTAAGACTTGCCCGCTCACGGAGACCCGCGCCATGCAAGGCACCCGCTTTCTCACCCAGGCTGTCGCCTGCCAACCCCAGCGCACCGCCACCCTCTGCAACGGCCGGCGCCGCACCTGGCAGGAGGTGGGCCAGCGCGTGCCACGCCTGGCGGGCGCCTTGCGCGCCCTGGGCATCGAAGGCGGCAACTTCGTCGCCGCGCTGGCGATGAACTCCGATCGCTACGTCGAGCTCTTCTTCGCGGTGCCCTGGGCCGGCGGGGCCTTCGCGCCCTTGAACGTCCGCTGGTCGGTGGCCGAGAACGTGTACGCGCTGACCGACTCGAAGGCCTCGGTGCTGTTCGTCGACGACAGCTTCATCGATCAGGCGCTCGAGCTGAAGGCCCGGCTGGCGTGGGTGAAGACGCTGGTCTGGATGGGCGAAGGCCCCTGCCCCGAGGGCATGCTCGATTACGAGACCCTGGTGGCGCAGACCACCCCCTTGCCCGACGCCGGCCGCCGTGGCGAAGACCTGTGGGTCATCTTTTATACCGGCGGCACCACGGCCCACCCCAAGGGCGTGATGATGAGCCACCGCGGCCTGTACGTCGCGACGATGGGCTACCTGGCCTGGCTGCCCGACGTGGAAGACCTGAGCTTTGCGTACGTGGCCGGCTATTTCCACTTTGCCGGCGCGAGTGCGCTGCTCTACATCACGATGGCCGGTGGCACGCACCTGCCGCTGCCCAAGTTCGACCCCGTGCTGGTGATGCAGACGATCCAGGAGCACCGGGTGACCAACGCGGTGCTCGTGCCGACGATGATCAACCTGCTGCTGAACCACCCGGACTTCGACAAGTACGACCTGAGCAGCCTGCGCACCTGCGTCTACGGCGGCAGCCCGATGCCCGAGGCGCTGATCACGCAGGCGATGCAGAAGTTGCCCACCTGGCGCTTCTTCCAGGTCTTCGGCATGACCGAGACCGGCGGCTTCGCGACCATCCTGCGCTGGCGCGACCACCTCACCAGCGGTCCGAAGGCCCGGCGCCTGCGCTCGGCCGGACAGCCCGCCTTCGGCAACGAGGTGAAGATCGTCTTGCCCGACGGCAGCACCGCGCCGCCGGACACGCTGGGCGAGATCGTCGTGCGCAGCGACATGCTGATGAACGGCTACTTCAACAACCCCGAGGCGACAGCCGCGGTGCTGAAAGACGGCTGGATGCACACCGGCGACGCCGGCACGATGGACGAGGACGGCTTCCTCTACGTGGCCGACCGCATCAAGGACATGATCGTCACCGGTGGCGAAAACGTCTACTCCATCGAGGTCGAGCGTGTGCTGTTCCTGCACCCTGCCGTGCGCGAGGCCGCCGTCATCGGCGTGCCCAGCGCGCAATGGGGCGAGAGCGTGCACGCCGTCATCGTGCCGCGCGACGGCATGAGCGTCACCGAAGCCGAGCTCGACGCCCACTGCCGTGCCCACATCGGCGGCTACAAGGTGCCGCGCAGCTATGAATTCCGCGCCGAGCCGCTGCCAGTGACACCCGTGGGCAAAGTGCGCAAGAACGTGCTGCGCGACCCGCACTGGGCCGGCCACACACGCAAGATCGCCTGAAGAACCACCCGAGGAGACGACGATGAAGACCACCCTTCGCGCAGCAATGGCCGCCGCCCTGGCGCTGCACGGCGCCGCCTTTGCGCAGCAGACCATCAAGCTGGGCGTGCTGAATATCGAGGCCGGCCCGCTGGTACCGTTCTCCAGCGCCATCAACGAAGGCACGACGATGGCCGTGGAGACGCTGAACGCCAAGGGCGGCGCGCTGGGCCGCAAGTACGAGCTCGTGATCCAGAACCACGACGGCCCGCCGGCAGGAGCCATCGCCGCGGCCAACAAGCTGGTTCAGCAGCAGGGCGTCTCGTTCTTCACCAGCCTGAGTCCTTCGGGCAATTCGCTGGCGGTGAGTGCGAAGCTGGGCGAACTCAATGCGCTGTTCCTCGACGCGACTGCAGCGTCGGACGACCTCACCGGCAAGAACTGCAACCCGAACTATTTCCGCATCGGCATCAGCGATGGGAGCCAGGTGCAGGTCTGGCGCGAGCTGGCGCAACGCAACGGCATCAAGACCATCGACATGTTGATGGCCGACATGGCCGCCGCACGAAATGCCAGCAAATACCTGACCGCTGCGCTGCCCGCCTTCGGCGGGAGCATCGGCAAGGAGCTCTACACGCCGCTGTCCACCACGGACCACGGCAGCAACATCGCTCAGCTGCTGGGCAAGCCCGCCGATGCGCTGGTGATGTACATGCCCGGCGCTACCGGCGTGGGTCTGGCCAAGCAGCAGGCGCAGTTCGGGCTCTTCGAGAAGTACAAGCTCGTGCTGAGCGCGTCGATGGTCAACGAGATCCTGATCACCGGCCAGGGCGACAGCACGGTCGGCGTGTGGTCGGCGCAGAGCTATTTCGCCACCCTGCCCGGCACGGCAAACGCCGAGTTCGTGAAAGCCTTCGAGGCGCGCTTCAACCGCAAGCCCAGCTACCTGGCGGCCGACGCCTACCTCGCCTTCATGCTGGTGCACGAGGCCATCACGAAAGCGAAGTCCACCGACGTGGCGGCCGTGCGCGGCGCGCTCAAGGGCCTCAAACTCGCCAACACCATCGTCGGCGACATCGAGATGCGTGCCGCCGACCATCAGCTGGTGCGGCCGATGGTGGTGGTGCAGGCCGTGAAGGCAGCGCCCGGCAAGGGCGAGATGGCGCTGCGCAGCGTGGAGCCGGCTGCGCGCACGACGATGCCGCCCAGCCCCGAATGCAAGATGTGAGCTGACGCGGGTGCGTCAGCGGGCCTGCGTGAGAACGCGCTCTCGCTGGCGGCAGCCGCGCCATGCCTTCCGGCGTCGTGCGCGCAGCATCAGCGCTCGCGCGGTGCCATCAGGCACTCCTGCGAGGCACTGGCCAGCAGCTGACCTTGGCGGTTATGCACGCGTGCGATCGACAGGCCGCGCCCTGACGCGGCCGCCGGGCTGGTGCTGTCGACGTGCAGCCACTCGTCGGCGCGCAGCGGGCGGTGAAACCAGATCGCATGGTTCAGACTCGCCACATACAAGCCGCCGCTGGCCTGCGCCTCGTCCTGATGGCCGCCGACGCCCGGGAAGTTGAGCCACCAGTCCGACAGGTAGGCGAAGGCGGCGGCGTGCAGGTGCGGGTCGTCGACCAGCGGCACTTTCGACCGCAGCCAGAAACGCAGACGTGGCTCGGGCAATTCCAGCCGCAGCTGCGGCGGGGGTCCGGCGAAGCGGAAGTCGATGCTCTCTTTCACCGCAAACGGGTAGCCGACCGATCGCTCGACCGCGGCCGACCAGTCGGCCGGCAGCTGGTCGACCGTGGGCAGCGAGGCCGGGTCTTCGAGCACCACGCGAGGTGGCGCGCCGTGGCCCGGCGCATCGATGGACACCGCGAAGCTGATCTGCGCATCCAGCACGAGGCGGCCGCCGGCCTGCACGCCACGCACATGGCGCGTGGAGAAGCGCTTGCCGTCCTGAAGCGCCGTGACGTGCAGGTCCAGTGCCTCGTCCCACAGGGTGCCCTGCAGGAACATGAACTGCATCGCCGTGCAGGGACGGCCTGCCGGCACGGTGCGTGCCGCGGCGATCAATGCCTGCGCGAGGATCTGGCCGCCGTAGGCGCGGCCGTGTGCATTGGCGTCGCCGCAGCGTGTGCGGAACGTGGAAGGCGCGATTTCGTCCAGCGCGAGCAGGTCGCGCAGGTCGCGGCCGTCCCAGGCGGGGATGGGATGCGGGGTCATGGTCGTTGGCGACGCAGCCGGGCCAGCCGGGCGTCGATCTCTTCACGCGTGACGACGATGTTGGCGGCGCGCGCACGTTCGCTTTCGAGCTGGAACGCCGCCGCCAGCGGCAGGCCGGCCTCGTCGTTCAGCAGCCGCTTGTAAGCCACCAGGCCTTCGGGCGGGTGGGCCAGCATCTGACGCGCGAGCGCTTCGGCCTCCGCACGCAAATGCTCCGGCGCCACGACGCGGTTGACGAAGCCCCAGGCCAGCGCCTCCTGTGCGTTGAAGAAGCGGCCGGTGAGCGCGAGTTCCTTGGCGCGGTGCGGGCCGATGCGCTGCTGCATCCACACCGAGCCGCCCCAGCCCGGCAACAAGCCCACCTTGACATGCGTATCGGCAAAGCGTGCGTCGCTGGCGGCGATGAGCAGGTCGCAGGCCAGCGCAAGCTCCACGCCACCGGTGATGGCGAGCCCGTTGATCGCGCCGATGACCGGGCCGCTGAAGCCTTCGATCGCGGCCACCGCGTTGTATTCCCAGGCACCGGCGGCCGGAGCCGCGCCCCATTCATCGAGATCGAGGCCGGCGGTGAAGGCGCGGCCGCTGCCCGTGAGGATCAGCACATGAATCGCGGGGTCGGCCTCCAGGGCCTCGACCGCGCGGCCCAGCTCGCGGCGCAGTCCGATCGACAGCGTATTCAGCTTCGCCGGGCGGTTGAAGACGATGGTGGCGAAGCCGTCGACATGGCACTCGACGAGCAGGTGGTCGTACGGTTCCATGGCGGCGGATCAGCGGCCCTGGAACACCGGCTTGCGCTTTTCGACCAGCGCCGCGATGCCCTCTTGCGCGTCGTGGCCCGCGGAGACGCGCGCCAGCGTCAGCGCTTCGTCTTCCAGCTGCGCCTGCAGCTGCGCCGCGCCGGCCTTCATGAAGAGGCGCTTGATCTCGCCGTAGGCCAGCGTCGGGCCAGCGGCCATCTGGCGGGCGAGCACGAGTGCGTCGTCCTGCAGCTGCGCGTCGGGCACGACGCGGTCAGCCAGGCCGGCAGCCAGCGCCTCGGATGCGCCGAGCATCTCGGCCAGCATCACGAAGCGGCGCGCGCGTGCCGCGCCCATGCGCGCCGTCAGCGTGGCGCTGGATCCGGAGTCGCAGCTGAAACCCAGCTGCGCAAAGGCCGAGCCGAATTTCGCGCCCTCGGCGGCCAGCACCACGTCGGCGCCCGCCAGCAGCGCGACGCCGCCGCCCATCGCGAAGCCCTGCACCGCGCAGACCACCGGCACCGGCAGGCCCCAGAAGCGCTGCAGGCCCATGTGCAGGTCGGCCGTCCACTGGCGCACCAGCGGGCCCAGTTCGTGGCGCACCGGGTAGAAGCTCTTCAGGTCGCCGCCGACGCTGAAGTTGGGGCCTTCGGCGCGCAGCAGCACTGCGCGCAGGTCGGTGGCGTTCCAGAGATCGGCCGCGACGTCCTTGAATGCCTTCGTGAAGCTGCCGTCGAACGGGTTGCCGCGCGCGGCCTGCGCGAGGCTCACGATGGCCAGTGCGCCGTCGCGCTCGACACGGATCGAATCGGTGCTCATGCGGGAAGTCTCCGATGGAAGTCTTTCGTGCCGACTGTACACTACCGTACTAGTTACGACCTCAGCGTCAACCCGAGACCGCACCACGATGCTCAGCCCGCAGGACGACCTGATCGGCCACCAGCTGCCGACCCCCTTCGACCAGATCGACAACAGCGACCCGGCCTGGATGGAACGCCTGTGGTACACCGGCCACCCGGTGCCGGGCGGCGAGCTGATCTTCGACATCGGCCTGGGCTACCACCCGAACCGCAATGTGATGGACGTCTTCGCCGGCGTGGCGGTGCCGGGGCGGCAGTGGAACTTCCGCGCCTCGCGCCGCCTGCGGCCCGACCCGCTGAAGACCGCGGTCGGCCCCTTGTCCATCACGGTGATCGAAGGCCTCAAGCACCACCGCCTGGTGCTGGGCGAAAACGACTCCGGGCTGCGCTTCGAGATCGAGTTCCACGCCACGATGAACCCGCACGAAGAAGCCGGCCACCTGCGCCGGCGCGAGGGCCGCATCACCGAGCACATGTACCGCGCGCAGCAGATGGGCCGCTACACCGGATGGCTCGAGTACGACGGCCGGCGCATCGACCTGGCCGGCTTCCTCGGCCAGCGCGACCACAGCTGGGGCGTGCGCGCGGAAATGCGCACCGACGAGAGCCACCCGCCGCTGACCTTCTACCCGCCCTTCTTCTACTGCTGGACCACGGCGCAGTTCAAGGACCACGGCCTGGTGATCTTCTTCAAGGAGCGCGCGCCGGGCGACCTGATCTACATCAGCGGCGAGCGGGTGCGGCCCGCGGGCCAGCGGGCTTCAGGCCGCGACCAGCTCGTCACCGTGCAGCACGACGTGTCCTGGCACGACGACCCGCACGGCCAGAGCATGGCCGCCGCTACTTTCAACCTGACCTTCGCCAGCGGCGAGCAGCGGCCGGTGCAGGTGCGCGTGCTGCCCACGCGCTACTTCCTGAAGGGTGGCCTCTACGGCGGCCTGAACGGCTGGTTCCACGGTGACGACAAGGGCAAGCTGTTCACGGCCCACGAGACCTGGGACCTCACCGATCCCGCGGTGCGCAAGACCGTGCGCACGCTGGCCGACCAGGTGATCGAGGTGCGCGACGGCGATGAAATCGGCTACGGCATCATCGAATACGGTGTCGGCAGCGGCTATGCGAAGTACGCCTCGGTGCAGGCCCACCCGCCCATCTGACGCGGCGAGGCGGCTGCGGCCGTCCGGCCGAGCGGGTTGACGGCGGCCGCGGGCTCAGGCGTGGACCGCATTCCAGGGCACGACGTCGTAGGCCCGGCCACTGCTGGCCGAATCGGCCTGCGCCAGCTGCAGGCACAGCGGCACCACGTGCGCCGGCGGCAGCAGCGCCATCTTCAGGCCCAGCGCCTCGCGGCCGGGCACCAGCTCGTCGCTGCCGGTCGTGCGCGTGGGGCCCGGGAAGATCACGTTCACGGCCACGTTTGCGGCCTTCACCTCTTCGGCGAGATAGAAGCTCAGACTGGTGAGCGCGGCTTTCGTGGCGTCGTAGGGCTGGTTCAGCAGCCCCGGGTGGTTGCCGGTGGCCACGCCCATTCCGGCCGCGTGCGTGAGGCTGCCGTTGGCGCTGACCATGATGACGCTGCCGGCGCGCTGCGCCAGCATCGGCCGGATGAAGCGCCGCGTCACCTTCAGCGTGCCGACCACGTTGACGGCAAACATGCGTTCCCAGTGCGCGTCTTCGGTGTCGAGTACGGCGCAGGCACCGGCCACCGGGTAGAGATCGCGCTGGCGCATCGCGGCATTGTTGACGAGCACGTCGATGCGGCCGAAGCGCGCCAGCGTGGCATCGTGCGCGGCATCGAGTTCGGCGTCGTTCGTGATGTCGGCGCCGAGCATCAGGGCGCCGGCGTCGCGCAGCGTGCGCGCCCAGGCGTCGCCCTCGTCCCAGCGGCGGTCCAGCGCGACGATAGCCGCACCACGATCCAGGAAGGCACGGCCGAGTGCCTCGCCGATGCCGCGTGCCGCACCGGTGATGGCGACGACGCGGCCGTCGAATACGCCGGCCGTCATTCGCCCAGCCGCACCGCTTCGCGGATCTTGGTTTCGTAGGTCTCCTGCCAGCTGGCCTCGCCTTCAACCATCATGTCGCCGCTGCGTGCCATACGGTAGACGAAGGGGTCGTCCACGCCCGGCGGCTGCGTGCCGTCTGCCGCCAGCGCGCGTGCGGCCTGCAGCAACCGGCGCCGCGTGCGCGCAATCATCAGGTCGCTGGGTGCGAGCTGCTCGCGCGTGCGGTCGGTGATCGGGCCCATCGACTCCGTGACCGCCTGGTCCTGCATGCCGATGTTCTCGATGCCGCTGAAGATGCGGTTGCTGCGCTGGGCCTCGCGGTCGATCAGGTAGTCGTTGCGCGGGTTCTGCACGCAGCGGAAGCGGCCCAGCCAGTCGCTGGTGTTGGGCAGCAGCGCCAGGGGCGCCACGCCGGGCAGCGGCTCGCCATTGGCCATCGTGCGGAACAGGTTGCCGCGCTTCTTCCACAGCAGCGTGATCGACATCGTGTGCGTGTCGTCCATCGGCACCCAGGCGCGCGAAAACAGGTTGTTCTCGAACTGGCCCTGCGGCGCCTGCGTCCAGCAGGGGAACATGAAGTTGGCGTAACGCAGGTAGCGGCCACCGCTGGGCGTGCGCTTGGTGGCGCAGTAGGTGGTGCCCCAGGGTGCCTCGGCCACTTCGAGCCGGGGCGCGCGGTTGGCCACCACGTAGCGCATCGGGTCGTCAGGCAGCAGGTCGTCGGGCTCGATGTTGCCCACGTGCAGGAAGCCCAGGTGCGAGGTGTCGATGTCGCCTTCCAGCGCCTGCATCCAGTTGCACTCGCGCAGCGCGAACTCGATCTCGAGGTCGCCTTCCTCGGCATCCATCACCTCGATCTTCGGCACGGGCGGCGCCATCGCCGGGTCGCCCATGTAGACCCAGACGATGCCGTGGCGCTCGTAGGCCTGGTAGGCCGTCGTCTTCACGCGCGTCTTGAAGTCGTCGCCCGTGGGGATGTTGGGCACCTCGACGCAGCGGCCTTCGACGTTGAACTGCCAGCCGTGGTAGATGCAGCGCAGCCCGTCTTCCTCGTTGCGGCCGAAGAACAGCGAGGCGTTGCGGTGCGGGCAGCGGTGGTCCATCACGCCCACGCTGCCTTGCGGGCTGCGCCAGGCGACCAGCTTCTCACCCAGCAGCAGCAGACGCACCGGCGCGCCGCCGGCCTCGAGCTCGCTCGACTGCATCGCCGGCAGCCAGTAGCGGCGCATCAGCGCGCCCATCACGGTGTCGGGCCCGACGCGTGTGAGGTCGTCATTGTCCTTCTGCTGCGAGGCCTTGGCGTTCATCGGGGTCTCCTGCGGCACGGCGACGCGTGCCGCGGCAAGGGTGGCTAAAGCGAAAGATGGGCGCCCGGGGGCGCCCGCGTTCAGAAGGCCAGCGCGGCCTGGTGCTTGGGCGTGTCGATGTCGTCGGTGAGCCCGCGGTCGATGATCTCGCCCTTGGACATCACGACGAAGCGCTGCGACACGCGCCGCACCAGGCTCAGGTGCTGCTCGACGATGAGCACCCCGGTGCCGGCTTCGCGGATCTTGTTGAAGACGCCGGCCAGGCTGTCGACCAGCAGCGGCGACAGGCCTTCGGAAGGCTCGTCCAGCAGCAGCACGCGCGGGTTGCCCATCAGCGCGCGACCCACCGCCAGCATCTGCTGCTGGCCGCCGCTGAGCGCCGTGCCCATCTTGTGGCGGCGCTCCTGCAGGATGGGGAACAGCTCGAAGATGCGGTCCAGCGTCCACTGCCCCTTGCGCGCGGACGCGGCGCCGAGCAGCAGGTTCTCCTGCACCGTCAGATGCGGCAGGATCAGCCGGCCTTGCGGCGAGATCGTCGCGCCGTGCTTGGGCGCGATGTAGGCGGGCAGCTTCTCGATGGCCACGCCGCCCAGCACGATGCTGCCGCTGCGGATGGTGGTGCCGCCGAAGAAGGAATTGAGCAGCGTCGATTTGCCGGCGCCGTTCTTGCCGACGACGGCCAGCGATTCGCCCTCGTCGACTTCGATGTCCACGCCGCGCAGCACGACAGACTTGCCATAGCCGGCCGTCAGGCCGCGGATCTGGAGGAAGCTCATGCGGCCGTTCCCAGGTAGGCGGTGATGACATGTGGGTCTGCCCGCACCGCCGCCGGCGTACCGGTGACGAGCAGGCGGCCGAGGTCCAGCGCCGAGACCTCGTCGCAGAAGCGGAACACCGCATCCACGTCGTGCTCGACGACCAGCGCGGTCACGCCGCGGTGGCGCACCAGCGCGACCAGGTGCTCGAACAGCGAGATGGTCTCGGTGGTCGACAAGCCTGCCGCGGGTTCGTCCAGCAGCATCAGCGACGGCTTGCCGATCATGGCCAGCGCGATGTCGACGCGGCGCTGGTCGCCGTAGGCGATGCTGTCGGCCGGGAGGTCCAGCGAGGGGCGCAGCTCGAAGGCATCGACGATCTCGTCGAGCCCCGGTTCGCCGAGTTGCGAAGCCACCAGCTCCAGCTGCTCGCGCACCGTGAGGCCGGGAAAGATGCTGGTGCGCTGGAAGGAGCGCGACATGCCCTTGTGGCGGCGCCGCCATTCGACTGGCCGCGCAGTGATGTCCTCGCCGTCGACCAGCACACGGCCCTTGGTGGGCTTGCGGCGGCCGGTGATGGCGTCCATCAGCGTGGACTTGCCGGCACCGTTGGGGCCGATGATGCCGTGCAGCACGCCACGGGACGACACCTCCAGCGTGACGTCGCTCAGCGCCTGCACGCTGCCGTAGGCGACCGTCAGGTTCTCGACACGCAGCATCTATTTCCTTCCGCGGCCGCGCAACAGGCCCAGCAGCTGCAGCACGAAGCCCATCGCGCCCTTCGGGAAGGCGCAGATCATGAAGACGACCGCCACGCCGGTGAGCAGCTCCAGGTAGCCTGTGGCGCCGAAGGCGCTCTGGCCCCAGGTGTAGAGCAGCGCACCCAGCAGCGGGCCCAGCACATTGGCTGCACCGCCGACGAGCATGGCCACCAGCGCGTGGCCCCCAGTGGCGAAGTCCAGCAGTTCGGGCGATGCGAAGGCGCTGTTCAGCGCGGTCAGCACCCCGGCCACCGACACCAGGAAGGACGCCAGTGTGAACGCGGCGACACGGGGCCAGTAGGTGTTGAATCCGGAAAACCGCATGCGCTCCTCGTTGGCCTGGGTGGCACGCAGCACCTGGCCGAAGCGCGCGTTCGACACCAGCCACACCAGCAGCAGCACGCCGCACAGCGACAGCCAGGCCAGCGGCCAGAAGCTCGCCGCCTTGCCCAGCTCGGCCTGCGTGAGGCCGAGAAAGCTGCCGTGGAAGCTCATCGTGAGGCCGTCGTCACCGCCGGTCAGCGGGCGCATCGACTGCAGCATCGCCACCTGCTTCAACATCTGCGCCAGCGCCAGTGTCAGCATCGCGAACGGCAGCGGCCGTGCACGGACGACGAGCAGGCCCACCAGCGCCGCGAACAGCGAGCTGCCCACCAGCGCGAACAGCACCGCGGCACCGATCCCGAGGCCGAGCTGTGCCGAGCCGATGCCCACCAGGTAGGCCGGCAGGCCGATGAACGCGGCCACGCCGAACATCACGAGCCCGCACTGGTACATCAGGAAGCCGATGCCCACCGCGGCCACGCCGAGCACCATGCCGTTGATCAGCATGCCCAGGTAGTAGGTGTTGGTGAACACCGCCGGCAGGAAGATGCCGGCCACCGCCACCACCAGCGCGACCAGCAGCACCGGCCGCATACGGGGTGCGCGAACGGCGCCAGCGGGCGCGGTCGATGCGAGGGATCCTTGCACGGCACTCATCACGACACCCGTCCGCGGCCGAAGCCTTGCGGTCGCCACAGCAGCACGAAGAACAGCAGCAGGTACGGCGCCAGCACCGCCAGCGACGGGAACAGCACCGTGCCGATGACCTGGATGAAGCCATAGACGAACGCCGCCGCAATGGCGCCGCCGATGCTGCCCAGCCCACCGATCACCACGACGATCAGGCAGCTGATGAGGATGGTCGCGCCCATGCCGGGGTCGACCGAGAGGTAGGGCCCGGCCAGCACGCCGGCCAGCCCGGCGAAGCCGGTGCCCATGCAGACCACGAGCAGGCTCAGCCGGTCGGTGTTGACACCCATCATGCGCGCCACGTGCGGCTGCTGGCTCACCGCCCGCGTGTGCATGCCCACGCGTGTGAATTTCAGCCAGCCGGCCAGCGCCAGGCAGGTGCCGAAGCCGATGGCGATGAGGAAGAGCCGGTACACCGGGTACATGGTGCCCAGCACACTCACCGATCCGGCCAGCACCGCCGGCGGCTCCACCGACAGCGGCGCCGTGCCCCAGATCTTGTGCACGAGCGGGCCGATGATCAGCGCCAGGCCGAAGGTGACCAGGGCCACGTCCATGTGCGAGCGCTTCTGCAGCGGCCGCAGCACGGCCAGCTCGAAGGCCACGCCCACAGCCGCCAGGATCAGCGGCACGATGACCAGCGCGGCCCAGAAGCTGAGCTGATGGCCCACGCTGTAGCCCAGATAGGCCCCCACCATGTACAGCGCGCCGTGACCGAAGTTCATCACGTCGCGCAGGCCGAAGATCAGGGCCAGGCCGCTGGCCAGGATCGTCAGCAGGCTGGCCAGCGCGAGTGCGTTGGCCAGCTGTGCGACGCTGAAGAGTTGCGCGAAGTCCACGCTGAAGAACCCCTTCGGTGGATCAGGACTGGGCCTTGCACTCGGGGTTCGGCGCCGGGTAGATCTCCGGTCCGGACTTCACCGCCTTCATCAGGAAGACGTTCTTGCCGCCCGGGCTCTTGACGACCTGGGCCATGCCGGCCTGACGGATCAGGTGGTGGTCGGCGGCGCGCATCTCGATGCCCTTGCCGAAGATCATGTCGACCTTCAGGCCTTCGAGCGCCTTGCGCACCTTCGCGGTCTCGGTCGATCCGGCCTTCACGACGCCTGCGCGGTACACCTCCATCGCGGCCATGATGTCGGCGTCGGTGTAGAACGGGAAGCGCTTGGTGTTCAGCACGAACTCCTTGACGTACTTCGCGTTGCGCTCGCCCGGCAGGTCGGCCGTCCAGCTGAGGTTGTTGACCACACCCAGCACGTTGTCGCCGTGGGCGTCAAGTTGGAAGTCGGTGGCGAAACCGTTGCCCAGCACCACCTTGTACTTGTCGAACAGGCCGAACTGCTTGGCCTGCTTGGCGAAGGACTGGCCGTCGCTCATGAACAGCGTGACCATGATCGCGTCGGCCGGCTTGGCCAGCTGCGAGATGTGGGTGCCGAAGTCCGAGGTGCCGATGGGCGCGAACAGGTTCTGCTGCACGCTGCCGCCCATCGAGCCCACGAGGCCCTGGAAGGACTTGCTGAAGCTGTGGCCCGAGGCGTAATCGGGCGAGATCAGGTTCCAGGTCTTGGCACCCGTGCTCTTGACGTAGTCCTCCATGACCTTTGTGATGACGCCGTCCGGCGTGTTGACGCGGAAGTAGTTCGGCGTGCAGCCCTTGCCCATCAGCTCCATGCTCTGGGCATAGTGGTCGATGAAGATGACGTTCAGGTCGGCCAGCTTGGGCACCAGCGCGAGCGAGTGCGAGCTGAGCGTCTGGCCCAGCAGCAGGCTCACGCCGCTTTGCTGCACCAGGCGCGTGGCGGCCGCGACCGCGGCGGCCGGCGTGCCGCTGTGGGCCTGGACGACGATCTCGAACTTGCGGCCACCCGCGCCGCCTTCGGCGTTCAGGATGGCAGCGGCCGTCTTGGCGCCCTGCTCGACCAGATTGGCGTAGGCCGCGAAGGGACCGGCATCGATGGTCATCACGCCGACCTTGATGGGACCGGTGCCCTGGGCGAAGGCGAGGGGTGCGGCGAGCGCCAGCGCGGTGGCGGCGACGACGCCGCGGCGGGTGAACTTCGACATGGATGGTCTCCGGGTGGGGGTCGGTTGGGGCGCCAGGTATTTCACTAGCGTACTTTATAGGTGGAAGACTAACGTGTGCAACGGGGCTGTCAACGGGGTCTGCCCCCATGGCGACCCTGAGTGCGCCGCCTTCACGACATCTGTGACGGCCGGGCACACCCGACGGGCGGGATTCAGCCCTCCCGGCCGCTGGACATCTCGGCGAACAAGGGGCGCGGTGAATGCTTCAGTTCGAGGTCGACCTCGGCACGCATGGCCCGGCGCAGCACGGCTTCGGCACCGGCCGGCAGCGCGTCGGCGTGCAGCAGCTCGACCATCGTGCGGTTGCCCTCGTCGCGGCGTGCCAGCAGCTCGGCGATCGGCGTCACCGGCGGCAGCGGCGCGTGCGGCACCGCAGGCGCCCCCGGCAGCGCCGCGAGCGCCTCGAAGGCCTCCTGCTGGGCGGCCAGCTGCTGCACCAGGAAGTCGGCCGACCAGTCGGCCCGCACTTTGAAGGTGTTCAGCAGGTTGATGACGCCGAAGACCTGGCCGCGCGCAAATTCGTCGTCCAGGCGCGTCAGCACCTCGGCGCGCAGCGTCGCGCACATGCCGTCGATCAATCGGGTGAAGGAGTTGTTCATGGCGCGGGGGTCTAGGCGGACTCGATGAGCTTGTCCATCTGCCGCAGGCAGGTGGCGATCTGGCTGCCCATCGCGGGCATGCGCATGTCGTTGAAACGGCCTTCCTCGAAGCAGCGTGCCGCCGCCATGTGGGTAGCGGCCAGCTTCAGCAGCGAAAACACCTGGTAGTAGCGCACCGAGGCCATCGAGACGGCGATGCCCGATTTCTCGGCATAGCGCTTGTAGAACCACTCGGGTTCGCACAGGCGGCACAGGTAGGGGCTGCCACCGCGGTACATCGGCATGCTGACCCAGGCGAGGTCCTCGTGCGGGTCACCCAGGTGCACCAGTTCCCAGTCGAGGATGGCGGTGATGTGCCCGCCCTGCTCCAGGAAGTTGCCGGTGCGGTAGTCGCCGTGCACGATGGTCACGCGCGGCGCGACCGGTTGGTGCTGCTGGAGCCAGCGGATGCCCCACTCGGCCAGCGGGTAGGGCCGCATCGCCCAGCGTTGGATCAGGCGCTCGTAGAGTTCGACGTTCTGCTGCGCCGCGTTCTGAACGGTGATGCCATCGGCGAGTGCGGCGATCGGCTTGTCCTGCCAGGGCACGCGGTGCAGCGCCGCCAGCGCGTCGATGAAGTCGGTGCCGAGCGACCGGCGGTAGGCCTCGTCCAGCGGCGGCTCGGTGGCCGACACCCAGGGCACGACGGCGTCGCCCCGGACCTTTTCGCAGAACATGAACGGCGCACCCAGGATGGACGGGTCGTCGCTGCTCCAGAAGGCGCGCGGCAGCGGCACGGCACTGCCTTCCAGCGACTGCATCGCCATCACCTGCGGGCCGGCGCTGTAGGGCGCAAAGAGGCCGTAGTCCGGGCCCAGGCGCAGGATCAGCTCCTGCGTGTCGCCCGGTCCTTTCAGGCCCGAGACCGGGACCGCAAAGGTCAGCCAGGAGAAGCCGACCGGAAAGCGCCGCACGGTGCCCACGGTCACGGCGTGGCCGACCTGCTGGCTCAGGTAGTCGGCCACGCGGGCGGCCAGGGTGGTGTCGTCGCCGATGGTGCTCATGTCAGGGGAAACTGGTGGTGGCCGCTCTCGTTGACGCTGATGACGCCGATGTTCGTCGCGTCGCGCGCGCGCAACCGGGTCACCGAGCCGTAGCCCGGCTGGAAGTGGATGATGCGGGGCAGGCCGAGCACCTGCGACAAGACCACGTTGATCGGAAGGCCGTGGGTGAAAACCGCCACGTGCGCGTCGCGCTCGGAAGCGATCGAGTCCGCCAGCGCGCCGAGCACCGCCGAACGGAAGGCCGCCGGGTCGCCACCGAGGTAGCGCACGGGGTCGGCGAGGAAGCGGTTCCACTCGGTGTCACCCAGCGCGCGCAGCGTCTCGGTGCTGCGGTAACGCGTGAGGTGGCGGTCGGCTTCGGCCCAGCCGTCGACGGTGTCGACCGGCAGGCCCAGGCGCGCGGCCAGCGGCAGGGCCGTCTGGTGGGCCCGCAGCAGCGGGCTGGCGACGATGCGTGTGACGCCTTCGCGGGCCAGCAGCGCCGCCACCGCCTGCGCCTGGCGCTGGCCGTCGGCACGCAGCGGAGGGTCGTGTGGTCGCGTGGCGTCGTCCTCGTCGGGACGGCCGTGGCGCACCAGGGTCAGCTTCATCGGTATCAGAGACCCTTGGTCAGCAACTCGGGCAGCACCGCGCGGTGGAAGCCTTCGTACGGCACGTTGTTGCGCACCGGCTGCAGCTTCCAGTAGGTGGGCCGGAAGTTGGGCGTGCCGCCATCCACGCGCACGCACGAGCCCGTGATGTACGACGCCGCCGGCGACAGCAGGTAGACGATGGCCGAGGAGATCTCGGCCTCGGTGCCGTAGCGCTGCAGCGGCACGTGCGGCGGGAACTCGAGGATCTTGGCCTTGGCTTCGGGCGTGTAGGTGTCGAAGCCACTGCTGGCGATGCCGCTGGGCGCCACGCAGTTCACGCGCACGCCCGAGGTCGCCCACTCGCAGGCCGCCGTCTCGCTGAGCGTGAGCATGCCGCCGCGCGCGGCGCCGGAGTGCGCGTAATCGGGCCAGCCGCCCCAGATGTCCGCAATGATGTTCACGATGGCGCCGCCGTGCGCTTCCATCCAGCGGTTGTAGGTTTCCCGCATGAAGATGAAGCCGCCGGTGAGGTTGCTGCGCACCACCGCTTCGAAGCCCTTGGTCGAGATCGTCTTCATCGCCGTGCGGTACTGGCCGCCGGCGTTGTTGACCAGACCATCGATGCGGCCGCGCGCGCGCAGCACCTCGTCGATGACCTGGATCACCATGGCCTCTTCCCGGATGTCGGCCACGTGGCAACTGGCGCTGCCGCCGTCTTGCGTGATCTCGGCGTGCACCGCCTCGAGCTTTTCGAGCTTGCGGCCGACGAGCGCGACATGCGCCCCCAGCGACGCCAGTTCATGCGCGGTGCAGCGGCCGATGCCGCTGCCGCCGCCGGTGACGATGATGGTCTGACCGGCGAAGAGGCCGGCACGGTAGATCGACTGGTACGACATCACCGCCCTCCTGGCGTCAGTACTGAACGGCCACGCGCCCGATGCGTTCGCGCGCAATGATGAGTTTCATGATCTGCGCCGTGCCGTCACCGATTTCCAGGCCCATCACGTCGCGCATGCGCTGCTGGTGCGGCAGGTCCTTGCTCCAGCCGTAGTGCCCGAAGGTGAGCAGGCACTGGTGGATGATGTCGAAGGCGTTGCGCGGGCCCATCCACTTGCACATGGCGGCCTCCTTCGTGTGCGGCAGCCCGGCATCGCGAAGTGCCAGCGCGTGGTAGCAGAGCTGGCGTACGGCCTCGATCTGCGACTCACCCTCGGCCAGCGGAAAACTCACGCCCTGGAACTGGCCGATCGGCTTGCCGAAGGCTTCGCGCTCCTTCGCGTAGGCCCAGGCCTCGTCCAGGCTGGCTTGCGCCGCGCCCACGCATTGCAGGCCGATCAGCGCGCGGCTGTAGTCGAAGCCCTGCATGACCTGCGTGAAGCCCTTGCCTTCGTCGCCCAGCCGGTGGCTCACGGGCACACGCACGTCATCGAAGAAGACCGAGCCGCGGCCGATGATGGCGCTGCCGACATCGTCGAACTTCGTGCGCGAGATGCCCTTGGTGCCCTCGAACGGAATGAAAAACGCGCTGACGCCCTTGGCGCCCTCTTCCGGCCGGCCGGTGCGGGCGAAGATCAGGTAGGCGTCGGCGCGATCGGCAAAGGTGATCGAGGTCTTTTCGCCGTTGATGACGTAGTGGTCGCCCGAGGCATCGGTGACCCGGCGGGCCTTCAGCGTGAGGTTGCTCGCATCCGAGCCGCCGCGCGGCTCGGTCAGGCAGATCGCGACCACAGCATCGCCGCGTGTCATCTTCGGCACCCACTCGCGCACCACCTCGGGCTGCGCGTGCCGGAGCAGGATGGCGGCGTTCAAGGAGATGCCCACAGGCACCGCACTGACGTTGAAGTCGCCGTAGGCCAGCTCTTCGGTGATGAGGCCGGTGGTGACGGCATCGACGCCGAGGCCGCCGAATTCCTCCGGCAGGTCCACGCCCAGCAGGCCCAGGCGGCCCATCTCGGCGATGAGGCCGCGGTCCAGGTGGCCGCCGTCCTTCTCGCGCTTCTGGTAGTCCGGCAGCAGACGCTCGCGCGCAAACCGTCGCGCGGTCTCCTGCAGGGCTCTTTGATCTTCGGTGAGTACCATCGTCGCATGCTCCATGCGGGCGGCGCTGCGCCCTGGAAACGATGATACCTTACGCTAGCGTACGGTTCGCTTAGGTATTTTCAGCGATGGCCACGCTCAGCGCCTGTGACGCATTCCGGCGCGCCCGAGCGGGTGTGGCGGCGTGCGTCACAGGCTCATTCAATCCAGGCCCCAGTCGCGCCAGACCTCGGCCTGGTGTTCGCCGGGCGCCGGCGCGCCGCGACGCAGGGAGCCTGGTGTGCGTGACAGCTTCGGCGCCGGGCTCGGGTGCAGCACGCCGTCGAAGCTCGTGAAATTGCGCCGTGCGGCCATCTGCGGGTGCTGCGGTGCTTCGTCGATGGTGAGCACCGGCGACAGGCAGGCGTCGCGGCCGGCCGCCGCGGCCACCCAGGCGTCGCGCGTGCGGGTGCGGAAGACGGCTGCGAAGCGCTCGCGCATCGCCGGCCAGGCCGCGCGGTCGTTCTGCGCCGGCAGCGTGGCCGGGTCGAGCGCCATCACCGCCAGCAACGCGGCATAGAACTGCGGTTCGATGGCACCCACCGCGATGTAGCGGCCGTCGGCGGTCTCGTAGGTGCCGTAGAACGGCGCGCCGCCGTCGACGATGTTCTCGCCGCGTTGAGCCGTCCAGGTGCCCTGCTGGCGGAAGGCCTGGAAGGCCGACATCAGCACCGCCACGCCGTCGACCATGGCCGCATCGACCACCTGGCCGCGGCCCGAGCTGCGTGCCTCCATCGCCGCGGCCAGCACGCCGATGGCCAGCACCATCGCACCGCCGCCGAGGTCGGCGACCAGGTTCAGCGGCGGCGGCGGCGGCAGGCCGGGCGCACCCAGGCTGGCCAGCGCGCCGGTGAGCGCCAGATAGTTGATGTCGTGGCCGGCCTCTGCCGCGAGCGGACCGTCTTGGCCCCAGCCGGTCATGCGGCCGTAAACCAGGCGCGGGTTCGCCGCCAGGCAGGTGTCGGGGCCCAGCCCCAGGCGCTCGGTGACGCCGGGGCGGAAGCCCTCCAGCAGCACGTCGGCCTCGGCCACCATCCGCAGCACCGCCTGCACGCCGGCGGGCTGCTTGAGGTCGAAGGCGACCGAGCGCTTGTTGCGGTTGTAGAAGTCGAAGCGCGGGGGCTGATCGGGCTCGCGGCCCGGCACGGGCAGGCGGTCGACGCGCACGACGTCGGCGCCCAGGTCGGCGAGCCAGGCGCCGCAGAACGGCACGGGGCCGATGGCGGCCAGCTCGACGATGCGAAAGCCCTGCAGGGGTCCGGTCATGGGGAAGTGTTCCTTTGGGTGGCGGGTTGGCGCCAGTGGGCGAGGCCGCTGCCGAGCGCGGCGCGCTCGCGCAGCCAGGGCGAGGGCAGGAAGCGCGCGCCGTGCGCGCCGGCGAGTGCGTCGCAGGTGTCCACAAAACGCAGCAAGCCGAAGTCTTCGGCCCAGTGCAGCACGCCGCCGGTGGCCGGCGGGAAGCCCAGGCCGAGCAGCGAGCCGGTGTCGGCCGCATCCGCGCTGTCGATCACGCCCTGCTCCAGGCAGCGCAGCGCGTCCATGGCTTCCGCGCAGCGCAGGCGCAGTCCGATCTGCGCAGCGGTGGGTTGGACGGTTGCCGGCGGGAACAGCGTTGCCAGCCCCGGCCAGGGGCTGCGCGTGCCGTCGGCCGTGGTGTCGTAGAAGCCACCGCCCTGGCGACGGCCACCGCGGCCGTGCTGCAGCATCGCGGCGAGCACCGGCTCGGCCAGCGGCCGGCAGCGATCGGGCGGCAGGCCGTCGGCCTGCGCCTGGCGGATCTGCTGCAGGTTCAGGGCCAGCGAGATGTCGTCGAGCACCGCCAGCGGTCCGATGGCGCGGCCCTGCGCCGTGACGGCGGCGTCGACCCACGCCGGGTCCACGCCTTCGGCCACCAGTGCGAGCGCCTCGTCGAGGTAGGCCGCAAAGACGCGTGAGGTGAAGAAGCCTGGCCCGTCGCGCACGACGATGGGCACCTGGCCGAGCCTTTCGACGAAGGCCAGGCCTGCGGCCAGCGTCGCTGGCGCGGTGTGCTCGCCGCGCACCACCTCGACGAGCTTCATCCGCTCCACCGGCGAAAAGAAGTGCAGACCCAGAAAGCGCGCCGGTTGCACCAGCGCGCCGGCCAGGCCGCTCACCGGCAGGCCCGAGGTGTTGGTGGCCATCAGCGCAGCTTCCGGCAGCGCCGCCTGCAGTCGACGCAGCACGTCGAGCTTGGTGACGCGGTCTTCGGACACCGATTCGATGGCGAGCTCGCAGCGCGCAAGTTCGCTGTCGTCGGCCACCGCCACCACGCGCGCCAGCAGCGCGTCGGCAGCCGCGGCATCGAGCCGTCGCCGTTCGACCTGGCGCTGCAACTGCTTGGCCAGACGCGCGCGTCCGGCGGCAGCAGCCGCGCCATCGCGCCCCACCAGCAGCACCTGCAGTCCCGCTACGGCAGCCACCTGGGTGATGCCCAGGCCCATCAGGCCCGGACCGACGACGGCCACGGTCTTCATGCTCAGCGGTGGAAGCGCACGGCTTCGGCGATTGGCGCGCGCACGGTGCGCGCGGCGTTGGCCCGCACCGCAGGGTCCTCGTAGCCGAAGGAGATGCCGAACAGCAGCCGGTGGTCGTCCGGCAGGCCAAGGTGGCGCCGCACCGTGCCGGTGTACAGGCCCAGCGCGCCCTGTGCGCAGGAGCCGATGCCACGCGAGGTCATCGCCAGCATCAGCGTCTGCGCGTACATGCCGATGTCGGTGGCCTCGCGGGTGTCGAACGGCGCCTGCATGAAGATGAACACGGCGTGCGGCGCGTCGAAGAATTGGTGGTTGCGCAGGTAGGCGGCGTGGCGGCCTGCGAGGTCCCGCCGCTCGACGCCCATCGCGCCGTACAGGCGCGCGGCGGCATCGTGCTGTCGCTCGCGGTAAGGGCCGTGGTATTTGCCGTCGGCCGGCCAATCGGGGTCGAAGGGCTGCTGCGCCAGGGCCGCCGTGACGAGCGCATCGCGCAGCGTGGCCAGTGCGGCGCCCGACACCACATGCGGCAGCCAGGGCTGCACGTTGCAGTTGGACGGCGCCCACTGCGCCAGTTCCAGCACCTCGCGGATCGTCGCGTCGGGCACCTCCTGCGCCAGGAAGCCACGCACCGAGCGGCGCTGCAGGATGGCGTCGTCCAGCGTCATCGCTCGCCCCTGGCGTCGATCAGTGCCAGGCCGCGCTGCGCGTAGGCCCGAGCCAGCTGGCGGCCGATGCGCGCCGCGTCCGGCAGGAAACCATTGCCCTGCTCGCCGCGCACGGCGACACCGGCGCTGCCGACGGCACCGCGAAACATCGCAAACACCTGGTGGAAAGTGGTCATGCGTTCGGTGGACCCCGCCAGCGCGTAATAGCGCTCGAGGTAGTCGTCTTCGGTGGGTATGCCCAGTTCGGCCAGCGGCAGACCCAGCAGGCCGCCGTTCTCGTCGGGCGCCATGCGCCAGGCCTGGCTGTTGAAGGCCACGTCGACCAGCGGGTGGCCCAGCGTCGAGAGCTCCCAATCGAGCACGCCGATGACACGCGGCTCGGTGGCGTGGAACATCACGTTGCCGATGCGGAAGTCGCCGTGGCACAGCGTCTGCAGTTCGCTGACGGGCACACGTTCGGCGAGCCAGGCGACGACCTGGTCGAGTGCCGGGTTGTCGTCGTCGCCGTGACGGAACGCCGTCCACTGCTGCGACCAGCGCTTCAACTGGCGCGCGAAGTAGTTGCCGGGGCGGCCGTAGTCGGCCAGCCCCAGCGCGGCGATGTCGAGCCGGTGGATGGCGGCCATCGTCGCCACCATCGATTCGTACAACGCCGTGCGCTCGGCACGCGGGAGACCGGGTGTGGCGAACGCATGAAACACGCGGCCGTCGAGTTTCTCCATCAGGTAGAACGGCGTGCCGAGCACCGCGCGGTCGGCGCAATAGTGCAGCGGCGCAGGCACCGGCACGTCGGTGCCACGCAGCGCGGTCAACACGCGCCACTCGCGGTCGATCGCATGCGCCGACGGCATGACCACGCCGCCCGGTTGCTTGCGCAGCACGGCCTGCCAGTCGCCCTTCTCCAGGAAATAGGTCGGGTTGGACATGCCGCCTTCGGTGCGGCGCACCTCGAGCGGCGCCGCACCCAGCGCAAGCGTGTCGCGCAGGTAGGTGTCCAGCACAGGGACAGCGAAGTCGATGTCCCGCGTCATGTGGACGCCTCACACGCCGGGCACCGCAAGCGATTCCCGGTGACGATTCGGACCGGCTGGGGAGCGGCCCGGCGCACGACCCGCAACGCCGACGTGCCGCTCATGCGCTCGCGTTCGCCTTCTTGCCGCCGAAGCCGAACAGGTACTGCGCGACGCGGCGCATCTGCACCTCCTCCGATCCCTCGGTGATGCGGTAGCGGCGGTGGTGGCGATAGATGTGCTCGAAAGGCATGGCGCGGCTGTAGCCGATGCCGCCGTGCGTCTGCATCGCACGGTCGGCGGCCTCGCAGCACAGGCGGTTCGCGCGGAAGTTGCAGATCGAGACCATGTCGCTGATCTCCAGCGGGTCCTGGTGGTCCATCTGCCAGGCGGTGCGGAAGATGTAGTTGCGCACCATCTCGCACTCGGCGTAGAGCTCGACCAGCGGGAACTGGATCGCCTGCTTCTTCGACAGCGGCTCGCCGAAGGCGATGCGCGAACGCGCGTATTTCGCGGCCTCGGTGATGCAGTAGCGCGCCGCGCCGGCGCTGGCCGCGGCCTGGCGGATGCGGTTCTCGTGCACGAAGCGCTGCGCCACCATCAGGCCTTCACCTTCCTGGTGCAGGATGGCGCTGTCGGGCACACGCACGTCCTTCAGCTCCGTCTCCGCATGGTCGCTGGGCATGTTGAATGTCCAGTGGTTGTAGAGCACGGTGTGGCCGGCGGCGTTGGTCGGCACGATGAAGGCGGTGATGCCCTTCGCATCGCCGGGCTTGCCCGAGGTGCGCGCGAAGACCAGGTTGCCGTGTGCGCGTGCGACCTGGCTGTTCCAGCGCTTCATGCCGTTGAGGATCCAGTCGCCGGAGCCGTCGGTCGCGCGCGTGCCAATGGTTTCCAGCCAGGTGGCGTCGCTGCCGTGACCCGGCTCTGTGAGCGCGAAGCTCAGGTGCATCTTGCCGGTGATCATGCCCTCGATGTAGCGCTTCTGATCCGGCGTGCCATAGGCGTCGAGCACCGGGATGATCGGGAAGTTGCCGACGATGGAGCTCTCGTCCTGCAGGTCGTTGTGCAGGCCCAGGCCCTTGGCGGCCAGGTGCTCGCGGATCGCGGCGATCATCAGGTTCGATGCCGCCTGGCCACCGCAGCTCTTGGGCAGACCCAGGCGCAGGTGACCGGCCTTGTCGGCGCGGCGCTCCATCTCGCTGATCAGCGCGCGCCACTCGGCACGCGGACGGCCGTCGTTTTCCCAGTCGGTGCGGGCGTTTTCGCGGCGGTGGTCGAAGAACTGGATGTTCTCGCGCTCCAGCGGCTTGATCTCGGCGTCGATGAAGGCGTCGAGTTCGGCCAGCTTGGCGGTGATCTCGGCGGGCAGATGGAAGTCCATCGGGCAGTCTCCTGTGGCGGGGCGATCCGGTCGCCCGGGTGGTCGATTGGTATGGCTCACTGACCGTACACGTGCGTACGATCGGTGTCAATGGGAGATGTCCGGTTCAGGCGGGCTGCGCAGAGGGCGCCGGCGCGAACTGCGTCCACGCCACGCCGGCCAGCGCAAGCGCGGCGCCGAGCAGCTTGACGCCGGTGTAGGCCTCGCCGACCGTGAGCCAGGCGATCACGCCGGCCACCGGCGGCACCAGGTACAGCAGCGGCGCCGTGCGCGCCACACCGCGCACGGCATTGACCCAGGCCCACAGGATCCAGCCGACGAAACCCGAGACGATCACGGTCCATAAGAACGCCGTCCAGATCGCCGGTTCGAGTGCGCCATACGGCGCCTGCAGCATGGCGGGGGTGGTCAGCACGAGGATGAACGGGGCGGCCAGCAGCGTGGCCCAGCCCATCACCTCGGCACCGCCGTGGCGCTCGACCAGTGGAGTGACCCCGATCGTGTAGAGCGAGAAGACGATGGTCGCGCCCAGCATCATCAAGTCGCCGCCGCTGGCACGCAGGTCGGCGGCCAGCAGCTTCTGGCTCATGAAGAGCAGCACGCCGCAGAAAGCCGCCGCCACGCCGACGACCTGGTGGCGCTGCAGCCGCGTGCCGCGCAGCAGGCGCAGCATCAGCAGGGTGAAGACCGGCCCGCAGGCCATGATCAAGGCACCGGAGAACGGCGTGGACCAGTGGATGCCGTAGGTGATGAGCAGGATGTGCAGCACCGGGCCGGTCAGCGTGCAGCGCAGCAGCACCGGCCACTCGCCGGCCGCCAGGCGCGGCCACAAAGGGCTGCGGCGCCACAGCAGCAGCAGGATGGCACACAGCGACATCACCGCCGAGCGGCCGAACAGGAAGCCGCCGGGCCCGATCGCCGCATACGCGGCCTTTTGGATCGTGAACGACGCGCCCCACAGCAGCACCAGGAAGAGGCTGGCGCCGAGCGCGCGGCGCTGCACGGCGCGGCCGTCGCTCACACGGGGATCTTCCCGTGCGGGTGGGTGCTGCTGACGCCGCCGTCCACCGCGTACAACTGGCCGGTGACGAAGGAGCCATCGTCGCTGGCCAGGAAAGTGGCCATCGCGGCAATCTCTTCCGGTCGACCGGCGCGCTGCAGCGGCACCATATGGCCGATGCGGCCTTCCTTGCCGCGTTCACGTGCGTACTCGAAGACCTTGCGCGTCATCTTCGTTTCCACCAGCCCCGGCAGGATCGCGTTGACGCGCACGCCGGTGCCGGCAAAGGCGTTGGCCGCCGTCTGGGCCAGGCTGTTCACCGCCGCCTTGCTGGCACTGTAGGAGATGGCCCCGGCATTGGCGCGCAGCGAGGCCGCCGACGACACGAGGATGATCGATCCGCCTTTCTGCGCCACCATCGGCTGGCCGGCGTGCTTGACGGCCAGCATGCTGCTGAGCGCGTTGTCGCGCCAGACCTCGTTCCATTCGTCGACCGTCTGCTCGAAGATCGACGCGTTCGTGCCCGGCGAACCGGCATTGGCGAGGAAGACGTCGATGCCGCCGAAAGCCGCGACGCAGCGATCGACCACCGCCTTCACGTCGGCCTCGGCGGTGGCGTCGGCCACCATGGCCTCGGCTATGCCGCCGGCGGCGCGGATCAGCGCCACTGTCTCGTCGATGTTGCCTGCGCTGCGGCCGACCACCAAGACTTGGCCGCCCTCGGCCGCGAATCGTTGCGCGCTGGCGCGGCCGATGCCGCTGCCGCCGCCGGTGACGACGCAGCGTTTGCCCTGCATGCGGTTCAAGCGTGTGTCCTTTGTGGCTGTGCGTTCATCGCGTACCGACCGTCCAGCCGCCGTCGACGATGAGTTCGGCGCCTTGCACGTAGGCGCCGTCCTCACTGGCGAGGAAGGCCACGGCGCCGGCGATGTCGGCCGGGTCGCCGAAGCGGCCCAACGGCATCGCTGCCTCACGCTGGGCCAGCGTGACGGCGTCGAACTGCGCCTTGGACGCCGGCGTGCCCACCATGCCGGGGATGACGGCGTTGACGCGGATGCGGTCCGGGCTGAGTTCCACCGCAGCCGCCTTCGTGAGGCCGAGCACGCCGCCCTTCATCGCGGCATAGACGATGGACGAGGCCTGCGGGTGCAGCGCCGAGACCGAACTGAGATTGACGATGCTGCCGCCGCCGCGCCGGCGCATCTGCGGTGCCGCCGCCTGCGTGGTCCACATCAGCGCCTTCAGGCCGACGGCCAGCGTGCGATCGACCACCTCGTCGTCGATCTCCGCCAGCGCGCCGAAACGCGCCCATACGGCGTTGTTGACCAGTACGCCGACCGGCGCGCCGAAGCCTTGCTCGACCTGCGCCATCGCATCGGTCACGGCCTGGCGCGAGCCGACGTCGCAGACGAAACCCTGCACATCGAGCCCGCGCGCGCGAAGCTCGGCGACCGTGGGGTCCAGACGCCGTTCGCTCACGTCCCATGCGGCCACCCGTCCACCCTCGGCCGCCAGCCGCTCGGCGATCGCCACACCGATGCCGCGTGCGGCCCCGGTCACCACGCAGACGACGCCCTCGAGCCGGCGGGCAGGTACCGTCATGCCTGGGCGAAGGCCTTGGCCTTCTCACGCAGCACAAACTTCTGGATCTTGCCGCTGGGCGTGCGCGGCAGTTCGCCCACCACTTCCACACGCTCGGGCCAGTACTGCTTGGCCACCTTGCACTCGGCCATCCAGTCCTGCAGGGCGGCCAGATCGAAGGCCTGTCCGGGCCGCAGGGTGACGAAGGCGCAGCCGCGTTCACCCAGCCGGGCATCGGGCATGCCGACCACCGCCGTGCCGCTGATCGCCGGGTGCTTCAGCAGCACGTTTTCGATCTCGGCCACGGGCACGTTCTCGCCACCGCGGATCAGCACATCCTTCGTGCGGCCGTTGATGCGGATGTAGCCCTCCGCGTCCAGGTAAGCCAGGTCGCCGGTGTCGAACCAGCCGTCGGCGTCGAAGGTCGGAATCTCCGGCTTCTTGAAGTAGCCCATGAACATCTGGGCGCCGCGCACCATCAGGCGTCCGGTCTCGCCCGTGGGCAAGGGCTTTCCGTCGAAGCCGACCACCTTCACCTGCGTACCGTCCAATGGCCGGCCGTCGGTGGACGAGGACTTCTCGTGCGCGCGCGCCGGCTCGGTCAGCGTGCTGCCCAGCGATTCGGTCATGCCCCACAGGCTGGAGACGTCCAGGCCGAGTTCCTTCGACGCGCGCTGCACGACCACCGGCGGGATCGGCGCGCCGCCGCACAGGAAGGTGCGCAAGGCCGGCTTCGGGCCGCCAGCAGCCACGGCCTCGCAGATGTCGACGAGGAAAGGCGTCGCCGTCGCCGTGTGCGTGACGCCCTCGGCGGACATGATCGCGACGCCGCGCGCACCCTCCCACACATCCTGCAGAACCACGGTGCAGCCCAGGCACAGGCCCTGCAGCATCACGGCCGTGTAGCCGGTCATGTGGCCCAGCGGCGAGCAGGCCAGCAGCACGTCGGTATCGGTCAGTCCGAAGCGGCCGGCCAGCCCGCGCACACAGGCCACCAACGTGTTGTCGCTGTGCATCACGCCCTTGGGCTCGCCCGTGGTGCCGCTGGTGAACATCAGCACGCCCAGCGTGTCGGCGCGCTGTGCCGGCGAAGGCGCCACGCTCGCGCTGCCACCGAAGAGCACACGCTCGAATTCGTTGTCGCCGCTGCCGCCCACGACCAGCACATGCTGCAGCGTCGGGCAGCGCGCCTGCAGCGCGGTGGCCATCTGCTCGTGGTCGAAGCCGCGGAACTGCTGGGGCACGACCAGCACCTTGGCCTCGCAGAAGGCCAGCATGTAGCTGAGCTCGTGCTCGCGGAAGATCGGCATCAACGGGTTGACGATGGCGCCCAGCCGCCGCGCCGCGAGCGCCACGACGACAAATTCCCACCAGTTCGGCAACTGCACCGAGACCACGTCACCGGCACCGACACCCAGGCCGCGCAAGGCCGCGGCGCCACGGCCGACGAGCCCCTCGAGTTCGCCGAAGCTCAGGCGTTTGACGGGGTCGGCTCCCGGCCGGTCGGCGCGGTAGGCGACCACCGCATCACGCTGCGGCCAGCGCTGCGCGGCCTCGGCGATCAGCGCGTCGGTGGTGCGGTCGTTCCACCAGCCCTCGGCGCGCATGCGCGCAGCGTGGGCCGCGGGGTCGAAAGCGGTCGTGCCCATCAGATCGTCTCCTGGAATCGCGCGCCTCGTCGCGCGGGGCGCGCCGGGCACAGTTCGTTCACTACCTTACGAAACGATTGTGCAGCCCGGCGGGCGCCGGGGTCAACCCAAAACCGCCCGCTTTCACCGCAGCGACGCCCCGTGTTTTCCATTATTCGTACGCTGGTGCACTTTATATACGATCACTGTCACCTCGGCGACGAAGACGAGGACACCGGAGAAGCCCATGACCCGCAAGTCCCGCACCCCTGTCGTCAACCGTCGCGAGGCGCTCGCCGCCACCGGCGGTAGCCTGCTGCTCGGCAGCTCCGGCCTCGCCTTCGGCCAGAGCGGCGACACGTTCAAGATCGGCTCGGCGCGCGCGCTCACGGGCCTGGTCGCCTCCTCGTTCGCGCCGCTGTACGTCGGCGTGAAGATCGCCACCGACGAGATCAACGCCGCGGGCGGCATCCTCGGGCGCAAGCTCGAGGTCATCGAGGCCGACGACGAAAGCTCGCCCGCCAAGGAACCCGCCGTGATGCGCAAGCTGCTGGACAGCGGCGTGCAGGCCGTCTTCGGCCCGGTGGGCAGCTCGCACACGCTGTCCGCGGTGGCCACCACCACGCCGGCCAAGGTCATCCACGCCGGCGGCGGCTGGACCGAAGAACTCGCCGACGGCCGCAAGTACCCTTATCACTACCAGTTCACCTACAACACCGGCCATCAGGGTGAGGCAATCGCCCGCCACATCGTCGAGAACCTCAAGCTCAAGAAGGTCGGCATCCTGCAGGAGAACACCGCGCTGGGCGAAGCCGGCGGCGCCGCCACCACGCGGGCGCTGAAGAAGTTCGGCCTGGAGCCGGTGGCGGTGGAGACCTACCCGGTCACGGCCACCGACCTGAAGGTCTACCTGACGAAGATCCGCAGCGCCGGTGCCGACGCGCTGGTGCTGTGGAACTCGCCGGCGCAGGGCGTGCTGCTCACCGCCGCCGGCCTGCAGGCGATGAAGTATTTCCCGGCGCTGCTGGGCGGCAACTCGATGTTCTCGAACACCGTGCTCGACAACGCCGCACCCGAGGTGCTCAAGTTCGCCTCGGGCACGCTGCTGAAGACCATGACCTACAGCGCCACCGAGCCGGTCGGCGCACGCCAGGTGGCGCACGCGAAGAAGGTGATCACCTTCCCCGAGGCCAAGACCTGGGAGATCAACGCGGCCATCAGCCCCTTCTACGACTTCCTGCACCTGCTGAAGAAGGTGGTCGAGGCAGAGAAGAAGTTCGACACCGAGCGCGTGAAGGCCGCCTTCGACGCCGTGAAGGGCTATGACGCCATGATCGGCCGCATCAGCTTCACGCCCGACAACCACTGCGCACTCACGGGCGACCAGATGGTGATGGCCACACTCGCCTCGGGCCGCGACCCGCGCTCGATGGGCGTGTTCCGCGAACGGGCCTGACGGCCGCCGCCCGTGCTGCTCGACCTCGTCGTCAGCGGACTCACGGCCGGCAGCCTGTACGGCCTGGTGGCGGTGGGCTTCAACATCCTGTACCGGCCGACCAAGGTCTTCAACTTCGCGCAGGGCGACCTGGTGATGTTGGGCGCGATGGGCAGTGCGCTGCTGCTGTCGCACGCCAAGTGGCCGTGGTGGGCGGCGCTGCCGGTGGCGATGGCCGCGGTCTCGCTGCTTGCGCTGCTGGAAGAGCGCATCGCCGTCGCGCCGGTGCTGCGGCGCAACGCCGGCGGCACGGCCTGGATCATCACGACGCTGGCCGTGGCGATGATCATCGTCAACCTCGTGGGCAAGGTCCAGGGCCCCGAGCCCATCGTGGTGCCGGCGCCCGCCCCGCTGTCGACCGACATGCTGCCGATCGACGGCGTCAGCGTCTCGAGCTACCAGATCGCGCTGATCCTGCTGACGCTGCTGCTGGTCTTCGGTGTCGACCGCCTCTACCGCAGCCTGTGGGGCAAGGCGGCGATGGCGGTGGCCGAGGACCGCGACGCCGCGCTGCTGCGTGGCATCGACCCGCAGGCCATCAGCCGCTGGTCGTTTGCGTTCGGCGGCGCCTTCGCGGCACTCACCGGTTATCTCGCCGCGCCTGTGCTGTCGGCGTCGACCACGCTGGGCGGCATGCTGCTGCTCAAGGGCTTCGCGGCAGCGGCCATCGGCGGGCTGGGCAGCAACCGCGGCGCACTGGTGGCGGGCTGCATGATCGGCATCGCCGAAGCGGCGAGCGCGCTGTGGCTGTCGCCGGGTTATCACAACACGGTGATCCTGCTGCTGGTGCTGGCGGTGCTGCTCGCGCGACCGGGCGGGCTGGTGAGTTCGCTCGAAGCGCGCAGCGTCTGAGAGGCTGAGAGTCTTTCGCCCATGCCCGCCTCATGAACGTGCCCACCTCGCAGACGCTGGCCGCGTCGGCCGCCCCGCCACGGCGCCTGCCGCGCGCCGCGATGGCGATCGCGGCCCTGGCACTCTTGGCGCTGCCGCTGGCCTTCCGGGGCGACTTCGTGCTGTTCCTGGCCACGCAGGCGCTGGTGATGATGCTGGTCGCCATCGGCCTGAACTTCCTCACCGGCTACGCCGGCCAGGTGTCGATCGGCCACGGCGCGCTGGTCGGCCTGGGCGCCTACACGACGGCGCTGCTGATGGTCGACGCGAAGTGGAGCTTCTGGCTCGCCGCGCCGGCAGGCATGTTGGTGGCCACCGGCGCCGGTCTCGTGATGGCGCTGCCGGCGCTGCGCCTGTCGACCTGGTACTTCGCGCTCGTCACGCTCACCTTCGCGCAGGTGGTGACGGACCTGCTGGTGGAGTGGCGCGGCCTCACGCGCGGCTTTTCCGGCATCGTCGGCATACCGGCGCCGGCCCTCTTCGGCCGGCCGATGACGCCGCGCGAGGTGTACATCGCCGCGGCCATCTGTGTGGTGCTGGCCTTCTGGCTGGTGCGCAACCTGGTGCACTCGCGCTTCGGACGCGGCATGGTGGCCGCGCGCGACAACCCGCTGGCGGCCACCGCCTCGGGTGTCTCGCTGTGGCGCATCAAGCTGTTTGCGTTTGCGGTCAGCGCCGCGATCGCCGGGCTGGGCGGCGCGTTCTTCGCGGTGCAGAAGACGGTGATCACGCCGGAAGACTTCAGCGCCGATTTTTCGATCTTCTTCCTGCTGTGCATCGTCGTCGGTGGCCTGGGCAAGCTGTGGGGGCCGGTGGTCGGCACGCTGGTGTTCTTCCTGCTGCCCGAACTGCTGGGCCCGTTGCAGAGCTGGCGGCTGGCGATCTACGGTGTCGTGCTGCTGGTGCTGATGGTCTTTGCGCCGCAAGGGCTGATGGGCATGCCGGTGTGGCGGCGCTGGCAGCGCACGTTGCCACCACCGCCCGCCGATGGCGAATTGCCCGCCGTGCACACGCGCGTGGCCGCGGCTTTGCCGCTGGTGCTGCAAGGCCTGGACAAACACTTCGGCGGCGTCAAGGCCCTGGAAGGCTGTGCGCTCACCGCCGCGGCCGGCCGCACGCATGCCCTGGTCGGGCCCAACGGGTCAGGCAAGACGACCACGCTCAACGTGGTGAGCGGCTTCATCCGCGCCGACGCCGGCCAGGTGCGCCTGGGCGACACCGACCTCGGCGCGCTGGCGCCGCACCGGATCGCGCAGCTGGGCGTGGGCCGCACCTTCCAGACACCCAAGCTGCTGGGCGAGATGAGCGTGCTGGACAACGTGCGGCTGGGCGGCTTCGTGCGCGAACGCGCACACGCGGTCGAGGTGGCCCTGGCGCTGCCGCGCGCGCGCCGCGATCATGACGAGAGCACGGCCGAGGCGATGGCGCTGCTGCGCTTCGTGGGCCTCGCCGGCCGTGCGCGCGAACTCGCGGGCGACCTGCCGCACGGTCAGCAGCGGCTTGTGGAGATCGCGCGCGCCCTCGCGGGCCGGCCCGCGCTGCTGCTGCTGGACGAGCCGGCCGCCGGGCTGTCGATGGACGAGCTGGACCGCCTGGGCGCCCTCATCCAGTCGATCACCGCGCTGGGCACCACGGTGCTGATCGTCGAGCACCACCTGGAGCTCATCGCGCGCATCAGCGACCAGGTCACCGTGCTCGACCGCGGCAAGGTGCTGGCCGCCGGCACGCCGGAAGAAGTTTTCCGCCACCCCGAGGTGGAGCGCGCCTACATGGGCCGCGAAGGCACCGGGGGATCGGCATGACCGCGCTCTTGAAGGTCGACGGCCTGCACGCCGGCTACGGCCACGTGGGCGTGCTCGAGGGGGTGTCGATCGAGGTGCCCGAGGGCGGCTTCGTCGCACTGGTGGGCAGCAACGGCGCCGGCAAGTCGACGCTGCTGCGCACGCTGTCCGGCCTGCTGAAGCCGACCGCGGGCCAGATCACGTTCGGCGGCCAAGCCATCGCCGGCGCCAACCCCGCCGCCATCGTCGGCCGCGGGCTGCTGCACGTGGCCGAAGGCCGCAGGCTCTTCCGCGGCCAGAGCGTGCGCGACAACCTGCAGCTCGGCCTGTGGGGCAGCCAGATCTCGACGGGCGAAGCGGCGGCGCGCTACGAGCGTGTCCACGCCCTCTTCCCGATACTGGCCGAGCGGCCCGACGTGCCGGCCGGCATCCTCTCCGGCGGCCAGCAGCAGATGCTGGCGGTGGGCCAGGCGCTGATGCACGCGCCGCGGCTGCTGATGCTGGACGAACCCTCGTTGGGGTTGGCGCCCGCCGTCATCGACCAGTTGCTCGACGCCGTGGTGCAGCTGCGCGCGCAGGGCACGACCATCCTGCTGGTCGAGCAGATGGTCGACCGCGCGCTGCAGATCGCCGACACCGCCTATGTGCTGGCGCAAGGCCGCGTCATCGGGCAGGGCCCGGCGCGCGAGCTGCGCGGCAGCGAGCTCGTTCGGCGCGCCTACCTGGGCGCCGCAGCCACCTGAAGGAGCCTTCGTGACCCCACTGTCCGGCAAGACCGCCCTCGTCACCGGCGGCGCCCGCGGGCTCGGCCGCGCCTACGCGCTGCGCCTGGCGCGTCTGGGTGCCGATGTCGCCATCGTCGACCTCGACCTGAACGGCGCCGCGCACTACGGCGAAGTGCTCGGCGCCGAGAGCGTGCCGGCCGAGATCAAGGCGCTCGGCCGCCGCAGCCTGGGCGTGCAGGCCGATCTCGCGAAGCACGACAGCGCCACCGCCGCCGTGCAGCGCGTGATCGAACACTTCGGGCGCCTGGACATCCTCGTCAACAACGCCGGCGGCGCGATCACGCCGGCCGAACGCAGCCGCGCGTCGGAATCGCCCGAAGCCGATACGCGGCTGCTCTTCGACGTCAACTTCATGAGCATGCAGTTCTGCTGCCAGGCCGCGGTGCCCGCGATGAAGCGTCAGGGCGGTGGCGTGCTGGTCAACATCGCCTCGCAGTCCGGCGTCAGCACCTACAAGCAGGGCCTGATCGCGGCCTACGCAGCCAGCAAGGCGGCAGTCGCGCACTACACGCGCTACCTGGCCTGCGAGCTGGGGCCGCACGGCATCCGCGCCAACTGTCTCTCACCCGGCGTGATGATGACGGCGCGCGTGGCACAGGCCGTGGCGCAGCGCGGCATCGGCAGCGCCGAAGAACTGGCGCAGATCCCGCTGCGCCGCTTCGGCGAGGTGGAAGACTGCGCCGGCGTGCTCGAATTCCTCGTCACCGACCTCTCGCGCTACGTGACCGGGCAGGTCATCTCGGTGTGCGGCGGCGCGGTGCTCACCCCGAACTGAAAGGCTAGCCATGCAAGCTGCCGTTCTCGAATCGCGCGGCCGTGAAGGCCTGAAGCTGCGTGACGTCCCCAAGCCCGTGCCGCGGGCCGGCGAAGCGCTGTTGCGCGTGCACGCCGTGGGCCTGAACCGTGTCGACCTCTACATGCGTGACAGCGGCGTCGGCATCACGCACACGCTGCCGCTGGTGCAGGGCGTGGAAGCGGCCGGCGTGGTGGCCGAGGCGCCAGCCGGCAGCGGCCTGAAGGTCGGCCAGAAGGCGGTGCTCTACTCCAACGCCTATTGCGGCCACTGCCGCTTCTGCCTGGCCGGCGACCAGCCGCTGTGCCTGCACGCCGACATCATGGGCGAGCACCGCGACGGCACGCTGGCCGAGTACATCGCGATGCCGGTGAACTGCTTCTTCCCGCTGCCCGACGACGCGGACCTCGTCGACGCCGGTGCGCTGATGGTGGGCCACCTCACCGCCTGGCGCATGCTGTTCGGCAAGCGCGCGCTGAAGACGGGCGAGACGGTGCTGGTGGTCGGCATCGGCGGCGGCGTGGCGGTGGCCTGCCTGCAGCTGGCCCTGATGGCCGGCGTGCGTGTGATCGTCACCAGCAGCAGCGACGAGAAGCTCGCGCGTGCGAAGGCGTTGGGCGCCAGCGGCGGCATCAACTACCGCACCGAGAAGGTGGCCAAGCGCGTGATGGAGATGACCGGCGGCGAAGGCGTCGACATGGTGATCGACAGCGTCGGCGAAGCCAGCTGGTCCGATTCGCTCAAGAGCCTGCGACGCGGCGGCCGCCTGGTGACCTGCGGCGCGACGACCGGCTCGAACCCCGGCGCCGACCTGCAGCGCCTGTTCATCCGCCAACTCGAGGTCTACGGTTCCACCGGCGGCAGCATCGAGGAATTCCGGCAGCTCGTGGCGCTGTTCGCGCGCGGCGGCCTGAAGCCGGTGATCGACCAGCGCTACCCGCTGGCGCAGGTGCACGCCGCCTTCGACCGCCTGCACGCCGGCGACCAGTTCGGCAAGGTCGTGGTCACGGTGGCCGCATGAACCTCGACCGCGTCATCCACCAGGCCTTCGCGCCCACCGACCACGACTACACGGCGCGCGACAGCCTGCTCTATGCGCTGTCGCTGGGCATGGGCACCGACCCGCTGGACGCCGACGAGCTGCCCTATGTCTACGAAGCGCTGCCTGGTCGTCCGCAGCAAGTGGTGCCCTCGCAGGCCGTCATCCTGGGCTGGCAGCCCTTCTGGCACGACGACCCCGCCGTCGCCATCGACTGGAAACACATCGTGCACGGCGAGCAGCACCTGCAGCTGCACCGCCCGCTGCCGGTGGCCGGCCAGGTGCGCACACACCACCGCGTGGTGCGCGTGCAGGACAAGGGCATCGGGCGTGGCGCGGTGCTGCAGATGAACACCGAGCTCCACGACCGCGCCAGTGGCGCGCACCTGGCCAGCCTGCAGAGCCTGCAGTTCCTGCGCGGCGACGGTGGCTGCGGCGACTGGGGCGATGCGGCCGCGGCCACACCGCCGCTGCCGCTGATCGCCGACGACGCGAAGCCGACCGCGGTGCTGGAATACGCCACCTCGGCGCAATCCGCCCTGCTCTACCGCGTCGCCAGCCAGGACTGGATGCCGATCCACGCCGACCCCGCCATCGCGCACGAAGCCGGCTTCGAGCGGCCCATCTCGCACGGCCTGAACAACCTCGGCCGCGCCTGCCGCGCGGTGCTGAAAGCCTGTGCGGCGGGACGGCCTGAGCGCTTGCTCTCGATCGCCGTGCGCTTCGTCGCGCCGGGGTTGCCGGGCGACACAGTGCGTGTGGAACTGTTCAACGGCGGTGCGGGAACGGTGCGGTTCCGCAGCACCGCTGTCGAACGTGGCGTGCGCCTGCTCGACCGCGGCATCTGCATGCTCGCTAACTGAAGGCAAGCACCATGCGCATCTGCATCTTCGGCGCCGGCGCCATCGGCGGCTTTGTCGCCGCGCACCTGGCGCAGGTCGATGGCGTGGAGGTCAGCGTGGTGGCGCGCGGCGCGCACCTGGCCGCGATCCGCGAACACGGGCTGCGCGTGCGGTCGCCGAAGGGCGAACTCGCGGCGCGCGTGCGTGCCACCGACCGGGCCGAGGACCTGGGCCCGCAGGACATCGTCTTCATCGCCCTCAAGCAGCACCAACTGGCGCCCGCATTGCCGGCGCTGGCATCCCTGCTGGGGCCCGATACCACCGTGGTGCCGCCCACCACCGGCATTCCCTACTGGTACTTCCATGGCCTGGGCGGCGCACACGGCGGGCAGCAGATCGAGCGCCTGGACCCTGGCGGCGCGCAGTGGCGCACGCTGGGCCCGGCGCGTGCGCTGGGCTGCGTCTATTGGGTGGCGACCGAGGTCCTCGAGCCGGGCGTCATCCATCACGACGGCAAGCTGCTGCGCTTTCCGATCGGCGAACCCGACGGCCGCGTGAGCCCGCGCCTGCAGCGCCTGGCCGACGCCATGAACGCCGCCGGCCTGAATGCGCAGGTGGTGCCCGACATCCGCGCCTGGATCTGGGCCAAGATGATCAGCAGCCTCAGCTGGAACCCGCTGGCGGTGCTGACCGGCGCCACGCTGGACCGGCTTACCGCATCGCCCGAGATCGTGGCCATCGTGCGTCGCATGATGCGCGAGGCAGAGGTCGTGGCCGAGGCACTGGGCGTCGAGCGCTGGCCCATCAGCACCGACGAGCGCATCGCGGCCGCGCGCAACGCCGGCGCCCACCGCATGTCGATGCTGCAGGACTGGGACCGCGGCCGGCCGCTGGAAGTGGATGTGCTCACCGACTCGGTGGCCGCGATGCGCGACCTGGCCGGCGTGGCCACGCCGACGATCGACGAGATCTACGGCTTGCTGCGCCTGCGCGCCAGCAGCGCCTCTGCCGCGCGCTGAAGGCCGCCGGTCGACTGCGCCAGGATCTGCGAGCGGTTCTCCAGCTCGATGGCCTGCTGCAGGCTCGGCGCCTCGGCGTTGGCCCAGCCGCCGCGCTTGGTCATCCACACGCCGAAGGCGTCGTTCGCCGCGATCTCGCGCGCCGTCGCCAGTGCGCGTGGCAGCAGCTCCTCATCGGGCACGGTGGCGGTCACGAGGCCGATGCGCTCGGCCTCGGCCGCGTCGACGAGCCGGCCTGTCATCAGCATCTCGAACGAGCGCGACAGGCCCACGCATCGCGGCAGCAACCAGCTCACGCCCATGTCGCAGCCTGTCATGCCCACCTTCACGAAGGCGGCGTTGAAGCGCGCCGATGCCGCGGCGTACCGAATCTCGGCACCCAGCGCGAGCGCCAGCCCGCCCCCATTGGCCAGTCCGTTGACGGCGGCAATGACCGGCGCGCGCAGCGCCCGCAGCTTGAGGATGAGACCGGCAAAACGCTCCTGGCGCGCCGTCCAGGCGATCGCGCGGCCCAGTTCGCCTTCGTCCGGTGCGGCAGCCGCTTCGCCGAGATCGAAACCGGCGCAGAAGCCGCGGCCGGTGCCGGTGAGGATCAGCACGCGCAACGTGGTGTCGGCCGCCAGTTCGCCCAGCAGGGCGTGCAACTCGTCCACCAGCGCATCGGTCAGCGCATTCAGCACCGCCGGGCGGTTCAGGCGCAGCAGGGCGATGCCGCCCTCCTGGCGTTCCAGTACAAGGGCGTCGCTCATCCGGCCTTCGCAGCGGCTTCGCGCAGCTTGAATTTCTGGATCTTGCCGCTGGGTGTGCGCGGCAGGTCGGCGACGACTTCCACGCGTTCGGGCCAGTACTGCTTGGCGACCTTGCATTCGGCCATGTAGACCTGCAAGTCGTCGAGGGTCAAGCCAGCACCGGGTCGCAGCACGACGAAGGCGCAACCGCGCTCGCCCAGCCGCGCATCCGGGTAGCCGACAAGTGCCGCCGCGGCGACCGACGGGTGTTTGTAGAGCAGCGCCTCGATCTCGACCACCGGCACGTTTTCGCCGCCGCGGATCAGCACGTCCTTGGTGCGGCCGTTGATGCGGATGTAGCCCTCGTCGTCCATGTAGGCGAGGTCGCCGGTGTCGAACCAGCCCTCGGCGTCGAAGGTCTCGATGTCCGGGCGCTTGTAGTAGCCCATGAACATCTGCGCCCCGCGCACCAGCAGGCGGCCGGTCTGTCCCACCGGCATGGGCTTGCCATCGAAGTCGACCACCTGGATATCGACACCTTCCAGCGAACGGCCGTCGGTACGGGAGGACTTGTCGTGCGCGCGCGCAGGCTCGGTCAGCGTGCTCGACAGCGACTCGGTCATGCCCCACAGCGAGCAGACCTTGAGGTCGAGTTCACGCGCCGCGCGCTCGATCAGCACCGGCGGGATTGGCGCGCCGCCGCACAGAAAGCTGCGCAGCCGCGATGGCCGCGGCGCGCCGCCGGCCACGGCCTCGCAGATGTCGGACAGGAAGGGTGTCGATGCCGCGGTGAAGGTGACACCCTCGTCGGCCATCAGCGTGACGCCGCGCTTGGGCTCCCACACGTCCTGCAGCACGACCGTGGAACCCAGGCTGACGCCCAGCAGCATCACGGCCGCATAGCCCGTCATGTGGCCCAGCGGCGAGCACGCGAGCATCACGTCGTCCGTCACCAGGCCGAAGCGGCCGGCCAGCGACCGGTTGCAGGCCAGCAGCGTATTCGTCGAGTGCATCACGCCCTTGGGCGATCCGGTGGTGCCCGAGGTGAACATCACCACCGCCATCGCATCGGGCGCCAGCAGCGGTTGTGCGGGCGTGGGCTCGATGCGCGCGCTGCCGGACAGCAGCATCTTCTCGAAGCCGTCGTCGCCCTCGCCGTCGACCACGATCACGTGTTGCAGCTTCGGACACTCGCGCTTGAGCGCATAGGCCATCGCCGCGTGGTCGAAGCCACGGAACATCTTCGGCACGACCAGCACCTTGGCTTCGGCAAAGCCCAGCATGTAGCCCATCTCGCGCTCGCGGAAGATCGGCATCAGCGGGTTGACGACCGCACCGATGCGGTTGCACGCCAGCGAGACGACGACGAACTCCCACCAGTTCGGCAACTGCACGCCGACGATATCGCCCGCCTCCACGCCCAGGCCGCGCAAAGCCGCCGCGCTGCGCGCGACAAGGTCGCCGAATTCACGCCAGCCGATGCGGCGCGCACCTTCACGGTCGGCGCGATAGGCCACCAGCGCGGGCTTGTCGGGGGTGGCCTCGATCGCCCGGACGAGGAACTCGTCGTACGAGGTGTCGAGCCAGAAGCCGCTCGCACGCATGGCGCGGGCGTGGGCGGCGGTGTCGAAGCGGCCGGCGGTCATGCACAAGTCTCCTGTGACCGGGTGCGCCGGTGCAGGTGTGTCCGCGCCGCCCGTTTTAGTTCACTACCGTATGGTATGTATTATGAACAGCGCGCCGTGTCATGGTCAACCCGAAAGGGTGCTCAGATCTCGCTGCCCTGCAGGTAGGTGAGCAAGTTGCGCTTCATCTGATCGAGCGTGAGCGCGGTGCTCTCGAGCCGTTCGTCGACCAGGCCCTCGAGGATCTGCGCGTTCATGCGGTGGCTCACCTTGCGCATCTTGGTAATGAGCTGCTTGCTCTTGGGCTCGAGGAAGACGCGGTTGACGCGGCGGTCGCTGGCGTCGGCCTCGCGACGCACGAGGCCGGACTTCTCCAGCCGGTCGATCAGGCCACCCACCGCCACCTTGCCCAGGTCCAGTTCCTCGGCGAGCTGGCTCTGCGTCATGCCGTCCTCGCGCGAGAGGTAGGCCAGCACCCACCACTGCGAACGCGTGACGTTCAGAGGCTTCAGGCAGCGGTCGAAGGCGCTGCGCCGCAGGCGCGACACGTCGTGGATGAGGAAGCCGAGCCGGAGCTCCCAGTCAATGCTGTGCGGATCTGTCGGCATGCCGTGGAGGCCGGCGACGAGGCGTCGACCTGTTACTGTAAGGATGCGTACATTCTAGGCCTGCACGGCCCGCGCGAAGGCGCCGTCCGGCACAGGTCTAACCCGCATCCGCGGCGGCCCCCTCGTGGCACTCAGAACGCGACGGCGTCCTTGCCCTTCAACGCCAGGATCTCGCGTGCCTCGGCCGGTGTCGCGACCTGCAGGCCCAGGCCCTCGATGATCTCGCGCGCCTTGCGCACCTGTTCGGCGTTGGTCTTGGCCAGCTGGCCGGCGCCGATCCACAGGCTGTCCTCCAGGCCCACACGCACGTTGCCGCCCATCGATGCCGACATCGCCGCAATCGGCATCTGCGCGCGTCCGGCGCCCAGCACCGACCAGCGGTAGTCCTTGCCGAACAGGCGGTCGGCGGTGCGCTTCATGTGCATCACGTCGTCCGGGTGGCTGCCGATGCCGCCGAGGATGCCGAACACGGTCTGCACGAAAAACGGCGCCTGCACCAGGCCGCGGTCGACGAAGTGCGCCAGGTTGTACAGGTGTGAGGTGTCATAGCACTCGAACTCGTAGCGCGTCTGGTTCGCCGACAACTCGGTCAGCACGGTCTCGAGGTCGCCGTAGGTGTTGCGGAAGATCAGGTCCTTGCTGCCTTCCAGGTACGGGCGCTCCCAGTCGTGCTTGAACTCCTTGTAGCGCTGCAGCATCGGGAACAGGCCGAAGTTCATCGTGCCCATGTTCATCGACGCCACCTCGGGCTTCAGCGTCTTGGCCGGCAGCATGCGCTCCTGCACGGTCATGTAGGGCGAACCACCGGTGGTGAGGTTGATGACCGCATCGGAGCGCGCCTTGATGTCCTTCAGGAAGGGCAGGAAAGCCTCCGGCCGCTGGTCGGGCTTGCCGGTAACGGGGTCGCGCGCGTGCAGGTGGATGATGGCGGCACCCGCCTCGACGGCGCCCACCGCGGCATCGGCGATTTCCTGCGCGGTGACCGGCAGGTACGGCGACATCGACGGCGTGTGGATCGCGCCCGTGACGGCGCAGGTGATGATGACCTTCTTCTGGGCGGACATGGGCGTGTCTCCTTGGCGGGGTTCAGATTGGTCAGGTTGGAATGGGGTCAGCTTCTCAGACGGGATCCCAGGTGAAGACGTCTGCCGAGCGGTCGAGCGCGTAGAAATCGGCGCGCATCATTGGCAGGGCGGTCTCCAGCACCGTCTCGGGGGTCCAGCCTTCGCCGCGGTGTGCGCTGCGGATGGGTCGCGGCTGGCTGAACAGGTAGATCTCGTTGTTGCGCACGCCGAAGATCTGCCCCGTGACGTCTTTCGCCTCGTCGGCACACAGCGCAACGACAAAGGGAGCCACCTTCTCCGGCACCAGCTTCTTCAGGCCGTCGACACGCTTCTTCTGCTCGGGCGTCTCGGCCGGAATGGAGTCGATCATGCGCGTCCACGCGAAGGGTGCGACCGCGTTCGAGCGCACGCCGAATTTCGCCATGTCCATCGCGATCGACTTGGACAGCGCGGCGATGCCCAGCTTGGCCGCCGAATAGTTGGCCTGGCCGAGGTTGCCGATCAGGCCCGAGGTGGAGCTCATGTGCACGTACACGCCGCTGCCCTGCGCCTTGAAGTGCGGCGCCGCCGCGCGGCTGACGTTGAAGCTGCCCTTCAGGTGCACGGCCATCACGGCGTCCCACTCGGGCTCGCTCATGCGGTGGAACATCACGTCGCGCAGGATGCCCGCGTTGTTGACGACGATGTCGATGCGGCCGAAACGCTCGACCGCAGCCTGCACCATGCGGTGCGCGGCATTCCACTCGGCGACCGAGCCGCCGTCGACGAGGGCTTCGCCGCCGAGTGCCTCGATCGCGGCCACGACCTCCTGGGCCGGCTGCTCGCCACTGGCCTGTCCGTCCAGCGTGGCGCCCAGGTCATTGACGACCACCTTCGCGCCGGCCTCGGCCATCGCGATGGCGATGCCGCGCCCCACGCCCCGCCCGCCTCCGGTGACCAGCGCCACCTTGCCTTCCAGCAATCTGCTCATGTGCTCTCCATTCGTCGCGCCGCGTGCCCTGCCGCCAACCGGGAAAACCCCGTGCGCAAGGTCGATCGCCTGCCTTGCTCCATTATCGTGCACTAGCGTATCATGCGTCACAGCATAAACGCTTAACTGCCCGCCGCCAATCGGCCGTTCCCGGACGCAGATGAACACCTCAGCCGAATACGGCCTGCTCGCCACCACACGCTACGTGCCGCGCCTGCGCCTGGAGCGCAGCGAGGTCTTCTCGCAGCACCGCTGGATGGCGCCCGGCCTGCGCGGCCTGGCCAAGGGCCGCCGCGCCATGGCCCACTGGGACGAGGACGTGGTCACGATGGCCGTCGAGGCGGCGCGCCAGCTGGCGCCCGGCGCGGTGTCGACACTGACGCTGGCCTCGACCACGCTGCCCTTCGCCGACCGGCTGAACGCGGGCATCGTCGCCGCCGCCGTCGGCCTGGCCGAAGGCACCGCCTTGCGTGACGTGGCCTCCACCTCGCGCGCCGCGCTGGCCGAACTCGCCGCGGCGCTGCGCCAACCCGCCGCCGCCCTGCTGCTGGCCGCCGAGCGCCGCACGCCGCGCCCGGCGAGCGCGCAGGAAATGATCCAAGGCGACGGTGCCGCCGGCGCGCTGGTCGGGCCAGGCGCGGTGATCGCGCAGTTCCTCGCCCACCGCAGCGTGCACGCCGACCTCGTCGACCATTTCCGCGAAACCGGCCACGACCACGACTACGGCTGGGAAGAACGCTGGGTGCGCGACGAGGGCTACATGAAGGTGGCACTCGGCACGCTCAAGGCCTGCCTGGCCGAGGCCGGCGTCAGCGCCGCCGAGGTGGCGCACTTCGTGCTGCCGGCGCCGCTGCCGAAAGTGAACGAGGCTGTCGCCAAGAAGCTCGGCGTGCCCGCCAGCGCGCTGGTGTCGACCGAGCACGAGACGGTGGGCGACCTGGGCAGCGCACAGCCGCTGGCCATGCTCGACATCGCGCTGCGCGCTGCGGCGCCGGGTGCGCTGATCCTCGTCGGCGCCTTCGGCAGCGGCTGCGACGCGCTGCTGCTGCGCCGCACCGATGCACCATGCCCCGGCGACGTGCCGGCCGAAGGCAAGGCCGAGACGAGCTACATGAAGTACCTCTCCTTCACCGGCCAGATCGGCCTGGAGTGGGGCATGCGCGCCGAGATGGACAACAAGACCGCGCTCACCGCCGCCTGGCGCGACCACGCGCGCGCCGCGCGCTTTGAGGGCGGCCGCTGCAGTGCCTGCGGCACGGTGCAGTTCCCGCGCACCGGCGTCTGCGTGAACCCCGCGTGCCGCGCGCAGAAGACGCAGGTTCCGGTGAGCCTGGCCGATGCGCACGCCAAAGTCATGTCGCACACCACCGATTTCCTGGCCTACACGCCGCACCCGCCGTTCCAGTTCGGCCATGTCGACTTCGACGACGGTGCGCGCGTGCTGATGGAGTTCGCCGATACCGACAACGGCGAGCTCGCCGTGGGCCTGCCGCTGCGCATGGTCTACCGCATCAAGGAATTCGACCGCCAGCGCGGTTTCCGGCGCTATTTCTGGAAGGCCACCCCCGTGAGAGAGGACAAGTCATGAGCCCCCACGCTGACATGCGTTCGCTGCCTGCCGTGGAGGCGCTTGCGCCCCTTGGCGCGGCCCGGGGGAGCTGACGATGGCCAGCGGCATCCGCGACAAGGTCGCCATCCTCGGCATGGGTTGTTCGCGTTTCGGCGAGCGCTGGGACGCCGGCGCCGACGAGCTGATGGTCGAGGCCTTCAACGAGGCCCAGGCCGATGCCGGGATCGAGCTCGGCCAGATCGAAGCCGCCTGGCTGGGCGTGTGCCTGGAAGAGAACAACGTCGGCAAGACCGCCGGCCCACTGGCTGCGGCGCTGCGGCTGCCGCGCATCGCGGCCACCCGCGTGGAGAACGCCTGCGCCACCGGCACCGAAGCCTTGCGTGGCGCGGCCTACGCGGTGGCCTCGGGCGCCTACGACATCGTGCTCGCGCTGGGTGTCGAGAAGCTCAAGGACACCGGCTACGGCGGCTTGCCCGTGCGCACACGCGGCGTTGCCAACGACCTCTGGCTGCCCAACAGCACCGCGCCCGGCGCCTTCGCCCAACTGGCCTCGGCCTACGCCGCCAAGCATGGCGTCGACATGAAGGACCTCAAGCGCGCGATGGCCCACGTGTCGGTGAAGAGCCACGACAACGCGGCGCTCAACCCGAAGGCGCACCTGCGCAACCGCATCACCGAGGAAGACGTGCTCAAGGCCGCGACGATCGCCGCGCCGCTGGGCCTGTACGACTGCTGCGGCGTGAGCGACGGCGCGGCCTGCGCGATCCTCACCACGCCCGAGATCGCCAGGGCGCTGCAGCCGCACCGCGAGCTCGTCACCATCAAGGCCATCGAGCTGTCGGTCAGCAACGGCGAGGAAGCCGGCTTCCAGGCCTGGGACGGCGCCAGCATCCAGACCGCCCGAGAAGCCTCGGCACGCGCCTACCGGGCGGCGGGCATCACCGACCCGCGACGCCAGATCGGCATGGCCGAGGTGCACGACTGCTTTTCCGTCACCGAGACCGTGCTGATGGAAGACCTGGGTTTCAGCGCACCCGGCCGCGCGCTCTACGACGTGCTGGACGGCCACTTCGACCGCCATGGCGCGCTGCCGGTGCAGCCCGACGGCGGCCTGAAATGTTTCGGCCACCCCATCGGCGCGTCGGGCCTGCGCATGGTCTACGAGATCTGGCTGCAGCTGCAGCACCGCGCCGGCGAACGCCAGCTGAAGGACTTCGAACTCGGCCTCACGCACAACCTCGGCGGCCACCCGCACCAGAACGTGTGCGCGGTGGCCATCGTCGGGCGCCACGGCGCCTGAGCCCCGATTCATCCCACGGAGAGACTGACCCCATGCGAGGACTGCAAGGCAAGACCGCCATCGTCACCGGCGCCGGCAGCGGCATCGGCCGCGCCATCGCCAACCGTCTTGCGGCCGAAGGCTGCACGGTGGGCGTGTTCGACATCAATCCCGCCGGCGCCGCCGAGACCGTCGCTGGCATCGAGAAGGCAGGCGGCAAGGCGCTGGCCGTGAGCTGCGACATCACGGCCTACGAGGCCGTCACCGCCGCCGTCGCCAGCTTCGAGCAGCAGGTCGGCCAGGGCACCGACATCCTCGTCAACAACGCCGGCTGGGACACGCCCATGCCCTTCCTCAAGACGACGCCCGACTTCTGGCAGAAGGTCACCGCCATCAACTGGTTCGGCCCGCTGCACATGACCCACGCCGTGGCCCAAGGCATGAACGCGCGCAAGAGCGGCCGCATCGTCAACATCGCGTCCGATGCCGGCCGCGTGGGCAGTTCCGGCGAAGTCGTCTACAGCGGCTGCAAGGGCGCGACGATCGCCTTCGCGAAGGCGCTGGCGCGCGAAGTGGCACGCAACCACGTCACCATCAACACCATCTGTCCCGGCCCGACCGACACGCCGGCGATGGACGCCTTCGTCGGCACCGGCGAACAGGGCCAGAAGATCCGCGACGCCATGGTGCGTGGCGTGCCGCTGGGCCGCATCGGCGTGCCCGACGACTACCCCGGCCTCGTCGCCTTCCTGGCGAGCGACGATGCCGCCTTCATGACCGGACAGACGATCAGCGTCTCCGGTGGCTTGACCATGCACGGCTGAGGACACGGCAATGAGCAGCGAATACAAAGATATCTTGTACGACGTCAGCAACGGCGTCGTGCGCATCACGATCAACCGCCCGGAGGTCTACAACGCCTTCCGCAACCAGACACTCGAAGAGCTGATCCACGCGCTGCGCCGCGCCGACGAAGAAAAGAGCGCCAACGTCATGGTGCTGTCCGGCGCCGGCGACAAGGCCTTCTGCACCGGTGGCGACCAGAAGGTGCACTTGAGCGAAGACGGTCTGTACGGCCCGCGCGGCACCGTGGGCATGCCCATCGAGGAGATGCAGACGGCCCTGCGCGACCTGCGCAAGGTGAGCATCGCCAAGGTGCAGGGCTTCGCCATCGGCGGCGGCAATGTCTTCGCGACGATCTGCGACCTGACCATCGCCAGCGAGAAGGCCACCTTCGGCCAGGTCGGCCCGAAGGTCGGCTCGGCCGACCCGGGCTGGGGCACGGCGTATCTCGCGCGCATCGTCGGCGAGAAGAAGGCCCGCGAGATCTGGTTCCTGTGCCGCCGGTACAGCGCCACCGAGGCCGCCGCGATGGGCCTGGTCAACAAGGTGGTGCCGCACGACCAGCTCGACGCCGAGGTCGACAAGTGGTGCGCCGACATCAACGAGATGAGCCCGACCGCGCTGACCATCGTCAAGCGCTCGTTCGCCGCCGACACCGAGCACATCCGCGGCATCAGCTTCCAGGGCATCCAGACGGTCAAGCACTACTACCAGACCGAGGAGTCCAAGGAAGGCGTGCGCGCCTTCAACGAGCGCCGCAAGCCCGACTTCAAGAAGTTCGCGAGCTGAACGCGATGGGCGAGTCGAACACGCCGGCCGAGCGCCGGGCCGCTCCCCAGCCGGCCGGCATCCCCTCGGGGGATCGACCGGCGCACCTGCCGGTCGAGGGGCCCATCACCACCACCCTGGACGCCGACGGCGTCCTGCTGGCCACCATCGACATGGCCGACCGCACGATAAACGTGTTCTCGGTCGAGCTGATGGACGCGCTGGATGCGCTGATGGACCATGTCGACCGCGATGCCGCGGTCAAGAGCTGTGTCATCACCTCGGGCAAGCCCAGCTTCCTGGCCGGCGCCGACCTGGTGATGGTGCGCGGCTATTGCGACAGCGCGCGCACAGCCACGCACGCGCAGATGTTCGAGATGTGCGGCCGCCTGGGCCGGCAGTTCGTGCGCATGGAAGCGTCGGCCAAGCCTTTCGTGGCCGCCGTCAACGGGCTTGCGCTCGGCGGCGGGCTCGAACTCTCGCTGGCCTGCCGCATGCGGCTGGTGGCTGACGACCCGCGCCTGCAGCTCGGCGTGCCGGAGGTGCGCTGGGGCCTGCTGCCGGGTGCTGGCGGCACGCAGCGGCTGCCTCGCCTGGCCGGCTTCGAGCCGGCGATGGACCTGCTGCTCACGGGCCGTTCGATCGACCCGGCCACCGCGGTCCAGCTCGGTATCGTGTCGTCCGTGGTGCCGGCGGCCCAGCTGATCGACGCGGCGAAGTCGGCGGCGCGCGCGCTGCACGGCACGCCTTACGACCCCGCACTGAAGTTCAAGCAGCTCGCGCAGGCCGACGTGCCCGCGCACAGCGACGCCACCGCGCGCGCCGTCGCGGCGCGGCACGGCGTGCGCGCAGAAGACTTCGATCTCTATCCCGCCTTCAGCGCCATCGTCGACAGCGTGCTGCAGGGCGCGCACCAGCCGCTGGCCGACGCGACAGCGACCGAGATGAACAACTTCCTGCGCCTGATGTTCAGCCCCGTCGCAGGCCGCATGGTGCGCACGCTGTTCCTGGAGCGCCTGCGTGCCGAGCGCGAGCTCGCACCACCGGCCGGTGCCGGAGTCGAGAGCCTGCGCGTGGGCCCGATCAGTGCCGGCCGCCAGCCGTGGTCCGCGGCACTGGCCAAGCTGAAACTGCCGCAGCAGGCCGATGCCACGCTGCCAGCCGACACGGTGGCCGTCACCGACCGTGCAGGCGCCACGCACCACGCGGCACTGCGCGTGCTGGACGACGCGGCCGACCTCGCCACCGGCGCGCAGCTCGTGCTCTCGCCGATAGGGCCTTATGGCCGTGTGGTCGAGATCGTCGGCGCCGACGAGGCCGCTGCCAACGCGTTTGGTGCACTCGTCGCCAAGCTGTGGTCGCTGCCCTGGCGCACGCCCGGCCCGGGCAGCCGCCTCGCGGCACTGCGCGGCCAGCCCCTGGCCGAACAGGCGCGCCTCGCGGCAGCCTGGAAGCACGGCGAACCCGCATTCGGCGATGTCGCGGCCTGCCTGGCCGGCGTGTCGCCGGCCTGGAGCGGCGGCCCGCTGACCTGGCAGGCCGACCAACCCGCCGCATGATCGACCGCAGCCGCATCGGCTTCACGACACCGCCGACGACGGTGGCGGTCGATGCGTGGCGTGTGAAGCTCTTCTGCCAGGCCATCGGCGAAACGGATCCTGCCGCATGGGCACCCGGCACACCGCTGCCGCCCACCTTCCTGAAGGCGCTGGAAGGCGAGCACTACAGCAGCGCCGCGCTGATGAAACTGCTGAAGGTGCCGCTGCGCGGCGTGCTGCATGCCGAACAGCGCATGGACCACGAGGCGCCGGTGCACATCGGCGACGAGGTCGAGATCGCGCGCACCGTGACGCAGATCTATGACAAAAGGGACGGCGCGCTGACCTTCATCGTCGTCGAGACGCACTACGCCGTACACGGCCGCCGCGCCGCGACGGCGACGCAGACCATCCTGTCGCGCAACTCGGTGGCTGCTTCGGCATGAACGCACCCGCCACGCTCACGCTGCGCAGCGACCCCGTCACGCCCGTGCAGCTCGCGCTGTTCGCCGCGGCCTCGGGCGACCACAACCCCTTGCACCTGGACCCGGCGTTTGCACGCCAGGCCGGCTTCGAGCGGCCGGTGGTGCACGGCATGCTGACGATGGCGCTGGCCGGGCGCCTGTTCACACGGCACTTTGGCGCCGGCAGCGTGCGCGAGCTGCACACACGCTTTGCCGGCGTGGCACTCGTCAACGACGTGATCGAGCTGACGGCCACGCTCGAGCGCGCAGACGGCAACGCCCTGCACTACACGCTGCGCGGCTGCACCGCCGCCGGCACCGAGGTCGTGACCGGCACGGCGCGGATCGGCGCATGAGCGCGCCGGGCTGCCATCGGCCAGAGGCCGAGGTCCTTCGGCAGGCGACAGACAGTCCGCAGGGACTGTCTGTGTCCGGCCTCAGTTCCCAAGTGCTCGTCCTGCGGCGCGCAGCGCGAAGGGCAGTCCTGTGACGTCCCCACGGCTGATCGACGCGCTCGCGCCGGGCAAGCGCGTCTGGGTGCCGACGCTGAGCAACGAATCCGCCCTGCTCGCCGACGAACTGCGTGCCGACCCCGAACGCGCCGCCGGCGTCACCTTTGCCGGCGTGCAGTTCCCGGGCATCGACCGTTTTGACTACCTCGCCTTGCACCCGCAGGCGCAGCAGCTCGGCTGGTTCATGTCGCCGTCGCTGCGCCAGGGTCTGGCTGAGGGCCGCGCCGAGCTGCCCGCGCAGGACTACCTGGGCATCGTGCGCCACCTGCGTGACGCGCCGCCCTACGACGTGGCCATCGCCCAGCTCACGCCGCCCGATGCCGAAGGCTGGTGTGCACCCGGCCTGGCCTGCGACTTCGTGCCGCTGGTGTGGTCGCGGGCCGCGCTGCGCGTGGCGCACCTCAACCCGCGCCTGCCGCGACTGAACAGCAGCTTCCGCGTGCACCGCTCGATGATCGACATCGCCGTCGAGGCCGACGCACCGCTCAATGACTTCAGCGACCCGAAGGTCGGTGCCGTCGAGGCCCGCATCGGCGCCCACGTGGCCACGCTGGTGCGCGACGGCGACACGCTGCAGTTCGGCATCGGCGGCGTGCCGCTGTCGCTGGCGTCGGCGCTGGCCGGCCACCGGCGGCTGCGCTTTCACGGCGGCATGCTGCCCTCGGCGGTGCAGACCTTGTGGGACGCCGGTGCGCTGGACCGCGACGCGACACTCACCACCGGCGTCGTGCTGGGCGGCGCAGCGCTGCGCGACTTCGCGGCGCAGCTGCGTGGCCTCTTCCTCACCGACATCACGCAGACACACGACCCGGCGCGCCTGGCCACGATCCCGGGCTTCGTGGCCGTGAACGGCGCCGTCGAGGTCGACCTCTTCGGCCAGGTCAACGCCGAACGCACGGGCGGCACGCTGCAGGCGGGCGCCGGCGGGCTGCCGGCCTTCGCGCAAGGTGCGCTGGCCTCGCCCGGCGGGCGGCTGCTGATCTGCCTGCCCGCCACGGCCAAGGGCGGCAGTGTCTCGCGCATCGTGCCCACGCTGGACCGCCAGTCGCTCGTCACGCTGCCGCGCCACCTGGCCGACGTCGTCGTCACCGAGCACGGCGTGGCCGAGCTGCGCGGCCTGTCGCTGGGCGCCCGGGCCGAGGCCCTGATCGCCATCGCCGCACCCGAACACCGCCCCGCCCTCGCCGCCGCGTGGGACAGCATCGCACGCTTGTTATGACCGACTCCACCCTTGCGCCACCACCCGGCTTCGTGCCCGTCAGACTGGGCAGCGCCTTTGCCACCCACAGCGGCCAGCTCTTCGCGCGCTGGCACGACGATCACTTCCAGGTCGGGTTCCGGGTCGAACCGCACCAGGTGAACCCAGGCAACCACTGCCACGGCGGCATGCTGAGCCTGTTTGCCGACATCGTGCTGTCCAGTGCGGCGCAGTACCAGACCGACATCCCGCGCCAGTTCCTGCCCACCATCAGCCTGCAGCTCGACTTCATGAACGGCGCGCCGCTGGGCGAATGGGTGCAGGGCCAGGCGACGATCCTGCAGGTGACGAAGAACCTCGTGTTTTCCCAGGGCCTCATCACCTGCGGCGACAAGACCGTGGCCCGCGCCAGCGGCGTATTCCGCCGTGGGCCGCTGCTGCCGGAAAGCGAAAGCGACCACCGGCTGCACTTGCCGGGCATGCCGGTGCGCTGAGCGCCAAGCGGTGGCTGACCGCCGCGACGGGCCGGGCACGCCTGCACGACTGCGGTGCGCCCGCGCACAGCCGGCTGTCGTGAACGGCGCGCGGCACACTCACGGCCGGCCGGCCGTCGGGGCCGGACGTTTCGATCGACGCGCGATGTCGCTCGAGGGACCTTCTCCATCAAGGTTGGACCCGAGTTGCAAGCGGGCACCCTTTGATATAGTACACATGCGTACCGTGTACATACATACACTGCCGACACGCGCATCAGAAGGGGAAGTACCGATGGCAGGCCAATGGTTCGAGGAGTTCGTTGTCGGGCAGGTCTTCGACCACGAGATCCACCGCACCGTGACCGAGGCGGACAACGTCTGGTTCAACAGTGCCACCTACAACCCGGCGGCGATCCACATCGACGCCGAGTATTGCAAGGGCACCGAGTTTGGCCGGCCGCTGGTCAACAGCATCTTCACGCTGGGCCTCGTCATCGGCCTGTCGGTGCAGGACACGACGCTGGGCACCACGGTGGCCAACCTGGGCATGACCGACACGCGTTTCCCGAAGCCGGTCTTCCACGGCGACACGATCCGCTCACGCACGACGGTGCAGGACGTGCGCAGCAGCCAGTCGCGCCCCAACGCCGGCATCGTGACCTTCCTGCACCAGGGGTTCAACCAGCGCGGCGAGGAGGTCTGCTCGACGACCCGCCAGGCGCTCATGCTGCGTCGACCCGCATGAAGCTGCGTTCCATGCTCTTCGTGCCTGCTGACAGCGAGCGCAAGCTCGCCAAGTCGCTGGGCAGTGCGGCCGACGTGCTGATCCTCGACCTGGAGGATGCCGTGGCCGAATCGCGCAAGGCCGTGGCCCGCCAGATGGCGGCCGAGTTCATCACGGCACATGCCGCGAGCATCGGCCCGAAGCTCTTCGTGCGCATCAACCCGCTGGATACGCCGCAGGCGATGGCCGACCTGGCCGCCGCCGTCGTGGCCGGGCTTGCCGGCATCATGCAACCGAAGACCCGCAGCGCAGCCTGCATCGTGCGTTTGGGCCACGGTCTGGACGCCCTGGAAGCGCGTGCCGGCCTCGCGCCCGGGAGCGTGAAGATCGTGCCTGTGGCCACGGAAACGGCCGAGGCCATGCTTCAGATGCACAGCTTCTGCCAGAGCGCGGGCATGCTGTCGCGCCTGGCCGGCGTGACCTGGGGCGCCGAGGACTTGTCGGCCGCCATCGGCGCGCTGTCCAACAAGGACGAAGACGGCCACTACGCGCCGCTGTACCAGCTGGCGGGTTCGCTGTGCCTGTCCGCCGCGGCTGTCGCCGGCGTGCCGCCCATCGACACGCTGCACGCGGATTTCCGCGACGCGGCCGGCCTTGCTGCCGCCTGTCGCGCATCGCGCCGGCGCGGCTTCCGCGGCCGCATCGCGATCCACCCCGACCAGGTCGAGACCATCAACACCGCGTACTCGCCGACCGAAGCAGAGCTCGCACACGCGCGCCGCATCGTCGAGGCCTTCGCCGCCCAGCCCGACGCAGGCACGCTCAGCCTGGACGGCGTGATGATCGACAAACCGCACCTCACGCAGGCGCAGCGCACGCTGGACGCGGCGCGCTAGACACACGGCACACGGAGACAGATTCGATGGACTTCTCGGTCAGCGAAGACCACACCGCCATCCGCGACGGCGTGGCCGCAGTCGTCAAGCGTTTCGACGACGAGTACTGGCTGGCACGCGACGAGGACGGCGAATTCCCGCGCGAGTTCCACCGCGCGATGGCCGATGCCGGCTGGCTGGGCATCACGATGCCCACCGAGTACGGCGGCGCAGGGCTCGGCGTCACCGAGGCCGCGATCATGATGCATGAGGTCGCCAGCCACGGCGGTGGCATGGCGGCAGCCAGCACGGTGCACATCAACCTGTTCGGCCCGCACCCGATCATCGTCTTCGGCACGCCGGAACAGAAGGCGCGCTGGATCCCGCGCCTGGTGGCCGGACAGGACCAATGCGCCTTCGGCGTCACCGAGCCCGATGCCGGCCTGAACACCACCGCCATCAAGACCTTTGCGCAGAAGGTGCCCGGCGGCTACATCGTGCACGGACAGAAGGTCTGGACCAGCACCGCGCAGGTGGCCAGCAAGATCATGCTGCTGACGCGCACGACCAAGCTGGAAGACTGCAAGCGCCCCACCGACGGGATCACGATCTTCTACACCGACCTCGACCGCAGCAAGATCGAGGTGCGCCGCATCCCGAAGATGGGCCGCAAGGCAGTGGACTCGAATGCGATCTTCATCGACGGCCTGTTCATCCCCGACAGCGACCGCATCGGCGAGGAAGGCAAGGGCTTCGGCTACATCCTGCACAGCCTGAACCCCGAGCGTCTGCTGGTGGCGGCCGAGGCCGTCGCCATCGGCCAGGACGCGCTGCGACGCGCCACGCAGTACGCCCGCGAACGCGTCGTTTTCGACCGTCCGATCGGCCAGAACCAGGGCATCCAGCACCCGCTGGCCGAGCGCTGGATGGCGCTCGAAGCGGCCTGGAACATGGTGATGAAGGGTGCCTGGCTCTACGACAACGACAAGCCCTGCGGCGCCGAAGCCAACACCGCCAAGTTCCTGGGCGCGCGCGCGGGTCAGGACGCGTGCATGCAGGCCGTGATGACACACGGCGGCTTCGGCTACGCCAAGGAATACCACGTCGAGCGCCTGCTGCGCGAAGTCACGGTGACGCGCATCGCGCCGGTCACCGAGCAGTTGATCCTGTGCTTCATCGCCGAAAAAGTGCTCGACCTTCCGAAGTCCTACTGAGGAGACCCCGTGTTCAAACGCGAACTGTTCAACGAGGACCATGAAGCCTTCCGCGACACCGTGCGGCGCTTCATCGAGAACGAGATCGCGCCGCACCACGCGCAGTGGGAAAACAGCGGCGTCGTACCGCGCGAGCTGTGGCTCAAGGCGGGCGCCGCCGGCCTGCTGTGCTGCACGGTGCCCGAGATTTACGAAGGCGCGGGCGCCGACTACCTGTTCGATGTGGTCGTCTTCGAGGAGATGGCGCGCTCGGGTTTTACGGGCCCCGGCTTCATGATCCACTGCGACCTCGTCGCCACCTACATCGCCAGCTTCGGCAGCGAAGCGCAGAAGCGCAAGTGGCTGCCGAAGATGGTGCGCGGCGAAGCCATCGGCTCGCTGGGCATGACCGAGCCGCACGCCGGCTCTGACCTGAAGGCCATCCGCACGAAGGCCGTGCGCGATGGCGACGACTTCGTCATCAGCGGCCAGAAGGTCTTCATCTCCAACGGCCAGCTGTGCGACGTGATCGTGCTCGCCACCAAGACCGACAGTGCCGCCGGCGCCAAGGGCGTGACGCTGTTTCTTGTCGACACCAGCCTGCCGGGTTTCCGCCGCGGCAAGAACCTGCACAAGCTGGGCCTGAAGGCGCAGGACACCTCGGAGATGTTCTTCGACGACATGCGCATCCCGGCCAGCGCGATGCTGGGCGAGGAGGGCAAGGGCTTCGAGCTGATGATGACCAAGCTGGCGCAGGAGCGCCTGGCCCAGGCCATCCGCTCGGCTGTGGTTGCGGAGACGGTGATCGGCTGGACGGTGGAGTACACCGCCAACCGCAAGGCCTTCGGCAAGACCATCGGCGACTTCCAGAACACGCAGTTCAAGCTGGCCGAATTGCAGACCGAAGCCACCGTGGGCCGCGTCTTCACCGACCAGTGCATCGCCAAGTTCATCAAGGGCGAGCTCGACGCCGTGGACGCGGCAATGGCCAAGATGTGGCTGTCGAACCTGCACTGCAAGGTCGTCGACGAATGCCTGCAGCTCTTCGGCGGCTGGGGCTACATGTGGGAGTACCCGATCGCGCGTGCCTACGCCGATGCTCGCATCGTCAAGATCGCCGGCGGCTCGATCGAGGTGATGAAGCACATCATCGGCCGCCAGATGTTTGCCGAATACCAGCCGGCCAAGGGCGCCAACGGCGTGGCCGGCATCAACCCCGCGTAGAGGCCCGCCCATGACCGCTTCGACCTTCCGCGCCGACGTCCTGTCGAACAAGCGCATCCTCATCACGGGCGGCGGCACCGGCCTGGGCAAGGAACTGGCGCGCCACTTCGTCGCCCACGGCGCCTCGGTGCACATCTGCGGCCGGCGCGAAGCGGTACTGCAGGGCGCGGTGGACGAGTTGATGAAATCCGCCCAGCACGGCGGCAGGGTCGAGTACCACATCTGCGACGTGCGCGACGCCGATGCCATCGAGGCCATGGTCGACCGCATCTGGGCCGGCGGGCCGCTCACCGGCCTGGTCAACAACGCCGCGGCGAACTTCATCTCGCCTTCGGTCGACATCAGTCCACGCGGCTTCGCTGCCGTGCGCTCCACGGTGATGGACGGCGCGCTCTTCGCCACGCTGGCCTGCGGCAAGCGCTGGATCCGCGACGGCCTGCCCGGCAGCGTGGTCAGCATGCTCGTCACCTGGGTGTGGACCGGCTCGGCCTACGTGCTGCCCAGCACGATGGCCAAGACCGCGGTGCATGCGATGACGATGTCGCTGGCCGTCGAATGGGGCAAACACAACATCCGCGTCAACGCCGTCGCGCCCGGCCCCTTCCCCACCGAGAGCGCCTGGGAAAAGCTGGCGCCGATCCCGAAGGCCAATGTCGGCGCCGCATCGGCAGACGAAGTGCCGATGGGCCGCTTCGGCCGCATGCCGGAGCTGTGCAACCTGCTGACCTTCCTGCAGGCCGACGGCTGCGAATATCTAACGGGCCAGAACATCGCCATCGACGGCGGCCACCACCTGGCGGCGCCCTCCACTTTCGCGGCGCTGGGCAAACTCACGCCCGAGGACTGGGCCCAGGCCAAGGCCATCGTGCGCGGCAAGGCCGAGCAGGAAAAGACGCAGCGCAGCACGGGTTGAACCGGCATGGACGAGCTGCTGGACCTGCGGCGCCACGCGGCCGCGGAGCCCACGCGCTGCGCGCTCGTCTGTGGTGACGAACGGCTGAGCTACGGCGAACTCGAAGCACTGGCGAACCGCCTGGCGGCCGTGTTGCGCGCGCGTGGCCTGCAGCGCGGCGAGCACATCGCCTCGCTCGTCGGCAACCGGCCCGAAGGCCTGGCGCTGGCCTGGGCGGCGTGGCGCACGGGGCTTTACCTCACGCCGGTATCGACCGCGCTCGCGCCGGCCGAGGTGCGCTACCTCGTCGACGACTGCGATGCGAAGGCCGTCATCGTCGACAAGGATCAGACCTCGCTCGCGGCAGCGGTCGTGTGGCCCGAAGGCCTGCAACGGCTGGCGCTTCGCGGCGGCCTGGCGGGCTTCGACGACTTGCGGGCCGAGACCGCCGCCGCATCGCCACAGCCCGCCGCACATGAGCCGCCCGGCGCGCTGATGATGTACACCTCCGGCACCACCGGCGCGCCGAAGGGCGTGCACCGGCCGCTGCTGCCGGCCGACTGGCGCGGCACGCCGCCCTTTGCGGCGGACCTGATTGCGCTGTTCGGCGTGGGCGGCAGCGACGTGCGCTACCTCTCGACCGCACCGCTGTACCACGCCGCTCCGCTGCGGGTGGCGCTGGCCGTCACCGCCGGCGGCGGCACGGTGTTCGTGATGGATCGCTTCGATGCCGGCGCGGCCCTGGACCTGATCGAGCGCGAAGCCATCACGCACAGCCAATGGGTGCCCGTGATGTTCCAGCGCCTGCTCGCGCTGCCTGCCGAGCGCCGCGCGCGGCACCACGCACCCGCGCACCGTACCGCCATCCACGGCGCCGCGCCCTGCCCACCCGCCGTCAAGCGCGCGATGATCGACTGGTGGGGCCCGATCCTGCTGGAGTACTACTCGGGCAGCGAAGGCATCGGGCTCACACTGATCACGTCGGAAGAAGCGCTGCAGCGCCCGGGCTCAGTGGGCCGGGCACGCAAGGGCACCCTGCACATCGCTGACCCGGAAGGCCGCGCATTGTCGGCCGGCGAAACGGGCCTGGTCTGCTTCAGCGGCATCGCGCCTTTCGCGTACCACAAGGCTCCCGAGAAGACCGCCTCGCGCACCCTGCCCCAGGGCTGGCAGACCTTCGGCGACATCGGCCATGTCGACGCCGACGGCTACCTCTATCTCACCGACCGGCTGGATGACATGATCATCTCCGGCGGCGTGAACCTGTACCCGCAGGAAATCGAAGCCGCGTTGCGCGAAGCGCCTGGCGTGTGGGATGTGGCCGTCGTCGGCGTGCCGGACGAACGCTTCGGCGAACGGCCGGTGGCCTTCGTCGTGCCCGCACGCTGGCACGCGGCCGGCGTGGACACGCTGCTGGCCGAGCTTCTGGCGCAGGCCGAGCAACGGCTGGGCCGGCTCAAGCGGCCGGACGCCTTCTATCTCGTCGAGGATCTGCCACGCTCGCCCACGGGCAAGCTGCTGCGCCGGCGGCTGCGCGATCTCTTACCCAAGGCGAATGGCGCATGAGGTCAGGCGCCATCTGGAAGCGGGTTCTCGACGCCACGTAACACCCGGCGGCCGATGGATCTCGACATGCAGGATCCGACGTAGCCGACCAGCGGCCCGCTACGCCGGCTTCAACCCCGACGCCTTGATCAGCCGCTCCCACTTGACGCGCTCGGACGCGAGGAAGGATTTCAGCTCCTCGCCGCTGCGCAATTGCGGCTCGATGCCCAGCTGCAGCAGCTTGTCCTGCACCTCCGGCCGCGCAATGACGCGGCCAAAGGCGGCGGTCAGCGTGCGCATCGCTTCTGGCGGAAGGCCGCGGGGCGCGTAGACCACGGTCCAGCCCACCAGCTCGTACTCGCTCACACCCTGTTCGGCCACCGACTTCACGCCGGGCAACAGCTTGCTGGAACGGGCGGACGTGACACCCAAGGCCTTGACCTGGCCGCCCGCCACGAAGCTGCGCAGCGAGGTGATGGTGTCGACCATGAAGTCGACCTGCCCGCCGATGACCGCAGTGACCGCCTGCGCGCTGCCCTTGTAGTCGACCGGGAACAGCGCCGTGTCCGCACGCTGGCGCAGCAGCTCAAAGGCCATGCGACAGGTCGTGGTGGACAGGGCCACGTTGAGCGCGTCGGGCTTGGCCTTGGCCATCTTCACCAGATCGGGCACGGTGTTGGCCGGGCTCGAGGTCGGCGCCACCCACACCAGCGGCAGGATACCGAGCAGGCCCACGGGTTCGAAGTCCGCCTGCGCGTCGTAGCCCGGACTCAAGTACAGGTGCGCGTTGGCGGCGTGGGTGGCGTTCGTGCCCACCATCAGCGTATAACCGTCAGGCGCGGAGCGCGCCGCCGCCTGCGTACCGATGTTGCCGCCTGCGCCCGGCCGGTTGTCGACAAACAGCGATTGCTTCAGCTCCTTGCCCAGTTCCTCGGCCAGGTAGCGGGCCGCGATGTCGGTGCCCTGCCCGGCCGCATACGGAACGATCAGGCGGATCGCGCGGCTGGGGTAGGTGTCGGCATGGCCGAGGCCCGGGGCCAGGCCGGCGCAGACGAGGAGGAGCAGTCGGGCCAGGCGTCTCATGGTGTTTCCAGCGGTGCGGGCATGATTGGTATGCTAGTGCACTATCGCCGCCACCGAGTCATCGCATGCCCTCATTTCCGCCCCCGGACGCATCTAGGCCGCTGCCGCTGCAGGGCCTGCGCGTGCTGGACCTGTCCAAGGTGCTGGCCGGCCCGCTGTGCTGCCAGTACCTCGGCGACATGGGCGCCGACGTCATCAAAGTCGAATCGCCCCAGGGTGACGAGACGCGCGGCTGGCCGCCCTTCCGTGAGGCCGAGGGCGCGCGCGTTGGTGCCATCTTCCTCAGTGCCAACCGCAACAAGCGCTCGATCACGGTGGACCTGACCACGCCCGCCGGCCGATCGGTCGTGCAGCGCCTGGCCGGGCAAGTGGACGTGGTGGTCAGCAGCTTTGGGCCCGGCGTGGCGCAGCGGCTCGAGGTGGACGCCGAAAGGCTGCGCGCCGCCAACCCGCAGCTGATTTGCTGCGACATCTCCGGCTACGGCAGCGTGGGCCCCATGCGCGAGGGCAAAGGCTACGACGTCATCCTGCAGGCCTTCTGCGGCATGCTGTCGATCACGGGCGAGCCCGGCGGCCCGCCGGTGCGCAGCCCGTTCTCGCCCGTCGACCAGGGCACGGGGCTGCACGCCTTGGTGGGCATCCTGGCCGCGCTGCATGCACGCGAGCGCACCGGCCAGGGCTGCACCGTCGAGGCCTCGCTCTTCGACACCGCGACCGGCTTCCTGGGCTACTTCCTGCAGAACTTCTGGGAACGCGGCACCGAGCCCGAGCGCCCGGGCTCGGGCCACGAGTCCCTGTGCCCGTACCAGGTGTTCGAGACCGCCGACCGCCCGCTGATCCTGGGCGTGGCCAACGACAGCCTGTGGCAGCGCTTCTGCACGCTGGCCGGTCTGGAGGATGTGCGCGACGACCCGCGCTTCGCGACCAATGCGGCCCGCGTGCAGAACCGTGACGAGACTGTGGCACTGGTCGCGAGCGCGATGCGCGCGCATGGCCGCGGCCACTGGCTGCAGCAGCTGGACGAGGCGGGCATCCCTTGCGCGCCGCTGCATTCGCTGGGCGAACTATCGCGTCACCCGCATGCGGCGGCCAGCGGCATGATCGTGGACACCGTGCACCCGCACCTGGGGCCGCTGCAGGCCGTGGCGCAGCCGCTGCGCTTCGACGGCCAGCGCACGGCGATGCGGCGGCCGGCGCCGATGGCAGGCGAGCACACGGCCGAGGTGCTGCGCGAGCTGGGACTGGCGGACGAGGAGATCGCGGCGCTGGCGCCGCGCTGAGCCACGGCCCGGCTGGAGCTGGCTGGGAGATGCGATCCTTTTGATGGCTCAGCGGCTAGAGCCCGCGTACCGCGAGGCGAGGAAGCCGCCATCGACCGGCACCGAAATAACGGTGACGTAGCACGGCGGCCTGCGGCACCGCTTGGCGGTGGCTGCCTGGTGCTGGACTGCTCGGCGCCTGTACTTGTAGCGGCGCGAGCTCGATTAACCATCACATTTCTATCATGATAAGTGGCATAATCTAGACAGCTAGATTGCTAAGAACCTTCCCTGGACAAATCCGCTTGGGAGCGCTCAGCATGACTACCGTCGGCATCTTCGAGGCGAAAAATCGCCTCTCCGAGCTTGTTGAACGTGCCGCGCGTGGGGAGCAGATCACCATCACGCGGCGCGGCGAAGCCATTGCCCGCCTGGTGCCCCCCGAGACGCCCAACGCGCAGGAACAGGCCCGCGCGCTGGCCGCGCGCATCCGGCGTTCGCGGGCGCAGCACACGCTGGGCGCCGGCGTCTCGATCCGTGAACTGATCGAAGACGGTCGACGCTGATGGCCGGACCACGCGGCACGCCGGAACCCGCGCAGGGTGCCGGCTGGGTCATCGATGCTTCGGTCACGATGCCGTGGTTCTTTCCCGATGAGGCCACGCCCTTCACAGAAGCGCTTCTGGACGCGCTGGGCACGCAGCAGGTGTGGGTGCCAGGGCTATGGGTGCTGGAGTGCACCAACGTCTTGCAAAGCGCACGCCGGCGTCAACGCATCGATGCCGCAAGGCGCGCCGAGATAGCGAGCGAACTAGCCACGCTGGCCGTTCACGTCGACCGCGAGCTGCCGGATTTCGTCGTGCTTGATCGTCTGGCGGCAAGCCACGGCTTGAGCGCCTACGACGCCGCCTACCTCGAACTCGCACTGCGTCGTGGGCTGGTGTTGGTCAGCCTTGACCCGGCGCTGATCGCGGCCGCGGACCAACTGGGGCATCCGGTGATTCACGCGTTGCCGTTATGAGCCCGCGGCGGCAGACGGCGGCATTGTTGTCCCTGGGCAGCGCTTGCACATGTCCGAGGAGGACCTTCACCGCCTAGGGGAGCTGGGTGGTACCGGACCCCGTTCGCTATGCCGCTTGATCCAAGTTCAAGCATGCCGTCTCAATTGCACGATCGTTCGCGAGGCGGCTGTATCTGCGCAGGGACAAAGCTGCGCCGGCGGGGCGCTCAGCGCAGCTCGAGTCGCATCACGTCGTTCTCGCGCCGCATCTGGAAGCGCGAAAGCGCCGTGTTGCCGAGCAGCACAAAGGGCATCGGCGTCGGCGTGACCATCGCCGCGACGTTGAGCAGTTCGACCTCGCCCACGCGCAGCCGCGCCAGTGTGATCTGCTGCACCGCGACAACGCCGCCGGCGGTGCCCGACAGTCCAGCCCGCGCCCCGGTGAGGTCGAGGCCGAGCCGATCGGCCTCGGCGCGCGACAGCGCCACCGTGGTGGCGCCGGTGTCGACCATGAAGCGGGTGGCGCGGCCGTTGATCGAACCAGCGACCACGAAGTGGCCGCCGCTGCTGGCCGGGATGACGATCTCACGGCCGCCGGGAGCCGCAGCCGCGCCCGGCAGCGCGCTCGGCGCGTCGCCCGGACGCAGCTGCAGGCGGCGCCCGTCGCGCTCGACAAGCAGGACCTCGCCGTCCCAGCCGAGCATGCGCACGCCGGCCACCGACTGCCCGGGCGCCAGCACCTGGGTGCGGCCGTCGATCACAAGCAGCGCCTTGTCGCCCATGCGGCCTGCGAGGTTCTGTGCGCCGGCCGGTGCTGCCAGCAGCGCAGCGGCCAACAGCACGACCACGCCGCTCAGGCGCGCCGCAGCTGCAATGTGAGCGGCCATTCGGTGTGTTTCCGGCGCAGCAGTGCGAACATGACCTGCAGGCCGTCGCGCTGGGCGCCGCGGATGCCCCGGTTTTCGCCCTGCGTGGCGGCATGCAACTTGAGCCGGCTTGCCTTCACGGTGGCGACTTCCTTGTTGGACTGACCGCCCGCGTCGCGCAGCTCGACCCGGTTGGATTCGATGACGATGTCGAAGCTCGGCATGGCGGGTGCGCGGCGGGGGCTCGGATCGCGAGGAAGAATTGCCCGGGATTCTGGCATGTCGGCCGCGCCCGCCATACCTTCGCATCCGCTCGACCCGAGCGAGCGCGCCGACCTGCGCGAGCTCAACACGGTCGGGCAGCGCTACTCGAGAAGCGTGACGGTTGGCGCGGCTCCGAAGCGCTGAGCGTGCTTGACGAGCTTCTGGTCAGACGTCGCAAACTGGACGCCCTCGCACTTCGTGCGACGTGCAAGGCATCTGCAAAGTGCATCCCTTGCGCAGTCCACTCGACCGCATGCAGTACCGCATCCCGGTCTTCTATCGTGACGTGTTCGATGCCGGCCAGCGCCCGAAAGACAGCGCACACCTGAGCCGCGGGGACTTCGTAGAAACCACGCAGGACCCATTCCAGTTCCAGCAGCACCGTAGCCGAGACGAACGCACGCGGGACCGTCGGCTGATGTGGAAGCTTGATAATCCGCATTATCAATGTATTGTTTTTGAGCCATCAAATCGGGCTCTTTCACGCTAGCATGTGCCAAGTGCTTGATTCACAAGCGTCTTTTTCACCAGCCGCCCGTGGCCCTGCGCTTTGCCCACCCCGCCCTGCCCCAATGACAGCCGCCCGTGCCGAGTGGGCTGCGCGCCGCGCGCGTGGGTCTATCGCGCTTCAGGCGCGAGGCTGCACGCCCGGGTGACTTTGCGCCCTCGCCGAATCGGATCGCCAACGCGAGACTCGCTCGGCTCGCCGCACCACCTAGGCAGCGCCGGCAAACGGATTCACGATGTGCACCCCGCCGATCAGGCGGCCATCCTGCAAGTCTTCGCCCAGCAGCTGGGCGCAGCCTGCGCTGATGGCTGCCTGCACGATCAGCGCGTCGTAGAACGCCAGCCCGTGCAGCACATGCAGGTCCACGGCCCGCTCGATCAGCTCGGGGCTCGTGGGCACGAGCTCGAAGCGGCCGTAGAACGCCAGTCGCTGGCGCACCAGCGCGGGCGGCAGGCCCAGCTTGCGCAAGGCGACCTGGGTGAATTCCTGCAGCACCTGCACGGCCAGCACCGCCGTGCCGGCTTCGCGGTGCGCCTTGATCAGGTCGATGGCCACGCGCTGCCGCTGGGGCTCGTCGCCGCTGTCGGCGTAGACCAGGACATTCGTGTCGATCAGGCTGCGCATCAGGGTCTCCGAAGGCGGGCTGCCGTGCCCCGGTCCGCCGAGGCTGGGACGGCCGAGGCTGCCGGGGTGGCTACTGCGTTCGGCCCGTCAGCCGGGTTCTGCGGCGCGCGCACGCGCATCAGCGACGCTCGTTGGCCGCTTCCCGGTCGAACACCCATCCGGCATGCCGCCCGGGTGACGCCAGCGCCGAGGCCTCAAAACTCTGCAGTTCCGCCGTCAGCTGCTGCCGGCTGGCCAGCTGCTCCAGATAGTCGCGCACGGCCTGGTTCAGGCTCTTGCCCATCGCCTGCGCGGTCTTGCGCGCCTCTTCGGCGATGCGTTCGTCCACGGAAAGTGTGATGTTCATGACTATCCCAGCATGTTCATGCGCACATAGCTTGTGCGCACATAGTATGTGCGATGTTGGGTGCGATGTCCACCGACCGCGCGTCGTGGGCTGGGGTTGCCGATCACTGACCGCGCGCCCTGGCCGTAGGGCATTCCGCGCATGAACAGCAATCCCCGGAGCGACGCCACCCGTGCCCTGGGCACGCCCCAGTTGGCCTTTGTGCGCGCCTGGGCCGAAGGCATCGACCCGGCCATCGCCTGGGAGCGTTTCCTGTACCTGGACGGCGCGGGCGACGTGCGCAAGGCGCGCGGCGAGTTGCTGCGGCTGCTCGACGAGCTCAAGCGCCTGGCCCGTCTTCATGGGCGCCCGGACATCGCCGCGCTGCTCAGCCGCGACCCGGAAGCCATCGTTGAAGGCGGGCCCACCGCGCCCTCGCTGGAAGACTTCCGCCAGCAGTTCGAAGAGGATTTTTATTCCGAAGCCGAGCTGCTGCAGCTGTACCAGGACGCCCACGGCAAGGCCGACTCCCGCAGCGCCGCGCGGCGTCGCCAGCGCCTGCGCGAGCGCCTGGTGCTGGCCGTGCAGTGGCTGCAGCAGCGCGTCGCGCGCCCTCCCCTGCCCGAGGATGCGACCACGCTGTGGCTGGATGCCCGCCTGGCGGCGCGGCTGGCGACAGTCGGCATCCGCACGCTGGGTGAATTGGTCTTCTGGGTCGGGCACCGGGGGTTTCATTGGCATCGGCCGGTGCCGCGCCTGGGACCGGAAGGCGCGCGGCGCATCGTGCGCTGGCTGCGGGAGCACGAGGCCACGCTCGGCGCCCTGCCCTCCCCTGCCCTGCAGCCCTTGGGGGCGATCGACACCGTCGCGCTGGCGCCGCCCGCGCGCACGGGCATCGTGCCCATCGAGCGTTTTGCGGCGCCGGGCGACGAGCGCAGCGGCGAGCACGGGCTGAATCGCGCACCGGTGGCGCGCTGCAAGCTGGCCGCGCGCAACGATTTCGAGGCCGTGCAGGCCTGGCTGCGGCTGCGCCTGGCGGGCTCGCACACCTGGCGCGCCTACCGCAAGGAGGCCGAGCGTTTTCTGCTGTGGGCGGTGATGGAGCGGCGCAAGGCGCTGTCCTCTCTCGACGGGGATGACTGCGTGACCTACCGCGACTTCCTGGCCGCTCCCGGCGCGCTGTGGGTCGGCCCGCGCCACATGCAGCGGTGGAGCGAGGCCTGGCGGCCGTTCGAGGGCCCGCTGAGTGCCCGCTCGCAGGCCACGGCGCTGGTCATCGTGCGTGCGCTGTGCGAGTGGCTGGTGCGGCGGCATTACCTGGATTCGAACCCCTGGGACGACGTGCCGCAGCGCGCCGATGCGCCCTCGATGCCGACCTTGCGGGCCCTGAGCCAGAAGCAATGGACGCTGGTGCAGGCCTGGCTGCTGGACGAACCGCCCTGCCCTGCGACGTCGCGGCTGCGTTTCCTGCTGAACTTCGCCTACATGACCGGCATGCGGCTGGCCGAGCTCTCGGCGGCGCGCCTGGCCTGGTTGCGCCACGAGGCGCTGGACGACGGCCCGGACGGCGCGGACATGGCCTGGTCGATCATGGTCCTGGGCAAGCGCAACAAGTGGCGCGAGGTGCCGCTGCCCGATGCGGCGGTGCAGGCGTTGGAACAGTACTTGGGTGCGCGCGGGCTTCATCAGAACCCGCAGGACAACGACCCGGCGGCGCCCTTGCTCAGCCAGCTCGCGCAGGAAACGCCGCTGACGCCGGCGCGTATCTACGACATCCTGGTCGACGCCTTTGGGCGTTGCGCGACCGCCGTGTATGCGCAGGACAAGCGCGCGGCCGAGCGCATCCGGCAGGCCTCCACGCACTGGCTGCGGCACACCTATGGCTCGCACGCGGCGGCGCGGGGCGTGCCGCAGGACGTGCTTCAGGCGAACCTGGGTCACGAGAGCCTGGCCACGACCTCGATCTATGTGCGGGCCGAGAAGGGGCGTCGGCACCGCGCGATCCAGTTGGCGTTCACGGGCCAAGGGCCGACGCGGGACGAGCCAGGGCGTTGAGCGCAGAGGCGCGCGACCACGTGCGGGCATTCGGCGCCGCGTATCGACGCTGTGCCTGAGCGGCAGGCTCAGCCGGTCTTTATCGCAGCGGCTCGATGGCAGCTTGGGTCCCGCGCCCGACGGTCTGCAGGAGCTTGGGTTTTGGCTCGCCCGGCGCTCGGGCGCCAGCCCTGCGGCAACGCGTGCACGGCCGTTCGACCCGTTCAGCCGGCCTGCAAGCCGGGTCTGACGGGGGGGTGTTGAACCGTTCAACACCCCCTTCTCCACCGCGCGACTCGTCGGCCGCGCGCCGTTCAACCCGGTGTCAGCGCGCGCTTGAACCAGTCCTGAAGCGCCGCCAGTTGCTTGGCCGTCAGCGCCCCTGCCGGGATATCGATCCGCACGGCACCCTTGGGTCCGGCCTGCCACAGCACCGCCAGCTTGCCCTCTCCGATCTGGACAGGCCCGGCCTGCAAGGCCGCGGCGCGCGCAGGCCCACCCAGCAATTGCTCGAGCACCGCCTTGGCCGGGCGCGGCCCCGCGTGGGCTGCAATCGCGCGGGCGCGCTGGAGCATGCCGTCCGGGTCCCGCTGGACCGCTTCGCTCAAGGGCTGGGCCCATCGGTACTGGATCACCAGCGGCGACTCGAAGGCGTCGACGACAGCGTCCGGCAGCCGCGCGACCATCAGCGACTTCGACACCAGCGCCAGATCGACGCCCAGCGCGTCCGACAGCCGCCGCTGCGAAGGAAAGAGACCTTCATCGAGCGCCCGCCGGTACATCATGCCCTGCTCCCAGGGGCTCAGGCTTGCGCGTGTGCGGTTCTCCCGTTCCATCTCCGCGAAGAGCCGCTGGTCGTCCATGGCCTCGATCACGGTCAGGACCGGGTAGCCCAGCTCCAGGCACACGCGGTGCCGCCGGTGCCCGAAGACGATCTCGAATTCGCAACCCTGCTCGTCCGGGGTAGGCAGCGGGCGCACCTTGATGGGCTGGACGTTGCCGCCCGACGATTCGATCTCGCCCTTCAGCTCTTCGTAGGCTTGATCGGCAAAGGCGGCGGCGTGGCGGTTCGCCCAGCGCGAGCGGCGGATGATCTTCGGGTCGAGTTTGCGTGTCGGAACGGCCCCGTCGAACTTCTTGAGTTCGCTGCGCAGACTCTCGACTTCCCCCGTCACGGCCGACTGCGCGACCAAGAAATGCGCCATCGTGCCCGGCGCCGTGCGGCTGCGCACTTCAGACGGCGCTTCGGCAGGCGGGGCTGCGGCAGGCGCGGGCGGATCGCCCGGAAACTGGATCATGCTGGCTTTGGCGGCTAGCTTCTTGCTCATGGCTGTTTCCTGTTCGACAGGGTGTTGAACCGTTCAACACCTGGAGAGGGGAACCCGGCGCGCGGGCGACTCGGCGTGGCGCTGCAGCGGAAAAGCGACATCCGTGGGCCGCCGCCCAGCGGCATCACGCGGGCAGGGCAGGGAAGGCCCGCGGCCACGCCGCCGGCCCGCCTCAGGGGTGTTGAACCGTTCAACACCCCTTCACTCCTGGCGCAGCTGCCGCGCCCAGGACTGGCGAATCGAGCCTTCGATATGGCCCACGAAGCTGTCATAGGCATCCCGCGCCCGCTTGAACGTGCGGCTGCTGCCGTCGTAACGCGCCACGTCGTAGACCGTGCCGAACTCGGCGCTGGCCACACCCGTCACGGTCGTCTTCGGGATCTCCACCGGCAGCACCTTCTCGGCGTAGGTCTGTCCGATCCACCGGCGCACCACGTCGGTCGCCGCATCGGCCGAGTCCACACGCGCCAGCAGCACGTGGATGAAGTCGAAGGCCTTGGTCAGCCCGCGCTGCGACAGCAGCTGCGAGGTGAGGTCGGAGAACAGGCTCCAGAACTGCGCGGCAGACGCGAAGTCCAGCGCATTGGGCGGCAGCGGCATGATGATGCCGTTGGAAGCCAGGAAGGCATTGATCGTCACGTAGGACAGGGCAGGGGGGGTGTCGATGACGATCACGTCGTACTCGCCACGCACATCGTCGATGCCCAGATCCAGCACGCGCCAGAACTCGAACCCCGGTTCCTTCGTCTGCCGCGCCGGCAGCGCAAACTCCGCGCCGAAGAGCATGGGCGACGCCGCCACCAGGTCGATGCCGTCCCAGTAGGTCTTGCGGATGGCATAACGGATCGAGGTCTCGGTGCCCAGCGCCAGGGGCAGGATCGTGTCGCTCTCTTCGACCTCCGTGTCGGGCAACAAGCCAAACAGGGTCGTCAGCGAGCCCTGTGGATCGGTGTCGATCACCAGTACACGGTGACCTTTGAGGGACAGGCCCTGCGCCAGCGTCACCGCGGTCGTGGTCTTGGTGACGCCGCCCTTGAAGTTGCCGATCGCCACGGTCACGGCCTCGGCACCGGCAGGCCGAAGGCTGTCCTTGCGGTGCTCACGCACCCAGGTACGCGTCTCCTCCAGGGTAAATTCCCGGCGGCTGCCCTTTTCGTTCAACCGCCCGCTGGGCAGGTCGCCACGCGACAGCCGGTGGTTGGCCGAGCCCTTTTCGATACCGCACAGCGCCGCCAGTTGGCTGAGGTTGAAAATGGGTGGCGACTTGCGGGCGCTGGGCGCCAACATGGCCGAGCGGATGTTCTCCATCATCCGCAGCGCACGTTCGGCTTGCTGCGAGACATCAGCCAGGCTGATGGGTTGGGGCGGCGCGACGATCACTTTGCTCATCTGGGCTGACTCTGGTTCTTTGGGATCAGTTGACGATTTTCCGTCAATTTCTCATCGGAGCGTCAACATGATCGAATGAGTGGGGAATGCTGCAGCCCGTAACAGCCTGCGACCGCAAACCCTCCGCTTGAAGACTCAACGCCCGCCGCTTCAGGATTTGTTTTAAGACCTACAAACCCCTTCAATACCTTTAGCTCGCCAAATCACCTTAGAAATCAATCACTTGGCCCCATCCACGTGAGTGCATTCGGGACGCCACGGAGGGTTTTCGGGATAGAACGGAGTGTCCACGGGCCACTGCGGAGACTCTACGGGCGTGCCGCGGCGTGTTCTCGGGAAACCGGCCCGCGGACGCCGGTTCCCCGCCGCAGGCGCGCCGGCGCCGCATCATGGCCTCACAGCGGCCCTCATGTGAGAGTCTTCAGGAATGCGGTCGGCAAGAACGCAGCAGCTGAAGGTCCAACGCGGCCAAGCGCGCACGCCGCCCCGGTTGGCGGCAGCGTTCCAGGGCCGTCCAAGAGTCGCACCTAACCGCAAGGCGGACCGGGCGCGGGACATGTGAGTGTTTTCGGGAGACGGCCAGAGCCCGCGTCCGACCCGCGCGGACCAACCGCGCGCCGATACGTGAGAGTTTTCGGGAGTGTGCGCGCCGCTGCCAAGTCATGTGAACTGCAGCGTCACGTGAGACTTTCCGGGAAAGTGGGTGCAGCCGACGCCCAGCGACCGCCGCAGACAGACGTGATCTGCTGTTTCACATCAATGCCCCGGCGTGGTCTACTCTCGGGCGATGAGCCGCGAAAGCACTGCGCCGGCGCCTGAAGGCGGGGACCAGACGCGCCGCGAGTCCCACAAGGGCAGCGGCGTGCGCACGCGCGTGCGTGCCGCGGACAAGGCCGATCCGCCGCGATCGGAGCTCTTGCGCAAACCGGTGAACGCCCTGGCCATCGTGCCACAGGCGGTGCGCATCACCTACCTGGCCCGCAAGGCCTACAACGTGCTCCTGTACGAGGCCCAGAACCAGGGCATCGAACAGGATGTGTATCGCGCGCCGCTGGAGATGATCATCCGCGGCGTGGACTTCGACAGCAACGACACGGCGCTGGTCAAGAAGCACCTGCGCGGCATGGTCACCACCACCGTCGAGTGGCAATCGCCGACGACAGGGGAGGGCGTGGCCTGGAACGTCAGCGGCCTGCTGGCCCACGCGCGGCTGTTCAAGGACCGCGGCCAGATGTGGGTCGAGTGGTCGTATGCGATCAACCTGAAGCAGGAACTGCTGGAGCCCACCGTCTTCGCGCGGCTGCGCCTGGAGGTGCTGACGCAGCTGCGCTCGCACGCGGCGGTGGCGCTGTACGAAATCTGTTCGCGCTACCGCGAAGTGGGCCGCACGGCACGAAACCCCTGGCGCTGGTGGCACCCGGTGCTCACGGGACAGCCGCCCGACGAGAAGAAGCTGGCCAAGCTGGACTACCGCTTCTTCAAGCGCGACACGCTCAAGGGCGCCGTGGCCGAGGTCAGTGCCATCACCGACCTGGACGTCGAGCTCATCGAGCACCGGCGAGGGCGCTTTATCGAGGAGATCCAGTTTGCGATCACGCCCAAGCGGCAGAGCGCCTTGCCGCTGTCGGAGATGCGGCGTCCGGTGGACCTGTCGCTGGTCAAGCGCGCCGCGGAACTGGGCGTCGGTGACACGGTCGCCGAGCGGCTCATCGAGGAATACGGCGAAGAGGCGTTTGCCGGCATGCTGCCGGCCCTGCAGCGGCGTGCCGCGTCGAGCTTTCCCGAGCCGCTGAAGGATCCCTCGCGCTATGCACGTGCGCTGCTGGGGCATGCACCCCCGCCCGCGGCGATGCAGCCTCCCGAGCCCGTGCCCGCAGCGGCCCCGCAGAAGGTGAAGGCGGAATGGGTGGCGGTCTGGCGCGAACGCCGGGTCGATGGCTTGAAGCAGGAGATCGCCGCCTTGTCGCCGCCTGCGCTGCAGTCGCTGGTGGCCACCGTCGAGGACGACCTGGAAGCCCGCAAGGTCCACCCCAGCGTGCTGCGGCGGCTGCGGCAGAGCGGGTGGACACATCCGCTGGTCGTGATGGAGGTCGTGCGTACCTACGCCGTCGGCGCCCACGGCGAACATTGGGACGAGCCCGATGCGCAGGCCCTGCTGGCCGTCGCGGCTGAACTGGCCCACCGTCCGGCGCCGTGAACGCCGTGCGCAGCCCACGTGAACGGCCACTGGCCACGCAAGCCCCATGAAGAAGACCCCTACCGGCGGCCTCGTCTACTCCACCGAAGCGGGCCGCATGTGCCCGGGCTGCCGCCAGCCGGTGGCTGCCTGCACCTGTCACCAGCCGGCCCAACGTGCGCCTGCGGCTGACGGCACCGTTCGGGTCTCGCGCGAAAAGCAGCACCGCGGCGGCAAGGTGGTCACCGTGGTGCGCGACCTGCCGCTGGACGATGCGGCGCTGGCGGCGCTGGGCAAACGCCTGCGCACCGCCTGTGGCGCCGGCGGCACCGCCAAGGAGGCGCGCCTGGAGCTGCAAGGCGACCACGTCGAGCGTGTGATGACCTGGCTAACCGCCGAGGGGTTCCGGGTCAAACGCACGGGCGGTTGACGGCCGACCCGACCGCGCAGCGGCACATCGTGTCGCCGCCTTCCGATCCCGGGTTCTTGCCCGCCGCCTGGGCCTCGCGCTTGGCTCGCACGCGCTGCGCAGCGCCTCACCCCGCGTGGCCGCGGCGCAGATGTCTCACCCGATGAGACACTATTGTGGGAACCTCACGAACACGGAGGTGCACGATGTCCCGTACCGCCCACACACGACCGCAGCTGTGGGTCACCGACACCCGCTTCTACCTGCTCTGCGTGCAGACCAATCTGTTCGGTGACTGGGAACTGCTGAAGGCGTGGGGCGGCCGCGGCAGCCGCCGCGGCGGCCACCAGGCGGTGCAGGCAACGTCCTTGCCCGAGGCCATCGACATGCAGCAGCGCGAAGCCCGGCGCCGGATGCGCCGGGGCTATCGGGTGCTGGATGAGCCCGCGCCGCAGCCCCGTCTCGAGTGAGCCGACCGCTCAACCCCGACGGTGCACGGCGCAGCGCGCAGCCCATGGCCGGGCCACGGTTCGGCAACTGCCGGCGCCGTGACGGGAATGCCCAACCATTGACCACACGAGCACCGCGCTGGGCGGCACCCGCCCCGGTCCGTTCATCTTGGACACGGACCTCTCGCTTCGACCCACCAGCGCGTCGATGGAATCGGTCTGGCGCGGCATGGGTCTACACGTAGATGTCGGGTCGACGGTTGCAGATGGCCTGCGCCCTTTCCGGGCCCAGCGCATCCACCAGCGGCTGCAGGGTCGAGCTGTAGGAGGGCAGCGCATCGGGCGCGAACATCGTGTGCGGCCAGTCCGATCCCCAGACCAGGCGCTCGCCGAACAGCGCCGCAAGCCGCTGGATGTGCGGCAGCAGCACGGCATAGGGTGCGGGTGCATCGAGCCGGTACCAGCCCGAGAGCTTGAGCCAGGCGCCCCGCGCGGCGAGGGCCTCGGCGGCGCGCCAGGCGGGGTGGTCGCCGGCCACGAGCGCGCCGAAGCCGGCCAGGTGGTCCAGCATGCAGGTCAGATGGTGTGTCCCATGCATCTGTGCGATTTCCGGCAGTTGATCAGCGCGGGTGTACCACTGCACGTGCCAGCCCAGCCGCTTCAACCGCGGTGCCAGCGCGGACAGGCGCTGGTCGGACGCGTCACGCTCGCCAACCGGCGAGACGAGATTGAAGCGCACGCCGCGCACGCCCAGCGCGTGCATCGCGTCGAGTTCGGCATCCGTCACGTCGTCGGCAACGACGGCCACACCGCGGTGGCGCCCGGGCTCGACGGACAGCGCGCGCAGCATCACGCCGTTGTCCGTGCCGTAGACGCTGGGCTGCACCAGCACGAGATGCGCGATGCCGTGGGACTGGGCCAGTGCCTCGATCTGCGACAGCGGTCGATCCACCGGCTGGTAGTGCCCGCTGCGTGCCGCGGCCGACGCGTCGAAGACGTGGACGTGGCAGTCCCAGCCCTCACTCACGGGTGATTCCCCGCTCCTTGATCACGCGGGCCCACAGCGTCTGCTGCTCGCGCAGGAAACGGGCCGGATCGCCGGTGAAGACATCGCCGCCCAGCGCGCGCACACGTCCCAGGACCTCGGGATCGCTCATCACGCGCTGCACCGTGGCGGCCAGCTTGTCACGCACCGCCGGGGCGATGCCGGCCGGCGCGAGTATCGGGTTCCACTCCAGCACCTCGTGCCCGCGCACGCCGGCCTCGGCCATCGTCGGCACCTCGGGCAGTGCACGGCAGCGTGTGGCGGCGGTCACGGCCAGCGGGCGCAGGCGGCCCGACTGGATCTGCCCCAGCCCGGAGGCGACGTTGGCAAAGAACAGCGGCACCTGCCCACCCATGACATCGTTCAGGGCAGGGCCGCCGCCGCGGTAGGGCACATGCGTCAGCTCGACCTTGGCGAGTTGCTCGAACAGCGCGCCGGCCAGGTGCTGGGCCGAGCCGTTGCCCGACGACGCATAGGCCAGGCCGTTAGGCTTGGCGCGCGCCAGGCGCAGCACATCGGCCACGCTGCGGGCTTCGAAGCTGGGCGTGCACACCAGCACGTTCGGGAACTGCGCGAGCACGCCTATCGGCACGAACGACTTGTCGTTGTCGTAGGGCAGCTTCGGGAACAGCGCCGGGTTGACCGCAAAGGACGACGCATCGAGCAGCAAGGTCGAGCCGTCCGGCGTGGCGCGCGCCACCTGGCCGGCGGCCAGCGTGCCGCTGGCGCCCGCCTTGTTCTCGACGATGACGGGCTGCCCGAGGATTTCGGCCATCTTCGGTGCAATGAGCCGGGCCATCGCGTCGGCACCGCCGCCGGCCGGGTAGGACACCAGCAGGGTGATGGGCTTTCCGCCAGCGATGTCGCCCGCGGCGAGCGCCGGCCATGCCAGCGTGGCGGATGCGGCGCCGGATGCGGCCAGGAATTGGCGGCGCGTGGGTTGAAGTCGGGTCATCGGGCAGTCTCCTTGGGGCTTCAGGTGATCGTGACGGTGTAGTGAAAGGCGAAAGCGTCGCCGCGCGTGATGCGCAGTTCGACGCAGCGCCCGCTGAAGTCGAAGGCCTGGCGCGTGACGGCCACGCCCGGGTGCCCGGCGGAGAGCTCCAGGCTGCGGCCCTGCGCTGCGGTGAGGGGCGCAAAGCCGATCTCGTCGGTGGCGCGTGCCACCGCCACGCCGCAGCGTTCGGCAAAAAGCGGGTAGAGCAGGTCGCCCCACTGCGCCGTCGGCGCATCGAGCAAGCCGGCAAACAGCGGCAGCGGCAGCCAGATTTCTTCGACGAGGCGGGGCTGCCCGCCCAGCGACCGCAGGCGCTGCAAGCGCAGGACCGGATCGCCCCGGGCGATGCCGAGCCGCCGCGCCACTTCGGGCGATGCGACGACCGTCTGGCGCGACAGGATGCGCGACTGCGGCACTTCGCCGTCGCCGGAACCGAAGCGAAAGAATCGCATCATGGTCGCGCCGCTCAAGCCCATGCGCACGAAGGTGCCCTTGCCGTGGCGGCGCTCGATCAGGCCCTGCTCGGCCAGCAGTTCCAGCGACCGGCGCAAGGTGCCCAGCGCGACGCCGTGTTCGGTGGCCAGGCGTGTTTCCGCGGGCAGGGCGGTACCTGCCGGCCATTCGCCATCGATCACGCGCCGCCGAAGCGCGCCGGCCAGCGCCGCATAACGGCTGAGCCCGGGTTCGGATTCGGCGAGCGCGGGGTGAGGGACGTTCATGGTTGCCGTACTGTATCTAGTCCTCTAGAGGACTGCAGTTCGTGGAACCACGGATGGTGCCTGCATCCGGCCGCCTCAGCGCACGAGGCGGCGGCCTGCATAGGGCGCTGCGACCGGGCCGTCCAGCTCGTGCGTGCGGGCCACCAGCCAGGGCTCAGGCGTGTCGAAGCCCAGCCGCCTCAGCGCCACGGGCGTGTTGCGCGGTGCAGGGCCAGTGCACGGCGCCCATGTCCAGGATCAACTCGTGGCTCATGCCCGAGTCGTCACGAGGCCGGCGCTTTGGAGACCCGGCGCCATTCGTGGAAAGCCTACCGGGGCTCGGAGAACCCGATCAGCGGCGCGCCGTCCCGGTCCCGCAGGCCCAGACGACGTGACACGTCGACGATGACGTCAGGTCGCCTCGGTGCGCTGGGGCAGGGCGTGGATGCTGAGCTGGCGCGTCACCACTCGCGTGCCGATGTAGATGCTGGCCAGTACGGCGAGATAGAAGACCAGTTGCAAGGCCGACGGCCGCGCGTCGTAGCCAACCAATGCGTGCAGCAGCGTGCCCAGCGCGGAGTCCGAGGACAACCAGGCTGAGCTGTCCCACAGCGGCGCCGAACCGAGCTCGATCAGCCCGGCCTGCGCCAGCGCGCGGGCCAGCTGGCTGGCGATCGACGCGGCCAGCAGGGCAATCAGCACATTCGTGGCGGTGAAGAGCTTCTGCGTGGGAATGCGCGACAGGCCGGCGTACAGGCCCACGCCCACCACGGCGCCGGCGGCCAGACCGAGCGCGCAGGCCAGCAGCACCGACGCGGTGCCGACCGGGCTGCCGCCGGTCACGGAGCCGGCGACGAAGAGCACGGTCTCGGCCCCTTCGCGCAGCACCGCCAGCGCCACCACGACGGACAGTGCCCAGGGCTTGCGTGGCCCGTCCTGCAACGAGTGGCCGATCCGGCGCGCGTCCATCGCCATCTGCCGGCCATGGGTGGAGACCCACACGCAGTGCCACACCAGCATCGTCAACGCGACGGCCAGGATGGCGATGTTCACCAGGTCCTGGCCGATGCCGTCGGCCCAGGCGCTGACCTGTCGTGCGGTCAGGGCCAGCAGCAAGGCGCCGGCCACGCCCGCGGCCACGCCGCCAGCCAGCCAGCCACTGCGCCGCGGCAGCAGCTTCGTGGCGGCGGCGATGATCCCGACAAAGAGCGCGGCCTCGAGCGTTTCGCGGAAGACGATCAGGGCTGCGGCGAACATGGCGTGGGCGGCCCGGTCACTCGGCCAGGACGACGCCCTTGGCGGTCGCTTCGTGGTACTCGCCAAAGAAGTCGTAGCGGCCGGGCTTGAGCGGGCCGATGAAGATCGTGGCCTTGCCGCCACCCGGGATGACTTTTTCGCGGTTCAGCGAATGGCTCTCGAACTCCTCGGGCGTGCTGTCCTGGTTGTGCACGACCAGCTTGATGCGCTGGCCGGCAGCGACCTTCAACTCGACCGGTTCGAAGCGGTGGTTCTTGATCACCAAGGGCACCTCCGTATCCGCGGCCCGGGCGGTGCCGCCGAGCAGGAGCACGCTCGCGGCCAGCAACAGGATCGGGAAGAAACATCGTTGCGTACGCACGGGCAGGTTCCTTCGGAGGTGGCGGGAGCAGGGGTTGTTCGGCAATCGGCGCAACCATCGTAATGCGAGTCATTCGCATCTGCAAACACCCTGCGAACGCTGATGGCAACGCGGCACATGGCAATCCAGGTCGAGCCCGTGGTCGCGCCAGGCTGCGTCACATGACTTTCTTCATGTCTGCGTGGCTGCACGGCCGCAGGCCGTGACGTACCGCCTGCCCCGGCGATGACCGTGGCCACTTACGTGGCCGACACGGGTTGCCCAGACTGCGGCGGGTTCACTGGCCGCGCGTGCCTCGGGCCTGCGTCCACTGCCGATTCCGTCAAAGGAGTTCCTGCCATGATTTCAAGAATTTGGCGTACCGCGCTGATGGCGCTGGCCGCACTCATGTGGATGCCTGCCGCCCACGCCGTCGAATACATCAACGTGCTGACCGGTGGCACCAGCGGCATCTACTACCCGATGGGCGTGGCGCTGAGCCAGGTCTTCGGCAAGGCCATCCCCGAGGCCAAGGCCTCGGTGCAGTCCACCAAGGCGTCGGCCGAAAACCTCAACCTGCTGCAGGCCGGCCGCGGCGAAGTGGCCTTCACGCTGGGCGACGCGCTGTCCGACGCGTGGAAGGGCGATGCCGAGGCCGGATTTCCCAAGCCGCTGAACCAGCTGCGCGGATTGGCCGGTATCTACCCCAACTACATCCAGATCGTCGCCAGCGCCGATTCCGGCATCCGCACGCTGGCTGATCTCAAGGGCAAGCGCATCTCGGTGGGCGCGCCGCGCTCGGGCACCGAACTCAATGCGCGCGCCGTGCTGCGCGCCGCCGGTCTGAGCTACGACGACTTCTCGAAGGTGGAATACCTGCCCTTCGGCGAATCGGTGGAGCTGATGAAGAACCGCCAGCTCGATGTCACCTTGCAGTCCGCCGGCCTGGGCGTGGCCTCGCTGCGCGACCTGTCGGCCTCGATGAAGATCGTCGTCATTCCCATTCCGCCCGCCGTGGTGGCCAAGGTAGGTGATGCGGCCTACCAGCCCGCCGTCATCCCGGCCCGCACCTACGAAGGTCAGGACCAGGACGTGCCCAGCATCGCCATCCAGAACTTCCTGGTCACGCGCGCCAGCCTGTCCAGCGACACCGTCTACAAGGTGACCAAGGCGCTGTGGGAAAACCTCGATGCGCTGGTCGCGGCCCACGCCGCGGGCAAGGGCATCAAGAAGGAAAACGCACTCAAGGGCATGCCGCTGCCGCTGCACCCGGGCGCGGAAAAGTACTACCGCGAAGTCGGCATGCTGAAGTAGCCGCAGGCCCGCCGGCGCATCCGACATGAACGCACCAGACGCGCCGGCGGCCGGGCCCATCGAGCCGCCCCTCGAGCCGCCCGTGGCGGTGCAGGCACACAGCGACCAGCGTCAGCTGGCCGGCACGGCGGCCAGGCTCGTCACCGCCGTGGCGCTGCTGTTTTCGAGCTACCAGCTCGTGGTGGCCGCGTTTGCGCCCTTGTCGAGCCTGATCATGCGCGCGCTGCATGTGGGCTTCCTGCTGTTGCTGGTCTTCCTGCTGTATCCCGCGCGCCGGCGTTCCGTGGCGACTGCGCCGCTGCGCCGCTTGCCCGTGCTGGACTGCCTGTTCGGTCTGCTGGGCTTCGGGCTGGCCTTCTACCAGTGGATCTACGAGGCCGATCTCATCGCGCGTGCCGGCACGCCCACCACGGCCGACCTCGTGGTGGGCACGATCACCATCGTGCTGGTCTTCGAAGCGGCGCGCCGGGTGCTGGGCCTGGCGCTGCCGCTCGTCTGCGCCGCCTTCCTGCTGTACGGCCTGTTCGGCCAGTACCTGCCGGAGGTCGTCGCGCACCGGCCGTTTGCGTTCTCGCAGATCGTCGATCAGCTCGGCTTCGGCACCGAAGGCCTCTACGGCATCCCCACGCTGGTGTCGGCGACCTACATCTTCCTGTTCATCCTGTTCGGCGCCTTTCTCGAGCACGCGGGGATGATCAAGCTGTTCACGGCCCTGGCGCTGGGCCTGGTCGGCCACACCCAGGGCGGCCCCGCCAAGGTGGCCGTGATCTCCTCCGGGATGATGGGCACGATCTCCGGCTCGGGCGTGGCCAACGTGCTGACGGTCGGCCAGTTCACGATCCCGCTGATGATGCGCTTCGGCTACAGCCCGGTCTTTGCCGGCGCCGTGGAGGCCACCGCCAGCATGGGCGGGCAGATCATGCCGCCGGTCATGGGCGCCGTGGCCTTCATCATGGCCGAGACGCTGAACGTGCCTTATGCGGAGATCGTCAAGGCCGCGCTGATCCCGGCCTTCCTCTACTACTTCACCGCGTTCGTGATGGTCCACCAGGAGGCCGCGCGGGCGGGCCTAAAGGGCCTGCCCAAGGACCAGTGCCCCGATCCCTGGATTGCGCTGAAGGAGAACTGGTACCTCGTGCTGCCGCTGGCGGCGCTGGTCTACATGCTGTTCCACGGCTTCACGCCGATGTTCGCCGGCATGATGGGTCTGGCGCTGACGGCCATCATGATCCTGGGCGTGGCGCTGGCGGCGCGCACCTCGACCATGGCCTTTCGTTATGTCTTCTGGGTGGCCGTGGGACTGGGCGCATCGACCTTCGTGAAGTGGGGCATCCAGCCCGTGCTGGGACTGATCGCGCTGCTGGTTTTTGCCTGCGCCTGGTTCCGCAACGGCCGCAGCACGCTGCGCAAGCTGATGGACAGCCTGGTCGATGGCGCCCGGCATGCGCTGGGCGTGGGCATCGCCTGCGCGATCGTCGGCGTGATCATCGGCGTCCTCACGCTGACCGGCGCGGCCTCCACGTTCGCGGGCTACATCCTGTCGGTGGGCGAAAAGAGCCTGCTGCTGTCGTTGCTGATGACGATGCTGGTGTGCCTGGTGCTGGGCATGGGCATCCCCACGATCCCCAACTACATCATCACCAGCTCGATCGCCGCACCGGCACTGCTGAAGCTGGGCGTGCCGCTGATCGTCAGCCACATGTTCGTCTTCTACTTCGGGATCATGGCCGACCTCACGCCGCCCGTGGCGCTGGCGGCATTTGCCGCCGCATCGATATCGAGAGCCCCGCCGATGCGCACCGGCGTCAAGGCCACGCAGATCGCCATTGCCGGCTTCGTGGTGCCCTACATGGCGGTCTACGACCCGGCGCTGATGATGCAGGGCGGTGCCGGGGCGCTGGCCATCGCCTATGTCTTTTTCAAGGCGCTGCTGGCCATCGCGCTGTGGGCGGCGGTGGTGGTGGGCCATCTGCACGGGCCGCTGAACATGGCCGAACGCCTTTGCGCGTTTGTCGCGGCCGCGCTGCTGGTGGCGGCGGTGCCGCTGACCGATCAGGCCGGCTTTGCACTGACTGCTGTCTTGTTTGCCTGGCACCTGTGGCGCCACCGGCGGCGCGCGCCGAAGTCGGGGCCTGAGACCTGATGGCGCTGTGCATCGTCGCGGGCGGTGCGGTGCTGGCACTGGCGGTGCAGGGCTTCACGCTGGGCTGGACGCATTCGATCGAGAAGATCCGCTGGGAAGAGGACTACCGCATCGAAGGCCAGCACTTGCGCCTGACCGAAGCACGCATCCGCGGCAGCGGCGCCGGCATGGACCCGCCCGAAGGCGCGCGGCTGATCCACGGCGTTTGGCATTACACGCCCGCGCTCGGGCCGCTGCCGGCACTGCGGCTGGCGCAGTCGCCCTACGTGGCGAGCTACGAGTTGTGCATCGACGCCCGCTGCCAGCCGCTGAGCCGTTGGATGCCGCAGGCGGCCGATGGCGTGGTGGTGATCCGGTCCTGCCCGCACCTGCCGGTGCTGTCCGGTCGCCCCGCACGCCCATGACACACCAGATCGAAGGGCGCCCGCGCGCGACACAGGCAAGCCAGTGCCCGACCGTGGCCTGTACGGGGGTGCCGGCAGGCATCGGGGCATGATGCGATGTCAACGCCGAGGCCGCGGCCCACAATGCCTGCCTGTGGGACAGGACGAGCCCGCCAGAGGAGACGCATGGACACCCGCACGCTTCGCATCGGCTGTGCCGCCGGGTTCTCCGGTGACCGCACGGACGCCGCGCTGCCCATCGTGGACGCGTTGATCGCGGCCGGCGGCCCTGCCTGCCTGATCTTCGAGACGCTGGCCGAACGCACCCTGGCGCTGGCGCAGCTGGCGCGTCGCACCCAGCCTGACAGCGGCTGGGAGCCCTTGCTCGACGAGCTGCTGCGGCCGGTGCTGGCCAAGTGCCTGGCCCATGACATCCGCATCGTCAGCAACTTCGGCGCGGCCAACCCCGAAGGTGCGGCGCGCTGCATCCATGCGCTGGCGCGCGAACTCGGCCTGCCGGCGCCGCGTGTGGCGGTTGTCGAAGGCGACGATGTCAGCGGGCCGGCGCATCGCGACGCGCTGGCCGCGGCGCTGGGCGAGCGGGCCGGCACGCTGCGCACCGTCGCCGCCAACGCCTACCTCGGGGCCGAGGCGATTGCGCAGGCGCTGAAGGCCGGCGCGCAGATCGTTGTGTGCGGGCGCGTGGCCGATCCCTCGCTGACGGTGGGACCCGCGCTGGCGCACTTCGGCTGGGCCATCGACGACTGGGAGCGCCTGGCCCGCGCCACGATGGCCGGGCACCTGCTGGAATGCGGATCCCAGGTCACCGGTGGCTACTACGCGGACCCCGGTGTCAAGGACGTGCCGGACCTCGCGCATGTGGGCTATCCCATCGCCGAACTGGATGCCGATGGCCACTGCATCATCACCAAACCCCCGGGCACCGGCGGCTGTGTGGACGAACACACTGTCAAGGAGCAGCTGCTCTACGAGGTGCACGACCCGGCGGCCTACCTGACCCCGGACGTCGTGGCCGATATCAGCGGCGCGCGCGTGCGCCAGGTCGGCGAGAACCGCGTCCGGCTCGAGGGCGTGCGCGGCCACCCGCGACCGGCGACGCTGAAGGTCAACGTGTGCCACGAGACCGGCTGGCTGGCCGAAGGCGAGATCTCGTACGCCGGTGCGCGCGCCGAGGGCCGCGCGCGGCTCGCGGCCGAGGTGCTGCGCGAACGCCTGGCCGGCCTGGGCAGCCTGCGCGTGGACCTCATTGGCGTGTCGAGTGTCTTTGCCGATGACGACGGCCGGTGGCTGGCCGCGCAGGCCGACGGCGGCGCACGCGACGTGCGCCTGCGTGCGGCCTTGCGCCACGACGAGCGTGCCGGCGCGGAACGCCTGGTGCGCGAGGTGACCGCGCTGTATTGCTGCGGCCCGGCCGGCGGCGGCGGCGTGCGCACCGCGATGCGGCCGCGGCTGGGCACCGTCTCCTGCCTGATGCCGCGCGAGCAGGTGCCGGGCAGTTTCCGCTTCGTGGCACCGGGAGCACGCGCATGATCGTGGCACTGCATCGCGCGGCGCATGGCCGCGCCGGCGACAAGGGCAACCGCTCGAACATCAGCGTCATCGCCTGGCACCCGGCGCTGTGGGATCTGCTGGTCGAGCAGGTCACCGAAGCGGCCGTGGCCCGGCAGTTCGCGCATCGCCGGCCGACGGCGGTCACGCGCTACCTGGTGACCGGGCTGCAGGCGATGAACTTCGTGCTCGACGAGGTGCTCGACGGCGGTGTCAACGACGCGCTCAATCTGGACAGCCATGGCAAGGCGCTGTCCTACCTGCTGCTCGATCTGCCCATCGATGTGCCGGACAGCCTGCTGGGGCATCTGGTCGGGCCTTGAGTTCCCGGCGCGCGGGCCTGGCTTCGGCACCGCATCCGCCCGATCGCCGTTGGCGTGCCGATTCGCGCGACCGTTCGCCCGCGCAGCGGCGCCATCACTCCGATACGGTATCGGCCTGCACCGCACTGACCGGACGGTGGCGGTCCGCGGCGGCACGCACGTTCAGCCAGGCGCTGGCCGCGCCGCACACGCCGATGATGGCCATGCCGAACCAGCTCCAGCCATCCGGCGAGAGCCCGAACACCACGTAGCCGGCCAGCGCGGCCACGCCGAGCTGCACGTACTGGAAAGGCATCAGCGTCGAGGCGGGCGCCTTGCCCAGTGCCAGGATGAGCAGCAGGTGCCCGGTGGTGCCCAGCACGGCCACCGCCACCAGGGCGATGACCAGGATCGGCGCAGCGGAGACCAGGACCTCCAGCGGATCGGCCGCGCTGGCCAGCAGCAGCGGCGTGGCGATCGTCATGCCCGTCACGCCGGTGTAGAAGTTCGTCGTGAACGGGTCTTCGTGCGGGGCGAAGCGGCTGGTCATGATCTGGAAAGCCGCATTGGAGAAGGCCGCGGCCAGCGGCAGCAGGGCGGCCCAGCCGATGATGCCGCTGCCCGGGCGGATGACGATCAGCGCGCCGACAAACCCGCCGACCACCAGCACCCAGCGCAGGCCCGAGACGCGCTCGTGCAGCCAGAGCCAGGCGATGAGCGTGGCCAGCACCGGCGTCAGCATCACGATCGAGGTGAACTCGGCCACCGGCATGCGCCGCAGCGCGGCAAAGGCCATCGACGACGAAAACGCCAGCAGCGTGCCACGCGCGATCTGGAACATCGGGTTGGCGCTTCTGAACGAGCGCTTCGCCGACAGCGCGATCCACACGGTCATGATGGCCGCGTGCAGGCCGTAGCGCGCCCACAGGACCACGGAGACCGAAAAATACGCGCCGATGTAGCGGACCATCGTGTCCATGGTCGCGAAGCAGCTGGCCGCGCTGATCACGAATGCGATACCGAGCCAGGTCTGCCGTTTTCCTGCTGATGACATGGGGTGGGGTTCGCTCACGCCTTCGCAGGCCGCCAGTGGCCTGCGGGTGCAGTATCCCTGCGCGCTGCGCCAGGCGCGGCCCGGGACGTCCGGCTGCCGGGCTGCGAGGCTATCGGATGGCGGGCTTGCGGCGCCGGCCGCGGCCCGGCTTCGCCGAAGAGGCTGCCGTGCCGGGCGCGTCCACTGCGGGTGCGGTGGGCGTGAGCGCCGCGCGCAGGCGCTCGCCCGGACGGCCGGCGCCGGCCAGCGATTCGTCCAGGCGCGCGGCCAGGGTGTCGATGTGTTGACGCATCAAGGCTTCGGCTTTTGCGTTGTCGCCTTCGGCCAGTGCGTCGACGATGGCCGCGTGGTCGTCGTTGCTGACCTGGGCTTCGGTGGTCGACTGGTACAGCGCCGACACCAGCGTCGTGCGCGCCGAGAGGTCCACCATCATCGCGGTGAGCAGCCGGTTGCCCAGGCAATCCGCCAGGCAGACGTGGAAGTCCGCCAGCGCCACGCTGCGTGTCCCGGCATCGGCATTCGCGATGACCTCGCGCTCATCGGCCACATGCTGGCGCAGCCGGCGGATGACCGATTGCAGCGGCCGGCCGGCGTCGCGCAGCATGCCGGTCTCGATCACGCGGCGTGCCGCGTAGGTCTCGATGGCTTCGTCGAAGGAGGGCTCGGCGACGTACCAGCCGCTGCGCGGGCGCACGGTGACAAAACCGCGCGCCTTCAGGGTCATCAGGGCTTCGCGCACCAGCGTGCGGCTGACGCCGAACAGGTCGGCGATCTCCTGCTCGCCCAGGCGCTCGCCAGGCTGGATCCTGCGACAGAGGATGGCCTCGACGACGCGTTCGGCGATCTCGGCCTTGCTCTCCATCGTGGGTCGCGGGCTGCCGGAAGGTGGATGTTGGGGCGGCGATTCTGGCCGCCCCACACCCTTGGCAGGCTTACGCGTGCTGCGCGCGCGTCGCACTGGCGATGCGCCGCGGGCGCATCAGCGTCATCACGTAATACACGGCCCCGCCGATGGCCACGCCGAAGAACCAGCCGTAGGTGCCCCACCAGGCCGGTAGGAGCTGGGTGAAATTGGGCAGGATGGTCGAGAACACCGCACCGACTCCCGTGGCCACCAGCGCGTTGACGTTCCAGCCGCCTTCGTAGCGGTATTCACCATGCTCCTGGTACAGGGCCTGGATGTTGATGTGGCCCTTGGCGATCAGGTAGTAGTCGACCAGGATCACGCCCAGCAGCGGGCCCATGGTTGCGCCGATGCCGTTGACGAAGCTGGCGGCGTTGCCCTCCCAGGGCGCGAAGGGATAGAGCACCAGCGCGATGCCCGCGGCGATGTAGCCACCCTTCTTGAAGCTGATGGCCTTGGGGAAGGTATTCGAGATGTCGAACGCGGCAGAGACGAAGTTGGCCACCACGTTGATGCCCAGCGTCGCCACCGCGAAGGTCACGGCCGCCAGCAGGGCCAGGAACCAGCTGTCGAACTTCGACGAGATCTGCTCGGGGTGCAGCAGGACTTCGCCGTAGACCTTGTACGCGGCGATGGTCGTGATGCCGGCCACCAGCGTGAAGGCGATCAGGTTCACCGGCAGGCCCCACAGGTTGCCGGTGCGCACCGCGGCCTTGTCCTTGGCGTAGCGCGAGAAATCACAGAAGTTCAGGTACAGCGCAGCGAAGTAGGTGATCCAGGTGGCACCCACGGCCATCAGCGCCCAGAACGAACCCGGCTCGCCGCTGACGCCGGCATCCTTGGTCTTCTCCAGCAGCACCTGCTGCGGGATGCCGTGGTCGAACGAGAAGCCGCCGGCCTTGACGATGAGGCCCACGGCCAGCACGAGCATGGCGATCCACACGGCCGGTCCGGCCCAGTCCTGGAAGCGCCGCACGGTTTCCATACCCCGTTGGATGATGAGCAGCTGCAGCGCCCAGATGATCACGTAGCAGATCACCTCCAGCCCGCTGTGACCGAGCACGTGCACGTTCTTGTGGAACTCGAGCATGCCGTCGCTGCGGATCAGCAGCGCGACCATCGCGCCCGAGGCGGCGGCCGTCTGCGCGCCGTACCAGAAGCAGGCCACCACCGCACGCACCAGCGCGGCCAGGTTGGCGCCCCACACGCCGAACGAGGCGCGCGCGAGCACGGGATAGGGCACGCCGGTCTTTTCGCCGGCATAGCCGATGAGGTTCATCAGGAAGAAGATGACCAGCGAGGACAGGCCGATCGCGATCAGGAAGTTGGTGAAGCTGCCGCACAGCAGGAACAGGCTGGCGGCCAGGTAGTAGCCCCACAGGCTGTGCACGTCCGATGTCCAGACGTTGAAGATGCTGAAGGCGCCCCAACGACGCTCTTTCGTGGGCGCGAGGTCCTCGTTGTAGAGGCCCGGCGAAGGATTTCGGATGTCCATGGTCTTGTCTCCTCTTGGCACGCAAACAGGTATACAAGAATGTACACATGCACCTCGAGGGGGACTTTCCGGGCTAACCCTCAGCTGTGGCTGCGGCAGCGGCAGACGGGGCGGCGCAGGGCAGGGCGGTCCCTGCGCCTGCCGCCGCTGCGGCGCGCGGCCGCTCAGGCCGGCTGGTGGACGCCAGTGACCCGCGCGTCGCGCGCCGGCGCGCCGACAAACGCAAAGTCGACTTCGGGGGCCAGCCCGCTGACGATGCGCGCAATGCTCTTGCCCGATCCGCAGGAGTGGGTCCAGCCCAGCGTGCCGTGGCCGGTGTTGAGGTACAGGTTGGTGATGCGCGAGCGGCCGATGATGGGCACGTTCGACGGCGTCGCCGGCCGCAGCCCGGTCCAGAACTGCGCCTGCGTGGCGTCGCCGGCGCCGGGAAAGAGTTCTTCGGTGCGGCGCACGATGGCCTCGCAGCGCACGCGGTTCAGGTCACGGTCGTAGCCGTTGAGTTCGGCCGTGCCGGCGATGCGCAGGCGGTCGCCCCCAGGCGCCGATGCCGTCGCCGGTGTGGTCAGGCGCGAGAAGACCAGCTTGTACTCGTCGTCCGTCAGCGACACCTGGTGCGCCATCGAGGCGTCCTTCACCGGCATCGTCACGGAGTAGCCCTTGGCCGGGTAGATCGGCAGCCGGATGCCCAGCGGCGCGGCGTAGAGCGGGCTGAGGCTGCCCATCGCCAGCACATAGGCCGTGCCGCGCACGCGCTGGAAGCGGCCCTCGGCGTCGGTGACCTCGACGTGGTCGATCTGCCCGCCCGCCTCGCGCAGCGCGGTCACGGTGTGGCTCATCAGGAATTCCACGCCGTCGGCGCGGCAGCGTGCCACCAGCTCGCGCGCAAACCGGTTGGCATCGCCCGATTCGTCCTCGGCGGTGTAGGTCGCACCGGCGAGTTGCGGGCGGATGTGGCGCAGCGCGGGTTCGAGTGCCACCGCTTCGTCGGCCGAGATCACGCGCCGGTCGCAGCCCAGTGCGCGCATCTGCGCGGCCGGGGCCTCGGCGCCGTCGAACTCCTTCTGGCTCGTGTAGAAGTGCAGGATGCCCTGGGTGCGCTCGTCGTAGGCGATGCCGATGTCGCGCCGCAGCTGCTGCAACGTGTCGCGGCTGTAGGTGCCCAGGCGCACGATCTGCTCGATGTTGTGGCGCGTGCGCGCCGGCGTGCACTCGCGCATGAACTGCAGGCCCCACAGCCACTGGCGCATGTCGGCGCGGATGCGGAAGAGCAGCGGCGCGTCTTCCTGGCCCAGCCACTTCAGCACCTTCAGCGGCGCGCTCGGGTTGGCCCAGGGCTCGGCGTGGCTCACGGAGATCTGCCCGCCGTTGGCGAAGCTGGTTTCCGCGGCCGGCGAAGCCTGGCGGTCGATGACGGTGACGTCGTGGCCCTGCTGGCGCAGGAAGTAGGCTGAAGTGACGCCGAGCAGACCGGCGCCCAGGACGATGACTTTCATGGAAGGCACTCCAAAGACAGGTGGCGCGAGCGACCCTGGGTCACTCGCTTGCCGCTCCCCCTGTCCTTGGTACCTGAGAGATTCGGCGCGGGCGGTCGGCCCGGGCCTTGCTCCTTCGGTGCGTCACGCGCGTGACGTCTCTCCAGTCGGCGATGGTGATGTGCAGTACGGAACCTGAGCGTGCATGGGAGTTTGCGCCTTCGGTGGCCCCGGCCGCAGCCGGAGCGCTCTCCTGCGGTCTTGCGTGGAACTAGTGCGTGGCCGGCTTCTCCTGCGCGGCCAGGAAGCGTTCGGCCAGCAGCACCCAGAAGGCGCTGCCGATGCCGATGTTGTCGTCGTTGAAGTCGTAGCCGGGGTTGTGCACCATGCAGCCGCCTTCGCCGGGGCCGCTGCCGGTGCCGTTGCCGATCAGCACGTAGCTGCCCGGCACACGTTCCAGCATGAAGGCAAAGTCCTCGCTGGCGGTCAGCGGCGGGCCTTGCCGCGTGACCTGGTCGGCACCGACGAGTTCGGTGGCCACCGCACGTGCCATTTCGGTTTCGGCCGGCGTATTCACCAGCACGGCATAACCCGGCGTCCAGTCGATGCGTGCCTGCACACCCAGGCTCTGCGCCTGCGCGCTCACGAGTGACTTGATGCGCTGTTCCAGTGTGCTGCGCACCTCGCGGTCAAGTGCGCGCACGCTCAACTCCATCGTCGCGCTGGCCGCGATCACGTTGTTGGCCTTGCCGGCATGCAGCGCGCCCACGGTGACCACGGCGGCCTGCAACGGATCGACGTTGCGCGAGACGATGGTCTGCAGTGCCATCACGATGCTGGCCGCCGCGACGATGGGGTCGGCCGCGCGCTGCGGCATCGCGCCGTGGCCGCCGATGCCGGTGAGCGTGATGCGGGCGTAGTCCGACGAGGCCATGGCCGCACCCTCGCGCAGCACGAGCCGGCCCTGTTCGATGCCCGGCATGTTGTGCATCGCAAAGACCGCGTCGCAGGGGAAGCGCTCGAACAGACCGTCTTCCATCATGCGCAGCGCGCCGCCGCCACCTTCTTCGGCGGGCTGGAAGATCAGGTGCAGCGTGCCGTCGAACGTACCCTGCTCGGCCAGGTGGCGTGCCGCGGCCAGCAGCATCGCCGTGTGGCCGTCGTGGCCGCAGGCGTGCATGACGCCGGCGTGACGACTGGACCAGTCGGCGCCACTCGTCTCGTCGATGGGCAGTGCGTCCATGTCGGCGCGGATGCCCAGTCGCCCCGTTCCCTGGCCGCGCACCAGCGTGCCGACCACGCCAGTGCCGCCGATGCCGCGGGTGACCGTGTAGCCCCAGCCTTCGAGCTTGTCGGCCACCAGGGCGGCCGTGCGGTGCTCGTCGAAGGCGAGTTCCGGGTGCTGGTGGATGTCGCGGCGCAGACTGATGAACTCGCCGGCCCGCGCCCGCAGCGCCTGCAGGAGATAGGTCACAGAGGGCTCACTGCGGCTGCAGGTTGATCTGTTTGGCGATGGCGCGGTAGCGTGCGGTCTCGGTCTCGAAGAACTTGGCCGATTCCGCCAGCGTCATCGGCGGCGAGGCGGCCTGCGTCTGCGCCGCCAGTTGCGCGCGCACCGCCGGATCCTGCAGCGTCTTGCCGATGGCAGCGTGCAGGCGCACGACGACGTCTTCGGGCGTGCTCTTGGGCACCATGAAGCCGGTCCAGATCTTGTACGAGAAGTTCTTCAGCGCCTGGCCTTCATTGGCGGCGGGCAGATTCTTCAGCAGCTCGGAACGCTGCGCGCCCAGCTGGCCGATGACCTTCAGCCGGCCCTGGTCGGCCAGTGCGCCCATCGCCGCGCTGTAGACCAGCACGGCGAAATCGACTTGGCCGCCACCGATGTCCTGCAGCAGCGGCGCATTGCCCTTGTACGGCACGTGGGCGAGCTTGACGCCGGTGGTGGCCTGCACGTTCTCGAGGATCAGGTGGTACAGCGAGCCGATGCCCACGCTGCCGTAGGTCAGCGGCTTGTCGGCCGACTTGCGCGCCAGTGCGATGAGTTCGTCGACGTTGTTGACAGGCAGGTCCTTGCGGGTCACGAAGACCATCACCGCGTCGGCCACTGGGTGCACGAGGCGGAAGTCTTCGGTCTTCAACTTCACTGCGGCATTGGCCAACGGCGACAGGATCACTTCGTTGGGCGAGCCCTGGAAGACAAAGTAGCCGTCGGCCGGTGCGGCCAGCACCTTCTGCGCCGCCAGTGCGCCGCTGACGCCGCCGAGGTTTTCCACCAGCACCTGCTGGCCCAGTTCCTTGGCCAGCGGGTTGAAGAAGATGCGCGCGATCGTGTCCGACGGGCCGCCGGCGGGGTAGGGCACCATCAGATTGACCGGCTTGGCCGGCCAGGTCTGCGCAACGGCGGCAGCCGTGCTGAGCAACAGGCCGGCCATCAAGGCCAGTGAGCGGTGGAACGTCGTCATGGCAACTCCTGCGGGTGTCGGGGTGGGTGTGGGCAGTGGGCGTGGCCAATGTAGGCAGGGTCGCTGGCGAAGTCCAATGCATTGTGGTTTGGATCTGCATGAGTCCACCGCATCGATGCCCGCCACTCGGACTCGATGCCGCCGCAGTCGGATCCCGCCGCGCTTCCTGTGCGATCACCGCTGCACTTGCGTGTTAGATATCGGAGCCGCCACTGCGGGCGCACTGGCGTGGCGGCTTCGGGCCGACAAGTCGGTGTCGCGCATTCGCACGCTCGATGACTTATGCTCTCGTCCTTTCGACAACATAAGAAAGTGAACTCATGGCAACTGCAAAGAAGATGACCCTGGCCGCCGTCGAGGCGCAGATCGCGAAGCTGCAGAAGGAAGCGCAAGCGCTTCGCGCAGCCGAAGTCGGTGGTGTGATCGCGCGCATCAAGGATGCCATCGCGCATTACGGCATCACCGCCGACGACCTGGGTCTGGGGACGGCGCGCGCGGCTTCGAAGGCCGCACGCAAGTCCGTCTCCAAGGCGCCGGAGGCCCCCAAGGCCGCGAAGCCCGCCGCGTCGAAGAAGGCTGCGCAGCCGAAGAAGGCCGCCAGCGCGGCCCCGAAGACGATCGGCGTGGCCAAGTACGGTGACGGCCAGGGCAAGACCTGGACCGGCCGCGGCACGCGTCCGAAGTGGTTCGTGGCCGCCCTGGCTGCGGGCAAGACCGCGGACGACCTGCTGCTGTCCAAGGCCTGATCCCGCGCCACGGGGTGCGGACGCAGGGGTCGCCGAAGCGCTGCTTCGGGATCTCTGCGGACCCTCCCGGCGCCGGGGCTGTGGCCGACGCAAGCGCCACATCCCCACTGGCGATGTTCGGTTTGTCGCAAAGGGAACGTCCGGGACGGGCGGCCCTTCTTTCCTAAGCCCTTGATTCACAAGGCACTGCAGGCTGGCACGGCTCTCGCAATGGAGGACTCGCATCCTCCACTCGAGCGAGATCCTGGCCATGAGCAACACCGCCTTCGTGTCGATCGGCGACCTTCGCAAAGGTCGCCAGGCCTTGAGTGCGACGGTCACTCAGATTCTCGAGACCGCGGCCGCGGGAGGTTGCTCGACCAGCGGCGGCGAGGGTAAAGCCAGCTGCGGCTCCTCCGACGGCCAGGGCGACATGCCCGCCGAGATCTGGGAGAAGGTCAAGAACCATCCCTGCTACTCGGAAGAGGCACACCATCACTACGCCCGCATGCACGTGGCCGTCGCGCCGGCGTGCAACATCCAGTGCAACTACTGCAATCGCAAGTACGACTGCAGCAATGAGTCGCGTCCCGGTGTCGTGAGCCAGAAGCTCACGCCCGACCAGGCGGTCAAGAAGGTCGTTGCGGTGGCCAGCGAGATTCCGCAGATGACGGTGCTGGGCATTGCCGGCCCGGGCGATGCGCTGGCGAATCCGAAGAAGACCTTCGACACCTTCCGCATGCTGCAGGAGCAGGCGCCGGACATCAAGCTGTGCCTGTCGACCAACGGCTTGATGCTGCCGCAGATGGTCGACGAGATCTGCAAGTACAACATCGACCACGTCACGATCACCATCAACATGGTCGATCCCGCGGTCGGCGCCAAGATCTACCCGTGGATCTTCTGGGACCACCGGCGCGTGACCGGCATCGAGGCCGCGACCATCCTGCACCGCCAGCAGATGCGGGGTCTGGAGATGCTGACGGCGCGCGGCGTGCTCACCAAGATCAACTCGGTGCTGATCCCCGGCATCAACGACGAGCACCTCTACGAGGTCAACCGCGAGGTCAAGAAGCGCGGCGCCTTCCTGCACAACATCATGCCGCTGATCAGCGAGGCCGAGCACGGCACCGTGTTCGGGCTGACGGGGCAGCGTGGCCCCACCGCGCAGGAACTCAAGGCCGTGCAGGACGCCTGCATGGGCGGCGCCAACCTGATGCGGCACTGCAGGCAATGCCGCGCCGATGCAGTGGGCCTGCTGGGCGAGGACCGCAGCGACGAGTTCACGCTCGACAAGATCGACCAGATGGAGGTCGTGTACGACCTCGACAAGCGCCGCGCCTACCAGGAGAAGGTCGAGGCCGAACGCCAGGCGCAGCGCGAAGCCAAGGTGGCCGCGATCGAGGCAGCTGCGGCCGACGACGGTGTCGATGCCGACATGAAGGTGCTGGTCGCCGTCGCCACCGAAGGCCACGGCAAGGTCAACCAGCACTTCGGCCACGCGACCGAGTTCCAGATCTACGAAGTCTCGACGAGCGAGGCGCTGTTTGTCGGCCACCGCCGCGTCGACCTCTATTGCCAGGGCGGCTACGGCGAGGACGAACAGCTGCCGTCCATCGTTGGCGCGATCAACGACTGCCACGCCGTGCTGGTGTCCAAGATCGGCGCCTGCCCGCGCGACGAGCTGAAGGCGGCCGGTATCGAGCCGGTCGACGAGCACGCACACGAGTTCATCGAAAAGGCCGCGCTGACCTGGTTTGCCGGCTACCGCGCGCGTGTCGCCGCCGGCGAGATCGTGCACGAGCCGCGCGGCGACGCGCGCATCCGTCAAGGCGCCTACACGGCTGCCGCTTGATTCCACCGTCAGAGAAAGGAAACCGTCATGGCCCTGAAGATCATCTCTTCCATGTGCACCGCCTGCTCGGCCTGCGAGCCCGAGTGCCCCAATGTCGCCATCCGCGAGAAGGGCGGCACCTTCATCATCGATGCCGGCAAGTGCACCGAGTGCGAAGGCCACTTCGACGCGCCGCAGTGCATTGCGGTGTGCCCGGTCGACGGCTGCATCAAGAAGGTCTGACCGTGGTTTCCGCACCCCAGATGACCGTCACGCCCGCGGCCGAGAAGTTCATGCGCCGCATGGTGCGCTTCTCCACCGCGCCCGAAGGTGGCTTCCGACTCACGGTGACGCCGGGTGGCTGCTCGGGTTATGCCTCGGAATTCAGTGTCGAAAGCGCGCCGCATGCCGGCGACGCCGAGCTGCAGGTCAATGGCCTGCGCATGTTCCTGCCCGCCGAGAGCCGCCTGATGCTCGACGGCGTGACGGTGGACTTTGCCGACACGCCCACGCAATCGGGCCTGACCTTCTTCAACCCGAACGCGGCGGCCTGCGGCTGCTCCACGGCAGATGCCGCACAGCCGCCGGCGCAGGCGACGGTGTCGCTGTCGTCGATCAAGCGGATGTAGCGCGAGGCGCGCCATGGACGCCGACTTCGACACCGCCGTACTCGGCCTCGCGATGCCCGCGGGTGTGGAGGACGCGTTGCGCGAGGCCGGCGCGCACCGTGGCGACGCCGCACGCACGATGGCGGCGCTGATGCGCGCCCAGGCGCTCGCGCCCGATCACCCGGCGGTGCTGATCGCCTTCTACCGCCACCACTTCTACGGCCACCGCCTGCCGCTGGCGCGCGACGTGGCGCGGCGTGCGCTGGCCATCGGTGCGACGGCGCTGGGCCTGCCCGCCGTCTGGCGCGACGTGCCCATGACCCCGCTGCCCGGTGCGCGCCACGACGCGCGCACACGCTTCTACCTCTTCGTGCTCAAGGGCTACGCCTACCTGAGCCTGCGGCTGGGTGACGAGGTCGAGGCGCGCGACGCGCTTGCGCTGCTGCGCGCCCTCGACCCGCAGGACTGCGTCGGCGCCGCGGTGCTGGAGGCCGTGCGCCAGCGCGCGGCCACGCCGCCCGCGGACGATGACGCCGACATCGCCGCGTACGTGCAGGTCACCGGTGCGGCAGCCTGGGCCTCGCTGTCATGAGCGAAGACAGCCTCGGCAACGACATCCCGTGCATGGACTGGCAGGGCGTGCCGATCACGGCCGCCACCTGCGCCGCCTGCCCGCACGCCGCACTGCAGCGCGAGGGCGGTTGCATGCCCGGGCGCAGCTGCATGCAGGACGTCTACGCGCGCCGCATCGACCGCTTCTTCCGCACGCACCGCGCGCTGGCCAACGGGCACCTGGCGCACCCGTATTTCGAGGTACGTGCGATCGCTGCGCGCCATGCCGATCTCTTCCGCCTGCCGCCGCTGATGCAGGACCCCGACGAAACCGTGCGTCTGCAGGTGGCGCTGCGTGTGCCGCAGCGTCTGCTGCTGGCCATGCGCGCGGATCCTCACCGCGAGGTGCGTATACGTGTGGCGCACCGCATCGACACCGCCGAGCTCCGGCCCCTGATCGACGACCCGGACTACCAGGTGCGCTGCATCGTTGCGCAGCGCCTGCCCGAGGCCTTGCTGCCGCGCCTGCTGGACGACGCCGACCTGCAGGTGCGCATGGAAGCGGCGCGGCGCGTGGCTATGCCGGCGATGTGGCGCCTGCTCCAGGATCGCGCGCCCGAGGTGCGGCGCATAGCGGCGAAGCGGTTGCCCGCGGTTTCTCTCGGCCTGCTCGCGCACGACCCCGACTGGACCGTGCGCTGGGAGGTGGCTGGCCGCGCCGCCGGCCCTGTTCTGGAACTGCTGCTGCGTGACGCGGAAGCCGAGGTGCGCACCCGCGCGGCCGAAAGCCTGGCCGCACAGCGCCCGGCGCTGGAGACCGTCCATGGGTGACATCGCACGCGACGACGACACGGTCGAGCTGGTGCATCCGCCGCGATTTGCGATGGGCGAGCGCGTGGCCAGCCGCTCGGTGATCCGCAACGACGGCACCTACTGCGGCCACGACATCGGTGCGGTGCTGGTGCACAAGGGCGACGTGGGCTACGTGCGTTCGATCGGCACCTTCCTGCAGCAGTTCTACATCTATGCGGTGGAGTTCACCGAGACGGGCCATCAGGTCGGCATGCGCGCCAAGGAGCTGTGCACGCTGGACCACCTGCCCGATGAGGTGATCGCGCAGCTCGGCGAGCGCGCGGCACTGCTGCAGACCTTGCGTTGACGGGAAGCCACCATGATCGAACCGCGTGAACCGAAATTCCAGTGGGGCCAGAGCGTCGTGGCGGCCGAGGACCTCTACAACGACGGCAGCCTGCCCGACGTGCCCGAGGACCTGCTGCTCGTCGTGGCCGGCGGCCCGGGCGAGATCGTGCAGATCGGCCACCACGCCGAAGCCAACGTGCCGATCTATATGGTCGACTTTGGCGTCGTCGTGCTCGGCTGCCTGGAAGAGGAAATCATGCACGCCGCGGAGGCCACGGCGTGACGCCTGGCCCGCGCATGCGCGCCACGGCGCGCCGTCGGCCGCCGCCGCCCCCGGGCCCGGTGATCGATCTGGTGCGGGCACGCATCGAACAGGCGCTGGCCACGCGCCAGCGCTACCAATACGTGCGGCCACGCGTCGAGCGCGAAGGGCAGGGCTGGAAGATCGTCAGTCCCAATTGCTCGCGCAACATCGATCGCGAGGGTGGTGACATCGCGATCGCCTGGCTGGTGCCGGCCCACGCCGGAGAACACCAGAGCCGGGTTGCGGCGCAAGCCGGACTGGGCCAGTCGCACGGCCGCGCCGGCACTTGGCTGCTGCACGCCCGCGACCACGCCCACGGTGTCTGGCGCCTCGAAGGCGAGGGCCTCACGCTGGCGCAGGCGTTGCAGCGTGTCTGCGAAGACCCGTTGCGGGTGTACTGGCCATGAGTCTGCCCGGCTACACGAAGGCTCGTACCGGCGCGCGCGGCGCGAAGGGACTCCCGTGAGCACACCGGCGATCTACCTCGACTGGAACGCGACCACGCCCGTGCTGCCCGAGGCCGTGGCCGAGATGCTGGACACGATGCAGCATGCCTGGGCCAACCCTTCGTCCACGCATGCACCGGGGCAGGCGGCGCGGCGCGTGCTGGCCGATGCGCGGGCGCGCGTGGCGGGGTTTCTGGGCGCGCTGCCGGCCGAGCTGGTCTTCACCAGCGGCGCGACCGAGGCCAACCACCTGGCCGTGCGCGGCACCTGGGCGCAGGCCCGCCATGGCGGACGCACGCGTGTGCTGATGTCGGCGGTTGAACATCCGGGCCTGCTCGCGTTGGCCGCGCAGTTGCGCGACGAAGGCGCCGTGGTGGACCTGATGCCGGTCGACACGCATGGCCGGCTGGAGCTCGCCGCGGCGCGCGCGCGGATGGGTGAGGACGTGGCGCTGGTCAGCGTGATGGGCGCGAACAACGAAACCGGCGTGCTGATGCCGGTGCCGGAAGTGGCCCAGCTTGCGCACGCCTGCGGCGCGGCGCTGCACGT
>CAUJHV010000002.1 GCA_963205115.1 Pseudomonadota bacterium | reverse complement strand
ACGCCTTGGCCTCGCCGCCGAACTTGCTCGACAGCACCGTCGTGATCGCCGCCGTCAGCGTCGTCTTGCCATGGTCCACGTGACCAATCGTGCCCACGTTCACGTGCGGCTTGGTGCGCTCAAACTTGCCTTTTGCCATTTTCAGATCTCCTGGCCAAAACTACGAGACGATGGGGCCGATACAAGCGGCACCGATACAGGAAGTGGTGCCCATGACGCGGATCGAACGCGTGACCTCTCCCTTACCAAGGGAGTGCTCTACCACTGAGCCACATGGGCATCGGCACGGGCCTGCACGCGAGTAAAACGCACAAGCCAGTGACGACGACTGCCAGACAACTCCAGAACAACTCTCCAGACTGGAGCGGGAAGCGGGAATCGAACCCGCGTCATTAGCTTGGAAGGCTAAGGTTCTACCATTGAACTACTCCCGCCTGGCAGAACGCGCGATCTGGAAAGAAGAGGAGTGGTCTGGTCTTTACGAGTCAGGAATTGCGTGGTGGAGGAGGCTGGATTCGAACCAGCGTAGGCGTAAGCCAACAGATTTACAGTCTGCCCCCTTTAGCCACTCGGGCACCCCTCCACGAGGAACCCGCGAGTATAGCAGGCTCCGCAGGGGTCCGGAAATAAGTCCCGAACGGGTACTCAGCGAAGCTGCTCGACGACGCCTTCGCACCACACGCGGATGCGCCCGGGCGTGTCACTGGCGCCCGCAATCATGTTGACCGAGCGCTGGCTCAGATGACGCCCGTACGCCACCCGGGCCGCCGTCCGCCCGCTGGCGCGCAGTGCCCGTACGGCAGCCTGCGCCTGCGCACCACACGCCACCAGCGTGTCCAGGCCCGCCAGTTCCGCCGCCAGACGATCCAGGTTGGCGGGCTCCAGTACCTCGGCCTCCGTCGGCACCGAGCGCCCGGTCAAGGCGGGGTACTCAACGACGGGCCACGAGTTAGTGATCACATACATACTCCGCGAGCCGCTGGGAAACACAGCCGGCAGCATCTGCTGCAGCTCCACGAGCACACGATTGAGATTGGCGCCAGTCCCCGCCGCGCAGGGATAGCCGCGGTTGGCTTCGTGACGGCCCGGGCAGATGAAGACAAATCCGGTGCGCGCGCCATCGCAGGGCTGCCAGTGCGGTGTGCCGGCCAGAGCGGCCGCACGGCCGGACGGGCTTCCTGGCGCAGCTGCGGGCTGCGCGCGCCGGGGCTCGCCCTGGGGTCGATCCGACGGGCTCATGCAAACAGTGCCGACAGCGCGGCACCTGGATCAGCCGCGCGCATGAAAGCCTCGCCCACCAGGAAGGCATGGACACCCGCCGCGCGCATGCGGCGCACGTCGTCCGGCGCCAGGATGCCCGACTCCGTGACCAGCAAGCGGTCGGCCGGCACGCGCGGCAGCAGCGCCAGCGTCGTGTCCAGCGAGACCTCGAAGCTGCGCAGGTTGCGGTTGTTGATGCCCAGCAGCGGCGTCTTCAGCGCCAGCGCGCGCTTCAGCTCGTCGCCGTCGTGCACCTCGACCAGCACATCCATGCCCAGGCCATGCGCGCAGGCTTCCAGATCCGCCATCTGGGCATCGTCCAGGCACGCGGCGATCAGCAGGATGCAGTCGGCGCCCATGGCCCGCGCCTCGTAGACCTGGTAGGCGTCGACCATGAAGTCCTTGCGCAGCACCGGCAGCGCGCAGGCGGCGCGCGCCTGCTCGAGATACGCCGCGCTGCCCTGGAAGAAGGGCGCATCGGTCAGTACGCTCAGGCACGCCGCGCCGTGGCGCGCGTAGCTGGCCGCGATCTCCGCCGGCACGAAGTGCTCGCGGATCACGCCCTTGCTGGGGCTGGCCTTCTTGACCTCGGCGATCACGGCCGACTGCCCGGCAGCCAGGCGCGCGCGCAGCGCGGCCTCGAAGCCCCGCGTGTCGCGCCGCGACTCGGCCTGCGCGCGCACGGCCGCCAGCGGCCGCGCGGCCTGGGCCGCCGCAATCTCTTCGTGCTTGACGGCGACGATGCGCCGAAGGATGTCGCTCACTGGAAGTCCCCGGGGCCGCCCGCGGCAGCCGTTGTCGATTCGTCGTGCAAGCCCGTCGCCACTTCGGGCGACCGCGGCCTCAGGCGGCGGCGAGTTCCTTGCTGCGCGCCACGAACTGGTGCATCTTGGCCAGCGCCTTGCCCGAGGCAATCGCTTCGCGCGCCAGGGCCACGCCTTCGGCCATGCCCGGCGCAAGATTGGCGGCATACAGCGCCACGCCGGCATTGAGGATGACGATGTCGCGCGCCGGGCCGATCTCGTTGTCCAGCACGGCCTGCATCAGCGCACGCGATTGCTCGGGCGTCTCGACCTTCAGCGAACGGCTGCTGGCCATGGTCAGGCCGAAGTCCTCGGGGTGGATCTCGTACTCGCGGATCGCACCGTCCTTGTATTCGCCGACCAGGGTCGCGGCGCCCAGCGAGACCTCGTCCATGCCGTCACGGCCGTACACCACCACCGCGTGCTCGGCGCCCAGGCGCTGCAGGGCGCGCACCTGGATGCCCACGAGGTCCGGGTGGAAGACGCCCATCAAGATGTTGGGCGCATCGGCCGGGTTGGTCAGCGGCCCGAGGATGTTGAAGATCGTGCGCACGCCGAGCTCACGCCGCACCGGGCCGACGTTTTTCATCGCCGGATGGTGGTTGGGTGCAAACATGAAGCCGATGCCCGTATCGGCGATGCAGCGCGAGACGGCCGCCGGCGTCAAGGTCATCGGCACGCCCATGGCCTCCAGCACGTCGGCGCTGCCGGACTTGCTGCTGACCCCACGGTTGCCGTGTTTGCTCACACGTGCGCCGCAGGCCGCGGCGACGAACATCGAGCAGGTCGAGATGTTGAAGGTGTGCGAGCCGTCACCGCCCGTGCCGACGATGTCGACCAGGTGCCGGCGATCAGCGACATCGACCTTGGTCGCAAATTCGCGCATGACCTGCGCGGCGGCCGTGATCTCGCCGATGGTCTCCTTCTTCACGCGCAGGCCCATCAGCAGCGCGGCCATCATCACGGGCGACATCTCGCCGCTCATGATGCGGCGCATCAGCGCCAGCATCTCGTCGTGGAAGATCTCGCGGTGTTCGATGGTCCGGGTCAAGGCCTCGGTATTGCCGATGGGCATATCTGGCTCCTCGTCTTTGTCGTGTGTGATCAGTAGGGGGCGCGCGGCGCGGCGGACACGGCGGCCGGCGGCGCCTGCAGGCAATCGCGCACAGCGGCCAGCGCACGCTCGATGCCCGCGTCGTCCACGCCCAGGTGCGTGACGAAGCGCAGGCCGATCAGCCCCGTGGCCAGGATGCCGCGCTCGGCCAGGAAGGCCAGCAGCTCGGCGCCACGGCCGCCGTCGACCTCGGCAAAGACGATATTCGTCGCTGCCGAGCGCACGCGGATGCCGGGAATCGCCCGCAGGCCTTCGGCCAGTACGGCCGCGCGGCGATGGTCGTCTTGCAGGCGATGCACATGATGGTCCAGCGCATGGTCCACCGCCGCCGCCAGCACACCGACCTGCCGCATGCCGCCGCCCACCATCTTGCGCCAGCGCCGCGCCCGCGCGATGAAGGCGCGGCTGCCGCAGAGCACCGAGCCCACCGGCGCACCCAGGCCCTTCGACGCGCAGATCGAGACGCTGTCGAAATGCCGTGTGATGTCGCGCAGGGCCGCGAACGGATCGCCCGACGGACCCGCCGCGTGCACGGCCGCATTGAACACGCGCGCACCGTCCAGGTGGCAGTTCAGGCCGCGCGAGCGCGCCAGTGCCGTGGCGGCTTCGAGGTAGGCCGCCGGCATCGGTTGCCCGCCCCAGGTGTTTTCCAGGCACAGCAGACGGCTGCGCGCAAAGTGTTCGTCGTCGGGTTTGATGGCGCTGGCGATGTCGTCCAGGGCCATCAGACCCTGCGCGTCCTGCGTCAGCGGTTGCGGCTGGATGCTGCCCAGCACAGCCGCGCCGCCGCCTTCGTAGCGGTAGGTGTGGGCCTGCTGGCCGACGATGTACTCATCGCCGCGCTCGCAATGCGCCAGCAGCGCACACAGATTGCTCTGCGTGCCCGAGGCCATGAAAAGCGCGTCTTCCATGCCGGCCAGCGCCGCCATGCGTGCCTGCAGCGCATTGACCGTGGGGTCGTCGCCGAAGACGTCGTCACCGACTTCTGCGGCGGCCATGGCCGCGCGCATGGCCGGGGTGGGACGGGTAACGGTATCGCTGCGGAGATCGACAATCATCGGGGGCCTGCATCGCGGTGGTCGCCAGGTCGGCGCACAGGCGCGATCGGCCCGCAGGCCGCCTATGCCGCGATGCGCTGACTGAAGATGTCGGCCAGGCGCTCGACGTTGGCGGCCAGATCATAGTGCGCGAGCACGCGCTGGCGCCCTTGGCGACCCATCTCCAGCCGCTTGGCGGGGTCGTCCATCAGCGTGCTGAGCGCCTGCACGAGCCCGTCCTGGTCCGACGGCGCGACCAGGATGCCGTCGATGCCGGTGCGGATCAGTTCGGGAATGCCGGTGATGTGCGTGCTGACGACGGGGATCTCCATCGCCATCGCCTCCATCAGCACCACCGGGATCCCCTCGGCAAAGCTGGGGATGCAGAAGCAGTCCGCTTGCGAATAGAGGTCGCGGATGCGGTCCTGATTGACCGCGCCTTCGAAGATGCAGGCCGACTGCGCGCCCAGCTCGGCCACGTGGCGCTCGAGCGATTCGCGGTCCACGCCCGCGCCCACCAGCCGAAGGCGTGCAGAACGTCCTTGGCGCACCATCGCGGCCACGGCCTCGACCAGCTGGTGCTGGCCCTTGGCCGGCGTCAGACGCCCGACGCACAGGATCTCGAAGACCTCGGGCTGCGCGCGCGCCGGGCGCGGCGCGAAGACACGCGGGTCGATGCCCAGACGCGAGACCACGAACTTGCCCCAATGCTCGTAGGGCGAGAGTTTCATCATCTGGCTGCGCGCGAAATGGCTGATGCAGACGATGAAATCCGCGGCGACAACTTTTTGCGTCAGGTACTGGCGGTCGGCGTCGTAGAACTCGTCGGGGCCGTGGATCGTCACCGAGAAACCGTGGCCGAAGATGGTCTTGACGAATAGGCCCACGGTCGTGGCCTGCGAGCCCAGGTGCGTGTGCAGGTGCTGATGGCCTTTGGCGCGCATCCACCGGCCGACCATCAAGGCCTCGGTGAAATACATCAGGTTCATGAAGACCCGCTTGAGGTCCAGGCCCGCCAGCGAGAAAACCAGCTTGAAGCCACGCAGATAGCCGCTGAGGTGGCGCATTAGCGCATCCGCATGCGCCGCCAGCGCACCGGCCAGGCCGTGCGGCTTGATGTAGTACGTGAGGGCGGCTTCGCTGGCTTCGTCGGCCGTCAGGCCCTTGCCCGATCGGTCGGCAGCGTTGATCGAGGCCACGTCGATGCGAAAGCCCAAGCGCTTGAGCTGCAGCACCTCGCGGATGATGAAGATCATCGACAGCGCGGGGTACTGGCTGATGAGATAGGCGATCGAACGCGGCGCTGCGGACATAGGAAGAGGGCGGGCGGGTGAGCGGTGCGGGAAGTGCGCGCAAAGTGTATGCAGCGCACCGGGCCCACCCGGGCCTCAAACGTGGGCCTGCCGGCCCGCCCCACCGGCCAACCCGCTCAGCCGCGGGGGGCCGCACCCATGGCCAGGAAGTTCCGCAGCAGCGCGTGTCCGTTTTCGCTGAGGATGGACTCCGGGTGGAACTGCACACCCTCCAGCGGCGCAGGGCCACCGGCCAAGCCGCGGTGGCGCACGCCCATGATCTGCCCGTCTTCGGCAGTCGCGGTCACCTCCAGATCGGCAGGCAGCGTCTCGCGCTCGATGACCAGCGAGTGGTAGCGGATCACGTCGAAATCCGCCGGCAGGCCCTCGAACACACCCTGGCCATCGGTCGTGATGTGGCTGGCCTTGCCGTGCATCTGCACCGGCGCGCGCACGATGCGTCCGCCCAGCGCCGCACCGATCGACTGGTGGCCCAGGCACACGCCCAGGATCGGCAGCTGGCCCGTGAAGTGGCGGATGGCCTCGACGCAGACCCCGGCTTCGGCCGGTGAACACGGCCCCGGCGAGAAGACCAGCTGCTGCGGTCGCAGCTCGGCGATGCCGTCGACCGTAATCTCGTCGTTGCGCACCACGCGCACGTCCGCGCCGAGTTCGCCGAAGTACTGCACCAGGTTGTAGGTGAAGCTGTCGTAGTTGTCGATCATGAGGAGCATGTTCAGTCCTCCTGCCGGATGGTGAGCGGGGTGGCGGGCGCGGACTTGCGCGCCAGCGAAGAACGCGAGGGAAGTGGCGCGCGCATCAGAAACCCTCCTCGACCAGCTCCGCCGCGCGGATCAGCGCGCGCGCCTTGGCCTCGGTTTCCTTCCACTCCAGCTCGGGCACGGAGTCGGCCACGACACCGGCTGCGGCCTGCACGTAGAGCGTGCTGTCCTTGACGATGCCGGTGCGGATGGCGATGGCCACGTCCATGTCGCCGGCAAAGCTCAGGTAGCCGCAGGCGCCGCCGTAGATGCCGCGCTTGACCGGTTCGAGCTCGTCGATGATCTCCATCGCGCGGATCTTCGGCGCGCCGCTGAGCGTGCCGGCCGGGAAGGCCGCGCGGAAGACATCCAGGCTTGTCGCGCCATCCTTCAGCAGGCCTTCGACGTTGCTGACGATGTGCATCACGTGCGAATAGCGCTCGATCGCAAAGGCCTCGGTGACCTTGACCGTGCCGGTCTTGGCAATGCGCCCGATGTCGTTGCGCGCCAGGTCGATCAGCATCAGGTGCTCGGCGCGCTCCTTGGGATCGGCCTGCAGTTCGTCGGCCAGGACCTTGTCCTGCTCGGGCGTGCTGCCGCGCGGGCGCGTGCCGGCCAGCGGGCGGATCGTCACCTTGGTGCCTTCGGGCGTGGCTTCCTGGCGCACCAGGATTTCCGGGCTGGCGCCGACGATCTGGAAGTCACCCATGTCGTAGTAATACATGTACGGCGACGGGTTCAGCGAGCGCAGCGCGCGATACAGCGACAGCGGGCTCTCGGTGTAGCGCTTGCGCAGGCGCTGGCCGATGACGACCTGCATGCAGTCGCCCGCGGCGATGTAGTCCTTGCACTTCAGCACCGCGGCCTCGAGCCCGGCCTTGGACAGCTCGCGCTCCACCGGGTGCGAGGGGCCGCGCTTGACCGGCGGCGCGGTCACGCTGTAGCGCAGCTTGTCGGTCAGCTCCGACAGCCGGCGCTTGGCGCCGAACCAGGCCTCGGGCTGCGTGGGGTCGGCATAGACGATCAGGTACAGCCGGCCCGACAGGTTGTCGATGACCGCCAGCTCCTCGCATTGCAGCAGCAGGATGTCGGGCGTGCCGATGCTGTCGTCCTTCCAGGTCTTGGCCAGGCGCGGCTCGATGTAGCGCACCGCGTCGTAGCCGAAGTAGCCGGCCAGGCCGCCGCAGAAGCGCGGCAGGCCGGGGCGCAGCGCGACCTTGAAGCGCTTCTGGTAGCGCTCGATGAAGTCCAGCGGGTTGCCTTCGTCGGTCTCGACGACCTGGCCGTCGCGCACGACCTCGGTACGGAAGCCGCTGGCCCGCAGCAGCGTGCGCGCGGGCAGGCCGATGAAGGAATAGCGTCCGAAGCGCTCGCCGCCGACGACGGACTCCAGCAGGAAGCTGTGGCGCGCGCCGCCGGCCAGCTTGAGGTAGAGCGACAGCGGCGTCTCGAGGTCGGCAAAGGCCTCGGCGATGAGCGGGATGCGGTTGTAGCCCTGCGCGGCAAGGCTCTTGAATTCGAGTTCGGTGATCACGTGACGGTCCTGCAAATTCGGCCCGCGTGGGGGCCTGTACAGATCAGGGGCTGCGGCGTCGATCGAGCGGTGTCGACCGTCCCGCCGAGCGGGCGTTCAGAGGGCGGGCGAACGACGCCAGGGCCATGCTCCCCGGGCCTGGACAAGCCCCGCGGCAGCAGTGTTCTGAAGGCAAACCGACAACATGCGCGGCAGTGTAGCAGCGCGTCTTGCGCACCCAGTCCGGCCCCACGGGTGCGGCCCGGCGTGCCGCGCCGTCTGCGATCGGTTCTTCAGAACCGCCGCTCGCTGGGGAACGCGAGGTAGAACCACTCGTGTCCCGGCCGCGCGCCGACATCGGGAAAGACGATGCAGCCGGCCGCCGGCGCGCGCACCTCGCTGCCGTCGGCGCGACGCGCGATCAGCTCGCCCGCGGCCACCGGGTCGAAGCTGGCCCAGCTGCGCACGAAGGTGTCGGCTTCGGCGTGGCGGTCCACCACGGTGGTCAGCCGCAGGGCTTCCATCGGCCGCGCCGGCGGCTGCAGCGGCAGCCGGGCCAGATGCAGCAGCGCCAGCGTCTGGCGGATGGCATGCCAGCCGACGTCGGCCGCCTGTGGGTCTTCGTGCTGGCCGCATTCCAGCGTGACCGCGTAGCCGCCCTGCGAGCGCATGTATTCGGTGGTGCCGATGCCGTAGCTCGGATCCTCGATGGCGGCCGCGGCGGCGGCATCACCGGCCTGCGCCCGCGCGCGGCGGCGCACGATGCCGTCCGCATAGGCCGGCATCCAGCCTTCGACCACGCGCTCGACGCCCAGATGCGCGACCAGCGCCGCCTCCTGCGCCTCGTGCGCGAAGGGTTCCAGCGTGCCGACGTTGTCCACCGGCCCGCACAGCACGAAGGCTTTGCCGGGACCACGGAACGAGTGCAGGTCGAGCAGCACGTCATGCGCCGCGAGCAGCGGACACAGCACATTGGCGATGTGGTCTTCGAACTGCGCGGGGCTGGCGCCGGGCTGGAGCCGGCGGTTGAGGTTGCGCTGGCCCATGCGCTGGCCCAGCGTATAGGCCAGCGGGTTGCACACCGGCACGAAGGTCACGCTGCCACGCTCGATCTCGACATCACCGCGGGTCAGTTCGCCCAGGACCCGTTCGATGGCGCGCGTGCCGCAGGTTTCGTTGCCGTGCACGGCACCGGTGACGATCAGCCGCGGCCCGGGCTCGAGCCCGTGATAGGTGTGCGCCTGCAGGTGGCGCGTCAGGTGCTTGGCGTGCATCGCGGCAGTGTCGCGCAAGCCGTGCCGAACAGGCCGGCGGCGGGCGCAGGAGATGCCGCGCACCCGGCCCCTGGCACGTGACCGGCAGCGGATTCCGCGGCTGGACCCGGTTCGCTGCGGCCCGGGCCACCGGCCGGTGGGAGCCGTGAAGATCCGCCACGTGGAATCGCCCAGAAGCGGCCTTCGGAAAAGCACGTGACGAAATGTTTGGAGCGGCGGTCAACCCCCAGCCTGCACTGCCAGTTGTAGGGCCCGGGCGCTACAGTTCGCAGCGTGCGGGAATCGAGTCGACCATGAGCCATCGTCTGAAACACCTGCTGGGCATGCTGGCGCTGCTGCTGTGCCTGCCGACGGCGTGGGCGCAGGACACCGTAGCCGGGACGGTCAAGCGCCTGAGCGGCACGGTCGTGGTCGAGCGCGCGGGCCAGCGGCTGCCCCTGAGCGTGGGCATGCACGTGCTGCGCAAGGACCGCATCGTCACCGGCACGCCCGGCAGCGTGGGCATCACGCTGATCGATGACACGCTGCTGTCGGCCGGCGCGGCCACGCGGCTCGAACTCAGCGAGGTTCGCTTCGACAGCACCTCACAGGATGGCAAGCTGTGGATCCGCCTGTACCAGGGCGCACTGCACATGATCACCGGCCTGATCGCCCGCGAGGCACCGCAGAACGTGCGCATCGAAACGCCCACGGCTGTGATGGGCGTGCGCGGCACCGAATTCATCGTCGAAACCACCGGAGAGTGAGACCGTGACGATCCGCCGACTCCCCCGCGCCTGGTCCGGCCGCGCACTCGCCGCCGGCCTGGGCCTGGCGCTGCTTGCGGGCGGATGCGCCTCGCCCCAGGTCGACCGGGTCGTGCTGCTGCCGGGTCGCGAAGGTCGCCCCACCGGCGGCGTGAGCGTGCGCACACCGCAGGGCGAACGCGTGCTGGACCAGCCGCTGGCCGAGGCGCGCGTGGCACGCGATGGCGCGATCACCCCCGGCACGGCGAAGGCCGACGAGGTGCAGGCACGCTACGGTGCGCTGCTGGCCGCACAGCCGCCGCGCGCGCGGCTGTGGACGGTCTACTTCGAGACCGGCTCCAACCAGATGGCGGCCGGCTCCGATGCGACGCTCGACGAGGTGCGCCAGGCACTGGCCGGCTACCCGGGCGGCGAGCTGGTCCTGATCGGCCACACCGATAGGGTCGGCCAGTTGGAAGACAACGACCGGCTGTCCCTGCAGCGCGCCAAGGCCCTGAAGGATCGACTGGTGGCCGCCGGCTTCGCCGAACAGCAGATGCAGGTCGTCGGGCGCGGCGAACGCGAGCCGCTGGTGGCCACACCGGACGAAACGGCCGAGCCCCGCAACCGCCGTGTCGACATCAAGCTCCGCTGACAAGCCGCGGCCGGCGCTCGATTTCCTGCTCAAGTGGTTTCCCGGCACGGCGCTGTCCGTGGCGCTGGTGCTGCATGCGCTGGTCGGCTGGGGCTGGGGCCCGCTGCAACAGCTCGACGCCTGGATTCATGACCAGCGCCTGCAGGCTTTTGCCACCAGCACCCCGGACGAACGCATCGCCATCGTCGACATCGACGAGCGCTCGCTGGCGGCCGTGGGCCGGTGGCCCTGGGGCCGGGACCGCCTGGCCGACCTGGTGCGGCGCGTGTTCGACCAGCGAGGCGCGGCGATCGTCGGCCTGGACCTGATCCTGGCCGAACCCGACACGAGTTCGGGCCTGCCGGTGCTCGAACAGTGGGCCGCAGGCCCGCTGGCCGGCGATCTGGCCTTCCGGGCGGCACTCGAGGCGCGCCGCGTCGAACTCGACCGCGACGGCCAGCTCGCCGCGGTCATCGCCACCCATCCGGTCGTCCTGGGCTTCCATGTCACGCGCGGGGCCCGTGCGATCCGCAGCGGCACCTTGCCGCCACCCGTGATGCCAGCCGACGCGGTCGAGGGCTTGCCGCGCTTCCACGGCTACGGGGCGAGTCTCGACCGCCTGAGCCAGCCCGCCGCCGGCGGTGGCTTCCTCGAGGCCTGGGTCGATCCGGACGGCATCCGCCGGCAGGCCCCGCTGCTGGTCCAGATCGACGGCCAGATCCATGGCTCGATGGCGCTGGCGCTGGCCCGGGCGCAGACCGGCGGCGGCACCTGGAAGGCCGAGCCAGCCACAGGCCCCTTGCAGGCGCTGGTCCTGGACGGCCCGCGCGGACGCCTGCGGGTGCCCGTGGGCCCCGACGCCGGCATCGTGCTGCCCTATGCCGGGCCGCTGGGTTGGGCCCGCCTCCATTCGGCCATCGACATCCTGGACGGCAAGCTCCCAGCGCAGAGCCTGCGCGGCCGCATCGTGCTGGTGGGCACCAGCGTGCCGGGTCTGGCCGATCTGCACCCCACGCCGGTGAACGCCAACCTGCCCGGCGTGCAGACCCACGCCACTTTGCTCGGCGCGCTGCTCGACGAGCGGGTGCCACACGTACCTGCCTGGTCGCGGCCAGTCGAGGCACTCTTCCTGCTGGCGCTGACCGGATGCATGTGGCCGCTGGCACGCCTGAGCCTGCGCACTGCAGCGGTCTGGGCACTGGTCGCGGTCGTGTCCCTGGTGGCCGCGAATGCCTGGGCATGGGACGCGCGCCACTGGGCGCTGCCGCTGGCTTCTTCGCTGCTGCTGGTCATGGGCCTGTTCGGCTGGCGCGTGGTGCACGGCCTGGTCTGGGAGCAGCGCGAGCGGCGCCGCATAGAGACACTGTTCGGTCAGTACGTGCCGCCCGAACTGGTGGCCCGCATGAGCCGCGACGCCGCCCACTACGACATGCAGGGGCGCAGCGCCGAGCTCACCGTGCTGTTTGCCGACCTGCGCGGCTTCACGCGCTTGTCCGAATCCCTGCCGCCGGCCGAGTTGGCCGAGTTGATGAACGATTTCTTCTCGGCCATGGCCGAGATCGTGCGTCAGCACAAGGGTACGTTGGACAAGTACATCGGCGATTCGGTGATGGCATTCTGGGGTGCGCCCGTGGCCGACCCGGCGCACGCCCGGCATGCAGTGGCCGCGGCGCTGGCGATGCAGGCGGCGCTGCCGGGGCTCAACCAGCGTTTCGCCCAGCGCGGCTGGCCGGCACTGGCCCTGAGCATCGGCATCAACTCCGGAACCATGGTGGTCGGCGACCTCGGCTCACGGCACCGGCGTGCCTACACCGTCATGGGCGACGCGGTGAACGTGGCCTCGCGCCTGGAGGAACTCACCACCAGCTTCGGCGTGGACATCCTGATCGGTGAAGAAACCCAGGCACGCCTGCCGCCGGGCGCTGCCCGGCCGCTGGGCTCGGCGCGGCTGCGCGGGCGCCAGGCAGCGGTGATGCTGCATACGCCGATTCCGGGCGCGCCGGGCTGAAAGCCGCGCGAAGCGGTAGCAGTCGACAACCCGGTCTCGATCCCCCCTGCCTGGTACCGGCGCTGCGCTTGCCTCCTCCCACGTTCGGGCGCACACTGGAACCGCCCCGTGCAGTGGGGCGACGACATCCGATACCTCGAGAAAGGAACCCCGGGATGAATCTCACCATCAGCGGCCATCATCTTGAAGTCACGCCCGCCCTGCGAGAGTACGTGCTTACCAAGTTGGATCGGGTCACGCGCCATTTCGATCAGGTCGTGGATGTCAACGTGCTGCTAACGGTCGAGCGCATGAAGGAGAAGGAACGAAGGCAACGGGCCGAGGTCACACTGCATGTCAAAGGTCGAGACATCTTTTGCGAACAATCGCATGAGGACCTGTACGCCGCCATTGACCAGCTGATGGACAAGCTCGACCGCCAGGTGGTGCGTCACAAGGACCGCATGCAAGACCACCATCACGTGTCCGCCAAGCGGCTGGACGCGGGTGCAAACTGACAGCTGTCCCACCCGTCGAGACGAAAGGCCCCTCGCGGGGCCTTTTTCTTTTCCCGCGATCGGGGGCTGTTGCTGCGATGCCGCGAACCGCGCCCCCCGCAAAGACATGGGCGCGGCTGGAGAGGGTCGATTCCTATAATTTCCGTTTTCCCATTCGGGTCTGTGCGCTGCACGGCCGCACGCCAAGCATGGCGCGCCGGCGATGCACGATGTCAGGCCGACCATCCATGAACCGCCTTGCCGCCATCCTGCCCGCCAACAATGTGCTGGTGCATGTCGACGCTTCCAGCAAGAAGCGGGCTTTCGAGCAGGCGGGGCTGCTGTTCGAGAACCAGCACGCCATCGCGCGCGGCACCGTGACGGACAACCTCTTCGCGCGCGAGCGCCTGGGTTCGACCGGCCTGGGCCACGGCGTCGCGATCCCGCACGGGCGCATCAAGGGCCTGAAGAATCCGCTGGCGGCAGTCCTGCGCGTGCAGCAGCCCATCGCCTTCGACGCGCCGGACGACGAGCCGGTGTCGCTGCTGATCTTCCTGCTGGTGCCCGAGGCCGCGACGCAGCGCCACCTGGAAATCCTCTCGGAGATTGCCGAGATGCTGTCCGACCGCGAGCTGCGCGACAAGCTGAAGGCCGAAGGCGATGCCGCCGCCGTGCACGCCCTGATCGCCGGCTGGCAACCGCTGAAGACCAACGCATGAAACACACGTCGATCAGCGCCGAAGCGCTGTTCGAGACCCATCGCCAGGCGATGCATTGGGAATGGGTGGCCGGTCATGCCCATCCGGACCGCCACTTCGACGAGGCCGCCGTGCGCGACGCGCGTTCGTCGGCCGACCTGGTGGGTTATCTCAACTACATCCACCCGTACCGCGTGCAGATCGTCGGGCGACGCGAGGTGGCCTACCTGCTCGCGGCCGACCCGGACGACCAGGAGCGGCGCATCTCGCGCATCGTGACGTTGGAGCCGCCGGTCATCATCGTGGCCGACGGCCAGAAGCCGCCGGAGCGCCTGGTGGCGATGTGCGACCGCGCCGACATTCCCCTGTTCGTGACCCAGGAATCGGCCGGCCACGTGATCGACGTGGTGCGCGCCTTCCTCAGCGAACGCTTCGCCGAGCGGCTGACGCTGCACGGTGTCTTCATGGACATCCTGGGCCTGGGCGTGTTGCTGACCGGCGAATCGGGCCTGGGCAAGAGCGAACTCGGGCTGGAACTGGTCTCGCGGGGCCATGGCCTGGTGGCCGACGATGCGGTCGACCTCTACCGCGTGTCGCAAACCGCGCTCGAGGGCCGTTGCCCGCCGCTGCTGATCAACCTGCTCGAGGTGCGCGGAATCGGCCTGCTGGACATCAAGGCCATCTTCGGCGAGACCGCCGTGCGTCGGAAGATGCGGCTCAAGCTCATCGTGCACCTGGTGCGCCGCGAGACCATGGAGCGCGATTTCGACCGCCTGCCGCACGAACCGTTGTACCAGAACGTGCTGGGCATCGATGTGCGCAAGGTGGTCATCCAGGTGGATGCCGGCCGCAACCTGGCGGTGCTGGTGGAAGCCGCCGTGCGCAACACGATCCTGCAGTTGCGCGGCATCGACACCTACCAGGAATTTGTCCAGCGCCACCAGAAGGCCCTGGAAAACGGCGGCGACGGCGACACCTGAAGGCGCCGCCGCGGCTTGCCGGCTCAGCGTGCCGCAGGCCCCTCGGCGTCGTCGAGCGGCTCGTGCGGGTTGGCCGGCCGCGGCCGGTACTTGCAGTTCGCCTTGGTGCACTGGGCATAGAGCGCCAGCGCATGTTCCTGGATCGAAAATCCACGCTCATGCGCCACCGCGCGCTGCCGGCGTTCGATCTCGGCGTCGAAAAACTCCTCGACACGCCCGCAGTTCAGGCACACCAGGTGGTCGTGGTGCTGGCCCTGGTTGAGCTCGTAGACCGACTTGCCGGACTCGAAATGACTGCGCAGCAGCAGCCCCGCCTGCTCGAACTGCATCAGCACACGGTAGACCGTGGCCAGCCCGATATCGGCTTCGTCGGCGAGCAGCGCGCGATAGACATCTTCGGCGGTCATGTGCCGCTGGCCGCCGGACTCGAAGACCCCCAGGATCTTCAGCCGCGGCAGCGTGGCTTTCAGTCCGCTGTGCTTGAGCTCGTCGACGCGGTTCATGGACAAGGGCGCATCCGCACCCGATCGGTAGAATCTGTGCATGATATCGATCCGTCCCCTGACCCTGCGCCGGCGCGGGGCGCTCTGGCTGCCGTTGGCGCTGACCGCGGTGCTCGGCGCAGGCTGCGCCACGCGCGAGCAATCGACCGACAGCTTCCTGGGCTTCATCACGCCCTACCGCATCGATATCGTGCAAGGCAATGCGGTGACCAAGGAGCAGGTGGCGCTGGTGCGCCCCGGCATGACGCGCGAGCAGGTGCAGGCCGTGCTGGGCTCGCCGATGCTGGCCGACCCCTTCCATGCCGACCGCTGGGACTACTTCTTCTCGCTGCGCCGGCCGGGCACGGCCCCGCAGAAGCGGGTGGTGGTGGCGCACTTCAAGGGCGGCACGCTCGATCGCCTGGAGGCACCCGATGACCTGCCGACCGAAGCCGAGTTCGTGGCCTCCGTCGTGCCGGTGCGCAAGGACGCCAAGGTGCCGGACCTGATGCTCAGCAGCGAGCAGCGCGCGGCCCTGCCCGCACCCGTGCCGCGCAAGGACGACGCCGCCGCGCAGCCGCAGGGCCCGGCCCGCAGCTACCCGCCGCTGGAGCCGAAGTGACCGCTCCATCTCGCCTGCGCGTGGCCGTGGCCGGCGCATCGGGCCGCATGGGCCAGATGCTGATCGAGGCCGTGCTGGCCGCGCCCGACCTCCAACTGCACACCGCACTGGATGTGCCCGGCAGCCCGGCGCTGGGCCGCGATGCGGGTGCGGCGATGGGCCGCGAGACCGGCGTGTCCATCCGTGCCGACGTGCAGACCGCGCTGGAAGGCGCCCAGGTGCTGATCGACTTCACCCGGCCCGAAGGCACGATGGCGCACCTGCAGGCCTGCCGCCGCCTGGGCGTGAAGGCCGTGATCGGCACCACCGGCCTGTCGCCCGAGCAGAAAGACGAGATTGCCGAACACGCGCAGCACGTGGCCGTCGTGCTGTCGCCGAACATGAGCGTGGGCGTCAACGTGGTCCTGCGGCTGCTGGACATGGCCGCCCGGGCCTTCGACACCGGCTACGACATCGAGGTCATCGAGGCGCACCACCGCCACAAGGTGGACGCCCCCAGCGGCACCGCGCTGAAGATGGGCGAGGTGATCGCGCAGGCGCTGGGCCGCGACCTCGCGACCTGCGGCGTCTTTGCGCGCGAAGGCGTCACCGGTCCGCGCGACCCCTCGTCCATCGGTTTTGCCACCATCCGCGGCGGCGACATCGTGGGCGACCACACCGTGCTGTTCGCCGGCACGGGCGAGCGCATCGAGATCTCGCACAAGGCCTCCAGCCGCGCCGGCTATGCCCAGGGCAGCCTGCGCGCCGCGCGCTTCCTCGCCAGCAAGGCCACCGGCCTGTACGGCATGGACGAGGTGCTCGGCTTCGCATGATGGGTGGCATCGGCAACTTCCTGGCGCGCACGGATGCCGTCGGGGTCGCGGTTGCCGCGCTGCTGCTGGCCCTGTCGGTGGCCGCCTGGGTCGTGATCCTGTGGAAGGCCTGGGTGCTGCGCCGGGCCACGGCCGACATCGCACGTGCCGTACCTGCCTTCTGGGAGGCCGCCTCGCTGGCCGCCGGCCGTGAACGCCTGGCCGCCTTCGACCGCGAACACCTGCTGCTGCCCTTGCTGGACGCCGCCACCGCCAGCGCCTCGCAGGGCACGCTGCAGGCCCAGGCGCAGCTGGCCTCGCAGCTCACGCGCCGGCTGCGCGACGCCCTGCACCGCGGGCTGGCCCATCTGCAGCTGGGCCAGGTGCTGCTGGCCTCGGTGGGCAGCACGGCGCCGTTCATCGGCCTGTTCGGCACGGTCTGGGGGATCTACCACGCGCTGCTGGCCGTGGGCGAGGGCGCCGCGTTCACGTTGGACAAGGTCGCCGGCCCGGTCGGCGAAGCGCTGGTGATGACGGCCGCCGGCCTGGCCGTGGCCATTCCCGCCGTGCTGGCCTACAACCTCTTCGGCAAGTGGGTCGCGAAGGCCGAAGCCGAGCTCGAGGGCTTCGCGCACGACCTGCGCGAGATGGCGCTGGACGCCGAGCCCGGCGCACGGCAGGCCCGCGCCGCGGACGCCTGAGCCATGTCCTTCGGACGCCTGGAGCGCCGCGCCGGCGCGCAGCCGATGAGCGACATCAACATGACGCCGCTGATCGACGTCATGCTGGTGCTGCTGGTGATCTTCATCATCGCCGCGCCGCTGATGGCGTCCAGCCTGAAGCTGGACCTGCCCAAGGCCGTCGGCGGCAGCGCGCCCGAAGGGGCGCAAATCCTGCAGCTGGCCATTGACAGCGAAGGCCGCTGGTACGCCGGCGACGAAGCCGTCAGCGGCGAGCAGCTCACCCAGCGCGCGCAGGCGGCTGCGGCGCGCGACAAGCGCACCGAGGTGCACCTGCGCGCCGATGCGCGCGTGCCCTACGGCCGCGTGGCCGAAATGATCGGCCGGCTGCAGGAGGCCGGGCTGTCGCGCATCGGTTTCGTGACCCAGGCGGGTGCAACGCCCGCAGCCGCGGCGCCGCCCGAAACGGCTCAGCCGCAGAAGTAGCCGTCCCTACAATCGGCGGATGAACGACAAATTCGTCCCCGCCGAAGTCGAAGCCGCCGCGCAATCGGACTGGCGAGCCCGCGACGCCTACCGCGTGACCGAAGACGCCACGCGTCCGAAGTTCTACGCCTGCTCGATGCTGCCCTACCCCAGCGGCAAGCTGCACATGGGGCATGTGCGCAACTACACCATCAACGACATGCTCGCGCGCCAGCTGCGCATGAAGGGCATGAACGTGCTGATGCCGATGGGCTGGGACGCCTTCGGCCTGCCGGCGGAAAACGCGGCGATGAAGAACAAGGTCCCGCCCGCGAAGTGGACCTACGACAACATCGCCCACATGAAGGGCCAGATGCAGGCCATGGGCCTGGCCATCGACTGGAGCCGCGAGGTCGCGACCTGCTCGCCGGCCTACTACAAGTGGAACCAGTGGCTGTTCCTGAAGATGCTGGAGGCCGGCATCGCCGAGCGCCGCACGCAGGTCGTCAACTGGGACCCGGTCGACCAGACCGTGCTGGCCAACGAGCAGGTGATCGACGGCCGCGGCTGGCGTTCCGGCGCGCTGATCGAAAAGCGCGAGATCCCGGGCTACTACCTGAAGATCACGCAGTACGCGCAGGAACTGCTGGACGCCGTGCAGGAGCACCTGCCGGGCTGGCCCGAGCGCGTGAAGCTGATGCAGGAAAACTGGATCGGCCGCAGCGAGGGCGTGCGCTTCGCCTTCCCGCACCAGATCCGCGGCGCCGACGGCCAGCCGCTGCAGGACGGGCGGCTGTACGTCTTCACGACGCGCGCGGACACCATCATGGGTGTCACCTTCTGCGCGGTCGCGCCTGAACATCCGCTGGCGGCACACGCCGCGGCCACCGACCCCGCCGTGGCGGCCTTCATCGCCGAGTGCAAGGCCGGCGGCACGACCGAGGCCGAGATCGCCACGCAGGAGAAGAAGGGCGTGAAGACCGCCCTGCAGGTCACGCACCCGCTCACCGGCGCGGCCGTGGACGTGTGGGTCGGCAACTATGTGCTGATGAGCTACGGCGACGGCGCGGTCATGGGCGTGCCCGGCCACGACGAGCGCGACTTTGCCTTCGCGCTGAAATACGGCATCCCGATCCTGCAGGTCGTGCACGTGGACGACGAGCCGCACTACGACTACCACCGCTGGCACGACTGGTACGCCGACAAGGCGCGCGGCGTCGTCATCAACTCCGACAACTACAGCGGCCTGCCCAGCGCCAAGGCCGTGGACGCGATCGCGCGCGACCTGTCCGCCAAGGGCCTGGGCGAGAAGAAGGTGACCTGGCGCCTGCGCGACTGGGGCGTCAGCCGCCAGCGCTACTGGGGCACGCCGATCCCCATCATCCACTGCCCCGAACACGGTGCGGTGCCGGTGCCGGAGAAGGACCTGCCGGTCGTGCTGCCCGAGGACTGCATCCCCGACGGCAGCGGCAACCCGCTGAACAAGCACGAGGCCTTCCACGCGGGCGTCACCTGCCCGATCTGCGGCCAGCCGTCGCGGCGCGAGACGGACACGATGGACACCTTCGTGGACAGCTCGTGGTACTTCATGCGCTACTGCGATGCGCAGTTGGACAGCGCCATGGTCGGCGCCGGTACGCAGTACTGGATGCCGATGGACCAGTACATCGGCGGCATCGAACACGCGATCCTGCACCTGCTGTACGCGCGCTTCTGGACCAAGGTCATGCGCGACCTGAAGCTGGTCTCGGTGGACGAGCCCTTCACGCGGCTGCTCACGCAGGGCATGGTGCTGAACGAGGCCTTTCAGCGCACCACGGATGCCGCGGGCCGCGAATATTTCTGGGCACACGACCTCGACATCGTGCGCGACGAATACCAGAAGGTCGTCTCCGCCACCGCCAAGCGCGACGGCCAGCCCGTGCAGTGCGAGGGCTGGACGACCATGTCCAAGTCCAAGAACAACGGCGTGGACCCGCAGGAGGTGAACGACCGCTACGGCGCCGATACCGCGCGGCTGTTCGTCATGTTCGCCTCGCCGCCCGAGCAGACCATCGAGTGGAACGACGCTGGCGTGGAAGGCGCCAACCGCTTCCTCAAACGTGTGTGGCAATTCGGTGCGCGCAACGCCGCGGCACTGCGCGCGGGCGGCGCCACCGATGGTGCGCCGGACCTGCGCTTCGAGCTGCACACCGTGCTGCGGCAGGTGAGCTACGACTACGAGCGCATGCAGTACAACACCGTGGCCTCCGGCGCGATGAAGATGCTCAATGCGCTGGAAGGCTTCAAGGGCCAGGCGCCGGGTGCCTTGCGCGAGGGCTTCGGTTTGCTGCTGCGTGTGCTGTACCCCGCCTGCCCGCACATCTGCTGCGTGCTGTGGCGCGACCTGGGCTACACCGACGAGCTGGGCGACCTGCTCGACGCCCCGTGGCCGCAGGTCGACGAGTCCGCGCTGAAGCGCGCCGAGATCGAGCTCGTGCTGCAGGTCAACGGCAAGCTGCGCGGCTCGCTGCGCGTGCCTGCCGATGCCAGCAAGGGCGCCATCGAGGGTCTGGCCGTGGCCAGCGAGGAAGTCGCGCGCTTCAGCGAGGGCCGTCTGATCAAGAAGGTCATCGTCGTGCCCGGCCGCCTGGTCAACGTGGTCGTCTGATGCGCCGCTGCGCGAACCCCGGTGCCGGGCGGCGCCAGCTGTTGCGGTGGAGCCTGGCGGCGTCCGCGTCGGCGGCGCTGGGCGCCTGCGGCTTCGAATTGCGGCGCACGCCGCCGATGCCCTTCGCGCGCATCGCGCTGGTCGGCTTTGCGCCGCGCTCGCCGCTGGCGGCCGAGTTGCGCCAGGCCCTGTCCGCACAGGCCCAGGTGGTGGACACCGCCGCGCAGGCCGACGTGGTGCTGCAGGCACTGAGCGACACGCGCGAGAAGGTCGTGGTGGCCAGCACCTCCGCCTCGCAGGTGCGCGAAGTGCAGCTGCGCATGCAGGTGCGGTTTCGCATCCAGACCGGCGGCGGGCGTGAACTCGCGCCGCTGGCCGAACTGATGCTGGTGCGCGACCTCAGCACCAACGAAAGCCAGGCCCTGGCCAAGCAGCACGAAGAGGCGCAGATGCTGCGCGACATGCAGGCCGACATCGTCCAGCAGATCATGCGCCGGCTGGCCGCCGTGACGGTGTGAAGCCGCGCGCCCATGCAACTGCGTCCTGAATCCCTCGCCGCGCAGCTGCGCAAGGGCATCAAGCCCCTGATCACCTTGCACGGGGACGAGCCGCTGCTGGTGCAGGAAGCCGCCGATGCCGTGCGCGCGGCCGCGCGGGCGGCGGGCTGCGAGGAACGCGAGGTCTTCAACGTCGCCGGCGCGCACTTCGACTGGAGCGGCGTGCTGGGTGCGGCGCAGGAGATGAGCCTGTTCGCCAGCGGCAAGCTGGTGGAAATCCGCATCCCCTCGGGCAAGCCGGGCAAGGACGGCAGCGAGGCGCTGCAGCGGTATGCCGCACGGCCGGTGGAAGGCGTGATCACGCTGGTGCTGCTGCCCCGGCTGGACGGCAGCACGCTCAAGAGCGCCTGGTTTGCGGCGTTGGACAGCGCGGGCTGGCAAGTGCGCATCGACCCCGTCCCGCGTGCGGCCCTGCCCGCCTGGATCGCCCAGCGGCTATCCGCGCAACAACAGCGTGTGGCCGACGGTCCCGACGGCGAGCGCGCGCTGGCCTACTTCTGCGACCGCGTCGAGGGCAACCTGCTGGCCGCGCACCAGGAGATCCAGAAACTGGCGCTGCTGCACCCGCCCGGCGTGCTCAGCGCCGACGACATCGAATCGGCCATCCTCGACGTCGCGCGCTTCGACATCCGCCAGCTCTGCGCCGCGGTCTGGGAAGGGCAGGTCGCGCGCGCGCTGCGCATGCTCGACGGCCTGCGGGCCGAGGGCGAAACCGCCGTGGGCGTGCACTGGCAGCTGTCCAACGACCTGCGCGACCTGGCCCGCGTGCGGGCGGCCATGGATAACGGCCGGCCGCTGCCGCTGGCCTTGTCGGAGGCGCGCCTGTTCGGTCCGCGCCAGGCCTTGATCGAGCGCGCCGTGCCGCGTTATGCGGGCGACGAGCTGCAGGCCCTGCTGGGCGATGCGGCCATCTGCGACGGCGTGGCCAAGGGGCTGCGGCGCGCGGACTGGCCGGACGACGCCTGGGACGCCGTGCGGCGCCTGGTGCTGCGCATCGTGCAGGCCGGCCGCTCGGGCCGGGCGGCGCAGCGGCGCCCGCTGGCGCTGCAGGGCTGACACGCGGCAGGCGAACCGGCTCCGCGCGGCGAAGACCCGTGCGGTCTGCCCGCCGCGCGCCCCTGAGGAAACGCAGGCTCGGTCAAGGATGGCCGATGGGCGCGGCTTGGCCCTGGGGGTGCTCAATAGCCGCGCTGGCGGTCCACCACGTGCAGCAGCGGCTGGCCGGCCGCCAGGCGGCGCAGGTTGTCGGCCACGACTGCAGACGCGGTTTGCGGATCGGTCAACGCGGCAGCATGCGGCAGCACCGTCACACGTGGATGACGCCAGAAGGCATGTTCCGCCGGCAGCGGCTCGGCCTGGAAGACATCCAGCACCGCATGGCCGATGTGCCCGGCATCCAGCGCCGCCAGCAGGTCCGCCTCGACCACATGGCCGCCACGGGCCAGGTTGACCAGACCCGCGCCGCGCGGCAGGGCCGCAAGCAGACGCGCGTCGATCAGTCCGCGCGTGGCCGCGGTCAGCGGCAGCAGGTTGACCACGATGTCGGTGCGCGGCAATTCGGCGTGCAGGACGGCATCACCGTCCGCACGGCGCCAGCCCCACACGGTGTAGCCGATGTCGCGCAGACGCGCGGCCACCGCACCGCCCAAGGCCCCCATGCCCAGCACGCCCACGCGCAGCTGCTGCGCACGCCGCTGCGGCAGCGGCTGCCACAGCGCCTGCTGCTGATGTCGGGCGTAAGCGAAGAAGCCACGGTGCAGCGCCAGCACGGCCCATTGCGCAGTCTCGGCCATCGCCAGCGCCATGGACGGATCGACCATGCGCGCCAGCGGTACATGGGCCGGCAGCGAGGCATCGGCCAGCAGGCGCTCGACCCCCGCCCACAGCGATTGCACCAGCCGCAGCCGCGGCAGGCCATCCAGATCACCCGGCTGCAGCTTGGCGATGACCGCGGCGTCCACCGTGTCGGGCGCGGCGCGCGCGGCGGCGAGATCCAGCCAGCGCACCTGCGGCGCGGCCTGCGCGAGATGGCCTTGCCACACGGCCCGGTCGGGCACGTCGAAGGCCCCGCACAGCAGGACGTTCATGCGCCGGCGCTCGCGGCTGGCGCAGCATGCAGGCTCGCGCGCAGCAGCGCCAGCGCCGCGAGCACACTCTGCGCACGCACCGACGCGCGGTCGCCGTCGAGTTGCAGCAGCCGCGCCTGCACCACCGGCGGCACGCCCGGCGCCTGCACGCCGGCGGCGATCCACACCGTGCCCACCGGCTTGCCCGGGACCGCGCCGCCCGGCCCCGCAATGCCGGTGACAGCCACGCTGGCCTGCACCCGCGCGTGCGCCAGCGCCCCCTGCGCCATCGCCTGTGCGACCGGCTCGCTGACCGCGCCGTGCGCCTCGATCAACGGCGCCGGCACGCCCAGCAGCTCGGTCTTGGCGGCATTGCTGTAGGTCACGAAACCACGTTCGAACCAGTCGCTGGAGCCGGCACGTGCGGTGCAGGCCGCGGCGATCAAGCCGCCGGTGCAGCTCTCGGCCGTGGCCATGTGCCAGCCTCGGCGGGTCAGTTCGGCCGCGAGGTCGGCCACGGCTTCGCTCCAGGCGGGATCGATCATGCGTTCACCGGTTGGACATCGTTGCGTTTCGACCGTCGGACAGACCGCGGCGGCGGGGCGGCAGGGCGCCTCACCGGTGTACCTTCGGGCTGCGCTCCCCGGTATTCGGCCTTGGGACGGCCCGGCGGGCTCATGTCACGGCCTCCCACACGGCGACCGCCACCGCATAGACGAAGAGCGTACAGGCCGCCGCCACCAGATCATCGAACAGGATGCCCAGCCCGCGCGCCCAGGATTCCTCGCGGTGCTCCAGCAGGCGGTCGGCCCAGCCCACCGGGCCGGGCTTGGCGGCATCGAAGTAGCGGAACAGCGCAAAGGCCGCCGCCTGCGCCCAGAAGCCGGCCGGCGTGATCAGCCACAGCACGATCCAGAACGCGACGATCTCGTCCCACACGATGGCGCCCGGATCGACCAGGCCCATATCGTCGGCAGTGCGCGCGCAAGCCCACACACCCACCGGCAGCGACAGCGCGATCAACACGGCCCAGCGCAGATCGTCCATCCACGGCGACAGCACGATGAAGGCCACCCAGGCCCACAGCGTGCCCACCGTGCCAGGCGCCACGCGCGACAGGCCGCTGCCGAATCCCAGCGCGAGCCAGCGCGCCGGGTGCTGCCACATGAAGTTGGCTGTCGGGCGCAGGGGCGCGCCCGGCGTGCGGCCTTTGATCGCTTCGGTCGCTGCCTCCACGTCGGGCGCACCGGGCGCTGCCGCCGGCGCCGCCTCTGCGGGCGCATCCGTGCGCGGCCCGTGCGCGGGCGTGTCGGGCTCGTTCATCGCGCCTCACCGGCAAAGTGGTCGAAGCCCCGCCAGGCTCCCGGTTCGATCGCGACACCGCGGGCGTCGACGATCGTCAGACCCTCGCCGGCGAGCACGGCGCCGATGTGCGTGACCGGCACCCCGACCGACGCACCCGCGGCCAGCACCTGCGCATGCCGGTCGGCCGGCGCGGTGAACAGCAGCTCGTAGTCGTCGCCGCCGGCCAGCAGGCATTGCTGCTGCAGCGCCGGTGGCTGCGCGGCCAGCACCTCGCTGCGCGGCAGGCGGCTCCAGTCCAGGCGCACGCCCACACCGGCGCGCCGCAGGATGTGTCCCAGGTCGCCGACCAGGCCGTCGCTGAGGTCGATGGCGCTGGTGGCCACACCGCGCAGTGCCTGGCCCAACGCCACACGCGGCTGGGGGCATTCCATGGCACGACGCACGGATTCGAAGTCCGCGGCCGGCAGGGCCAGCGCGCCGCGGAAGACCTCGAGCGCCAGGCGCGCGTCTCCCAGGCAACCGCTGACCCACAACTCGTCACCGGCGCGCGCGCCGCTTCGAAGCAGTGCTTGCCCGGCAGGCAGTTCGCCAAAGACGGTGATGCAGATGTTCAGCGGCCCGGCCGTGGTGTCGCCGCCCACGAGTTCGATGCCGTGGGCATCCGCCAGCGCCCACATCCCTTCGGCAAAACCGGACAGGAAGCCTTCGTCCACCCGCGGCAGCGCCAGCGCCAGCGTGAAGGCCACCGGCGTGGCGCCGCAAGCGGCCAGGTCGCTGAGGTTCACGGCCAGCGCCTTGTGCCCCAGCCGGCGCGGGTCGACCGTCGACAGGAAATGGCGGCCCTCGACCAGCATGTCGCTGGACACCGCCCATTGGCAGCCGACACGCGGCTGCAGCAGCGCGCAATCGTCGCCCACGCCCAGCACCGCCTGTCGGGCCGGGCGCGTGAACCAGCGTGCGATGAGGTCGAACTCGCCCAGCGGCATAGGCCTCAGTGCCCCGCCCCGGCTTCGCGCAGCAGATTGGCCAGCTCGACGGCGGATTTCACGCCCATCTTCTCGAAGATGCGGGCACGGTGGACCTCGACAGTGCGCACGCTGATGGCCAGCGCGTCCGCGATCAATTTGTTCGGTCGCCCGTCGATGACCTGGCGCATGACTTCGCGCTCGCGTTCGGTCAGCGCGTCGAGCTGCTGCAGCCGCCGCCGGTTGCCCAGGCGCGCGCGCACGGCAGCGGCGCTGGCTTGCAGCGCCTGCTCGATACGGTCGACCAGCGCGTTGTTCGACAGCGGCTTCTCGACGAAGTCGAAAGCGCCGCGCTTGACGGCCGTCACGGCCGACGGCACGTCCGCATGCCCGGTCAGGAAGATCACCGGCAGCACATCGGTGAGCCCGCGGTCGATCAGCCGTTCGAACAGCGCCAGCCCGCTCATGCCGGGCATGCGCACGTCCAGCACCAGGCAGCTCGGCGCGGACGGCCAGTCCGGCCGGCCCGGGGCGAGCTGCTCGGCGATCCAGGACTCGAAAGCCTCGCCGCTGGCAAAACCTTCGGACAGCAGACGGCGCGAGCGCAGCAGCCAGGCCAGCGCATCGCGCACGACATCCTCGTCGTCGACAAGGTAGACCGTGGGCAGCCCCAGCGGGGGGTCGATGGCGGAAGGGGCGGAGGCGGGGGGCAGGGTCACGACGGCGGAGTCGGTTCAGGCTCGGTCAGCGAGCGCGGCTCGGGAACAGCCGCAAGCGTAAACCGGAACCGGCACCCGCCTTCACCCCCATGCGGCCACGGGGACTCGAAATCGAGACCGCCGCCGTGTTGTTCGATGACGGTGCGGCACAGGCTGAGGCCCAGGCCCATGCCTTCGCTGCGGGTGGTGTAGAAGGGCGTGTACAGCCGCGCCGCCACGGCCGGCGGAATGCCCACGCCGGCATCGTCCACGGTGAAGGCCACCCAGCGGCCCTGCTGCCGCTGCGCGCCCAGGCGCAGGACGCGACGCTCCAGCGGCACGTCCTCCATCGCCTGGATGCCGTTGCGCGCCAGGTTCAGCAGCACCTGTTCGACCATCGTGCGGTCGCAGCGCACCGGCGGCAGGCCGTCCTCGATGGCCAGCTCGATGCGCGTGCCGCTCTTGCGCGCCTGCAGCCGCATCAGCGGCATCACGGCCTCGAACAGGCGGTGTGCGCCGATGGATTCGAGGTGCTGTTCGCGCCGGCGCACGAAGTCGTGCACGCTCTTGATGACGCGCCCGGCACGCTCGGCCTGCTCGGCAATGCGCTCCAGCGCCTGTTGCAGCATGCCCAGCGTCTGGTCGTCGGGCGATTCGACGAGATTCAGCGAGCCGGTGGCGTAGCTGGCGATGGCCGACAGCGGCTGGTTCAGCTCGTGGCTCAGCAAGGAGGCCATCTCGCCCATCGTGGCCAGGCGCGCCGTGGCCTGCAGGCGTTCCTGCTGGTGGCGCGACAGCTCTTCCACACGTCGCTGCTCGGACACGTCGAGCACCGCGCTCATCCAGCCCGCGTGGCGGCCCTGGCCGTCGACCAGCGGCGCTTCGTAGAGCATCACCGGAAACCGCTCGCCGTTGCGGCGGATGAAGACCGTCTCGAAGCCCTCGCGCGTCGCACCACGCTCACCCGGTGGCAAGGCCAGCCGCGTGACCTGCCGCTGCGCATAGTCCTGGGCATGTTCGGGCGGCCAATAAGGCGGGGGCTGCAGCTGGCGCAGCTCCTCGGCCGAATAGCCCACCATCGCGCAGAAAGCAGGGTTCACATAGGTGATCCGGCCCTCCAGGTCACGCGCACGCAGACCGGTCAGCAGCGAGTCCTCCATCGCCTGGCGAAAGGCCAGCGACTCGGCCAGCGCGCGTTCGGCCCGCGAGCGCCGCCGCATGTCCCAGGCCAGCAGCACGACAACACCGAACAGCGCCAGCGACAGGCCCAGCACCAGCGCCACGGCGAGCGTGGGAATCAGGCTCGGTCGGCCCGCCACGCTGTCGACCTTCAGCTGCAGCGAGCGTCCGGGCAGATCGATCACACGCTCGGCGCGGTAGATGCCTTGCCCGCGCGGCGCGCCTGCGCGCACCAGCCGCGCGCCGTCGCTTTCGATGAAGCTCAACTCATGCCGCTGGGCCTGTCCGGCGGGCAGCACCGCGTCGAGGACCGCACCCAGCAGGAACGAGGCCACGACAAAGCCCACCGGCTGGCCACGCAACAGCCGTGGCAGGCACAGGTCCATGACCTCGCGCCCCTGGCCATCGCCCAGCGGCACGAAATAGCTGCGCGAAAACACCGGCGCCGAGTTGCGCTGCGCCGCCGCGCAGGCCGCATCGGCTTCGACGGACAGGTCGCTGCGTGGCAGCGCTGTGAACAGCGGCGGCGCCCAAGGCGAGGAAGCGACCTCCAGGATGCGCCCGTCCGGGCCGCGCACCTCGATGCGCGCCACCTCGCGGTGCAACTGCAGCTGGTGGCGCGCGCGCACCGGCCAGGGCAGGGGATCGGCGTCGTCGTCCCAGGTGAGCGATTGCAGGTCCTGGACCGAGCGTGTCAACAGGCGGCGGACTTCGCCCGACACGTTCGCCGCGACTTCCTCGACAGCATCCTGCGCGCGGTTGTGCTCGTAGGCGGCGGTGAGCCACACCAGCAGCGACTGCGCCACGAGCAGCAGCGTCACCAGCGCGACCCACAGCGCCACGCGCGGGCCCTCCCGCGCGCCTTCACGCGCGACGGCGCCCGGCGCCGCCAGCCAGCGGGCGAGCAGGGATGCGGCGCGGGTCATGCCGGGAGTATTCCCTTGCCGCCGGTCAGTTCTGCTACGCACAAATGCGCATTCACGAGCGGGCGCCAGCGGTGAAGATCCAAGCCGACGGCGCACGGGGCAGGGTCCCTACAATCCGCGCCCCCGCCAGGAGAGAACCCCATGAAAGACGCCCAGGTCAAACGCGAAGAACTGCGCCGTGCGGCGCTCGAGTACCACGAGCTGCCCACGCCGGGCAAGGTGGCGATCACGGCCACCAAGCAGATGGTCAATCAACGCGACCTGGCGCTGGCCTATTCGCCAGGCGTGGCTGCGGCCTGCGAAGAGATCGTCGCCGATCCGGCCAATGCCTTCCGCTACACCTCGCGCGGCAACCTGGTGGCCGTGGTCACCAACGGCACCGCGGTGCTGGGCCTGGGCGACATCGGTCCGCTGGCCGCCAAGCCGGTGATGGAGGGCAAGGCCGTCCTGTTCAAGAAGTTCGCCGGCATCGACGTCTTCGACCTCGAGATCCAGGAGCGCAACCTGGACAAGCTGATCGACATCATCGCGGCACTGGAGCCCACCTTCGGCGGCATCAACCTCGAGGACATCAAGGCCCCGGATTGCTTCTACGTCGAGCGCCAGCTGCGCGAGCGCATGAAGATTCCGGTCTTCCACGACGACCAGCACGGCACGGCCATCGTGGTGGGCGCGGCGCTGCTCAACGGCTTGAAGGTCGTGGGCAAGAAGATCGACGAAATCAAGCTCGTGACCTCCGGCGCGGGCGCGGCCGCGCTGGCCTGCATCGGCCTGCTGGTGAAGCTGGGCGTGCCGCGTCGCAACATCTGGGTCACGGATCTGGCCGGCGTCGTATGGAAGGGCCGCACCGAGCTGATGGACCCCGACAAGGCCGAATTTGCGCAGGAAACCGAGGCCCGCACGCTGGGCGAGGTGATCGAAGGCGCGGATGTGTTCCTCGGGCTGTCGGCGGCAGGCGTGCTGAAGCCGGACATGGTCGCGCGCATGGCGGCGCAGCCGCTGATCTTCGCGCTGGCCAACCCGACGCCGGAAATCATGCCGGAGGAAGTCAAGGCCGTGCGCGACGACGCGATCATGGCCACCGGGCGCACGGACTACCCGAACCAGGTCAACAACGTCCTGTGCTTCCCCTACATCTTCCGCGGCGCGCTGGACTGCGGCGCCACGACCATCACCGATGCCATGGAGATCGCCGCGGTGCACGCCATCGCCGAGCTGGCGCAGGCCGAGCAGAACGACGTCGTGGCCTCGGCCTACGCCGGCGTGACGCTGAGTTTCGGGCCCGAGTACCTCATCCCCAAGCCCTTCGACCCGCGGCTGATGATGATGATCGCGCCCGCGGTGGCCAGTGCGGCCGCCAGCAGTGGCGTCGCGCGGCGCCCGATCGCGGACCTGGCGTCCTACCGCGACAAGCTGCAGACCTTCGTCTATGCCAGCGGCACGACGATGAAGCCGATCTTCGCCGTGGCCAAGCGGGCCAAGCGCAAGAACGTGGCCTATGCCGAGGGCGAGGACCGGCGCGTCCTGCGCGCCGTGCAGGTCATCGTCGACGAAGGCCTGGCCAAGCCCTGGCTCGTGGGCCGCGCGGCACACATCGCCACCCGCATCGAGAGCCTCGGGCTGCGCCTGGTCGCGGGCCGCGACTACGAGGTCGTCAATATCGACAACGACCCGCGCTACCGCGACTACTGGATGACCTATCACCGGCTCACCGAACGCAAGGGCGTGACCATCCAGTTCGCCAAGGTCGAGATGCGCCGGCGCCTGACGATGGTGGCCTCGATGCTGCTGCACAAGGGCGAGGTGGACGGCATGATCTGCGGCACCTGGGGCGGCACGGCCCAGCACCTGGCGCACATCGACCAGATCGTCGGGCGGCGTCCGGGCGTGAATACCTACGCCTGCATGAACGGCTTGATCCTGCCCGGCCGCCAGGTTTTCCTGGTCGATACGCACATCAACTACGACCCCACGGCCGAGCAGCTGGCCGAGATCACGGTGATGGCCGCGGACGAGATGAAGCGCCTGGGCCTGTCGCCGAAGGCGGCGCTGCTGTCGCACAGCAATTTCGGCTCCAGCGACCAGCCGTCGGCGGTGAAGATGCGCCAGGCGCTGGCACTCATCCAGCAGCGCGCGCCCTGGCTCGAGATCGACGGCGAGATGCACGGCGACACCGCCCTGGATGCGGAGTACCGCAAGGAGCTGATGCCGCGCAGCACGCTCAGCGGCGAGGCCAACCTGCTGGTGCTGCCCAACATCGACGCCGCGAACATCAGCTACAACCTGCTGAAGACGGCAGCCGGCGGCGGCATCGCCATCGGGCCGGTACTGCTGGGCGCGGCCAAGCCGGTACACATCCTGACACCATCGGCCACGGTGCGACGCATCGTCAACATGACCGCGCTGGCCGTGGCGGACGCCAACGCCAGCCGCTGAGCAGGCCCAACCGGCCTTGTCCACAGGCTGCTGCAGCGCAACAGCCTGATTTCGCTGCAGCGCACAACCCTCTGGCGGGTGCCGGCGTGAAAAGGTCTTGTCTGCTTGTAACTGCAGACCTTCCGCGCATGTGAGCGATCACTGATTTACCCCGTGACTGTGCACGGAAATGGAGCAATCGCTTGAGCTCGGGGGCCCCTTCCGGTAACATTCGGCCTTCGATTTCTGGGGGCCCTTCCCCATAACCGGCACAGGAGATCCCATGCTCAGGCGGACAGCAGGCAAGTTAGCACTTGCTCTCGTCGCCTCAGCCATCCTGTGGGCGCCGGGCGAGGGTCTTGCGCGGAAGCCACTCCCACCCTCCGAGGGTCCCACCGTGTCGATGGCCGAATTGCCGGCCCAGGCACGGACGACCTACGACCTGATCCTGCGTGGCGGACCGTTCCCGCACGCCCACAAGGACGGTTCGGTCTTCGGCAACCGGGAGCGGCAACTGCCTGCCCAGCCCCGAGGTTACTACCGCGAATACACCGTCAAGACGCCGGGCTCGCGCAGTCGGGGCGCCCGCCGCATCGTGTGCGGCGGACGCCAGCCGACCCAGCCCGACGCCTGTTTTTATACCGGCGACCACTACGCAAGCTTCAGCCGCATCGTGCCTTGAATCGCCATGGACACCAGCATCTCTTCTTTTCCACCATCGACCACAGGAGGAACGCGACCCATGCAGTTGCAGACCATCCGACCCAATATCGTCCAGTCCATACGGGCCTACCGGGTCGACGACCTGATGAAGGCGGCCCAGGATGCCGGACATCATTTCCTGTATGCCAACGTGGCCACGGCCCCGGGCAAGCAGGAAGTGCTGGAAAGCATCGCCAAGGCGTTCACCTTCCCGGATCACTTCGGGAAGAACCTGGACGCGCTCTACGACTGCATGACCGACCTGGTCAACAAGTCCGGCCAGCAACCGGGTTTTGTCGTCGTCCTGGAACAGCTGCCCGACAACGCGCGCTTCGACCGTGAAGCCCGCGAGCAGCTGCTCGATGTCTTCCGCGATGCGGCCGACTTCTGGGCGGAACGACGAATACCCTTCAGGTGTTTTTATTCTTTTCAGTAGCCCGCTCCCAGGAAAACGGGTCATGGGAGCGGGCTGGCGAGACGGCCCAGTCAGACGCCACCGCGGTGGTCAAGGCACCACCGAAGGTGACGGTGTCCAAGAATGGTTTCAATCCGAATTTCGGCACCAACATGCCGATGATGTGCAGCGCCTTCGATACGGCGGCGTGGCTCAACGCCGCCTGACGGCGGCGGCGCCCGCAGCCCGGCCCTGAAGCCGGTCTGTCGGACGTCACTCGGAAAACGATCCAGGCGCCCGGCGCTGGATCCGCGCGATGCGGGTCCGGTGGCCGGGCGTAGTCATTGGTGAGGCAGAACCGCGGCGCCCCTTCGCGCTACTTTTGCGGCAAGCTGGCCACCCCTGGCCCGCGCCGCGCGGTCAATCGGGCGAGGACTCGCTGGCGGCCCCGGCCACGGCCAGCGCCAAGTCGACATATTCCGCCACGGGCACTTCCTCGGCCCGGCGCTGCGTATCGAACGAGCCGGCAAAGCGGTGTTCCTCGAGCCAGCGCCCCAGCGTATGCCGCAGCAACTTGCGCCGCTGGGAAAAGGCCGACAGCGCGATCTGGGCCAGGCAGGCGCGCTGCGCCGGCGTGCGCAGCAGCGGCTCGCGCAGCGGCGTCATGCAGGCCACCGTCGAGTTCACCGCCGGCGGGGGATCGAAGGCATCGGGTGGCACCTCCAGAATGCTCTGGATGTCGTAGCGCCACTGCAGCATCACGCTCAGGCGACCGTAGTCCTTGCGGCCTGGCCCGGCGGCCATGCGCTGCACCACCTCGGCCTGCAGCATGACGTGCTGGTCCCGCACGTGGTCGGCGTACTCGAGCAGGTGGAACAGGATCGGCGTGGAGATGTTGTAGGGCAGATTGCCCACGATGCGCAGGGGCTGGCCCGCGGCGGCCGCCAATGCGGCGAAATCGACCGTCAGCACATCCGCCTCGACCACCTGCAGGCCGGGCTCGCGCCGCATGCGTGCCGCCAGGTCGCGGTCGAGCTCGATGACGGTCAGTGCTTCGCAGCGCGCGCGCATCGGCCGCGTCAAGGCGCCCAGGCCCGGGCCGATCTCGACCAGCGCCTGCCCCGGCCGCGGATCGATGGCATCCACGATGCCCTCGATCAGCACGGTGTCGGTCAGAAAGTGCTGGCCGAAGCGCTTGCGCGCGACATGGCGGCCGGGCCGCGCCGGTGTGCCCACGGATGCTGGTTCTCGGCGGTGAAGACGGGACGCGGGGCGCGCGCTCAGAGCGGCGGCTCGCGCAGCTCGACGTAGGCGCGGCCGCGCAGGTCGCGCACCCAGTCGGCGTAGGCACCTTCGAATTTCTGCTCGCGCAAGGCGGCGCGCGCCTGTTCACGCGCCTGCTTCGGATCGACCTCGATCTGGCGGCGCTCGAGCACCTGGATCAGGTGCACGCCAAAACGCGAGGTCACCGGCGGGGACAGTCCGTCGATGGGCAGCCGGTTCATCGCCTCCTCGAATTCCGGCACCAGCGTGCCCGGCGAGGTCCAGCCCAGGTCGCCGCCCTGCGCGGCGGAGCCGTCTTCGGAGAAGCTGCGCGCCACGTCCTCGAACTTGCGCGCGCCGGATTCGATGCGCCGCCGGTACTCGGCCACCAGCGCCTGGGCTTGCTCGACCCGCAGCTGCTCGGTCGGGCGGATCAGGATGTGGCGTGCGCGGGTCTGTGTCACGCGCAGCGGTCCGCCGTCGTCTCGGGACAGCAGCCGCAGGACGTGGAAGCCGGCGCCGCTGCGCACCAGGGCCGGCGCGACCTCGCCCGGCTTGAGCGTCTTCACGGCGGCGACAAAGAGGTCCGGCAGGCGCGAGCCCGGCCGCGGGCCGATTTCGCCGCCCTGCTGGCGGTTGCCGTCTTCGGAGACCTCGCGCGCCACGTCCGCAAAGGCGGCCCCGCCCCGCACGCGCGCCAGCGCGCCCTCGGCGCGCGCGCGGCGCTCGGCCACGACGGACTCGGCGGCACCTTCGGGCACCGTCACGAGGATCTGGGCGACGTTGATCACCGGGTCGGCCGCCGCGTTGCCGCGCTGCTGGTCGATCAGGCGGTCGATCTCGGCGTCCGTGATGCGGATGCGCGGATAGACCTCGCGCTCACGCGTGCGCTCCACGAGCAACTGGTCGGAGAGGTTGCTGCGAAAGCGCGCGTAGTCGATGCCTTCCTTCTTCAGCCGGTCGCGCAGCTGATCGGTTGTCAGCTGGTTCTGCGCCGCCACGGCCTGCATGGCGCGGTTGAGTTCGACCTCGTCGATCTTGCCGCCGCTTTCGCGCGAGAAGGTCAGGATGACACGCTCTTCGATCAGGTCCTCGACGACCTGCTTGCGCAAGGCGTCGGCCGGCGGCAGGCGCTGGCCGCTGCGGGCGGCGTCCTCGGCCAGCCGCCGCATGCGCATCTCGACTTCGACCGCGGTCACCAGTTCCTGGTTGACCACCGCCACGATGTAGTCACCGGGCCGCGTGGCCGACCGGTCGGTGGCCCGCGCGGCGGCGCGCTCGGTGGCTGTCGGACGGCCCTGGGCCGAGGCCGACAGATGGGCACCGGCGGCCATCGCCAAGGCCAGTGCCGAGGCAAGAAGCCGGTGGGAAACGGTGCGATCAGTCATGTGTGGTGCTCGTGGCAGGCGTCGAGCCGCGCTCTTCGCGCAGCAATCGGTATCCGGGAATATTGTCCTTCAACACCCGCAGCGGATTCGAACCCAGCCGCGACAGCCCCACGAGCTCCAGTTGAAGCATCAGCCGCGTGGTCGCTTCGGTGCGCCCGGTGGACACCCGTTCGGCCACGATGCGGCCGATCCAGCAGCCTGCGTCGAACTCCAGGCCCAGCAGCGAATCGGTGATGCGGCTGTCCAGCATGCTGTAGTTGACCCGGCCCACGCTGTACAGGCGCCCATTGCAGCCGTTCGAGCGGCCCGTGATGCGCGCCACCGGCCACTGCCAGCCGACATCGATCTGCTCCGATTGGCCGCGCGTGTAGCGGTAGCTGGCACTGAAAGCGCGGAAGTCGCCTGCGTCGTAGCGCGCGCCAAGGACCGAGCGCACGGTGCGCTGCGTATCGGCGTTGTAGCGCACCGTGCCCTCGAGGTTCCAGCGCGGAACCACCTGCGTCGAGCCGATCAGCAGCACGTCCGACAGCCGTCGCGTCAGTGGCGTGGCCGCGTCGGCCAGCGGGTTGGTGTCGTCCGGCGTCACCACCTGCGGCGAAAACAGCACGCGCTGCACCAGGCCCAGGCGAAGCACCTCCGCGCCGTCGCTCGGGCGCACGAGCCGCGTGGTGGCGCCGAAAGTGAGCTGGTGCGAATCCGAGATGCGGTCGACGCCCGACCAGGCGTTGTCCGAATAGATCGACGTGAAGTTGAAGTCCTTACCCGCGGAGTCGTAATTGGGCAGCTGGCTCTGGGCGCGGAAGGGCGTGCGCACGTAATGCAGCCGTGGCTCCAGCACCTGCCGCAGGTCGCGGCCCAGGAAGCGCATGCGCCGCTCGAAGGTGGCGCCGGCATCGACGCTGAGCGTGGGCACGCTGCGCGAGGCGCTGGGGCGCCCCTGGGTGTCGTAATAGGCCGTGTTGAAGCTCAACTGGGGCACCACCCACCAGCCGGGCTCGCGCCAGGGGCGTGAGATCGACGCGGCGGCATGCCAGCGCGAGCCCTCCGGGCGGCCGCCATCGGTGGGTCCCAGGCGCCCCAGCGTGAAGCGGTTGAATTCCGACTCGAAACTCAGCTGCGTGCCCGCCGGCAGCGCGGCCTGCCCGCTCACGCCCAGCTGCGGGCTGCGCTGGTAGGGCGAGAAGATGGGGTCGGTGGTGGATTGCAGCACCTGCCACTGCGACAACCGCGCGTACCACTGCCCGGTGACCGGCCCCCAGTGCAGCGGCTTTTCCAGATCGGCCGACTGCTCCAGCAGCCGCGGCGTCAGCGAGCCCGTGGACCGCGGGAAGTCCTTCCACCAGTCGTCGTCCGAGACACCCAGCGCGTTCCAGCGCAGCCGCGTCTGGCGCAGGAAGTCCCAGCGGCTGTCGAGCGTGCCGTCGTGCTGGGCGCGCCACGCGAAACGCGTGCGGCCGGCCTCGCGGTCGTGGGGCAGCAGGTCCAGGCCGAGCTGCCCGCCGAAGCTCCGCTCGAGGTAGCGGAACTCCATGTCCGCCGCGGGTCCGCGACGGGCCAGCAACCGCGGGGCGATCGTGGCGTCGCGGTTCGGCGCGATGTTCCAGTAGTAAGGAACCGAGACATCGAGGCCGCTGCGGTTGTCGATGTTCACGGTGGGCGGCAGCCAGCCGGACTTGCGCTCGTCCGTGATCGGAAAACTCAAGCGCGGCGCCGCAAGGATGGGCACGCCGAGAAAGCGCAGCACCGCGCCGGACGCGATGCCCTCGTTGGCGTCGAAATTCAGGTCGACCTGGTCGGCCGTGAGCTGCCAGGCCGCCGTGCCGCCATCGTCACGCGGGCAGCTCGTGTAGCGCGCGCGCAGGGCGCGCGAGCGCGAGCCGTCGATGAACTCCACACGCTCGGCGTCGCCGCCGGCACCGTTGCGCGCGAAGTCGAAGCTGGGGTTCGCAAACCAGCCCTTGAAGGTGTCGAGGTGGACCTCCAGCTCCGGGCCGCGGTAGACCGCCCCATCGCGGCTGATCTGCACGTGGCCGCGCGCATGGACGAGGTCGTCGCCGTAGCGGTAATCGACACGGTCGGCATCCAGGACCGTCCCGCCGCGGCGGAACTCGACCTGGCCTTCGGCCGAGGCCTCGACACCCAGCTTCGCATCGATGCGCTGCGCGCGCAGGTAGGCGGGCAGCGGCGGCGCCTGCGGTCCGCGCGGCAAGGGCGATAGATCGCGATCCAGGCGCAGTGAGATCGAACCCGGCGCGGCCGATGCCGACGCGGCGGCCGACGCCCCGGCAGCCGGTGCGGATGCCGCGGGTGCCGCGGATCCCGGCGATGCCCCTGAGGCCGCCGATGGCGCGGAAGACCCTGCAACCGGAAGCGACGCGGGCGCCTCGGGCGTCTGCGCGTATGCCGCACCGAGGACCGCTGCCGTCCACAGACAGGCCTGTGCCGCGGCCCACGCCACCGGCCGCAGCTGCGCCGCGGACGGGCACCAGGCACACAGGATGGGAGGGCGGACGGACATGGGTCGATGCGGGAAGGCACACCCGCATGCCCCGGGCCGGCGGCGCAGGCCTGCCGGGGCTCGCGGGGCGATTTGTAGAATGGGCATTATCCACGAGGGGTCCGATTGCCCCGCCCGCCGCGATGAGCCTCGAGCCCCACCCCGGCGCCGCCCCTGCGGCTGCGCCCACCCCCACCGGCGCGCCGGATCCCGTCACCTGGAACGACCCTGTTCGCCACGCGCGTTTCCACGCCTGGTTGAGCAGCCTGCCCGCGGCGCTGGGGCTGCGCGAAGACAGCCTGGCGCCGGCCTCGGCCGATGCCAGCTTCCGCCGTTACCTGCGCATCCAGGCCGCCGACGGACCGCTGGTCATCATGGACGCGCCGCCGCCGCAGGAAGACGTGCGACCCTTCCTGCATGTCGGCGGCCTGCTGCGCGCGGCCGGCCTGCATGTGCCGCCGGTGCTGGCGCAGGACGCCGAGGCTGGCTTCCTGCTGCTGGGCGACCTCGGCTCGCGCCTGCTGCTCAAGGAGCTGAATGCGGCCGCGCCCGAACAGCAGGACCGCTGGATGCGCGAAACCACGCAGGCCCTCGTGCGCATGCAGGCCCACGCCGATGCGAGCAGCCTGCCGCCCTTCGACGAGGCCATGCTGCGCCGTGAGCTCGAGCTTTTTCCCGAATGGTGCGTCGGCCGCGAGTTCGGCGTCACCTGGAACGACGCCGATCGCCAGCGCTGGAACGACCTGTGCCGGCTGCTGATCGACAGCGCGCTGGCCCAGCCCACGGTCTTCGTGCACCGCGACTGGATGCCGCGCAACCTGATGGTCGCGGATCCCTTCCCGGGCGTGCTGGACTTCCAGGACGCCGTGCGCGGCCCCATCACCTACGACATCGCCAGCCAGCTGCGCGACGCCTTCGTCTCATGGCCTGAGGAGTTGGAGATCGACTGGGCCGTGCGCTGGTGGCAGACCGCGCGCGCGGCCGGGCTGCCCGTGGGCGACGACTTCGGCGAATGCTGGCGCCAGATCGAATGGATGGGCATGCAGCGCCACCTGAAGGTGGCCGGCATCTTCTGCCGCCTGAAGCACCGCGATCACAAGCCGGCCTATGCCGCCGACCTGCCGCGCTTCTTCGCCTACCTCACCAAGGTGGCGATGCGCTATAGGCCGCTGCAGCGGCTGATTCCGCTGATCGAGCCGCTGTCCGGGCAGGGCGCGCAGGCGGGCTATACGTTCTAGCCGCACGCCTCACCCGACAACGCCCCGCCAGCCGGCGCGGGCAGATCGGGCCCTGCCCATGAGCGGCTGGCGATGCCGCATGCGCACCGGCCTGCCGGGCGCACACGAGGCTCAGGGATGCGACGCAATCACCTGCGCCACCGATGCCGTCAGCCGCTCGCCGTAGGCCAGGTGCAGGAACTCGTTGGGGCCGTGCGCATTGCTCTTGGGGCCCAGCACGCCACAGACCATCATCTGCGCGGCCGGGAAGCCCTGCTGCAGCAGATTCATCAGCGGGATCGTGCCGCCCTGGCCGATATAGCCCGCCGGCGCGCCGAAATGCGCCTGCGAGGCCTGATCGACCGCGCGGGCCAACCAAGGCGACAGCGGCGGTGCATTCCAGCCGGTCGCGCCCCAGGCACCGGCGCGGCCATCAGGCTCGAACGTGACTTTGGCGCGGTAGGGTGCCTGGTCTTCCAGCAAGGACTTCAGACGCTCGGCCGCTTCGTGGCCAGCCACCAACGGCGGCAGACGCAGGCTCAGCTTGAAGGCCGTGTAGGGCCGCAGCACATTGCCGGCATTGCGCAGGTCGGGCATGCCCTCCACCCCGGTAACGCTCAGCGTGGGCCGCCAGGTGCGGTTGAGCAGCGCCTCGACCGGGTCGGTGGTGGTGGGCAGGGACAGCGCGCCGTCGGCGCCGCAGGTCCAGGGCATGCGCTTCCAGACTTCGTCGCCGAGCGTGGCCGCCGCCGCGCGTGCCTGCTCGATGCGGTCGGCCGGGATGGCGCAGTGGAAACTCTCCGGCAGCAGGCGGCCGGTCTTCGAATCCTCCAGCCGGTCCAGCACCTGGCGCATGATGCGGAAGCTCGACGGCACCAGGCCGCTGGCGTCACCCGAGTGCACGCCTTCGGACAGGATCTCGACCTTCAGCACGCCCGTGATGTTGCCGCGCAGGCTGGTCGTCAGCCACAGCTGGTCGTAATTGCCGGCGCCGGAATCCAGGCACACGACCAGGCTGACCTGGCCCATGCGCGGCTGCAGCACCTCCAGATAGGCCGGCAGGTCGAAGGAGCCGCTTTCCTCGCAGGTCTCGATCAGGCCGACGCAGCGCGGGCGCGGCAGCTGCTGCGCGTCCAGCGATTCGATGGCGGTGATCGCCGCGTACAGCGCATAACCATCGTCGGCGCCGCCGCGGCCGTAGAGGCGGCCGTCGTCGATCTTCGGTGTCCAGGGGCCGAGGTCGTTGCGCCAGCCGCTGAACTCGGGCTGCTTGTCCAGGTGGCCGTAGAAGACGACCGTGTCGGTGCAGCCGGACTTGGTCGACGGGATCTCGAAGAAGATGACCGGCGTGCGCCCTTCGATGCGCACCACTTCGAGCGTCAGCCCCCGCAGCCCGCGACCTTCGGCCCAGGCCGCAGCGTCGCGCACCACGCGCTCGATGTGGCCGTGGGCCGCCCAGTCCGGGTCGAACAGCGGGCTCTTGGCCGGGATGGCGATGTAGTCGCGCAGCGCCGGCACGATGGACTCGCGCCAGTTGCGCTGGGCGTGGGCGGCCAGTGCCTGGGCAGCGGCCTCGGGCAGCGGCTGGTGAGGATCGCGTGCATTCATGGCGGGCTCCGGGTCGGTGCGGGGGGTGTCGGTGCGATCGACGGACCCGCGCCGGGCCGGATGACAGCCAGGTGCGCGTCCAGCCACTGCAGCAAGGTTGCAACGACCTCGTCCTGCTGCGGCTCGTTGAAGATCTCGTGGTACAGGGTCTCGAAGCAGCGCGCGTGCACCAGGGCCGGCGGCGCCGCAGCGGCAAATTCCTGCGATCCACGGGGGGCGACGCAGCGGTCGGCGCCGGCCCACATCAGCAGCGTGGGCGTGTGCCAGCGCGGTGCCGCGGCACGCACGTGCTCGCCGGCATCGAGGATCCAGCGGCCCAGGCGCGGCGTCAGACGGTCGTGCACCAGCGGGTCGGCCTGGTAGGCGGCGACCACGGCCGGGTCGCGGCTGACCCACTGCGGCTGCAGCCCGTTGTGCGCCGGCTGGTCGGGCGCCAGCCGTCCCAGCGCCAGCAGCAGCCGCTGCACGCGTGTGATGTCCGCGGCCAGCGCCGGCGACGACAGCGCCAGCAGATCGACCCGGCGCGACCACGCGGCCGGCGCGGGCGACAGCGATTCGGCGACGAAGCGCGCCGCCTCGACGCCGCCCATGCTGTGGCCCAGCAGCACCAGCGGCAGCGCGGCGTGGCGGCTGCGCACGGCGTCGATCATCGCGGCCAGATCGGTCATCGGCGCGTTCTCGTTCGGAATCGCGCCGCGCGCGCCGGGCGAGCGGCCGTGGCCGCGCTGGTCGAAGGCATGCACCGCGTGCCCGGCATCGACCAGGCGGGCCGTCAGCGCGGCGTAGCGGCCCAGGTGTTCGCCCAGGCCATGCACCAGCAGCACGGCCGCGCGCGGCGTACCCGACGGCAGGGTGTCGACGCGGTAGAGGTCCAGGCCGTCGGGCGTGCGCAGCGGTGTCATGGCGCGGCCGGGGCTCGGGTGCGGTTCAGGCGGCTTGCAGCAGCGGCGCGAACAGCGGGTCGTGCGGACTGCGCGGGCGGTACGCCGAGACGCGGCGCGCGATCTCCGCGATGTGCGCCGGCGTCGTGCCGCAGCAGCCGCCGGCGATGTTCAGGAAGCCGCTGCGCGCGAAGTCCTCGATCAGCGAGCCCGTCACTTCGGGCGTTTCGTCGAAACCGGTGTCGCTCATCGGGTTGGGCAGGCCGGCATTCGGGTAGCAGCTGACAAAGGTGTCGTCGGCCACCTTGGCCAGTTCCTCGATGTAGGGCCGCATCAGTGCGGCACCGAGCGCGCAGTTCAGGCCCACGGCCAGCGGCCGCGCGTGACGCACCGAATGCCAGAAGGCGCCGACCGTCTGCCCGCTGAGGATGCGGCCCGACGCGTCGGTCACGGTGCCGCTGATGACGACGGGTAGGCGTTCGCCCGTGTCCTCCATCAGCTCGTCCAGCGCAAACAGCGCGGCCTTGGCATTGAGCGTGTCGAAGATGGTCTCCACCAGGAACAGGTCGCAGCCGCCGGCCAGCAGGCCCTCGGCCTGTTCGCGGTAGGCGTCGCGCAGCACGTCGAAGCTGACGTTGCGCGCGCCCGGGTCGTTCACATCGGGGCTGATGCTGGCCGTGCGCGGCGTGGGGCCCAGTGCGCCGGCCACGAAGCGCGGGTGCGTCGGCGTGGCCACGCGGTCGCAGGCTTGGCGCGCCAGCCGTGCGGCGGCTTCGTTCATCTCGCGCGCCAGGTGGCCCAGGCCGTAGTCGTCCTGCGCGATGCGCGTGGCGCCGAAGGTGTTGGTTTCGATGATGTCCGCGCCGGCAGCGAGGTACTCGTCGTGGATGGCCTCGACCACATCGGGCCGCGTCAGCACCAGCAGATCGTTGTTGCCCTTGAGGTCGGTCGGATGGTCGGCCAGCCGCGTGCCGCGGAAATCGGCTTCGGTCAGGCGCCGCTGCTGGATCATCGTGCCCATGGCGCCGTCGATCACGAGGATGCGTTGGCGCAGCAGTGCGGGCAGTGACGCCGCGCGTGTGTAGGCCATGGCGGCGGGCGCGACTGGCGCGGCTTGTCGAGGGGTGGTCGATGGCAGGTTCACGGGCATCCTGGTCGGCAGCGCCCGATGGCCGCCACGGTTGGCGACCCACGGCGCGAAGCCTGGGCGGATTGTAGGAAGACCCGCGCGGCGCCGGGCCGCCCGGCGCGGATCACAGGCCCGCGGGTGTGGTCTCGGTGTCGCCGAACAAGGACGCGCGGAAAGTCGGATGCGCGTAACCGGTCTCGTTGGTCGCCCACAGCGCGAGGGCCTTGGCCGACATCGGCTTGGCAAACAGGAAGCCCTGCAACTCGTCGCAGCCCAGCGCCAGCAGGTGGTCGCGCTGCAATTCGGTTTCCACGCCTTCGGCGACGACACGCAGGTCCAGCGTGTGGGCCAGTTGCACAACCGCCTTGGCCACGGCCAACGCATCGGCGCTGCGGCCCAGGTCGGTGACAAATGCGCGGTCGATCTTCAGTTCCGCCGCCGGGAGCCGGCGCAACAGGGCCAGGCTGGAATGGCCGGTGCCGAAGTCGTCGATCGAGACGTGCACGCCCAGCTGCCCCAGGCGCTCGAAGGCCCGCTGCGTGGTCTGCGTGTCTTCCATCGCCACTGTCTCGGTGATTTCGCAGGTGAAGCGCTCGGGCCTGAGATGGTGCTGGGCCAGCAGCGTGGCCAGGCGCTTCGTGAAATCGTCCTGGCGCATCTGGTAGGCCGAGACATTGATGGCCACGCGCATGCGCAGCCCGCTGGCGCGCCACTCCGCGGCCTGCCGCGTGGCTTCTTCCAGCACCCAGTTGCCGATGCTGCCGATCAGGCCATGGCGTTCGGCGATGGGCACGAAGACCGTCGGGCTGACGATGCCGCGCGTGGGATGCTGCCAGCGCAATAACGCCTCGGCGGCCGTGATCTGCAGGCTGCGTGCATCGACCTTGGGCTGGTAATAGAGCATCAGCTCGCCGCGGTCCAGGGCGCTGCGCAGGTCGCGCGCCAGTTCGGCCTGCTCGCGCTGGTCTGCTTCCATGCGCGGTTCGTATTCCGCGTGGCTGCCGCCACCGCCTTCGCGCGCCACGCGCATGGCCATGGTCGCCTGGCCGACCAGGCGCGGCCGCGCACCATGGCGTGGATAGTTGGCCAGGCCGATCGAGCAACTCACGCGGATGGACTGCGCGCCCACGTCCAGCGGCTGGGCGAAATGGTTCAGCAGCGCCTGGGCAGCCAGCCGGCCCTGCGCGATGTCGCCGGCCACCGTCAGGCCAAATTCCGTGCCGCCCAGGCGCGCGATCGGCAAACCTTCGTGGCGCATCTCGACGATGCGCTGGGCGATGGCACGCAGCACATGGTCACCCGCGTTGCGGCCGTAGGCGGCATTGAGCAGATCGAAGGCGTCCAGGCCGATGCACAGCACCGTGAAGGCGCCGCCCTCGTCTTCGGCGCGGTGGACCGCGGCGCGCAGTTCTTCTTCGAAATCCGCCTGCTGAGGCAGCCCGGTCAGGGCGTCGCGGCCGCTCTCACCCGCCTGCGCGGGGTCGCGACGGGCGCGCCGAACCAGGCGGCGCCAGGCCGCATACACGCCCGCGCCGGCCGCTGCGGCAGCCAGCAGGGCGAGCGCGAGCGGGCCTGCGTCGAGGATCATGCGCAAAGTATGCGATGGGAGCCCTCGCGCAGGGGGCTGCGCATCAGCGGATCACGGCGCCGAATCCCATGCTTCTTCGCTCGCGGATCTCGGGCTTCAGGCGGTGTTCGCCTTCGAGCTGAGAGAGGAATTCGTCGGGCTCCAGCGTCTCGGCCAGGATCTCCACCTGCCGGCGCACCGCGGCAAAGTCACCCGGCGCCAGCAGATCCATGGCCAGCAGCCGGGTGCGCTGTTCGGCCGTCAGCTGCGTGGCGTCGCCGTCCAGCGCCTCGTTGACGAACATCCGCTCACGCTGCTCGGGCTTGAGCGCGTGAAAGCGGATCTTGAAGGTGAAGCGCCGCAGCGCCGCCTCGTCGATGTCCTCGAACAGGTTGGTCGTGCATACGAAGATGCCGGCAAAGCGCTCCATGCCCTGCAGCATCTCGTTGACCTCGGTGACCTCGTAATTGCGCTCGGCGCGCTTGCGGCTGCGCAGGAAACTGTCGGCTTCGTCCAGCAGCAGCACGGCGTTTTCGGTCTGCGCCTCTTCGAACATGCGCGCCATGTTCTGCTCGGTCTCGCCGACGAATTTGCTGGACAGGTCGCTGGCCTGGCGGATCATCAAGGGCCGCTGCAGCGCGTGCGCGATGTGTTCGGCCAGCGCGGTCTTGCCCGCACCGGGCAGTCCGTGGAAGCACAGCGTGCCGTGGCCGCGGCGCTTGAGCGCCTCGATCACGCGCGGGATCTCGAAGCGGCACTCCACGTTCAGCAGCGACAGGTCGTACTGCGTGACCACCGCCCGGGCCGCCCGCTCGCGGTTGGCCGAACTGCCCAGCGCCTTGTCGGCATGCGCGAGCTGGCGTTCGATCAGCGCTTCCAGGCGCGACGGCGCCGCATCGGCGTCCGCCGGCACCTCGCCACCGCTGTCGGCCAGCCGGGCAAAGCGCACGGCCGTGCGGATCTGCGCCGGCGTGAGCTGGCGACGCTCGGCCAGACGCGCGGTGAAGGCCGGGCTGACGCCCGAATCGGCCAACGCGCGCGTGACCATCGCTTCGCGCGCACCGGGTGGCGGCGACTTCAGCTCCAAGTGGTACTGGAAGCGGCGGCGGAACGCCGGGTCGATCTGCTCGATGCGGTTCGTCACCCAGATCACGGGCACCGGGTTGCTCTCGAGGATCTGGTTGACCCAGGCCTTGCCGCTGACACTGGCGCTGGGCGGCGCGTCCGTGCTGTCCAGGCGCGCCAGCAGCTGTGCGGCGTCGCCGGTGATGGGCGGGAAGACGTCTTCGACCTCGTCGAACAACAGCGCCACCTGGCGGCCGCCCTTGAGGAAGACCTGGCTGATCTGCAGGCTGCGGTAGCGGTCGCGGCCGGACAGCGAATTGCCGTCACGATCGGCATATTCGACCTCGTACAGCGACAGGCCCGCTTCCTGCGCGCAGACTTTGGCCAGTTCGGTCTTGCCGGTTCCGGGCGGGCCGTACAGCAGCACGTTGACGCCCGGCACGCTGCCGCTGACGGCATTGCGCAGCAGCCGCGTGACGACGTCGACATCCTCGGCGACGAAGGAAAAGTCGCCCGGCGTCAGCTCGGAGCGCTTGGCCGGCCGCGTGAAGACCGCCATCAGGTCCTCGGGCCGCGGGTATTCGCGCATCAACACCGGCGGCAGCTGTTCGCTGACCTTCATCAGGTCGGCCAGGTCGGTGATGTTGTGTTCGGAGATCAGGTTCTCGACCATGCCGGTGCGCTCCAGGCGCGAACCTGCGCGCAGGGCCTCGGCCACTTCCTTGGCATCGACGCCGGCCACGGCTGCCATCGCGGCGTAGGCCTCCTGGGCGCTGGAGACCTTGAACTCCACCAGCAGACCGCGCAGGTCGCGCTGGTAGCGCGCCAGCGTGCCGTACAGCAGCAGCGCGCGCTCGGCGGGGTTCAGCTGCAGCAGGCCGGCCAGTGCATCGACGTTCTTTTCCACCAGCGTGGATTGCTGCTTCAGGCGTGTCTCGAGCCAGTCGCGCGTGACCGTCAGCAGCGTCAGCAGGTCCTTGGGCGCGTCCTTGACGTATTCGTCCATGTAGAAGAAGAGCGTGCCTTCTTCATAGGGTCCGCGCCAGACGCCGTGGCGCTCAATGAAGGCAGCGTCATCGAGGGCCTCGTGGCCCTTCCAGTGTTCGTTGCCCTTGCAGCGCTGCTTGAGGAAGCCCCGCATGCGACCCAGCACCGAGGCCGGCCAGACCAGGTGCCGGCCGGTGAGGCCCAGCAGGCTGTTGCAGTCGCGGCGCAGATTGAAGCGCCCTGCCTGACGCAGCGTCAGCGTGAGCACGAAGTGCGTGCACAGGCGATCGAGAACTGGCGCCTCGTTCAGCCCCGGGGACAGCAACCAACGCTCATCCAGACCCTTGTCCATGCCACCTCCGCGCATGCGGTGTCTACCGCACGCAGAACGATCCGTTGGAAACCATGCTGCCCCAGCATGCACTCGGCGGCAAGACCCACCGAGGCCTGGGGCCGGGGCTCAACGTGCGGCCGAGGGTTTTGGAGGACGTGAAATGGGGGGTTTGTTTGGCGGGGGTGTCGGGCCGATGCCCGTGGCTGCCCCGCCGCGGCTCACGTGTGGCCGCACCGGCACACGCCGCAACCGGCGCAGAAGATGCGCCGGCGGGCGTCGCGGTCCTCAGTGCAGCACGAGCGGGTGCTGGGCCATCGTCGCAAAGCCGGCGATGTAGTCGTCGAAATTCTCTTCGGTGGCGGTGCCGGTCTGCACCAGTTCCTGCACGCCCTGCTGGAAACGCTCCGCCAGGGCGCCTTCGATGAAGATCTCGCGGCGTGCGGTCTTGTCGACGATTTCGTAACCGCCACGTGCGGCCGGTGCCACGGCGGTGGCCGCGGTGGGTGCTTGCGCGTCGCTCGGCGAATCCGGGCGCAGGGCCGGGAGTTCGATCTGCACGACCGCGAAGCTGTCCGAGTTGTAGAGCATCTGCATGTGATGACCTCCAGTGAGGCACAGGTGGGACCCGGCGGCGTCAATTCAAGTGCCGCCCCGAAAAGGGTGCCGGCGGGATCGCCTCCAGCGCCAGCGTCCCGCTGCCCGGAACCGGCGTGAGCCAGGCCCGCAAGGGCAGGTTGTTGTCCTGTGGGTCGAGCCAGATATCGACCTGCAGGTCGTAGGGGCTTTGTGCCTCGCGTCGCCAATGCCAGGCCGGCTGCGCCACGCCGTCGGCCCCGGCCAGCGTCTCGAGGCCCTGGTTGTCGAAGTGCCAGATGGCCGCGTCGCCACGGACACCGGCCACCTGCAAGGACAGCCGTTCCCCTGCGCGAGGGGCGTCGGGGCGCGCGTTCAGCACGGCGGGCAGCTGCACCCACCAGCTCAGCCGGTCCTGCCCGGCCGTGGCCAGCGGCTGCGGGATGCCGCGGGCGCCGATGCGCACCAGGCCCGCCTCGCGCTCGAAACGCGTGCTGCGCGCCGATCGGCCTTGGCGGCGGTCGACGAAGCGGCCCGGCAGCAGGCCCGCGCCGCCGGTTTGTCCGCTGCTGTGGAACTGCAGCCAGGGCCGGCCGTCGCCGGCCATGTCGAACGACAGCGCGTAGCCGCCCTGCCCGTCGGGCTCGAAGCGCAGGCTGGCCTGGCCCACCTGCGCGCCGCGCCGCGCCAAGAAGCGCCGCTCGAAGGGCCCGGGCAGGCGCGTGGGGTACACGGGCAGGCGGCGCACCGCCTCGGGGTCGGGTGCGCCGGCGGCTTCGGCGCCCGCGGGCGGCATCGGTTCGTCGAGCACCGCGGCCACGTCGGGTGGGGGCAGCGCGCCGGGCGCCGGGACGGTCGGGCGCGCGCTGGCGGTGTCGGCAAGGGCCGCGCCTGCTGCGATCGCACGGGGCGCCGGCGGCGGATCGGCGGGCGACCGCTGTGCGCCGCCCCCATCACCCGCCGCGGACACCCCGGGCCGCGGTGTCGGGGCCTGCGGCGCGGCGAGCAGGCTGCGGTTCGCCGGGCCAGCCATGGCCGCCGGCGCCGGGCTTGCCGCGTGCGCTGCGCCAGGCGATGGCGATGGCCCTGCAGACAGAACACTCCGCTCGGCGCCCGCCAGCGACGCCGCCGCCGCAGCCGCCGTCGAGGGCCTCGGCTGCGCAGCCTCACGCGGCGGCAGCTCCAGCACCTCGATCACGACCCGAGGCACCTGCGCGGCGGACTCGGCCGGCGCCGACAGCCATTGCGCCACGAGTGCATGGCCCAGCAGCGCCAGCAGCGTGGCCGCTGCCCAGGCGCGCCCGCCCGCCGGCCGCGCCGATGCGCCGCGCGGGGCCATGCCGGGGAACACGTCGGTGCCATCCACCCGCCGCACAATAGGGCCGGGCAGGGATGACGGGCAGCCCCCGAGGGTGCCGGTGTGCCATCCCTCCCATGCCGGACACCCGCCCGGGTGCCTGCCCCTACTCTTGCCAGCGCATCGCTTCACCGCCATGAAACTCGCCACCTACAAGGACGGCTCGCGCGACGGCCAACTGGTCGTCGTCTCGCGTGACCTGTCCAGCGCCCACTTCGCCACCGGCATCGCCACACGGCTGCAGCAGGTGCTGGACGACTGGAACTTCCTGTCGCCGCAGCTGGAAGACTTGTCGGCCACGCTCAACAACGGGAAAGCGCGTCACGCGTTCGCCTTCGACCCGCGGCTGTGCATGGCGCCGCTGCCGCGCGCCTACCAGTGGGCCGACGGATCGGCCTACATCAATCACGTCGAACTGGTGCGGCGCGCGCGCAAGGCCGAGGTCCCTGCCTCGTTCTACGAAGACCCGCTGATGTACCAGGGCGGCAGCGACGATTTCATCGGCCCCTGTGACGACGCGCATTTCGGCTCGGCCAACTGGGGCATCGATTTCGAGTCCGAGATCGCCGTGGTCACGGGCGACGTGGCCATGGGCACGGGCGCGGCCGGCGCGCTGGACGGCGTGCGGCTGCTGATGCTGGTCAACGACTGGAGCCTGCGCAACCTCATCCCGGCGGAGCTCGCCAAGGGCTTCGGCTTCTTCCAGAGCAAGCCGGCCACGGCCTTCGGCCCCGTGGCCGTGACGCCCGACGAGCTGGGCGACGCCTGGGCCGGCGGCCGCGTGCACCTGAATGTCGAGTCGGCCTGGAACGGCAAGCGCGTGGGCCTGTGCGCGGCCGGCGACGAGATGACCTTCCACTTCGGCCAGCTCATCGCGCACATCGCCAAGACCCGCAACGTGCGCGCCGGCAGCATCGTCGGCTCGGGCACGGTGAGCAACAAGGACTGGTCGCGGGGCTATTCCTGCATCGCCGAAAAACGCGCCATCGAGACCATCGAACACGGCGAGCCGAAAACCGCCTTCATGCAGGACGGCGACCGCATCCACATCGAGGTCAAGGGCCGCGACGGCCAGAGCGTCTTCGGCGCGATCGACCAGAGCGTGCGGGTCGCGCTGGCCGCCTGATGGGCGCGCGCACGCCCCGCCGGGTGGCCGCCGCGCTGTGGCTGGCGGTGGCGCTGTGGGCGCCGCTGGCCGTGGCGCAGCGTGCGGCCGGCAACGCAGCGACGCCGCGCGGTGCCGATGCCGCGGCATGCCCAGCGCCGGTGCAGCCCTTGTCGGCCAAGCAGGTGCAAGCCCAGCGGGCCCGCGCACAGGACTTCGGCGTGCTGTGGCGACTGAGCAAGGGCGGCCGCAGCAGCCACCTGTTCGGCACCATACACATGGGGCGCCCCGAATGGACCGTGCCGGGGCCCCTGCTGCTGCAGGCAATGGCGCAGTCGGATGTCCTGGCGCTGGAGCTGGACCTGTCCGATCCGGGCACGGTGCGCGAGTTGAAGGCCGGGATGGAGGCGCAGCTGGACAAAACCCCGCTGTCACCGGCGCTGGAGCGGCGGCTGGCCCGTGCCGTGGCCCGCGCCTGCCTGCCGCCGGGCGCGCTGGATGGCCAGCACCCGGCCATGCGCGCGCTGGTCCTGGTACTGCTGGAGCCTCGCCGCGACGGCATCGACGCGGCCTTCGCGCTGGAGGCGGTACTGACGGGCCTGGCGCGGGCGCGCGGGCTGCCGATCGTCAGCCTGGAGACCGTGCAGACCCAGCTGCAGGCGCTGCTGCCCTACACACCGGCGCAGCGGCAGTACATCATCGAGCAGTCCTTGGTGGGGCTGGAAAACGGCGCCGTGCGCCGCGCGGCCCGGCGCATGGCGCGGTCCTGGGCCGCGGGGCGACTGGACGATCTGGCGGCCTACGAGAGCTGGTGCGAGTGCGTCGAATCGGAAGAAGACCGCGCCTGGTTCCGCCGCGTCGACGAGGCACGCAACGCGGGGCTGGCCGATCGCATCGACCAGCTGCACGGCCAGGGCCGGCGCCTGCTGGTGGGCGTGGGTGCGCTGCACATGACCGGGCCGCAGGCACTGACCCGCTTGCTGCAGCAGCGCGGCTTCCAGGTGGATCGCCTTGTCAGCCACGCGAAGTGATGGCACCCGCACAATGAATGCGCCGCGCCTGCGGCACCGCGTTGCATCACGAGGAGACATCAGGATGACACAACACCCCCGCGCACGTCGTTCGCCGGCGGCCACGCCCGCACTTTCTTGCCTTCGGGCGAATGGGCGGTACTGACATGTCAGCCGCCGACCTGGGCAAGATGGTTCCCGGTTTCGACTTTCTCCAGGGCCTGATGAAGACGGCCGGCTCCACGCTGCCGTCCTTCGGCCAGTGGGTCGCGCCGACGCTGGACCCCGAGGAACTCGACAAGCGCATCAGTGAACTGCGCACGGTGCAGTTCTGGCTGGAACAGAACGCGCGCATGATCGCCAGCACCGTGCAGGCGCTCGAGGTGCAGCGCATGACGCTGTCCACCCTGAAGACCATGAATGTCTCGATGGGCGAGCTCACCGATGCCTTCAAGCTGAAGGTGCCCGAAGCCAGCCCGCCGCCCGAAGCGCCCGTGCCGGCTGCCGAACCGGCCCCGGCCCCGGCCCCGCGCAAGCGCAGCGCTGGCGCGAAGTCGGCCGCCGCGGCTGCATCGGCACCCATGCCCGGCGGGCTGGTCGACCCGATGCAATGGTGGGGCGCGCTGACGCAGCAGTTCACCGAGATCGCCGCAAAGGCGGCCAAGGACGGCAGCATCGAAGCCGCCACCGGCCTGGCCGGGGAATTGGGCCGCCAGGCCGCCGCAGTGGCGGACAAGGCGATGCAGGCCGTCGCGCCGGTCGTCCCCGCCGCGGCAAAGAAGCCGCGCAAGGCTGCCGCCGCACCAACCACCCGTGCCGCGGCGCGCCGACGCTGAGTGTGGCGGCCGGGGGTCCGGCCCACCGGTTCTGACGCGCATGGGGCTGGCGGCCGCACGGCGCGCGGTTAGAGTTGCCGCCGAGGCAACCCGCACATGAACGCACCCCCGACGACCGCCCTGCAGCACCCCGCCGAGCAGGAACAGCGCACCACCCGCCAGCGCGCAGTGGTGGCGATGCTGCGCCCGCTGCTGCCGGCCCATGCCCTGCTGTGGACCGACGAGGAGACCCTGCCCTACGAGTGCGACGGCCTGACCGCCTACCGCCAGCAGCCGCTGGCCGTGGCGCTGCCGGAAGACGAGGAGCAGGTCGCCGCCGTGCTGAAGGCCTGCCACGCGCTGAAGGTGCCGGTGGTCGCGCGCGGTGCGGGCACGGGCCTCAGCGGCGGCGCGCTGCCGCATGCGATGGGCCTGACCCTGTCGCTGGCCAAGTTCAACCGCATCGTCAAGCTCGACCCGCACACGCGCACAGCGCGCGTGCAGTGCGGCGTACGCAACCTGGCCATCAGCGAGGCCGCCGCGCCCTTCGGCCTGTACTACGCACCCGACCCCAGCAGCCAGATCGCCTGCACCATCGGCGGCAACGTGGCCGAGAACTCCGGCGGCGTGCACTGCCTGAAATACGGGCTGACGCTGCACAACGTGATGCGCATACGCGGCTTCACTGTCGACGGCCAGGCCATCGAATTCGGCTCCGAGGCGCTGGACTGTCCCGGCCTGGATCTGCTGAGCGTGGTGGTGGGCAGCGAAGGCATGCTGGCGGTCATCACCGAGGTCACGGTCAAGCTGGTGCCCAAGCCGCAGCTGGCGCGCTGCATCATGGCCAGCTTCGACGACATCCGCAAAGCCGGCGACGCCGTGGCGCAGATCATCGCCGCGGGCATCATCCCCGCCGGCCTGGAAATGATGGACAAGCCGATGACGGCGGCGGTCGAGGACTTCGTGCACGCCGGCTACGACCTCAGCGCCGAAGCCATCCTGCTGTGCGAGAGCGACGGCACGCCCGAAGAGGTGAAGGAAGAGATCGGCCGCATGCTGGACGTGCTGGCCGGCGCGGGCGCCACGCGCATGGAAGTCAGCAAGGACGAGGCGCAGCGCCTGACCTTCTGGAGCGGCCGCAAGAATGCCTTTCCGGCCAGCGGCCGCATCAGCCCGGACTACATGTGCATGGACTCGACCATCCCGCGCAAGCGCCTGGCCGACATCCTGCTGGCCATCGCCGAGATGGAGAAGAAGTACGGCCTGCGCTGCGCGAACGTCTTCCATGCCGGCGACGGCAACCTGCACCCGCTGATCCTGTTCGACGCCAACGATCCGGATCAGCTGCACCGCTGCGAGCTGTTCGGCGCCGACATCCTGGAGACCAGCGTCGCACTGGGCGGCACCGTCACCGGCGAACATGGCGTGGGCATCGAGAAACTCAATTCGATGTGCGTGCAGTTCAGCCCCGACGAGCGCGAGCAGATGCTGGCGCTGAAGCGGGCTTTCGACCCTGCCGAGGGCCTGAACCCCGGCAAGGTGATCCCGACCCTGCACCGTTGCGCCGAGTACGGAAAGATGCATGTGTCCAAGGGCATGCTGCCATTCCCCGGCCTGGAACGCTTCTGACATGACAGCTCCTCGCGCAACTCGTTCGCTGGCCGGGCGGTACTGAAGTGAAACCCCCACGCTCACTTCGTTCGCTGCCCCCCAAGGGGGCGCTCAGTACCTTCGGAACGGCCGGGCGGACCTGATATGGCCGACGCACCCACCCCCCGCCACCCCGCGCTCACGCGCATCCTCGACCAGGTGCAGACCGCCCGGCACGAGCACAAGCCGCTGGACATCCGCGGCGGCGACACCAAGTCCTTCTACGGCAACCGCCGCTCGGGTGAACCGTTGGATGTCCGGCTGCTGGCCGGTGTCAGCAGCTACGAGCCCAGCGAGCTGGTGGTCACCGTGCGCGCCGGCACCCCGCTGGCCGAGCTGGAGGCCGTGCTGGCCAGCAAGGGCCAGTGCCTGCCTTTCGAGCCGCCGCGCTTCGGCTCGGGCAGCACCGTGGGCGGCATGGTCGCCGCGGGCCTCGCCGGCCCGGCCCGCGCCCAGGTGGGCGGCGTGCGCGACTACGTGCTGGGCGCGACGCTGCTCAACGGCCGCGCTCAGATGCTGAGCTTCGGCGGCCAGGTCATGAAGAATGTCGCCGGCTACGACGTCTCACGGCTGCTGGCCGGGTCGATGGGCATCCTGGGTCTGATCTGCGAGGTGTCGCTGAAGGTGCTGCCGCAGCCCGTGGCCACGCGCACGCTGCGCTTCGAGATGGACGAACCCGCGGCGCTGGACCGCCTGCAGGTGCTCGGCGGCAAGCCGCTACCGCTGTCGGCCAGTGCCTGGTGGGAAGGCATGCTGGTGCTGCGGCTGTCCGGCGCGGCAGCCGCGGTGAAGGCGGCGGCCGATCAGCTGGGCGGCGAGACGATCGAACCCGCGATGGCGACCACCTTCTGGACCGGCCTGCGCGACCACTCGGACGAGTTCTTTGTCGGCGCGCGCGAAGCCGTTTCACGCGGTGCCCGGCTGTGGCGCCTGGGCGTGCCGCCCGCGACGCCGCCCATCCGCCTGGCCGGCGAGCAGCTCGTCGAATGGGGCGGCGCGCAGCGCTGGCTGTGCACCCCCGCGCCGGCGCAGGCCGTGCGCGAAGCGGCCGCGGTGGCCGGCGGCCACGCCACGCTGTTCCGCGGCAACGACCCGGCGGCGGGCCCGTTTGCGCCGCTGTCGCCCGCCGTCGAGCGCATCCACCGCGAGATCAAGAAGGCCTTCGACCCCGACGGCATCTTCAACCCGGGGCGCCTCTATGCCGGCCTCTGACACCGGCGCCCGCAGCCCGGCAGGGGCGCCGCCCGACATCGTCGCGCGCATGCAGGACTACTACGCCCAGCGCGCCGCCTACTACGAGCGGGTCTATCACAAGCCCGAGCGCCAGACCGACCTGCGCGCGATGGAAGCCTGGATGGCCGAGGCCTTCGCGGGCCGCCGTGTGCTGGAGATCGCCGCCGGCACCGGCTGGTGGATCCCGCACGGCGCACGCGCTGCGCGCGACTGGCTGGCCACGGACCTGAACGACGAGACGCTGGCGGTGGCGCGTACCAAGCCGCTGCCGGGCAGCGTGCGTTTCGGCCGGATGGATGCCTACAGCTTCGATGGCCTGGAATCGCTGCGTGGCGACGCACCCTTCGACGCCGCTTTCGCCGGATGCTGGTGGAGCCATGTGCCGCTGGCCGTGCTGCCGGGCTGGCTCGAGCGCCTGCACGAGCAGCTGCCTTCGGGCGCACGTGTGGTCTTCCTGGACAACAGCTTCGTGCAGACCAGCAACCTGCCGATCACCCGCCGCGACGACGCCGGCAACACCTACCAGCTGCGCACGCTCGACGACGGCAGCACGCACGAGGTGCTGAAGAACTTCCCCTCCCGCGAGCAGGCGCTGGCGGCCATCGGCCCCCGGGCCCGGCAGCCGCGCTGGCTGGCCTTCACCCACTACTGGCTGCTGGCCTACGAGCTCGCCTGACGGGCGACACCCCACATGCAAACCCGACTGAGCCCCACCTACCAGGGCACACCCGATGGCGACGAGGCCGAGGCCATCCTGCGCAAGTGCGTGCACTGCGGCTTCTGCACCGCCACCTGCCCGACCTACCAGCTGCTGGGCGACGAACTCGACGGCCCGCGCGGACGCATCTACCTGATCAAGCAGGTGCTCGAAGGCGGCCCCGTCACGCGTGTCACGCAGCAGCACCTGGACCGCTGCCTGACCTGCCGCAACTGCGAGACCACCTGCCCCAGCGGCGTGCAGTACGGCAACCTGGTCGACATCGGCCGGCGCATCGTCGAGAAACAGGTGGAGCGGCCCAGGGGCGAGCGCGCGGTGCGCTGGCTGCTCAAGGAAGGGCTGACCTCGCCGCTGGTCGCGCCGGCCATGAAGCTGGGCCAGCTGGCGCGGCCGCTGCTGCCGGGCGTGCTGCGCCAGAAGGTGCCGGCGTCGATGGGCGCGCGCGCCCGGCGCTGGCCCACGCGCGAACACCCGCGCAAGGTGCTGATGCTGATGGGCTGCGTGCAGCCGGCCATGATGCCCAACATCAATTCGGCCACTGCGCGCGTGCTGGACGCCGCCGGCATCCAGACCCTGGTGGCCGACGGCGCCGGCTGCTGCGGCGCGATCCGCACGCACATGAACGACACCGAAGGCGGCCTGCAGGACATGCGGCGCAACATCGACGCCTGGTGGCCGCTCGTCGAGGGCCTCACGTCGCAGGGCAAGGTCGAGGCCATCGTGATGAATGCGTCGGGCTGCGGTGTCACCGTCAAGGAATACGGCCACGCGCTGGCGCACGACCCGGACTATGCGGACAAGGCCCAGCGCATCGGCGCGCTGACACGCGACATCAGCGAACTGCTGCCCGACATCGTGCGTGCGCTCAAGGGCAAGCTGCGCCGCACCGGCCCGCGCAAGCTGGCCTTCCATCCGCCCTGCACGCTGCAGCACGGCCAGCGCCTGCGCGGCGGTGTCGAGCAATACCTCGGCGAACTCGGCTTCGAGGTGCGCCTGGCCGCCGGCGAGAGCCACCTGTGCTGCGGCTCGGCCGGCACCTACAGCGTGCTGCAGCCGGAACTCGCCACGCAGCTGCGTGACCGCAAGCTCACGCAGCTCGGCCCGCTGCAATCCGATGCCATCGTCAGCGCCAACATCGGCTGCATCCAGCACCTGCAAAGTGGCACGAGCACGCCGGTGCGCCACTGGATCGAGGTGCTGGACGAAGCGATGGGGATCTGAGACCGGCCGCGGCGGCCGGCCGCTCAGACCCGCTGACCCGACCTGCCGGTCAACCCGGCTCGAAGCGCACGAAGATGTCGGTGTCGTGCAGCAGGGTCTTCAGCCGATCGAAGGCCGCCATGGACACGACGCGGCCGCGGCATCCCAGTTCCTTGGCCAGCACCAGCGTGGCCTCGTCGCGCGAGACCTCCAGCGCGCGCAGCCAGGCGCCAACCGGTTCCGCGGTCCCGAGTTCGGCCTGGACGACCGGCTGCAGGGCATCGATCAGGCGTTGCAGTTCCTTCGTATCGCCCTGCAGTTGCGGCGGACGCTCGGGCAGGTGACCCAGGCCGGCGCAGGACCCGCCGGAGTGGATGGGGATGAACGTGTCATGCACGGGAACGAGTGTCGCGCGATGCTGGGTTCCAATGAAGGCCGTTGCTACGCGCCGGATGATCATGATCAAACTTCATTACTTTCCCGGCAACGCCAGCCTGACGCCGCACCTGGTGCTGCGTGAACTGGGCGTGCCCTTCGAGCTGGTGCTCGTGGACCGCCAGCGCGAGGCGCAGCGCTCGCCGGCCTACCTGGCGCTGAACCCCAACGGGCTGATTCCGGTGCTGGAAGACGGTCCGCTGGTGCTCTTCGAGACGGCGGCCATCGTCTGGCACCTGGTGGACACGCACCCGCAGGCGGCCCTGGCGCCGGCGCCGGGCGACCCGGCGCGGCCGCACTTCGTGAAGTGGCTGGTCTGGCTCTCGGCCACGCTGCAGTCGATGATGGCGCACTACTTCTACCCCGAGCGGCTGGTCGACCCCGGCCACGCCGACGCGGCGGCTGAGGTCCAGCGTCATGCGCAGGCGCGCATCGCGGCGATGTTCGATCTGCTCGACGCGCACCTGGCCGCCGCCGGCGGCCCCTGGATGCTGGGCGAGCGCTTCAGTGCGCTGGACCCCTACGCCTTCATGCTGGGCCGCTGGACACGCGGCATGGACCGCCCGGCGCGCACGCTGCCGCATGTGGGGCCCTTCCTGCAGCGCATGCTCGAACGCCCGGCGGTGTTGCAAACGCTGCAGGCCGAAGGACTGCCAGCGCCCTGGGTCTGATTCCGCGGCCGCGTCAGGGCTGCCCGGCGTCCGAGGGCAGCGCGGGCGGATCGCCTGGGGACATGCGTGCAGGCGCGGCATCGGCCCGCGACTCCGCGCGCGCGCCACCGGCCGAACTGGCCAGGCCCAAGCGTTCGAGCCAATGGCGCGTCAACGGTGTCACCGGCTTGGCCAGGCGGCGTTCGTTGAGCAGGCTGCGGCCCAGCGAGCCCTTGATGGCACCGCTGCCCTGCGCCGCCGCCGCCAGCAGGGTCTGGTCGATCAGGTCGCGCTGCGCGTGGCTGCCGCCGAACCGCTGCGCGATCGTGCGCACGCCGTACAGCGTCTCGGCCGCCACGTCGCCTTCGCCGCGCGTCAGCGCCAGCAGCCCGCGCATCAGCGGCAGGCCGACTTCGCGCGCCATCGGGTGGTTGCTGCGGCCGGACTCGCTGGCGTCCAGCGCGCGCTCGGCGCAGCGCGCCACCCAGGCCTCGGCGCGCGCCACCTCGCCGCAGCCCAGCATCGCCAGCACCGCGTGCACGTCGTTGAAGGCGTAGTAGCCGGCGTGGGCGTCGTCCAGCGGCCAGTGGTCGAGCACGCCGCGGAAGGCCGCACTCATGTCGTGGCCCAGCAGGTGCAGACGCCACAGCAGCGCCGAGGCATCCACGCGCTGCAGCCCGATCTGCAGGTCTTCGCCGCGCAGGTATTTGTCGACCACGCGCAGCACGCCGGCCACGTCCAGCGCCTCCAGGCGGAACAAGGCCTTGTGCCACCACAGGTGCGTGGCGAAGCCGTTGCCTTCGGCCCAGTTGCCCTGGTGCTGGCGCAGCCACGCGCCGCCTTCCTCGAAGCGGCCCTGCATCTCCATCACATGCGCCACGGCATGCACGGCCCAGGGCACACGCGGGTTCAGCGACAGCGCGCGGCGCCCGGCATCTTCGGCCTGCGGGTAGAGGTTGCTTTCTTCCAGGCCGAAAGCGTAAAGGCCCCAGACATAGGCGCACAGCGGGTCGTCGGCGTCCCAGTCGGGCAGCGCGCGCGCCGGTCGGCCGCGCAGATTGGCCGCGTCGCCGCGGTAGAAATCCCACAGGTGCGCCCACTGCAGCGCCAGCGCGTCGCGCGGGTAGACACACAGGATCTCGTCCCAGCGCTGGCAGGCCGCCGCCCATCGGCCTTCCTGCAGCTTCTGCACGGCATCCAGGTGCGCACGTTCGCGGTCGGTGGCCTTGTCGGCGCGGGCGCGCGCGGCGTCCAGCGCCGCGGCCGCCTCGCCCAGCAGCGACGGTTCGGTCAGGCTGAGCAGGAAGCCGGCCTTCATCAGGTGCGGCAGCATCCAGTCCCCGTCGGCGGCGATGGCGTCGTCCAGATCCGCCAGCGGGGGGTCGTAGAAGGACATCATGCGCCACAGCGCGCGCTCGGCGCTGTCGCGCGCAGCCGTGGACGCGCTGCCCGTGGGATTGCCGCGCAGGTCCGCGTGACTCACGCGCCGGCCTCCTGGCCGGATGTCGACGGCGTCGCCTGCAAGGGCGGCACGGTCAGCTGGTGCACAGGGCCGGCGGTGCACGCCGGCCGGCATGCCCTGCCGTGCCATCCGCCCGCGCCGCGCACACGCGGTTCCGACGCCCCGATGCTCATGGCGGCAGCGGCCAGTCCCGCGACGGCGGGCGAAGGCGTTCCCAGGCGGCGGCCAGGCGCAGGGTGCCGATGTCATCGTGGCGCTGACCGACGATCTGCAGGCCGATCGGCCGGCCGTCGGCGGTCTGGCCGCAGTCGATGGAAATCGCCGGCTGCTCGCTCATGTTGTAGGGCACGGTGAAGGCGATGTGCTCCAGCGGGCGCGCCGGGTCGTTGGTCGGGCTGGCCCAGTCGGCGGCATAGGTGGCGATCGGGCACACCGGCGAGAGCACGAAGTCGAAGCCCGCGCAGGCCGCCACCGCCGCGTCACGCATCGCGCCCATCTGGCTGAAGCCGTGGAAGACCTGCTCGCCGCTGAGCTGCTCGCCCATCTCGATCCACTCGCGGATATAGGGCAGCACCAGGGCCTGGCGTTCGGGCGGCAGCTTGCGGAAGTCCATCCACGAGCGCATGCGCCAGAAGCGGTCCAGGCCGTCCATCATCTCGCGCGTGCTGGCCGGGCCGGCGATCTCCACATGGGCGCCGGCCGCCTCGAAGGCACGCGCCGCGGCCTGCACCGCCGCGGCCACCTGGGGGTCGACCGCCAGGCCCCAGCCCGGGTCCATCTGCAGGCCCATGCGCAGGCCGCGCAAGTCGATGTCCAGGTCATCCCAGGGCAGCGTCTGTGCCGGCAGGCTCATCGTGTCGCGCGCATCGGGCGCGGACAGCACACCCATCATCAGCGCCGTGTCGCGCACGCTGCGGGTCATCGGGCCGGCCACGCGCCCGTAATACGGCGGCTTGATCGGCACACGCCCGTTGCTGGGCTTGAAGCCGACGACACCGCACCAGCCCGCGGGCAGGCGGATCGAGCCGCCGATGTCGGTGCCCAGGTGCAGCGGCCCATAACCCGCCGCCGCAGCGGCACCCGCGCCGGCGCTGCTGCCGCCCGGGTTGAGCGCCGGGTTCCAGGGGTTGCGCGCCAGGCGGTGGAAGCTCGACAGGCCCGAGGACAGCATGCCCCAGTCGGGCATGGTGGTCTTGCCCAGGATCACGCAGCCGGCCTCGCGCAGCCGGGCCGCAGGCGGCGCGTCATCGGTCGCCGGCACCAGATCGGTGGCGGCCGTGCCCAGCGGCACCGGCACGCCGCGCGTGGCGATGTTTTCCTTCAGCGTGCAGGGCACGCCGTCCAGCGGCCCGAGCGGCGCACCGCGCTGCCAGCGCCCTTCGGCCGCGCGTGCCGCCGCGCGCGCGCCATCGGGGTCCAGCGCCCAGGTGGCGCACAGGGTGGGCTCCCAGCGCGCGATGTGCGCCAGCACGGATTCGGTCACCTCCACCGGCGACGCACGCCCGCTGCGGTAGACCTCGCCGAGCTCGGCGGCGCTCAGCTCATGCAACTGCGTCATGTCGCGCGTCGCCGCGGATCAGGACCAGCTCACTGCGGCCAGGTCGTTGGCGAAGATCGGCGAGCTGTGCCACAGGCCCTTGAGGCCCTTGCGGAAGACCGCCACCTGCGCCGGGTTCCAGATCCAGGCATTCACCGCGTCCTCGGCCAGCTGCGTCTGGATCTCGCGCCACAACCGGGCCTTTTCGGCCTTGTTGCTGGTGGCGGCCAGGTCGGCCACACGCTTGCGGAAAGTCGCACTGTCGTAGCCGAAGTAGTAGTTCGGATCGGCATAGGCCGTGGCGTAGTCCAGCGGCTCGACGTGGTTGATGATGGTCAGGTCGAAGTTGCCCTTGAACGGGCCCGACAGCCACTGCGCCCACTCGACGTTTTCGATCTTCGCGATGATGCCGACCTTCGCCAGCTGCGCGGCGATGATCTCGCCGCCCTTGCGCGCATACGGCGGGGGCGGCAACGTCAGGGTCACGTTCAGCGGCGTCGTGACGCCCGCCTCCTTCAGCAGCGCCTTGGCCTTCTCGATGTTGTGCGGGTACATGCCGGTCAGGTCGATGTAGCCCGCGTCCGTCGGCGCGAAGTGGCTGCCGATGGGCTTGCCCAGACCTTCCTGCGCACCGTCGATGAAGGCCTTGCGATCGATCGCGTAGGTGATCGCGCGGCGCACGCGCACGTCGTCGAAGGGCTTCTTGCGGTTGTTGATCGCCAGCAGGCCCTTGCCGGCCGTGCTGCCGACCTCGACCGTGAAACGCGGGTCGGCGCGGAACTGGGCCAGCGCCTGGAAGGCGCCGAAGCGCGGCATGCCGTCGACGTCACCGGCCAGCAGCGCGGCCACCTGCGCCGCGGAGTCGTTGATGAAGCGGAACGTGACCTTGCGCAGCTTGACCTTGGCCGCATCGCGGAAGCCGTCCCACTTGACCAGCGAGATCGAGGAGCCCTTGGCCCAGCTCTCGAGCTTGTACGGGCCTGTACCCACCGGCTGCGTGGCCGCTTGCGCCGCTGTCTTGGGGTGCAGGATCACGGCCGTGTTCTCACCCAGCCGGAACGGGATGTTGGCGTCGGCCGCATTCAGCGACAGGATCACCGTGCGCGCATCGTGCGCGGTCACGCTGGCCACGTTGTCCCACACGGCCTTCTTGGCCTTGTTGGTGCTGCCCGGCGCACGCGCACGGTCGAAGCTGAACTTGACCGCCTCGGCGTCCAGCGGCGAGCCGTCCGAGAACTTGACGCCGGCGCGTAACTTGAAGGTGTAGACCTTGCCGTCGGGCGTGGCTTCCCAGCTTTCGGCCAGCAGCGGTGTGACGACACCGTCCTGGTTGATGTGCGTCAGGCCTTCGAAGATGTTGTAGTGCACGACCTCGCCGATGGCTGCGGCGGCGGCGATGGTCGGGTCCAGGCCGGGCGGCTCAAGGATCATCCCCAGCACCGCCATGTCCTTGCGCCGGCCCTGCGCCCAGCCGGATGGCAAGGCGGCGGTGGTGAGTCCGGCCGTGGCCAGCAGTTGCACGAAGGGGCGTCGGCGAATGGTCATGCGTATCTCCTTGGTCAGTCGGGCGTCAGCCTCATTCTGCAACCAATCGCGAGGCCTTCCCGGAAGGGGTGTGTCGCCGGCCGGGAACGGCGTCGATCAGCCGGCGTGTATAGGCGTGCTGCGGGTCGCGGAAAACCTGGTCGGCCGGCCCCTGTTCGACGATGCGCCCGCTCTGCAACACCACCACGTCGTCGCACACCAGGTCGATGACGCTCAGGTCGTGGCTGATGAAGAGGTAGGTCAGGCCGTGCGCGTCCTGCAGGTCCTGCATCAGGTTCAGCACCTGGGCCTGCACGCTGACGTCCAGCGCGCTGACCGGCTCGTCGGCGACGATCAGCCGCGGCCGCGTGACCAGCGCACGCGCGATGGCGATGCGCTGGCGCTGGCCGCCGGAAAACTCGTGCGGGTATTTGGCGCCGTCGCCGGGCTGCAGGCCCACGGCCTCCAGCACCTCGGCCGTGCGACGGCGCTGCTCGTCCTTGCCTGCGCCCTGCAGCAGGGCCAGCGGCTCCGATACCGTCTGCTGCACGGTGCGCCGCGGGTCGAGCGAGCCATAGGGGTCCTGGAAGACCATCTGGATCTGCGTGCGCATGCGGCGCAGCGACGCCGCATCCAGCGCATGCAGGTCCTGGCCGTCCAGCCAGACCTGGCCGGCGCTGGGCGTTTCCAGCGCCATCACCAGCCGCGCCAGCGTGCTCTTGCCGGAGCCGGATTCGCCGACGATCCCCAGGCTGCGGCCCGCGTGCAGCTCGAAGCTGACATCGTCCAGCGCCTGCAGCACCGCCGGCGGCTTGAGCAGGCTCTCGCGCGGCAGGCGGTAGCGCTTGCCCAGGCCCACGACCCGCAGCAGGGCCGCGTCGGCGGCAGCGGACGCCGCGCTCACGGCCGCATCTCCGTCACGCGAAAGCACCAGGCGGCATGGTCGTCGGCCACCGCGCGACGCGGCGGCGGGCCCTGGCGGCAGGCGTCCTGCGCCAGCGGACAGCGGTCGGCGAAGGCACAGCCCACGGGCAGTTGCGTGAGCTCGGGCACGCGGCCGGGGATGGTGGCCAGCCGCGTGCCGCGCGGCAGACCCAGGCGCGGTCGCGCCGAAAACAGGCCTTGCGTATACGGATGCGCGCGCCGCGCGAAGACCTCGGCCGTCGGGCCGCTTTCGACCACGCGCCCGGCGTACATCACGAGCAGGCGCTGCACGCGGTCCGCCATCACGCCCAGGTCGTGGCTGATCAGCAGCAGCCCCATGCCGTCGGCGGCGACGAGTTCGTCGATCAGGTCCAGCACCTCGCGCTGGATCGTCACGTCCAGCGCCGTCGTGGGCTCGTCGGCGATCAGCAGATCGGGCCCGCAGGCCAGCGCCATGGCGATCACCACGCGCTGGCGCTGGCCGCCGGAGAGCTGGTGCGGATAGGCATCCAGCCGCCGCGCGGCCTGCGGCAGCTGCACGCGTTCGAGCAGCCGAAGGGCCTCGGCGCGTGCCGCGGCCGCGTCCATGCCGCGGTGCAGGCGCAGCGTCTCGCCGATCTGCCGCGCCACCGTGTGCATCGGGTTCAGCGCCGTCATCGGCTCCTGGAACACCATGCCCAGGCGGGCGCCGCGCAGGCGGCACCAGTCGCGCTCGGGCAGGGTCGTGAGCTCGGTGTCGTCCAGGCGGATCGAGCCCTGCACCTGCGCGCCTTCGGGCAGCAGGCCCATCAGCGCCAGCGCGGTCATCGACTTGCCGCAGCCGGACTCGCCGATCAGGCCCACGGTCTCGCCGCGCCCGATCGAAAAGGCGATGTCGCGCAGTGCCGGCAAAGGGCCGCGCGCGGTGCGCAGGGTGACGGACAAGTCGCGGACGGCAAGCAGGCTCACCTCGCAACGATACCGCGCGCGGCGCGGGGTGCCTCCAAGGCGGCTGGGCGCGCATCGGCGCGCGTGGCCTCGGCTCAGAAGCCGTCTGCAAGTCTCGCGCGCCCGCGCAGCCCCTGCAAGCGGCTCAGACCAGGGGGCGGCGCATGGCCTCGAGCAGCTTGTCGGCCGGCATCGGGCGGGCGAACAGATAGCCCTGTCCGCAACGGCAGCCCAGCGCCTGCAAGGCGGCCACTTCGGCCGGGTCCTCGATGCCTTCGGCCACGCTGACCATGCCCAGGTTCTCGATGACGTGGACCGTGGCGTGCGCCACCGTCATCACCTGCGGGTCCTGACAGAGGCCCGTGACGAAGCTCTTGTCGATCTTGATGGTGTCGAACGGGAATTCGCGCAGGCAGCCCAGCGAGGAGGCCCCCGTGCCGAAATCGTCCATCGCCAGCTTGACACCCAGTTCGCGCAGCCCGTGCATCAGCTCGCGGGTGGCCTGCTGGTCGCGCAGGACCTCGCGTTCGGTGATTTCCAGCTGCAGCGCATGGGCGGGCATGCCCACCTCGCCCAATGCGGCGCGCACGGTCTCGACAAAAGAGGTGCCCAATGAAAGTTGCACGCGCGAGAGATTGACGCTGACCGTGCGCGGGGCCTCCGATTCGGCCTGCCGGTGCCACTCGGCCCAATCGGCGCAGGCTTTGCGCAGCACCCATTCGCCCAGGGCCAGGATCTGGCCCGACTCTTCGGCGATGGGGATGAATTCACCCGGGCCGACCGCGCCCAGCTCGGGGTGGTTCCAGCGCAGCAAGGCCTCGGCCGACTGCGTCGCGCCGTCCTGCAGGTCGACGATGGGCTGGTAGGCGACGTGCATCTGGTCCAGGGTCAGCGCGTCGCGCAGCGCGTTTTCGATATGGGCGATGCGGGCGATGCGCGCGTGCATCTGTTCGTCGAAGAACACCGCGCGGCGGCGGCCCTGCCGCTTGGCCTCGTACATCGCGATGTCCGCATCGCGCAGCAGGTCGTCCGCGCTGGGGCGGCTGGGCTGCCACACCGCGATGCCGATGCTCGCGCTGGAATGGATCTGCTGCTGCTTGATGCGGTAAGGCGCGGCCAGCATCTCCAGCAGCCGGTCGGCCACGGCCTGCGCCATCGGGCGCTCGGTGACACCCGGCACCAGCACGACAAATTCGTCGCCGCCCAGGCGCGCCGGCAGCCATGCCGCGACACGCTCGTCCTGGCCGTCGGTGGACGTGCAGGCTTCGCGCAGGCGCTCGGCGATGCCGCGCAGCAGCTCGTCGCCCGCGTCGTGCCCGAGCGTGTCGTTGACCATCTTGAAACGGTCGAAATCCAGGAAGAGCAGGCTGAAGCCTTCGTCGGGCGACAGCCGGGCGCGGCGGTCCAGCGCATGCAGTTCGCGCAACACGCTGGCGCGGTTGGCCAGTCCGGTCAGGCGGTCCTCGTGCGCCGCCTTGCGCAGTTCGCGTTCCATCGCCCGCGCGGCCGTCACGTCCTGCACCGTCAGCCACAGGTGGTCGCGGCCGCCGACATTGACACGCATGCCGTTGGCCACGACATCCACCGGGTGGCCGTCGGCGTGGTGGATCTGCACCTCGGCCGGGCCGAAGCGGTTGTGGGCCAGTGCCTTCGCGAACCAGGTCTGGCGGTGCGCGATCCAGCGCGGGCACAGATCGTTGTCTTCGCGCCCCTCGGCCAGCACCTGAGCCGAATGGCCGGTGATGCGGCTGACTTCCGCATTCGTCATGATCGAACGCGACTGCTCCAGATCCACGAGTTCGATGCCCACCGGCGAGAGGTCGAACAGCGCCTGCAGCAAGGCATGGTCGCGCGCAGCGGCCAGCTCGGCCTGCTTGCGGTCGCTGATGTCCTCGCGCGTGCCGTACATCCACTCGGGCGTGCCGTCGGCCAGGCGCGAGCCCAGGCGGCCTCGGTCACGCACCCAGCGCCAGCTGCCATCCGCGTGCAGCAGGCGCATCTCCTGCTCGTAGGAATCGACCAGCCCGTCGAAGTGCGCCTCCAGCAGCGCCCGCGTGGCCACCTGGTCCTCGGTGTGCACGCGCACACGCCAGGTCTCGATGGTGGGCGGCCACATGGCCTCGGGCGGCTCGCCAATGATCTGCGCGGCGCGCTCGTCGAACTGCGCCTCGCCGGTGTGGACGTTCCACTCCCAGGTGGCGATCAGCGAACCTTCCAGCGACGCCAGCAGGCGCTTCCACTGGCGGTCCAGGTCCGCCTGCATCTCGCGGCGGTCGGTGATGTCGGCAAAGGTCGACACCACCCAAGGCGGGGCGCCGGGCTCGCGGCCCAGCAGCGCGGTGGTGACATTCAGCCAGCGACGGCGACCGTCGGCCAGCAGCGCGCCGATCGGAAAGTCCTGGATCGGCTGCGCGGTCTGCAGCGTGACGATCTCGGGCAGCCAGTCGGCCGGCAGATCGATGCCTTCGCCGTCGGTCACGCGCCACGGCAGGCTCTGCACATCGGTGCCGATCAGCGCAGCGGCGTCCACGCCGAACAGGCTGGCGGCCGCGGCATTGCATTCACGCACGATCCCGCCTTCGTCGCACACGAAGGCCGGCGCGGCCGAGCCGCCCAGCACGCTGCGCAGCTGCGGCAGGCCCAGTGGGCGCGAGGTCAGGTCGACGAGCGTGACGCCCCAGGCGGCCTGTTCCGTGGCGCGCGCGCCCAGCGGGTACAGGTCCGCCTGGACCCACAGCCGCTGGCCGTCGAGCCGGCACATGGACAGCACATGGGCACTGCCGACCGGCTCCGACAAGGCGCTGCGCAGCCGGGCGGACGTCGCGCCGCCGGTGGCGTCCCAGCCCAGCAGCTCGTCCAGCGGCAGACCCAGGCACTCGTCCGCTGCGCGGCCGCTGATGTGGCTGAAGGCGTCGTTGACCCAGGTCACCCGACGTTGCGTGTCCAGGACCAGCAGCGCGTGGGGCAGTATCTGGGCCAGCGCCAGCATGCCCTGCACGCCTTGGTCCGTGCCGGTGCCGGTGGCGGTCAGCCAGGGGGGGGTGGGGGCGTTCATGGATTCGGTGGCCGCCGTGTTCAGCCGCCCAGGCCCAGCGCATCCACCGCCTGCGGCAGCGCCTGCGACACGGCCTCGAGGTCCTCGGGCGTCAGACCCAGCGATTCGGCCAGCTTGTCCTGGGGTGCGGCGGCGCCGCGCGGCCACAGGCCGAAGCCCGCCCGGCCCGCCAGCCCGTTGGCCAGGCTGAGCAGGGCAACCAGCCGCGCCGCGGCCGGGTCTGCGTCGTCTTCGCGCGCCAGCGACACCGCGTGATGGTGGCCCAGCACCTGCTTGAGCCAGGCCGGCATCGCCCAGTGTTCGGCAACGATGACACCCGCGGCTTCGTGCGTCAGCCCGAAGTGGGCGCGCTCGGCGGCCTGTGCCGTCGCCTCGTCGGCTTGCGGGTCGGGTTCGAAACGGGCCATGACCTGCGGATCGGCCTTCACCAACAGCAGCACGCCGATGTCGTGCAGCAGGCCGGCCATGAAGGCCTCGCCCTCCAGGTCCGGCTGGCAGCGGCGGGCCAGGGCCTGCGCGGCACAGGCCACCGCGCCGCTGTGGCGTCGGAACTGCTGCGCGTCGAATGCCCGCCCAGCGCTGCCGGGGGTGATGCGGTCCAGCGCACCCGCGGCGGCGATGCCGCGGATGGACTTCATGCCCAGGATCTGAATCGCGCGCTCCAGGCTGCCCACGCGGCCGGACTGCCCGTAGTAGGGCGAATTGGCGACCTTCAGCACCCGCGCGGCCAGCACCGGCTCGCCGCGCAGACAAGCCACGATGCGGTCCGCATCCACGTTGGGGTCGTACAGCAGGGCCAGCAGGCGCGCCGCCGTCTGCCCGCCTGCCGAGGCGCCGAGGGCGCGCAAGGCGGCAGCGTGTGCAGGGCTCAGGGGCGCCACGGCGGCAGGTGCGGCGAGGGTCGTCATCGGGGGTGGGCGGGGTGAAGGATGGGGGGACTGGTCCTTCGTCGAGTGTGACGCGCCGCCCCCGCCCGCTGTCGGCGGAACTGCGGGCAGGTGCCCGCCCAATTTGTCGCCTGGCGATGCCTGCACCGCCCCTGGCGCGCGGCCGTGCGGCGGGGACTCAGCCGTCGGACACGAGATGTCCTCCGGCCTTCGTAGGCGACAAGCCCCGCGCAGGCGGGCCTTGTCGTCCGACTCAGCCCGCGTCGGCTGCGCCTGCGGCGATCTCGCGCAAGGCCCGCTCGAAGACCTCGGGCGGCTGGCCGCCCTGGATCAGGTGCTTGCGGTCGATGACCACCGAGGGCACGGAATGGATGCCGGCGCCTTGCCAGAAACCTTCGGCCTCACGCACCTCGTCGGCGTAGCGGCCGCTGTCGAGCACCTCGGCCGCCTGGCCGGCGTCCAGCCCCGCGGCCTCGGCGCAACTCAGCAGCACGTCGCGTGCGCCGGGATTGCGGCCTTCGCCGTGATAGGCCTGCAGCAGCGCATGCTTCAGCGCGCGCTGGCGTTCGACGTCCATCTCGCCGGCCCAGTGCAGCAGCCGGTGCGCGTCGAAGGTGTTCCAGACGCGCCCGCGCGGGCCGAATTCGAAGCCCACGTCGGCGCCGCGCTGGCGGATGGCCGCCTGGTTCTGCGCGATCTGCTCCGCCGACAACCCGTACTTGCTGCCGATGTAGGCCACGATGTCCTGGCCTTCGGGCGCCATCTGCGGGTTGAGCTCGAAAGGCTGGAAGTGCAGCTCCACGGGGATGTCCGCGCCGATGCGCTCGAGCGCGCGCTCCAGGCTGTTCAGGCCGACGGCACACCAGGGGCAGGCCACGTCGGAAACAAAGTCGATGCGCATGAAAGCCTCCTGGCAGCGTCAGCGCCGCCGCGCGAGTTTGGGGTCCAGCAGGTCACGCAGGCCGTCGCCCATCAGGTTCAGGCCCAGCACCGCGATGGCAATCGCCACGCCCGGGTAGATGGCCAGCTGCGGGGCCTGGAAGATCTGCGTCTGCGCCTCGTTGAGCATGCGGCCCCAGCTGGGCTGCGGCGGCTGGGTGCCCAGGCCGAGGTAGCTCAGCGCCGCCTCGGCCAGGATGGCGGTGCCGAACTGGATGGTGGCCTGCACGATCAGCACGCTGGCGATGTTGGGCAGCACATGATCGAGCGTGATGCGCCAGCGCCCCTTGCCGGCCGCCCGCGCGGCCAGCACATAGTCGCGCACCCAGATGGCATTGGCCGCGCCGCGGGTGATGCGCGCAAACCAGGGCACGTAGGCCAGCCCGATCGCCACCATGCTGGTCAGCAGCCCGGGGCCGTAGATGGCGGTCAGCAGGATGGCGGTCAACAGCGCCGGGAAGGCGATGCTGAAGTCCGTCACCCGCATGATCAGCTCCTCCACCCAGCCGCGCCGCGCGGAGGCCAAACAGCCCAGCGCCACACCGGCCAGCAGGCCGATGCCCACCGCGATCACCCCCACCAGGATGCTGGCGCGCGAGCCCACCAGCAGCTGCGAGGCCACGTCGCGCCCCAGGCTGTCGGTGCCCAGCCAGTGGGCGGCACTCGGCGGCGCGAGTTTGTTCGGGATGTCGATGTCCGCCGGCGGGTAGGGCGACCAGACCAGCGACAGCGCAGCAGCGGCCAGCACCAGCGCACTCAGCAGCGCGCCGATCAGGAAACTCGGGTGGCGCAGCGCGCGTGGCCAGAAACCCGCTGCGGCGGCGCTCACGAAGCCTCCGCCGGCGCCAGGCGCGGATCGATCACGGCGTAGATCACGTCCACCAGGAAGTTGATCAGCACCACCGCCGCGGCCAGCAGCATCACCGTGTCGCGCACCACCACCAGGTCGCGGTTGGAGATGGCCTGGAACACCAGCCGCCCCACGCCGGGCAGCACGAAGACGTTTTCCACCACGATC
>CAUJHV010000001.1 GCA_963205115.1 Pseudomonadota bacterium | reverse complement strand
GTGAAGGACCTGCTGAAGCCGCGCGCCGTGATCCCCATGCACTACGGCGCCAACCCGCTGGCCAAGGGCACGCCGGCGCAGTTCACCGCCGCGATGGGCAGCGCGAGCGGCGTGCAGGTGCACGTGGCCAAGCCGGGCGAGCCGCTGCGCTTCTGAGCCCCCGGCGCCGGCCAGCGCGCCGTTGCGCCGCAGCGCGTGTCGACCGGCGTGGCCGCGCTCAGCCGCGCGAGCGCACCGCCAGGCTCTGCGTGGCGCGGCCGATCAGCCCGGCTTCGTCGAACAGCTGGGACTCCGCGAGCCCGCAGCCGTTGGGGGCGAGCAGCGTGCGCGCGTCGACGCAGATCCACTCGCCCTGCGGGCGGCGCAGCAGGTTGATGGTGAGGTCGGAATTGACGAAGCTGAAGCGCGCGAAGTCGAGCACCGCGGAGATGCCGTTGCCCGAGTCGGCCGCGACCGCCACCCGCTGGTAGCCGCTGGGCGCCTCGCCTTCGACCAGCGGCCGCTGCAGCCGGAACCAGGCCGCGCAGCGGCCGCGGAAGAAGCGGCCGCTGGCGATGCGGTTCTCCACCAGGTCGGCATAGCCGGTGAGCCGGTGGCCGAAGGGCATGCGCTCGGGTGCGCCGTCGGCGGGCGGCAGCGGCGCCTGCGGCAGCGGGTGGCCGTCCAGCGCGTCGGGCAGTTCGAGGGCGTTCTCGCGCTGCGCCAGCGCCGTGAAGCGCGCCAGCTCCTTGCCGCCGCCCCACAGCCGGGCCGAGTAGTGCGCCGCGTTGCGGCCGGCGTAGTCGGTCTCGACCTCGATCTCGAGTTCGCCGATCGGCACCGGCCGCAGCAGGTTGGCCGTGAGCCGGCCGATGTGCGTGAGGCCGTGGTCCTGCGCCACCGCTTCGAGCGCGCGGCAGACCATCGCGATCGGCGGGCCGGCGTGCTGGTGCTGCGGGTCCCAGGGGCCGCGCGTCAGCTCGCTGGCCAGCACCTTGCGGGGCGAGAGCACGGTGAAGGCGGCGGCGGGCAGGGGGGCGGGGGCGTTGGCGGTCATGGGGCTCGGTCGGTGGGTGCCCGTCGATGATAGGCAGCGCTCGCGCCCGGCGCCGTCTCCACCGCGTCAGGCCTGGCGTGCCGCCAGCCGCTGCCGGAACGCCCGCGGCGAGCAGCCGGCCACGCGCGTGAAGACGCGGCTGAACAGCGCCGGGTCGGTGAAGCCCAGCGTGTAGGCGATCGACGCCGCGCCGAGGTGCGTGAACGCGAGCTGGCGTCGCGCCTCGCGGACGACGCGGGCGTCGATCAGGCGCGAGGCGGGGTCGCCGGTGGCGGCGCGCATGACGCGGCTGAGGTGCGTGGGCGTCACCGCCAGCGCGCGTGCGTAGTCGGCCACGCGCCAGTGCTCGCGGTAGTGCGCCTCCAGCAATGATTCGAAGCGCTGCGGCAGGTGCGATTCGGCCATGTCGTGCTGCGCCGGGTCGACCCGCCGGCCGGCCCGCGCGGCGTGGCCGAGCAGCGTGCCGCCCAGGCCGCGCAGCACCAGCGCGCGCGCCGGCGAGCGGCCGGCGTACTCCTGCGCCAGCATCGCCGCCACCGCGTCGATCGCGGCGTCGGCGTGGCCGACCCAGGGCTGGGCGAGCACGCGTCGCACGTCGAGGGCACGCGCCAGCAGTTCGTCGAGCATCTCGTCGGCCAACGTCACCACCAGGCCGTCGGTGCCGGGTTCGAAGGCGAAGGCGTGCACCGTGCCCTGCGGCACGTTGACCAGCGAGCCCGGCGCCAGCGCCTGCTCGGTGTCGTCGAGCCGGGTCATGCCGCCGCCGCGGTGCAGCAGCAGCAGCTGGTGCAGGCGGTCGTGGCGGTGCGGCGCGAGCTCCCATTCGTGCATCACCGAGCGCTCGGCGATGGTCTCGCAGTGCATCACGTCGGGCAGATGCTCGAACTCGCCGTACAGGATGTAGTGGCGGACAGTGTCGGTGCGGCGGCGCATGTTCGAATCGTACAAGTCCTGGCGGGGTTCAGCCCTTTCGCGGCGGGCCGCGCGGCGGTACCTTCGTGGCCTTCGACCGTGACCCCACCACTCAAGGAGACGAACATGAAGACCAGCGTGTGCATCATCGGCGGCGGCCCCTCGGGGCTGATGCTGTCGCAGCTGCTGCACCTGAAGGGCATCGACAACGTGGTGCTCGAGCGGCAGAGCCGCGAGTACGTGCTGAGCCGCATCCGCGCCGGCGTGCTGGAACACGGCTTCGCGGCGCTGATGCGCGAGGCGCAGTGCGGCGAGCGCATGGACCGCGAGGGCGAGATCCACGAAGGCTTCTTCATCGCCCACGACGGCCGCCTCGACCGCGTCGACCTGCACAAGCACAGCGGCGGCAGCTCGGTGGTGGTCTACGGCCAGACCGAGCTCACGCGCGACCTCTACGAGGCGCGCGACCGCCTGAAGGGCACCGTGATCCACAACGCCGAGGACGTGCAGCCGCATGACCTGACGAGCGCCACGCCCAGCGTCACCTACCGCAACGGCGACGAGATCGTGCGCATCGAGTGCGACTACGTGATCGGCGCCGACGGCTTCCACGGCGTCAGCCGCAAGTCGATCCCGAAAGGCGTGCTGCGCGAGTACGAGAAGGTCTACCCGTTCGGCTGGCTGGGCGTGCTGTCGCGCACGAAGCCGGTGTCGCCGGAACTGATCTACGCGCGCCACGAGCGCGGCTTCGCGCTGTGCTCGCTGCGCTCGCAGGTGCTGAGCCGCTACTACATCCAGGTGCCGCTGAGCGACACGGTGGAAGACTGGTCGGACGACGCCTTCTGGGCCGAACTGAAGCGCCGCCTGCCGGCCGAGGTGGCGGCGCGCATGGTGACCGGGCCGTCGATCGAGAAGTCGATCGCGCCGCTGCGATCCTTCGTGGCCGAGCCGATGCGCTACGGCAACCTGTTCCTCGCCGGCGACGCGGCGCACATCGTGCCGCCCACCGGCGCGCGCGGCCTGAACAGTGCCGCGTCGGACATCTACTACCTCTACCACGCGATGCTGGCGCACTACCAGCGCTGCGACGACAGCGGGCTGGAGAACTACTCGGCCAAGGCGCTGGCGCGGGTCTGGAAGGCGCAGCGCTTCTCGTGGTGGATGACGATGATGCTGCACACCTTCCCGGACAGCATCGAGTACGACCGCAAGCTGCAGGACACCGACCTGGCGTACCTGTTCTCGTCGGACGCGGCGATGCGCTCGCTGGCGGAGAACTACGTCGGCCTGCCGTTCTGAAGCCGTCCGATCCATGAAGTAGGGCTTGGCGAGTGCCAACACTCGGTCGCGGTCATCGGTCGATCTTCATCGTTGCGACCCGGGTACCCGCTTCAGACTGGTTGCGGTCGGCCACCCCGCGAATGCGAGTGTCGGCGGCCGCCGGAACGGGCCATTCGACTGCTGCCGCCACCTGTGACCGAAGGGCCCAATGACCTGCCGCTGGTCACGTTCGCCGAGCCTGCACATGCCGTGCTGGCGAAGTGCCCGGCGACGTCAGCTCACTTCGAGCGCGATCTGGCGGTACCGACCCTCGAGGGGCCTCGGCACTTCCTTGCACCTTGCTGGCGAGGCGAGGGGAGGCACCCTGAGTCTCGGTACGCATGAATCCGGCGGTCGAGCGCTGTCCGGAGGCATGGCCAGTCGGCAAGATCGACGTGTCGCAGAGAACCCTCGACCGTCGGTTACCCTGCGGCCTGCGATGAAGCCGCTTGCCCGCCTGCTACCCCTGCCTCGCAGCACGCTGTGGGACGGCGCCTACGCTTCGCTGCGCGCGGCGCTGATGGAAGGCCGCCTGGCGCCCGGCCAGCGCATCGTGCTGCGCGACATCGCCGACCAGTTGGGCATCAGCCTCACGCCCGTGCGCGACGCTGTCAACCGGCTGATCGCCGAACGGGTGCTCGAACGCGGCAGCGTCGGCCAAGGCGGCGGCGCCACCGTGCCGCTGCTCGACGCCGACCAGTTCCGCCAGCTGATGACGGTGCGCAGCGGCCTGGAACCCGCCGCCGCCGTGGCCGCGCTGCCGCACGCCACGCCGGCGGCGCTGGACGAAATCGAACAGGCGCTGCAGGCCATGAAGCGCGGCGTCGACGAGCACCAGCTCGAACGCTACCTGGCCGAACACCACCGCTTCCACTTCGGCATCTATGCGCTGTGCCGCATGCCCATCGTGCTGGAAGTCATCGAAAGCGCCTGGCTGCGCTGCGCGCCGACGCTGACGCTGGCACTGCCCGAATACATCCCCGGACTGCGCCGCTACCCCTTCCACATCGCCGCGCTGCAAGGCCTGCGCGATGGCGACGCGGCTGCCGTGGCGCAGGCCATACGCGCCGACATCGACAGCGCGCGCGACGACATCTGCGCCTTGCTGGAACGCAGCCCCCGCCCCTGACGCCTCGGGGCACGCGCGGGCCCGGCTGCCGTCCAGTGCGCCAGGCCGCTTGAACTGCCCGGTCATCTGCCGGGACCTGCAAAGAAGCCTGTGCCTCAGTGGCGATGGCCAGACGCGCCGACATCGACAGCGCGCGAGACGACTTCTGCGCCTTGCTGGAACGAAGCCCTCGCCCCTGACGCCTCTGGGCACGCACGGGCCCCGCTGCCGTGCATTGCGCCAGGCCGCCTGAACTGTCCTGTCATCTTTGGGGACCTGCAAAAAAAGTCTCCGCCGCATAAACGTTGTTTGTTATAACAATGGCTTGAACAGGCTTTCAGACCGACAAGGAATCCCCATGCTTCTGCGTTCCACCTTCATCCGCTGCGCGCTGGCCGCCGCAGCCTGCTGTGCCATGGCCCCGGCCGGCGCCGCCGACGTCTACCCGAGCAAGGAAATCCGATTCGTCGTGCCCTGGAATGCCGGCGGCTCAAACGACATTGCCGCGCGCGCGCTGGCCAACATCCTGGGTGAACAGGGCGTGCGGGTGATCGTCGAGAACGTGCCCGGCGCCACTGGCGGCATTGGCATGGCCAAGGTGGCCGCGGCCGAGCCCGACGGCTACACCATCGGCATGGGCACCAGTTCCACGCTGGCCATCATTGCGCAGAAGCTCTCGCCGCTGCGCAACGAGCAGTTCACGCCGATTGCCCGCGTCACCACCGACCCGCTGATGCTGCTGGTGCCGGCCGGCAGCCCCAACGGCACGCTGGAAGGCTTTGTCGGCCATGTGAAGAAAAACCCCGGCAAGGTGTCCATCGGCACACCAGGCAGCAACAACCTCAACCACATCTTCGCCGTGATGACGGGCCGCGCCGCGACGGCCGACATCATCGTCGTGCCCTACACCGGCGGCAGCAAGGTGGTGGCCGACCTGGCGGGCCGGCAGATCGAAGGCGCGGTGCTCAAGCCCTCGGAAAGCAAGGCGCAGATCGACGGCGGCCTGGTCAAGCCCATCGGCGTGTTCGCCAACGAACGGCTGAAGGTCATGCCCGACGTGCCCACCTTCAAGGAAAAGGGCTTCGACGTGTTCCCGCACGGCCCGCTGGTGCAGATGGCCTACATCGTGGCGCCGGCCAACCTGCCGCCCGCGGTGCGCGACAAGCTCACCGCGCTGTTCCGTGGCGCCATCCAGAGCGCCAAGTTCAAGGCCGTGGCCGAAGGTGGCGGCGCGCTGGTCGATGACGTGACCGGCGCGGCGCTGGGGCGCGAGATCGCCGACGTCGAGAAGTCGCTGGCCGTCGTCGCCAAGCAGGTCTTCGTGCCCGAGAAGAAGTGAAGCTTCGATGAACCCGACATTGATCAAGAAGGTCACCTGCCACGTCGTCGCCGCGCCGGTGCAGCGGCCCTTCACCTCGTCGCGCGGCTGGCTCTACAAGACCCGCGGCTCTTGCATCGTCGAAGTCGAGACGACCGACGGCATCGTCGGCTGGGGCGAGTGTTACGGCCCCTCGGCCGTGGCCAAGGCCTACATCGAGACGCAGTTCGGGCCGCGCATCGTCGGCCGTGATGCCTTCGACGTCGAAGTGATCTGGGAAGACCTCTACAACCGCATCAAGGACTACGGCGGCAAGGGCATGGCGGCGTCGGCGCTCAGCGGCATCGACATCGCGCTGTGGGACATCATCGGCAAGGCCACGGGCCGGCCCATCCACAAGCTCATCGGCGGCGCGCACCGCAGCGAAGTCACCTGCTACGCCACCGGCCTGTACTTCATCGACATGGACCGCCTGGTCGAAGAAGCCGTGGAAGAGGCGCGTGGCTATGTCGACGAAGGCTTCACGGCCGTGAAGATGAAGATCGGCCTGGGCGACCCCAAGCTCGACATTCGCCGCGTGGCCGCCGTGCGTGAGGCCGTGGGCGACACGACGCGGCTGATGGTGGACGCCAACCACTGCATGACGGTGCCGCAGGCCATCCGCATCGGCCGTGAACTCGAAGCGCTGGACATCGAGTGGTTCGAGGAGCCCATCTCGCCCGAGGACATCGACGGGTACGTGGAAGTGACGCGCGCGCTGGACATGGCGGTGGCCGGCGGCGAAAACGAGATGACGCGGTGGGGCTTCCGCGACATCGTGGTGCGCAAGGCCATGGACATCATCCAGCCCGACGTGTGCGCCGCCGGCGGCATCAGCGAGTGCCGCAAGATCGCCACGCTGGCCGCCGCGCATGGCGTGGAATGCGTGCCGCACGCCTGGGGCTCGGTGATCGGCGTGGCCGCCACGTTGCACTTCCTGGCCGCGCTGCCCGACCAGCCGCCCAGCTTCCGCCCCATGCCGCCGATGTTCGAGTTCGAGCAGTGCGAGAACCCCTTCCGCGACCTGCTGAGCAAAGAGCCCATCGTGCAGGTGCGCGGCAAGGTGCAGGTGCCCACCGGCGCCGGCCTGGGCATCGAGATCGAGCGCAGCGTGCTCGAGCGCTACCGCGCGGGCTGAGCGGCGATGCGCTTCATCAGCCTGCGTGGCGCGGGTGGCGCGCCGGTGGCGGGGCTCTGGCTGGCAGGTGACCTCGTGGTCGACCTGTCGCATGCCTCGTGTGCGGCGCTGCTGGGCGGCACGCCGCCTGCCGTCGAGCGCTTCGTGGAAGACGGCCTGGCGCTGTGGCAAGGCCGCTTCAGCGACGCGCGTTTCGACGCCGACGCGATACGGCCGCTGGCACAGGTGCAACTGCTCGCGCCGCTGCGGCCGGGCAAGATCGTCGGCGCCGCCTTCAACTTCACCGATGCACTGGCCGAGCGCCAGATGGCCGCACCTGCCGAGCCGGTGACCTTCGTGCGCGCCGGCAGCACCGTCATCGGCCCGGGCGAAGCCATCGAAGTGCCACCCGATGTCGGCAATGTCGGCTACGAGGCCGAGCTTGCCGTCGTCATCGGCCGCCGTGCGCTGGCCGTCAAGCGCGCCGACGCCATGCGGCATGTTGCCGGCTACACGGTGCACAACGATGTCAGCGGCAGCAGCCTGGTGAAACAGGACGGCCACTTCGTGCGCGGCAAGAACCTGCGCGCCTCGGCGCCGCTGGGCCCCTGGCTGGCCACGCCGGACGAAGTGCTCGACCCCTACGCCATCGGCATCCAGCTTGAAATGGGCGGCCGCCTGCTGCAGAACGGCAGCACCGCGACCATGCTCTTCGACATCGCGGCGCTCATCGAATACATCTCACACCGCATGCCGCTGGAGCCGGGCGACGTCATCGCCACCGGCACGCCGGCCGGAGTGGCCGCCATGCACCAGCCCGAGGCCTGGCTGCTACCAGGCGCCAAGGTGAGCATCACGCTCGACGGCCTGGGCCAGCTGATCAACCCCGTGCGTGCAGGAGCCCCCTTTCTTGGCCAAGCCTGAAGTCCTTCTCACCGACGCCATCCACCCCGAGGTGCTGCCGCAGTTGCAGGCGCATTGCACGGTGGTGCAGGCGCCCGATGCCACACCCGCCACGCTGGCGCAGCTGATCACCACGGCCGAGGGCCTGATCGTGCGCAACAAGCTCGCGCCCGACCTCTTCGACCACGCGCCGCGCCTGCGCGCCGTGGTGCGCCACGGCGTGGGCCTGGACCTGATTCCGGTGGCAGCGGCCACGGCGCGCGGCATTCCCGTGGCCAACCTGCCGGGCTCCAACACCACGGCCGTGGTGGAGTACTGCATCGCCGCCATGCTGCAACTTCGGCGCAATCTGTTGGGCATCGACCAGCGCATGCGCAACGCCGGCTGGGCTGCCGCGCGCCCCATGGCCGACGGCGCCACCGAACTGCGTGGCAGTGTGTGCGGCATCGTCGGCGTGGGCGCCATCGGCGCGCAGGTGGCGGTGGTGGCGGGCGCGCTTGGCATGCGGGTGATCGGCCTCACGCGCCGGCCGGAAACGCTGCCCGCGGGCATCACGGCCGCCAGCAAGGCCGAGCTCTTTGAGCAGGCCGACGTGGTGGTGCTGAGCTGCCCGCTCAACGACAGCACACGCGGCCTGGTCGACGCCGCCACGCTGGCAACGATGAAGCCCGGCGCCGTGCTCATCAATGTCTCGCGCGGGCCGGTGGTCGACACCCCAGCGCTCATAGCCGCGCTGCGCGTGGGCAAGCTGGGCGGCGCCGCGCTGGACGTGCACGACCGCCAGCCGCTGGCACCCACCGAGCCCGTCTTCGAGGCCCCGAACCTGCTGCTCACGCCGCACATCGCCGGTATCACCGACAACAGCCTGCGCGCCATGAGCCAGGGGTCGGTGGACACCCTGCTGGCCCTGTTGCGGGGCGAGCGCCCCACCAACATCGTCAACCCAGAAGCCCTGCCATGAAACAGCCCCGTATCGCGGACATCCGCGCCGTGCCGATTTCCTTCCCCGTGCCCGCAAACCAGTCGGTGCGCCTGGGCATCGGCCGCAGCGTCAAGCGCGACGCCGTGCTGGTGCGCGTGGAAAGCGACGACGGCCACATCGGCTGGGGCGAAGCCCACCACGGCCGCTGCCCGGGCGCCATCGCGCGGCTGATCGACACCACGCTGCGTGAACTGGTGCTGGGCCTTGAGGCCTTCGACGTCAACGGCGTGTGGGCGCGTGTCTACAAGATGCAGCTGGCCAGCCACGGCATGGGCGCGGCGGCGGCGCTGGCGCTCAGCGGCCTGGACCTGGCGCTGTGGGACCTGCGCTGCCAGGCCACCGGCTGGCCGCTGGTGACGATGCTGGGCGGCACGGCCAAGCCCATCAAGGCCTATGCCGGCGGCATTGCGCTGGGCTGGCAGGAACCGACCACGCTGGTGGAAGAGGCGCAGCGCCACATCGCCAGCGGCTACCGCGCGCTGAAGCTGCGCGTGGGCGACACCGCGGCCAAGGACATCGCCCGCGTGCGCGCCGTGCGCGCGGCGGTGGGCGATGACATCGAACTGATGGTCGACGCCAACACCGGCTACACCGTCGACGACGTGCGTCGCGTGATGCCGGCCTTCGAGGAATGTGGCATCGCCTGGCTGGAAGAACCTTTCCCGCCGCAGGACCGCATGGCCTACAAGAAAGCCGCGGCGCTGGGCCGCGTGCCGCTGGCCGCCGGCGAAAACCACTTCACGCGCTACGAGTTCGACCTGATGCTGGAAGACGGCCACGTCGGCGTGGTGCAGCCTGACCTGTCCAAGACCGGCGGCATCACCGAAGCGATGCGCATCGCGGCCATGGCCAGCGCGCGCAAGATGACGGTCAACCCGCACACCTCGGCCACGGCCATCAACATGTCCACCTCCATCCACTTCCTGGCGGCGGTGGACAACCCCGGTTACTTCGAAGGCGACGTGACGACGCTGAATCCCTTCCGCGACCTGCTGGGCGACAGGCTGCCCTACGCGCTGGACGCCAAGGGCTGCGTGTCGCCGCTGGACGGCGTGGGCATCGGACTGAAGATCGACACCGCCTTCATCGCCGAGCATCCCTTGATCGAAGGCCCCTGTTACGTCTGAGTTGCTTCAGGCGACAACCAACTCAGCGGTGGTACGGCCTCGCAGCGCGCAGGGTCTGAGCCAACGAAGCCTCAGTGGCCAATCGCGATGCGGCGCGACGCCACGAAGTCGACACCAAAGGTAGGGCGAAATACCCGGCCAGGCCAAACCGGCCTGCCCGCAAGCGCGGGTGCAATTCGGGACTGCCAACGAAGCGCCCGCTACGGGCGTCTACGCCCTGCGCCAGCCAGTTGAGCGGTGGCGGCCGAACCGAACGTCTGCCTGAGGGCGAATGACGTGAGTACGTCCGCTGGTGCCGACCGGCGCGCTTGGCTGCAGACCGGAAGTTCACTCCGCAGGGATGTCAATGACCGTTGCTCCCCTGGGCCATCAACCAACGGTCGGCTTCACAGACCCACTTCACTCCACAGGCGACCTGTGCCTGCGGAGGGATGAGAACGGAACTTCTCGCCGGCCTGCCGCCGCCACCCGTCGCTCAGCCCGTAGCGCGACGGATCTCGGCCAGCGCTTCCGCCAGGCGGAGCAGATCGGCCTCGTCATTGCAGACGTGCGGCGACACCCGCACCGCCGCGCCGCGCACGGACACGTGGATGCGTCTCGCTGCCAGCGCTTGGCGCACGGCCTCGGGCGCAAGGCCCGGCGGCAGGGCGATGCCGAACAGGTTGGCCGCGCGCAGGTCCTCGTCGGCCACGCCGAAGCCCTGGGCGCGCAGCCGTTCCACCGCAGGGCGCGCAATGCGCCGCAGGTAGTCCTCGATCCGCGCGGGCTGCCAGTCGACGAGCAGGCGGCAAGCGGCCTCGAGCATGCCGATCAGAACCGGGTTGCTGCGCGTGCTGGTGTCATAGCGGCGCATGCCCGGGGCATAGTCATCCTGGTAGTCCACCAGTCGGGCGAAGTCCTCGCTGCCGCGCCGCATCAGCCAGCTCTGGTCGGTGGGGCAACCGTCGGCGAATCGCTCGCTGAACACGGCAAAGCCCAGGCCGTAGTTGGCCAGCATCGACTTGTAGCCGTGGACCACCATAGCGTCGGGCTGAAACGCGCCAACGTCGAGCGGCATGACGCCGGCCACCTGGGTGGCATCGACCACGAACGCTGCCCCGACAGCCCGGGCGCGACGGGCCAGGCGGTCGAGGTCGAAGCGGGTGCCGTCGGTCCAATGCGCCGGCTCGACGGCCACGAGCACGGTGTCGTGATCGATCGCCGCCTCGAGTGCGTCGTGCCACGCCTGGCAGCGCCGGCGCCAGCTCCCGGGGTCGCGCGCATCGCCCGCGGGCGCCGCCACGGACCGCATCGCCACGCCCTGCTCGCGCCATCGACGCCAAGGGTAGACGTTGCTCGGGAACTGATCGCCGAGCATGACGACATTCTGTCCGGCGCGCGGCGACAGGTTGGCTGCGACCACCGCCATTCCAGCGGCCGCCGTGGGCACCAGCGCGACACGCTCCGGGTCTGCCTGCACCAGCGCAGCGCACAGGCCCCGCACACGCTCTGCCGGTGCGAAGAAGTCGGCCGGCGTGATGGCGGCCGGCAGGGCACGCAGATCCACCGCGCGGTGTCCGGCCTCGAGCACCGCCCGCGGCATCGCGCCCATGTAGGCGTTGTTCAGCCACGTCTCGCCCTCGGGCAGGGCAAACAGTGCTTTCTGGCACTCGAGAGGCAGGGTCTGCTGCATGTCAGGATTCCGGTGGGCTGGAACCGGGGACTCTAGCCCGCGGTTCGGCGCAGGGCGCAGGTGGATCGCCGCCTGCCTTCCGGTCCTCCGCGACAGGCGGGCCATCGAGGCGTCGCCAGGCAGCACCCGAGGCGTCCTGCATGGCCTCCACTCCGACGACAGTGTTGTCCGCCCATCGTCGAGCCCGCGCGCGTCCGCAGCGACACTGCGGATGCCCTCGCGTCACACCGGCGCCTTCGGAGCACCCATGGCCGCCTGCGAAGACATCAGGGGCAAGCTGGAGTCCGAGTTCGCGTTCTGGGTCAGGAGCCGCAGCGACAACCACCACCAGCTCGGCTACAGCGCCGGGATCAACGGCATGTAGTCGTCGCCACTGGTCTATCGCCCCGGCGTCGCGTTCGTGCCGGGCGGCATCAAGTGACGCCGCGCCGACGAAGCATCCTGCCCACCGCGCCGCGACCCAAGAGGGCGGTCATCGTCATCGCGGCGCGTGCGGTTGGCTCGCACGGCGAGTGTCCCGAAGCATGAACAAGTACAGGCTCTCGACCTTCTCCCGCGCCCAGGGCGTCTTGCGCAGGAACTTCAGGCTCGAGCCGATGCTCGGGTCAGTGCTGAAGCAGCGTATGGGAATGCGCTGCGCCAGGTCGGCCCAGCCGTAGTGGTCCACCAAGGCCGTGAGGATCGCCTGCAGCGTCAGGCCATGCAGCGGATTGCGCGGCTGGACGGGCGGCTCGGGGGGGAGGGACATGCTGTTGCTCGGGCTCGCTTGCGCCATTGTCGCTGCTCATGTCGCTGGCTCGACGAAACGTCGGCGACCGACAGCGGCACGGGCCAGCGGTGAGGCAGCCCGTTTGAAACACCACGGGCCACATTGCCGCTCGCACTGTGGCGGCTGCGGATTTGAGCTTCGGACGCCATCCGGTACCGACGCAGCCATTCCTTCTCCGCGAGCAACCGGCGCCCGAAACGTCTCGCCCACCGCGTCCCGGTTCAGCAGCGTCCGAGCGTTGCTGCAGACTCGCGACATGCCAGACCTGCTGGATTCTCGTAGACACGCCGAACGGCGCGCGCTCCTGGCCGGAGCGCTCGGCGCCGCAGGCTCGCTCGCGGCGGCGGACAGTTCGGCTGCGGAGACATCCCCGCTACAGCTCCACAACGTCACCCGCCTGTACCCGGTGAGGGTCTCGCGCGTCAACGCGCCAGATGTCGCCGCCGACATCGCCGCGTCCGTCGCGTCCTGGAGCGGGCAGATCGCGGTGGGTGGCGGCCGATACAGCATGGGCGGGCAGATCGGTGTGAAAGGCGGCCTGCACCTCGACATGCGCCGGATGAACCGCTTGGTCTGGGTCAAACCCGAGAACCGTACCGTGCGCGTGCAGGCGGGGATGCGGTGGCGCGATCTGCAGGACGTGCTGGACCCGCTGGGTCTGGCCGTCAAGATCATGCAGAGCTACTCCAACTTCACCATCGGAGGCTCGGTCTCCGTGAACTGCCACGGCCGGTACGTCGGCCTCGGTCCCGTTGGCCATTCGGTACGGGCGCTGCAACTGGTCATGGCCGACGGCTCGGTGCAGGAAGTGGGGCCGAACCGCAGACCCGACCTGTTTGCCGCCGCGATCGGCGGCTATGGCGCGGTGGGCGTCATCTCCGAGGTCGAACTCGACGTGGTGGCCAACGTGCCCATCGAACGTCGGGTGCAGTCCGTTCCCCTGGAAGGGTATGTGGAGTTCTTCAAGCAGAACGTGCTCTCGGATCCGACGGCGGTCTTGCACAACGCGGACCTGCTGCCCCCGGAGTTCGACGCACCCGTGAGCGTGACCTGGCACCGCGTCGAAGACCGCGCACCCCTCACCGAGACGAGTCGCTTGGTTCCAAGGGGTGCTTCCTATGCGCTTGAGCAGAACGCGATCTTCCTGATGACCGAGATGCCGGGTGGCAGGCGCCTGCGAGAGAAGGTGATCCATCCGATGCTCACCCGGCCGCGGGTGGTCAAGTGGCTGAACCACGAAGCGAGCCTGGATGCCGCAGAACTCGAGCCGCGCACGCGCGCCATGTCGACCTACGTCCTGCAGGAGTACTTCATTCCCGAGGCAGGATTCCTGGCCTTCGCGCGTTCCATGGCCGACGTTCTGCGCAGGCGGAACGTCGGAGCGCTGAACATCTCCATCCGACACTCGCCAGCGGATCGAGTGTCTTTGCTCCCATGGGCGCGACAGGATGTGTTCTCGTTCGTGCTGTACCACAAGCAGCGGACCTGGGACGGCGCGCAGCAGCGGGTGGGGCGCTGGACGCGCGAACTCATCGACCTGGCGCTCGCGCACGGCGGTCGCTACTACCTGCCCTACCAGTTGCACGCGACGGCCGCGCAGTTCGCTCAGGCCTATCCCGAAGCGGCGCAGTTGCGTCGCCTGAAGGAGAGCGTCGATCCGCGAGGCAGGTTCTCGAACGAGTTGTGGCGGCGCTACCTCTGACGGGCCACGTGGCGCGCGATCTCGGCGCGCCCCCTCGCTTGAAACGCCATGGCCTCCTTGGCCAGTTCAAAGACGGTTGCTGTCGTGCACGGGGAGGTGCTTGATCGATGGCCATCCACCCATCAGCGACAGCCGGCTGCCGAGTCTCGACGCCAGAGCGCTGCCGGCCGGGTGGAGCACGCCCGTCCGCAGCCGGACTTTCGCGCTGTCCGACGTCGGCGTCGTTCGCGTGGACAGCGGCCCGCATTGGACGGTCCGGCGCCCTCTCCGGGTATCCAGGCGCTGCGCGGTTCAGGCGCGGCGCGCGCGCAGCGTCATGAACCCGGCGGCCGCCACCGCTGCGGTCACGTCGAAGGTTCCGCAGAAGCCCGGCCACGCCGCAGGCACGCCTTGGTTGTGCACCAGCAGGTGGTGGAAGGCGTCCATCACGCCATGGCCGCCCAGCGCGAGCAGGGCGATCCACGGTTCGCGCTTGAAACCGAGCACCGCCGCGCCGATGAAGACGGCGGCGATCGCGAGCTCGGACAGCCACACTTCGCCGCGGCCATCGGACACCGTGAACGCCAGGTAGTAGGAGGTGACCGCGATGGCCACGGCGGGATAGAACACCCGCTCGCGGTCCATGCCCAGCGCCGCTGCGGCGGCGCAGAAGACGATTGCCAGGCTGAAGCCGACGATGTATTCCATGGCTCGCGCTTGTCGGTTCAGGGCACGAGGTGTTCGAGGTCTTCGGCCACCGGCATCGGCGCGAAGGCACTGACGCGCGCGCGGCCGCTGTTGCCACGCGGCACCCACACCCGCGAGAACAGGATCGACGCCACGATGCGCGGGACTTGGCCGGCCACTTCGCGCAGGTCACGGCTGCGCAGGCCGGCAACCAGCATGCGCCAGTGGACGAAGGTGTGACGGCCGGTCATGCGCTGGGCCAGCACGTGGGCCCGCTCCAGATGCCGGAAGGCGGTATCGAAGTCCTCTCGCCGCAGCGCCTCGTCGGCCTGCTGCACTTCCTGTTCGTACGTCTCGTCCATGTCGGTGCTCCTGGGCGTGCGAACGCGACCTGCGTCCGTTGCGATGCACTCTCGCTGCAGCGCACGGTCGGCGACAGCGACGTGCGCCCAACGGTCGAAGCGGGTCCGGCAAGGGTCCTTGCAGCGGATCGAACGGTGGACGCAGACGTCCGCTGCGGGGCGCGCTTCGGCGGGCGTGCTCTTGGCCCCGGCGCGCCCGTTCGGTCGATCGGCCAGACCACTCCGGCCCGGAGGTCGACCATTCGTCTCATCGGGCTGGCCGTGCGCCCCGGCAGCGCCGAGAGTGCGTCCATCGAAGACACCCCGTCGTCGAGTCAACCCGAAGGAACTGACCATGAACACCCCCCAGCAAGCTCCCTGCAACTGCACCCCCTGTACCGGCGCCGGCTGCACCTGCGGATGCCGGCAAGCCACCGTGCCGACCGCCTGCGCCTGTGGCCCGCAGTGCGCCTGCGGCACGCAGTGCCAGTGCGGCACGCAGTGCCAGTGCGCCGACGGCGCCAGCTGCGCCCCGCGCTGAGACGGATCGCCGCTGATCCTCGCGCTCCGATCGCACACCACGCCTAACCACGAAGGACCCGGTCCGTGAACAGCTTCGTCCTGGCCTATGTTGGCGGCATCGTCGGTGCCGTGCTGATGGACATCACCGAGACACTCGCGGCGCGGGCAGGCCTGACCAGCGGCGTCAGCGTCGCCCTGGTCGGCCGTTGGGCGTTGGGCCTGCTGCGGGGGCAGCTCAGCCATGACGACATCGCCCGCTCGCCGGCACGGCCGGGCGAGGTGCGCATGGGCTGGGCGTTCCATCTGCTGGTCGGCGGTGGCGGCGTCGCATTGCTCTACGCCGCGTTTCTGCAGGTCGCGGGGTGGACGCTGCCGGCCCATCGACTGTGGGGCGGCGTCGCTTTCGGCGTCGCCACCTCGCTGCTGCCGTGGCTGCTTCTGCTCCCGGCCTTCGGCTGGGGCTGGTTCGGGCGGCGCGGGCCACGCGGGTCGAACGCCTTGTTGGCCAGCACGATCTCGCACCTGCCGTACGGCCTCGGGGTTGGCGTGGTGATGGCGCTCGGCGCACGCCTGTAGCGTCCTGCGGCCCCGTCATCCCACCCGCTTGGCGCGGCACGGCCCCGGCCCTACAGTCGCCTGGCCCGAACACGAATCCCGATCGGCACGCTCCTCATGTACCTGTCATCGACACGCGGTGCCGCGCGGTGGCCCGACACGGCGAAGGGCGCACTCGGCATCGTCGCTGCTTCAGCCGTGGTGTGGGCCGTCGCAGCCAGCATCCTGCACGTGCTGGCCCCTGGGCTGGACACGTTGCCCCGGCTGCTCGTGTTCTCCGAGTGCGTGGGGCTGACGATGGTGGTGAGCGTCGTGCTGCTGCGGCGCCAGCGCCTGCTGGCGCGCCTGGCCGCCGGCACGCGCTGGCTGCTGATCGGAGCGATCGCGATTCCCGTCGGCTACCTGCTCGGCCACCAGATCGCGTTCGTGCTGCTGGGTGAGCCGCTGCGCCTGGTCGGATTCCACGCCGTCAGCATCGCCCCGCTGCTGTTCACCGTGCTGGTGGGCGGAATGGGGCTGCGCCACTTCGCCACTCGCGAACAGCTGGCGCGCGAGGCAGCCACGCGTGCCGAGGCGCAGCGCCTGGCGGTCGAAGCGGAGTTGCGCCTCCTGCGGACGCAGATCGAACCCCACATGCTCTTCAACACGCTGGCAAACCTGCGCGGCCTCTTGCGCGAGGACGCCGACCGCGCCGAGACGATGATCGACCGGCTGATCGTCTACCTGCGCAGCACGCTGGCGGCGTCGCAGACGGAGTCGGTACCGCTGGCGCGCGAGTTCGAGCAGCTGCGCGCCTACCTGGACATCATGTCGCTGAGGATGGGGCCGCGTCTGACCTGGCATCTGGAGCTTCCCGAGGCGCTGGCGGGCCGGTCGGTGCCGCCGATGCTGCTGCAGCCGCTGGTGGAGAACGCGATCAAGCACGGGCTCGAGCCGAAGGTCGGCGCCGGCCGCATCGAGGTCGTCGCGCGTGCGACCGACGCCGGCATCGAGATCCGCGTCGAGGACGACGGCCTCGGCCTGCCGGCGCAGGATGCGGCAGAGCGGAACGACGACGGGTCCGCGCGCCCCGAGAGCACGAGCTACGGACTGCGGCATGTACGCGAGCGCCTGAAGGCGGTCTACGGCCCCGCCGCGCGGCTCGACCTCGAACGCGGTGACCCCGTGGGCGTGCGCTCCGTCGTCTTCCTGCCCGCCTGACTCGACGAGGAAGATCCCCATGACCTCTGGCCATCGCCCCACTGCCGTCATCGCCGAGGACGAACCGGTGCTTGCTCGCACGCTGGTCCGCCTGCTCGAGCAGACCTGGCCCGAGCTGCGCATCGCCGGCATCGCTGACAACGGGTTGCGCGCCACCGATCTGGCGCTGACCGAGACCCCGGACGTCGTGTTCTTCGACATCCAGATGCCGGGCCGCAACGGGATCGACGCGGCCGAAGCCGTCGCTGACGATTGGCCCGACGAACGCGCCGAGCCGCTGTTCGTGTTCGTGACGGCCTTCGATGAGTTCGCCGTGGCCGCCTTCGAACGCGCTGCGGTCGACTACGTTCTCAAGCCTGCCACGGCCGAGCGTCTGCAGCAGACGGTGGCGCGGCTGAAGGCGCGCCTGGCGGCACGCAGCGTCTCGCCCGCGGCAGGCGATCGTGCTGCGCTGATGCAGCGCATGCAGTCCATCGCCGCAGCGCCGATCGAAACCGGCGAGCGCATCAAGGTCATCCGCGCCGGCGTGGGCAACACCGTGCGCATGATTCCGGTGGCCGACGTGGTGTGCTTCGAGGCGACCGAGAAGTACGTCAACGTCGTCACGTCCACCGGCGAAGCGCTGGTGCGAATGAGCCTGCGCGAACTGATGTCCCGGATCGACTCCACCGACTTCATCCAGGTGCACCGCAGCGTGATGGTCAATGCGAGTGCCATTCTCAGCGCGACCCGCGACGAGAACGGCCACTACAGCCTGGCCGTGCGCGGCCTGCAGCGGCCGTTGAAAGTGAGCCGCGCCTTCGGGCACCTGTTCCGGCCGATGTAGCCGGTGCCCGACACGGCGCGGGGTGCCGCTCAGGGCCGCGCGCGCTCGAGCGCGAGCAGGCGGACTTCCAGGTCGTGGGCGTCGACCGCCAGCGCGAGGTAGCGCTCTTCCGGGCTCGGCGTCTCCCGGCAGATCAACAGGCTGGCGATCATCTGCAGCAAGGTCTTCATGGTGGGCTTCTCGGTGATGTGGGCCTCACTGTGGCGGCTGGGAGCGCTGCGCGACAGGTCCATGCGACCAGCTGTCGGCCGCATGCCTTGCGCGGTCGTCGTGGTCGACCGGGCGGCGTCTTGTTCAGGTCGAGGCGACCCGCGGCGCAAGGGCGGGCGACAGCCGCACCGGCAGCGCCCAGGCAGCGCAGGCCGGCAGCGCTGCCAGCGCAGCAGCGGTGAAGACGCCTGCCAGCGCGGGGACGAATCCGCCAGCCAAGTGGCCCGCCAGGATCTCGCCCAGCAGCGCCACGCGGTCGCGCCAGCGGAGCGCGACGTCGCGACGATCGAGCGCGACTTCGTCGCGCGCGCACCCGACGGCCACATCGCGGTGAAGGCGCGGTGCGTTCGCCGTGGGTGTCCACCGCGTCCTAGCGCATCGTGCGAACAATGGCACCGGTGCTCGGGCTGGCCATCTTCGAACTGACCTTCGAAGCGTCGCCTGAGCGCCTGCACATGGCCTGGCATCCACGCCATGCGGCCGATCCGGCGCACCGCCGGCTGCGCACGGTGGTCCAGGCCGCGCTGACCCACGCGTCGCAGGCGCCGTCGCTGAAGAGCGCGGCCGCAGGTCGACCCTGAACGGGGGCAGCCCAGTGCGCGACGCCGACCGTTCGGTCGACGGGATCAACCGCTGCCGGCCTCTGGCACACCGCTGATCGCCCGGCGCTGTCGCAGTGCCACGGCGGCCGCGACAGTGCGGCCATCCCGTCGCGATCCAAGCGGCGGGCAGGTCCTTTCAGCACCCTTCACGAGGATCCCGCCATGAACCGCTTCGTCTCCACCGCGCTCTCGCTCGGCACTGTCGCCGCACTCGCCACCATCGCCGGCTGCATGTCGCCGCCGCAAGACCTCGACCTCGCGCTGAAGCGCCCGAGCGTCGATGGCAAGTACGTCGTCACGCTGCAGCCGCCCGCCCGCCCTGCGGCGATCAACCAGCTGCACACGTGGCAGGTGAAGGTCGCGTCGCCCGCCGGCGCGCCGGTGGCGCAGGTCCGCATCAAGGTCGACGGCGGCATGCCGCAGCACGGCCACGGCCTGCCGACCAGGCCCCAGGTGACGCGCGAACTGCCCGACGGCGGCTACCTGATCGAAGGCATGAAGTTCAGCATGACCGGCTGGTGGGAGATCAAGCTCGCCATCGACGGTCCCGCGGGCGCCGACCGGGTGACCTTCAACACCGTCGTCGCTGAGTCCGCCGCGGCCCGCTGAAGCACCGGGCCCGTCCGTTCGCCGAACTCGAGGAGACGACGATGCGCAGACTTCCATCCTTGGCCTGGATGCTCGGTACCGCTGTCGCGGCCGCGTTCGGCGCCTTGACCGTGACGCTCGCAGATGCAGGAGAGCCGTCCCCGGCGGCGGGCCTCGTGCGCTGGAGTGCCGACGAGAAGGCCGTACTCGCCTCGCTGAGCCTGAAGCGGCTACCGCCCGCACCGGCGGATCCTTCGAACGCGGTGGAGAGCGATCCGGCCGCGGTCGAACTCGGCCGACGCCTGTTCGAGGACAGCCGCCTCAGCCGCAACGGCGAGGTGGCGTGCGCGACCTGCCACGACCCGGCTCGGCAGTTCCAGGACGGCCTGCCGGTGAGCCGAGGCGTGGGCACCGGCTCACGCCGTGCGATGCCGATCGTCGGCGCCGGCCATGCCACCTGGCTGTTCTGGGACGGTCGCAAGGACAGCCTGTGGGCGCAGGCGCTCGGTCCGCTCGAGGATGCGGTGGAGCACGGGTCGAACCGCACGCGGGTCGCGCACCTGGTGGCCACGAACCACGGCCGCGACTACACGGCGCTGTTCGGCGCATTGCCACGTCTCGACGGCCTGCCCCGCGACGCCGGCCCCAAGGGCAATGCCGCCGTGCAGGCAGCCTGGGCGGCGATCGCGCCGGGCCGCCGAGACGAGGTGTCGCGCGTGTTCGCGAACGTCGGCAAGGCCATCGCCGCGTACGAGAAGTCGCTGAGGCACGCACCGACGCGGCTGGACGGCTACATCGACGCGGTGCTGCGCGGCGATCGCGACGCAGGCCGTCTGCTACGTGCCGACGAGGCGCGAGGGCTGCGCCTGTTCATCGGCAAGGCGCAGTGCGTGAGTTGCCATGGCGGGCCGCTGTTCACCGACCAGCAGTTCCACAACACCGGCGTGCCGCCCCGCGACGCGACGCGTCGTGACCGCGGCCGCGCCGCGGCGACGGCGGCCGTGCGCGCCGACGAGTTCAACTGCCTTGGGCCGTTCAGCGACGCCAGGCCCGAACAGTGCCAGGAGCTGCGCTTCATGGTCAGCGACGACCCGGCGCTCGAAGGCGCCTTCAAGACGCCGGGCCTGCGCGGCGTGGCCGACCGGCCGCCGTACATGCACGCCGGACAGTTCGCCACCTTGGAGCAGGTGGTGCGTCACTACGTCGCAGCGCCGCATGCCCCGGTGGGGCACTCGGAGCTGGCGCACCGGCATCCCGGCGCCTCGGCGCCCAGGCACGCGGAGCGGGCACCGATTGAACTGAGCGATGCCGAGATCGGCGATCTGGTGAGCTTTCTAGGCACTTTGAGCACGGAGAGGTCGTCGGCGCCCGCGGCACGGCCTGAACCGGGCGAAGGCCAGGTGTCGACCTGGACGGGGTTCGAGGGTTGCGTTGAACCTGCATGCCGAGACCATCCCCATCTCGGCCATCTCGAACTGCGCCAGAGCGACGCGGGCACGACGACGGTCTTCTATCCCACCGAGGCCGCGGAAGCCCCCGTACGAAGAGGCCCCTTCCAACTCTCCTGGGCCGAAGACGCACCACCCATTCCGGGAAATGGCAGGCTCGTCGTGATCTCGCATGGCTCTGGAGGATCTCCTTGGGTCCACGTCGACCTGGCGCGCGTGCTTGTCGACCGCGGCTTCACGGTGGCGCTGCCGCAGCACGCGGGGGACAACCATCAAGATCCTTCGGAGCCCGGCCCGACGAGCTGGGCCAAGCGCCCAATCGAAGTCAGCCAAGCCATCGACCGGGTGGCGGCCGATGGTCGGCTGGCGCCGCTGCTGCGGCTCGACGCCGTCGGCGTCTTCGGCGGGTCCGCCGGCGGCCACGCGGCTCTGTCGCTGGCGGGCGGACAGTGGTCCCCAAGCCGCTTCCGCGATCACTGCCTGCGCAGCATCGAACAGGACTTCTCCTCCTGCGTCGGGTTCGTCACGCTGCGGCGAGGCGATGGGCTCGACGCGATCAAGACCTGGGCGGCCAAGTTCGTCATTCGGCTCCGATTCTCGGACGACACGCCGCAGCGACACACCGATCCGCGCGTCGGAGCCGTCATCGCCATGGTCCCCTTCGCCGCCGACTTTGATATCGACTCCCTGCGCCGGCCGGTCGTGCCTCTGGGCCTTGTCATTGCCGACCAGGACGTGAACCAGATTCCCCGCTATCACGTCGAAGCCGTTCGTGCGGCATGCGAGCCGCATTGCCAGGTGTTGGCGCGCCTGGCGCAGGGGAGCCACGGGGCCATGCTGTCGCCTCTGCCGCCGCTCGAACCTGGCAGCGTCGCCGATCGCCTTCTCGGCGATCCGCCGCAGTTCGATCGCGCGTACGCACTCCCGCCGCTGCATGACGCCGTCGCCGAGTTCTTCGCGAAACGTCTAGGGCCGGGGAGGTAGCGCCTCCTGCGGAAGCGGGGCGGGCGAAGGACGGGGCATGCACCACGCCCAAGGCTGAGGAAGTGTGTCGCTCGATAGCAGCCCATGGACGCCGACGGCTGCTGGCCGGATGCGAAAACTCGCGGCCGCGACCAAGACCAGACATGCATTGCGGATCGCCGCGGACTTGAAGGTCAGCTTTCCGCCACGGTGGTGAACGCACGCTGCCGGCCGGACTGAGACCGCCAGCCCGTCGGCCGTATCCGGTCATGGAAGCGCGTCATCACGCCAGCCGGTGACGACGATGCGCTCGCTGGTCGAGCGGCGCGCGTGGGCGACTTGGTGGCGGCCGAAGGCCAGGGCGCGGAGGTCGGCTCCATTGCGCAGACCGCGCCGCGCTTTCGACCAAGGGTTAGCCACCGGGTGAGGCGATCAAAAATTGTAGACACTCTACATTCAGGCTCCGCCGGCATGCCATGAACGTCCCCCGCAGCAAGTTGTTCCTCGCAGGTGATCGACTCGACCAGTTGGCGCAGGCGATGGCTGCCGGCGCCGATGCCCTGTCGATCGACCTGGAAGATGCGGTGGCCGAAGCTGACAAGGTCGCGTCCCGCGACGCCGTGGCCCGGCTGTTGCGCGAGTCGCGCCTGCCCATTCAGGTCTGGGTGCGCGTCAACGGTGCTGACAGCGGGCACCTGGTGCACGACCTGCAGGCCCTGCGGGGCGCGCACGTGGACGTGATCAACCTTCCCAAGGCCGAGACGCCCGGCCAGGTCGAGTTCGTGCACCGCATGCTGGACTCGCTGGGCGAAGTGCCCGGCCGATCGCGCGCGCCGTGGATCGTGCCGACCATCGAGTCCGCCCGCGGCCTGCGCCACGCCGCCGACATCGCTGCCGCATCACCAAGGGTGCTGGCGTTGCAGCTGGGTGCTGGCGATCTGGCGCGCAGCACCGGCATCACCGACCGCACGGCCGGCCTGGCCACGCTGCGCACGCTGCTGAGCCTGGCCGCTGCAGAAGCGGGCGTGGCGTCGCTGGACAGCACGGCGCACGACGTCGTCGAACTGGCCGCCTTCGAAGCCGACGCGCGCGCTGCACGCGCGCTGGGCATGCGAGGCAAGAGCTGCATGCACGCATCCCATGCGGCGATCGCCAACCTGGTCTTTGCCGGCGCATCCCGCGCCACCCCACCCTGAAGAGGAGCCCGGTGTGAACATCAAGCGCATTCTGTTTGCCAGCCTGGCATCGACCGTCCTGCTGTCTGCTGCGCACGCGCAGCAGAGCTGGAAGATCGGCGCCCTTTACCCCTTGTCCGGCTCGCTGGCCCTGCTGGGCACCGAGAACCTGAACGGCGCCAAGATCGCCGTCGACATGATCAACGAGGCCGGCGGCATCGCGGGCAACAAGATCGAGCTGGTGACCGGCGATGCCTCCACGCCCGACAAGGCGCAGTCCGAGGCCGAACGCCTGTCGTCGCTGGAGAACCTGAAGATCATCACCGGCACCTACTCCAGCGGCCTGTCGTATGCCGCCAGCCAGGTGGTGGAGCGCCGTGGCGGCATCTACTGGGAGACCGGCGGCATCTCCGACGGGCTGACCAAGCGCGGCTTCAAGAACTACTTCCGCGTGGTGTTCACCGCGTCGCAGAACGGCCAGCTGGCCGCCGACCTGACCCGGGACGTGATTGCCAAGAAGCTGAACAAGCAGCCCAAGGACATCAAGGTCCTGGTGGTGCACGAAGACTCCGACTACGGCACCTCGGTGGCCTCGGCCGCCGAGACGCGGGCCAAGGAACTGGGCTTCAACGTGGCCAGCCGCATCGCCTACAAGGCGTCGACCACCGACCTGTCGCCGTTGGTCCTGCGCATGAAGGCCGACCAGCCCAATGTGGTGATCGCGTCGTCGTACGCCAACGATGCACTGCTGATCCAGCGCCAGATGAAGCAGCTGGGCGTCAACGTCGACGCCTTCATCGGCACCGGCGGCATCTACGGCCTTCCCAGCTTTGGCGAGGCGCTGGGCAACGCGGTCAACGGCATCTTCGACACCGAGGGCTCGGCCAGCGTCAACACCAGCGCCTTGTCCAAGGACTCGGCCAAGCTGCTGGAGGAGTTCAAGAAGCGCTTCCAGGCCGCGCACGGCAAGCCGCCGTCCTACGTCGGTACCCAGGGCTTCGTCGGCACCCACCTGCTGCTGGACAACGTGCTGCGAAAGGCCGGCTCGCTGGACCCCGAGAAGGTACGCCTGGCCGCCGTGGCGGTGGACGTGCCCAGCGGCGGTACCGTGCTGGGCTGGGGTGTGAAGTTCGCCGGCGAGACCGACCCGATGCGTGGCCAGAACCTGCGCTCGTTTCCCGTGGCGCAGCAATGGCAGAACGGCAAGCTGGTGGTGGTGGCACCGGCGGCCGTGAGCACCAGCGACGCCGTCCTGGTGCCGCTGCCGGGTTGGGACAAGCGCTGAGCCGGCGCGCACCGACGGCAGCCTGAGGACCCGCGCCGATGCTCGCCATCCTGCCCCAGCTGCTGGTGTCCGGCGTGCTCATCGGCGGCGTCTACGCGTTGCTGTCGATCGGGCTGACGCTGATCTTCGGCGTGCTGCGCATCGTCAACTTCGCCCAGGGTGAGTTCATCATGCTGGCGATGTTCGGCGCCTTCTGGCTGAACCTGCTGCTGGGCATCGACCCCTACCTGTCGGCGCTGGTGGTGGTGCCGGCCATCTTCCTGCTGGGCCTGGCCGTGGAGCGCTGGGTCATCCAGCGCATCCTGCACGCACCGCACTCGATGCAGATCTTCGCCACCTTCGGCGTGTCGGTGCTGATGCAGAACCTGGCGCTCACGCTGTGGGGCCCCGACTACCGCTCGGTGATCACGCCCTACACCTCGCTGGCCTACAGCGTGGGTGGCCTGTCCATCTCGGCGACCTCGCTGTTTGCCTTCATCGCCGCCATCGTGATGGCCGGCGCGCTGATCGCCTTCCTGCACCTCACGCGCAACGGGCGCGCGCTGCGGGCGATGGTGCAGAACCGCTATGCCGCCAGCCTGATGGGCGTGGACACCCGGCGCCTGAACCGCCTGGCCTTCGGCTGCGGGGTGGCCTGCGCGGCGGTGTCCGGCTGCATCCTCACGCCGATGTACTACACCTTTCCCACCGTGGGGGTGGACCTGATCATCACCAGCTTCGTGGTCGTGGTGCTGGGGGGCCTGGGCAGCGTGGCCGGCGCCATCGTCGGGGGCCTGATCATCGGCATCGCGCAGACGGTGACCGGCTTCTACTTTTCGGTCGAGTTCAAGGACGTGGTGGCGCTGTTGCTGTTCATCGTCATCCTGCTGGTCCGTCCGCAAGGGCTCTTTGGTCGCCTGGGCGCCGAGGAAATGGGCACCAAGTGATCAACGACTACTACCTCAACATCGTGGTCATGACCTTCCTCTGGGCAGCGCTCAGCGGATGCTGGAACCTGATGGCGGGTTACGGCGGCCTGGTCTCGCTCGGGCAGTCGGCGTTCTTCGGCATCGGCGCCTACACCACCGCCGTGCTGTACACCACCTTCGGTCTGTCGCCCTGGCTGGGCATGCTGGCCGGCATGGTGGTCACCACCTCCACCGCGGTGCTCATCAGCTGGCCCTGCTTCCGATTGCGCGGCGCATTCTTCTCGCTGGCGACGATGGTCTTTCCGATCGTGCTGGAGATCGTGGCCAACAACTGGAAGGACGTGACGCGCGGTTCCAGCGGCATCGCCATGGCCTTCAAGCCGGGCCTGGCCAACTTCATGTTCGATTCGCGCTGGGCCTACATGGCGGCGGCGTTCGTGCTGATGATGGTGGTGTACGGCATCACGCGCTGGATGCACCGCGGCCGCCTGGGCCTGTACCTCATCGCCGTGCGCGACGACCAGGCCGCCGCCGAGAGCATGGGCGTCGAGCCGGTCAAGGTGAAGATGCTGGTGACCGTCATCAGCGCCGCGCTCACCAGCGTGGGCGGCTTCCTGTACGCGCAGTACATCCTCTTCCTGGATCCGCCCAGCGTGTTCTCGATCAACATCTCGGTGCAGATCGCGCTCTTCAGCCTGATCGGTGGTCTGGGCACGCCGCTCGGCCCCATCGTCGGCTCGCTGATCATGACGCCGCTGGACGGCGTGCTCAGCGCCTATCTCGGCGGCGGGCCACGCCTGCTCATCTACGGCGCGGTGCTGCTGGGCGTGGTGCTGATCGCGCCTCAGGGCGTGGTGGGCGCGTTCAAGGCCCGTTTCGGCAGGTGACGTCGATGTCGGCAGACCGCAGCGCGCCGCAGCCCCTGCTGCAGATCAATGCCGTGGTGCGCCGCTTCGGCGGCCTGGTGGCCGTCAACGAGGTGAGCTTCGATGTCGCTGCCGGTGAGATCGTCGGCCTGATCGGCCCCAACGGCGCCGGCAAGACCACGCTTTTCGACATCCTCAGCGGGCACACCAAGTCCAACGCCGGCCGGGTGTCTTTCGCCGGGCGCGACCTGACCAACCTGCCAGCGGCCCGGCGCGCGCGCGCCGGCATCGGCCGCACCTTCCAGATCGTCAAGCCGCTGACCAGCCTGACGGTGCACGAGAACGTGATGGTCGGCGCACTGCTGCACAACCCGCAGCGCGTGGCCCGCGAGAAGGCGGCTGCCATCGTCGAGCGGGTGGGCATGGCCGATCTGCTGAACCGCCCGGCGGGCAGCCTGACCCTGGAATCGCGCAAGCGCATGGAACTGGCGCGCGCGCTGTCGGTCGAGCCGCGCCTGCTGCTGCTGGACGAGATCCTGGCCGGGCTCAACCCATCCGAGGTCAACGAGAGCCTGGACCTGATCCGCGGTTTCGCCAAGACCGACGGCCTGGCCGTGATCATGATCGAGCACATCCTTCATGCCGTGATGTCGCTGGCCGACCGCATCGTGGTGCTGGACTACGGCGTCAAGATCGCAGAAGGGCTGCCCGCCGACGTGGTGCGCGACCCCAAGGTGATCGCGGCCTACCTGGGAAGCGACGAAGAATGAGTCTCGTCGTGAAGAACCTCACCGCCGGCTACGGGGACGTGGTGGTGCTGCGCGACATCAGCTTCACGGTGGCGCCTGGCGCTGTGGTGGCGCTGCTGGGCGCCAACGGCGCCGGCAAGACGACGTCGCTGAACGCCATCTCCGGCCTGATGGCCGACGTGAAGGGCGGCAGCATCCTGCTCGACGACCGCGAGTTGTCCACGCTGTCGGCGCATGAACGCGTCGAGGCCGGCCTGGCCCACGTGCCGCAGGGCCGGCATCTGTTCCCGTTCATGAGCGTGCGCGAGAACCTGGAGATGGGCGCCTACGCGCCGCGCGGCCACGCGCAGCGACAGGACACGCTGGACTGGCTGCTGCAGCTCTTCCCCAAGCTGCGGGAGCGCCTGCCGCAGATGGCCGGGTCGCTGTCGGGCGGCGAGCAGCAGATGTGCGCCATCGCGCGCGGCCTGATGTCGCAGCCCAAGTACCTGTTGCTGGACGAGCCCTCGCTGGGCCTCGCGCCCATCGTCGTGCGCCAGGTGATGGCGGTGATCGGGGTCATTGCCCAGCGCGGCATCGGCGTGCTGCTGGTCGAGCAGAACGTGATGCAGGCCCTGAAGCTGGCGCAGCACGCCTATGTGCTGGAACTGGCGCAGATCGCGATCGAAGGCAGTGCCGCCGAACTGGCGGGCGACGACCGCGTGCGCAAGGCCTACCTGGGCCTTTGAAGGGGGATCGGCATGGATCTTCAACTCGGCGGCAAGGTCGCCATCGTCACCGGGGCCAGCGTCGGGCTGGGGAGGGCCATCGCCCGCATGCTGGCGCGGGAAGGCTGCCAGCTGGCCGTCGTCGCGCGGCGGCAGGCCCTGCTGGAATCGCTGGCCGACGAGGTGCAGGCGCTGGGCCTGCCACGACCGCTGCCGGTGGTCTGCGACATCACGCGGCGCGACGCGCCGCAGGTGATCAAGCAGGCGGTGCTCGACCGCTTCGGACGGGTCGACATCCTCGTCAACAACGCCGGCGGCTCGCGCCCCTTCGACGGCCTGGGCACGCTGCAGCAGTGGGAGGACGCGATGACGCTCAACTTCCACGCCGGCCGCGAACTGGCTCACGCGGTGGTCGACGGCATGTGCGAGCGCCGCTTCGGTCGCATCGTCAACCTGACCGGTGGCGACGAGGCGGTGTCGATCAACGGCGGCGTGCCGCCCAACGGCGCCGTGCACATCTGGGCCAAGGCCTTGTCGCGCCTGGTGGGCCCCGACGGCGTCACCGTCAACTGCATCCCGCCCGGGCGCATCCACTCCGAGCAGATCGACCACAGGCTGCTGCCCACGCCCGGGGCGCAGGCCGCCTGGGTGGCGGCCAACTGCCCGGCGGGCTACATCGGCGAGCCCGACGACCTGGCGGTGCTGGTGACCTTCCTGTGCTCGCCGCTGGCGCGCTACATCACCGGCCAGGTGATCCACGTGGACGGCGGCGCGCGCCGCTTTCCGCACTGAAGACACTGAACGCGAGGTCCCCCATGGCGAACCCAGGCCCGCTGTCCGGCGTTCGGGTCATCGACCTCAGCGCCTACATCGCTGCGCCCTACGGCTGCACGCTGCTGGCCGACCAGGGCGCCGAGGTCATCAAGGTCGAACCACCGGGTGGCGACAACCTACGCAAGTACCCGTCCACCCTGCAGGCCGAGGGGAGGGCCTTCCTGGGCGTGAATCGCGGCAAGTCGGGCATCGTGCTGGACCTGAAGATGCCCGCCGCGCGCGAGGTGCTGCTGCGCCTGCTGCGCGATGCCGACGTGCTGGTGCACAACTTCCGCCCCGGCGTGCCCGAACGGCTGGGCATCGGCTACGACGCGGTGCATGCGCTGAACCCGAGGCTGGTGTATTGCGCGGTCACCGGCTACGGCGACCGTGGCCCGATGAAGGACAAGGCCGGCTACGACCAGGTGCTGCAGAGCATGACCGGCATCTGCGCGCTGCAGGGCACGCCGCAGCAGCCCGAGATCGTGTACGGCTCGGTGGTGGACTACTACGCCGCCGCGCTGCTGGCCAGCGGCGTGGCCGCGGCGCTGTACCAGCGGCACGCCACCGGGCTGGGCCAGCGGGTCGACATCTCGCTGCTGCGCAGTGCGCTCGCCCTGCAGTCGGCGCGCTTCATCTGGGCCGAGAACGAGCCGCGCGAGGTGTACCGCGACATGCGCTCCGGCGGCATCACCGGCCTGCACCCCACGCGCTCGGGCAGCCTGTACATCTCGGCCAACACCGCGCACTTCTGGGCCGCGCTGTGCGAGCTGGTCAACCTGCCGGAGCTGGCCACCGACCCGCGCTACGACAGCGTGCGCAAGCGCGCCGAGCATGCCGACGAGCTGGTGCCCCGGCTGCGCGCGGCGCTGCAGGCCCACAGCGCGGCCGAATGGGAAGCCTTGTTCGGCGAACGCGTGCCTTGCGCGGTGGCGCGCGAGATCGAGGACATGTTCGACCATCCCCAGGTGCTGGCCTCGGACCTGGTGGCCACCTACGAGCACCCGCTGGCGGGCCGCTACCGCGGCCTGTCGCGCGCCATCGCGTTCGGCGATGCGCCAGTGCCGCCGCCGCAGGCCGCCCCGGCCTTCGGCCAGCATTCGGATGCCGTGCTGGCCTCGCTGGGCTACGACGCCGAGACCATTGCCACGCTGCGCGCCGCCGGCGCGGTGGCCTGAAAGACCGCACCATGGACAACGATCGCACGACCCCCTGGGACCGTTTCCTGACCGAGCAGGACCGCGCCGTGCTGGCCCGCGGCCGCTTCGGCCGCCGCATGGGTTTTGGCCAACGGCCGGCGGTGGTGGTGATCGACGCGCAGCGCTACATGGTCGGCGTGGAAGGCGAAGACGCCGCCTGGCCCTCGAGCTGCGGCGACATCGGGCGGCAGGCGGTGGGGCAGATCGCCCGCGTGGTCCGGGCCGCGCAGGCTCGCGGCGCGCCGTGCTTCTTCACCCGCTTCGAGCTGGCTCCCGATGGCAGCGACATCGGCGTGTACCGCCACAAGCGCGACCTGCTGGACAGCCCGCACTGGTGCCTCGCCGGCACGCTCGGCGCCCAGCTGGTGCCCCAGCTGACGCCGGCGCCAGGCGACGTGGTGTTCGTGAAGAAGAAGCCCAGCGGCTTCGTCGGCACGCCGCTGCTGGGCTACCTGATCGAGCGGCAGATCGACACCGTCGTCATCGTCGGTGGCGCCACCAGCAACTGCATCCGCGCCACGGTCTTCGACGCCGCGTCGCACAACCTGCGCGCCATCGTGCCGCAGGAGGCGGTGTTCGACCGCATTCCGATCTCGCACGCCATCTCGCTGTTCGACATGGACCGCCAGTTTGCCGACGTCGTGACGGTGGACGAGGTGCTGGCCTACCTCGACAGCGTACGCACGGCGGGCTGACGATGCGCAGCAAGCTCTTCGTGCCGGCCTCGCGGCCCGACTGGTACGGCAAGGCGCTGGCCAGCGCCGCCGACGCGTTGTCCTTCGACCTGGAAGACGCGGTGGCACCCGACCGCAAGGACAGCGCGCGCGCCGACCTGTCGCGCCTGCTCGACGGCCGCACGCCATGGCCGGCCGAATGGCAGGCGCCGATGCGCGACAAGACGCTGATCGTGCGGGTCAACGCCGTGGACAGCACGCACTTCGCGGCCGACCTGCGCGCGTGCGTCTGGCCCGCCCTGCACCTGGTCAACCTGCCCAAGGTCGAGTCGGCCGACACGGTGCGGCAGGCCGCTGCGGCCATCGCCGAGCTGGAACGTGAACGCGGCCTCACGCGGGCGCTGGGCCTGCTGGTCAACATCGAGTCGCCGCGCGGCCTGCGGCTGGCGGCCGAGATCGCGGGCGCCCATCCGCGCGTGGTGGGTCTGCAGATCGGCTATGGCGATCTCTTCGCACCGCTGGGCATCGCCTCGGGCGAGCCGTCCGCCACGCAGGCGGTTCGTCTGGCCGTGCGACTGGCGGCCGGCGAGGCCGGCATCGCCGCCTACGACGGCGCCTGGGTGAACTTCAGCGACGGCGACGGCTTCGGGCGCGACTGCCAGGCGGCGCGGCAGCTGGGCATGGCCGGGCGCAGCTGCATCCACCCGTCGCAGATCGCCGTCGCCAACGCCGCCTTCAGGCCCACCGACGCCGAGGTGGCGCATGCGCTGCGCGTCGTGCAGGCGGCCGAGCAACAGCTGGGCCAGGGCGTGGGCGCCTTCACGGTCGACGGGCGGCTGGTGGACGGGCCCTTCATCCACCAGGCGCAGCAACTGGTGGCCCTGGCGCGGCGCCTGGGCCTGGCGCCTTGAACCTCACCCGGCGACGGCAAGAGAGGATCGACCCATGAGCACCCCCTGGACGCCGGCACGCGACTTCGTCGGCTACGGTCCGACACCGCCCGACCCGCGCTGGCCCGGCGGCGCGCGGGTGGCCGTGCAACTGGTGATCAACTACGAAGAAGGCTCGGAATACAACAACGCCGATGGCGACGGCCGCACCGAGCTGGGCCTGGCCGAGGCGCCGGGCGGCCGCGTGCCGGCGGGGCAGCGCGACATGGCCTTCGAGACCATGTACGAGTACGGCAGCCGCGTGGGCTTCTGGCGGCTGATGAACATCCTGCGCGAACGGCAGGTGCCGGCCACCATCTTCGGCTGCGCGTTGGCGCTGGAGCGCAACCCCGCCGCGGCGGAGGCCATCGTCGCCGCCGGATTCGACGTCTGCTGCCATGGCTACCGCTGGGAAGAGCACTTCCGGCTGTCGGCCGAGGCCGAGCAGCAGCGCATCGCGATGGCGATCGAGTCGCTGACCCGCAGCACCGGCCAGCGCCCGCTGGGCTGGTACTGCCGCTACGGCCCGAGCGAGAACACGCGCCGCCTGCTGGCGCAGGAAGGGGGGTTCCTGTACGACTCCGACGCCTACAACGACGAGCTGCCGTACTGGGTGACGGTGGAGGGTCGGCCGCACCTGGTGGTGCCCTACACGATGGACGCCAACGACGGCAAGTTCGCCACGCCCGCCGGCTTTTCCACACCCGACCACTTCGAGCGTTATCTGAAGGCCACCTTCGACCAGCTGTACCTCGAAGGCGAGCAGTCGCCGCGCCTGATGTCGATCGGCCTGCACGCCCGCATCACGGGCCGCCCGGCCCGTGCACACGCGCTGGCGGCGTTTCTGGACCATGTGCTGCGCCACGACAAGGTCTGGCTGTGCCGGCGTATCGACGTGGCCCGCCACTGGCGCGCCCAGCATCCCTTCGCCGCATGAACGACGTGGTGCCCGATCCGATTCCGTACTTCCTGATGGGCAGGATCCGGCGCGGCATCATCACCGGCCGCTACCCACCCGGCAGCCCGCTGCGTGAAAAGCAGCTCGAGGCCGAGTACGGCGCCAGCCGCGGCCCCCTGCGCGAGGCGCTGCGGCTGCTGCAGCTGCGGGGCATCGTCTCGCACGAGCCGCGGCGGGGCTTCAGGGTGCGCGAGTACTCGGCCGAGATGATCGGGCAGATCTACCGCCTGCGCGGCCTGCTGGAGCGGCACAGCGTCGAGGCCCTGGCCGGGCACCCGCTGGACGCGCTGATCCCCGCCCTGCGCGCCGCCAACCAGACGATGCGCCAGCACTTCGAGGCGCGCAACATCGAGGGCTACCTGGACGCCAACATCGCTTTCCACGAAGCCATCCTGGACGCCACCCGCAACGAGCCGCTGCGCAAGTCCATCGAGGTGCTCAACGAGATGGCGCAGCCCATCCGCTACGCCTTGCTCGCGAGCCGCTTCGAAAAGAGCAGTGCTCTGGGCGAGCATGAGCAGATCATCGGGCTGCTGGAGCGCGGGGACTTGGCGGCGGCTGCCGACGCGATCGAGCAGCACGTGCTGCGCAACATCGACTCGGCCTCCGGCCTGTACCGGACCGACGCGCCCGCACCCCAGACCACCGCCCCCGGGAAGCGCTGAGCGCTGCGGCGACGTGCTTCGCCCCACGGCGATCCCGCACCCCGGACGTGTGGCTGCCTTGGCCACCCGTGCGCCGCGCGCCATGTCGACGTGGTGCTGAAGACCCCGGCCTTGCGGAAGGGCCGGCGTCGAGCCACGACGGAGGTCAACCGCCGCTGCAACCGAGTGGCGAAGCGAGACCCCGCGTTGCGTCGCGCGTCAGTCCAAGGGAAACGGCAGCGCCTTCGGCCAGCTCATCGGTTCGGCTGCGGAAGCCGGGTCGCTGCCAACCGCACGCCACCAAGGCGTCACGTGCTCGACCTGGGCCGGCTCGACCGCTTCGCCCAGCTGCGGCATCAGCAGGTGCACCCCTTGCTGCGGCGCCAGTTGCAGGAGCGTCTCCGCCGGTTCGTCCCAGGCATGCAGCGCGAGGCTGAACGTGCCCCAGTGCACCGGCAGAAGGGCGCCACCGCCCAGCAGGCGGAGCGCTTCCAGCGCATTCACGGGGCCGAGGTGGATATCGCCCCAGCTGGGGTGGAAGGCGCCCACCTCCAGCAGCACCAGGTCGAACGGGCCGAGCCGGTCGCGGATCTCCGTGTACTGATCGGTGAGTCCCGTGTCACCGCTGAAGAACACGCGGTGCTTCGGCGACCGCACGACGAGCGACGACCACAGCGTTGCGTTGCGGTCCTTGAGACCACGACCCGAGAAGTGCTGCGACGGCGCGGCCGTGACCTCGACCTCGGTGCCCTGCAAGCGGTGCGATTGCCACCACTCGAGCTCGACGATGCGATCGGGCGGCACGCCGAAGGCCTCGAGGTGCGCACCGACGCCGAGAGACGTCACGAAGGGCACGCCGGTCTTCGCCAGCGCCCGCACCGTCGGGTGGCACAGGTGGTCGTAGTGGTCGTGCGACAGCAGCACCGCGTCGATCGGGGGCAGTGCCTTCAGCGCGACTGGCGCGGGCTGGAAGCGCTTCGGCCCCACCCACTGAGAAGGCGAGGCTCGCGCTCCCCACACCGGGTCAGTCAGCAACCGGACGCCATCGATTTCAATCAACACCGTGGAGTGGCCCAGCCAGGTGGCCCTCAGGCCGCTGGACGGCATGCGTTGCCAGAGGTCCCGCGGGTCTTGTGCCGGTAGCGGGCCGGCGGGCACCCGGCGCACGCCACCGCAGAGGAACTCGGTGAGCGTGGGTCTTGGCGCGCTGGCGTCGCGCAGGCCGGGCCGCACTGGGTGCAGGTTGCGGAATCCGTCACCGGCCCACATCGGACTCGATCGCATGCGCTCGAGGCGCAGGCCCTTCGCGCGTTCGCCGAAGCTCTTCATGCCATCCTCCGAGGGCGATGACCAAGTGTACGCACGGGTTCGAGTCGCGGGCCGCGTTCAACGGTGCGCGACTTCCCTTGAGACACGCGGCAAGAGACCCGTGGTTCGTACGGCTTGGACCGATCGCCTACGCGACGAGGCAACAACCCATTTGGCCGCATTGCGAAGCTGAAGAGTTTGCTGGAGCTGCAGCAATCTGTTTTCAGCTCGGCAAGCCTCAAGTGATCCAAGTGGGTGTCAGGGTACAGATTCTTGGGCTCTCGTCGCGCCCGGCGATCAACGCCGGCAGGTAGCGGCACGGGCCAGCTGTGAGGTAGCCCGTTTGAAACACCACGGGCCACATGACCGCTCGCACTGCGGTGGCTGCGGATTTGACCTTCGGATGCCATTCGGTACCGACGCAGCCATACCTTCTCGGCGCGGGCAACTGGCGCACGAAGCGTCTCGCCCAGCGCGTGCCGGTTCAGCAGCGCCGGGATCAGGCTCGGCCGTGGCACAGGCCGCCGCGACCCTTGACTGCGGCCGGCGCCTTTGAACACAGGCCCGCACCTGCGATCGCCGCAGTTGTCGACCGCGCCGCGTTCGGCACCTCGTTGTGATCCGGGCTGGTGAGCGCAGCCTGCAAGAACGCGTTCAGGACGATCTGGCTTCGTGGGGAGGACCCGTGCGCCGCGCCAGTCGCTCATCGTCGCGTGCGATGGAGTCGCCTCTGTCGCAAGCCCCTCGCGGTTCGGGCGCTCGACCCACTCCGCGGGTTCTTACGGATGTTCTCCGGTTACGCATCCTTTAACGTATACGTTAATGAATGCATCGCCAATCCCCCTCGACCAGATCCAGTGGCGGTCTCAGGGCCTGGTGCGTCCGGAGTGCGTGCTGGCCCTGCCGGACGGCCGGCTGCTCACGGCAGACTGGCGCGGCGGCATCTGCGAAACCCGGCCGGACGGTGCCCAACACCTGCGAATCGCCAAGCGCGCCGATGGCCTGCCTCTCCGACCGAACGGCATCGCATTGGCGGCCGATGGCAGCGTGCTCATGGCGCAGTTGGGGGACAGCGACGGCGGTGTCTGGCGCCTGACCGTGGACGGCCTCTTGGCGCCCTGGCTGATGGAAGTGGACGGCCAGCCCCTGCCGCCGACCAATTTCGTCCTGCCGCGTGCCGATGGAAGCGCATGGGTAACGGTGAGCACCCGTCGCCAGCCGCGCGCGCTGGGCTACCGCCGCGATGGCGGCGACGGCTTCATCGTGCACGTCAGTGCGGGTGGTGTCGCGCGGATCGTTGCCGACGGCCTGGGCTACACCAACGAGGTCGCCGAGCACCCATCAGGCGCCTGGCTCTACGTCAACGAAACCTTCGCACGGCGCTTGTCGCGCTTTCGCATGGCGCCCGACGGCACGCTCGGCCCCAAGGAGGTGGTCACCACCTTTGGTGTCGGCACCTTCCCGGATGGCCTGGCCTTCGACGAAGAGGGCCACGCATGGGTCGTCAGCATCGTCAGCAACCGGCTGATCCGCGTCTCGCCTGACGGAGCCCAGACCGTCTGGCTCGAGGATGCCGAAGCGGCCCACCTGGCCGCCGTCGAGGCTGCCTACGAGGCCGGCACGATGGGCCGCGAACACCTGGACCATGCCGCCGGCCAGGTGCTGCAGAACATCTCGAGCATCGCCTTCGCCGGTAGCGACCGCCGCACCGCGGTGCTCGGCTGCCTTCTCGGCGACCGCCTCGCCACCTTGCGCCTGCCAGTCGCCGGCGCCGCGCCCCTGCACTGGAGCACCCGATGAACGCCAACGCTTCCGCGACGATGTCAATGGTCGACGCCGCCCACGACCAGATCCGCCGCAGGATCCTCGACAACGTCTGGCCGCCCGGCCACCGCATGCTCGAACAGGAGGTGGCGCTCGCGCTGGGCATGAGCCGCACGCCGGTGCGAGAAGCGCTGGTACGTCTGCAGAACGACGGCCTGGTGGAGGTGATCCCGCGCCACGGGATGCGCGTGCTGCCGGTGTCGCCGACCGACATGCGCGAGATCTACGAGATCCTGACCGCGCTCGAGTGCATGGCCGCGGAGGTCCTGGCCCGTCGCCGCCCTGACGCCGCGGAGCTGGCGCCCCTGCTGCAGGCAACGGCCACCATGGACACCGCGCTGCAAAGCGACGATCTCGACGCCTGGGCCGCTGCCGATGAGCGCTTCCACGCCGGCCTCGTCGAACTGGCGGGCAACCGGCAGCTGGCGGCAACCGTCTGGACGTACTGGGACCGTGCCCACCGTGCTCGCATGTTCAGCCTGAAGCTGAGGCCCAAGCCCGTGAACAGCACGCGTGAGCACCACGATCTGGTGGATCGTCTGCTCGCCGGCGACGCTGCCGGGGCTGCTGCCGTCAATCGCGCCCACCGCGAACGCGCCAGCCGCGAACTGCTGGCCATCTTCGAGCGCTACAAGCTGGCGCAGATGTAATGCAGGCCACTTACTCCATCGCGGTGTTGCCGGGTGACGGCATCGGCACTGAAGTCATGGCAGCGGCGCTGGCCGTGCTGCATGCCGCCGGCCGCCGCTGCGGTCGCCGTTTCGACACCGTCAGCCACGCCGCCGGCGCCCAGCACTTTGCGGACACCGGCGTCGCACTTCCGGACGGCGCGTTGGACGCTTGCCGGACCGCGGATGCCATCCTGTTCGGTGCCATGGGGCTGCCGCACGTCCGCGGTGCCGACGGCACCGAGGTCATCCCACAGCTCGACATCCGCTTCGCGCTCGATCTCTACGCCGGCGTGCGGCCGGTGCGCACGTGGCCTGGGCTGCCGGTGCCGCTGGCCGACCCTCGCGCCACCGGCATCGACCTCGTGCTGGTCCGCGAGAACACCGAGGGACTGTTCTATGCCCGCGGGCGCGGCGAGGTCCGGGCCGACGAGGCGGTCGACCCGATGAAGATCACGCGCCGCGGCACGGCCCGCATCGCCGACTTCGCATTGCGGCTGGCGCAACAACGCAAGGCCCGTGGCCGGCCCGGCCACGTGACCAACGTCGACAAGGCCAACGTCTTCCGGTCGATGGCCTTCTGGCGCCAGGTCGTGCACGAGCGCGCCGCGGCGTTCCCGGACGTCGGGCTCGACGACGCCTATGTCGACGCGATGGCGCTGAACCTCGTGGCCAAGCCCTGGCAGTACGACGTGCTGGTCACGGAGAACATGTTCGGCGACATCCTGTCGGACCTGATCGCCTCTCTGGTGGGCGGCATGGGCATGGCGCCGTCCGCCGACATCGGCGACCGCTGGGCGCTGTTCCAGCCCGCGCACGGCACGGCACCGGACATCGCAGGCAGCGGCATCGCCAACCCGACGGCGATGATGTTGTCGGCTGCCATGATGCTGGAGTGGCTGGCGGCGCGTCACGCCGACTCGGCGCTCGCCGATGCGGCCTTGGCCATCGAGGACGCCGTGCGCCAGTGCTTCGCGCAAGGCGTCGTCCGGCCGTTCGAGTTCGGCGGGCGCAGCGGCACGGCCGACATCGCCGCCGCAGTGCAGGAACGGCTCTGATGCACCGCGTGCTCGTGGTCGGTGCCGGCTACTTCGCGCGCTTCCACCTCGCCGGCTGGCAGGCGGCGGGAGCGCAGGTGGTGGGCCTGTGCGATCTCGAGGCCGCGCGCGTGGCGGCTCTGGGCGCCGAGTTCGGTGTCCACACCGTGGGTGAAGACGCCGCGTCGATGATGGACTCGCTGGCCCCTGACCTGGTCGATGTGGTGCTGCCCCCCGCGGCGCAGGCCGCGGTGGTGAAGGCCTGCCTTCAGCGCGGCCTGCCGACGATCTGCCAGAAGCCCTTCGGGCTCGACCTGGCGCAGGCCGAGGGGCTGGCCGATGCAGCAGCCGTCGCTGGTGTACCGCTCGTCGTGCACGAGAACTTCCGCTTCGCCCCGTGGTTCCGGGAGGCGCGGCGCCTCATCGATGCGGGAGTTCTGGGCCGCGTGCACGGCGTGAGTTTCCGACTGCGGCCGGGCGACGGTCAGGGCCCGCGCGCCTATCTGGACCGCCAGCCCTACTTTCAGAGCATGCCCCAGTTGCTGGTGCGCGAGACCGCGGTGCACTTCATCGACAGCTTTCGCTTCCTGTGCGGCGAGGTCCGCGCCGTCACCGCACGCTTGCGCCGGCTGAACCCGGTGATTGCCGGCGAAGACGCGGGCACCATCCTGCTGGAATTCGACGACGACCGGCAAGGCCTGTTCGATGGCAACCGCCTGAACATGCACCCCGCCTCCGATCAACGCCGCACGATGGGCGAGATGTGGCTCGAGGGCAGCGCCGGCGTCCTGCGCCTGGACGGCAACGCGCGGCTCTGGTGGATGCCGCATGGCGGCACCGAGACGCCGCACACCTACCCCAGCGGCGAGGGTGCGTTCGGCGGTGCCGTCACCGCCCTGCAGGCGCACGTGCTGGCGCATCTGCAGACGGGCGCACCGCTCGAGAACGGCGCGTCCGACTACCTGGCCAACCTGCGCGTTCAGGCGGCCGTCTATCGATCCCACCACGCCGGGCACCGCATCGCGATGGCCGGCTTCGACCCCCACGACACGAAGGAGACCCGATCATGAACCGCCTGACCCTGCTCGCCGCCGCTGCGCTGGCGATGGCCCTGCCGGCTGCGGCCCAGACTGTGCTCAAGTTCAGCCACACCGACCAGCAGAGCGGCGCCCGGCAGGCCGCGGCGCAAGTCTTCGCGAAGAAGGTCGAGGAGCTGACGCAGGGCCGCTACAAGGTCAACATCTTCTGCTGCAGCCAGCTCGGCAACGATCCGAAGAACATCGAACAGCTGGCCCTGGGCGGCATCGACTTCACGGTCTCCGCCACCGGCAGCTACGCGCCTCACGTGCCGAGCCTGAACCTGACCATGATGCCCTTCCTGGTGGACAGCTACGCCCAGGGCTGGAAGCTCTACGACGAGAGCAAGTGGCTGCAGGCCCAGTTCGCCAAGGCACCCGACAAGGGCTTTCGCTTCCTGTCGACCTGGGAGGCAGGCTTTCGAAGCATGACCACGAAGGAGCCGCTGAACAAGCCTTCGGACGCCACGGGCAAGAAGCTGCGCACCTTCCCCAACGAGATGATGCGGTGGACCCTGGAAGCGATGGGCTTCCACATCCAGATCATGCCGCTGCCGGAGGTCTACCTCGCGATCCAGCAGGGCGCGGTCTCGGGTCAGGAGAACCCGGTCGACACCATCTACTCCAACAAGTTCTACGAGGTCGCTCCCAACGTCACGCTGACCAACCACGTCTACAGCCCGATCCCGCTGGCGATCAGCGAGAAGACCTGGCAGAAGCTCGCGCCGGCCGACCAGCAGGCGGTGATGGAGGCGGCGCGGATCTCCGCCAAGTTCAGCCGCGAGATGATCTCCGGCAACGATGCGAAGCAGCTGGCCGAGATGACCGCCAAGGGCGCGAAGATCAACGCCAGGCCCGACGTGGCCGCGTTCCGCGCCGCGGTGCAGCCGGTGTACGCCAAGGCGCGCGAGAAGTACGGTGCCGACGTCGACGCGTTCCTGAAGGACGCGGAGACCGTGCGCAGCAGCGTCAAGTGACGGTCCCGTGCCGACACTGCTCACCCCGGTGGCACCGGCGCCTGCACCGGTGCGCTGGCTCGGCCGCTGCGTCGACTGGGCCGTGATCGCCATCGGCGCCACGATGGCGCTGATGGTCTTCGTCAACGTCGCGCTGCACCTGGTGCACCTGGACCTGGCCTGGGTCACCGAGTTCGGCGAGCTGCTGATGGTGTGGGTGACCTTCCTGGGCGGCGCCTGCGCTGCCCAGCGCGGTGCGCACATGACGATCACCGAGTTCATCGACAAGCTCGAGGCCCCGCGCCGCCGCTGGGCCGATGCCGCGGTGCAGGGCCTGTGCCTGTTCATGCTGCTGGTGCTGGTGCGCTATGGCTGGAACCTGGTCGGCGGCAACTGGGGCAACCAGCTCACGGTGCTGCAGTGGCCGATGGCCATCCAGTACATGGGCATGGCCGTGGGCTGCAGCCTGATGGCCGTGTTCGTGGCCTGGGACTTGTGGCAGGTCCTTCGCGGCGTGCCGCGCGAGCAACGCTACCCCAGCGATCACTGAGCCCGATCCATGCTTGCCCTGACCCTCTTCGGCGTCTTCTTCCTCGTCGCCCTGGCCGGTGTGCCGCTGCTGTTCGCCATCCTCACGACCACCGTGGGCATCATCTGGTGGAAGGACCTCGGGCACCCGCTGGAAACGGTCTTCCTGTCCTTCATCGGCGGGGTGGAGCCGTTCATCCTGATCGCCGTGCCGTTGTTCATCTTCGCCGGTGAACTGCTGGCGCAGGGCGGCGTGGGCCGACGCATCGTCGAGTTCGCGCGTGTGCTGTTCGGCTGGCTGCCCGGCGGCCTCGGCGTCGTCACGGTGATGAGCTGCACGATGTTCGGCGGCGTCAGCGGTTCGGCCATCGCCGACACGGCGGCGATCGGCTCGCTGGTGATCCCGGCGATGGTGGCGCGCGGTTACTCGCGGGGCTTCGCGGCCGCACTGCTGGCGGTGGCCGGAACGATCGCTCTGCTCATGCCGCTGTCGATCCCCTTCCTGATCTACGCCTTCATTTCCGGCGTCTCCATGCGTACGCTGTCGATGGCTGGCCTGCTGCCGGCGCTGGCTTCGGCGCTGGCACTGATCGCGGTGTGCGTGTGGCACGGCCGCAGAACCGGCGTCGACAACGGCGAGGATCGGAGCACCCCGGCGCAGATCTGGGCGGCCACACGCGATGCCGGCCCGGCGCTGTTGATGCCCGTCATCATCATCGGCGGCATCTGGACAGGCCTGTTCACGCCCAGCGAGTCCGCCGCCATCGCCGTGGTCTACGGGCTGGCCGTGTCGCTCTTCCACTACCGCGACCTGAAGTGGCAGCGCATTCCCCAGCTGCTGCTCAACGCCTTCGTCACCAGCGCCACGGTGATGCTGGTCATCGGTGCGACCGGCGCCATGGCCTGGCTGATCACGGTCGAGCAGGTGGCGGTGCAGATGGCCTCGTGGATCCAGGTCGTGGCCACCGAACCCTGGATGTTCCTGCTGCTGTTCAACGTCTGCCTGCTCCTGCTGGGCATCTTCATCGAACCGCTGCCGGCCATGCTGCTGAGCGCGCCACTGTTCCTGCCGCTGGCCAAGCACTTCGACATGGACATGGTCCACATCGGGGTGGTGATGACGGCCAACCTGGCCATCGCGCTGTACACGCCACCGGTGGGCGGCACCCTGTTCGTGGCCGCCAAGCTGGCCAAGGCCGGCATCGGAGAGATCACGCGCCACCTGTGGCCGCTGATGGCCGCCACCTTCACGGTGGTGCTGCTGGTCACCTACGTGCCGGGGCTGTCGACCTGGCTACCGCGCTTCATCCAGAGCCTGTGAGCTCCGAACCCGCCATGCTGCACGCGCTGATCGTCGAGTTCCGCATCCACCGGCCGCACATCGAGGCCTTCGCCACCGCGATCGCGGACAACGCCCGCGCCTCCCGCGAGCGCGAGCCGGGCTGTCGGCAGTTCGACGTCTGCCGCGATCCGGACGACCCGGCACTGTTCTTCCTCTACGAGCTCTACGATGACGCGGCTGCCGTGACGGCGCACCTTCAGGCACCGCACTTCCGCCAGATGGACGCGCTGACCGCGCCCTGGGTGGCCGCCAAGTCGGTGCGCCGCCTGCTGCGCGCGGCCCCAGGATCTGCCGACACGCCATGAGCGTCAGCCTGGGCTGCATCGCAGACGACTTCACCGGCGCCACCGACCTGGCCAACAACCTGGTGCGCGCCGGGATGCGCGTGGTGCAGGTCATCGGCGTGCCGGAGGCCGGCGCGCCGGCTCCGCCCGATGCGGATGCCGTCGTGGTCGCCTTGAAGTCGCGCACGGCGCCCGTCGAGCGGGCGGTTTCGGAGTCCCTGGCGGCGGCGAGCTGGCTGCGCACACAGGGCGCGAGGCAGCTGTACTTCAAGGTCTGCTCCACCTTCGACTCCACGCCACAGGGCAACATCGGCCCGGTGGCGGAAGCACTGGCTGCACTGACCGGTGCGAGCATCGTGCCCGTGACCCCGGCCTTCCCGGAGAACGGCCGTACGGTCTTCATGGGCCATCTCTTCGTCGGTGAGCAGTTGCTGTCCGACAGCCCGATGCGCCAGCACCCGCTGACGCCCATGACGGACGCCAGCCTGGTGCGCGTGCTGCAGGCGCAGTTGCGGCGAGGTCGCGCGGGCCTGGTCGCGCGGCGGCATGTCGCGGCCGGGGCCGAAGCCGTGACGGCACAGCTGGCTTCACTTCGGGCCGAAGGGGTGACGATGGCCGTGGTCGACGCTGTCGACGATGCCGACCTGCACGTGCTTGCCGAAGCGGCACAGGCCTTGCCGCTGGTGGTGGCCGGCTCGGGCTTGGCAATCGGCTTGCCGCGCTGGCACGTGGCCATGCCGTGTCAACACGCCGCGGCACTGCCGCCGGCGCAAGGCGCCTCGGCCGTGGTCGCCGGCAGCTGCTCGGCGGCCACCCAGGCCCAGGTGGCCCACTTCGTGGCCGCAGGTGGTGAGGCCTTCGCCATCGACCCCTTGCTCGCGCTGGCTGGCCGCGATCTGGTGACCGAGGCCCTGTCGTGGGCCGGGCCCCGATTGAGCCGGCGGCCGGTGCTGGTCTATGCGACGGCGCCGGCCGAGTCCGTGCGGGCCGTGCAGGCGCGGCTCGGTGCCGACGCTGCGGGCGCCCTGGTCGAGGACATCCTGGCCCGGGCGGCCCGCGGTCTCGTCGAGCGCGGCGTGGCCCGGCTGGTGGTGGCCGGGGGCGAGACCTCGGGCGCATGCGTCCAGGCGCTGGGCGTGACGCAACTGCGCATCGGGCCCCAGATCGAACCGGGCGTGCCCTGGTGCCATGCGGTGCGGGGTTCCGACGGTTTGCACCTGGCCTTGAAGTCCGGCAACTTCGGCGGCGTGGACTTCTTCTCGAGGGCCTTCCAGACGTTGACTTGAGACCCCGCGTCGGTGGCGAGCACATCAACCACGAGAGGAGACACTCCATGAACCACTTCAGACACGGGTTGTTGCTGGCCCTGGCGGCGGCCCTGTGGCCGGTGTCGCCGGCGCTGGCGCAGTCGTACCCCAGCAAGCCGATACGCCTGGTCGTGCCCTTTGCGCCCGGCGGTACCACCGACTTGCTGGCGCGGGTCATCGCCGAGCCTTTGGGCCAGGCCCTGGGGCAGACGGTGGTGGTCGACAACAAGGCCGGCGCCGGTGGCGCGCTGGGCGCTGCCGAAGTGTCCAAGGCCCCAGGTGACGGCTACGTCCTGCTGATGTCCTCGGTCTCGACCATGGCCACCAACCCCGCCATCAGCCCGCAGACGCCGTACGACCCGGTCGGCGACTTCGTCCACATCAGCAATGTCGCGGCGACCCCCAACGTGATCGCCGTGCACCCCGGCTTTGCAGCGCGCGACTTTCCGGGCTTTGCTGAAGCTTTGCGCAAGCGCCCGGGCGCCTTCAGCTATGCCTCGGCCGGCAACGGCAGCGTCGGGCACCTGCTGGCCGAGTTGTTCAAGAGCGCGGCCAAGGTGCATGTCACGCACATCCCCTACCGTGGTTCGGGACCTGCGCTGAACGACGTGGTGGCGGGGCAGTTGCCCATCATCGTGGACAACCTGCCTTCGGCGATGCCGTTCATCAAGGACAAGCGTCTGCTGCCCATCGTGGTGGCGGCACCGCAACGGCTGGCCAGCCTGCCCGACGTGCCCACTTTCGCCGAGGTCGGGCTGGCTTCGGTCAACCGCATGTCGTTTCTGGGTGTCTCAGCACCCAAGGGCACGCCGCGCGCGGTGATCGACAAGTTGAACGTGGCGCTGAAGGGCGTATTGACCAGCCCGAAGGTGCGTGAACGCATCGAGTCCACTGGCGCGATCGTGGTCGGCAACTCGCCCGACGACTACCAGAAGCAGGTGCGCGACGAGCTCGCCACCTACCGCCGCGTGGTCGCCGAGCAGAAGCTGACGATCGGATAGCAGGGTGTATGCCAAGTCGACCGACGGGTCTGCCGACAGAGCGAGACTGCGTGAAGAGATCTAACGGGCCGGACGTTCGCTGCACCACCGCGGCGACGTGCACGCCACCGCCGCCAGCATCAGCGTGCGACTGGACGTCGCCTATTGTTAGCTCCCTGTTCATGTGGTACTTCTTGTTCGCGCCGCAAAGCAGCAGTCATTGAGACCTTGCCCGGGCGCGAGAGGTCGCACTACCGCTTGACCTTGCACATCGGCCGTTCACGCTTTCACTGTTCGCCAAGTCCAATGGCCGCTTCATGCCGGGCTGGGTGAGTAGAGCTGCTTGCTGCGACGGAC